>NZ_JBVFIR010000006.1:0-158757 GCF_057612605.2 Caballeronia sp. A2-2 | reverse complement strand
ACTCTTGATCGCTTGCCCATGTTTAGCTACTCATAGGCCACATACACGCGTTCGACACCGAGCAGCTCGGCCTTGACGTCAGCGAGCTTGGCCCATTCGAATGCTTCGGAGCTGACCACTGCAACGTTGCATCCCGAGCCGACGCCAACGTGCTCCAAGCATCATTTGTTGGATGTCCAAGTGAATTAAGGTCGAGCGGACACCCCTCGCGAACGTTGCGCAGCTTTCCTCGGGATTTCCTTATCACACCCACGCTCCTTGGTCTGCTGGCTTAGCGTCAGCAAGGACAACTCCATCCCGTTTCAGTTGAATGAAGAAAACGTGAAGTCGGCGCCCGGAAGCTAGCGTATCGTGCCAGTGTATTCGCATTGCCCACAACCGTCGCTTTCCGTCCTTGACTAAACCGGTCGAAACTACCGCCTTATGGAATTAAAAATGATAAATAGTTCGGTTCGGCACGTTCCATACACGCTTCGCAGTGCCACTATGATACGCAGGTAAATCGTTCTCAACGTCGCCTTTGAAAGGTGTGTATATATGATGACAAGCGAAGGCGCCGATGATGGTGAAATCATCGTTCGACCGTCGAGAGACGGGCGTTGGCGCGTCGAGATTCCTAAGAAAAGCGGGGCGTTCGTTACGGTCGTTGGTGACCAACTGCAAGCACTTACTATAGCCAATCAAATGCTTCCTCAAGCACAGGTCCGAATTCTTCCAGCCGAGGAATCAGAGCATGTGTTTTTGGATGGCTTGTCGGCGACGGAGCAATCGAGCGGCGATGGGAGCGAACAAAATCCGTGACCGTTCCTCGAAATGATGCCTTGGCTTCATCTGCTTGGAACCGCCTTAAACACACACTACGATGGCGGCGAGAATAAGGCCCAGACCAACCGAGAATGCGATGAATAGATCAACGTAGGCCTGCCAAGCAGGCCAACGACCCCCGCCGAATTGCTTTGACGGTCTTTTGTTAAACGCCATGATGGGCACGCTCGAAGTGTCAATTTCCTTATCGTATCGAGCCAATAAGTCATCAGTGAACCGAAGTGATAGGAGCCGGATGCCTTAATTGGGCACGTCGGGATCTGTGCAGGGGGCGTTCCGAAAGGAACGTCCCTACCGCGATCGACAACCCCGTCGCACGGTCGCGTTGTCGATGTTGTACACCAAGTCAAAGGCTCGTACGCTGCCGTGCATGCCCGATCATGCTCCTCTTCCGGACACCGTTGCCGAGCTCCGCGCCTTGGTGCTCGAGCAGCAGGCGTCAATGACGAAGACGCGTCAGGAGATCGCCGAACGCGACCGGGAGATCGTTGAGCGAGACCAGGAGCTCGATCGCCTGAAGGCACAGATCGACAGGCTCCGGCGCATGCGTTTCGGTCGCAAATCCGAACAACTCGACCGGCATATCGATCGGCTCGAAAATCAACTTGAGGACCTGGCAGCGGGTAGCGGCGTCGCCGATGTTCGACACGCGCGTGCTCGTGCATCGAGTTCAGGCGCGTCTGCCACATCTTCGAAGGAAGCCTTAGCGCCGCATCTTCCACGCGAAGAACGAGTGCTTGAGCCCAATTCGATCTGCCCGAAATGCGATATCGGCATGGACCTGCTCGGCGAGGATGTATCAGAACAACTCGCGCGCGTCACAGCGATGTTGAAGGTGATTCGCACGATCCTGCGCAAGCGGGTGTGCGCCAACTGCGGCCATATCGAGCCACGTCCCATGCCCGGGCTGCCGATTGAGCGCAGCATCGCACATCCGAGCTTGCTGGCTGAGTTCCTTGTCGCGAAATATGCGAACCATACGCCGCTGTATCGGCAGTCCGAGATCGCGGCGCGCGACGGCGTCCGTCTCGATCGAGCGACCATGGCACGTTGGGTCGGGCAATGCGAAGAACTGTGTCGACTGCTGACCGAAGCTCTGCGTCGCTACACGATGGCGACTGCGAAGCTCCACGCGGACGACACACCGATCCCGGTGCTCGCGCCCGGCAACAAGAAAACCAAAACGGGTCGGTTGTGGGTCTACGTGCGTGACGATCGACGCTCAGGTTCGAGCGAACCTGCTGCGGTCTGGTTCGCGTACTCGCCGGACCGCAAAGGCATCCATCCCCAGACCCATCTTGCCGAATTCCGAGGTGTCCTACAGGGTGATGGCTATGCAGGTTTCAACGAGATAACCGAAAGCGGCGAAGTTCGACTGGCATCGTGCTGGGATCACGCTCGACGATACGTGTTCAATGTGCACGAGACGGCGCCATCGGACACCACGAAAAGATGGCTTGACATGATCGGCGATCTTTACGAAATCGAAGCTGCTATCCGCGGTAAGCCACCCGATGAGCGGCAACGCGTCAGGCAAGAGAAGAGCAAACCGCTGCTCGATGGCATCGAGACGTCGATGAGGGAGAAGCTAGCGACGCTATGGCCAAAGGCGCCATTAGTCGAAGCCATTAACTACTCTCTAAATCGCTGGGACGGACTCACGCTATTCTGTGATGATGGCCGGGCCGAGATAAGCAACGTCCTTGCCGAAAACGCTTTGCGATGCGTCGCGCTTGGTCGGCGCAATTTTATGTTTGCTGGCTCAGACAGTGGTGGTGAACGAGCCGCCGCGATGTACAGCCTCATCGGCTCGTGCAAATTGAACGACGTCAATCCACGCACCTACCTGGAATACGTGCTCACGCACATCGCAGATCATCAGGCCAACCGCATCGACGAACTGCTGCCTTGGAACGTCGCGAAGCACCTGCACAGGCCTGCAACGCTCAACCTTTGAACCCCTCTGCCGCGCGCCACTCCGCAGGTGCAGCGCTTAACGTCTGTCCAGGAAAATCTTAACGGCCCTCACGCGACGCTTACGCTGGTGGTGCTCGATTTCGCGTATTGGTCGCGAACGGGCACGGGCGATCGTCAATTGGCTGAGAAGGCACCAGGCGGAGCTGCAGCTGACGGTAGAGGCTGACATCGGCTTGGAAGAGCGCGATGGCGTGCCGCTGGTAGTCGATGAACAGGTCGAGGTGGTACCCGAGTCTTATATCGAAGGCGGGGCGAGCTGGGAAAAGAAGCGTCTCAAGCTTGCCCCCCTCGAACGAGGCGGTGCCGCACGCGCTCTCCGGTGCGGCCGGTGAAATCGTTTGACGGCGTTCTGCTACATTCAGGCCAGCCACGATCTCGATACGGTGCGAGCCTATTTGAATTGCTTCCGGGATTATCCGAAAACGCTCAGCGCTACCGTGTGCGATCGTAAGTCCATCCTGGAAACACGCCCGAATCAATCAATAAGTTGCTTTTACGGTCGAGAGGCGCTCGTCACTTTATCTAACCAAACAACCACAGACTACCGGCGTGCGGAGGATAAAAGGCGCGCCTGAATCAATGAAAATTTCGACTGACGGTCGCCAGTCCACCCAGCAGATGCGACATATCGACGAGCCGTTGCGCGACAAGATGGCGAACTTCGCCTTCGCACTGCCAGGTGCCGTACACGGCCAGCAACGCAGCGCCCAAGGCCTCGCGCCGCTGCCTTTCTAGCAACGACGGCCAGATAATGACATTGACATTTCCAGTCTCGTCCTCGAGCGTGACGAACATCACCCCCTTCGCCGTCGCCGGTCTTTGTCTTACCGTGACCAGACCACACCCCCGTGCCAGACGACCATTTCGATAGGTCCGCAGCGTCGATGCGGGCATCAATCGTTGCTGGTTCAAGGTGGATCGCAGCAATGACAGCGGATGGCGGCCGAGCGTCAGACCTGAGGCGTTGTAATCGCTCACGATGTCTTCTGCTTCAGAGGGCGCGCCCAGCGCCGGCGTCGCGTCATCGATTCGACTGTCAGCGAGGATGTCGCGGTCGGGGACCGCGGCGACGGACTGCCACAGGGCTTCTCGCCGGTTTCCGGCAAGCGATTGCAGCGCGTTGGCGGCAGCGAGCACCTGGAGGTCGTGTCGATCAAGTTGCGCGCGGCGCGCAAGATCACTGACGCTCGCGAAGGGTTTAACCGCACGCGCGTTTTCAATACGCTCGGCCGCGCCATCGCGCATGCCCTTGAGCAAAGACAGTCCCAGTCGCACGACCCGTGTCTCACGATCCACCTGTCGTTCGAGCACCGAGTCCCAGCCGCTAATCGTCACGTCGATTGGCACCACCTCGACCCCATGACGGCGCGCGTCCTGAACGAGTTGTGACGGCGAATAAAAGCCCATCGGCTGCGAGTTGAGCATCGCCGCGAGAAAGGCCGCCGGCTCATGGCACTTGAGCCAACTGCTCGCATACACCAGGAGCGCGAAGCTCGCCGCATGACTCTCCGGAAAGCCATATTCGCCAAAGCCCTTGATCTGCTCGAAAATGGCTTCGGCAAAGGCTAGTTCATAGCCGCGCTCTTTCATCCCGCCGACGATGCGATCGTAGTATTGCTGCAAGCCGCCTTTGCGTTTCCACGCAGCCATCGCGCGGCGTAGTTGATCCGCCTCACCCGGCGTGAAACCCGCGGCCAGGATCGCGACCTGCATCACCTGCTCCTGGAAGATCGGCACGCCGAGCGTGCGACCGAGGGCCGTTCTCAGCGCATCGCTTGGATACGTCACGGGTTCCAGTCCTTGCCGGCGTCTGAGATACGGATGAACCGCACCGCCCTGGATCGGTCCTGGACGCACGATCGCCACCTCAATCACGAGATCGTAGAACTCACGCGGCCTCAGGCGGGGCAGCATGCTCATCTGCGCGCGCGACTCGATCTGGAACACCCCCACTGTGTCGGCCTGCGAGATCATGTCGTAGGTGGCAGGATCTTCCGACGGAATGTCCTGCATCTCGAAGCGCTCGCCGCGTTGTTCGGAGACGATATCGAGCGTGCGACGAATCGCCGACAGCATGCCGAGCGCGAGCACGTCGATTTTCAATAGGCCCAGCGCTTCGAGATCGTCTTTATCCCATTGAATCGCGCTGCGATCCGCCATGGCAGCGTTTTCGACGGGCACAAGCCGCGTGAGCTTGCCGCGACTGATGACGAATCCGCCTGAGTGCTGCGACAGATGTCGCGGAAAATTCAGGATCTCCGCGGCGAGCTTCGCCCACATCTGAATCAGCGGGTTGTCCGGGTCGAGCCCGGATTCTTCGAATCGCCGCAGCAGATCCTGCGAGTGATCGAACCACTGGTGGCTTTTCGCGACCTTGTCGACGATTTGCGGATCGATCCCCAGCGCCTTGCCGGTTTCGCGCAATGCACCTCGCGGCCGGTAGGTTGAAACCGCTGCTGCGATCGCCGCACGATCGCGCCCGTACTTGCGATAGATGTACTGTATGACTTCTTCGCGCCGCTGATGCTCAAAGTCAACGTCGATGTCCGGCGGCTCGCCACGCTCCTTGCTGATGAATCGCTCGAAGAGCATGTTGCCGCGCGAGGGATCGACCTCCGTCACGCCCAGGCAATAGCAGACCGCGCTGTTGGCCGCAGACCCACGTCCCTGACACAGGATGTGCTCATTTCGCGCGAAGCGGACGATGTCGTAGACCGTCAGAAAATAGGCCTCGTAGCGCATCTCGCCGATCAGTTGCAACTCGTACTCGATCTGCTGCTGCACCTCATGCGGAATGCCAGCCGGAAAGCGCTTGTGCGCGCCGATGTAGGTCTCCTGACGCAGGTAGCCTTCGTGCGTGAAGCCATTGGGTACGAGCTCATCTGGGTATTCGTAGCGCAGTTCATCCAGCGAGAATGTGCAGCGCTCGAGGATGTTGAGCGTCTGAGTAAGGGCGTGGGCAGGATAGAGATTCGCGAGACGCAGCCGTGAACGAAGATGCTGTTCCGCGTTGGGTGCGAGATCGTAGCCACAGTCAGCGACGGGCTTGCCGACGCGGATCGCCGTCATGGTGTCCTGCAGCGGCTTTCGGGAGCGCACGTGCATGACGACGTTGCCAAGCGCGACGACCGGCACGCGATGCCGCTCAGCGATGTATTCGACGCTTCCGCGATGAATGTCGTCCATCGCGCGCTGATGCAAAATCAAGCCGACCCATGCGCGAGCCGGAAACGTCTCATTGAGCCATTCGAGCTGCGCTGAAAGCGCCTCTTCCTTCGCAGGAAACTCCGGCACGAGAATCGCCAGACAATCCGGTACGCCGCGCAGGTGCGCGTAGTCCTTGTCGGGCTTCGAGATGTCGTGCGGCGTGAGCAGGTACGTGCCTTTTACCGCACGCATGCGGCCCAGCGTGATCAACTCGGACAGGTTGCCGTAGCCGTTGCGGTTTTGCGCAAGCAAGATGAGCCCGAACGCAGGGCTCTTGTCCGCGTGCACAAGCCGGAAGTACGAGCCGATGACCAGCGGCAACTTTTCTTCTTTCGCCTGGACGTGCGCGCGCACGACGCCGGCGAGCGAACACTCGTCGGTGATGGCGAGGCCCGAGTAGCCGAGTTGCGACGCGCGCAGCACGAGCTCCTCGCCATGCGATGCACCATGCAGGAACGAAAAATTCGTGAACGCGAAAAGCTCCGCGTAGTCGGGAAGCGTCGAGGAGAACAGATCCACGGCAACACCGATTAGCCGAAGAGCCCGTGAAGAAACCAGCGGACCTCTTCAGTCTTCACGCTCGGCCGTTCACGGTAAATCCAGTAGCAGCTGTTGTCGGTGGCTTGCGCGACGTAATAGTCGCGCGTCACCAACTGGCCGTCGTGCCAGCCCGCTTCGATGCGCTCACCCGTCGAGACAAGTTTCAGGGGCGAGCCATAGAACGGTCGATGATTCTTGATCATGAGCCGCACAGGTGCGTCCAGCAGCCATGTAGGACGCGGAAGATCGGCCGGAGGCGGGCAGGGCTTGGTGAGTGCCTGTACCGGGACCCATTGATTCGCGTGTTCCGGCCGATGGTCGGACGTTGGCGCCGGCCGCAAGACATTCTCCGGTCCCAGACGCGCGACCAACAGTTCGAGCAATCGATTGTGATCCTGTGCGGATCCACCGGGATCCGGAAAAAGCGAGTCGCTGGGCGGCTCGGCGGGCTGAACCTGGGATGCGGCCAATCGCACCGCAATGACGGCCGCTTCGAGTTCGATGCGGCTGAGTCGTTCTTTGAGCAGGCGAACCAGGTGTTCCTCGTACCAGGTTGGCTCAGCGAGCGCGATGTCGATTACTGTCGGTTCGATCGCCTGGCGGCCTCGCTCGTGTTCGAGGGTGATCGTCGCCTGCGTGAGTGCGAGCTGCTGCGCGCTCAACCAGCCGCAGAGTTGCACGATCAGGCGCCGTGCGGAGAAAAGGATGGCCTCGGCATGCTCGACGCGATCGGGCAGTTCGATACGCGCGCTGAAGGCAGGCGGCAGCGCCAGCCACGCGTACAGTTCAGGCGACAGGCCGTAGGCACGGTCAAGCGAATCGAGTAAATCCACACCGCACCTCTTTTTAAGCCCTGCGCGCGGCAGGCGTCGAATATCGTTGAGTACCCGGCAACCCAGGCCGTTGAACCATTCGGCAAATGACCGGACTTCGGGGACCAACATGAACGGCAGCTCGTCCAGATGGCGTTCGAGCGAACGCATCTTGAGCACGCGCCGACGGCCACGTTTGGCAAGCAACCACGCTCCTTGACCCGTGGGCGCCACGCTCATTCGGGCGGTGACGCCGATCGTTTTCACTGTCTCGCGAATCTGCCGGCAGACGTGCACGATGCCACCGAAGAGCCGAAGACTTGCCGTCACGTCGACGATGATCGTTTCTTCTTCACGTACCGCGACTTGCGGCGAAAAACGAAGCAGCGCGAACGCGACTTCGCGTTGTACGTCCAGTTCACGCGCGGGGTCACGGTCGTACATCAGCGCATCGGCCGCGAGCGTGGTCACCCCACCGCGCTTCATGCCCACCAACACCCCTGCCTCTCTTGCCGCCTGATCGAGGACGATCACTCGGTCACGCTCGAGCACCACACACCCGTGTTTAGTTGGAGACGACCACCTCGGACGGAACACCTCCAGCGAAAGCCGGGGCAGGAAGATGGCGACGAACACGGCCATGAGGACTGAGCAGAATCGGTGATGGGTGAAGGTGGATGGACAGTGGGTCGGTTCGGGTGGGCCCTCGTCGCTTGATGACGTCGACGGCGATGCCGCCGTCGGCGGGCCGCACCCCCAGTCGTAACGTCGCGGGTGACGAATCCTGGGCAGCGGCAAGCGGTCGAACCAGAATCAGAAGCGTTTCCGTCGCTTGTGCTGCCAGATGCAATCGCCGTAACGCCTCAGACCGAATGTGCTGCTGCCAGACAAGCAGCGCGCCGCAACTTCGCGCGTTCAATACGCGCTCGGCGCACCAGAGCGCATCCGCCGTCTTCGGCGCGCGCAGCATCATGAGCTTGTCTAGCGGCACGCCCAGATAGGCGAAGGCCAGGCTGTTCGGCACGTGCGGGGCCTGCAGCAATGCAACGGGGCGCTTGCTCGCCGCGACCAGCGCGGGCATTAGTAAGCGCATCTCACCGATCCCTGGCTGCTGGACGAGCAGTTCGACCAGCGAGCCGATTGGCCAGCCGCCACCGGGCAACTCTGCCGACAGGGCCGCGTAGCCGGTGTCGATCGTCTTGCCATACGCACGCGCCAACTCAGATCCTCTCCACAGCGATCCGTGAATTGAAGCGATGTCTTTCGGCAAGGCGGCCATAGTCGGCAACAAATTCCAGGAAAGGGAGAACGGGAAACACTGTATAAATATACAGTACTCATCTTAGCGCAAAACTGAATCAGTCCATTGCGCCCTTTTTTGCTGACAAATAGGAAATGAGATCCTATGCTCGCTCCGAGACATCCGATGCCTCAGATCGCCGCCTTCGCTGCGAAGTTGCGTGAGGCTTTTGGGGATGCGACCATCGAGGAAGACATTCCCTGCGGCGAAGCGGGCAAGCCGACGTTCTTTGCTCGGGAGAATGGCCGGACGCTGGCACGAAGTCGTGGACGAATTCAACCGCTGGCAGGTCGACGCGCGCGCGTAACCGGCACGCTTGCTCGGGTTGCGACGGTGCATGTACCGGAAGAGGGCAGCGCTGCAGCGAGCCACGGTAGTTCTCGACGTTGAAAGTCCCGAAAGCATCCACAACTGCAAATAAGTGGGGCTACCCGGCGTTGTCGTTGGGTCCGGGAGTTCAGTTGGAAACACACGCAGGGAGAGAGTTGAAGATGCCTGATATCGACGAGCTGACGGGCGCGCGAGCCGATTTACTGTGCTTTCTGGTGGCGACGGTGGCGGCGTCGTACGCGCTCACGCGGGAATGGCGCGTCGATCATGTCGTGGAGAGCGGCCGTATTTGGCTGAAGCGCAATCTCGTTACGATGCACTGGCTGGAGCGCGTTCGGATCGGTCAACTGGCGCTCAAGATCGCGCGTCGCGATTTAAAGGGGGCGGGCATCGCTGTTCGTCAGTCGGACGTGCAAGCGCTCTTCACCGGCGAGATGGGATTGAACCATGCAAGTACGGTCGTCCAAAAGATGATGAAGTTGTGCCGTGAGGCGACCGGCACGGCAAGCTAGTCGACTGAAGTAAGCGATCAGGCCCGTGCTCGACACGGGCGAACGAACGGACACGTGAGCAGACCGGGTGAGCAGACCGGCTGAGCACACCGATACAAAGCAAGGAGGCGGCAGTGTGCTACTCGGCGCAGATCCAGGCGGACTATCGAAAATACGTCAAGATGTTCGGCGCGCAGATGGACATTCGCGAGTTCGCGCGTCTGTACTGGGAGCGTGCCGAAGGCAGCAAGGCGAAGATCCCGAAGGCGATGGACGCCCCGTTCCTTGAGCCGCAGAACGACGGCGAACGCCAGATCAAGGCGTTCGTTGATCGGTTCAGTGCTGAGCAAGCGAATACGCTCGAACAGGATCTCTTCAAGCAGCGCAAGCGCCTGGCCGATGCCGAACGCGCGCTGCAAACGAAGGTAACGAAAGCCGCAACCGAAAGCCAGCGCATCGCCACCGACAAGATCGACTCCGCCTTGCGTCGGCTCGACGACCTGCGTCGCACGACGCCCAAGGATCGAGATGCGCGGATTTTTCCGGGGCACTACGCGCCGGTGCTCGTCGTGGAGGATGGTAAGTATGTGGTCAAGCCAATGCGCTATCAGTGCCGCATTGCAGGCAAGCCTGCAAACTACGATGTTCGCTTTCCGGGCACTTACAACGCGCGGCGCGACAATCTCGAGGGTTTCTGGAAGCCGTGTTTCGGCGTGTCACATGGCTTGCTGCTAGTCGACGTCTTCTACGAGAACGTCAAGCGTGCACGCTACGAGAACACGCCGCTTGAGACGCACGAGCGAGATGAAAACCTTGTCCTCGAATTTCGGCCGAGCAACGGCCAGTTGATGGTTGTCGCGTGTCTGTGGTCGCACTGGCGTGCGCCAGGGCAGCCGGACTTACTTTCGTTCGCCGCGATCACGGATGAGCCGCCGCCTGAAATCGCGGCTGCGGGACATGACCGTTGCATCATTCCGATTAAGCCGGACAATGTCGACGCGTGGCTGAATCCGGACGCATCCAATCTGGAAGCCTTGTACGCCATTCTCGATGATCGCGACCGGCCATACTACGAGCATCGACTCGCGGCATAACGAAAATACCGCCGAACAAACCATCGAACACGAGAGCAAAGGTCGAACGCGGCTCGGCTCTTTTGACGCGAACCTAGCAAAATTATAGGAGCATAGCTATGGCTCAACTGACCACTGAAATAGCGCTGCGCGCCGCGATTAATGTTTTGCGCGACTCAGCAGAATCTCGCCGCATGCCATCCGGCGGACCGATTGATGATGCAGGCGTCAATCTTCACTTTGCGGCAGCAGACGTACTTGAGGAAGCGCTCTCAAACCTTCGCGATTTCGAATAGGCGGTGCATCGATTAGCACTCGCACGTCACTTTTATCGACGTCCTGCCAAGACGTCCGTTGAGGCAACGGGAGGTTACAGCGGGTCGTCTGCCAGCCACATCAGCGCCCCATCTTGCTCGTTGCCCGCGATCGTTGTCCATGTGCGACCCTCTGCATCTACGGCGACGCATCCCGGCTGCCAGTGCTCGGGGTTGCGCAGGCAATTCACCCAGCTCTGCACTTCGCCATTGAACACGATGACGACGCCACCGCGATTCACATATCCGTTCTGCTGTCGCCAATCCATCGCAATTTCTAGGGGCGTCATGTCGTGTCCTTGAGGGGCATCTTTCGTCGTACTTGTCCATCTAAGTTGATCGCGACAATTGCGGCGGCTTCTTTACTCGATTGATCGGGGAGAAGCGAACGCTGAGCGCAGTCGGGCGGAGGTCGCGCCTTCGAGAACATCTTTTGAACGCGCGAGGAAAGCAGACGCTCGTTGTCTTGGTTCTGAATAGTATGTCGGGAACGACATTCCAGGAACCATGATGAACACTCGCCATGTGCCAGCACGAGCCGATCGCGCACGTATCGATGGCATGGATCTTAGACGGTACGGTGTTCGTCCTTTCGTTGCAAGTTGCGTGGCGTCTTGCCACTTAGATGGCTTCCACGTGTGATGGCTCACAAACTGCCTCGCTTTGAACCCGTTGGGTTAGATGAAGGCCGTGCGCTTTGGCGAAAGTATCGCGGCAACGCCGACGTCGAGCGCATGTTGCTTGAGATCGCACAGGCGCGCGCAGTCATCCTGGAGCTGGGCGAATACTTCAGTTGCGTGCACAAAGTGTGGACCGAAGAAAACCTCGGGCAACTCGTGGCCCTCGAGAAGATCCGGCTGCTACTCAACGAACAAGCCCTTCGCCAGCGTGCCCTCGCCGGGCTCAAACCACCGCCGCGCAAAGTCAATCCCCGTGGTCCAGATGAAGATGAACCCGCACTCATCGACTGATGACGTGTTCGTGTTGGCAAGATCGAATGTTCATCGGCGCTGTCCGGACTCAAAAGCACAACCGAGTTCAGCAGCTTCAACCCAGTCAGCAGCGACGCTGATAGTCGGACCGGTCGCCTAACGGCGCCCGTCAGACTGCAGCCCCATCACCCAAAAGACCCGCCACCCAGAATGCGGCGCAGGGCGCCGAAGGGGCATAGACACCTGGCGGTGCCTGTGCCGTGGGGCCGCTTGCGCGGGCACCACATCGTCGCGCTCCATCCTTTGTTTGCCGTTCAAAGCTCGTTTCACCAGCCCTTCAAAGCCGCCCCGTTTTCGACGCATAGCACGAACCGGATTCGGCACAAGGGTCCGCTTCGCCACGTCCTCCCCCGTTCGATGCTCGCCTGCGGCTGCGCTTCGCTGCGGCCTCCGGGCGCGCCCTTGCACCGACTCCGGCCCGTGCAAATCATGCGCCGAGGCGGCTCCGAAGAGCAGATGAAACTGAACGACAAACAAAGGAGGTAGTCATGAGCGCAACGACCACCCGCACAAGCACCCCCACCAACGAACCGGGCGTTCCTCCCGGGCCCTCCGAGGCTCACCCAAGAACATATGCCGAAGGCGATATCCGGGTCGTGACTGTCGCGGGTACTCGAATCCAACTGCAGTACCACGATCGCAGATGGCTGAGCGTCACGGATGCCGAACGCTCCTAGTCACACACCGGAGGCGGTCCTTTATTCGCCGATTGCCTCTCTTCACCTCAACCTTGTTTCTAAACGAGCGAGCAACGACCGGGGATTCCCCGGCGAAGTTCGGTTGCTGGCTCACTCTGGGAGTTTGAAAATGGATGATCGCAACGACGCCATCGACGTTCAAAACGATACTGTCGAGCTTGACGGCGCAGCACCGTCGCCTACCGTACTTGAAAGCACGTTCGGCGGCGAGCGCGCCATCGAGCAAGTCGCGCTGTCGCGCCTGAGTCCTTCAACGCGCAACGTCCGTCGCAAAGTGCCGACTGGTATCGACGGCTTGGCTGATAGCATCGCCGCCAAAGGGCTGTTACAGAATCTCGTGGCGCACCCGATGAAGGGCGCGCGCGGGAAGAAGCCGAAGCTCTGCGTTTGCGCGGGTCAGCGCAGGCTCGCCGCGCTCCACGTATTGGCTGAGCGCGGTGTCATCGGCGCAGATGAGTTGATTCCGGTCAAGGTCGTCACGGAGGCTGAAGCCATTGCCGCCTCGTTGATCGAGAACCATGCGCGCGAGCCGATGCATAGCGCCGATCAGGCGATGGCATTTCGCATGCTAATCGAGGAAGGGAAAAGCGCGAACTATATCGCGGCGCTGTTCTCGGTGCCGGTACTGACCGTGCAACGACGCCTCAAAATCGCCAATGTCTCGCCGAAGCTGCTGGACGTGTTTCGCGACGATGGCATGACGCCCGAGCAGGTGGTCGCGCTTGCGTTGACTGATGACCACGGTTTGCAGGAAAGTCTCTGGTTCGATGCTGCGCAGTCGTGGTTACGCGATCCGCATCAGATTCGCGCGGCGATCACGCAAGAGGAAATCCAGATTCGCAACAATCCCTTGGTGGCGTTCGTGACGCTCGACGCTTACGAAGCTGCCGGTGGCTTCGTGCGACGCGACCTGTTCAGCGACGACGAGAATGCTGGTTACATTGGCGATTCCGCGTTGTTGCAGCAGCTTGCAACCGACCGTCTAGTGGAGGTCGCGCAGACCATCAGTGCCGAAGGATGGAAGTGGGTCGAAACACGGGTCAAGCGCGACTACAGCGAACTGAGCGCCTATGGACGGCTGACCTCGCACACCCGTGAGATGACCAAGAGGGAAGTGACTGAGTTCGCCAAGCTCAAGAAGGCGCGGGATGCCGCGATCGATGCGCTGAATGCCTACTACGACGACGAATCGGAGGAGGATGCGGAAAACGAGGAGCAGATCGACGACCGCGAAAAGCGCGACACACTCGACGATGCCGCGACCGCCGCAACCGAAGCCTGCGACGCCTTTATAGAACGCTTGGAAACGTGGACGCCCGAGCAACTCGCGAGCGGCGGCGCATTCGTTTTCCTGAACTATGACGGCGACGTGTTGGTGGAACGGGGTTATCTGAAGCCCGAGGATAAGCCCACTCGCGAGCCGCGCGCCGCGCACGCTTCCGGCGCGCTTGAACCGGAAAAGAAAGCCAAGCCCGTTCACAGCGAAAAGCTTTGCCGACGCCTAACGGCGCATCGGACCGCCGCTGTTCAAGTGGAACTTGCGGCGCGACCGAATGTGGCACTGGCGGTGCTCATGCATCACATGATCCCGACCATTTTCGCCGAGCACTATGGTCACGAATACAGCGGACGGACCCTCGAAGCGAAATTTACCTGCGTGCATGGTGGTCTCACGCGCGAGGCCGACGATCTGGTCGATAGCCGTGCGTGGAAGGAAATTGAAGCGCAGCGTGCGAAATGGACGGCCATGCTTCCGGATCGCAGCGCGCTGCTTTTACCTTGGCTGTTGGAGCAGAGCGATGACATCACGTCGAACCTGTTCGCATTCTGCGTCGCAGCCACGCTCGACAGCGTGAGCGCGACGGACAGTGCACACCCGGTGAATGTTCTTTGCGATGTGCTCGACCTCGACATGACGAAGTACTGGACGGCGACACAAGCTAGTTACCTGAATCACGTGTCCAAAGCTCGAATTGCGGAAGTCGTCACTGCTGCGGTATCGACGGAGGCCGCCGCCCCACTTGTATCGAACAAAAAGGATGAAGCCGCATCGATGGCGGAGCGGCTGTTAGCCAATACCGGCTGGCTTCCCGATGTGCTCGTCAATCGAGACAGACCGCAGGATGACCGTTTCGGCTCACACAATACCGAGGAACAAGAGGCGGATGACGAGGACAGCGGAGGGGAAGTGAATGCAGCGGAGGGTGCAGATGAGAGTGCGGATGACAATCGCTAATCAGCGAGGCTTGTCCTAGGGACAAGCGGACTTCTGACCGCTTGATCCCCAGGCTCTTGGAGAAACACCAAGAGCAAAAGCAAGGGCTCGGAGCGCGGCAACGCTTCGAGCCCGACCGTCCAACACCGCAGGAGTAGAGCGGGATGCTACTGCCTGCATTATATCGAGGCGATGATGAAACACCAAGCCAAACGCCAAATGAATCACACCCTCCGCGCCTGGCGGCGCTGCGCGCCCCGCGCGGGGCTTGCCGGTCGTTGCGCACGATCAGTGCCGATACACTGCTCGTCGGCTTCGGCCAGTCGCTCACGCCCTTGAATCTGCCACACGCCCCGGCTTTCCCGGTCAAGGGGCTTTCGCGACATATCCTCGACCGCTGCGCGGCCTGCGGTATTTCACGACCCCTTGACCGCGCCGGTTCGTGCAGCAGAGCGGGCTTACCGCGACCGACCGAATCCGACGAGCAGACCCGCAGACCGCGGCTGTGCGCTCCACACCCCATGAAGTGAGACTGGCGCATGCGCGCCTGTCTAGTTCGCACGATTCCGCTCCCTCCCTACACCTCGGAGCAGCACCTTCAATGCCAGACGATACGGATAAGTCGGTAAACGTAAATAATAAAAACATTGACTAGCATTGACTTTTGGAAGGCTTTGAACTATCATACTTATATCGACGCGCTAATCAGCACAGCGCGTCGAGACCGGGAAACAAGCGGCGGCAACCGCTCCCGGGTTTTTCACAACACCGCAATTTAGGAGTACGTACATGCAACTCGCATCCAAGTTCGGCTATAGCGCTCCGGTTCTCCGTTCTGACCTTCCGCTCACGGATGAGCAAATCCAGCGCATCGCCCCGTCGATCTTCGCCGCTGACAAGCACGACAGCCGCTCCAAGCGCTACACCTACATTCCGACCATCGATGTGCTCAACGGTTTGCGCCGCGAAGGTTTCCAGCCCTTCATGGTGGCGCAGACCCGCGTGCGCAACGACGACAAGCGCGATTTCACCAAGCACATGATTCGCCTGCGCCATGCCGACCAGATCATGGGTAAGGAAGCGAACGAAATCATCCTGCTAAACAGTCACGACGGAACGAGCAGCTATCAAATGCTTGCCGGTATGTTTCGCTTTATCTGCTGTAACGGCATGGTGTGCGGCACGAATGTGGGCGAGGTCCGCGTGCCGCACAAGGGTGATGTGGTGGGCGAGGTGATCGATGGTGCGTTTCGCGTGCTCGAGAACTTTGAGCTTGCCGACGAGCAGCGCGAAAGCATGCAGGGTGTGACGCTCGACGCAGGAACACAGAACGCCTTTGCGCGCGCAGCGCTTGAATTGAAATACGACACCGACGAAGCCGCAGCGCCAGTCACCGAGACACAGATTCTCCGCCCGCGCCGCATGGAGGATGGCGGCTCGGACCTGTGGACGACCTTTAATCGGGTTCAAGAAAACATGGTCAAGGGGGGATTGCGCGGGCGCAGTGCGACGGGCCGCACGATGACCACGCGCGCGGTCAGCGGCATTGACCAGAACGTGAAATTGAATCGTGCCCTGTGGGTTCTCGCCGACGAGATGCGCAAGCTCATCGGCTAACGCGGACGGCTAATGTGGGTTGCTACGGGGCAGCGGCAAGCATGCGCCGCCCTGTAGTTCCCTCGCACACATGGAGAGAACACCATGAGCAAGGTCTTTTATATTCCGGGCGAGCCGACCGCCATTGATTATGCGCTCGAACTCGCGACCGGTGAATTTGTGACGAATTGGACCCGCGAAACGCTCGACCAGCTCGCGCAGCGCCATCCGGGCGTGGTGATCGGAGAAGAAGATTCGTTCATCGAGCAGCAAGAGCAGGCGCTGTCTTCCCACCCCGAGGAAATCACCGAGGCCGAATACCACGCGGCCATGTCCGGACCTTGGCCGCCGCTCGTCTGGCAGTTGGGCGACGGCGTCGAATCGTTCAAGGGTAGCGAATCCGTGGTCGGCAACGTGGTTGTCATCTACGCACGCAAGGGGTCCCGATACTGGCGCTTTCGTGGCGTCGCCACTCTGCCGCATCCCCTGATTGTCCAGAAGATCCACCATCACTGAAGCAGAAACCAACCGAAGCAAAAACCAACCGAAGCAAAAACCAACTGAAGCGGCACGCTGCAATGTCGGGCGTGCCGCTCGGCACCAATACAAAATATTGACCGATATTGACCGCGAACCGATAATAAGGCCCCACGTCAACACTTGGAGCAGGGGCACGACATGGCAGGAGAAAGGATGACCGCAAAGGACTTCAAGTCGCTCATGCCGCGCCTCAAGCGTATGACCGTCGGCAATGTCGAGGTTGTGCGGCGCGTGCTCGTAGACGGCATCTCGCAGGTTGAGGCCGCAAATGAATCTGGGTTGACCAAGCAGCGTATCAACGTCCTCGTGAAAACGGTGCTTGCCGCATCCCGCGACATTCCCCTCGATTGGGAACAGGTTGAAGTGTGGCTGCCGCCCGAGTTGGCCGCACAAGTTCGACAGATGGCCGACGAGGCGCTCGCGCGCGCGAAGTCAACGACCTAACCGAGAAGTACATCAGCATTTTTGTCAAGTGGAGTGACTCGCTTCGGCATGGGTTCCGGTTCAACATGTGTCGCAGCGTGATTAGCTCGTTGCGTCACGCACTGCATCGGCGTAGCGAGGATCAGTATTCTTGTCGACCACAGCGCTCATCAGAGCCATCGCTCGGCCATCATCGCCAGGCCTGCACCAATGGTCGCGCCGATGACGGCGCTGATGCCGCTCCAGACCATCAGCGTTGGAATCGACTGGCGCATGCCGGCGATTGTCGCCCGATGGGCAGACGTCAGAACGCCCTGGGTTATCTCCGCATTGCCCGCGCGAATGTCACGAATCACCTGCGCCAGTTCGCGATGCGCCGTGACTAATTCCCGCGTGGCAGCCTGCACGGTCACGTCCAGTGCGCGACCGGCCGAATCGATTCCTGCCCGTACGCCCTGTGCCTCGACCATCGCCGCCTTTAACTCGGCGGTGATCTCCTTCGAGTCACCCAGGAACCATTCGAGCAGGATCTCTTCCTTGGTCGGTGGTGGTTCCATCAAGACACCAGCGCCGAGAAGGCGTCATTCAGGTTGTTGCGAACGGGGATCGCCAGCTTCTTCCATCGGTACATGCGAGCGAAATCTCGGGCCTTGTCCGGGTCGGTTTCGGACTTCGCCAGCGCCCGATAGTCCTGCCCATCATCGATCAACTGGTCGAACCCAATGCGCTTTGCCGCCAGATAGCCATAAATATCGCTTTCAAACAAATAGGCCGTTTGGTCGATCCACGCCTTCTTCGTTTTCTTCACGTAATTGAACACAGCGGGGATTTCTTCCGTAGGTGCTGACGCGATGCGATTTGGAAGCAAGCGGATTTTGTTCGATTGAACGCCAATACTGGCGAGCGCTTCGACCGTTTTCAGACTCTCCTGCCAGGCTTTCTGATCGGGTGTCACCGGCACAATGTAAAGATCAAACTCTTGCTCAGCATCAGAGAATCGCGACATGGCCTCGAAAAATGGTTCGATATTTGACGCGCCCACATCGATGATCGCGTCATCTTCCAAAACCAGCGCCTCCAGCAGTTCGCCGAATTTCTTGCCTTGCAATTGTGAAACTTGGTCCGCGCCAAGGTCGCTTGCCGATTGATCGTTTCGACTGAAAAGAAAGCCGCATTCGGCATACGTGGTTTCAACAGATAATGCGCTGCGACGGTTTTTCCCACGCTACCGCTGTAATTCAAGACAGCAATCTTCATCACGAACCTCACTTAAATTTTTCGTCAAACTCGTTGAAATTCATTCGGTGAATCTTGGAAAAATCGCCCGTCGTCCGAATTCGATTATGCGTTGGCGTATCACGCAGGATGAAATCGGTGTGGCCTTCGGTCGTTGAGCTTGGTTCATTAGCACAATGCGGCTCCAACTCTGAGCGCGTCGAATGAGATCCGACTTTCACAAGACGACTCGACGCTTCGATCGAGCCATTTCTCGATTGACGCGCGCGCATCAGTGCTTTTTTGAAACCCTCGAAAGTCAATTTAAGGTTTTGTTCGTTGCATAGCGTCTTCCAAATCGACTCGCGTGAGATGCCGGAAGATAGAGCAGTCTCGATTTCATGAAGCATCCTACGCACAACGGCTGAATCGCTTTTGGGCTTGAGGTGCGACAGCGGCATCGCGACTCCTCATGGTCGTGGATTTGAAACAGATGTTGGATTCACTCTAATCATCTCATCAATACGATGCAAGTTTTTTTATGCAGCGGTGTCCTCATTAAGTCCCCTGAATGTCCCCACTGTGTCCCCGTGCTGTCCTCATAATGTCCCCTTTGTGGCCTCATCTTGTCCCCTATGTGTCCCCTGCGTGTCCCCTTCGCGTGCATTCGCGCGTCTGCCTTCACGCTTCGCGTGAAGGATCGGGAAATACGTATTTTGGACGCGCAACTGGGCCGTAAACCTTTCCGACTTCCCCTTAAAACAGTGGTTAGCCTGGGCCCTTAAAGGCCATACACCATACGCAATGCTTCGCATTGGCTAAGTTGTTGATATTGCGCAATTTTTACTTTTATCAAACTTTGAATGTGTAAAACCGGGGTCCTACTTGGACCCTTGAACGTGCTATCGCATAGGGCTTATTGTGTATTACACCTGTCCTACCGGAGATAAGCGATGCCAACCATTAGCATTCGACTCAACGACGCGCAGAAAATTGAACTTGAAGAACGCTCGGCGCGCCATGATGGAAATGTCTCTGAGTACATCAAATTTGCGCTTTTCGGGAAAGGACACGAGACCGGACGAGAGCTCCTGTCACGACTTGACGAGCTAACAGACACGCTGTCGAGATTGTCGCACTCGGGGCGAGATGAATCCTACGCAGAGCCAGACTTGACCGCACGCATGCTAATTGAGGTTTTGATGCTGTTGAGAATGGCTTTGCCGCCCGACAAGATACGAAGTGCGAGAGCTGAACTAGACCGTCTTGATATTCGCTCGTGGGAACCGGCCCGGGAGCACTATCGTGGATGATATCCAGAAGCGACAGGCGGCCATTGCGGCAATGGTTCTCGTGCCGCTGTTTGCGTGGTTTGTGACGGCGAGAGTTGTGTATGGCTTCACACCGCAAACCGTAAGAGAGGTTTTGCCTTCCCTTATTCAGAACACGTTTCATCAATTTCTGCTGTGGGGTGCGCTGCTGATTGGTGAGGTATTCGCCATTGCTGGGATTGTGGCTGCAGTAAAGATGGGGAAAAAGCCGTTCAAAGGGGCAGCGTTCTCCAAGTTCTTTCGCGGAACGGAAGTCGTGACAGCCGAAGAGCTCATGAGAAAGACACGTGAGCGCAAAAGGCAGCAAATCACGATTGCGGGCGTGCCGATGCCAGTAGAGGCTGAAAATACGCACGTCTCTATCGGTGGATCCACTGGGACAGGAAAGTCGACTATTTTCAAAGAAATGATGGTGTGCGCTTTGGCGCGCGGTGATCGAATGGTGGTGCTTGATCCAGACGGCGAGTTTCTGTCTAACTTCTATCGAAAGAGCGACAAAATCCTCAATCCGTATGACGCGCGATCCGAGGGATGGTCATTTTTCAATGAGATTCGCGCCGATTTCGATTTCAAACGCTACTCAGCTTCGATTATTCAACGATCCGGCAGCGCAGAATCTGAAGAGTGGAATGATTACGGTCGGCTGCTTTTCTCCGAGGTTGCGCGAAAGGTCTATTCGACGTCGAGAAATCCGACGATGGAAGAAGTATTTGAATGGACCAACCGAAAAACGCTCGAAGAGCTCGAGGCGTATGTTCAAGGAACGAACGCGCAGGCGCTGTTCACGGGAAATAGCCGGGCGTCAGGAAGCGCCCGTTTCGTCCTGTCGAACAAGTTGCCGCCGCACCTCGAAATGCCGCACGGCGATTTCTCGCTGCGCGACTGGATTGCCGATCCACGCGGGGGCAATCTTTTTATCACCTGGGACGAGAACATGCGCGCGGCGCTCGTGCCGTTGATCTCGTGCTTTGCCGACACGATTTTTAGCAGCGTGCTCGGCATGAGCGCGGATTTGAACCGTCGCCTCTGGGTGTATCTGGACGAACTGGAGTCCCTCGCTCGCCTGCCAACCTTGGGCGACGCGCTGACCAAAGGGCGGAAAAAGGGGCTGCGCGTCGTGTCGGGCTACCAGACGTACACCCAACTGGTCGATGTGTACGGCGAGAACCTGGCGGAGACGATGCTCGGGAACCACAGAACGATGGTTGCGCTCGGCGTCGGTCGCATGGGTGAGAAGACTGCGGAGAAGATGTCGCGCGCACTCGGCCAGCACGAAATCATGCGGCAGCGCTCCGGGCGCAGCCGCAGAGCTTTCGGCGGCATGGGCACCAACAGCCAGAACGAGGAAATCAAACCGGAGTCGGTCGTACTCGCCTCCGAATTGATGCGTCTGCCGAACCTCGAGGGCTATCTCGCCTTTCCGGGCGATTTGCCGATCGCGAAGTTCAGGACCGAGTCTGTCACTTACACCCGCAAATCTCGCGTACCGGGCATCGTGTCGCCCGACGGCGAGATCCTGGGAGCGTCCTGATGCTCAATATCACGACGATCAAGCGCCAGAACGTCGGTAAGGTGGTGAACTACTACGCGGACAGCGCCGATGACTATTACGCGAAGGATGGCAGTGCCATGCAATGGCATGGCAAGGGTGCGGAGGCGTTAGGGCTAACTGGGACGGTCGAGCAGGCGCGTTTTGCCGAATTGCTGGATGGCCGGATCGACGAGCACACGCAGTTGCGCCGCACGAAGCCGTCGGAGGCGCGCAAGGAACGCCTCGGATACGACCTGACGTTCTCGGCGCCCAAGGGCGTGTCGTTGCAGGCGCTTGTGCACGGCGATGATCGGATTATCGCGGCGCACGACCGGGCGGTGGCCGCGGCACTGCGTGAGGCTGAGATGCTCACTGCAGCGCGCCAGACTGTAAACGGTAAAACCCGCGTCGAGCAGACCCATAAGCTTGTCGCCGCAGCGTTTCGGCACGAGACCTCGCGGGAAGTCGACCCGGATCTGCATACCCACGCGTTCGTGTTGAACATGACGCAGCGCGCGAACGGTGAGTGGCGGGCGCTGGTCAACGACGGAATCGTCAACTCCTTGAGCCATCTTGGGAATGTCTATAAGGCGGAGCTGGCCAAGGAGCTCAAGCTCCAGGGCTTCAATCTGAAATTCGATCCGAGCGGCACCTTCGATCTCGCGCATTTCAGCGAGCGGCAAATCCACGAATTCAGCGCCCGTCGCAACCAGATCGATGCCAAATTGGCTGAATGGGGCCTGGATCGCACGAGTGCCTCCGCCGAGCAGCGCGATCGGGCAGCAATGCAAACGCGCGAACGTAAGACCGCCATCGACCGCGACGACGTGCGGGCCAACTGGCGGGCGCGCGCCACGGAGCTTGGCATTGATTTTCAAAGCCGCGCGTGGGTTGGCGTCGGCAATGACGGCCCGGGTGATCGGTCTGGTAGTCCGCCGCCAATCGAGAAGCCGCTCGATCACCATGCGGATCAGACCGTACGTTTTGCGATTCAGAGTCTTACGGAGCGTCAGGCCATCGTGACCGGCGAGCAACTCCTGGCTGTCGCGCTGAAACACGGATACGGGCGGCTCACTGCGTCGGACATTCGAGCGGCCATCGATCGCGCCCGGCGCAGTGGACACCTCATCAAAGAAGAGACCCTCTATCGGTCGATGAATCCGACGCCTGAGAAGCTGGTGTCTGAGAACCAAGCTACCGAAAAGGGAAAGTTCGCTAATAGCACGCCACTCGGGGGCGCGCTCACGCGCGAGCAGTGGATCGCTGAGTTGACGAACGAGCGTCGAACGCGCGCTCAGGCGCGTGTGCTTGTGGATGCCGGCATCGTTCAGGGTCGACTTGAGCGTCTCGGTTCGCGCTACACGACGCACATTGCCCAGCGGCGCGAGCGTGACATTCTCGCGCTCGAGCGTGCAGGACGGGAAGTCATTGTGCCGCGCATCACGGCTGGGCACATCGAGACCTACCTTGCGAAGCGGACACGCACCGTGGAGCGCCTCGGATTGAATGTCGAACAGGCGCGTGCTGTGGCCCGCATCGCGGAGGCGACGAACCGGTTCATCGCGGTTCCGGGTTTTGCTGGCGTGGGAAAAAGCTACATGACGCGCACGGCCAAGGAATTGCTCGAGCAGCATGGCTACACCGTCACTGCGCTCGCGCCTTATGGCAGCCAAAAGAAGGCGTTGGAATCGGAGGGGATCGAAGCGAGAACGCTGCAATCCTTTCTGAAAGCTAAAAACAAAAAGCTCGACAGCAACACGGTTGTGTTCATCGACGAGGCGGCTGTAATTCCGGCCCGCCAGATGCTCGAGACCATGAAAATCGTGCAGGAGCACGGCGCGCGTGTCGTCTTTCTTGGGGACACGGCCCAGACGAAAGCGGTCGAAGCGGGTAAGCCTTTTGAGCAGCTTCTGAACGCCGGTATGGAATCATCTGAAATTCGGACGATTCAACGCCAAAAGGATCCGGACCTGTTGAAGGCGGTGGAACTGGCAGCGACAGGGAAAACCGCGGACTCGCTCGCACATGTGACGCGCATCCGCGAGGTGAAGGATTCGTCGAGTCGGTATGGTGAGATCGTGGAGGCCTACGCTGGGCTGACGCCTGCACAACGCATTTCAACACTGGTGATCACCGGCACGAATCAGAGCCGCAAGGCGATCAACGAGGCAATACAGCAAGCATTAGGGTTGAAGGGCAGCGGTCGCGAATACACCTTGCTGGATCGGCTCGACACCACCCAAGCCGAACGACGTCACAGCAAGTATTACGAGAAGGGCGCGATCGTCATTCCGGAGCGCGACTATCAGGTCGGGTTGAAGCGGGGTGAGCAATACACCGTGCTGGATACGGGGCCTGGAAATCGACTGACCGTGAGTAGTCGGGATGGCACAACCATCACGTTTTCTCCCGCGCAAACGACGCAATTATCGGTCTACAAGCCGGAGCTGATCGAGCTGGCGGTAGGCGATCAAATCAAAGTGACGCGCAACGACAAGGATCGGGATCTGGCGAACGGCGATCGTCTTACCGTGAGAGAGATTCGAGAGCGCGAAGTCATCGCCGAAGCGCGGGGACGTCGTATCGTGCTCGACGCAACACAGGGAATGTATGCGGCGCTTGCCTACGCATCGACGGTTCACAGTGCACAGGGGCTCACGAGTGACAAGGTCCTCATCAACCTCGATACGCGGTCTTTGACGACGGCCAAAGACGTCTACTACGTCGCCGTATCTCGTGCGCGCTACGAAGCGGAGATTTTTACGGACGACGTTCGACGGCTGCCCGCTGCCGTTTTGCGCGAAGCGAATAAAACCGCCGCACTGGAACTGAGCCAGCTCCAGCGGCATGGCGAACGAGAGCGCAGCGCTGGCCGCTCTCCGAAGAATGGTCAGTACGCTCGGAAGCAAAAGGAAAAAGGCGGTCGGGGTATGGAGATCGGTGAGTAGCGAAATGCAGGGCACCTTGCCGGAAAAATCCGATTCGGGAGCCACAGATGACATTATTTGATCGAGGACAGGAAGGAGCGTTGTCACTCTCTGCGGAGTCAATGGTCGAGGCGTTGCTAGCGGGACGCTCGATGACCATTCACCAACACTTCGTGATCTACGATCGAGATGAAGGTTTGGTGTGGTGCACGAATCCGTACGGGATCGACCTTATCGTCTGCAAGCATCCGACTGTCGACCGGATCCGGTGTTTTCTGAACGGTCTAGAGGCGGGGAGATGTTACGGCCTCGTTCCAGATTGAAGACCGCACGTCGATCAGTGCGATGCCGAGGAGAGCACAGCTCAAAGATGACAGGAACGTGGGCTGCTGCCGAAGCATCGTGGCTGAACCGTGAGCGTCGGCTATGGCCGAGGATGTCGCTTGGCGACATCCGTTGCGGACACAAAGCAGATGTGTCTGGCGCCGAACGCGGGCGTTAATAATGAGAGTTATCTAAATAGCTGGGGCTTAACCTAGCCGCTTTCCGTACGCGTGCGGCAGCGATTTCGACGCCTGTCACTATTGTGACCGGCGCCTTCAGGTTGAACTCCCGTCTTAGCGCCAACTGAGCGGGCTTATAAGTGCAGCAATATCTGTGTGTGTCAACGGGACTAGACAGAACACGGCGACGTGTTGGTTGCAACAGACGCTCAGCATGCGAACTTGGTGCCAATCAACCATCGGGACGCGCAGGACCCCTGATACCATCCGGCTTGCATTTACTGGCCACGGAGACCTATGCGGACCAATTCGTCGACTGGTATGCGGGGTGTCTGAAAGCGCACGGCCTCTGGATGGCGTCGAGTCTCTGTCCGCAGCGCGAAGTCGCGGATAAAGTTCGTCAGATCACGGTTGAAGGTCTATATGCACCGAACAAGCCGCTTAGGGGCGGCCGTCGGCTTTTTGCGCAACATCACCGAGCAAACGTCCGGTGTCTCGATCCTGCTCGATGCAGATCGTTTCGGTCTCTTCGATGGTACTTTCCTGCGTCTGCTCCTCCTCCGCGATCTCCTTTCGCACGGCACGCATTCGCTCGGTGATCGCATCGCGGCGGTCGCCGTCTCCGTAGGTGGAATCGGACAGTAACAGGGCACGCTGTTCCGACAACATCTTCAGTTCCCGATGCAGATCGCGAAGAATGTAATCGGCGCTATCGCCCGCGCCTGGTCGTTTGATACGCAGCATGAGCGGGCTTAGCTGAACCAGCAGCCCGAACTCCTTGCCCACGCGCTCGGTGAACTGATCGACCACGAGTTGACGAAGGGCCGCGACGCGAGCACCCGTGAGCCGGGCTTGCACGATGGCTCCCTGAGTCATCCTTAGCGTCTGGATCAATGTTTCGACAATCTTCTCGACATGCGCCTCGGCAGTGCCGATGCGGGCAGCGTTGTTATAGAAGCTGCTCCAGTTATCCGGGTCGATCGACACGATGAAAATGGTTCCATCGGCTTCCAGATAGACGCGGGTGGCTTCGTCGCCGCGTTCGAAGGTGACATGCGTTTCGGCCGGCAGCAAAATGGAAAGCCGAGTAAGCGCCTTCATCCGCTCGATCAGCGGATCGGCGTCTCCCGGTTCAAGGTCGATTCGCTCCACCTCCAGGCCGAATTTGGCGCGCAACTCGGCATCCACCTCGCTGCGCAGCCGGATGTTGACCGGGTCGTCCGCCATATGCGCGGAAACTGCTCCGGGGTGGGCGTCGGGCGCGCCGTTGACATAGTGCGACGCATAGTATTGCAGGGCGCCGATGCGGCGAAGGCTGCCGCGCACCGCGTCCAATGCGGCAATCCGGATCTGATCCTCGAAGCTGTCGTGGTCCGTCAGCGCGCGCGCGAAGCTCTCGCGCGCTTCGGTCGTCGAAGCCACGCGCACGAGCAGCGACAGCTTCATCGGCGGCGCGAGATTGGGATCGGCCAGGCTGTAGTGCGCGACAGGAAAACTGAGCCGTCGCCCTTCGATGAAGTCCTTTTCCGGTATAGAGAGGATCACCGCGGTCGAAACGAGCCGCACGCCGATTCCGTTCACATAGGGCGCGACCCGCGCGGTGACGGCATCGCGCAGTCTGGCTTCTCCCTGAGCGCCTTGCAGGTAGAGCGCGACCACATCCTTGAAACGCTTGCCGGCGAGGAAAGCACGCATCGCTTCGATCACCTGAGGCTTGATTGCTTCCTCGGGATGCGGCGAGCCCTGCGCTACCCAGCGATCGCGATCCTGCAAAGCGTAGCCCAGGGTATGTTCGATGTTGAGCGAGCCGCCTTGCACGCCCGTGATCATGTACTGATGTGAGAACGAGATGGTCCGCTCGCGCAGACGCGCCTGACCGCCCGTCGCGGGAAGAAGATCGAGCGCTTCGACCACCCGGCCCGTGCCGCGGCCGAGCTGGGCTGAGATCTCCGCCCGTATCGCGTTGCGCACGGTATCGTCGTTGGCCTGCACGGCAGACCAGGGATGATGCGCAAGGGCGTCGGTCAGGAGCACTCTGAACCATGCTTCGAGCGGCTGGATCTGCCCCGGCACAAGCGGTGTGTCGAGCGCCGGCCCGGGCGTCAGGCCATCGATCGTACCGCGATAGACCAGCCGCGCATTGCGCTGCTCGTCGAGGTTGCCCCAGCGCAAACGCGCCTTGAAGCCGATCGTGTTCGCCTCCAGCGTCTGGCTTGACCGCACGGCGAGCGTGCCGGGAATATCCGCGATATCGAGTACCTCCCGCTCGTCGTGCAGAACCGGAAGCAGCGAGAGATTCGTCACCGGAATGCCACTCTCGCGCAACTTGGCGGTGATGCCCTTGAGCAGGCTGCCGCGGCTGGACTGATCGCGCATGACCTTCAGGAACGTGCCGCCCAGGACTGCGCGCTGCTGATCGACCGCCTCGATGACCAGCCGGGCGATGAGCCCGTCGAGATCGAGCTGCGCATCGAGCACGGCCTTGAGCATCGAGCGGGCTGCGGCCTCGGTCGGCTCGATGAACCCTTCGAATTCGAGTACGCAGTCCACTTGGCGAGTCATGCCGAAGGTGTTGTCGGGCAGCGCTACCTCGCCCGTCCATGTGAACAGGCGGTTGGTCTGAACCCGGATCAGCTCGCGCCGCGCGAAGATATCGAGCAGCCCCAGTATCTTGCGCCCCTTTCGATCGATCGCGAATTCGAACTGACCTGCGGGCAGCGGCGGAGGTTTGCCCGCTGCCGGAACGGGAAGGAACAACTCGGACGCTCTCATGCGCTTTTCTCCGATCCAGTGGCTCCGGGCGACACGCCGGAGGAGGGGGCAGCGCCACCTTGAGCGCGCACGGAAGGTGCACGTCGGCGGCTCGCGTCGATCATTGGCTTGAGGGTCTGCGAGAACGCCCGCAGCGCCTCGACCCGCTCCTTGAACGCCTTGACGACCCTGCCGGGCGAGCCGACCGGAATATGCCAGTGGTCATGTGCATCGCG
Source organism: Caballeronia sp. A2-2 (assembly GCF_057612605.2). Classification (NCBI taxonomy): domain Bacteria; kingdom Pseudomonadati; phylum Pseudomonadota; class Betaproteobacteria; order Burkholderiales; family Burkholderiaceae; genus Caballeronia; species Caballeronia sp. A2-2. Next base: position 130,930 of record NZ_JBVFIR010000006.1, on the reverse strand, counting down.
CCAGGCGGCCTGCAGGCGCCGCGCCTTCTCCAGCATCTCGACGATATGCCTGATGGGCGGGTCCGTCATGGTTGCTGTCGGTTCGACGAGCCATTGTGCGAACGGCTCGCTGAACGTGAAAACAAGGGTGCCTTCAGGCGTTTCACCGGACCGGGTCGCGGCGAGGATGACAAACAGCGGCATCAGTTCGAGCAGGGACTGGATCGCGATGTAGAAGGGCTCGCCGAAGTCCGGGTCCCGGTTTGACAACGCCCAGTTCCAGGCCTGTGAATCCCGAAAATAACCTGCCTTGACATTCTCGACGCTCTGTTCGCCACCCATTGCATGCATCAGCCAGACGTCGATGGCGATGTCCTCCATCTCTTCGAAGCTGGCGCTGCCGACCAGCGCTTCCAGAATCGCGGCGCACATGCGGTAGAGCCGCCGGATCTCATTCTCGCGTTCCTTGGGCTCCTGATCGGCGAGCCGGTCGCGGGGCATGGCAATCCAGCGTCGCGTGCGCAGATGCAGAAAGGCTTCGGCGAGCGGGCGATCGGCGGCCGCCGCGCCGGTGGACACGTTCCGCCACGGCTGGTGCCGTAACGCGCGCAGCAGAAAATTAGCGGCCGCGTCAATCAGAAGCGCGATATCGAGCCCGTCATCCGTCGGAATGCGAAAGAATTGCACACCGACATCGGCTAGCAGCCGCCCGAGAAACGGGACGTTGATCTGCGCACTGATGGACGAAGACGGAGATGCCCAGGCGCTTCGATCGAGCGCCTCCCACAAAACGCCGACGAGGGCATGACGCCGCGCGAGCCCGTCCGGTGAATCGTCGAAGAGCGCCGGATAGCCCTGCAGGGTCAGACCGGAAATGACGCGCGCATAGCTTCTCCAGAAGATCTCGGCGGCCCAGCGACAAAACCATCCCTGGCGCTCTTCATCCAGCGTCGCGGGAACCGCCGTGCACAGGGCTCCGAGCACGTCGTCCGCCGGAAGCGTGGCGATGCTTTGCGCCACGCGCGCGATAAAGGCCGGCAGCCGCAGAATCACCCGCTCCATGCTTCGCACGATGTAATTGATTTCGTGTCGATCCGGGTCACGCTCACCGGTCAGAACCGGATGACCGAATGCGACGCGCACGAGCCTTTCCCGCGCCATCGTGGCATCCAGAGCGGCAGCGTGGCGAATCTCGAGCAGTTCGAGGTCCTCATAGGTCCGTGCGATCTCCGTGGACGGATGACCGATAATGATCGCCTGGGCGAGGGTGCACAAATACCGCTCCTTGAGCAAGGCGGCTTCCCGGGCAAACAGCTTGCAGATGGCATCGGCCAAGCGCAGCGGCTCCTCGCTCGCGTTTCCTCCTTTCGGCGCGAAGACGGCATAGGCGCCGCTTTCGGGCGTGACGGCAATCTTGATCGAGCATTCGTCCAGCACCCGGTCGGTGATCGCGGAGGGCGGCCGCGCCGCGTCGGCGCCGGGTTGGGTGGCGGGAGTCTGCCGCACCAGCACGTCGCCGATGGCGATCAGCTGATCGGCCGGAATACGGCTGAAGTGGGACACCAGAAAGAGCGCGGCGGCATGCCGCGGCCGGTCCTCGTCTTCGGCCAAAACGGTTTCGTTGAACAGGGTGCGCGTATCCGGGCGCTGCTCCAGGTCGAGCGGCCAGGCAAGCTGTTCGAAGCGGTGATGCGCGGCTGTATTGAGTGCCCTCAAAACGCCATCGGTGCGGATATCGCTGCTCAGAAGCAATCTCCGCATCAAGCCGGCGGCCTCTTCCACCGATGCCACCGGCTCGTGGCTCGGCAAACGCAGCCCGTGTATGGTGCGTGCAACCACTTTGTCCTGGCGGCTCGTGAGGTTCAGCACGGTTCCGCAGTCGAACAGGCCGGCTTCTTCAGGGTCCGCACTGCGCACGAGCGCGATCAGGCCGCCGCCCGGCGCTCGCTGGTCCGCTCCGAAGGTATCTCCAAGATCGGTGGCGAACCGGCTCGGCACGACTCCCCAGGCGCGCACGAGCAGGCAGTCGCTGTCCTCGGCTGCATCGGTCAACGGTCCGGCCGTCGCGATCCAGCCGTCGAGGCGCTCGTTCGGATCGAGATGGCCAAGCTCAATCGACAGCGTTTCCGGCGTCGGGGCGCGCTCGAACTGCCGCATGGGCACGAGAATCGAGCGGCCCAGGCGTCGGCCGATGGCGGCAGCGCCGGCCAGCGCCATCAACGAGTTATCGACCAACACGACCCAGTAAGCACCGTGCGCAGCGGGAATTTCCTCGGAGATGGACTCGACGAGCGCATTCCACAATGCGTCCGATCCGATCACCTTGCGAACGTAATCGTCGAGTTTCATCCCTCGCATGGCGACGTTCTTCGCCATGCTGTCGAGCGAATCGCCGCTGCCCTCGAACCGCCCCGACTTGCCGGGCGGCGAATTCGGGACCGGAGGCGCGCTTGCGCCTTTGTCGGAAAGTGTGCTCATGACGCTCGCGAGACCAAAAAAAGCGCATGGCGATGGGTCGCGCCGGCGGTTTTGGAGACGATGACCGCTCGTATCGCGTCACTCTCTTCTGCGCGCTGCCAGAAACTGCCCGGTCTGAGCGGGAAACCCAGTTGCGAGGTCGTTTCCCGCCCGAGACCGAACGCCTGCGACAGCACAGCCGCCTGCGTGTCGTCGGGTAGGTCGAGGTGGAATCGTTTCAGCTCGGGAAGTACTGCCCGGACGGCCTCTTCCGGCCACAGCAGATATCCGGCGGCACCGCGTGCGGGCCGCCAGTGCGGCGCGAGCGCCTCGGTCACCGCTGCCACAGAGCCTTCCACGGACTCCGCGCTGCACCAGAAGCCCGCTTCGTCCGTGACACCCGGCAGCAGCAGCATGTCGAGTCCCAACTGGGAGATATGGCGCTGCGTACGTCCACCGTGGATTCGCTCCGCGAGCCACTTCTGTCTGCTCACCATGCGGTCGGGATCGGGCGCCGTACCGTCGGTCGGTCCGCGGCCGCTGGGCCGCTCGAAGGCGCCGCGCCAGTGGGCCTCGAAAGCAGGGTCGGGCCTCGCCGCATAGTCGAGCAGGGTGGGCAGCGTCGTGCCGAGCAAGGCCGCAGCGGCGAGGAGATCGTCGTAGATCGATTGCGCGGCGGCCATGCAGAGCGAGCGGGTGTCGATCTTGAGCGGATCATGGATACGTGTAAGGGCCGACAGGTCCAGCATCCGATGTCGCTGAGTCTGCAGCCAGACCGACTGGTAGCGCTCACGGATCTCCGGACTGAAAAACTGCCACGCGTCCGGACGGATGCTGAGTACGTGCACCGGCGTCACCAGCAGGCTCCAGAGTTCATCCGGGTCCGGCGAGGCCGGAAAGGCCCGGGCGATGCGGCTGACACGGTCGCGGAAAGCATCGAATTCGAGCCGGCAGATGTCGCGTTCCAGCCAGCGCGGCGACTGGATCCAGAAGAACATGATCGAGCGGCCGAGCGCGCCGGCGATGGCGGCCGGCCAGCTTCGGCCACTCCCGACTCCGTTTTCGGAATCGTTGTCCCGCCATAACTCGAGCGACAGCGGCGAGAGCTGATCGGACAGGCAAGCGCGCATCTGGCGATGCAGCGTGTCGAGCCCGACCTCCTCCAGCCCACGCGAGTAGCTCCAGAAGCCTGAAGCCCGCAAGGAATCAGTGGACCGCATGGCCTTCCTCCTGAGTGACGACAGGCGGGTCTTTGCGCATGTCCAGACCGATCTCCGACGACCACCTGCCCGAATTGCTTTTCGCGCCGTTACGCACCTGGAAGTTCGTTTCCAGCGAGACGACACAGTAGGTTTTTTCGGCATTGCATCGTGTTGCCACGCTGTCCGCCTGCGGCACGTAATTACGTTGCGGCCATCGTTCGATGAGGTTGTTTTTCTCGTTCATGACATACGAATGAGGGCGCCTGACCTTGAAGTAGATGACCGTATCGCCGTAGGCCTGATCGAGAATCCGGGATGCGTCGGACCGGCCGAAATTGGCGGTGAGATTCACCACGAAATCAGCCGCGCGCCGCTCCGCGGAGGGCGGCGCCGCCGCAGTCCTGGTCTGAACGGCATGAAAGATCGCGCCGCCGAAATGCAGGACGAGCCATCCTATGCCGACGACGAAAGCCACGCCGATGCCTATGCGCACCAGGCCGACGAGCAGCGCCAGCGCCGCCCAGATCCAGCCCAGACACGTCAGGAACCAGTCGAACGAGACCCGCAGCTTCCTCGCGACCGACGAGTACGGCCCGGTCCATCCCGGCGGATTCAGTGGCGTGCCCGGCGACGACGGTGGCGGCGATGTCCGCGGCGGGGGAGGTGATGCCTGTGGTGTCTGTGGCGGAGAGGAGGGCGCGGGCGGCGGTGCGACCGTATCCGCTGGACCGGCCTGCGGGCCGGTCTGGCGAAACGGATCGCGGCCGTGCGGCGCGCCGGCAATCCTGCACCACGGGCAGGTCCGGCCGCCGGCCGAGACGTACCGGTGGCGCGCGCCCTGACTGCAGGTCCGCAGGGTGTTCTGCATCTGGGTCAGCGCATCGACCCACTCGGACGCCGTGGGACGCAGCGTGTTCTGCGGTCTGGTGCCGGAAAAGGCGCGCTCGAAGTAGCCTGCCATCAGGGCGGGAAGGTCAGACAAAGCGACGTCGGCGGGGCTCGGCGGCCGTACCCGATTGAGTTCGCTGTAACCGAAGATCCGGCGTGTATCGTCCAGATCGCTTCCCGGCACCGCCTCCAGCGGCGCGCGCCCGGCGAAGAGTAGCTGGAAGATCAGCCGCGCAAGGCTGAAATTGTCGTGATTCGCCGTGCGCGGCTCACTCGCCACGCATGACATCAGTTCGGGTGGAAGCCAGCCTGCCGAGTAACAAGGTGACATGCTGAGCGCGTCTTGATCGAGGAACACAAAGGAATCGCAGTCGATCATCGTGACACTGGCGTCCTGCCCTACCAGCATGTTCTTTTCACTGATATCGACCACGGCGAGGCCGGCGGCGTGCACTGCTGCCACCGCAATGGCCGCGTTGCGGGCGACTTCGACCATGAACGCCCAGGTCGCGTCCGGAAACTTGTCGACCCAGGTGACGCGATCGAACAGAACGTGGATCGGTTGTGTATTCGATGCGAAGGGCAGCAGTAACGCATCTTTGCTGTCCATTCGAATCCAGCGCAGCGGCCACGCCGCGACCGCGTCGAGTGCCTGTGTCCGGGAGGCGATGATCTGGTCGATACGGCGGCGCGCCTGCGCCGGAATCTCTTGCCGGAACACCTTGATCAGGAGATCGGGATGACCCTGCACCCGGTAAATGTCGGCCTCTCCGCCCTGGTCGAGCCTGGGGCCGAACACGAACTCCGCGACCGTGGCGCTGCTCATGCGGACCTCGCCATCCGTATCGCGAGCACGAGCGTCTTGTCATCGCTCGTGTAGGCATTGAGGCGTTCGCTAGCGAGGAAACGTTCGAGCCCCGGGTCCAGCAAGTCTTCCTGCTCGGCAGGGGTGTCGCGCAGCGTGGCGCTCAGCGCGTCGAAGAAGGTCTCGAACGGTTGTCCCGTTTCGCGGTCGAGACAGACGCTGATCAGGCCATCGGTCGTCACCGCGATCCCGCTTATGTCGTCGGTCGAGCGACGGATCTCGGTGCGTTCGAGCGCATCCGGGCTCGTCAGAAACCACGTCTGGTTGATGAACTCGCCGTTCTGCGGCGTGCAGGCCAGCTCCCACGTGCCGGGTGCGGCGTCGACGCCGCCACCGCCGCGACGCACGGCGATGAAGCCGTCTCCCAATTGCAGGAAGATGGTGGCGTCCTCACCCGCCACCACACCAAGGAAGGTGCTCGAAAATTCGCCGGGTGGCTGTCCCGCGCTGGCCGCTTGAGCGAGCACACACTGGCGGATGGTGTCGAGCCAGGTACGCGGCGTTTCTTCCGGCAGGTCCGCGACGCGCGCGTGCTTGAGCGTAGCGAACACACAGTCGATGAAGCAATCGACCGCGAACTGCGCCGCCGGGCCGGAATGGCTCGCGCTGCCCGCGCCATCGGACACGGCAAGCACCGCGACGGCCTCTCCGCAACCGGACACGATCAATTCGCCGACGAAGCGGTCCTGGCCATCCTGATCCTGTGCGCGATGCGCCGTGCCCGTGACACACGCACGGGCAATGCGCCAGGCTGCCTCACGCGCTGCGGGCGTCGTGACGTCCTTCGAGCGATTATTCACGATGCGAAACTCAGGCCGAATCCCAGTCGAAGGTTTTGGGCGGAGGCTTGGGGATGGGTACTTTCAAGGTCGGGTCGCCCCCGGTGTGACTCTGCGACCCGCTGACCGCCTGAAGTGTCGACTTGAGCCAGAGGAACAGCCCGGCGAAATTCAAATCGATGAGCCGTGCCGCCGGGCGCAATGAAAACTCCTGCAACACGGCCTGATCCGCGCCGGGCACGCCGAACGCGAACGAACTGAGCTTGAACTTTTCCTCGGCATCCCGAACGGTGGCCGCTGCGCCACGCCAGTCGTCGCCGACATCCGGCGCGCCATCGGTAATGGTGATCAGCACGGGCCGGAAGTAGTCGACCCGGCTGGCCCGGTACATGACCTTGCGTTCCTCAATCAACTTGCAGCCGAGTTTGACCGCCGCACCCAGGGGGGTGGTGCCCGCGGCGCTCAGCACCGGAGGAACGAACTCGCTCGCGGAGCAAAAGGGTCGCAGCACTTTCGCGGGCGGAAAACCGACGATCGCTATCTCCACGCGCTTATTGAGCAGCGGATCGCCCGTCAGAAAGGCGGGAAACTCGCGCAATGCCTTGTTGAGCTTGTCGATTGGTTCGCCTTCCATCGAGCCCGAGTGATCGAGCACGAGTACGCAGGCACATCGTTGCTGCACGTTGTCGCTGTTGATAAGGGGTGCATCGAATTCGACCATTGGCTGGCTCCTGCCGATCTTTTACTTATCACGGTCGCCGCTACCCATGCCTTGTTCGCGTGACGCGGCGGGAGAAAGGTCCACACCGCTGAACGGAGCGTCACGTGGCTATGCAACGGGAGGCAAACGATTGCCCACACGAATCAAGCGCCCAAGGTTCCGCTTTCGCAGGTAGCTTAGGGACGCTAAGTATCACGTTATAGAACGCGCCTTGGCCGAAATCACGCGAGCCGATGAAAATATGACGAGAAATGTGGGATGCCTCACAAAGCCGGGCTACGGTTTGTAAGCGACGTTCGGCGAAAACCGGACACGACTAGGATCACCCGCTGATTGGCGCGACCCGGGACCCAGCGCGTCCCCGCGGTCCGCGAGAAACCGGCGTCGGGCGCCTCGCGCCTGAGCGCTTCGCGTGGATTCGAAACGTGTTCGATCCCGCACAATGCCACACTGCGCTTCCGGATTTATTGACTATCCTGACGTGTAGCCTTTTTGTCATGAACGCCCGCAACCGGTTCGACGGACGCCCTCAATGTGGGCTGCGAACCTCTGGTCCTGAATTCGAATCATCAAATGAGGTAAGCATGCCGATCGACCTGGCAGAAGCGGAAGCGCAGGCGCGCCTGATCATCGGCGGCAGCGGTGCACGACCGGACGAAGTACTGGCGCTTGAATCGGTGCTGCACGGCGGGCGCAAGTTCGGTCTGGCGCGCAGGCTGCTGGCCCGCTACGTGAACCACCCGGACGTCGTGGGCGACGCGGCGCTCAGGCTCGTGATCGGGCAGAAACTCGCGCTTTGCACCTACAAGGATCCTGACCTCCAGGCTGACCAGAAGCTCGACGACGCCTGGCGAATCCTGCAGTCGGTCGCGGATCTCGAAACCACGAAAAACCAGGAGACACTCGGCCTCGCCGGCGCGATCCTCAAGCGCACCTGGGAGCTGACCGCGCAGGTTCAGCACCTCGAAACATCGTTCTCGTTTTATTTTCGCGGCTTCAAGGAGGGCGTCGAAAGCGATTTCGGTTATACCGCCATCAACGCGGCATTCGTTGCGGATTGTCTCGCGGATATCGCAAGCGCAGCGGACCAGCCTGCCTTCGTGGATAACTTGCTGACGGCGCAGCAGCGTCGCGATACCGCGTCGAGCATCCGGCGGGAGATCGTGGCACGCCTGCCGGCGCTCGGGGAGGCGCCGGGCACGCGCTGGCTGTTGGGCGAATGGTGGTTTCTGGTGACGCTCGGCGAAGCCTGGTTCGGACTGGGCGACGCCACGCGGGCGCGCCATTGGCTGATGCAGGCGGCCGCCTTGCCGAACGTGCCGGACTGGCAGCAGGAGAGTTCCGCGCGTCAGATCGCCGCGTTGCTGGTGATGAAAAATAACGCCGCCCGGCATGGCGCCACCCCACCCGACGGCAGCTTGGCGGGCGTCCTGCGCGAGTTCCTCGGCAGCAGTGCATCGGCGTTCGATTCGGCGGTGCGTGGCAAGATTGGACTTGCGCTCTCGGGCGGCGGCTTTCGCGCCTCGTTCTACCATATCGGCGTGCTGGCGAAACTGGCGGAACTGGATCTGCTGCGCCACGTCGAGTGCCTTTCTTGTGTGTCGGGCGGTTCCATTATCGGGGCACACTACTACCTCGAGGTGCGCAAGCTGCTCGGAGAAAAGCCGGACGACGAAATCCGCCGGGAAGATTATCTGACGATCGTGGAAAACATTCAGCGGCAGTTTTTCGAAGGTGTCCGTTCGAACATCCGCACACGAATCGCAGCAGAATGGCTGACTAATCTCAAGATGATCTTCGTGCCGGGTTACTCGCGTACGATGCGAGCGGGCGAGTTGTACGAATCCGAGCTTTACTCGCGAGTGACCGACGGCGAAGGGCGCCGTCCGCGCTGGCTCAATGCCTTGCAGATCGTACCGAAAAACGCGCTGCCCGATTTTTCCCCGAAGGATCATAACTGGCGCCGCGCCGCGAAGGCGCCGATTCTCGTGCTCAACGCGACGACGCTGAACACGGGACACAACTGGCAGTTCACGTCGACCTGGATGGGCGAGCCACCCGCGGGCATCGACTCGGAAGTCGATGCCAATTGCCGCCTGCGTCGCATGTACTACCCGCAGGCTCCTTCACCGCACGAGCAGATCCGGCTTGGCTACGCCGTGGCAGCCTCTGCCTGCGTGCCGGGCATTTTCGAGCCGCTCACGCTTGCCAACCTCTACGAGCGCATGCCGCCCACGGAACGGCGCATGGTACGTCCGCTAGTACGGCTGGTGGACGGCGGGGTGTACGACAATCAGGGTGTGGCCGCGTTGCTCGAACAGGACTGCTCGGTGCTGATCGTGAGCGACGCCAGCGGGCAAATGCAGGATCTCGATTTTCCCGGCAACGGACTGCTGGCCGTGCCGCTGCGTGCCAACAGCATTCTCCAGGCGCGCGTGCGCGTGGCGCAGTTCGAACAGCTGTCGAGCCGGCTGCGTAGCGGCTTGTTGCGGGGGCTCATGTTCGTACACCTGAAAAAAGATCTCGAAACGACTCCGGTCGACTGGATCGACACCCAGGAGCCGGTAGCGCCCACCGTGCCCGATCCGCTCCTGCCGTACGGTGTGCAGCGCCATGTGCAGCGTTTGCTCGCGGCCGTTCGAACCGATCTCGATTCGTTCTCGCAAGTCGAAGCTCACGCGTTGATGGCAAGCGGTTATCTGATGACCGAGCACTCATTGAAAGACCCGTTGCTCGGCTTCGAGGTCGACCAGAAACCGCGTGATCCACGCTGGACCTTCCTCGAAATCGACCCTTATCTCAAGGATCGGCGGCGCGACTCGCCACTCGTACAGCAATTGAAGGTGGCGAACTCCCTGTTCTTCAAAGTCTGGCTGCTGATGCGCCAGTTGCAGATCGTCGCCGGGGTGTTTGCAATCGTGGTGCTGGTCGTGATCGCGTATGCGGCATACATTGACCGGGACCGGTCCGTTTTCACGCTTTCGGTCCGACAACTTGCGAGTGGCGCGGGTTTGGCGGCGTTAGTGCTGATCGTGCTCGGGCTCGCCGGCAAAATCTTCAACTACCGGAAGACCGCCTCGGAGGTCGTGATGGGTATCGGCATGGCGACCTTCGGATTTCCGCTGGCGCGGCTACATCTGCATGTGTTCGACAAGCTGTTTCTATGGCAAGGCAGCATGAAGCGCCTGCGCCAACAGGACGCGAGGAGCACGGCCGGCTCTTCCAGCGGGGCGACCCCGCCTGTCGGCCACGGCAGGAGTTCGGGATGAGCACGCTCGTTTCACGGCTTCGCACCGAAACCGCGCTCTTTCTTCAAACCGACGAGGAGTCCGCGCATGCCCGGGTCTGACGCGCCCCGTATCGTACGGGTGGTCGACCCGGACGCGACAGTTCGGCACGTTCGTGCGGCCGGCCGCCGTATCGTGACTTTTTCTGGCTATTCCGCCGGTGGTTATCAGGACGACGATTGGCTGGCGGAGCGCCTCTCGGCGTGGCTCAAAACCTTCGACGCGGCGACCCTCGTTTGCGCAGGCGCCACGGTGGACGGTATCGGCGAGGTGTACCGGCTTGCTGGCGAGTTCGGCTTGTCGTCGATCGGCGTGGTGTCGTCGCTGGCGCTGACCGAGGGTGCTGTGCTGGCGCAGGAGGCCGGCACCATCTATGTGGTCGACGATACCCAGTGGGGCGGCTATATCGAAGGGACGGTCACGCTCTCGCCCACCTCGCGGATGATGGTCGCCCTGTCCGATGATCTCATCTGCCTAGGCGGAGACTCCATTGCACGGGATGAATACGAAGTCGCGGAGCGGCTGGATAAGCACGTGTACTTCGAAGCGGCCGAGAAGCACCACGCGATCGCACGTTCGCGCGCGCTTCGCAAAGGCTTGCCTGAACCGCATGTTTTCAGGGGCGCCCTGCACGCATGGTTGATCGAGCGCCAGAGTACTGGCTGACTAAGCCCGGTCTGATGTGACGACCGCGCGGAAGTAGTCCAGTCGCGCCGGCGCTGACCAGACTGAACGTCGCTTTCGGACATACCCGGCAGCGCGTGTAGCGGCTCGGCGGTCATCGCACTGCGTGCCCGGACACGTCCATCCCACTCAACAACGCGGCAAACCTGCCGATGCGAAAGGGCAAACAAACCAAGGCGCTTCCGGTAGCAAAGACTTCGCTGCATGCTTGAATCGAAGCAAGCCTCATGGTTTTTTCATGGAGGGTGCGCGCCCGCTCAATAGTTAGGCTAGCTGAAAGAAAGTCTGCCTATCATGAATTCCAGGATCGCAACCCGGGCGTGACGAAAAGCGGATGTCGTCGGGGAGTCCACCCGGCACTTCTGTCGAACAAGCGACCGTTCTGAAGATTTCCCTTGAGCTTGAACCCTGACCAGTCACGCCGATTGGCTCGATCCCGTTCGAAGTGAGATAAATAATGTCCCGCATCTTTTTGAGTCATTCAAGCACGGATATCAGTAGCGCGGTGGTGCTCAAGGCATGGCTGGAAACTCAGGGGTGGGACGACGTTTTTCTGGATACCGATCCTGAACGCGGCATCGCGGCCGGTGAGCGCTGGGAACGTGCCTTGAATCTGGCGGCACAGCGCAGCGAAGCGGTCTTGTTTCTCGTGTCACGCGCCTGGCTCGCCTCGGAGTGGTGCCTGAGGGAATACAACCTCGCCTCGCGCATGAACAAGCGTCTCTTCGGTCTCTTGATCGAGGAGATACCGCGCAGCGAGCTTCCAGCCACCTTCACCGGAACGTGGCAGTTGGTGTCCATCGTTTCCGGGCATGATCACATCATGCTAAGCGCTCCCTTGCCCTTCACGCAGAAGGAGGCCCACGTCACCTTCTCTCAGGAAGGGTTGAACCGGTTGCGAATCGGGCTGGAGCGTGCCGGTCTGGATCCCCGTTTTTTCGCATGGCCTCCGGCCCGGGATCCTCAGCGAGCACCATATCGCGGCCTGTTGCCCCTGGAAGCGGAAGACGCGGGCATATTTTTCGGGCGGGAGGCACCCACCATCGAGGCGATCGATCGGATTCGAGGCATTCGGGACAGCGCTGGCCCAAGAATGCTCGTGCTGTTGGGCGCTTCCGGAGCGGGAAAGTCCTCCTTCCTTCGTGCAGGACTTCTGCCACGCCTGGCCCGGGACGATCGCCACTATTTTCCTCTTCCGGTCATCCGCCCGGAACGCGCCGCCATCAGCGGCGAGGCCGGATTGCTACGCTCGCTCGAATCCGCTTTCGCCACCCGCGGTCATGGCAAGGCGAGGGCGGAGATCCGCAAGGCAATCGAGGGAGGCGCGAACACACTGCGGCCGTTGCTCCGGGAACTGGCCGAACGTGCCAGCGATGCATTGACGATGGACGACGCGATGGCACGACCGATGCTGGTTTTGGCGCTCGACCAAGCAGAGGAATTGTTCGTGGCCGTGGGCGCGGATGAAAGCGCGAGCCTGCTTTCACTGCTGCGCGACCTGATTACGGTTGACGATCCGCCGCTGATGGTTATCGCCACGATCCGCTCGGATGCGTACGTTCAATTGCAGAATTCCCGGCTGTGGAACGGCATCAATCAACACACCCAGAGCCTGATGCCGATGCCGCGCGGGGCTTATCAGCTTGTCATCGAAGGTCCGGCTAACCGGGTGCGAGATGGCCGCCGGACCTTACGGGTCGCGCCGGCCCTGACCGAGGCGCTCTTGTCGGATATCGACAAGGAAGGCGGGCATGATTCGTTGCCCCTCTTGTCGTTTACGCTGGAGCGTCTCTACCTCGAATACGGCGCGACGGGCCATCTGGAAGTTGAGGATTACATCAGTCTCGGCCGTATTGGCGGCGCAATCGGAGCCGCGGTCGACCGTGCATTTGCCGCCGCCGACAAGGACGAGCGCGTTCCGCGCGAGCGCCCCGCACGCCTCGAACTCCTGAAGCTTGGCCTGATTCCGTGGCTGGCGGGTATCGATCCCGATACCCGCCAGCCACGGCGCCAGACCGCCCGGATTACCGAAGTACCGAAACAGGCGTGGCCATTGGTTGAACTGCTGGTCCAGGAACGCTTGCTTTTCACAGACGTCAACCCGGAAACCGGCGAGGGCGTCATCGAACCGGCGCACGAAGCACTGCTGCGCCAGTGGTCTGAGTTGAAACAATGGCTGCAAGAAGATTTCGTTATCCTGATGATACTCGAGAGTATCAAGCGCGCGGCGGCTGACTGGGTCGCGAATGGCCGCAGGCAGGGCTGGCTTGCACACCGCGGGAGCCGCCTGGAAGACACCCACCCGTTGCTGCTGCGCGCGGACCTCAGCCCGAGACTGAACGACACGGATCGCGACTACCTCACCGCGTGCCGCGACCGCGAAGAAACCGAACGCAGGGAACAGGAGGCCGCGCACGCGCGTGAGGACGCGGAGCGCGGTGCAAAGCTCGAAGCGGAAAAGGAGAAATCCGCCGCGCTTGAACGGGAAGCAGAGGCGCGAGCAAAGAGTTCCAGGCAGAGCAAAAGGTTTGCTTTCGCTGCCGGACTCATAGCGGTGTTGATGGCCGGCATCGGCCTTTTCGCGGCATATCAGTCGAAGCTGGCGCATGCCTCCGCTGCGCTTGCGATCAACAACCGGAATCAGGCCAAACACCAGCAGGCCAATGTGTTGAGTCAATTGGCAGCGGTCGAGTATCCGCGCGGTAACGAAGACAGTGCACTGCGCTTTGCCGTGTCCGGAACCAGGATAGACAACAATCCAGATTACAAAACCAATCGGTTGAACGAGACAGATAAATCAAAAAGCAATCAGGATTCAAGTGGTCAGATATCGTACGCGACGGCACAACTCGCGAACATTCTCGCGAATGGTTCACTGCGTCTGACCCTGGGGAGCCAGCGAGAAGACAGCATGATCTTCTTCGCCAACTTCAGTCCCGACGGCAAACGAGTGGTCACTGCGTCATGGGACAACACCGCACGAATCTGGGACGTCAAATCCGAGCGTGAAATCGGCGAGCTGAAAGGACACAAGGGGCGCGTTTTCGACGCTGTCTACAGCCCGGACGGCAAGCGTATCGTCACCACGTCGGAAGATGGTACGGCGCGCATCTGGAACGCGGCAACCGGCGTCCAGTCCCTCGAACTGAAAGGGCATACGGCCACCGTGCTGTGTGCCTCGTTCAGTCCGAACGGCAAGCTCGTTTTAACGAGTTCGTTCGACCAAACTTTGCGCATCTGGGATTCCGTCACGGGTCGTCAACTCAGGAAACTGGAGCGAAGCGAGAATCCATTTTTTTGGGCGAGCTTCAGCCCGGATGGAACACGCATTGTCGCCACGACAGACGGCAACACCGCGGTCGTCCTGGACGTGGCGACGGGCCATCAGCTTGGGGAACTCAGGGGACACAATGATAGTGTCTACGACGCGGTGTTCAGTCGTGATGGGCGCTTTATCGTCACCGCTTCGCAGGACAACACGGCGCGCATCTGGAATGCCGCAAACGGCCAACTCGTCAGGATATTGCCGAGACGGAGCGCTGACGCGGCCTCGGCTGGCTCCAATCCAAGCGGCAGGACAGAGCCAGGACACAATGCTGGCGTGTATTCGGCGGACTTTAGCCCGGACGGGAAATACGTCGTGACAGCGTCCCTCGACAACACGGCGCGCATCTGGGACCTGGCGCCGAACGGCGGGAGCAGCGTGTTGAAACAGCCCGACGTGGTTGAATCCGCATATTTCAGCACCGACGGGAAATTGATCGTCACGGCATCCGACGACAACACCGCGCGTGTCTGGGATGCCGCGAGCGGGCAACGGATCGCGACGCTCGGGCACGACGTGCAGATCGGATCCGCGGAATTCAGTCCGGCGAGCATGCAGGTGGTCACCACTTCGTGGGACAACACCGCGCGTATCTGGGATGGCTCGACAGGGCGCCAGATCCATGAACTCAGAGGGCATCGGCAACTGGTCAATTCGGCGGCTTTCAGCCGCGATGGAACGCGAATCGTCACGACGGCGCAGGACGGCACGGTCCGGATATGGGATACCTCGACAGGCCAGGAAATCGTGGCTGCGCGCAAAGATCTCGCGGGCGCGAATGCGGCCACGTTCAGTCCGAACGGCGATCGCATCGTAACCGGCTCAGAGGATGGCATCGCGCGCATCTGGAGCGTGGCAGGCTCGGAACTGCCTATGGAGTTGAAGGGGCATGACGGCCCAGTTACCTCCGCCGTTTTCAGTCGGGACGGAGCATGGATTGCAACTGCGGCGAAAGACAATACGGTGCGCGTGTGGAATGCCGCGACAGGCGCCGAAATCGCGAGCGCGCGCAAGGATCTACCTGGCGCGACTGTCGCCGCCTTCAGCCCGGAAGGCGATCGTATCGTGACAGGCTCGGAGGAGGGCGTCGCGCGCATCTGGAGCACCACAGGCGCCGGTCAGCCTACGGTGTTGAAAGACAAACTCGGTGCCATTACTTCGGTCGTTTTCAGCGCGGACGGAAGCCGCATTGCGGCCGCATCGAAAGACCATACAGCTCACATCTGGGATGCAAAAACAGGCAACCCTGTCCGAAATCCGATCGAGCACGCGGATCAGGTCAATTCCGTTTCTTTCAGTCAGGATGGAACGCTGCTTGTTACGGCTTCGAAGGACAACACGGCGCATATCTGGTCGGTCTCACCGGACCATCCGAGTTTAAAACTCGGCGTGCAGCGCGAGGCGCTGGTTTCTACTGTCGTCGGCAAGCCCGGAATGCACCTGGCCGTCGCTTCGACCGATGCCATACCGGACCCCCGAACCGCCTCCGCGATACCGCAAGCAGAGGCGTCGTCGAATCGCGGTCAAGACGAGTTTGCTTTCGCCGCATTCGACGAGAGCGGAAAGCATGTCGTCACGACCTCGGGAGGCTCTACGGCGACCATCTGGGAGGCCGCCACGGGCAAACCGATCGCGGAGCTAAAGGGGCACACCGGCGCGATCCTGAGCGTCGCCTTCAATCGCGATGGCCGGCGCATCCTCACCGCTTCGAAAGATGGCACCGTGCGCATCTGGGATGCTTTGACAGGCAAAGAGATGACCGAGTTGCGGATGATTCAGCACGGCGTGACTTTCGCCGCCTACAGTCCTGCGGACGAGCGCATCGTCATCGCCGCGGCAGATGGAAGCGGGCGCGTTGTCACGCCGGGAACAACGAAAGATCTTCTGCTCGGGAAACTGCATAGCGCCATGACATCCGCCGTATTCAGCGGAGATGGAAAACAGATCGTCACGGCCTCCGCCGACAACATCGCCCGGATTTGGAACGCTGACTCGGGCAAGCAGGACAGGGAATTGAAAGAGTCCTCGGGCGGACTCACTTTTGCCGCATTGAGCCAGGACGGTACGCAGGTCGTCACGGCCTCGAAAGACGGCCGGGAGCGAATCTGGGATGCCAGTACGGGGCAGGAAAAGGTGGAGTTGGCATCCCACCCCGGTCCGGTCGCCTCCGCCGTGTTCAATCGAGATGGCACGCGAATCGTCACGGCGGCCGGTGACAATGTCGCGCGTATCTGGGATGTCGCGACCGGAACGGAGATCGAGGCGCTCGACGGGCACCAGCATGGGGTCCGCTACGCGACGTTCAATCCCGACGGCACACGCGTCGTCGTTGCCTCGGACCAAGGGCCTGCGCAAATCTGGGACGTCCACTTCGCCACCATGAGTGCCAATGCCCTCATTGACGAAGCATGCGACCGTCGCCTGCTGGCCGTTCCGCGCTTGAGCCGCGATGACATGCGAAGGTTCGGTTACAAGGACGCCAATCCCGAGAGCGACGTGTGCAAATCATCGCCCTGAACCGACGTTCAAGACCACAGCCCCGGCCCGGTTCCGGTCCCTTAGCCGCCCAGCGCAAATTCATCCCACCCGATTTCTATTTTTGTTTACATAAATCAATTTATGGGATTTATTAAGGTATCCTTAAGTTTGGAAATAAATTGGAGTTCGGCGAACGGATGTCTCCTCAACGAACCTGCTCACAGCGAGCGTTGACTCCAGCAAATGGTAGTCCACGCCCGCATGCCGGGCTTAGCGCTGCATGATCAGAACACCGTCTGCAAGGTCTGGGTCGCACCGGTCTCTGCTGAACGGAACGCGGCTTCTATGATCTCGATCACATGTCGAGCATGTTCCGCAGTCGCGACGGAGGGCTTTCCATCAACAACCCAGTCGACTAGCTGCATAACGTCGGCAAAGACGTGCTGCTCGGGTATATCGCGGTGCGCTCCTGTGATGTTCGGCAGAATCCATTCATTCCCACCAAACCCCGCGCGTGTTCCTCGATCGGGTGCGGAAATCGCGACCTCACGATTTTCGTAATCGAACGGCGTCCCGTTATGCAGTAATCCGGAGATTGTTCCCCGGGTTCCAAAATAAGTCCCGCTGAAGTCGAGGGAATCCCGCAAGCCGCCAGCCGCGGTGCCATAGACAACGGCAAACAGTCCGCGGCCGAAGTCCAGCAGCATGATAGTGTTGTCATCGCATTCGGTCACGATGGTTTTGTCTTTGAAGGTTCGCTCGGGAAGACGAACGGCGGAAAGCGCGGTCACGGCTCGCGCAGGACCGAGAATGCCTGTCAAACCATGCAAAGCGTAGACCGCCATGTCGTAGAGTGGTCCGCCGCCAGGTTTTTTGAAATACCAGCCCGGATCGATTGGCGTCTTTCCCGGCGCATTGTCTCGCTCAGGCTCGTCTTCATGGTAATTCTCGAATGCCGCGCCGCAGATCGCCCAAGCGAGCGTGCCCAGGGTACCATCTTCCACCATCCGCTTGATCGCTTGGTTGTGCGGCCTGAGCATTTCTCCTGGCGAAGCCACGATTCTGAGGTTGCGTTCATTTGCAAGCGCGATCAGTTCATCCGCCTCAGCCGTGCTCACCGTCATCGTCTTGTTGAAGTGAACATGCTTTCCGGCCAGCAGTGCTGCTTTGCCCTGCTCGAAGTGGATGCCAATCGGAGTGGCTAACGTGACTGCGTCGATATCAGCCTCGCTAAGAAATTGTTCATAACTCGTGAAGGCCTGCGCGATGCCAAATTTTTCGGCCGCGCCACGCACTCTCGTTTCAACGGGGTCACACAACGCCGTCAATTCCACTCTATGCGTGATGTCGCGTTGGATCAGATGTGGGATAACCCCTCGAAGGCTGACCGTTCCTACTCCGACGACGCCGATCTTAAGCGGTGTTGTCATTCTCTCTTGCTCCTTGCATACATAGATTGTCGTGGTATCGCATCAAGCTCGTTCGATGCTTACGCGCTTACCCGTTTTCATGGATTCGAGCACAGCTTCTGTCGCAAACAAGGCGCGCTGCGCCTCCGCTACGCTTACGGCGGGAGCACGGCGGGCGTCCAATGATTCGAAGAAATCCGTGAGTTGAGACAGGTAGGCATCCGCGTAGCGTTCGAGGAAGAAATTTAGCGGCCTTGCCGATGCCAGTCCTCGTGAACCGCCGTGCAGCACAAGCGACTCGAGCTTGTTTCCAGCCTGAAGCATGCCCCCCGAACCCAAGACTTCCACACGCTGGTCGTAGCCGTATGTCGACCGGCGACTCTCCGAGATCTGGACGAGCTTACCTGTGGTCGTAGTCAGCACGACCGCCAATGAATCGACATCACCGGCTTCGCCGATGCATGGATCGATAAGACAGCTCCCTGTTGCGAATGCCGTACAAAGATCTTCGCCAAGTAACCAACTGGCCAGGTCCACATCGTGACTGGTCATGTCTCGGACGAGGCCGCCCGATGCACGGACGAAATCGATGGGAGGAGGAGCCACGTCGCGATTAACGATGAACACCTGCTCGGGATTACCGATCTCTCCTGCGTCGATCCGGTTCTTCAGGTCTCGGTATATCGGGTCATACCTTCGCATGAAACCAAGTGCAAAGGGTACGCCTGAAGCCTCGACCACCCGAAGCGAGGACAGCACACGTTCCCGGTCGATGTCGACGGGTTTCTCGCAAAAAATCGCTTTGCCCGCTCGGGCAAGCGTCACAATCAGTTCCGCGTGAGTGTTCGTTGGCGTAGCGATTATGGCAGCCGAAACATCGGTATCAGCGAGTATTTCGTCGAGTGTACCGGGCTGTCCGCCAAAGCTCGCGGTCAGAGCGTTGCAACGATCCGCGTCTACGTCCATCACGTATTTCAGTTCGACTTGGCCCAGTTGCGAGAGCGCTCGGGCATGCACGACGCCGATTCTTCCGGCACCGAGCAACGCAACCTGCCTCTTCGATTCCTTTGCTGTCATCGGCATCATTTCCTAATCTATGGTTCCTTTGCGCGACGCTGCTTGAGCTAGCCGCGCAACTGCAACTGCAACCGCAGCGAGCAACCTTATTCAGTAATGGGCACTTCCTCCAGCACTTCGTCTTGGTAGCCTGGTTCCACTGGTTCCTGATAGCTCACCGAAAACGAGAATGCGCGCACACCTTCGTCGGTCGTCGGCCAGATGCTGTGCGGGACCTTCGGCGGGATGTAGATGAGATCGCCCGGTTTGACCTTTTTGGCCTCCTGTTCGATCTGCACGACAGCCTCGCCGATAAGGATGTAATAGAACTCGTGCGTATCATGTGAATGCGGCGTCGCTCGGGTGTGCGCAGCAATCGTCCACTCTTCGACCGCCTCGAGATAGGTTCCCTGAGTCTGCTCGAATAGCGAGA
Source organism: Caballeronia sp. A2-2 (assembly GCF_057612605.2). Classification (NCBI taxonomy): domain Bacteria; kingdom Pseudomonadati; phylum Pseudomonadota; class Betaproteobacteria; order Burkholderiales; family Burkholderiaceae; genus Caballeronia; species Caballeronia sp. A2-2. Next base: position 111,367 of record NZ_JBVFIR010000006.1, on the reverse strand, counting down.
ACTTCGGGAACAGACCCCAGACCTTGACGTTGTCATGCATCGATACCGGGGCTACCGTGTCTTTCGAGCGAATATCCATTTGCTAACTCCTTGTGAGGTTGATTCTTACGTGTTCATTCGGCAGTCCATCCGCCATCTACCATCAACGAACTGCCCGTTACCATGGCGGACGCATCGCTTGCGAGGTAGAGCACCGCGCCCATGACGTCTTCCATCGTCGCCATCCGGCCGAGTTTGATGCGGGCAAGCACGTCCTGTTTAAAGACTTCCGAAGCGAGAAAATCCCGCGTCATCGGCGTTTCGATGAAGGTTGGACATATTGCGTTCACCCGCACGCCGTGCGGCCCCAGTTCAACCGCCATGGCTTTCGTTAGACCCTGAATGGCATGCTTAGAACTGCAATAGACGGTTCTCATCGGCGCACCGACATGTCCCATCTGGGACGACATGTTGATGATGGAACCCGGCCGACCCGCGGCAATGAGCTTCACCGCCACGAACTGCGCCACGAAAAACGCGCTTCGTACGTTCAGACCCATAACAGCGTCGAAATCGTCCATGGTCACGTCGACGAATGCAGCAGGACGATTCGTTCCCGCGTTATTGACCAGAATATCGAAGGGCCCGTTCTCGCCCAGAATGTCATTCAACGCGGTGCGCAGCCGGGGTAGATCAGTGACGTCCAACTTCGCTGCATGTGCCATTCCGCCGCGTGCGCGCATCGCTTCGGCTACCGCCTCAGCTTCTAACAATGAGCGAGCTACGACGGTTACGTCCGCGCCGTATTCGCAAAGCACTGACGCAGCAGCAACGCCAATTCCCCTGCTGGCGCCAGTCACGAGCGCGCGTCTGCCCCCTAAAGAAAAGCTTGGCGCACGAGGGAGCGCGGATGTTTGCTGCATGATCTGGGATGAATCCATGGCAACTGCCTGTGCTCAGTTCAATTGATCTTTCCGCCCGCTATTTTTCGGACGAGGTGTTATCTGCCGATTCGTAGTTAACAGCAAAGTCGTCGGGTGGCTCCGGGCCCCATACATAAAAAGAATCTTCACCAGGATGATTGGCCCAAGGCCAATCGAGACCAGCAGGGATGAAGTCAATATCGAACGAATATTCTGCGTAGCTGCCCCATGGATCGCGCACGTAATGAAAATAGTTCGATCCCAACACGTGCCTGCCGAGGCCCCATCCGCGCTTATATCCGCTGCGCCTCATCTGTTCCGCACCCAGTCCAACCTCGTTAATGCTCCCGACGTCCCACGACATATGGTGGATGCCCGGTCCTTCTGATTTGACAAAGGCGGCGAGATGATGGTCGCTACCATATGCGCCATGCAAAAATGCAATATCGGAATCCGAATGATCGGACAGCTTGAGCCCGAGAACCTTGATGTAGAAGTCCATCGCCCTTCGCACATCGCCGGTAAAAAACAGGACATGCGAGAGATAACGCGGATAAACGCGAGGCGCCGCGCTTCGGCTAGGCGCGGCCCCTGTTCCCAGCGGCGTGGCCGCAACCTCGGCCGGAGACGACTTCGCGTCGGGGGAAGACTTTTCCCGTATCGCGATCTGCAACGGGACACCATCGGGATCCATTAGCCAGAAGCCGCCGGCTTCCGCGACTTCGATCGCTTGTTCGTGAGGTGCGCAGAGCGGTACATTCAGCAACGCCACTCTTCTCTCGACCGCCTCATAGTCAGCTGGATAGATGCCATAGCGCACGTACAAAAGCTTCTTCTCTAAGCCAGCGAGCACGCTGAGCCACACATGCTCGCTGTCGAACGTTCCAACATGCAACGCGTCCCGTGGGGAATCGCGGGTGCACCTGAGGCCGAACGCTTCAAAAAAGCGCTGTGCTTCCGTCAGATCTGGAACCGACATGACGACACGGTCGATAGAGTGGACCGACCCTAGTCGGTCCGTGCGAACGCCTGTTGCAAGCATTCCCATACGGCACCTTTTTTTAAGCTACCTGCTGCGACGAGTGCGCGTCAACGATGGTATTGCTCAGCACGCCAAGACCTTCGATCTCGACTTCAACTACGTCGCCGGGCTTCATGTACACACGCGGATTGCGCGCATGACCCACACCGGAAGGCGTCCCTGTGACAATGACATCGCCCGCTTCGAGCGTAATTGCCTGACTGATCGTCTCGATAAGCCGCGGCAGATTGAACACCATATCGTCGAGCAAGGCACGCTGCATCACCGTTCCGTTGAGCCGGGTTTCGAGCGTGCGCCCGCAGCCACCGTCGGGAAACTCGTCCGGCGTGACAAACCACGGTCCGAACGCTCCAGTGCCATCAAAATTCTTGCCGACAGTCCACTGCGGGGTCTTGAACTGAAATTCTCGGACCGTCACGTCGTTGAAGATCGCGTAGCCGGCCACATGCTCATAGGCGTCTGACGCAGGGATGTGACTTCCGCCTTTTCCGATCACCGCCGCGAGTTCGCCTTCGAAATCAAGCGAGTCGCTGAACGACGGACGATTGATATTGCAGCCATGCGCGGTGAGGCTCGTGCCAACCCGGATAAACAGCGTCGGATAGTCAGGCTGTTTGAACCCGGACTCCGCTGAATGGTCATGATAATTTAGACCCACGCAGATAATCTTCTTGCTTGCGGAAATCGGCGCAAGATAGGTTATTGCCTCCATATCCAGACGCTGACCGTCTCGTGCTACCGCATCGAACGCCTTCGAAAGCAACGCCGGATTCAGGAGCACCTTCTCCGCTCCGCCTTGCAGATCCGCGTGCGTCAGCGGCAAGCCCTGCCACGCATCATTGACGTATGCAGCAAGGCCTTCTCCATTACCGTTTCGATACCGAACAAATCTCATGAATGACAATCCCAAAAGTATTTTTCAACGTGATCAAAGTGCGAACCGGCTTTGCGTTATTTCACCAGACTCATTTTTCGTCGGTCGATCGTTGCGGTGACCGCCGCCAGAATCACGATGCCGTAGACCAGATCCTGACTGGTGGGCGGCAGTCCCACGACCACTGAACCCACTCGCAGAAACGCTGCAGAGATTCCGCCGATCACGCAGACCCCGACACCACCGATGCCGCCCGAGATTGACGTACCGCCTAGCACCACACCGACGATGGCAGGTAGAAGCATGGTCTGCGCAAGCGTCGGAGAACTGAAGAGAGTCTGCGATACGTACAGAATGCCCGCTAGCGCCGCGCACATGGAGCAAAGCGAGAACACGATGACTCTGACCTTGAGCGCATCGATGCCCGACATGCGCGCCGCGCGCTCGGATGTACCGATGGCGTAAATGTGTCTTCCGAGACGCAAGTAACGAAGCGTCAGCGAGAGAAGCAACCAGACAACGGCGACGAGGAAAACGCACGCGGGCACGCCGAACAATGTCCCGTTGAGCACGTCTAGAATCCGGAGGTTCCCTTCCACCGGAAGAGCCGTGGCTTTGGTCACAAAGAGAGCAACACCGGAAAGAAGGCCCAGGGTGCCAAGGCTGATCGCGAACGACGGGACCTGAAACTTTCCGTGAACATAGCCTTGTGTGGCCCCGACTATTCCGGCTAGCGCGACGGCGAGCGGAATCGACCACGACCCGAGTTGTGGCGCGGCCAGACTGACTATGACGCCCGACATGCTTGCCATCGCGGCCGCCGATAAATCGATGCCTCCCAGCAGAATCGGCAAGGCGCTGCCGAGCACGAGAAGCAAAAGCGGCGCGGCATCGATCGAGAATGAGACGAGCGATCCGGGAGACAATGTTCCCGGAGAAATCACGCCCACGACGAGCAGCATGATCGCGAGCACTAATGCCGGGGCGAGGCGACGTAATAGTTCCCGGCCGTGATCATGTCTCCGATCGCGCTTTCGCTCCACGACTTTGCTGGTCTCGATGGGAAGTTCATTGAGTCTCATACCATAGCCCTCACGATTTGCTCCTCGGTCGGCCGGTTTCGGCTAATGTCGCTGAAGACCTCGGAGAATTGCCCGTCGCGCATCACCGCAACCGTGTCGCTGAGCAAGAGCACTTCGTCTAGCGTGTCAGCGACGAAGACGATCGACAGCCCTTCGTCCGCCAGATGGCGCATCGTTTCGAACAGATCGGCGCGGGCGCCAGGGTCCAGACCTCGCGTCGGATGATCCAGCAGTAGCAACCTGAGATTCCGCCCCATGAGCCATTTGCCAAGCACCGCCTTTTGCTGGTTCCCGCCGCTCAGCTTCGAGATGTCTTCGTGTATCGACGCCGTCTTGACTTTCAGGCGCTTAGCCCAGTCGCTTGCGACCGCACGTTCCTTGCGCCGGTTCGCCACAAAGCCACCAAAGCCGAAATCGAAACCGAAACTGAGCGTCATGTTCTCCAGCACCGACATGCCCGCGAGCATTCCCTCTTTTTTGCGCTCGGCGGGCAGGTAGCCCACGCCCTTCTGTACGGCGTCCGTCGGCTTGTGCGGCCGGAACGGCTTGCCGTCGAGCACGATCTTGCCGTCGGTTACCTCGTCGATACCGAAGAGGCCACGACACAGCACTTCCGCGCCTGAGCGCTGCACGCCGATTAGCCCGAGTATTTCGCCCTCGTTGACGGTAATGGAGAAAGGTCCCGCATCATTGTTGAAACGCACGTCGTCGAGAACGAGCCGAATGTTCGTTGATCGTGGTGCTTCATTTTCTCGCGTCGCCGTGCTGCGCTGTTTGCCGACCATGAGTTCGTAGAGTTCATCGGCGTCGACTCCACCTCGCATGCGTTCGGCCACGCGACGACCGTCACTCATCACATAGACTCGATCTGAGAGCGTCAACACCTCGTCCATCCGATGACTAATGAAAACGATCGACGCGCGCGAGCGAATGCGATTGATTTGCGTGAAAAGATCATCGATCTCCCGGGACGTGAGCATCGACGTGGGCTCATCGAACATGATGACAAGGTCATCCTGGATCATTTCCTCTAGCGCGAGAACCTTGGCCAGTTCTACCATCTGACGCTGACCGAACGAGAGCTTCTCCACTAAAGTGTCTGGCTTGATATCGAGCTCGATCTTTTCGAGCTGACGCCGGGCCGCGTCGAGTAATGCGCGCCATCTATACCAGCCGTGCTGAACAAAGGACGCCGATTTGTCGATGAAGATGTTCTCGGCGACCGTCAGATTGGGAATTAGCGACTGCTCCTGATGCACGAGTCCCACGCCGCGGCTTGCGGCGTCGACGGTCGACCTGAACGAGACCGGTTTGCCCCTAAGAATGAGGCTACCGCTATCCGGGTGTTGGACGCCTGCCATCGTCTTCATCAGCGTGGACTTGCCCGAACCGTTCTGGCCGATAAGACCAACGACCTCGTTTCGTTCGAGCCGCACGCTGACGTCGTCGAGTGCCGTCACCGGGCCGAAGCGTTTAATCAGGCCTTTGACTTCATACACTGCGTCCGTCATTTCGCAACCCTCATCTTTTCGCGCAAGCTCCACGAGCCGCCGATGACTGCCAGAATGATCGTCGCGCCCTCGACGACCTGAGTGATCAACGGGTCGACGCCAATCTGCAAAAGGCCGTTCTGGATGACGTTGAGGATTAATACGCCGGTCAGCGACTGAAGAATGCCGCCTTTGCCACCGCTCAGAAGCGTCCCGCCGATAACTGCGCCGCTGATCGACGGAAACAGCAAGCCCTCTCCAGCCTGCGAGCTTCCGACGCCCAACTGCGCCGCCAACAGCACGCCGCACACGGCCGATAGCACGCCCGAGATCGCGAAGACAGCGATCTTCATCCGGTCGACGTGGAGACCGCCGAGCCGGCACAGATTTTCGTCGCCTCCTATGCCGAAACTCACACGGCCAATGGTCGTTCGCCTTTCGATCACCAGCCCCGCCAGCACGATGAACACCGCGCAATAGACGATGCCGCTCAAGCCCAAATGCTTGTCCAGCGCGATCGACAGAAAGGAGGCATCGTGGATTTGCGGCTGCATCGACGGAAACAGCATCGTGGCGAGACCGCGTGCGGCGAACCACGTTCCCAGCGTCACGATGAGCGACGGAACCCTTGCCTTCGCATACACGATTCCGTTGAAAAGCCCCAGCGCCAAGCCGCTGCCGATCGCAAGCAACAGCGCGAAGCCTAGACTGTCACGCGCGTTGACTGAGTTCGCGACGAAGAGCCCAGTGAGAATGCACGCGAGCGAGGCAAGCCCTTCGATCGACAGATCAATCGACCCCTGAACGATGACAAATGAAAGACCGACCACTGCGATGCAAGGAACGGCACTCGACTCGATGATCGCGACGAGATTGGCGACACTGGCGAAGTTGCTTCCGGCCAGGCTGAAGAACACCACGAGCGCAAGCAGGGCGACCAATGGTCCCGTGTTGCGAACCGGCAGGGTTAATTTGGAAGACATGACCCGTCCTTAAAAGCTATCGGAAATCGCCGACTCAAAACGTCCCTACTTGGCGGCGGTGTCTGTGATAGGGCCCGACGAATAAGTCCACATGTCGGTCTTCAGCTTCTGATAGGTGAATTGCGACGGATCGAATTTTTGGTCGAGGAATTGGTCGACGTTCGTCTTTGTGACGAGCGTCTGCTTGAGATAAAAGCTGCGTTGCGCATGCGTGAGCTTCATCAGATCGATATCTCCAGTCGCTACACCGTAGGCGAGCGCCGTCGAGACTGCGCCAAGCGCTGCCCCATCGACTTTCATCGTCGAGACGATCTCGCCTGACTTGATGAGTCGCAGGACGTCGGATTGCCCATCGCTGCCTGTCACGGGAATCTTTCCTGCCAAACCCTTCTCGCGCAGCGCGGCCAGGGCGCCGAGCGCCATCAGATCGTTCTCAGAGAAAATACCCTTCACCTTGTCGCCGTACTTCGCGAGCTGGCCGCGCACGATCGTCTGGGCCTTCGTTTGTCCCCAGTCGGCATACTGGTTATCGAGGATAGTCATGCCCGGGCATTCCTTCACTGCGCGCTGAAATCCCGCGAAGCGCTGCTTGGTAGGAGGGTTGTCTGCTACGCCCTGCAGCACCAGCACGCCACCGGTTCCGCCGATCGACTTGCAGAGTGCCATGCCGTTCTGATAGCCCGAGTCGACGCCATCGAAAGAAATATGAGCAACCCAGCTCTGCGGGTTCGTGTCCCACGGATGAATGTTCTCCGGACGATTCCAGAACGTGATGACCTTCGCGTCCGCGCGGCTCGCTCGGTCTACGATCGCCTTGGTGAATGCGTTGGATACGGGGTCCATCATCGCGACGCAATCCTTGCAACCGGCTGAGAAAATCGCGCCATAGTCCTGGAGAAACTTCTGCCCTTGAAATTCGCTCACGAGCACGTTGAGTTTCGTGTTCACCGAATCTGCGACCGCTTTCGCTCCCTGCACCTGCGCATTGCAGTACTCGCTCGACTCGGTGGCGATGCCATAGTAAATTCCGGGTACTTTTGCGGCCATGGCGGACATGTGAGCCAAGCTCGTGGCGAGTAACGCGACGGACACCGTGCGCTTGATGACCGCGTAACGGCGATGGTTTAACTGCAGCAGGCTGGGCTTCATTGCGTGTCTCCTTGAAACGAGTGTTTATTCTGTTAAGGCGCGCATTCGCGTCGCCTTGACTTAACGTTCGACCAACGTGTCATGGCGATGCACAGGGGCAAGCCTGATTACGTAAGCCGAGGGCAATCGAAATACCTAGCGGAATGAAGCCGCAAATGGCGAGCGCCGCGCCGATCCACACTACTCCGATCACCGGCAACCCCGAAGCGACGAAAATACCGGCGAGCCACGCGCCAAGCCCGTTGGCTACGTTGAATGCCGAGTGAGTCAATGCGGAAGACAAGGTCTGTGCACGCCCGGCAACGTCGATGAGACGTGCCTGCACTGCCGGCACGATGGCGAGGAATCCGCCGATCGCGAAAATATTCGCGAGCGCTAACGGCAGATGCGCACTCGTCACCGCAAAGGTTGCCAGCATCGCCGCACCGAAGAAGAGCGAGCCTGCGATCGTCCGGTCGCGAGACCAATCCGCGAGCCGTCCGCCGACGAGCGAGCCAATAGTCATTCCAACGCCCAGCAAAGCCAGGCACCAGGGCACGGCAAGCGGCGGCACGTGCGTGATGCCCGTCAGAATGGGCGTGAGATAGGTGTAGAAGGCGAACATGCCGCCGAACCCCACTGCGACGATGCCGAGCGTGAGCCACACGTGCACGTTACGAAATGCGGAGAGTTCGTTCATGACAGTTGAGCCGTCCGAAGGCGCACGCGGCACGACGAGCAGAATCGCCGCACAAGTAATTAGCGCGATGGCCGCAACGAGCAGGTACACGATCCGCCATCCGAGCGACTGGCCAATCCAGTTGACAAGCGGCACCCCGACGATATTGGCGACAGTCAGCCCTAACATGACATGCGCGATTGCACGGCCACGCCGGTGGCGGGGCACAAGACCGGCAGCAACTAAGGCCGCGACGCCAAAGTAGGCACCGTGTGGAAAGCCAGCAAGCATCCGAGCAGCCAGCAACGAATCGTAATTCGGTGCAATGGCGCTCAGCAGATTACCTATCGCATAAGCCAGCATGAATACGACCAGCAGCTTGCGTCGCTCGATGCGAGGAAAGATCAATGTCAGCACAGGCGATCCGATCACCACACCCAATGCATAAGCGGTCACGATCCACCCTGCTTTGGGGAGTGACACCGCCATTGAGTCCGCGACCGCCGGCACAATGGTCATCGACGCGAATTCGCCAATACCGATTGCTAGCGTGCCGAGCGCTAAAGCGGCTTCGGCAAGCATGCTGACGGAGCGAGCGTCGCGGGCAGGATCGGTCATTCGTCTTTCCAGTGTCATCGGGAGGATGTGCCTAACGGATTTCCAAACGGTCACGCGCGGACGCAAGGAAGTGCACGATGCTGCTCATTCCTGCGGGCGCGACCTTGAAAGCGTCCCCGGCGTCTTCAATCAATCCGCACTCGATCAGGTCACCTAACTCCTGCCGACCGGGAAAGCCGGATGCTCCGAGTTGCAACAGCAGGTCCGGCGTTAGCAAGGCTCCCGGTGCGAGTCTCGCGCTCTGGATGGCGACAACAAGTTCGCGACAGGCTGTACCTGAAGCGATCGCAAGGCGGTGCTTGGTCAATTCCGTTGGTAGCTTCTTCACGACCGTCTCCGGAGTGCCATTGAATGTCATGAGTCAAAATATATTATTTGCTTCACAATACATTAATTAGGAAAAACCCGAGCTTTGTGCGCGAGCGTAAGCTTGGTGTACAATTTCATCGAAAAATATATTTTTGTAGTTGAGCGTCTCGTATCCGCCCAATGCGGGGTGCGCTCTCAACCGGATGCGTTAATGGCCCACAAAAAAACCTTGTCCGAGACCGTCTTCGACGGATTGCGGGCGGACATCCTCAGTTGCCGGCTTGCCCCTGGCACGCGACTTCGTATCAGTGACTTTTGCGAGCGCTTCGAAGTCAGCCTGCCCGCCGTACGAGAAGCGCTGTCGAAGCTTTCCGCCGAAGGGTCAGTCATTTCGGAGCCGCAACGCGGTTACCGAGTGGCGCCGGTGTCGCTGGAGGATCTGCAGGATTTGACCGAGACGCGGATTGACTTGGAGACGCTCTGTCTTGCCAGATCCATCGCGCGCGGCAACATCGATTGGGAAACGCGGATTGTGGCTGCCATGCACCGACTGGGGAGAACGGCGTACCGAACTCCCGACGACCCGACTCGCCTCAACGACGCCTGGTCGGAGGCTCATCATTCGCTGCATGAATCGCTCGTGTCCGCGTGCGGCAGCGAACGGCTTTTGCGCGTTCGTGCGCAGATGTACGAGCAGGGAGAGCGGTATCGCCGGTTATCCGTTCCGCTCTACAAACACGACCGGGATGTGCACGCGGAGCACACGGCCATCGCGACCGCTGCGCTCGAACGCGATACCGAGACGGCTACCGCATTGATGACAGAGCATCTACGCACGACGGCCAATATCCTCGTCGAGGGGCTAAAGGCATTGCTGGTCGAAGACACGCTAGGCAAGGATGCCATTACCGCTTGAGGCGGACGTGGGTTCAGCCCGCGTACAGGCGGGTACCGTCCATGTCAAATCCGGCCAGACTCATGGCGTTTCGGACGGACAGTGCGCTCTTACGTCCGGCTTCGCTGGGTGTCAGCGTGGCGGCGACATCGGAGAACACCTCAGCGCCCACGCGCTGCAGACCACCCTTCTCTCTGAGTACCTTCAGCGCGGGTGTGATCGGGAGTTCGCCCTCTCCCGCAAACAGCCGATATCGCAGGGTGTCTTCCATCATCGTCGGCGCCTGCTGTTTCGTCAGGGCGTCGCTGATCTGGACGGTGGTAACCCTGCCGGCCGCAAGCGATTGCAGCAGCGCAAGATCCGGATTGCCGCGGTTAAAGTGCCACGTGTCCAACACGATTCCGGCTTGGATCGCCCCCGCAGCGTCAAGAATCGCAACCGCAGCTTGCAGATCAGGCACACCGAGAAATGGCATCGGTTCGAGGTCTACCCAGATACCGAGTTCATGCGCCCTGCGGTACAGATCAGCAAAGCCTTCGACGACGATCTCCGGAGCCACTGTGTTCGCTTCGAACGCGGCGCACGCGAGGATGCTCGTTATGTTCATCGACACGCAGATCTCGACGGACTCATCGAGCGAGATCATGTACCGCGCACGCATCTCGTCGTCGTAACCCTCCATCCGGCCACTCGGCGCCCAGCCCGTGAGAGAGTCCAGATGACGGACGGGAACACCGTGATTCTCGGCGTAGGCACGAAGATCTTGCGCGCTTTGTCCGCGCGCTACCTCGTCGATATAGGTGATCGGAGAAATTGCCACACTGGAGAAGCCGCCGGCTACCGCCGCGTCGACGTGATCGCGAAAGCGCAGATGCCTGATCGGCGCGGGCCAGAAAACGAAGTCGATATTGGAATCCATGGCACTTTGGTCCCGAGTGTTTGAGAAGGTCGTACGTCGGTTGATGTCTCCAATTTAACGCTAAACCGCTGTGCAAACAGTTTGCAAATGCTAACTACTTTCCCTATCGGGGAATCTCAATGACGGACCACGATGCAGCAGGGGCGAAAGAAACGAGCAGGCACAACGGGCCCAATACGGGCGAGCGCGTACGGTTAAGCGACATCGCCACGTATGTGGGGCTTTCGATATCGACCGTCTCGCGCGCTTTAAGCGGACACGCGGGGATCAGGGACGAGACGCGACAGGCCGTGCACGACGCGGCGGCAAGTCTCGGCTTCCGGTTGCCGGTCACCGGCCGCCGCCCTCGCAAGGCCGCGACTCGGCTTGTCGGCGTCGTGGTGAGTGCACTTCATAACAGCTTCATAACCCAGCTTCTGACGAGCCTAGATGACGAGCTAAAGTCGGTCGGATACCAGATGATGCTGATGATCGATTCGATGGACGATTCGCGAAATCTGTTCGCATTTCGCCCCCTTATCGATGGGTATCTCGATGGCCTCATCTTCGCTACTGCGACGCTGGATTCGATCTTCGTTCAAGAGATGCATCAACGAGGCATGCCGATGGTCCTCGTCGTGCGGGGAGTGGACGACGTCGATGTCGATCTAGTCGAGATCGATAACGCGCGCGCCGGGGCGATGGCCGTCGAGCATCTTCTTTTGCTAGGCCATCGCCGGATCGGTCTGATCCTCGGCCCGGAAAATACGTCGACCAGCCGGGACCGGTTGATTGGCATCGAGCGACGGATGGGGGAATTAGGGTTTTCTACCACTTCGCTCAACGCCCGCTGGGGCGACTACACGACCGGAGCCGGGCTGGCTCACGCGCTCTCGATGTTCGACTCCGATTTGCCTGTGACTGCCATCATTGCCGGCAACGATACGATCGCGCTGGGTGTGCTTGACGCAGCACGACGGCGGGACATCTCGGTCCCCAAGGAACTGTCTGTAATCGGTTTCGACGACATGCCGCTCGCATCTTCGGCGCTAGTGGAACTCACGTCGATCCGACAACCTGTTGAGACGATGGCGCGCGTTGCAACGCGTCGGTTGATCGAGCGCATCCAACATCGAGGACTCGTTGAACCGTCCCGCGACATTTTGCCAATCACGTTAATTAAAAGAGGGTCGACGGACTTAGCTCGACAGCTGAAGCGTTGATGCGGAGGTGAGCGGTTTTCAAGGTGACGTTCCAGACGAGTTAGGCCGTTAGAGCCGACTTCGGACCGTGCAGGTATTGGCGCACATTCCCGACATAACCACATGGCCGGATTCCATCCGATACGTCGCAGACGACGAGGAACGTGGCCGACCGTCCGCCTCCGGCTCAAATCGACCCCTTTCTGTCAATCATCATTCACGGCTGAATGACGGCTATGCGGCGGGTTCCGGTCGGTGAGGACGGCACACTCAGTTCACCGTCTCGTCTGGATTGCGGTCACCGGGGGCCAGCAATCTCCTGCGTCCAATGATAGGTCTCAAGCGTACCGCTGACATTGACAACGCTCCGGCAGTTGCCTGGACATCGCAAGATGCGCAACGGCATAAGGCGCACAGCGCGACGCCTCGTACCCTCGTCTAGTTCAAGCAGCACTTCTTGTACTTGCGCCCACTGCCACAGTGGCACGGCTCGTTTCTCCCGAGTTTTACGCGCCCGACCTCTTTTATGTATTGAGGAAGCACATCGCGAACTCGAGCCGCCGGCTTCATGTCCGCGGTTAACCCGTCCATCTCTTCCGAGGGCTCCCACGGAAAGTCCAACGTGACACCGAACTGGACTTTGCCATCCGGGTTCACGGAGACTCCGAACCACTGCGCTGCGTGTTGCCGATACTTGCGTTTGGCACAGTGGGTCTCCAGCACGGTAATCGCCTCGGGAGACGGAGTTGGATTGCAATGGAAACTAACCCCGCACGCTGGTGCGCTGCTCGATGCAAGGGTCACGTCGTGTCGCCTCCCGTCGAGCCGCGTTTGCCGCGTGATGGCCTCAAGCGCGCGATGGACGTTCATACACGAATCTTCGTCCATCGAAAGCAGATGGAATCCGAGCTCTAGCGTTGCCGGGTCCGCCTTGTTTTCGATCTCCTTGACGAGTCGCTCGTAGTGCGTTCCGCGCATCTTGGTAAGAATGCCAACCGGCGTTTCGTCTCCTGGCTGGTTATCCCTGCGGACCAGCATCGCCGTGTCTAAGTCTTGCGCGATGGAGTCCTCGAGTATGACACTGTCGTGCTCTTCGTCCAGCCACAGATTCTGCTTCAGGTGGTAGCCCAGCACAGTCAACTCGTGCCCACTCATCAGCTTGTCCGAGACGCCCACACGCAGCTTGACATAGCTCAGGAGTCGCAGCGGCGCCGTCAGCATCTCCGTCAGCGTGTCGAGAAAGAACACGTCCATTACGAATGGCGGCCGGATAACATTGGTGGTCTGGAATTTCAGGAACTGGCTCGCCTGAAAGGCCAGAGCCGGATAGTGTTCCGACACGAGGCTGAACAGGAAGACCTCTTTGATGCTCGCGGGCAAGCCGATTTCTTTCTCTTTGTCGTCCACTAACCGACATCCACCAGCGAGAATCTCATTGGCGCAAGTCCAACCCTGATTGTAGGAATCTTGGATGGCGGCAGCGAAGTCCGCCTTCAACTGGTTGTCGTTTCCCTTTCGCGCCGCGATGGTGAGCTTCTTCGCCTTCGCCTGCACGATGATGAGTCGGTCTGCGTAAATGACCATAACATCAGCCTCACTCACGATGTCCTTGCCGCGATGCAGATTCACATTTGTATAGACGTGCTCGTGGCCGAAAACCCCGGCTAGTCGGCGCGCAGCGAACTGCTCGGTGAAGGCGCCGCGGTGCTTGGCGGCCGTCGGGCGGTAGGGCTTATCGTCCCACATCCAGAAGAATGGAGACTCATACAGCGCTTCGTAGATGGCGTAATGCGAGAAAAGTAAAACTGTCTCACGATCGGTCGGAAGTAGCGGCCAGGCGGTGACCTCATTGAAGTCACCTACTTCTTGGAACGAAGCGTTGCCGCCTGTATAGAGGAAAGCTTGGAAGAACGCTTCAGCGACATCCCGCGCAAGTCCACTGCGGAATGCCACTTCATCCAAAGAGAACTCGAATGCAGGCAGCCAAGTCTCCGGCTGGATCTTGGTAGCTCTTGCCTCCGCGAAGAGCCGCGTTCCCTTTTCGTCCATCAGCGTACACATCGTCTTGGCGATGGTCCTCGCTTGACCAGAGGTAAAGCCCTTTGCTTTGAGCATCCAGTCGTCATCGGCCCCGTACTTCTCGGGCACAAGGTCCCTGTACTGAAAGGCGTAGGCCGACTCGGTACCATAAAAGATGGGCTCTCGTATCCCCGGGCCGTGCCACGGGTCTGGCAGTTCAGTCCCATCCTTCATCGCTTCAAACATCGCCGAAAACATCGGATAGGACATCGCATTGTGAAGCTCTAGCATAAGCGCGTCGGTGCGTTCGACGTAGCTCTCGACCACATCAGACGGCAGCGGAGACAAGTCCAACGGCCTCTTGGCCATTAAGCCTATGAGCGTTGTCAATTCCGTCCGAATCAGCCGCTCGCTACTGAACAATCTGTCCATGTCGGACGATTTCAGATCGCCCTCCACATGGATAACGTTGTCGCGATTACAGATGTACGCGACCACGTGAACGTATCCAGACGACGCAGTTAGCGTGGCAAGGTCCTCAAGAATTTGGGACTCTTCCCGCGGTTTCTTCATGGCTCATCCTTTCGGAATTAAAGGAATTTCTTGCGAACTCACCTCGTGCTGAAACAACTGCTACTCGTGAAAATTTGTGATTATTGCTGTGCGGCTTCGCTACTCCCGCTAAATCATATGATCCAGCCCTTTAAATCAACCATGCCGCCTCCACATATACGTTCCGCTTGCGAAAAGACAGGCTGACAAACTTGCCCACTGCGCGTGACGTCGTCACGCAACGTTATCGAGGAGAGACCACCGTGCTGAACATGAATTTCTGGATCACAAACCTGCTCATGCCTGGCGACCCGCAGAACGTGAGCGTCGCCACTCCGCACGGTGGCTGGCAATTCGTGCAGGTGCCCGGGTTCGCGAAGCACAGCGCAGCCATCCGGGGTGCAACCGCTGCGCGTCCGACGATGCCGCCTGTCGCCGAGACCTATTTCCTGCAGGACACCGCCGGCGCAGACGATTTCCACCGCATCGAAACCGAGGTGACGCCGATCCTGCTCGCGGCGACTTACGCCACCGGCCTGAGCGTCACGAGCGAGCGCGCCACGAGAAATGGCGGGCCAGCCCTTGTCCAGCCATCGGAGCACTGGCCCCGCGCCCGCGGGCTGGGCGCACCGTCCCCCGTGGTCAACACCCTCAGCGAATTCGTCCATCTTGTGGAGGCCTTTGTACGCGCATGGCCGGCGGCCGGGCAGACCGAGAAGGCATTGCTGCTCGTACACCACTGGCTCGATTCGCTGGGCTGTTGGTCGATGGAGGACCTGTACCTGAGCGCGACAACGTTGCTTCAGGTCGTCGTCGCGACCGAGGCGACGAAGCAGGGCAAGGATGATTTGAAATTCTATCGCGGTCTCACGGATGCCGCGACCCGCATGGGCATCACTGCGCTAGGCCCGAACTTCAAGGACATGCGTAACGAGCTCGTGCACGACGGGCGGCTGATCGGCTCGCGTTTTGCAGGGCCGGACAAGGCCGCGTGTGCCGCAGTGGTGGTCGACGTGCTGAACTGGTTCGACACATACGTGCACGCGGCTCTGGCCCTCGGTCCGGTCGCGAAGACGCGTTTTCGCGCGATCGACCTCGCCTCGCTGAACGCCTATTCGATTTAAGCCGGCCACGCCTCGGGGCACGCACTCCGGCGGCACCAATTGGGCACACACATGAAGAACTTAGGCATCGACCAGGCACTTCAGACCAAGAACCGGTCGAAGCGGGGCGTGGCTCTCCATGAAGCCGGACACTTTGCCGTGGCGAAGCAACTAGGATTTGCGGTGCTGGGCCTGACGATTCGCCGTGATCATCCGCGACTTGAGCTCCACTCGGGCCACGCGCACATCGGTACTATTTCTCCGATCGCCAACGATACGGACCTCGAGAACTACCTCCGTGCGCGGATCGCCGTTCTACTCGCGGGCGGTCTGGCGCAGGCTTTCGATGGCAGCACCGTCAATGCGCGACGCTTGGTCGAGATTCGCGAGGACAACGCTGCCAACGACATGGGCAAGGCGCGTGAATTGTTTGTGCTCCACCTGAACCGGCGAATCGCGGAGGGGGAAGACCATGAGTTCGCCCAGTCCGACAGTTGGGAGCGACACCCCTTCTGGCAGCAATGCGAGGACTATGCCCTTACGATCCTACGGGAGCACTGGTTGGCGATCGAGCGTATCGCGGCTGATATCGAGAAGAATGTGCATAGTCACTGTTGGAACTACGACCCGCCGCTTGAACGGATACTTGCGCTTGGATGGCCCGGTGACGGCGCAGCCACGACGTGATTTTCCTGCCCGTCCGGCGATAACTCTCGCGCGGTAGTTCAGCAGATTCCAGCGACGCAGTGAAGGATGCGCCAGGCTAGCGTCGGCTTCACGATGGAAGCTCGTTCACCGCTATTTCATCGCTCGGGGCTACCAGTCGGAAGAATCCCTCGACCCCAAGATGAGAGCGTGCGGCTGGTGGCGGCCGCATGTATCAGGCAGGTCATGCGGTATCTCGAACTCGCATTCCTAGCCTCATCGCGCTTGCGGGAGCCGCTTTGATGAGCAGGGCCACAGGGCCGGTATGCGACAAACTTTGGTCACTCGACGTCACGGCGCGAACGGCCCTTGATGGCCGGGATGAGACCGACGAGCGACTATTCTGAGTTCTGGAAAGCAGTGGGTATTAGTTTATTAGTTCGCCGATGAACGAAGTTCAAACTCCTCCGTTCGCGCCGTTGCGCAGACCAATTTGAAGGCTGGCATTTCCAAGTACATAAAAAACGACATCGTGTGATCCGTGAAAACTCGACGTGTGGGGGTCGGGATTGGCTTTGGGCTAACAGCAGCTCGACTTAGGCTAGTGCGCGCTCAGGTGCTGAGACGGATCCATGCGCTGATGAAGGATACGGATGACATCAATCAGCTCGTCTGTTTCCTTGAAAAACAGTACGTGTGATCCGACAAGCACGCGGCGGTAATCGGCACGTATATGCGAAACCGACTGACTTGGTTGTGTGCCTTTCGCCAATCCAATGATTGTGTCTTGAATCATCCGGACGTACCGCTCGGCCTGGCTCAAACCCCAGTGTTCGGCCGAATAGTCCCAAACGTCGTCAAGATCTAACTCTGCTAAAGGCGATAGAACAAAATTTCTCACGTCGCCAACTTCCGCTTTCGTTCAATGAAGGCATCAAAGTCGAACGGCTTGGACGGTCCAGACTGTTCACCACGCTGGAGTTCGGCGCGCAGGACATCAAGTTTCGCCTCTTGCTCTTCGAGCAGGCGCAGACCGGCGCGAACTACGTCGCTTGCGGTGTTGTATCGGCCCACACGCACGCGGTTTTCGACAAATTCGGCGAAGTGGTCGCCGAGCGAGACAGATGTATTCTTGCTCATGATATCGACTCCAAGAAGATCAATGATACCAAGATTTGGTATTTCGCAACACTCTTGGAAGAATTATGGAGGTGCTGCCGGACTTAATGGTCCTCTCTGTCACGAACCAAGTCGCCCTGCGTGCGTCGTGCGTAGTAGCGGGCAACCTTCTCGACCACCCGCGGCTTTTCCGCCTAGACGTAGATCGTAGTTGTCTGGAGCGACGCGTGTCCTAGAACCTACTGCACGACACCCACCGGCACTTCATCGGCAACCGACTGCGTGCCGAACGTGTGCCGAAACGCGTGGGCATTCGCCTGGCCGAGCCGCATCCGATAATCCAGGCCAACCCATGCCAACCCATGCATCTTCTCGACCAGATCGTTCAACATCCGTCCGATCAGCCGGTTTAGACCATCGGCGGTGTACCCCGCTTCCTTCTCCCCCGGTGAAACCTCAGGCTCGACTTTGAGAGCGTCAGTGTTCTGGCTCTGCCGGTGCCGCCGCCGTGACGCGTCGGTCCACGGAATGATGACTGGCGCGAGCAGCGGCCCACCTGGCCTTTCGCTCAAAACCGAATCATCGAATGCTTTTTGCCGGTCGGTCCAGTGAGCGCGCAGCGCTTCGAGCGTGGCGCCGCTCACTGGTACTGTGCGCTCACGCCGTCCCTTGCCGACGATTGTCAGCTCCCACACCGGCCGCACGAGTGTCCCGTAGGATGACGGGCTCAAGTTTTCACGTCGAGCAATCGCCGCTTCCTCACGCCGCAGACCTGAGTCACCCATCAACAGGATCGCCGCCCGCACCGCTCGCCACTGTACCGCTCCCTCACTGGTAGATCGCGTATCCAGTTCATCACGCAACTTACGCCACAGCGCGGCCGGCAACGCGCGCTCGATCTTCATCGCACTGGCGCGCTTAAACACGACCGGATCATTGGCCCCCTTCCAAGGATTGCCGCCGAGATGGCGAGGCGACGTCACGAGGTTCATTGGCACCACGCGGCAAGTGTCTGGGGCTGCTACCCAATCATCCGTCACAACAATCTCAAACATTTTTTAGGATGCGACTGTCCGTGTGATGCGGATTAAAGTGATGAATTAGGCTCCGCATGCCAACGTTCAAGGATGACCTGCTGTTGAGCGTAGAGCTCTTTGAGAAGCGTTTCCGCGCGCGCCAAATGCACCGCATCTGTCGCGGGAAAAGTACCCTGATCCAACAGCCTTTGAAACGCTACGATCGACACCTCAACCTCAGCAATGCGTTGCTTTACCGCTTCGAGACTGCGTCCGTCACCTGTACTGTTTGTCATGGGCCCCCCCAACGTTTGGGAACGCGACCGGTCGTGCTTTGCACGTCAGCTGGCGAGAATAACCTGTCGGCGCTCAAACAATGATTCCAAAAGCATCTTTTCTCCGCGAAGCGCTTGCGCTTCTATTGACGTGAGCAAATCGATCTCTGCCAATAGCTCTGCAATGCGCTCTGCAGTATGCGCGATATGCAGCTCAATTCGCGCAAGGCGTTCCCGTTCTGTTGCATCGTCTGGCACGGCTTGTTGTTCTATGTGAGGACGTCATGCCTTGGATCCATGTTCGCCCGTGGATCGGACGAACACACGGTACATCGCTACTGAGCTGAGGCTTTGTAAATCTGAGTTTGGATCTCGGATATTAGCTTGTCTGAGTGCTGGCTTCAGGCCGACATCACTCTTGGTGTGTGTCGTCAAGAATCCTTCGCTGTCGAGACCGACGGACGGCCAGTTTGTTTTTAAGAACCTCCGCCACCGGTCGAGAACCGATGGCTTGCTCAGCCGCTAATGCGCTGGGCTTTCATTGCTTCAAGTCTGAGCAAGCACCGAGATTCAACGAGACGTTCGCGAGTCACGTTTTCTCGATAGAAGCAGGCAATCGCCAAAAGTTTCGTGAAAATCATGAGGCGCGAGTGCGTGGCCTTCTTGCCCTGCGCTCGATCCAGCGACGGCCTTGGGCAATCGGGTGATAGCGTTTCAGCGCGACGACGAAGGCATTCGCACAGCGCCCTGGAAAATTGCTCGTCGCGTCAATTAACGCGCACGACCTATTCACCAACTCAAGAGCAAGACCGTGTCCGAAAGCAGGAGGGAAATCCATACCACGGCTCCGTGGCCACATTCTCACTGGCGCCCCGCGCTATGGCTTCGAGGTTTCCGGTCGCAATTATTAGTCGTTCAGTCTGTAGGCCTACCTTCTCGCGCTGAACGGTAAATTGCAGCCATCAAAACAAGATCTTTAAGACCCTCTTCGCCCGACGTTGATGGAGCCACGTCGCATCGGATGCACTCCGCGAAATGGTCGATCTCCATCGTGAACTGATCCTTGAACTCGAGGCGCAATTCTTCGATCGCTTCGATATCGCCTCGACGCTGTGCGACGCGCATTCGCTGTCCCTTGTAGGCGAAAGCATTTTCCACGTCGATCCAGCAGTTTTCGAGCCGTATTCGCATGTCCTTCGACTCATGGGCGCCATAGCTCGTTACTTGTTGGCAATTGCACCCGACTGAATTTGAAGCATGAAAGCCGCGGTCTCTTCGATCTCGCTATATCTCGGGTCACCCGCAGAATTGATGATCTGTGCGTAGACCTCAACCGGTTCTTCACCAAGTATGTATCGGGCGCCACTCAGACAATACAAGCTGATATCAGGCAAGGCCCCGCTGCCCGCAAGCGCTGCTCGATGTCGCCATTGCTCACCTGAGACCTGCACTTGCGTATTGGTCGCTTCGATGATTCGTGCCCGCCCGAGCTCGCCCGATTGAACGATGCGGGCCGCTTCGTTATTGAACACGTCGAACTGACAACAATATCCGGAGGCATGCGGCACGCCGGAATGTCGTCATTGGCCGAGGCGCTTGCTGCGGTCAATGTCGCCACATTGCGCTATCAGTTTCCGTACATGGAGCGGGGTTCGAAGCGAGTGGACTCGCCCGCCGTTGCACATGCTGCTGTGCTGGCAGCCGCGGCAGAGGCCCGCCGGCGGTTGCCAGCTCTGCCGCTCTTCGCGGGCGGCAGATCGTTCGGCGGCCGCATGACGTCCCAGGCCCAGGCGATCTCGCCGCTCGACGGCGTGCGTGGCCTCGCTTTTGTCGCGTTCCCGCTGCATCCGGCGGGCGCGCCCAACGTAGAGCGGGCACGCCATCTGTCGGACGTCACAGTGCCGATTCTTTTTCTGCAGGGCACGCGCGATAAACTGGCCGAGCTTCACCTGCTGAAGTCGGTGGTCGAGACGCTGGGGCCACGTGTCAAGCTGCATGTGGTAGACGACCCAGATCACTCGTTCCATGTGCGCGCGTCCTCCGGCCGAACCGACGCGGAGGCCGTGCTCGAGCTGGCGCGGACGATGTCGACGTGGTTCTTCGCTGAGAGAGATTTCGTGCGTGTAACCTGAGTAACGCCGGTATTGCCCAGTCCACGCTGTGATCTATTTCGAAGTTTCGTAATGAGCCGAATGTTCGTTAAGGGATCGGATCCTATGTTTGTATGACCGTTCTTTACTCCAGTTCAACGGCAGAAAGCGGTCGACTTTTGCAGCTCGCGGAAGCCGGCCCAACTGAGAAAGAGCTCTTCCTGACAGCTGGTTGGCTGGCCAGCATGAGGCGGCGTTATGACTAAATGCGGGTACTCGTTACCTTCGATCTCGCCACGTGTTACTATTAATCGTGAAAATCTCATCAAAAAGGCGCACGATGAAAACCCTCGACGTCTCCCAGGCCACCGCCGCAGCTCAAGCCGGTGGCGTGCTCAACGCCATCCTGCGGGCCGACGGCGGTCAATTCTTTATCGAGCTGGAGACCCGCAATGCCGGCACCGCTGTGCTCGTTACCTCGAACAATCGCCGACCGCGCGCCTTCCGCAATCCGATCAAGGCACTCGAGGTGATTCGGGATCTCGGCTTGGAAAACGGACGCTTCTCGCTTGAAGCGTGGCGCCCCGCCGAGGCTGAACGCGAGCGAGCGAGCCGGCCCGATCGTGCGGAGGCGATGAAGCAAACGCATTCGAACGCTGCCGCCTACGAAAAGTGGTTCCGCGAGCAGGTCAAGGAATCGCTGGACGATCCGCGACCGAATCTATCGCATGCCCAAGTGCACGAGGAGATGGCGGAGAAGAAGGCCGCCTTACGCAAGCGGCTCGCTGCCAGCGGGGCTAAGTCTTGATCGTCGAGTGGCGCGCTCGAGCCCATGAGGACCGCATTAAGCTTTTTGACTACATCGCAGAGGACAAACCCACCGCTGCGCTCGAGATGGATGACGAGATCGAAGTAAAAACCGACGCCCTACCCGACCATCCCGAGCTTTACCGCATTGGTCGAATACGTGGGACGCGTGAGATGGTCTTGGCGGAAAATTACGTGTTGGTGTACCGAATATTCAAACGAAAGGGCATCATAGAAATCGTACGGATCGTTGGCGCACGACAGAACTATAGGTCGCGGAAGAAGGAGTGAGAAGCGTCTTCGTCAGCGCTCGATTGTCCGCTCGCGCAGACGCTCGCCAGATGAAACAAGCGTTCGAAGCACGATAGTGAGTCAGGTCAGCCTCGAGCCAGTGGCCGAGTCCGACCATGAGAAGCCACTCAGGTTGGACCCGACATGAGCGGCCGCACGTACGAGCATGCGCAAGAGATCCACCAAAGCGCAGACGCAGACGGAAATCCCGACCGCCAGCCAAAAGGCTCAGTCGCCCTGCTTATCAAGATTTTTGCTTGAAGAGTTCGAGCGTTCAGTGTCCTCGTCTTGCGACTGGTCTTGCCCGGATTCCGTCTTCGAGACATTCAGTTCTTCAAGGGTCCTATCAATTTTATCTTTATCGCCGTTTTCAAGCCCTTGGGCTGCCTCATTCTCGGCGTCTGCCTCAGCCTTCGTGTGTTGATCGGAGCCATTTCCACCGTAAGCAGCCTGAATCGTCATATCCACTCCTGTTCAAAATTTAGTAGATCGTGCATCGACCGCGCTGAATTTGCGCGAGTTCGACTAGGCCGTTTAAGCGCCAATCACGACAGGCAAACCCCGAGTAGGTTGACTGGGTTGCGATGAGCCGCAATTTTCCTATCGGTGTACAGTTGGCCAACCCAAAAACTTCAGCATGCTGACCACTCTTTCACCAGCCGCGCTGTTGCTGCGCAGTCGGCTTCTAACTTATAGGAGAAGGCTTAAAGTGTCATTGCGTGGCTTGTGTAGCCATATCCGCACCCAACTCAGCACCTGTGGTCGGCTCCGCCGACGGGTCCGATGCAGTGCGCGTGGCCATAGTTTAAAGAACCTGAAGTTACTGGTCTGAGACGTTCACGGTCGCCGTACCGTCGCCACCATCAACGGCCGGCTGCGGATCCTCGACATTCTCCCAGTCACCGCCTTCATTCCACGAACCACGCATATCACCACCCTTCGACATATTGAAGTAGACGCTCGTGAATTCCGGCATGCCCGGCAACTTGCCTTGGGGGAAGTTTGGCGGGATTGAATGTAATGCTTTTTCGAAGGATTTCTAATGCGCGATTTCACGCGTCATTAGAAAGTTGAGGGTGTCCTTGACGCCTATGTCGTCGGTCACATTGATAAGCCGCTCATAAAAAATCTTCGCGCGCGCCTCGGCAGCGATATTCGAGCGCAGATCCGCGGTGGGGTCGCCGATCGTGTCGATATATGCGGCGGTCCAAGGCACGCCAGCGGAATTGGTTAGAGCAGGTCCGCCGCCATACGATAAAGCGGTTGTGTGTGAGCCATTCCCATGACCGGTCATCGAACGATACAATTCGGCTTCTGTTTCCACCGCTTCGGCGAGCTGCCCCTTTGTTCCCTTGTTCAACATTGCCACGATCGAGCCAATGATTTCAAGATGACTCAATTCTTCAGTCGCGATATCGAAAAGTAAGTCCTTACGGCCCGGATCTTCTTCTGATACTGCCTGCGTGAAATAGCGGCACGCAGCGGCCAGTTCGCCCTGTGGGCCGCCAAATTGCTCAAGAAGCAAATTGGCAAGCCCGGGATTGGGAGCCGCAACGCGGACCGTGTATTGCATGCGCTTATTGTGTATGAACATAGTAACGTCCTTATCCGTCTCGAGTGCGATCGTCGTCCCGCGAAGGACAGTCGCATTCGTCCGGTTGAGTTGGGTGATCTCGCAGGGGCCGGGAAGACGCGTACGCATCGTTGGCAGCATGTTCCTGCACGCCTCAGCGCGACAATTGCGCTGGCTGGGGCGGCCGAAAGTGGGCCGTCGTGGAAGGTGCGAAAATGACCAACAATCGGTTGGCTGAGTTGTGTGCCACGACATGGGAACAACGTTGTAGGTGCAAGGGTTGTGCCGCTACCTTTAAATGCTGCGGCCACATTGATCCCTCTAAGCGTGCTTGCTCTCGCGGCCCCGCAGCTTCAACGAATGTTGCGCAAAGAAGCGAACGATCTCTTTTGTGGCGCTCGGACCTTGAGCGTCCGTATAGGTGCCATCTGGATGGCCGCCGGACCAAGCATGCTTCAAACCGTGCACGACCCATTGTTCGCCAATCAACAGGCCTGCATGATCGTGGTGAATGTGTCGTGTATGGCTTTTACTCCCGCAAGTGTCAATCACGTAAGTCGCGACTTGGCCGTCTCGACAATCGTCGGGATCACCCGAAAGCATTGCGCTCATTGCAACGATTTGGTCGCCGTTACGAGGATGCACCGTGTCGTCGGCATCGCCATGAAAGACGATGAACGGGACGGCACGTGCGCTTGCATAGGGCCTATCAACCGGAACGCAAATCTTTCCTTTCCCGTCGTTCATGGCGCACAACGCGGCAAATGGCTCATTTGCCACTCCGTACGCCATGCCTGAGTGAAAGGCGGCGGCAGCAAAGAGATCCGGCTGAGTCACCGCGAGGTTGACTGCCATCGCGCCGCCCGCTGATAAACCGGCTACATAGACACGTGATTCATCGACGTTGTACAGCGCGATGACATGTCGGGTCATCGCCGCGATCATGGCAGCTTCACCCGATTCACGTTGTTGGTCGCCCGGTCGAAACCAATTCCAGCAGCGCATCGGATTAGCGCTTTCGGATTGTTCGGGATACAACACGATGTAGCCTCCGGAGGCTGCCTCGGCGTTCATCTGCGTACCAGCGGCAAAGTCGTCGGGGTCTTGCTGCGCGCCATGAAGCATGACGATCAGCGGAAGTGCGCGTTCACGCGCCTGGTCGGGCACGAAAAGCTTGAAGTGGTAGGTCTGCTCTTCAAAGACGACGCGTTCCCATGACCATTTTGGGCCTGCAGTGTCTAGGCGCGCATATGAGTCGCCCTGTTCGTTCGTTGTAGAGTCCAGCAAAACAGGAAGCGTCGCCAAGGAGTTTTCGAGCGCGATAGGCGTGGCGACGCTTACCGGGGGCTCAATGGCGGGCCGAGCTTCGGCTCCAGCCGTGTCGGGAGTGGCAAACCACCACAGCGCATGGTTTGCCACACTGAATAGAGTAAATGGATTCATTTCCGCCCCGAGTGCCAGCGAGTAATTGTGGGATCTTCGCTGGCTGAGTAAATGAAAGCTATAACCTGTAACCAGATTCACCTGAAGCAGGGAGCGCGCCCGACGGGCCGCTTTTTTTGTTCATCAGCAGCGCGTGCGCGTAAGCAACCTTCGCCAATCTCTGAGACATCCCGAGAGAAAGGACCTTCCTACTGGCGTCAAGGGCGCTCGATAGCAGGACGCTTATCGGGACCCGTCAAAAATAGTAGCTGGATCACCCAAAAAATTCTTAGGCATACGGAATGCGACGAACATTTGCGCCGCGTCTTAACGCATAACCTCACTTGGATCTGTATATGTCTTTGATTATTGCTGGTCGATTTGATACGTTCGAAAGAGCAGAGGGTGCGCTTCAGCGCCTTTTGGAAACTGGAATTACAGAGGAAGACTTGTCGGTTGTCTATGTCTCCCCGCAAGGTCAGCATTCCCGGACCCCCATCGGGGGCGACGCGATGAGCGATCGCGGCGCAAAAGTCGCGCATGAGGGCGAATGGAAAGGCATCGTCGCCGGAGCCTTTTTGGTGGTGCCGTGGGGTTCGCAATCTTTGTCGGATTCAAAACCCACTGGGTAACCATGTTCGTCGGTGCTGGAATCGGTGCGTATATTGGTTCTCTGGCCGGCGCGATGTCGCACACACGAAAGTCTAAACAGGGCGCAGTCAGCCCCGTGGACACGGAGGAACGCGCTCGACACGCTGGCGTATTGCTTGCCGTCCATGTTTCCGAAGAAACTGCGCAGCGCGCCGCTTCTCGGTTGAAGGCGCAGGGCCCCATGGACGTTGAGCGAGCATCCGGAAAGTGGCAGCAAGGTGAGTGGGCGGATTTTGATCCGACTACGACACCTTTGCCGGTCTAGCTTCATCGGTTGGGTCAGTCGTCGTGCATCACGTACTGATCGCGCGCGTCCGAAAGAACTGCCGTGACCGTTGTCATCTCTTTGATGCCACCAGTCAGCACATCAATAAAATGCCAATTCTGTCCGTCGGGCGCCGGCGGGTCCAGGCGCGCGGGCAAACCAACCCGATACGTCTCGCCAAGTCCAGCAGTTTCGAGATTCGAGTTGATTATTTGCTGGATCTCACGGGCGGAGCGGGATTCCTTGATCATAAAGGGCTCCTTAAGATCCTTCGTCGTCAGGTGAGGGCGCTGCTTTTGTTTCCTCGTGCTTGATATGTGGCTTTTTGCCCGGCTGCGGCGTATGTTCCGCATCAGGCGCAATATCTTCGCCGTGATGCTTTTTTTCTTGCTGCACTTTCTTATCGTGCGCAACGTTGCGGGGGTCGGTCATGGAATTCCTCGAAGAATAAATAAGAATGCGCGGGCCAACAGCGCCCACTGAGAAGCGCACGTTTTGGACCCGCCGCTGATTGATGCTGACAGCACCGAGCAAGTGCTTGCATTGAAACGCTTGCAGCGAAGTGACCTCACTTTGAACGTTGTGGTGGTGTCGGATCTTAGACGCGGCTGCCGCCGCTGAAGTTTGAGCGACGTGGTATCAGCTTTGACCGGATCCTGAAACGAGAGGCATGACGATCCTCAGTCGCATTGAGATGTCGTACACACCGGCCAACGAAATATCGTCCGTTTGGCCCGAAGCGAGGGACCTAGGCACTTTCCTCCAGTATGGTGCCAAGAGCACGACACGATCGCTCAATGGGAGCCTTTACATTTCTCCGAATTTCGAGTCGATCAAACGCCGAAAGCTTTCTTGTTGAGCGTTTAACGCGTCCCATTTCACCTCCTTCGATGCTTTGACCAGATGGACAGATGGACAGGCGTTGCTCGCGCGCATGACGCGCGAAAACCTGCAAATAGGCAAGCGCACTGCGGCGAGGGGCACTGAGTTGATTCGGGCGCTACCTCGGATGCCCGCGTGCGCGTCATTCCGCGTCGATGGGATGGTAGTCAGCCGCTGCCTCGAGCATTCTGCGCCGCTCGGCACGAAATGCGTGCGCCGAGGTATTGATGAGTTGAACCAGCTCGTCGGTCGTCATGTTTTTTAGCGCCTCGCTAGCGAGGCCACCGGCTTTCGCCAGCCGCCGCATCGCCATGCGTACCAGCCGACCGAGCGCATCGGGTGTGTAGGCGACGGAGCCTTCGTCGTTGTCGTGTTGTTCGAGTGCGGCATCCGTGGCGGGGATCCAGAACGGTGAGATGAGCGGACTGATTGCCGACGCCGCATCAAATCCTGACCGTAATCGGCCCACTGCGCACGCAATGCATTGAGTGCCGCACCGGTTACCGGCACCGTTCGCTGCTGACCACCCGTCGGGCAGCCAACAAGCCAACTCAAGGAAGCTGCGTCCGTTCTGAACTTTTTCAACAACGAGATCTATCTTCGTACGCTGCAACCAGGGCGCTTCACACACATAAGTCATCCCAGTCCGTGATAGTAATGTCGGCCAACCTAAGCATCTCCGATAGTGTTTACGTTTCATCAACAGGTCTTCGACGGCGG
Organism: Caballeronia sp. A2-2; assembly: GCF_057612605.2. Classification (NCBI taxonomy): domain Bacteria; kingdom Pseudomonadati; phylum Pseudomonadota; class Betaproteobacteria; order Burkholderiales; family Burkholderiaceae; genus Caballeronia; species Caballeronia sp. A2-2. The sequence continues at coordinate 83,835 of NZ_JBVFIR010000006.1, read as the reverse complement.
ACACGCTTCGCCAGCATCCGGCGATCTACGCCGTATTCAAAGTAGCGATAGCAGCTCATACTCGACACACAGCGCGATGATGGCTTTCGTTGGAACGCTCGTTGGCAGTGTGCCGATCCGCTTCATTCGAAACCACCGGCATTCTTGGATTTCGCTTTGCCCGACCGCAGCCTGTGATTGATCCAGATTGGCAAGGAACACATAATGTCGCTTGCTGAGACCGCCGAAGTGAAACAAGTAAGCGAGCTTCGACGCCTGCATTGAAGTCTCCTCGCGCAATTCGCGACCCGCCGCTGCGATAGGCGTCTCTGAAGACTTGATGGTGCCCCCCGGTAGGCTCCACCGCGAGCGATTGCGCGCGACCAAGAGGATTCGGTCGTCGCGCCTGCAAATGATTGTTGCCCTATCCTTCATCGATGTTCATATTAAGACTCGACCAAGTTTCCATATCGTCCTGATCCAGGATGTTATAGCCTAAATAAATCTGAGTATCGATGGGCGAAGAGATGAAGTCGCGCTCAGCCTTCGAAATCTGCCTGCCGACCCTGATTCTGGGTCTTGTTTGCCTGTTGTCTACGCCAACCCTGATCCTCTCGTTTCTCTGGATGTTCGTGGGCGCGGTGTGTGTCGGTCATCGCGACATCGGGAGTTTTTCCGAACGGGGCGTGCCTTATCGCTGGCGATACGGCTGGCGCAGCGCCTTTCTCTGGGTCTACCACTTGGCCTGGTGGCCATGGTACATGCGCGTCGAGCTCTCGCAAATCCTCCAAAAATCGTTGCAGCGGATCAATGCGGTTCGAATGCGGCATGGGACGACCGATCGAACGACACGCCTCGGCACAACGACGACTGAGCGCTTCTTGGGACCAATCTGCGCCCGAATTAACTCCGACAGTGTGGCTTCATAGCGCGCTGTCAAATAAATGTCACAGTAACCCGTTTCGTATTAGGTCCGCACCCCCCGTGGGTCAAAATTTAGTGCAAACCAACAACGAGCACGCTGGACGCGGTTTCGTAATGCATCGATCAATCGCTTCATAAAACGAGCCGTGACAGATTCATCGAAGTCAATCAGGTCAATGTTCCTGTGCATCTTTAACCCACAGAACGCACACAGGACTCCCCGTTTCTTGCGAAGCCATACCTCAGAGTAGTGTGCTGTCCGTAGACGATCAAGAAATGCATCGATGTGACGGGCCAGCAGCCCGCCGGATTCGCCAGCTGTGCGTGTCGAATTCATCTGATCTCTCTAGCAGCGCGATAGCCAGCCTGAGAAATCACAGTTTTACGCCGACACAGTGATCATGAAAGGACACCCTCACCGCGTGCATGCGTGACGCGGCATAATCGGAGAGTTGGCATAACTGGGTATCAGATCCGTCCATGGGCCATCGGGAGGGCCAACTGGTTTTTCGCCGGTTCACTACGGGCAGGCCAACGCGCTGCCGCCATCATGAGCCTGATTTGCTCGGCGCATCTCAAGCGACACGACACACACGCCTATCTGAAGGACGTTCTCAAGCGGCCGCCGAGACATAAGGCCAGCGACATCTCGGCATTGTTGCCGCATCGCTGTCAACCGCCGGTGATCGTCGACTAAACCGACCCGTCAAGATGGGTTCGCAGCGCGCTTACTCCGGGTGTTCGACAGGCACGGAAATTTGCTAACGGTTCACAATATGAAGAGAACGTTTTGGCCGTTATGCCGCGTTCCCTGGTCGTGGGTGCCGGGGAGCGATACGCATAAGTTGTACAAAACGCACCATTATTCGGATAATGATGCAACGTAAAGGAAAGCATCGACGCGGGGGTTGTCCGCTTCCAGGGTTACGGAGTCTTTTGGCCGACTATGAAAGACGATCGGCGAACAAGCAAAACTAGCCGAGAGCGGCGATACCCTCGGCCTCCCGACCGCCGCTAAGCCGCAGGATGGCACAACCCAAACTACGATTTTTTTGCCAAGCCAACAACGTGACCAAGTTTTCCGTAACTGGGATCGATGCTTAGCTCAGGCACGGCTTTAAACGCCGGTTTTGCAAACAGATAACCCTGCATAAGGGACACGCCGTTGGCGAGAAAGAAGTCGCGTTCACTTGCAGTTTCGATGCCCTCCGCGATCACTTTAACGCCCAGCTCCTGGCATATCTTGATGACCCCACAAGCGATTCGTTGTCGAGCGTAGTTTTGATCGATATTGCGCACCAAATCCATATCCAGCTTGATCAGATCTGGCTGGAAATCGGCTAATAAAGCCAAGCCCGAATAACCAGCCCCGAAGTCGTCGATCGCAGTTTGGAAGCCAAAACGCTGATAGGCCTTGAAGATCTCAACGAGATGAGAACGGCTGGTGATGCTTTCGCCTTCGACGGTTTCAAAGATGATTCGCTCGATCGGAAAAGCGTACTTCTCCGCTGCTGCTAAGGTGCTACGGATGCATGCTTCCGGCCGATATACTGCGTTCGGCATGAAGTTGATCGATAGGTTGCTAGGAATTTTAAGTGCTGCTGCCTGTTCGATCGCCCCGGTTCTGCAAAGCTGATCAAACTGGTAACGATTGCTGTGATCTACCTGTCCTAGGACAGTAGCTGCAGACTCGCCATTCGGCCCACGAACGAGTGCCTCGTGGGCGAACACTGCACCCGTGGGCACATGAACAATCGGCTGAAATGCGAAGGCCAAATCGATGGGGGTCGTCGAGGTTTTGCATCCGACGCACCCGGCTGAAGAAGCCAGTCCGGGCGATTTTTTCAACACGGCTGGAATGTCGTTGCTCATCGTAGGCTGCCACATCTAGGTTAGATCTGGTTTATCGGCAGCAGCTATGGTTTCTTTACTTCAGACCACGTGCTCGTTTTTATTCGGCATGGTGTCGCAAAGTTACGTGTCTACTTTTAGTCGATTCCTAGCAACACATCAGAGTTCATGGATCACCTTCGGCCGACTGCTTGAGCACAACGTGACGATTGCGCCAGCGGCCACTGCGCTTGCTATCGTTTTGAGGCCGACTGTACCGCGGGTATATTCGGTCGCACCACACAAGACCATTTGGACATGTATTTGACGGCAGCCTGATTCGCGTGTTGAGACCCTTGTGAACAAACACCGCTGACATTTAAACAAGGTTCAATCTTGTCCTCATCGCGCGACGCCTTCTGATCATCTTTGCAAGAAGGCGGTCCGCAGTCGAAATAAATGATCTACTGTTCGAAAGCGTCCACGCATTGCTTTGTTAGCAGAATCGCAAAATGCCAGCTTTGAAAAGGAATCGTAAGGAGTGGGATGGACAGCGCGACGTTTTCGGAGATTGGTGTCATCCGGGCGCTTCCAAATTTGCGGGATAGCAAATAGCCAGGATTGAGCAAGATCCCGTCCATAGCTACCTTAAATTCGATGATGGCTTCGATTCCCTAGTTTCATTATCGCGAAAGCACTGTTGTCTTTGAAGCTCCGCATGCCTATATTCTTCATGTCGGCAGATTTAAACGTCTATTCCAATATCAAACGGACATTTTCAAGTTCCATAAGACTTCGCTTGAGGCAGTAAAGGACTGCCCTCGCGTCGCGACTGTTATCGCCGCTACTAATGCTGCTCTCGATGCGCCTGCATTCCGCTCGAACCATGTCACAGCAGTCCTCGACACTCTCTCGGATGATATCAATGCCGGGCAGCCATTCGCTTGTTGCCATCGGTTCTCTCTCGAATTCGTTTTTATTCGACGAATGTACTCGATTTAAAACTAAACCTGAACGTACGGAAAGCACACGTTTCGAACAACTTTCGGACATGTGCCACGGTACGTCCGTTGGCATGCCTATAGTTCCTTTAACAAGCTCACGCCCTCGAGCTGTGAACGTTTACGCCACACGGCATCGCGCTGGTTTTTCTCACCCATGACAGGGACAAACGCTTGCGCTCGCGCGTTAATAAATCAGTAGCGGAAATTACCGAGCTGTGTAAGACGAATTTATTGCCTTTGATCTACGTATTCTGTCGTCGTATTCCGTGCGCATCCCGGATCATGCAAACACGTGCCGAATGACAAAAAAAGACGCCAAAAGGATCAAGAGCTAATTTGGCAGGCTTCTAGCATCTTGTATTTTTTACGAGTTAGACAGAGAAGGCCATCAGACGACCGTACGGCGTTCGCTGCATTCGGTAAGCGTGCTGCGCGCAAATGGATTCGTACCCCTCTGGACCGCTGGAGCCGTGTCAACCTCGATGATGTGGCTTGAAATGCTCACGGCCGCGCTATTCACCTTCCGGGCGACGAATTCGCGGTGGTTTCTGCTTGCAGGAGTCTGCCGCTCCTTTTAAGCGGAGCGGTCATAGGCGTGGTTGCTGATGTAGTCGACCGAAGAAAGATCGTGCTCGTTGGATTAATCTTTGCGAGCGCTTCGTCAGCGACCGTCGCAGTCCTGTCTTTGTTCGGCGTCTTGTCTACTTGGCAACTTTGCGCTGCCGCGAATACGAGCGGTATCACTTATGCCTCCGAGATGCCCGCACGACGACGCATGATTGCCGAGACGGTATGTACTGCAATGGCGTCTCGCGCGATAGCGATCGACAGCATGACAACTACGCGACCCGATGCGTCGGGCCGCTGCTGGGAGGATGGACCTACGGAGCGCTCGGCCTTGCTTCCTCATATTTTCGCTCTGCGGCGGCGTCTCTTTGCGCCGCTGCGCTAATCTTTAAGCTTAAGACCGCGCAGGTGTCGACCGGGGGGCTTTCCGTGCCCGAATTCGTCGGGACCTCATCGAGGCAGGACGTTATGCGCGCGACAGCCGAGTGATCACCGCGCTTCTCATCGTGACGATCATCACAAACTTGTGCGGCTATAGCTACAACGTTCTGCTTACACCTTCTTGGAAGAGAGACCCTTAACCTGTCCGCGGCCATGATTGGCGTGCTTTCCTCTGCGGAGCCAGCGGGTTCGTTTGTCGCCGGTGCCATCATAGCAAGCTCACGAATGCGCCATCAGCCTCTTCGTTTTTTGTTGTCGGGGTCGATTCTGCTCTTTCTCGCTGTAACTTGTAGCCGGATTGGCGAGCGCATATCAGTGCTCGGTTGCTTGGCTGCTCGTTATACTCTTCACCGGCGGGTTCGGAAGGGCCGCATACAACATTTATCAGGCGACGATCGTGATCGAGTCAGTTCCCGATGCCATGCGCAGCCGTGTCTTCGGTCTCGTGACTGTGGGAATTGGATGTTGGCCAATCGGAACGTCATTGGCCGGCATGCCTGTGCGCATTTTTGCTGGCGCGGGCGACAAAGTCGTTGATCCGGAATCTCAATCGGCGCGTTTGCATGGTGTCTTGCCGAACAGCACCCTCGATGTCGAAATGGATGCAGGCCACCTGGTGCATTACAAGATCGCGACGCTCATCAGCGCAGCGGTAACCGACATTGAAGCGCAGACATCGCATCTCCCGATGTCCGACGAAAGCAATTTAGCAATGCCAACAAGATCGACTCCCTAGGCGCATCGTAACGAGGGCAAAGCTTTTTGTGTAGGAGTTACTTAGAGCGACGTCCATGCTCGAAGCGACGCAATTCTTCGTTCCAGGAGCGTGCTTATCGGCACCCGTGCATAACCACAATCGTGCGGGATGTCCCTGTCGCCCGGAGTTTAGTCGCAACTTGGAATTCTATGGCTGCCGCCGCCGTCTGGCCTATCTTGAATATTTGGAGCGGGCGTGGCTTGAGAAAATGTCTGTTGCCCGTATGTGGTGACCAACCGTGCGCGTCCTACCTATTTGATCAGGCGGCTACGCCTGAGCCTGAGCCTGAGCAGCAATTGACTGTTTAACTTGGTTGCGAGCGAATCGTATTTGGATGGTCCTAGAGTGTCGCACGCCCCAACATGCGGGCAAATAGTTAAGCACTTCGTCGGCACGGTTAGAGCACGGTGTAACTCCGGGCGCGGACACATAGTCAATGTAATTTCTGTTAAAGACTACCCTTACGAGGGTGCGTCGCAAGCTCATCCAAATGCTCCAACATGTTCGACGGATCAACGAATACGTGTAGGGCACCCGCTTGCTGAAGCTCTGCCTCGCATACGCCACCCGACTGCAGGCCGATTCCCAAAGCATGGCATCGTCGCGCACCAATAAGATCCCATGTGCTGTCTCCAACAACATAGCTATACTCAATATCCACACCCAACTTTTTGGCGGCTGCCATAAAGACGTCCGGTTCAGGTTTTCCGAGTTCGACTTCACCGCTGGTCGCGACAACGGTTTTTGTCAAATCGATGCCTAGTTTGTTAAGGCTTGCCGCCGTCGCATCCGGGCTTCCGCTTGTTGCAATCGCCCAAGGGATCGCGGCGTCGCTTAGCGCATGAAGCAGCGCTCGCGCGCCGGGCAAAGGCAAAATCTGCGATGATCGTTCTTTCAACAGTTCGCCCTGTCGGTGCTTTATACGCGCGATACAATCTGCTGATACGTGACCCGAAATTTCTCCGAAGATTTGGGTAGCAAAAAGTTCGCTGCTCATTCCGATTTTTCGGTGAATCCTGAATGCGGGGAGCGTGAGGCCTTCGCTCGCTAATGACTCGCTCCAAGCCGAAACATGTTGATAGACACTGTCGATGAGGGTCCCATCTAAATCAAAAATGAATGCTGTTTTCATATTAATCCTCGATACTGTGAACATCGCCTTGCGGCCGCAACCAACTTATCTTTATCAAAAACCGGATCGAAATTTCGTACCATCAGATATTCGGTGCAAGCACGATGAGCCGCGCAATCAACGCATTCGCAAGCTTTCTCGAGCGCTCGACCTAATGGCTATTCGCGGAGAGGAGCAGGAGCGTCTCGGACCACCTCGAAGATTCTCCGCACCGTCCGGTACATGAAGCGAGGCGCAACATAGGCCTGCATCGGATTTGTTCGGCCGCTCACTTATGGTGATCGACTAATCGCACCTATGTGGTTAGCCTAGATCGCGAACGATGTATCATTTATAAATTTCAAACGCCACAGTCTGCTGTATTAGCGTCGGAAGCCTGTGTGTTTGGGCCCTCTGCGGCCGCGCGAAGCGTCGCACCAAAGCCCCAAGGAGCGCGATGTTTCAGTCGCGAACTGGTGGTGACGCGGACCTGATTTGTCCAAGCGATTGACGCATTAGTAGAAATTAGTGCATCGACAAGTGCGACGTCTTCATCGAAGGTCAGCGGCTGAAAACCGCCGGCACGTTGATACGCCACAACTGAGCACGCCAGGTTTGCGCCATGGATGTGCCGATGACCCTCAATGTCTTGGTACGTCTTGTAGAATTCATCGCGTACAAACCGTGCATGGTCTGTCCAATCGACGACGTTAATTACCCCGCAGACCGCGTCGGTGCCACATGCAAATTGGTTGGCGAGCCAGTCAGAAGGAACGACCGTGTCTGCATCAGTAAAAGCGAGCCAGTGGACGCCGTAGGCAATAGCCAGGTCCGCACCAAAGGATCGGGAGGCTCCAACATTGCGCTTGTTCACGCTTAGAACGACTGCATTTACAGCGGCGGCCAAAGGTTCTGTCCGGTCCGAACAAGCATCGGCCACGACGATCACTAGCACCTTCTCGCCGGAAAGCACTTCGTGACTGCCCGCCATATGCACGGAACGCACGCATGCTTCGATGACACCTTCTTCGTTATGTGCCGGAATGACGACGCCGATCATATCGCTCCCAAAAAACGTCGAGTGTGCTATGCGAAAATTCCAAAGAATGCGGCTCTTGCGTTTAGCCTTGCGGAAATCAAGCAAGTGGCAATCAGCCGAATATCCAAAGCAAACGGTGAGCGCAGGTCGTGCACCGTTTGCCGAGATACTCACTTGCCCTGCTTGTCAAGATTTTTGCTTGACGAGTTAGAGCCTTCAGTGTCCTCCTCTTGCGATTGATCTTGCCCGGCGTTTGTTGTGGAGACGTTTAGCTCGTCGAGCGTTTGGTCGATCTTCTCTTTAGTTCCGTTTTAAGCCCATCAGCGGCCTCTGTTTTGCCAATGGCTGTAGCGCGCGATTGGTCGGAGCGATCTGTTCCTTGAGGGGTCTGCGTTGCCATGGCATATCCGACTCGAAATTGCATTGTGCTTTGAGCCGGGCGATCTCTTGCGATCCGACTTAAGCAATGTGGGTTGCGATCAGGGAGTCATAACGACTTTAATGCAACCGTCTTTCTTGTCACGAAATGTCTCATACATTGCCGGACCGTCCGCAAGGGATACGCGGTGCGTGATCACAAAGGAAGGATCGATCTGGCCTTCCTGAATACGATTGAGCAAGTCGTTCGTCCAACGGGCAACGTGTGTCTGCCCCATCCGCCAGGTCAGGCCCTTGTTCATCGCTGCCCCGAACGGCATTTTATCGATCAGGCCACCATACACGCCAGGCACTGACAAGATCCCAGCCGGACGGCATACATAAATCATTTCGCGCAGTACGTGCGGACGGTCCGTTTCGAGCATGACCGCTTGTTTCGCCCGGTCGTATATGGCATCGATCGAACGGGTTGCGTGCGACTCCATGCCGACGGCGTCAATACACTTCTCGGGACCCTTGCCGTGCGTCAGCTCATTGAGACGATCAAGAACGCTTTCATCCTTGAAATTGATAGTGATCGCACCGGCTATACGTGCCATGGCGAGACGCTCCGGCACATGATCGATCACGATCACTTGTCGCGCCCCGAGGATGATTGCGCTGCGGATCGCCATTTGTCCGACGGGGCCAGCACCCCATATCGCCACCGTATCGGTTGGCTCAATCTCGCAGTTGATGGCAGCTTGCCACCCGGTCGGAAAAATATCCCCAAGAAACAGCACTTGCTCGTCCGTGAGGCCGCTGGGAATCTTGATATGGGTTGTGTCCGCAAAGGGGACTCGAACATACTCAGCCTGCCCACCCGCGTACCCTCCGGTGAGATGTGTATATCCAAAAAGCCCGGCAGTTGCGTGCCCAAACATCTTGTTGGCCGCATCCTTATTGCGGTTGGTACGCTCGCAAACTGAGAAGTTGCCCCGTTTACACTGATCACACGCACCACAAAAGATGGTGAACGGCACAACAACCCGATCACCCACCTTGAGCGCACGGTTCTCCGCACCGACCTCAACCACCTCTCCCATAAACTCATGACCCATGATGTCGCCGGATTCCATACCCGGCATGAATCCGTCGAAGAGATGCAGATCAGAACCACAGATGGCGCAACTTGATACCTTGATGATGGCGTCACGCGGCGCTTCTATCCGAGGATCCGGCACAGTGTCGTAGCGAATGTCCTTCTTCCCATGCCATGTCAGCGCTTTCATCTTCGTCTCCAATAGTTGATGCCGTCCTGGATAGCGTGCCCGTAAGCGTGGAACGGTTAGGAAGTGGACAGCGTTCGATCCCGCATCATGAAGGTCCGAGCGAGCACGTACAGCCCCGCAACTCCAACAAGCACGTAGACAAGGCGGGCCAGGATAGAGCCCGGTCCGAAAATCGCAGCGACGAGGTCTAGCTGTGCAAGCCCAACCAAGCCCCAGTTCAATGCGCCAATCACGACGAGTGCACCTGCAACCCAGTCGATCGGGCTGCGATGAATCGTGACGGTTCCTTTCGATGTAACAGTGGCCATAATCAATATTCCGTAACTGTTGTATTCGTGGTCGCCGGCCACGATGCCATCATCCGGCCAGCGTTTGATCAACTTGTGCGGCCTAACGTCGTTATTCAGATGCTTGCGTCGCCATACCTGCACCCAGATCAGCGCCTGTGGTCGGCTCAGCCGACGGGTCCGATGCAGTGCGCGTGGCCATAGTTTGAAGAACCTGGAGTTCCTGGTCTGAGACGTTCACGGTCGCCATACCATCGCCACCATCAACGGCCGGCTGCGGATCCTCGACATACTCCCAGTCACCGCCTTCATTCCACGAACCACGCATATCATTACCCTTCGACATATTGAAGTAGACGCTTGTGAATTCCGGCATGCCTGGCAACTTGCCTTGGGGGAAGTTGGGCTGGATCGAATGCAACGCCTTCTCGAACGACTTTTGATGCGCAATTTCCCGTGTCATCAAAAAGTTGAGGGTTTCCTTGATGCCCGGATCGTCGGTGACGTTGATGAGCCGCTCATAGACAATCTTCGCGCGCGCCTCAGCGGCAATATTCGAGCGCAAATCTGCGGTCGGATCACCAATCGTATCGATATACGCAGCCGTCCAAGGCACTCCCGCCGAACTGGTTAAAGCGGGACCGCCGCCGTACAGCAAGGCGGTTGTATGCGAGTCGTTGCCATGGCCGGTCATCGAGCGATACAGTTCAGCTTCCGTTTCCACCGCTTCGGCGAGCTGCCCCTTTGCGCCCTTGTTCAACATCGCCACGATCGAGCCGATGATTTCAAGGTGACTCAATTCTTCAGTCGCGATATCGAAAAGCAAGTCCTTACGGCCCGGATCATCTTCCGATACTGCTTGTGTGAAATAGCGGCACGCGGCGGCCAGCTCCCCCTGCGGCCCCCCGAATTGCTCAAGGAGCAAATTGGCAAGACCGGGATTGGGGGCCGCAACGCGAACCGTGTATTGCATGCGCTTGTTATGAATAAACATAGTAGTTTCCGTTTCTGTTCCGAGCGCGAGCGCCGTCCTGCGGTGGAAGTCGCATTCGTTTTGGTTGAGTGAAAAATCTCACAGGGGCCGGGAAGATGCGTACGCATCGTTGGCGGCCATGTTCCTGCAAGCCTCAGCGCGGCAATTGCGCTGGCTGGGACGCCCAGACTCCGGCAGTCGTGGAAGGTGCGAAAGATAAGGAGGACCAGATGGCTGAGTTCGCATAACTTGCCATCAGTGCGACGGTGATAAGCGCAAGGGTTGTGCCGCTACCTTTTACAGGTTGCAACGATGCGGCGAAGCGTCAATCCCTAAGCTCGCTCGATCTCGCTGCGGCCGCCTCGACGATGCTACGCAAATTGGCCCATAGCTAAACACGCGATTTGCCGATCGCCATATGAATGCGACGCGTTGGGCTCCGCTCGCCAACGAAATAGGATGGCTTGCCTTTGCTCATATAGCTCCGTGAGAAGCCTTTCTGTTCTTACCGTATACGTTACATCTGTTGGATGAATACAACCCTGATTTAACAACCTTTGTAATGTCAGCATGACGTTTTCATGGCCAACGATTTTTTGAGTTATCGCGTCAAGGCTGCGGGAGTCAGCAAAACTGTTTGACATGTGTCTTCCTTATCGCGTAACAACCCGATGAGTGTGCTTTGTGCGCCAAGTATCCTACCTAGAGAGAGCACCCGATTTCGCACACGAAAAACGGGCGCGAAAGCAAGCCGTGGAATGGTATTTGCGGCGACAAACGTTGTGTTGTAACCGCATCCAGATCGATTCGCAACCCGTCATAGCGACGATCTAGCAGCTCGGGCGCCACCGGTAAGCCGTAGGTCGAATCTGTCGTCGCCCAGTACGGGCGTGTATAGACCAGCTGCAGCCCAAGCTGGTGTTGTCTACGGCGTGCACGTCCGGCGCCCACCAGCTTGCCTTGGGCTCTTGTTGATCGACAACATCCGCTGGGCGACACCGTTGAGACGTGACACAGCCGAGTAACACGTTACTGGTCGCAGTGCGTGTCTATTTAGGCGCACTTAACCCGCGACTCCTCCACAAAGTACGGCGCTGCTTTTCGAAGGATCTCAATATCGAGTTTTGCATTTGCGAGTTCTTTCCGAAGTCGACTGTTCTCCGTCGCCAGCTCGTCGATTGCGCGTCCATTACGTGCTCTTATTTCTAAAAATTTCGACGATACCGTTAACATTGCGACTGCGTCGACTCTCATTGCCCAATGGGTTGTCACGGATACTCGGAACCCTGATAGCCTCGACTTTGGACTCCTCCATGTACCGCCGCTTTCGCACCAGCTTTTCTGACATTGGAACCTCCCAACAGCGGAAATTAGCATATTCATGCTGTACATAAAATCGATGCGCAGTCAGATGCTTAAACCCTCGAGCACCAGCGGGCGCAATTCCCGCTCATCTCGATTTTTCCCGTGTCAAGTGCACCTGCTAGCCGCGATCCTGAAGTGTCGCTTCATTCACGATTTGCGGCGCAATTGACGCGTGATTGATGAGCGCAACTAAAGACATACCGCCAATTACGTTGCCTACAAACGTGGGGATAAAGAATCGAAGGAAGTAGTCACCTAGAGCTGCCCTGCCGTTCATCACGGCGTAGAAAGCTTCTACAGAACCTGCGATAACATGAGAAAGTTTGCAAATGGCCACGACATAGGTGATCAAAAGGATCGTCAAAAGTTTTGCCGATTTCGCGCTGGGCAGCAACCACACCATCAAGGCGATTAGCCACCCAGCAAATACCGCACGCGCCAGCGTGACATTAAAACTTCCGGAAAAGGGAGCCTGCGAGATGTGGTCGAGTGCTATGTGGACTTCCACGGAAAACACGCCTGGCATTTGTAACACCGCCGCGAAGATGGCGGTGCCCACCAGATTAGCCGTCAACACGACCGCCCACAAGCGTAACGCCTTGCCCATTGTGCCGGCATCCCACCGAGTCAGCACCGGTAGAACGACGCTAAGCGTACTTTCAGTGAACAGCTGCTGGCGCCCGAGGATTACGATCACAAAACCGATCGTATAACCAAACCCGCTCACAAGTGGGCGCCATGTTGCATCTGGTAATAGACTTTCGAGCACTGCCTGTACTAGGAACGAAAACCCCATCGACAGTCCCGCTGCCAGCGCAGACCATGCGAGCGCCGAAGCAGTGCGCTGCATCGCCGCCTCGCCCTCTTCTCTGACAATCTCATGGATGACAAGCGCCGGAGGCGTTGCGTGGTCAGCTGCTTGGTCTTGTTCCCCTTCGTTTAGATGGGGTGAATTCGAACCTGCTTCGGAGTCGGACATCATGGTCTCAGTGACGATCGATTTCAAGAATGCTATGACAGCAGTCACGGCCCACTCAGTCGCACGCGCTACGTTGATAACTATCGAACGTACTGCGCTGGGTCAGCCAATGCGTGATATGCCGCTAATGACGCTGCCGGCTGACAGGTTCACGAGCCGTCACGTGAGCGCGTCGGACCCATAAGCACGGTTACAAACCTGCAATAACTGGACCCTCTCATCGAAAAGTGATCCTATTGATTCTCATTCACTAGGTCCCATCGATTTTTTTGCTGCAGTGTGCGTCATGCTGAAGCGCGGACACATCGACCGGGCAAATCGATTTGGAACCCGCCTTGTTTGCTAGTCGCGCGCAGCAAAGCGTTAACCCTTTGTCCCACAAGATCTCGCCCAGGTCACATGCCGGCCTCTACGATCTGGGATTTTGCAGCGGTACGGCGATCTACGCGGGTATTGTTCGTTGCCAGCGTCCGTCAACGGCTAGAACCGCGCATTCATGTTCTTCGAGTTGCGGCAGGACTATAGGTGGAAGCGCTACTTTTCCCGCTCCAAACCGGTGCTTTCCGCGCCCTGCAGCTCCCAATGGGTAGATCGGCCTTATTTAGGTCTTATGCGAACTATCGGCCCTTAATGTTATGCCGATGCTTGATAATAGGTAGATTGTATGAATGTTTTGTCCCGCCCCTCAATATCGAACTCTTGCTGTCTTTTGGCGAAGTAGCAAAACGTCCATCTTAGATCGCTCGTTTTGATTGAGCGTCGTCGTTTCTTTAGTCGTCCTACATGCAAGGCGGCTCAGGTCATCCTACTTTTTGATAGTCGATGAAGCTGTGCGCACGTTGCCAAGAGAAATGCCATGATGCATAACTTTCTGTCGAACAACAGGGCCATTATTCTTGAGCGTTGCAAAGCTCGGGTAGCGAGCCGGACCGGTCGGGCGGTGACTTATCAGCAACTCGATAACGGCGTGCCGATGTTTCTCGATCAGCTCATCAAGACGCTTCGTCTTGAGCAGAGTGACGACCCGCTCGCGAGCCGCGAAGTCTCGGGCGCCAATATTGGCATCGTGACCGAATCCGAAATGGGGGCAACGGCAAGCCTTCACGGGAATTTGATGTATGACCTCGGCTATTCAATCGATCAGGTCGTGAATGATTACGGAGATCTCTGCCAGGTCATTACTGCTTTGGGCCAAGAACGCGATGTTCCTTTCAAAATCGAGGAGTTTCAAAGCCTGAATCGTTGTCTAGACACCGCGATTGCTAAGGCGGTTACTGAATTCGCCTATCAACAGTCGCGTGACGCGTCGCAGCGGGAACAAGAAATTCTTAAGGAGAAGTTGGGTGAGTTCGCACATGAACTGCGAAACGCGTTAGGCGTCGCAAGGACGGCCTTCGATGCTCTCAAGATTGGAAACCTCACCCTGAGCGGTGCGACTGGATCAGTGCTGGAGCGAGGCCTCACCATGGCGACCACCCTTATCGACCGATCCGTTGCCGAAGTTAAAGCGGTTGAAAGCGAGCAACCAGCATCCCTTGCCGAATTCATCGCCGAAGTGGCGAACGCGGCGCATCTCGCGTCGATGGTCAGAGGCGTGAAGCTTAAAGTGATCTCCGTGGACGATACTTTGGCGTTCGTCGCCGATCGGGACGCGCTGTATTCAGCGCTCGGGAACTTGCTGCAAAACGCATTCAAATTCACGCGTCCTCGTAGCGTGGTGACGCTCAGTGCTTACGCCGCCGCCGACCGGATTTTGATCGACGTGAAGGACCATTGCGGTGGGCTTCCGCCGGATACACACGGCATGTTCGAACCCTTTACACAGCAATCGGAAGATAGAACGGGGCTTGGTCTTGGCCTGTCCATAACGAAAAAGATTGTCGAGACCTATGCGGGAACGCTTCGTGTGAAAAACCGACCAGGCGTCGGTTGCATATTTACCATCGATCTGCCTCGGCACCATTTGCAGTAGCAATTAGGGCAATATTGCACCTCAGATTCACGGAAGATGCTCGTTAAAGAATCGCAAGCTGTAAGCACACGCCGACACGAGTGCCGTCTCATGTTAGGGCGCTTTGCGCCAATCCCTCGAGTAGCGGTTCGGGCGACTGACGCCTTGCTCAAGCGGATCTTTATCAACTATATGGTAGGCCTACCAGGGAGCGATTTAATGAGGGCAAGGAATGCTTCAACTTGCACGGGCTTCTCGACCACCCTGTCGGCCCACCCATGAGCATCAACGCCTCTCGCCGCTGACCACAAAACGATTGCTGTACCCTTTAAAGTCTCGTCTTCGCGTATTTGACGGCAGACCTCTAGTCCATTCAGGTCAGGCATCATGAAGTCGCAGATGACGACGTCGGGTCGGAGTGTACGCGCCTTGGACAACCCGTCACGTCCGTTTGCCGCAGTCGTCACCATCAAGCCTTCCATCTCGAGCACCATCGTCCAGACGTTAAGGATGTCGGGTTCATCGTCAATTACCAAGACAGACTTGGGACGAGCGGTTAATGGACCGTAGGAAGACGACATCTTTAGGCCTGCGGGAGACGTGCAATTTTCCGTTCCGCGCACGCCGCATGCCCGAGCCAAAAGGCTACCGTGCTAAGTGCTATGAGCCGAGCGCAAAAACTGCTAAAAAGTCGGGCGGTTTGCGAGGCTGCTCGTGGAGCGGTTTTCGTTCTAACTTTGTCTGTCATCCTCCGCGTAGCAATTCGCGGCGGCTTCTAGCATTCGACGCCGTTCTGCCCGCACGTAGATCGACGTCGTCTGCAGCGACGCGTGGCTGAGAATTGCCTGCACCACGTCAGTCGGCATATCGCGCGCGACGGCCCGCGTGCCGAAGGTGTGGCGAAACGCATGCGCGGAGGTATTGACGAGTTGAACCAACTCATCGGTCGTCATGTCTTTGAGCGCGGCGGTCGTGAGACCTCCGGCTTTCGCCAGGCGCCGCATCGCCGTGTGTACCAGCCGACCGAGCGCATCGGGCGTGTAGGCCACCGACCCTTCATTCGAATCGTGTCGCCCGAGCGCGGCGTCCGTGGCCGGAATCCACAACGGTGAGATGAGCGGGCCCATTGCTGACGCCGCATCAAAATCTCGCCCGTGATCCGCCCAGTGCGCACGCAAGGCAGTCAGTGTTGCGCTGCTCACCGGCACCGTGCGTTGCTTGCGCCGCTTGCCGACGATCGTCAGGGTCCACACGGTCACGCCTTTTACTGACTGATTCGATGCCTCCTCCTCCGTGACGCCCCGTTTGGACGACCAGATTTTGATGGTTGGGCGGAGACCTCGAATGGCCGGAGAGCTTCTCGACGCGCTTGGGCCGCCTCGACCCGGCGTAGTCCCGAGTCGCCCATCAATAAAATCGCCGCGCGTGCAGCCCGCCATTGTCGAGCGACATCTTCAGCGTCTTTCGCACGGCTTCGCCTCAGCATGTTGTCCATTGAGGTGAGCGTCGCTGTCGCCGAATTTGACGACAGCGACGATGATATAAGCGCAGGACTGCATCGCTCATCGAGTGCCGCCCGCACCTGTGCCCATAGTGTGGCCGGCTGCGCACGATGCACCTGCACTCTGGGCCGCAAGCAGTACGACGCGGGTGCTCGACCCTCGCCGGTGACATGCTTATTTCGCGACTTTTAAGCGCTTGCCGGGCAGAGATGATCTGGTAACTGAGCCAATCGGCAGCACCATGTGACCGTACTGTCGGCATGGTGACCGGCTTAATACGGTCTACGATCGTTGAGCTCGATAAGACGAGCCCATCTTGCAGTCACACAAAGCCGAATGCGTTCTACTGTTGCGAACGCTCCTTCGCATAAAGTACCAGCATGCTATTGCCAGCAATGCCGATTGCGCCTAACGCGGCGAGTGCCAATGCGGGTCCAAGCATGTCGGAAAGTAGCCCAGCCAACAACGTTCCAAGGGGCCAGCATCCGATACCGATGGTGATAAGACCGAACACGCGACTGCGCATGACCGCGGGCACAGACTCGATTACGAAAGTGGTTTGGTGAATGTTGTAGGCGGCGCTTCCAAATCCACCAATGAAAAGGATAACGAACAAGGAAACCATGGGAAATCTAGAAAAGCTCGCAATTCCTGCGATCGTGATGGCGAGAAAGAAGACACTCGATCCGGCTATCAGCCACACGAGGGATCGCGCTCTTATCCGGGCGCATCCGATAATCCCGCCGGCGACGAAGGATCCTGCTGGCTCGGCGGACGAAAGCATGCCTATCATCAGCGCTGACATACTAAACGTTTCTCGTCCTAGCGGTGTCAGCAGCACGTTATAGCTGTAACCGCACAAGTTCGTGATGATCGTGACGATAAGGAGCATCATGATCGTCTTGCTTTTGCGAGCGTAAAGCGATGCCTCTTTCAGGTCTTGGCGCATCCGGTTCAATGATAGGGGTTCTGAAGGCACTTGCACCGTCGGGAGCCGGCCGATGCACGCCGCTGCGCACAACGACGCTAATGCGGAGAGAAAGTAGGACGCCGAAACGCCTAGTGTTCCGTACAACAAGCCTCCGAGTAGAGGTCCGATGCATCGCGTGGCGTAATTGGTCATGCTATCAATGGCGACTGCACGAGAGGCCAGTTCGACACCTGCCGTCTCCGCAATCATGCGCCGTCGCGCTGGCATTTCCGTGGCGTAGACAACGCCGCTTACTAGCGCGGCGGCGCACAGGTACCATACAGAAAGTATTTGAAGAGCAGACAAGGTTGCGACCGTCGCCGACGAGGCGCTCGCCAATAGTAAGCCGCACAGCACGATCTTTTTGCGGTCTATCGCATCTGCAGCCACGCCCATGACCGCGCCGCTGACGAGAAGCGGCAAACTACGACACGCGGAAACCAACGCAACGTCGATGGACGAATGCGTGGCCTTGAACGTGAACAATGCGGCGGCGAGCATTTCCAGCCACATCATTGCATTGGAAACCGCGCCTGCGGTCCAGAGCGGTAGAAATCCGCGGGTGCGCATCACGCTTAAAGGGAGCATCCAGTGCCTATACCGTGTTAAGTCGTGACGCATAGTGTCCCGGATGAGCACACGCGTTCAAGCGCACGCACGGACCGGCGCAATTTAGCCGCATCGTCATCGTCTCGCCCCCATCACCCATGTGCTTGGTCGACGCCGACTGAAACCCCGCACCAGGAAGTTAAACCCAACGTTGACAGCGCTCCCTACCTACCGTATTGAACCTACCCTTTGCCGGGCGTTTTCGCACGGTAGAGCGCAGCATCCGCTCGAGAGATGATTCCTCCCGGCGATCGTCGTCGAGAAACTGGGAAATGCCTGCCGAGAAGGATAGGTGGATCATGTGCTGCGCCTTCGATCCACCTAAAGTCAACTCAGGAAGACTACTCAAAACTCGCTCAACGATCTGCCCGGCAGTTATCGGAAGCGTCTCGGGCAGCAAGAGGATAAATTCCTTGCCACCGATTCGGCCCAG
The DNA here is from genome assembly GCF_057612605.2 of Caballeronia sp. A2-2. Taxonomy (NCBI): domain Bacteria; kingdom Pseudomonadati; phylum Pseudomonadota; class Betaproteobacteria; order Burkholderiales; family Burkholderiaceae; genus Caballeronia; species Caballeronia sp. A2-2. The sequence goes on along the minus strand of NZ_JBVFIR010000006.1, from coordinate 65,465 downwards.
CATGTCCGAGGTTCGGATACACGACATGTAGCGTCTGGCAAAAAGACGAAGTGCATGATCGGCATCGTGCCCGTACGTGTCATTGATCGATTTAAAGTGGACAAGGTCGATAAGTGCAATGCACGGCGGTGCGCTTGACAGCTTCGCCCGGCGAATGAGCTTGTCAAGACGCGCCATTGCGAAGCGCCGATTTGGAACATCGGTGAGTTCACCGACATGACTAAGCAGTACCGCGCGATCGCGAGCATCCTCCAGATCTTTTTCGTGTCTCCTTAAGGTTGTGATGTCACTTCTCGACAGTACGATCCAGCCGTTTGAAAAAACATCTCCGTGCACCAGTACAATCACCATTGACGAAATCGACGGGAAATGAACGTTGCCGCGGTGCTTTCGCCAAGATACGACGGCGGACTTGCGCATCCGCGATAAAAGCATGCGGATCGATGGCGTTGATCTGTACACTCGTGCGCCGCTCAAATGCTCGAAGCTCAATTCCGGCAAAAGTAATCTGCTCGCCGGGTTTGACCTCAAACACACTTGAGAAAGCTTCGTTGGCATAGCGAAGATAGTCCTGATCGTCATAGATCCCAACGATAGCGCTACCGAAGGAGAGCGCATCGAGCAGCGTCTGCACGGCATCTGGCGGACCGTCGCCTTGCTCAAAACGAACGACTTGCAAGCTAATCACACACCTATCCGTGAAAGTTAGCGTTCGCACGCTCAGTGGCACGCGGCGGCAACCTACATGAAACTTAATACGTGGTCGTAGCCTCCAGGTCACGCGAACATCCGAGCCAGCATGTCGCGCTTCGCCAGCGCGGTTCTACCGGCAACCGTCAGAGAGGCTTCCACTTCGTAATCGAGACGTAGGTCCCTTCCCCCACGGAAGAGCGAATTTCGAAATCATCGCACAGGCGCTTTGAGCCACCGAGGCCCAAGCCCATTCCACCTCCGGATGTGAACCCGTCGGTGAGCGCTTGTTTGATATCTACGATTCCTGGTCCTTTGTCAATGAACTCCAGCTTGATACCACGGCGTCCATTGCGCTGGACGGACAAACATCGCATTTCGCCCCCGCCGCCGTATATGAACGTATTGCGCGCCAACTCGCTTGCAGCAGTAACGAACTTCGTTTGGTCAATCAATGACAGACCGTACGCGAGCGCTTTCTCGCGAAGAAATTGACGCACCTGTACGATGTGTTCGTTGGAGCGGATCGGCAACACATCGCACTCGACTGCAACGATGTCGGAGGAGTCCGCCATCGTCAAAAATTTCCTTGTCTGCCATCAAGCGAAGCTTGATCTTCGTTCAGCAATGCCATGCCCTTCTCAACATTGAGCGCGGTGCGTACGCCAGAGAGCGTAAGCCCTAGCTCGACAAGTGTGATCGCGACGGAAGGCTGCATACCAACGACGACAGTCTCGGCATCGAGTACCCGCGCCATGGCGGCCGTATTGCCGATCATGCGTCCGATGAACGAATCGACGACATCGAGAGACGAGATGTCGATTAGCACGCCCCTTGCGCCGTCCTTGACGATTCGACTCGTCAGGTCGTCTTGAAGCGCCAGCGCGAGTCGGTCATGCATATCAACCTGGATCGTGACCAGCAGGAGCTTGCCCATTCTGAGAATTGGAATGCGTTCCATCGCTAGACCTTATTCGGCGTGTTGGGCACTGACGTTTGCTCGCCCGTCACCATCGCTTTGCGCCGATGCGACAGACTGCTTGGTTCGCTGAAGTGCAACGACAAAGGCTGCGGCAAGCGTTGCCTTAGTCGTCACGTCTTTGAGATCGACACCGAGATGCACAATTGTCTGCGCTATTTGCGGCCGCACACCGCTGACAATGCAGTCCGCGCCCATCAGCCGCGCCGCGGCAACCGTTTTGAGCAGGTGCTGTGCGACCAGTGTATCCACCGTGGGCACGCCCGTAATATCGATGATGGCAATGGCAGCGCCGGTCTCCACGATCTTTTGCAGCAGGTTCTCCATGACGACTTGCGTGCGGGCGGAATCCAGTGTACCGATGAGCGGTAGAGCGAGGATGTTGTCCCAGAGCTGGACGACCGGCGTGGAAAGCTCGAGCAACTCCTGCTGTTGACGGACGACCACCTGCTCGCGAGCAGCTTGGAATACCTCCGTCGTATAAAGCCCCAGTTCGTCAAAGAGGGTGCTGACTGTCCACGTCATTGCCGCAAGCTTTTCAGCGTCGCCCGAAAGCGACTCGCGCAAACGCGCAAACAAAGGCTGCTTCAAAGAAAATACAAAAATCGCTATTTCTGCGGGCGTAAAGCCTTGCCGCGCTCGTTGCGTCGACATCGAGGCCAAGAACGCGCGAACCTCGTGCCACGCCGGTGACTTCGTATCAATCTGCTGCTCCGATGCATTTAGCGCAGCCACAAGCAGCGACAAGAGTTCGGCGAACTGGTTGCGCAATTCCGCCTCACCGATCAGACCGCGCCTTGAAGCGATAGCATGCTGATGAGTCAACCACTCATTGAACAGCTCGCTCTGGTTACTGCCAAACATCTGGGCAACCTGTGCCCCACCTATGTTATTCATACCGCGATTCCTATTTATGGTGGCGCGGCGCGCGCGCTTATTTTTGCCATCCCGTCACCGGACGCTGATGGATCAAAGTGAGCGGAAATGTAACACGCGCTTGTTCATGACGGGATGATGGCTTCTCGCCATCCAAAGTCGATATCACAACAGCTTGGGCAGGTAGCGGAATGGAGACCTGGAAGTCGCCGTTACGCGTCTGAGCAGTTGCAATCGCATCATCATCGTTGCGAGGGGGCGGCTACACGGACTCAGTGCGACCCACCCCGAATGCGTCATGTGGCAGTTTGCAAGTGGATATCTTGCGGCGCGGGTCGCCCAGGATCGCAACGTGGCGAGTACGATGGAAAAACAGCTCAACGCCTATCGCCGCCACGGTCCTGTTAGAAAAGGGATGCGCATTCGTCAAATGTTCCGCTGACAAGCGACAAGGACGAGACCGCCCTGAGCGGCCACTGTCTTGGCGGCGAAGGCATCACCTTTGCGACAAGTTGAGAAGGTCGGGCTTGCGTTGCCCGCGAAACTTGATTTTCATTGGCGCCCGAACCCAAAATCTTCCACCAACGAGCATTCCGACCCAAGCCTGAATGCTCATCTCCTTGGACTTCAATTTCATGCCAACGCTTACGCTAAATGACCTTGCCGAAAAGATGGCCGACATCGACTTTGCCATGCTTTCCACACGCACGACGAACGGAAAGATTGCTAGCCGGCCGATGAGTAACAACCGCGACGTGACTTATGATGGCGAGAGTTACTATTTCACGTCCGAAGAAACACACACCGTGAAGGAAATTCAAGCCGATGCAAACATCAGTCTCACTTTCGTCGGATCGCACCAACCATCGCTGTTTGTCGCGGTAGAAGGCCGGGCGGAGCTGATTCGCGAAAAACCGGCGATGAAGGGTCACTGGAACGAAGACATCGACAAATGGTTTTCTGACGGTTTAAGCACACCCGGTATCGTGCTCATCAAGGTCACGGCCGAGCGGATCCATTATTGGCTCGGCAAAGACGCGGGCGAAGTCGAACTGTAAAACTTTCAAGGGTTGCCGGAAGGCGGTCCAGCGACCGCCGCCTCTTGGGCCGCCCCCTATTTTGGTCACAATCGCCCGCAATGTCCTTGAGAATTTTCTTGCGATTATCAACGGGCAAAATGACGGCAAATACGATGAGGAAAATCGTCCGATCACACTTGGCCCCAAAGGTTCGGAGCGTGGGACCTTTCTTGAACATGCACCGCCAGCGGGCCTTTGGTGGTCGCTCGGAATGCCGCTGTTGCGAGCCGAGAATCCGCCAGCTCAGAAGCTTGACGATCGGCTTCGACCATAGGGTTTGGCCGAATCTATTGCTGGCTGCTCCGACGTGCATTCAGCAGCGGGAAGAATACGCACTTGCACGTTCGGTCCGAGTGAGCGCGCGAACGTCAACGCATCCTGCTCGGTCGGAGCCGTTTTGAGGCGTCTACCCTCCGAGGTCGGTATTTCGATCTGCCAGCCTCCGCTTTTGCATGGCCGAACGATGATTTCGGCGTCGTCGGCGCCTTCCTGCGTCAGCACTCGATATCCTCCTTGGTGGCCGGGGGAGCGATGAGACTTATATTTTAGTAGAAGGCGGCGATCCATCAAAAAGGACTTGTACCGGAATCGTACCGATGCGAACGCGAGCCACATAGCCTGCTTGCATTGCTTCGGGTCCGCATGATGCTCCAAATCACGAAAAGGTTCTTCCTTTCGCCATGACCACCACCATCACAGCCCACCAAGCGGCGGCCACGGCGACCGTGGGTTGCACCTTTTAACGGTCCAGATTGACGGCGATGACGTATCACGGTCCCAACAAGTGACGGTACGCACGGCCCGAGTACTCGCGCGCGAACTCGGTAAGCGCACCGCCCTGGATGCGCCGATGCAAGCCGTCGCCAGCGCCGAATCGAGTGACTACGGCGCGTTGGTCGACACGCATTGCGGGGAGACGTAGTTAGCCTGCGGGCGGACGCATCGCGAGCCGTAGAAATTTTCGCGTCACCAACCATTGCCGGTTGCCCGCGATTGCAGCCCATGCCGCACGGCTTCAGGCGTCCCCCTCGGCGTAATAGCGGGCGGCCGCTTCCAGCATGCGGCGTTTTTCCGCTTTCACGTAAATAGAGGTAGTCTGCAGCGATGCGTGTCCTAGGATCGACTGCACGACGTCCGTCGGCATGTCGCGCGCAACGGCCCGCGTGCCGAAGGTGTGGCGAAACGCATGCGCTGAGGTGTTTACTAATTGCACGAGGTGTTCCGTGGTCATATCGGCGAGCGTCGCCGGATCGGCGCGCAACTTGATCACCAGCCGCCTGACCGCCATGCGCACCAGCCGGCCAAGCGCATCGGCCGTGTAAGAAACGCCGGTTGACTTTTCACCTGCATCGCCGTTCCCACTGGATTCGTGGCGGATCTGAGCCGCGTCAGTCTCCGGAATCCAGGTTGGTGCGATCAGCGGACCTGCCGCATCGGATTCAAAATTCAAACCGCGATCGACCCAGTGTGCGCGCAGTGCTTCAATCGTGGCTGCGCTCACGGGCACCGTTCGTTGTTTGCGCCGCTTGCCTACGATGTTCAGCGTCCATACGGTCCGTGCGCCCGCGACCGGCCCAGCGTTCGCCGGGTCGCTCGCTTTCGATTTTCGTGCGGGCTTGTTTTCAGTAGCGACATCCGACGGCCGCAAATCCTCGCGCCGCGCGTGCGCTGCTTCTGCGCGTCGCAGTCCCGAATCGCCCATCAACAGAATCGCGGCACGCGCGGCCCGCCACTGACGCCCCGCGTCCCGTAAAATCCGCGCAGTCGCCGGCTCGCCCGCATCCTTCGTCATCGACTGCAATGTGGTTGACGCCACGAAGTCGAACGGTGTGTCGCATTGCGCATCAAGCAGTCGCCTCACCCTCGTCCACAACTCGGCCGACAGCGCGCGATCCACCTGCACGGTCGACTCGCGAATGATCGTTGCCGGCTCGTGTACGGCCATCCACGGGTTGCCGGCCAGATAGCGCACTTCGACCAGCCAGGCGAAGGCCGCGCGGATCACGCGAACCGCATACGCCTGACTGTCGGGCGACAATCCCTCGGGGGCGAACGGTCGCCAGCGGCCGCTGCTGCGTGGGCGCTTCGGTCCCGTAAAAGCCGGCAACGGCCTCTCCAAAAAATCCTTAAACGCTTCGCAGTCTTCGACCATCATCGATGAGAGCGGCTTGCGCCTTACTACCACGCTCCACAGGATCAGCCGCTCGAGTTCGCGCGTATAGGCGCGCAAGGTGACGGGCCGGTCGCGATACCGATGCAGGTAAGCGTGCACCGCCGCCAGATCGTGTTCCGCGCGAATGAAGGCGAAGCTCGAAGCGCGGTTGATGCCGCGGCTCGCACCGCTGCCACCCGAGAGTTCAGCGGGCACGGCGAGCTGTTCGAAGGGCGCGAGACGCGGTGCGGCCGGATCACCGCCCACCACGATCGGATTTTTCTTATCGCTCGATTGCAAGGCGAGCTCGAGCGGGCGCGCATCGACGTCGTCAGCCACGCGCGTGCCGAGCACGTGCTCGTGACGGCGCAGCCACGCGACGAGCGTCGACGCGCGCAACGCTCCAATGCGCGGCACTGATCGCCACCAGCTACCGCCGCGTGCGTTGCAATAATCGATCAAGGCACCCAGCGTCGTGATGCCCTCCCCGATCAAGCGTCGCGCGATCAACGGCCGGAACCACAGCTCGACCGGGTGCGTCGCGGTCGGTGGTGCGGCCGCCAGGCTCGAGGCCTGTTCAACCATGCGCAGTGTGATGGCCGTGAGCCGCGCGTTACCGTGCTGTTTGATGGACGCCTTCAGGTGATCTGCGAGTACGGCTGAACCGTGCTTGAGTGCGAGGCTCACCAGGTCATCGCGCATTTGCCGCAGATACCGTTCGGTGGCTTCGGCACTCGCCGCGTGGGGTGTCCGCTCGATGTCGTAGTAGAGCCGCGCGATGGTGGCCGCCGGCACGCGCTGCACGAACGCACGCAGCGCCGTGAAATCGGTGCGCGTATAGGTGCGCGGTGCGGGCAGCGTCAGTTGTTGGGGTTGATTGGCCATCGACGGTTCGTTTTCAGACTCGGCGCCCTTGCGTTGATCACGATCCTGCTCCCGAAACCGCTCACCTTGGACCGGCGCTCGGCGCAATCAAATCGAGCAGTGCCTTTAGGTCCGCGATTGCTTTTTTCGAAGCGCCCGCGTTCGACGCGTGCGAAATGGCGCGAAGCCCCGTACGCCAAGGCTTGCGCCCTCCCTTACCGCGATTTTCAACAGACGTAAAACGCGAACCTAGTCATTTTACCGATTAAAACGTTCACTGCTAATGATAATTAGCAGACAAAGCTGCTCTTGCTGAAGGTCGCGATTTCAGAGCTTAGATGCGGTCTTTTCGCCTGCGCCCTACCCTGCTCGCGCCCCGACAACCGGTTAATCGCCGGGGCGCTGCGTGCGATTGCCGCTTAGGCCGGCTTGATGTTGCCTGCCTGCTTACCCTTCGGGCCCATCTTCTCGTCGAAGCTTACCTTCTGCCCTTCTGCAAGCGACTTGAATCCGTTCGACTGAATTTCCGAGAAATGCGCGAACAGATCTTCACCGCCCGCGTCGGGCGTGATGAATCCAAAACCCTTTGCATCGTTGAACCACTTGACCGTACCGGTTGCCATTGTTTGACCTTGAAAGTTGAAGTTGGCGCCGCCCTCGCAGACGCCGGTCGCTATCTTCACCCCTTAAGATCGACAAGGCAACTCACAAAGGTCCGGCGACATTGCAAGCTCAAGGACGAGTACACGTCCGCAGCCATCTTGGCGGCGAACTGGGACGATCGTTTGATCGAACAAGATACGGGTATACCCGCTTATGATAATTTCGACGTTAGACGTTATCTGGCTTGCCGAGATACTTCCGGATCAGTTTTGCGCAACATCAAATCGACAACCTCCCACGATTGGACGTGCGTACGCCAACGTCCAAGCACGTCAAACCAGCCCAGCAAGATCCAACCTGTTCGCTCGGCACGCGCTGGCACTCGCGCTGGTGTTGTTACGCAGAGTGGGAGTCTGAGTAAGAGACGAGTAAGCATGACTGACACGCGCCATAGGCTGCGGCGTCGGGCAGACGGGCGACCGCCCTCCCCTATCGATGATTGGATGGCCCTGATTGCGGCGCGGCTGCGATGAAACGCGAGCGGACTGAGCGTTGTTGACCGGCGGGTTGAGGAACCGTTAAACTGCGTATAAATGGGTTGCGACTACGCGGCCGGCGTCTGGCTCCAGGGACTACTCTGGGGCCTTTCGCTTTTCTAGGGGATTACTTTTAATCCGGTCCCATTCACGATCCCCGTCGCCCCCTCAAAGAACTTCACCGCTAGCGTCTCGAACGCCCTATTTGGCTGTCCCGGCCGCAGGATGTGCAGACCCACGGGGCGCGCCATCAGGTCCGCCAGCTGCAGGCCCTCCGAGTTCGTCTTCTTGTCGCAAATTACCAGGTCGAACGGATACGCAGCACGCGTGCGGGTCTCGCCGTCGCGGATCCGCCGGAACGCAAGCTCGAGATCGGCGTCTTCTTTCGCGCCGCGGGCCTCGCAGACGATGTGCGTCACACGCTCGTGTTGGCCCTGTAGGCGAAGGAAATTTCGCACACGCTCGAGGCCGTACCGGATCCCGATGTGGTATGGGTTCGAGGGATTCGCATAGCGCTGAGCGAGCCGCCGCTTATCGATGACAACGGCCACGACCGTCATCGGCACGTCGGCAATGATCTTCGTTAATGACTCGAGAAACGCCTCACGCGGCTCCTTGCCGAGCTGCGAAAACGCCCCGCGCTTACGCCGAATATCGATCTCGTGAAGCACCACGCAGTCGTGCCCAGAGGTCTCGAATTTGAGCCGCTTGATGCGCGGAACGATGGCATCGGTATAAGCGGTTTTTTCGACGATGCAGAAGCACAGGACGAACAGCGGATAGGCCTCATCGATGGACGTCAGGCTGTGATCTCCACTCTCGTCAACGAAGACAATGTAGTCGCTGTGCATGGACACCGAGTGGTTCATTTCAGTTGTTCGATCCTAGCAGATCGGCACCGTGCTTCGACCGCCTGACGGCTCGCTCTGTCGGTGGTTTGACGCCGCGGGGAAGATCCCAACCGCTCCCTGCTTGCTCGGTTTTGCACTCCCCGAACTTGACGAGACAGTCCTAGCGATAGACGGATTGGTGGGCGGTCGATCGGTAGTTGCATTTCTATCTCTTGTTTTCCAACCAATGCACATCGCCCGGTTCTCCAACTGGCGCCTTCGAGGGTGAGATACGCGGCACGTTCACGCTGAGCCCGCCGCAGCCTATGCGCTGACTGGCCGAACTTTGAGCAACTGCCGAAGGCCCGCAATGTGATCCCGGACCTGTGCAGTGGCCAGCGGTCGGCTTGCCGTTGTGGCTGGCGCGCTTGTGTCGACTGCGCCAACTGCGCCGGTTGGGCCGATCGCGCGGCGTTGCGCGTCGGCGAAGTGTTCCAGGTCCAGGCCGGTTGCGGGCCGCAGCTTGCCCGCCTTCAACGCCGCAGCGAACGACGGCATCCAACCTGCAGCCTGGCGCCCAATCCGCTCCGTGAGACTGAAGATCGTCATCGCATCTCCGGCAGCGCTCACCACGAAATGACGGGTGTTGTCGGCGTCGATGAAAGTGCGTCCGGCGTGCTGGCGTGCGAGCGTCTCGGCCTCGCGATTTTGGTCGAAATGCGTCTGAGCGCCCTGAGCGTCAGCCTGGCGACGGCGCACGAGCAGACCGAAATCGACAGAGTTGCGGAGCAGGGTGCGGAGGTAGTTGATCGGGGCCTTGGCAAGTTTCAGGTGGTCCCAGGTAGCCTCGACGACATCGGACAGTCGCTTGCCATGCTCACGGGCTTCGCGCATGAGCTTGAAAATCAAAAAGTCAAAAAAACCCAGGGTACGCAGGCGCTGAAGGTCCGCAGGCAACTGCCCCGGTTGTCTCTTTTGAAAAACAGAAGGGCTTAGATCCTTATATATTCCACCGTCTGCCACCTTGGCAGACGGTGCCGACAAAGATGTCGGGGTTGGCGAAACCGTCACAGGTGAGATGGAATTTTGAACGGCATCTTCCTGTGTGCGCGGAGGTTCAGCAAGGCCGAGGAGGGCAGCGGCGTGTTCGGTCAAATGCAGATATGCGCGGCCGAACAATCCTGCTTCGACGTAACGCGATTGCGGACGACGATCGATCAACCCGGCAGTCTCGAGGTCATCCAGGCTGCGATAGAAGGTCCGCATCGATTGCAGTGCCCGGCCCGTGAGGAGCTCGCGACGCGCGAAAATCGCGGCGAAAGGTTTTGCGGCGTCCACGGTGCGTGCGAGGGCAGCGAGGACAGCGCGAGCGCGCGGCGGAATCTGTTCGATGTGTGCGGCTCGGAAAGCGGCCCGAAAAATCATCCAGGGCAGGTTAGTCGAGTCACAGCGAAAGGCGATGAGGGCGGCCGAATCTTCGGGGTGTGTTTCACCCTCGCCAGCAACGAAGCGTTGCGCGATAGACATGTCTAGCGGTCCATTTTTAGAAATGGATTGATTTCGCTTGACTGCAGATCGCGTTTCGCTACACTCGGGGTCTGTGAGCAGTGACCACTTTCCGGTTCCCGCCGGTGAGTGCGCGGTTAGGCTCTCGCAGCCAAACCCTCAAAAGCCCCCGGTTCCCGCCGGGGGCTTTTGTTTTGTGTTTTCAAAAATCTACATATTCGTGATTTCCGTCAATTAGAGCCTCATAGCATTGAAAATCAATGACTTATCAATTTTCGTCCTGTGAATTCTGCACCGTTGCGTTCGCAAGGGTTTCCAACGTGCGCTTGATGGCTTCCTGAACAGACTGCGCCACGTCTTCAGATTGAAATTCGATTCGCATTACATTCTTTGCACGACGAACATCGCACCAAGTGGTTTTGCCGGCCCTCACTTTGAATGTGGAAGCAACAGGCTTTATTGGTTTTGTTCTGTCCCCATCTTTAGCAAACCGCACTGCTTGTGTCTGATCCAACTTGCGCGCCGATACTTGACGGATCGCCTCTACGACACGATCTCCCTTGCCAAGCTCAGAGATGCTCGCCAATTCAGCTGCCGCAGTTGCGCCAACGATACCCATATTTGCTTCGAGAACGTCGCGGGCCGCCTTTGGTAGGCGATCATACGAAAGCAGCAGGCTTACGTACGATTGGCTGATCCCGATCTGTTGTGCGATTTCGGCCTGTTTCAACTTACTGTGCTTTGTTTGAAACCTCTTGAGTCCGAGGTATTTTTCGTAGTCGGTTAAGTCCGACTGCATAAGGTTGGCGAAAAATGCGCCTTCGTCGGCTTCATCAGAAGTCGTATCGCCAAGTACACATCGAACCGTATCGCGACCTAGCTCACGGAATGCGTCAGTACGATGATGCCCGGAGAGGATCTCAAAGCCACCCTCGACCCTCGGCAGCACGACGACCGGATGAATCAGTTTGTTATGGCGTAGATTTTCTCGAAGCTCCGCGTACTTTTCCGGTGACATGTGGCGCCGCCGGCCGGGTACCTCATGCAAGTCGGCTAGAGAAATCTCAATCGCGCCTCTGGATTGCTGGGCATCTACCAGCTGCTTCTTTAAATGCTCGATCTCATCACTCGTACCGCTCGCCGTCTCCGTTTCCAAATCCAGAATACGCTGGCGCAACACCTCGAGTTCTTTTTCCTTTTCTGCCAAGAGAGGCAGGGAAGCCATGAGCTGGCCAGGAGCCGTTTTCGGCCTCGCAGGAGTTTCTGACTCGGGTCGAGGGGGCCGTGGAGTGGAGCCAATGCCAGCAGCCTTTGCTGCCAATCGATCTTTGATGCTCATTTGGCCTCCGATTCAGCAAGCCATAGTGTGACGAGCTGTTGATCCACAATTTCAGCGAGTCGATCATAGGCTTCCCTCGCGCGCTGATATGTTTTCAGGCTTCCCTGATACTTTGAGATGTCGTACACCGTCCCAAACTCAGCTGCGGCTGATTGAGTTACGGCAGTAGTGGGAATTTCAACGGGAAGCACCAAACTCTCGTAGGTTTTGTTGATCCAGTCGCGGACTATTGGTGTTGCTGCTTGGCTCTGATCTACCTTGGCTAGTAGCACATTTATGAAATCGAAGCTTTTGTCCAACTGCGGCGCGACTTCTTGCATGCTTTGCGACAAATCTGAAAATAGGCTCCAGAATTGGGTCGATGAAGCATAGTCAAGTGCGCTTGGCGGCGTCGGTACAATCAGGCCATCGGCAGCCATAAAAGCGTTAATGGTGAGATACGAAAGTGCAGGCGGCGTATCAATTATTACGACGTCATATTTGTCGAGCAGAGGCTGGAGTCCACTGTTCAGGACGTTCCAGAACTGGAAGTTTTTCTCTCTAGACTGTTTAAATGGAAGAAAAAACTCGGCACCGAACAATGCAGCGCTCGCGGGGATCAGATCGATGCCATCCCAATATGTGGTCTGCACTGCATAGTCGAGATTGTTGGTCTCGCCGTAAATCAACGGGAGCACCGTGTGCTCGTCCGCAACTTCGCTGTCAGCTAAGATTCCATGCAGAGCTGAGAGTGAGGCTTGCGGATCAAGATCAACCAGAAGTACGCGCCGACCAAAGAGTGACAACCCTTGCGCCAACGTCATTGCTGTTGTCGTTTTACTGACACCGCCTTTGAAGTTTCCGATCGCGATTGTCTTCCCTTTCACACCCGCAGGACGTTTTGTGAAGGGTGCGATCCGATCAATCCAGATTCGCGTCTCCTCAAGAGTGAATTCTCGGCTGCGGCTGTGACGAAGGGTGCCTTGTGGAAGATCAGTTTCGGTTCTTGCCAAATAATGCATCCGCTGCCGATCCACTCGACAGAGGTCTCCGACCTGGGCGGTCGTGAATACTGGAGGGTTTTTCCTAGGGTGCGGGGCGAGCATGCTCTCACGCACGTCAACGAGCATATCGCTAGCACTCTGAGCGATGTCTTTTATCCCATTCAACGGGATGCGCCTCGGCGCGTGCTTGACTTGAAGTTGCATCGTCGGCGAGGACTTATCAGGGCGTGCCCGGACGGCGGTGGTCATCAACTACTCCCGTTGTTGGATTCAACACTCGGATAAGAATAAAACGATACGTGTTGAATTTCCGACAGCATAGTGGGAAACGCAGCGCGTCGCAAGTTTACGTTGACGCGGAAAGGCCTTGCCGGCGGGAATTGAAGCTAAATTTTCGAAACGGCTTTAAGTGTTGCAAGCGCGCGTAATCGTCCGCCAGCTACCTTCGACGGAACTCGACACTAGGGAGCCAATGCGCCATGCCTACATAGCAAAAGAACACGGTCGCAGTCGCAGCCCATCTAAAGCGCTCGAAGTCGTGTTGTCCGGAGAGCCGCGATTCAGTTCGTTCAGTACGCGCCAGACGCCCTCCAAATACTCTTCAAGATCTAATGGAACGAGCTGGACGGCCCGTTCAGCTGCGCCCAAGCGAGATCATCTTGTTGGTCGTCATCCGATTCCCACGCAGGCAAACCTGCAGCTACACACTCAGCTCGAGTTGCGGTAGTCGCGAAGCAGTGAACGTCCACACGTCGAAATTCGAGCTCGCCTTTTTGATTGGGCATGATCCGTTCGATCAACTCATTCGCGGCTGCCAGATCATCGAATATTTGCGCTTCCTTCAACTCACCCGGAATCAAGCGAGAGAAGAACGGCGCGCTACCATCCTCGCGCAAAAAGACGCCGTATCTTGGGCTGTACAAGACGTATGCGACCTTTCGATCAGATACCAACGGCAAGAGCCCCAACGCGGTGGCCTTCTTGACCGATTCGTGGATGTTCTTTGCGTTCAGCTTGTCGTTGATCGAAGGAAGGTGGTTGCGCTTCAAGGAAGTCAGAGAGATGTTGAGCACCTCAGCAACAGCATCGAGCGGGAATCCACGCTTGCGAGCATTGAGAATCTGCAACTCAAGTGTCGACAGCCCCGTATTTGCGAACGCCGCCGCCACGTCGTTTCTCATGTACCACTCGAAAACTTGGGCCGATAAAGCGCGGAGCAACGCCTGGTTAGCGCGGAGACGCTCTTCACCGTTGTTCTCGGGGAGAGTATTAGTCGCCGCGTAGAGAACGCCGAAGTGATTGCTGCCTCGACAATGTGCTGGGACGACCGCCAGGCTCTTCATACCGAGGGCGCGAGCGCGCTCGGCAATCTTTCGACCACTCCCGCCCAGATTTTGGATCTTGCCGAAGTCGGATGAGAAGAAGGGCTCCGACTGTCCGCGCGAACGCTGCAGGGCAGGGTCACCGGCGTACATCCTCATGGACACATAGGTTTGAACTGCTTCGGCATGTGAGGTCAGGATGCGATAGGAGACGGGTTGACCGCTCGAATCGTCTTGTGCCACGAAGAACATGAAACTTGTTGCGCCAAGTGCACAAAGCACCGAATTAACGCAATGCAGCAATTCCGCCTCATCGGTCGCACGATTGAGACGGTTGAGCGTTGCCAACTGCTCCTCGAGCGTCTCCGGAAGGGTCGACTCCGGTGCGACGTACTTGGCCTCGCGAAGCAAATGATCGACGACTGGCCCGACACGATCCGCGTGCGGGTCACTCTTCAAAAATGCAGCGACGCTCTTGTCGTTCGCGAGCAATACCTGGGTGATCCGCGGGCCGACCTTGTCCGTGTGGGTTGTGGCAAACGACTCACGCTCGATTAGGCATCCGGCTGCGGCTGCCGTCACATTCAGCCGCACAGTCTCATGGCCAAGATTTAGCGAAATTGGTTGCAGAGCTGCCATAGTTTTGTCTGACCAAAAAATTTGATTGAACTGCACGAATGAATTTCATTCACGCTTCGTTACAAATCTTCACATTATCCTTGGCTTACCATTAACTGGGTAGCACAGTCAATACGGTGAACATGCTGCCTCTTTTTAATAAGATGACAGCAATGCGTAAATCACTGGTTGATTAAAGGTGCGTGGCCGATCCGAATATCGAAATGATGGAGTCCACACTCGAGGAGTTGTTGGCAGAGCCCGAGCAGGAGTTTAGATAGTCTTTCCGTGCATTGGGCGTCGCGTTGTAGTCGACATGCCCATGGCGATATTCAACGATGGAAAGAAAATCTTTGATGGGCCCGTCACAGCTTGATCCGCCGCCTGAGCCAGCCGCTTCACCGGCCATACAAACCAAGGACGCGCATGCGTCTTTCGCGAAGGCCGCCGGCGGTAGCGAGCAAGCTGCGACTGAAATGAAAAGGGTAAATACGCGATGGAGTTTCATTTTCACGATCCTCTCAGTTTGAATGACGTGCGATGCGCTTTCGCGAGCCCGTATTTAAAGCATGCATTCAAAGCTGAGATCAGCGCAAGCGCGCTCATGGATGCAAGCAGGAAACTCACATGTCGCCAGTGGTCGAGAAAACCAAATATGACGGAGAAAAGAACAGCAAGCGTCATCAACGTCATTAATACCCGAAGTGGCCGAACAATTAACGCGAATAGCGTAATTGCTACCTCGACCGCGAGTAACGCGATAACGCGGGAAAGCGGTTTTACGCAGAGAGGAATGGCGCGAGCGAACCCTGCCGATACCATCCATGCGAGCCCACGTGCGGGCCGCGAATCACGCGTGCCTGTAGGGACGTTGGCCTTTTGCCTCGATGCGTCGAGTCGTATCACTTTGCCCATTTTAGTCCTCCGGTTCGCGTACCTCGAAGTCGGTCAGAGGGCGTCCTTGCGCCAGGTAGTCCCTCAGCCAATGGGGTCGCTTTCCGCGACCACTCCATGTGTTGAACGGGTTGGCCGGGTCGCGATAGCGAGCCGGTCCCTTGGGGGCTTTTTCCCGTCCGACCGACACGAACTGGATCTGTTCAGTCGGAGCGGATGGTTGCTTCCCCGCGCGCTTGTTCGAGTTGCCCTTGTCGCTTGACACCGCGTCATTTCTCTCTAAGATAAACGTTAATAATTGAAAATGCAATTTCAAGGACTAACGATGAGCCGCATCATCCTCTTCGCCATCTTGTCTCCAGCCGCGCTCGGCGGGGCAGGGCCGGCCAGCGCGCACGCCGAAACTTCGACTGACGTGATGGAGATGGCGAAGCGCTGCGCGCCCAACGTGAGTCCAGTGACCATGGGCTCCATCGTGGCCCACGAGTCTCAAAACAATCCGATCGCGGTCAACGTGAACGGAAATTATCGCTTGTCTTCTCAGCCGGCCTCGGCCGCCGACGCGCTCGATGCGATCAGGTCGCTCGAGGCGAGTGGTGCGAACTTCGACGTGGGGTATGGACAGGTCAACTCGGCGAACTTTTCGAGCTTGGGGCTCAAGGGCGCCGACCTGCTGGATCCGTGCATCAACCTGCGTGCATCGTCAGCGGTCTTGAGCGGCTGCTATGTGCGTGCGGTGCAAACCTATGGCGAAGGCCAGACAGCACTGTTGCACGCACTTTCCTGCTACAACACCGGTTCGCAGTCGCGCGGCATCGTCAATGGATATGTCTCCAAGGTGGTGGCGCAAGTGCGAGCCCTACAAATCCCTGCCTTGACGGATGACGCTGGCGGTGTGACGCGTGGAGAGCAGCCCGTTACCCATTCCATCCACGGCGATAGGCACGCCGTCGAGAAGCAACCTATCAAAGCGGTTGCTGCTCAGACGCTTGATCCCAAGGAACTGGAAAACCAAGGCGCCTTCTCGCGAGATGACCCCGGTGCATTCGGCTCGGAAAAGCCGGAGCCCTAACTCATGCAAGTGTTCCTGATCCCGCAGAAGCAGATCGAGGATGAAATCAGGCGTGGCCGACTCCAGGCCGTGAAGATTCAGCGGGTAGCAACCAAGCAGTGGTTTCCGCTGTTTGAAGTCGGCGATGACGCCGTGAACGTCGTCGTGTGTTCGATTCGTGTTCAAGCCAAAGAGGAGGTGCGTTACTGGGCTGACCTGAGATTGTTGGTCGAGTGGCTCCGCGAGAAGTGCGGAGTCGAAAGCTGTGTGTTGCTGCTATCCGAATTCAACCCGAAACCCGGAGAACCCTGATGACACTCGTCAATTTCCGAAGCATCGGTCGTCCCGCCGCTTCCCTCCCGATCGCCTCTCGCGCTCATCGCATCAGTCACTTCAATCACTTCAATCACTTCAATCGCACCACCTGGCGCGTCCTGCTCATAGCATGGACGCTCGCCGTTACCTTTCTCACCTCGTCAAACGTCTTTGCGGCAGGCACCGACACCGGCTCGTCGGCCATGAGCTCGCTTCAAGCCTGGATGATGACCTGGATTCCGATCGGCGCTGCGTTGCTCATCATCGCTTGCGCGCTGGGTTGGATCGCGCACCTCATCCGAGCCGATTTCGCCGTGCGCTGTGTCGTCGGCCTGATTGTCGTCGGTTCGGCCTCTTATCTCGTCGCGCTCTTCGGCATTGCCTGAAGCGCTTCGCAGCATCACCACGTTACGGCCAGCCGGCCATGAAACACGACGAATGACAGTGTCGTCATCGCCATGGTTCGGCGCAGCTGAGCTGCCGACTTGCCACCTGAGAGGTGCGACCGATGAAAGCAGGCGAATTTCCCCTATTCAAGGGTGCGACGCGACTGCCCACTTACATGGGTATTCCTCGGACGCCATTTTTGCTCCTCTTCATGGTGTGCGGGGCGCTGTTCATGGTGATTCACTTTTGGACGTTCTTGCTGTTCGCGTTTTTGTGGTTTGTCTGCTTCTGCATCACCAAGCACGATGACCGGATGTTCCGCGTCATGGGTCTCGCCTTCAGCACCAAGCTCGTGAATCTTGTCGACTCGCCGTTTACGAGCCGGTGGGGCGGCTCGAGCTACGGCACGGTTCGCTATAAGGAGAAGAGGTGATGGCTGTTTCGATGCGCCGCTTGCGGTCCGAGAACGCTTATCGCAAGGAACCGACGGCAGTGAAGTTCCTGCCGTATTCCTATCACGTTACCGACTCCATTGTGAGTACCGTCGCGAACGACTACCTGATGACCTTTCGCGTGCGTGGTCGATCGCATGAATGTGCGTCTGACGCGGAACATATCAACTGGCGCCGTGACCTGAACCAGCTGTTCAAGACGATTGGCAACGAGCACGTTCGATTCTGGACGCATCTGCATCATCACCAGACGGATCGTTACCCTGAGACGGAGTTTGCCGCGTCGTTCCCGCGCGAGCTGGATCGCAAGTACCGCGCGCGATTCGATAATGTGCCGTTGATGACCAACGACTGGTATCTGACGGTCGTGTACAACCCGATCGGTGACGTTACACAGAAGTTTTTGGCGCGCTTCGATCGCCCATCTCGAGAAGAGCTTGTCGAACTTCAGGGGGAGGCGATCGCGAGCCTTGAAGATATCGCTTCCCAAATCGTCGGCGCGATGCGCCTCTATGGTGTCGAGACCCTTGGCATCTATTATCGCGATTCGCGGGGCGAACGCATCGCTGTTCGAGACGTCAAGGAAACAGACGATGCGTCGGATCCTGATGACATTCTTGACGAGTGCGTCCGCGCGCCGAAACCTTCGACGTTGAAGGTCGTCCCATCTGCGGGTCGCCAGTTTGCCTACTCGAGCACGTTAGAGTTCCTCTCCTTTTTAGCTAACGACGAGTGGCAGCCCGTACCAGTGACACGTGATCGCGCACGCGAATCGATGCTGTACAACCGCATCGTAAGCTCGATGTTCGGCGACGTGATGCAAAGTCGGCGGATCGACGCCGACAAATATATTGCGGGTATCGAAATCGTCGACTACCCGGAAGCGACCGAGCCAGGCCAGTTAAACATCCTGATGGAAGCGGACTTTGAGTTCGTGTTGTCGCAACAATATTGCTGCATGTCTAGCATCGCCGCCGGTGTCTTCTTGTCGAATCAAGAGAAAGCGATGCTCGAAACCAAGGACAAAAGCCGCTCGCAGATCGCGCAAATGGCCGACGCCGCTGACGATGTCGTCTCGCGACGCGTCACGATGGGTTGGTATTACGGCTGCCTGCATGTCACAGCAAACACTCCGAAAGAATCGCAGAGGCGAGCACGGGCCGCGCGTGTCATGCTCAATTCGTGCTCAGTGGTCGCGGGCTCGGTGGGCCTTGCGTCCGATGCGGCGTGGTGGTCGAGGTTGCCCGCGAACAACGCGCTTGCGCCGCGCCCGGTGCCGATCAACAGCATGAATTTCCTGTCGTTTGCACCGTTCCACAACTTCATGGTCGGTAAGCCTGATGGCAATCCATGGGGTCCGGCAGTCGCGCTGCTTAAGACAGTCACCGGCACACCGCTGTTTTTCAACTGGCACTCGTCGCCGCTAACCGATGACTCGCTAGATAAGCGGCCTCCAGGTCACACGATCATGCTGGGGAAAACGGGCTCTGGAAAGACGACCTTGCTCAACACATTGTTGTCGTTCTCGACCAAGTTTCGGCCGCGGCAGTTCGTCTATGACGTGGGGCAAGGCATGTTTCCATTGGTCGCTGCTCTTGGCGGCCTCTACACGGTGTTACGAGATGGACAACCCACCGGATGGCAACCTGCTCAGCTCCCGCCAACCAATGCAAATATTCGTTTCGTCAAGCGGTTGGTCCGGCAGTGCGCCGAGATCTCGCTGGAAGCATCGATCACGCACGATGAGATCAAGCAGGTAAGCGAGGCGGTCGATGCTGTGATGGGACTCGATTCGCTTATGCCGCTGGAGACGCGCACCCTGACTGCCATCGTTCAACACATCCCACGCCCGTACCAAATCGGCGCGGGCGAGCGACCCTCCTTGGCCTCACTGCTGGAGCCATGGTGCAGGGGAGGGGAGCACGGGTGGTTGTTCGACAACGATGCCGATATTCTCGATTTAACCGAGCGGGATGTGTTCGGATTCGACCTCACCGATTTCATCGTGGCTTCCAGTCAAAAAGCGCCGATTGCTCGGACACCGCTGCTCATGTACCTGCTGTATCGGGTCCGTTCTTCAATTGATGGAAAGCGGCGCGTGATTCAAACGTTTGACGAGTTCGCGCAGTACCTCGATGACCCGACCATCGCCCTTGAAGTCAAGCGAGGACTTAAAACAGACCGCAAGAAGGATTGCATCTACGTGTTCGCGACTCAGGAAGCGAACGATGCGCTCGATAGCTCGATCGGGAAAACGATCACTCAGGCTTGCGTCACCAAGGTGATGCTCTATAACCCGGAGGCGACGTCGGCCGATTACTTGGACTACCTGAAGCTCACACCTGCCGAGCTCGATGCCATGCTCTCGATTCCAGAAGATAGCCGGCAGTTTCTTGTCAAACAAGGCAACCAGTCGGCAGTCGCCGTGATGGATTTGCATGGCATGGACGACGAAATTGCGATCCTCTCCGGTACACCCGATAACGCCGAGCGGCTTGATCGAGTGATCCAGCGACTCGGCACCGATGATCCCGACAAGTGGCTCCCTGTGTATTTCGACGCTGTGCGCCGTAAGGCGTAACAAGGAGGTAGAACATGAAGCATTCCAAGTTGGCGGTCGCGCTCGTTTCTGCTGCGACGTTTGCTCCGATCGCTGCTCATTCCCAAGTTATCGTCGAAGATCCAATGGCAATCGTGCAGCTTGTAGATCAGGTGACAACACTCAAAAGCCAGCTCGACCAGCAGGTTGCTCAATACCAAGCGCTGACGGGTAGTACGGGACTCGGAAGTCTAGTCCCGGGTGACGCCTCACTGTTGCGGACAAATCTCCCGTCGAACTGGTCGCAAGTCTACGGCGATGCGCTCAACGGTGGCAGCTCGGGATATAACGCTCGAACAACGGCGATCATCAACGCTGCCAAATCAAAGATTGATGGCATGGGTCGAGGCGACGCGCTTGACTACGCTAATACGCAAATCGAATCAAAAGGCGCAACCGATCGTGCGATGGGTGAACAGGCCTACAACAATGAAATGGCCGAGCTCAACAACATCCAATCGCTGACGAATCAAATTGACGCGACAAGTACGCCGAAAGAGATCGCTGATTTGCAAGCACGCATTTCCACCGCGCGCGGTGCGATCGAGGCTGAACAAACGAAGCTCAACCTGATGGCGTCTCTGCAGCGCTCCCAGGACAAGATCCTGCAACAACAGCAGATCCAGGCGGCCCGTCGATACGGCATTGGGTCAGCTTCGGATGGAAATCAAGCTCCTAACTTAACTCCCTGACTCGGTACCGGACATCTTTCCCATGAAAAGAACCTTCTTTGTAGTGCTTGCGCTCTCCGTTCTCTCGGCTTGTGGCAAGGATGCAGATCATCCGCCACAGACGAAGGAGTGGTACATGCAGCACGATAACGAGCGTCACACGCGGGTCGCCGAGTGCAAAAACGACGCAGCTCAAAAGGTACTTCTAGATTGCCAGAATGCTCTGGACGCGCAAGCGCAGATAACAGCATTCGGAAAATAGGAGCGCCCAGATGGCAGCCTACAACGCGACATCGCAGATATTCACCTATATAGACAAGGTTGTATCGCAATTCGTCGCGACAAACCTGTCGAATGTCATTTCGTTTGTCGCTCCAATGATAGCGCTAGGTCTGACGATGGCGTTGATGATCGAAGGATTGTTCCTAATCGGACGCCCAAACAGCGAGCCTCTCAGCTCGCTCGTAAATCGATTTGTTAGATATGCCATTGTCATTGGCGTCGCAAGTGCCGGCGGGATGTATCAGACCAAGCTCGCCAATGTGGCCATGCACCTCCCTGACGAATTCGCCTCGGTGTTCATCCTAGATGGCAAGTCGGGAGCAAATGCTCAAGCGACGGTATCAAATTCAATAGATCAGGCCATGGACAACGGCTTCAACGTTGCGAGAAAGGCTTTCGAGGGCGCCGGTATGATGAGTGGTCCAGGTTTGGCAAACCTCATACTCGCCGCTACCGTTCTGTTCGTCACGGCGGTCATGTGTGGTATCGGGGCAGGCATGATCTTGATGTCAAAGGTGATGCTCGCCATCACTGTTTGTTTCGGTCCGGTCTTCATCTTTTTGCTACTTTTTGAGAGCACAAAGTCGTTGTTTTCGAAGTGGATCGGATCGGTCATCAATTACGGTCTCGTTAGTGTCCTGTTTTCTGCGGTGTTCGGCTTGCTCCTCTACATCTTCAAAGCGTCTATCAGTGCGGCATCGGCGGAAAATCCCGATGCGCCGATCATGGTATCTATCGTTACGTGTGCGTTTTTGTTGGTGGTCACTTGGTTCGTTTTGAAGGAAATCCCGCATATGGCGTCGTCATGGGGGCAAGGTGTGTCGGCGGACCTTTTTCGGCATTTGCGCCAGAGCAAAGATGGGATGAGCGCAAGTGGTGCCGGGAACGGACAGGGTAGTAGCGGATCCGCGAATCGCTCGGCTGGAGGCTCATCTTCCTCGGGCTCAAGTGGTGCGGCGAACGCCGGCGGATCTCCCGCAACATCGTCATCTACGCCATCTGCTACTAACGGTCTAGCCCGTGGTTCTCGGCGTTCTGCCTAACAGCCTCAACTACAAAATTAAATCATTGAAACTGCAATTTCAATGATTTACCATAGGTTTGCAAGGGGATCCGTCAGGAGCTAGTCGCTATGAAAAGTTTTCTTCTAACATTGCTATTAGTACTGCTTACTTTATCTGGCTGCGCGAACAAGCCGAAACCGCCGCCCGAGCCGGATATGAGTCATCTTGTGCCTGTGAATCAGACAACGCCTGCTGAACTCGCAGGAAAAACAGTTCTTCCAGCGAAAAAGGCCATCCAGCAATCGAAGGCCGGAGATGAGAAGTGATGAAAGCTACCGATCAGACAATCACGTCAGCCGAGCGCAAGGCCATTACCCGCGCCGAAATCGATGCCTACCGCAAAGAACGGGGAAGTGCCGAAATCGACCTTCTCGACGAGGTTTTGATGTCCCGTAAACGAGCGTGGCAAGTAGCGAGTTGCGTCGCTGCGTTTGCGCTGATGGCTTGGGTCGTGGCAGGTGGGACGATGCTTAAATACGCGCAGCCTCTTCCGCAGTATCTCTTGACGTTGAACAAGGCGACTGGAGAGCTCTCTCAAGTGTCGGTCGTTACGCAGGACATGGGAATGGACGAGGCGACAGACCAGTACTGGGTGTCGCAGTTTGTCATCCATCGCGAAGCCTATGATTTTTACGCTGGTCAAACAGATTTCGATTTCGTGAGATTGACAGCGGTTGGGCCGGTCGCCGACGACTACATGCAGCAATACCGGGGTTCAAAACCCAAAGATAAGGTTCTCGGCGACTCAGAGAGTACATCGGTTCACATCAATTCCGTCATTGTCGATACCAAGCATCGGGTAGCCACTGTTCGCTACACGACGACCAAGCGTGTTCGCGATCGACCGACCGCCGAACCACCGCAGTACTGGATTGCGACTCTGGCCTATGACTACGTGCGACGTCCAATGACCGCTGCGGAGCGATTCATCAATCCGGCGGGCTTTCAGGTGACAAGTTTTAGACCCAATCCCGAGAATCCCGTCAATGTCGGTCGGTAGGAGGTTGAAATGAAGCGATCAGCGCTCACCGCACTCGCGTTGGCTGTTGTATTTTTATCGACGTCTGCTGTCGCCGTGGCACCAAAGAAAAACTCGCCTGACGACTATCGCATCAAATCGGTTGTCTATAACCCGCAGGATACGGTGCAGCTGAATGCCGTCCTCGGGTTGCAGATTCACATCACCGTGGGAAAGGGCGAAAAGTATGTTACGCATGCCTTCGGGGATACAAAGGCGTGGCAATTCACGCACAGCGGCAACAACTTCTTTGTGCGGCCCGCGGCTGAACTCAGCGACACAAACCTGACGATCATCACGGATAAGCACACGTACAACATCCTGCTGCACTTCATTGGCCATGTTGCAAAGAAGGGTGTCGATGGGCAACCGGTGGAGGCATTCATCAACAATCCGTGGTCGATGAAGCAGGCGACCATCGAATTGAACTATCTCTATCCCGACGAAGACCTTGCCAAAGCAAGAGCTACTGTCGCGAGGGCGGAGCAATCGAAGGCGATGTCTCGCGATGATCCAGATGCGAGCTACAACATCGATTATTTGATGTCTGCCGACTCTGCGTCTGGATCGATCGCGCCAGTGAATGCCTGGGACAACTTCCGCTTTACCTATTTCAAATTTCCTGCGAATGCTGAGTTGCCCGAGATCTTCGTCGTCAGCTCTGATGGCAAGGAGAGCACGGTCAACACGCATATTGAAGGGCGAAATCACAACATCATTGTCGCAGAGACGACAGCAAAACAATGGCGAGTGCGTTACGGACAGCAGAAGGTCCTAGGCATCGTTAATGGTGATTTCGATCCATCACGCGGAGCGACGCCGAGTGGAACGGTCGTGCCAGGATACACGCGGACTATGAAAAGCGAGGAGGCCGAATGAGCAGGCGAGAGCAGAATATCAATGAGCTTGTCGACCACCAAGAGCAGGTTGACGGTGGCCGTGACTCGTTCAGAAGAGTTGTTTCATCTCGCAGTCGTGTTCAAGGTACCCGTACGTTCGTGGCGCTCATGGTCATCGTTGGTCTTTGCCTGATCGGGTTGATCACGTATCGAAAGCTTCACCCGCCTATGAGCGCAGAAGCCCAGGCGACGCAGCCAAGCTCAAGCATGCTGCCACAATACAACTTCGCGACCGATCCGAATGGGTCGGCATCGACTCCTGTCGCATCAAGTCCCTTATCCACGTCCGCCACGCCACCTCAACACGCATCGACAGGCCACCCAGCCGCAGGAAGGCGGGAGCTCACGCCTGAGGAGAAAGCGTATCAGCGTCGCCTCGATGGGAACGGCGGAAATATACAAGAGGCAGCCCCGAACGCAGGGGCTGGGATGGCGAAAGCAGCGTCAGTTGCCAACTCGACATCAGCAAGTGCCGACAGTTCAGCGTTAGCATCGAGGATGAATGGCTCCAGCATCAGCCGGGTGATGGCAAGCGTGTTTCAACACTCCAGCCTAACGGTGCCTGCGGGAACGATGATCCAGTGCGGAACGGCAACCGAGCTCGATACAACTGTTCCCGGGCAGATCAAGTGCCAAGTGAGCCAAGACGTGTACTCTTTCGATCACAAGGTTCGTCTGATCGACAAGGGCGCCACTGTCGTCGGCGAAGCAAGCGGTGGTATCAAGAGCGGCCAGGCGCGTGTGTTTGCGCTGTGGAATCGGCTCGTCAATCCTGACGGCGCGGTGATCGCGCTGAATAGCCCTGGCACGAATGCCCTTGGCAGCGCCGGCATTCCCGGACAGGTTGACTCGCATTTCTGGGAACGCTTTGGTCCCGCCATCCTGATTTCGGTTATTTCAGACTTCGGAGACGCTGGCGTCCAGTACGCCGCGAACAAGGCGAGTAGCGGAGGCACCAACCTCAATTTCGACAATACATCTCAAACCTCGGACTCGGTGGCGCGAGAAGCGCTTGCTGCGACGATCAACATTCCGCCGACCCTCTACGACCAACAGGGCGACCATGTGGCGATCTTCGTGCGGCAAGATCTTGATTTCAGCAGCGTGTACGAGTTGAATCGTGATGTCACTCCTTAGAACTCAGTCGTTCATTGCCTCAGACCATGCTGTTCGTATGACGTTGGGGCCATTGTTGCGATATCTCGAAGATCCTGCGGTGTTCGAGGTTCGCATCAACAAGTTCGAGCAGGTGGTCGTGGCCAGGACCGACGGACGAGAGCTCTGTCACGAACCAGCCATTACTCCGGCCTACATCAACAACTTGACGAACACACTGTTGTCGTACAACGGGTTAGGACCTTCCCCCATCATGGACGTGAAGTTGCCGGACGGGACTCGCGGGGTGATCGTGCGCCCTCCCGCAGTGCTCGAAGGCACTGTGCTCATGTGCTTCCGAAAGCACCTGCAGGTACGCAAAGGGCTCAGCGAGCTAGAGAGGGAAGGGCGGTTTGCGAATGCGACGCGCCGCACGATCAAGGATATGCTGAAGCTCGACATAGTCGAAGAAAAGCTGATGGGTCTCCTCGAATGCGGCGACGTCGTAGCTTTCATGCGAGAGGCCGTCCGAAGCAAGAGGAATATTTGCGTTTCTGGAAAAACTGGGTCGGGTAAATCAACGCTGACCCGTACGCTGCTCGCCGAAGTGCCTTCCACTGAGCGCGTACTGTTGATGGAAGACGTGCATGAAGTCGAGGCCGACAATCAGCATGAAGTCGGGTACATGATGTACGGCAAGCAGCAAGGGCGCGTCTCGGCCAAGGAATGCCTGACGGCAGCGATGCGTTTGTCACCCGATCGGATTTTCCTGACGGAGCTCCGCGACGCCGCCGCGTGGGATTACCTTACCGGCGCGAACACCGGGCATCCAGGTGGGATATTTTCGACGCACGCGGACAACGCCGCGACGACATTTGCGCGTATCGCAACGCTTGTGAAGGCCTCGGATGTGGGGCGCACAGTCGACTACGACGTAATTCTCCGGACTGTCATCACAACGGTCGACGTTGTCATCTACATGGCAGACCGTGAGGTCAAGGAGATTTATTATGATCCACTACACAAGCGACGTCAGCTCGTCGGCTAGACGCGAAGTAGAGAACTTCTGTTGATTTTCACCGAGTCTTGACCCCCGGTGGGTTAAGACTCCGTGAAAATCAACACGAAGAGGCGCTCGAACGCTTTTCAGCCGATGTGACGGTGCTTATCACCGACGTAGTGCTCCCGGGTCAGCAAGGACAAGCGCTAGCGTCGAGCATCCGAGCGCGTAACAAGCGGGTGGGTGTCGTGCTCGCGACGGGCGGCGAGGCTGAGACCTCGATTTCCAATAGCGTCCAACTTCGTAAGCCCTATGAAACCGAGGACCTAAACCGGGCGGTGCGCGAGGCGTGGAAAATTGCGGGTTGATTCGAAAACAACAAAGTAAGTGAAATGCGAAAAATCGAGAAGTGCTATTTAAATAGGAAAATTTTTTCAAAATCAGTTTTCCTCATTGGTCAGCGCGATCAGCGCCTCTGCGTTGACGCAGGCGAGAATTGCACCGGCTGCGACCAAGCTGCTCAACGGCTACATCGGTCCTGTCTAGTTCCGCGCGCGACGCAACAGATACCTCGGTCGGGCATTTCGCGAAACGCCTCCGCTGAAGACGCACCGAAGCAGTGTGGCTTTCCCGTGCATGACGGCGTGGAAGCCGATGCGGGAAACGACGGCGGCGGTGAGCGAGTAAGAGGCTTTCGCGCGCACCAAGCGAATCCGCACCTATCAGCCGCTCGCCTGTCCACCCACTGGCTACAAATGTAGTAGCTGCGAATTCAGGATCGATACATCTCTCCGACTGTACGGCCACGGATGCAGGTGGCCGCGAACTCTACTTTTGAAAATACTAGAAGCCACAGCCAGGCCGACGCAATCCTGGTCGTTCGAAGAGATATTTGGCCTGCGATCCCTAGCGTTGGGGAATGGGCTATTTGCGCTGACACTGCAATTGTATGGAGAACGGTCATGAAGCGGAATTATTTTGTAGAGGTGTGCGTAGTTGTTGCCCTTTGTGCCACGGGAACGGACAGCTTCGCACAGTCGACGTCGGCTCACGAGCAGACGGCCACTGCTCAAAACACTGCGCCGGAGTCCGCCAGCACGGAATCGTCAACAGGATCGGAAAAGTTGAATACGGGGCAAAAATCTCGGGAGGAAGTAATGCGCGAACTGAAGGACTTCCAAGCCAGCGGCGGAGCGGCAAAGATGCAGGAGATCTATCGGGGCGGCAGTTGATCGAATGGTGGTTTAGAGAACAAGCCCGATATGCGTCTGAAGTTACAGATGCCTTTACGCTGCATAACGTAGTGGTAACAACCGCCGGATTAGCTTTCGCGAAGCGCCTCGGAATGCTAGCGTTAGAGGATAGCGTGCCTTTGGAAGCATCGTCATGACCTCGTCAGGGCTGTGGGTGCACACGTTCAGATCGGCGGCTAAGGAACGTGCGTTCCGGCTCGACTACGCGCAGCGCTTCTCCAAACAGCGCAAACTCGCCATCGCGATCTTCACTGCGCTATGGATCTTTTTTTCCTTAGTCGATTTTATGCGGCTCGACACACTCGATCCCGCCCAACTGCACCACAACGAACTCATCTTCGTGAGGACCGCGGCAGCGATCGGCATGAGCATTGCCGTGCTGTTGTGGACCCCGCGCGCGCTAAACGAACGCTGGGCTGTCGGGCTGCTCTGCCTATGGACCCTCAGCGCCTGGCTCGCCACCCTGAGAATGATGCAGATCGAAGACCCTCGCTTGCAACACTCGGTCTACTCAATACTGACGCTCACGCTGTTTATGATATTTATGGCCTTCCGACTTCGAGCGGTCACGACGGCGTGGCTCGTCGGGATTTGCGTTTTGAGTTATCTGCTCATGCTGTTGCTAGCGCCCCCCGGCGAGAAGTTCGGCATCCACCTGTCGTCGATGCTTGCGCATGCCCAGAGCCTGCCGCTGGCGTATGCCATCGGGGTCGTTGTCAGTATTCCGTTGGAACGTTCGGCTCGGCGCGAATTCATGTATCGGCGCAGCTTGCGCGCGGCCAAGGCGCGCGTTGAAGTTGCGTCGCGTGCAGTCAGCGAACAGAACAATCGCATGCAGGAACTCGTCGAGGAGAAGGAGCGATTTTTTTCGTCGGCGTATCACGACATCCAGCAGCCGCTCGCCGCGATCAACCTCTTCATCCGGAGCGTCCGGACGGGGATCAGGGAAGGGCGCGCAGTGGATCGCGACCTTGATGTCATTGAGGAGACTGCGTCCGACATCCTCGACATGTTCAAAGAGATCCAGGACTATAGCGAGCTGGGCTCGTATGTTCCCCGACTTTCGCCGGTCAATACACTCGTGTTGTTGACCGAGGTCCTCGAGCAATATCAACAGGCGGCTCAGTCGCGGGGAATCGATCTCAGACTCGCGCGGCGGCGAGTGCCCCCGCCGTCCATCGAGACCGACCGGTCGCTCTTCAAGCGGGCCGTATCAAATCTCGTATCAAACGCAATCAAAAGCACGTCATCAGGCGGCGTCGTGCTTGGCTGGGCGCGACTCGATGGACGGCTGCGCGTCGATGTTTGGGACACCGGAATTGGCATTGCGTCCAACCAAAAGGAGGCAATTTTCGCCGAGTATTATCAAATTCACAATCCGGAGCGTGACCGCTCGAAAGGGCTGGGACTCGGACTCTCGATCGTACAGCGCGTCGTTCGTATTCTGCCGGGGCACTCCATGAGCTTCGCGTCGGTTGAGGGGCGCGGATCACGCTTTTCGCTCTATACGACCATTTCAGCCTTGATGCCTGATGCCGGAGCGAATCACCGTGGTACCCGCGACAGTCCCGATCTTTGCGGCACGTTCATGCTTCTTTGCGACGACGAACCGATCGTCCTGGAAGGCCTCCGGCGACTGTTTTCAAGTGCTGGTGCGCTCGTAATGGCCGCGGAGTCGATTGCCGGATTTGAAGCCATGCTTTCCGATGACAGCCGAGTTCCCGACCTTATCATCACGGATATCCGGCTGCGCGATGGAGCTTCCGGGTTGGAAGTCGCCCATCGGATCAGGCGTCACTTTGCGTGGGCTGGTGTCATTCCCGTCGCCTTCGTCACCGGCGAGTTGCTATCTGTCCGAGTGCTTCGCGACTTCTCTGAGCCTTTCGTGCTACTGCGTAAATCCTCCGCGCCGGAAGACCTGCTGGCGCAGCTCAGCCGGTTCGCTACCCAGTGGAACGGGTGTCTCGATCCGACGAAGCATTTGCGACCAACGGGGTCCCGAGTGTAATGCCCCTGTCTGCCAGCATCACGATGAGTTCTGTGCGCCGCCGCAGATTGAAGTGCGCGAGCAGATGACTGACGTACTTGCGCACGGTGATATCTTCGAGCCCCATCTTCGATGCGATGGCTTTGGAAGGAAGTCCACGTACGAGCCACGTGAGCGTTTCTTGCTCGCGAGGCGTAAGCCCGAGAAGTGGAGCGTCCCGGAGTTCGGTAGCACCGTTCGTCGGACGTGACTTTACTGACTCGTTTGCCAGTGCTTCATTTATGTTGATCGAGTGTCTCAGCCCGGCGATGCTCGCCGCAGGCAAAAACACACCGCCAGAAAGCACAGCGACGATCGCGGCATGGAGTGCTTTGGGCGACGACGATTTAGGGACGTAGCCTGTCGCGCGGAGTTGGAGACACCGACCAACTGTCTCCGTACGTTCATCGGCCGATACTATAACCACGGGCAAGCATGGTCGTGCGTCTTTCAACCGGGCCAGTGCGTCACAACCATTCCCATCGGGAAGTTCGAGGTCCAGAAAAACGATGTCGGGCTGCTCCGTCATCGCCATGTCCATTCCATGCGACAAGGTACTCGCATGCAGCAGCCAAGTTTCCGGGAAAAGCTCCTTGATGAGCAGTGCAAGACCTGCCCTGAAGAGTTCGTGATCGTCGACGAGCAGTACGCGCATCGCATTGTCTCCCAGCAATACATGCACATTATACGGATGAAGTAAGCGGCGTTCGGATTATAGTAATCGGTCAAATGGCCGGTAATCAAAAGATCTTACACGCGGTTTTATCGTTGAGACACGCCAATGGCACGCGATGTGATCAGCGAACGAGCGTTTAGGAGCGGAACATTTGAGGTTTGTGCGGGCAGGTGCCGACAGTGTATTTGACCGGAGCGTCCGATCCCGCCAAGTGCATCAAGTGCTGGAAATCTAAAGATGCGACCATCAGGAGGACGTTCGAGCGGTTTTTTTCAGATAAGCGATACGGCTGTCGGCAGTTCTCATTGGTCCGATCCTCAATGTTTATAAGGATTCGCTAGCTGCGTAATGCTCGATCGCATAAGTCGGCTGCGCGAAGCGTTTGTACGAAGCGCCGTCGAGCTGGGTTCACACGACCGTTGGACGCGCCGTCACATCGAGATGTTTCAGGTCGGACTTCCGACTCATGCTCTGACCTTGCCTGCGGCAAAGTTCCTAAGCCACAAAAACGGCTTGCTGCTCAACTCGTGTGCACCGTTGCGACCCGTGTGCAGTAGGGCGAACAGTGCGCGACACAGGACAGAATCATCAGTTGACAATTCACGCTCAACGGCGAGCAGCGATCGAAGCTCCGCGACGCACGGACTTTGTAAGAGCAGATGGCCGTTATTCACTTTGAGCTCGGCCGTACCCGTAAGCGACGCCTTGAACGGCAGCAGAGGGTCGACATGGCTCATTTGCTAGCAAAAAAGCTCGAACTAAGCTTCGGATCGAAGGCCGCCGCGAAGCGGTACTGTTTGCCAGCACAAACGTTCGAGTTGAGCTATGTCAAAGCCGAACGCCATCACAATCAATCGAACTTGTTGAAACTTAGGGCAACTACTAAAATTTCATAAATAAGTTTATGTGAAGTTCAATTCGCTATAAACCCACGACACATGGCTTAACGCAGCTTGCCATGTCGATTATTTGCAATCTGTTCCCGCTTGCGAGCTAGCCTGGCCTTCTCCTGACTTGCACCGTACTCTGCCTCGGACGCGGTAACCACGCCAGCCGCTGCGCCACTCAGATCTATGCGGACATTGCCTTCGATACTGGATCCGCAGCGCGTACCGCTTACTTTCATGAGCTCGGGAAATAAGGGCAATGCGAAAAGCGATCCAGAAGCGCATGGACTATGTTTGGCGAGGCAATCGAGCCGCTTAAAGTGACTTCGCTTAAGCCGTTTGCGAAGAAATCGCGAATTGCAACTGTCGGCCATGAAACGCCGTTCCGACGCGCTGATGCTGGGACATTCAGGCGCCTGTTCTACTCTGGAAGCGGTCGTTCAGTTCAATTCGCCGCCGCTTGGGATCATTCCTGTGACTGCCAGAACTAGATAGCCTCGTGCATTCCATCTAAAGCTGGGAGCTGAGGGCTCGGGGCTGTTCATTGGAGTGTTCGAAGGCGCGAGCGCATGCCGCGGGTTGTCACGGCGCTTAAACATATGAAGCCCTGCCCAGTTGTCGCGATCATTGTATGCAACGAAAACGGACGCGTCCCACGCGTGAACGTATAAGCAGAAGATGGTGGATCCCCATGGGTCAACGGCATCGCCGTCCCAAGGTGGAACATGGTCGCTCTGTCAATCGGAGGATGCACAGATGAATGCTACGCCAGTGGGGCGGGCACCCGTTCCGCCCACGACGTCCGCCGCGCGTGCCTTCTTTGCACCAGCGTTGGCGGCGCCGTGCGATGAGACGCCTTGTGCACAGCAGATAGGAGAAAAGAAGCAGCACGAAGACGAAAGAAAAGGCTGCATGCATGGCTCAACATCAGGGGCCGGCTACGGTTTTTGTTGCCGCTTTCACCGGGCATCCCGCCATGATTGGCGTCACCCCATGGCCGAGTCTTCCTGCAAACCGATCCATGAGCAAACCAACCCAAATTCGCGTGAAGCTCGACGAATTTCGGCTGCAATGGCGCGTGCTGACCTTCTACGAGCGCTTCGAGCAGATCATCGCCCACATCCTGAGCCTCGTGATCTCGGTGATCATCGTTGTATCGCTGTGGCAGTTGTTCGGGCGGTCATGGCGCTATTGCTGTCCGGGGCACTCAATCCGCTGGATCACGCGATCTTTCAAGCGGTTTTCGGCATGGTGATGACGTTGTTGATCGCAATGGAATTCAAGCATTCGATCACCCGCGTAATGTTAAGACGCGACCACATCGTGCAGGTCAAGACAGTGATCCTTATCGCGATGCTCGCGATAGCACGCAAGTTCATCATCCTTGATCCAGCTACCGACCCTGGTCGCATTGCCGCACTTGCAGCCGCGCTGCTGGCGCTTGGCAACGTCTACTGGCTCATGCGGCAACGCGACGATCCCGTCGATGCGGCGATTGAAGAGCGCGCCGCGCGGGATCGCAAAACGCGAAATCGATTACCTGCTCCTTCTCAAAGATCATCGAGGCCCCCAAGTTTTGCTCGATCGTCACGCAGGCCTGCACACCTTGCGCGCATCGGGCGGGAGTTGCATCTTTGCCATCGTACGTACGGCATGCATAAAACAAAGAGACGAGCTCACAAAACAAGCTGGCATCGACAGAAACTGGACTACTATGTAACCTCTGATACTTCGAGGTCTCCCGTCCGGGGACGCGCGCAATGGA
This sequence comes from Caballeronia sp. A2-2, assembly GCF_057612605.2. Classification (NCBI taxonomy): domain Bacteria; kingdom Pseudomonadati; phylum Pseudomonadota; class Betaproteobacteria; order Burkholderiales; family Burkholderiaceae; genus Caballeronia; species Caballeronia sp. A2-2. The sequence continues at coordinate 32,754 of NZ_JBVFIR010000006.1, read as the reverse complement.
GCAACTACAGCGTTCCCCACAGTTGCACCGCCTTACCTGCCAGGGGATCGGGGCGTCATGCACGGACCCCGAACGGAATTCGGAGCAATGGATCCTGTGCATCATCCCGGCGGATCGGACTACCGCACACGCGAACACCATCCGCAGCAGCGCGCGCCCCTATCAGCATCTAAGCGTCAGCGCGCCGTTTATCGGGATTGTGCCGGCCTGGGCTCATGTCGAGCTTGTAAATGACGACGATCCGTGCGGCCTCGTTGTCGCCCTCCATTGGGCTAAGCTAAAAGAAACCGCTCGAAGCGCGCTCGGCACTACGGCTTGCGAAATCCCTTGTTGGTTCAAGGCCTGGGATCCTTTCATGCGCGAAGCGGGCGACACGCTTTCCGCATTGCATTCCAGCAGTAGCCCAGACCCTAGATGCCTAGCGGCGTTCGCTGACGTATTCTCAATTCATCTCGCCCACCGGTATGGACTCACCGCCGATACGCCCGATGCGGCTACGAGCCTTACCCACGCAAAGCTAAGCGTCGTGGAACATTTCATACACGAGCACATCGCGGACAATATCCAGATCGCGGAACTCGCTGCGGTCGTGCACATGAGCCAGTCGCATTTCGCGCGGGCTTTTAAGACCGCGACAGGGCATCCGCCGCACTTATACCTGACGACCGAAAGGTTGAGATTAGCGCAATCGATGCTCTCTGAAGGGAGCCTCCCGCTGATCGATATCGCAGCGCGTGTCGGCTTTCAGACGCAGCAGCATTTCACCGCGGTATTTCATCGATATGTGGGGAGTACGCCCCGCGCTTTCCGCCTTGCGCATTACCGTCCCTAGGGTCCGGCGTGAGGCCTCTTCGACAGGATCATTGAGCAAGCAACAAACGCAGAAAGCCGACACCTTTGGGTAGGAACTCGAAAGAAGAACGCGCGTCGCGGACGTAGGCTTGATCAAATAGAAATTGCACGCGCTGCGCCAGCCGGATATCGGCGATCCGCTTCGGGAGCCCAAACGATGGACGAACTGCTCGGTCGTGCATGGTGGATGCTCGCGTTGCGTGGCGCCGCAGAAATCCTGTTCGGCCTCCTCGCGCTTTGCTGGCCTGGCTTCACGCTGCTGCTTTTTGTCGCGATGTTCGCAGTGTATGCATTCATCGGCGGCGTCGCAGCGGTCAGCGCGGCGATACGAAATCGTTCGATCCGCACCGATTGGTGGCTCCCGTTGCTGTTAGGGCTATGCATGATCGCTTCGGGCCTGATCGCCGTCGGGGCGCCGGGCGTCACGACGCTCGTGCTGATCACCTTGATGGGCGCAAACGCCATCGTCACCGGAGTGCTCGACCTCATCACCTGGGTTCGCCTGAAGAGACGCGGCCGAACGCACTGGCTGCTCCTAATCATCGGTAGCCTGTCGGTTCTGTTCGGCATCGTGGTGCTGGCCGTTCCGGGTGCTGGCGCGCTCGCCCTCGTCTGGATGATCGGCATCTACGCGATCATGACCGGTGCGCTTCTGCTCGTCCTTGGCCTCGGAGCACGGAATTGGCGCAGCCCCGTCCTTCGTGACCAGCACAACACGCCGCTGCTTTCATGAGGCGCATGCCGCGCCCGGCGTCCACGTAGTCCGTTGCGCATTTGGAGAACGCCATGAAGCCTAACCTCGTATCGGCCGCAAGGCTGTCGTCATTCATCCTCGCGCTGTCCGTCTGTGGCTTCGCCGCCAGCGGCGCGACCGCGCAGGATGCGCCCATCGCCGGCAAAGTGACGCTCGGGGTGACCGTCACCGAAGAGCAAGTAGTCGCCAGAGGCTGGCGCGCATCCAAGATGCTTCACGCCGATGTCTACAACGAAAAGAACGAAAAGATCGGCCGCGTCGACGACCTGATTGTCGCGCCCGATGGCTCGCTTTCGGCCGCGATTATCGACGTCGGCGGCTTTCTCGGCGTCGCGGCGCACCGTGTCGCCATCCCCATCCAGCAGTTCAAGCAGATAGCGCCGAAGGCCATCCTGGTTGGCGCCAATAAGGACGCGCTCAAGAAACTGCCGGAGTTCGAATATGCCAAGGGCTGACATTGGCCGCGAGCGCCAAGGCAGCAGTCACTGAAGATTCGGGCCGCTCTGACGGCTCATCGGAACAAGGAGCATAGCGATGCTATTGGACCTCGATAAGTGGAACCCCTTTCGGTTCCTGCGCAAAAGTCCCGAGGAAAAGGGCGCAGACGCGAAGCTGAACGCCCCGCCCTCGCAGCAGGCCCCCGCGCCGTCTACCTCAGAAGCGGCCGCGTCCGCCTGGCCGGCATCGTTCGATGCGGCCCGTTGGCCGCTGCCCGATCCCCTGCATCTTCTCACCGACCTCGTACGCGATCCGTTCGGCGGGATGGGACGGCTTGGCAACTGGTTCGGCGACTTTAGTCCCAGCCGCTTCCAGCCGCGACTCGACGTGGTCGACGAAGGCGACGCGCTTCGCATCGCGGCCGAATTGCCAGGACTGTCGCGCGAGGACGTGGAGCTGGAAGTCGTTGAGGACATGCTGGTGCTGACCGGCGAGAAGCGCATCGAATCGAAGAGCGACGAGAAGGGCTGCTACCGGGTGGAGCGGGCGTTCGGACGCTTCCAGCGCGCCATTCCGCTGCCCTCTGGCGTCGATGTCGAACGCGCTGAGGCGAACTTCGAGAATGGCGTGCTCACCGTGCGGGTGCCCAAAGCGGCGAATGAACCCGCGGCGAAGCGGTGCCTCGAGATCAAATAGCCCGGTGTCGCACACGGCGGCATCCGGACCGCTCGACAGCTTTCATGGCCCTCGACGATCTCCCCTTCGCGACGAAACTCGTCAGGCTGTGCGCGCGTAACGCCAGGGACCATGCCCTTATTCACACTACGGAGAACATCATGCCTACTTGCAGCGTTTGCGGCAAACCGGCAACCTCGCAGATCACGATCACCGAAAACGGCCAGCGCCGTCAGCTGATGCTGTGCGATGAGCACTACATGGAGTTCATGGCGCGCAATCAGCGCCGTCTGTCGCCGCTTGAGTCTCTCTTTCACGGCGGACTGTTCGACAGATTGTTCGAAGACATGTGGCCGCAGATGGAAAGCGACCAAAGTGGCCGGTCACGCATCGGACGCTCGCCCGGACAAGCCGGCGGCTCGGATCAGCGTGCAGACGCCGATAGCGGGCAAATGGGTGAGTCCACCGGTGGTCAGGCGGGGGGCCGGCCGCGCCGGCATCGCCGTGCGCGTGAAGCCGTCGATCTGCAGACGTTCATGAGCGAAAGCGGCCTGGACCGCTTGCAGGCGGCTGCGCAGATGGCGGTCGAGTTCGGCAAGTCCGAAGTCGATACCGAGCACCTGCTGCTGGCACTCGTCAGCAATAACGTGGTGCAGGAGATTCTGCGGGAATTCAAGCTCGATCCTGAGGAGATCAGGAAGAATATCGAGCAGAACGCACCACGCGGCAACCGCGCGCAGAAGACGGATGAAGAACGCATCGGCGTGTCACCGCGCGCGAAGAGTGCGCTTGAAAACGCGCTCACGGCGTCACGAGAACTCGGCCACAGCTACGTCGGACCGGAGCATATCTTGATCGGGCTCGTGGAAGAGGAAGACGGCTTCGCGGGGGAGCTGCTGCGCAAGTACGGGTTATCGTCGCATGCGCTCAGGCAGAGGACGGTCAAGGTGGTCGGCAAGGGCGCCGAGGAAGGCACCGTCGAGGGCCGCTCGACCACACCGACGCTCGACAAGTACGCGCGCGATCTCAGCGATCTCGCCCGGCGCGGCAGGCTCGATCCGGTAATCGGCCGCGACAAGGAAATCGAAACGACTATCGAAGTCCTTGCGCGTCGGCGCAAGAACAACCCGGTGCTGATCGGCGAACCCGGCGTCGGCAAGACGGCGATCGTCGAAGGACTCGCGCAGCGCATCGCCCAGGACCAGGTGCCGGAAGTGTTGCGTGGCAAGCGCGTCGTTGAGTTAAATATCAACAGCGTGGTGGCGGGGGCAAAGTATCGTGGCGAGTTCGAAGAGCGCGTGAAGCTGGTTCTCGACGAAATCGTCGAGAACCAGGACCGGCTGATCATCTTCATCGATGAACTGCATACGATCGTCGGTGCTGGCCAGGGCGGCGGCGAAGGCGGGCTCGATATCGGCAACGTCTTCAAACCGGCGCTCGCGCGCGGCGAATTGCATCTTGTGGGCGCGACGACGCTCAACGAATACCAAAAATACATCGAGAAAGATTCGGCGCTCGAACGGCGCTTTCAGCCGGTGAACGTGCCCGAGCCGAGCGTCGCGGAGACGATCGAAATCCTGCGAGGACTGCGTGACCGCCTTGAAGCGCATCACAAGGTGAAGATCACCGAAGAGGCGATCGCGGCCGCTGCGAAGCTGTCGGACCGGTATATCGCAGCGCGCTTCCTGCCCGACAAGGCCATCGACCTGCTCGACCAGGCGGCCGCTCGCGTGCGCATTTCGTCGAATTCCCGGCCGGGCCAACTGCATGACATCGAGGCGACCATCCGCCGCACACGTCAGGAACAGGACGCGGCAAGCGCCGCCAAGCAGTTCGACAAGGCAAAGCAACTTGAAGACAAGCTCGTCTCCGAACAGAAGCGGCTCAACGATGCGACCGAAGCGTGGAAGAAGGAGCGCGGCACCAGTTCGCAAGAGGTCACAGCCGAGGACATCGCGCAGATCGTGGCGTCGCTCACCGGCGTGCCGGTGTCTGAACTCACCGCCGAGGACCGCGAGAAGCTGCTGCGTCTCGAAGACCGCTTGAAGGAACGCGTAGTCGGTCAGAACGAGGCGGTCAGCGCCGTCGCGAAGGCGGTCCGACTCTCACGCGCCGGCCTCACCGAAGGTGGCAAGCCGACCGCGAGCTTTCTCTTTCTCGGACCGACTGGCGTGGGCAAGACCGAGCTCGCCAAAGCGCTCGCCGCAACGGTGTTTGGCGACGAGAACGCGCTCGTGCGCATCGACATGAGCGAGTACGCCGAACGGCATACCGTAGCCCGGCTGGTGGGCGCGCCTCCGGGCTATGTCGGCTACGAGGAAGGCGGTCAGCTGACTGAGCGTGTGCGACGCCGCCCATATAGCGTGGTGTTGCTCGACGAGATCGAAAAGGCGCATTCGGAGGTGCACAACATCCTGTTGCAGCTCTTCGACGAAGGCCGTCTCACCGACGGCCGGGGCCGTCTCGTCGATTTCACGAACACGATCATCATCGCGACGAGCAATATCGGGTCGCAGTTGATCCAGGAAAACGTGCGCTCCGACAAGAAGCAACTCGACTACCCCGCGCTGCGCGACCGTCTGATGGAAATACTGCGGCATCACTTCAGGCCCGAGTTCCTGAATCGGGTCGATGAAGTCGTCGTGTTCCATGCGCTCGGCAAGGAGCAAATCCGTAGCATTGTGGACCTGCAACTCGCGCGTGTGCAACGCACTGCGGCCGGGCAGAACATCGAGCTGTCGTTCGACAATTCGCTGCGACATCATCTCGCGGAAATCGGCTATGACCCCAAGTTCGGCGCACGGATGCTCAAGCGCAAGATTCGCGCTGAAGTGGAATCGCAACTCGCAGATGCGCTGCTGCGGGGGGATGTTCGCGACGGCGACAAGGTCACAATGACCTACGACTCAGGTTCGCACTCTGTACGTGTGCAAAAAGGCCCCGCACTCGCAGAAGCCACGAAGGAAGAGGCGAAACAAGAACCGGCGCATACGTGAGTCCGGCATTGCGTGAACGGGACACTGCCCTCACGGGCGGCGTCCCGTCACGATTCAAGTTCACCTACGACAATCTCGTCGCGATAGCACCAGATCCAGGTTTCGCCGGGTTCAATTGAGCGCACCAGCGGATGGCCGGTCGCGTGAAAATGCTTGCTCGCGTGCCGGTTGGGCGACGAGTCACAACAGCCGACGTGTCCGCATGAAAGACACAGTCGCAAATGTACCCACGGCTGGCGAAGCTTGATGCACTCCTCGCAATAGTCGATGGGCGTGTGGAGGATGCGGGCCTCGTCTAGATGCGTGCAACCAGGGGTCATGATCGTACTCCTCGGACAGGCGCGCGCAGGCGGCATGCGAAACAAGTTGCGCTTACGCTCACGCGCTATTCAAATATCGATGCACCAGGGCGACAGCCATCGCCCCTTCGCCGACTGCCGACGCAACACGCTTGATCGACCCGTGACGCACGTCGCCCGCTGCGAAAACGCCAGGCACACAGGTCTCCAGATGTAGCGGCGCGCGCTCGAGCGGCCAATTCAGACTCGACCGATATCCCTGCAAGTCGGGACCAGTCACTAGATAACCGGCGTCATCTCGGACAATGCCGACCTCCTGCGCCCATTCGGTCTGGGGCACGCCGCCGATGCAGACGAATAGCCAATTCGCATTTACCGAGATTCGCCGTCCCGTGCGCACATCGGTCAGTGTAATCTCCTGCAGCGTGTCACTTCCTGCGAGCGCGGTCACTTCGGTGCTGGTCCGAACTTCAATGTTCGGCGCCGCCGCGATGCGATCCACCAGGTAGTGGGACAACGTGTTTTTGAGCGAAGTGTCACGCACGAGCATATAGACGCGGTTGGCCGTTTGCGAAAAGTGCATGGCGGCTTGTCCCGCCGAATTGCCGCCTCCCACCACATAGACGTTCTCGCCATGAAGCAGCACTGCTTCGCTCGCGCCCGCGCCGTAGTAAATTCCTGCGCCGAGGAAGCGCGTTTCACCTTCGAGGCCGAGCGCGCGATATGCCACGCCGGTCGCGCAGATCGACGTGCGCGCCGTAATACGTGTGCCATCCTCCAGATACACGATGCCCTGGCCGGGTGGAAACTCCGCCCGCACGCCGGCGCGCGCTATCAGGATATCGGCGCCGAACTTGATGGCCTGGTCGCGCGCCCGTTCTGCCAGCTCGGCGCCGGACACGCCCTGTGGGAAGCCCAGATAGTTCTCGATCTTTGAACTGCTTCCTGCCTGACCGCCCAGCGCCCACCGCTCCACCAGTACGGTGTGCATCCCTTCCGACGCTCCGTAGACAGCTGCGCTCAACCCCGCCGGTCCCGCGCCGTATATGGCCAGATCGTAGGCTTCTCGGGATGGACTGGCAAACCAGCCGAGCTTCTCGGTAATTTGCCGAACGGTGGGACATTCGAGCCGGGTTCCGTCGTGGAAGACGCAGATCGGCAAGCGGGAGTCGGAAAGATGCTGCACGTGGGCAAGATCCTTCGCTTCCTTATCGCTGCCCAGTTCAATCCATTCGAACGGTATGTCGCAGCGATGCAGAAAGTCGCGTATCGCGTAGCCGCTAGCGCTGCGCATGCGCCCGTAGATCCTGACCATGAACTTTTCCGCCTTTGAAGCCATTAAAGCCATTAAAGCCATTGAGGAGTTTCCCGGGTCCTACGTCACACTTTAGACGCACCGTAGGGCTATTTCTTTCGCGATTCACTCGGACTTTGTTGGCTTTCTGCCCACGCTTCCGACACCGCTGTCGTGCTTTGCTGTTTGCGACTAACAAGAGCCCGTCTTCCGTCCGATGCCGGCGTGCTTGGGTCTCCTGCGTCAGTCATTCTGGCTGAGCCGTCTATGGACGATTATCCGCCTATGGGCTATCGGAATGACGTACGTCACTGTGTGTTCACAATGCGCCATGTCAGTCCCGCTGCGGCCTTTGCCGTACCGCAATCTGCCGGCTTCGATGCTCACACGCGCCCGTTTGTATGACCGGTTCCGGATGCGTATCACCGCGTCAATCGGCAAGCACGAACTCGGTACGCATGTCTTCGATCACCCTCTGGATTTTATGTACGCTATCCGCACCGAGGTCATTCAGCGGCACGATGTTCCACTTTCGGCCGGATGCGTCAGGCGGGTGGCGCTCTGGTAACGGTATGCGCATGTGCAAGGCTCCCGGCGCGTCAACGGCGATTTTGCAGTTCGTCGCGAATCTGCTCAGGGGTTCGAATGGATTGTGGCATCGGACTACCTCCTCCGGTCGCACACGGGAATCGTGACGGAATAAGCACACGTTTATCTTGTGTACGCGTGCGCCGACCATCTTTTAAGTCTAGCCGCTAATTCGGACAGTTATCGGGTTCTTACGGACCGTGAGCGACTGGACGGCAGGCTAAAAGTGACTATGTCCTTCTTTCGCCCGACGACGACCTTGCTGGATCGATCAGGACGCTCTCTCTTTCCGGCCCGGCTGATACATCCTTTGTGCCAAAGTTCGGACGTGCGCGCTCCGACGTAATCTTTCAAAAAAGGCAGGGTAGTTGAGGCACGGCAAGGGCGCATGCCCACGGTAAAGCGATGGACCGGATGGGGCGCAGGATCGTGACACATTTGAGCAGGAATCGAAAAGAAACGCGTGCGGGCTGACGACTAGACTGCCGATAGAGCAAGACGCTGCCGATTTGATTTTAAAGTCAACGCTTTGATGCGTCGATTGCAGCACTTTTCAATCCGACTCCAAAACCGCAATGAGCAAATATGTCTGATGCGGAACTCGCACCGCGAGAAGCCCGGCACGATGCGCACATTCCCCTACACAAGTTGTTCGAACCCGTAAAGGTAAGACGGTACAACCTTCGACAACGTAATGGCAGCGCTGACGCGTTCGCGCGCGAACCTTCCGGGCAACATACCGTCGCAGGTTCGACACCTGATAGTCCACGCAACGCGCAGCGGCCCCGCTCAACATCAGCGAAGCGGCGCGGCTGATCATTCAAAGACAGCATTACGCCGGGACACCTAACATGCATAGTCGCAAGCAGGTCGAAGGATGACGGATCGTGACGGACGCCGTGCACTAGGTAGCCAGGTTAATGCTTGTGCAGCTATGGTAGGCAGTACACATTCCGCACGCTTGGCTGTTGCCCGATGAAATGCGGCCCGTGCGCCCTCTGCTGTCCAGCCGAAAGCAGAGGCATTCGTTCACAACGAGCAGGGCGAAGATGTAGGTCCCGCCATGCGTCAAGCCTCGACGCTACAGGTCGAAGAGCTGCCGTGGTTTATCGCGTACAACGTTTCGGATACCAAACAAGGAGATTCATCATGGCTGGGAGTGGAAATCGCGTAGTGACTTTCATGGGTCCAATGAAGATGGAGTTGCAAACTTTCGACTATCCAAAGCTGATCACGCCGACCGGCAAGAAAGCCAATCACGGCGCTATCCTTAAAATCGTGACGACGAATATCTGTGGCAGCGACCAGCACATCTACCGCGGGCGCTTTGCCGCGCCTAAGGGGATGGTGATGGGACATGAGATGACCGGAGAAGTCATTGAGGTGGGACCGGACGTCGAGTTCATCAAAAAGGGCGACCTATGTTCGGTTCCGTTCAACGTCTCTTGCGGCCGCTGCCGCAATTGCAAGGAACGGCACACCGATGTGTGCATGAATGTCAACGATGCCGTCGATTGCGGCGCCTACGGCTTCAATCTCGGCGGCTGGCAGGGCGGCCAGTCCGACTACCTTATGGTGCCTTACGCCGACTGGAACCTGTTGCCTTTCCCGGACAAGGACCAGGCGATGGAAAAGATACGGGATCTCACGCTTTTGTCGGACATCTTGCCGACCGGTTTCCACGGTCTCATGGAAGCTGGCGCCAAAGTAGGCTCGACGGTCTATATCGCCGGAGCCGGGCCGGTCGGCCGGTGTGCGGCGGCGGGAGCGCGCCTGATTGGCGCGTCCTGCATCATCGTGGCCGATACCAACCAGGCGCGGCTGGACCTTTTGAAAAAAAATGGCTGCGAGATAGTCAACCTCACCAGTGCTACGCCGGTGCCCGACCAGATCGAAGCGATTCTGGGCAAGCGGGAAGTCGATTGCGGCGTGGATTGCGTTGGACTGGAGGCGCACGGCAGTGGTCCGGAGTCGAACAGCGAGCACTCGGAAGCGGTGATCAACACGCTTATCGAAGTGGTGCGGGCCGGTGGGGCGATGGGTGTCCCGGGCATCTATACCGACGCGGACCCGAAAGCGAGCACCGATCTCACGAAGAAAGGCCAATTGCCCATTGCCTTCGGCAAAGCCTGGATCAAGTCGCCGAAACTGACGGCCGGACAAGCGCCAATCATGCATTACAACCGCGACCTGATGATGGCGATCTTGTGGGATCGCATGCCCTATCTGAGTGCCATGCTGAACACTGAGATCATCACGCTGGAACAAGCGCCTGATGCCTATAAAACTTTCAGCGAGGGCTCGCCGAAGAAATTCGTCATCGATCCGCACGGCAGCGTGAAGAAAGCCGCATAGAGCCGGCGACAATGTGAAGACGGGCAACTACGTCTCGCTGTCGTAAGACGTCGCAACGTCGCCCACGGCGACTTCCGCATCCGCTAAGAAGGCGCTGCCTGGGCGAAAGCTGTTCATCGGAGTCGAACATGACAAATGGACCTCTTGAGGGACTGAAGATTGCAATCCTGATCGAGGAGGGATTTGAGCAGGTCGAAATGGTCAAGCCTCGTCAGGCGCTCGACGAAGCCGGCGCCGAGACGCGCATCGTCTCGCCGAAGCAAAAGCAGGTCCGCGCCTGGAACTTCACGACATGGGGAGACGAGTTTCCCGTCGACATCGTTCTCGACGACGCCAGGCCGCGAGATTTCGACGCGCTTCTCCTGCCGGGCGGCGTCTTGAACCCAGATGCGCTTCGAATGGAACCTAGGGCGGTGGCATTCGCAAAGGATTTTTTTGACGATGGCAGGCCAGTGGCGTCGATCTGCCACGGCCCGTGGACCATCATCGAGACCGGTGCGGCGCTCGGCCGGCGCGTCACTTCTTGGCCTTCTCTGAAATCTGACCTGAAGAATGCCGGAGCGGAATGGGTGGATCAGGAGGCGGTGGTAGACCAGAATCTCCTCACAAGCCGCAACCCCGAAGATATTCCCGCGTTCAATCGGGAAATGATCAAACTCTTCAGCACTGCGCGCGGGCGGCGGCCAGCTACGTGATAATGTGAAGAGCACCAATGAAGAAAACGCATGGCGGCGGTTCAATTCCACGAGCGCGACGCGTTGCGTGAGCGGCTAGGGCAACAGGCACCTCTACGATGCCGAACGCGCCGCCGCGTTTCGGCAATCATAGGGTGTTACTGTTGACACCGTAACCGCATCTCCTAGAGGCAAGTATGGTAAAGAAAGCATTGTTCGTTCGGCTCGAAGCGAAGGCGGGTAAAGAGCGGGAGGTCGAAAGCTTCCTGATGAGCGGACTGCCGCTCGTCGAGCAGGAGCCTGCGACGATCGCGTGGTTCGGAATAAAACTGGCGCCGTCAGTGTACGGAATCTTCGATGCTTTCCCCGACGACGCCGGCCGCCAGGCGCATCTCTCTGGCAAAGTAGCCGAAGCACTGATGGCGAAGGCGCCCGATCTCTTCGCCAAACCACCGGAAATCATGAACATCGACGTACTCGCGGCCAAGCTTCCATCGTAGTCGCATCAGCTTTAGGTGCGGAGCGATCAGGTGTCCATCGATCCGCACTTTGCGACGCATGCTACTCGCGACCGTTCCTCACAGCCTCCGAAGCCGGACAACACGATCTTGCCGCGCGCCTTGCCGCTTTCGATCAAAGCATGCGCGCGGCGCAAATTATCGGCATTGATCGTGCCGAAATGGTCCGCCAGTGTAGTGCGCAGTACGCCAGCGTCGACGAGGTCGACGACGTGTTTGAGGGTATTGTGCTGCTCGATCATGTCCCGGGTCTGATACAACGAGCGCGTGTACATCAATTCCCAGTGCAGCGAAATGCTCTTGGGCTTTAGGATCGGCACGTCGAGCAATTTGGGATCATCGCTCAGCCCGAGTCTGCCTTGCGGCGCCAACATCTCGGTGATTTCAACCAGGGGCTTGTCGGTATGGGTCTGGCTCGCCACGTAGTCGATTTCGTCGATGCCAAAGGCGCGCAGTTGCGCGGGCATCGGCGCCGCGTGATCGATCACGTGATGTGCGCCAAGCTCGCGCACCCAATCCTGTGTTTCCGGCCGCGACGCGGTGGCAAACAAAGTCAGGCCGGTCAGTTGGCGTGTCAGCTGAATCAATATCGAGCCGACGCCGCCAGCGCCACCGCGCTTCGAGCTTCGCCTTCATTCGCGCGGAACACGATCTGGCGGCGGTGCACGCTTACCTGCATCGGTATCGCGACCGGCCCGTCACCTTGCGCGCCTATACGCGCGAACTCGAGCGGCTGATCCTGTGGAGCGTGGTAGTAAGGCGCAAGCCGCTCTCATCGATGATGGTCGAAGACTGCGAAGCGTTTAAGGATTTTTTGGTGAAGCCGTTGCCGTCTTTTACGGGACCGAAGTGCCCACGCAGCAGCGGCCGCTGGCGACCGTTCGCCCCTGAAGGCTTGTCGCCCGACAGTCAGGCGTATGCGGTTCGCGTGATCCGTGCTGCCTTCGCCTGGCTCGTAGAGGTGCGTTATTTAGCAGGCAATCCGTGGAGTGCGGTTCACGAACCCGCCACCGTGATTCGCGAATCTGCGGTGCAGGTGCATCGTGCGCTGCCAGCCACACTGTGGGCACAGGTGCGGGCGGCGCTCGATGAGCGATGCAGCCCTGCGTTTATATCATCGTCGCTGTCGTCGAATTCGGCGACAGCGACGCTCACCTCAATGGACGACACGCCGAGGCGAAGCCGCGCGAAAGACGCTGAAGATGTCGCTCGACAATGGCGCGCTGCACGCGCGGCGATTCTATTGATGGGCGACTCGGGACTACGCCGGGTTGAGGCGGCGCAGGCCCGTCGCGAAAGACTGCGGCCATCCGAGGTCTCCGCCCAACCATCAAAATCCTGGTCGTCCAAACGGGGCGTCACGGAGGAGAAGGCATCGAATCAGTCAGTAAAAGGCGTGACCGTGTGGACCCTGACGATCGTCGGCAAGCGGCGCAAGCAACGCACGGTGCCGGTGAGCAGCGCAACACTGACTGCCTTGCGTGCGCACTGGGCGGATCGCGGGCGAGATTTTGATGCGGCGTCGGCAATGGGTCCGCTCATCTCACCGTTGTGGATCCCCGCCACGGATGCCGCACTCGAACGACACGACAATAACGAAGGCCCCGTCGCCTACACGCCCGATGCGCTCGGTCGGCTGGTACACACGGCGATGCGGCGCCTGGCGAAAGCCGGTGGCCTTGCGACCGCCGCGCTCAAAGACATGACGACCGATGAGTTGGTTCAACTCGTCAATACCTCCGCGCACGCGTTTCGCCACACCTTCGGCACGCGGGCCGTCGCGCGCGATATGCCTACCGATGTCGTTCAAGCGATCCTCGGCCATGCGTCGCTGCAGACGACGTCGATCTACGTCCGGGTAGAACGGCGTCGAATGCTAGAAGCCGCCGCGAATTACTACGCGGAGGATGACAGACAAAGTTAGAACGGAAACCGCCCCACGAGCAGCCTCGCAAACCGCCCGACTATTTAGCAGCTTTTGCGCTCGGCTCATAGCACTTAGCACGGCAGCCTTTTGGCTCGGGCATGCGGCGTGCGCGGAACGGGGAATCGCACGTCTCCCGCAGGCCTAAAGATGTCGCCTTCCTACGGTCCATTAACCGCCCGTCCCAAGTCTGTCTTGGTAATTGACGATGAACCCGACATCCTTCACGTCTGGACGATGGTGCTCGAGATGGAAGGCTTGACGGTGACGACTGCGGCAAACGAACGTGACGGGTTGTCCAAGGCGCGTGCACTGCGACCCGACGTCGTCATCTGCGACTTCATGATGCCTGTCCTGAATGGACTAGAGGTCTGTCGTCAAATACGCGAAGACGAGACTTTAAAGGGTACAAAGATCGTTTTGTGGTCAGCGGCGAGAGCCGTTGATGCTCATGGGTGGGCCGACAGGGTGGTCGAGAAGCCCGTGCATGTGGAAGCATTCCTTGCACTCATTGAATCGCTCGGTGGTACGGATACGCTATAGTCGATAAAAATCTAAGGATCTGCTCTTAGCTCAGCGCCAATCGCCTCCACCGCGCCTCGATGGGTGCGTGTGAGTTGCTGGCGATCTCGAGAAAGATGGCCAACACACAGGCTATATCGTGAAACTTGACAGATTGTGAGTCTGCCACTCGTCCATTTGGGCGGCCCTGCACTGACTAAAGCGGGATCCGAGCAATAAAAAAAAGGCGCCTTCGCAGGGGACCCCTAACTTGAGACAGCACTCTTGACGAAGAGCGTTTGCAGTTCGTGATTGCTCAGCGACCAATTTTTCGAGAACTTGAGGCGCACCCCTACCCCGACCTCCTATTTCATGTGATGCCGAGGAAGATCAATGGTGAATATGCAACCGACGCCTGGGCGGTTTTTCACACGAAGGGTTCCTGCATAAGTCTCGACAATCTTTTTTGTTATGGACAGGCCAAGACCAAGCCCCGTTCTATCGTGCGATTGCTGTGTAAAAGGTTCGAACATGCCGTGTGTATCTGGCGGAAGCCCACCACAACGGTCCTTCACGTCGATCAAAATCCGGTCAGCGGCCGCGTATGCGCTGAGCGTCACCACGCTACGAGGACGAGTGAATTTGAATGCGTTTTGCAGCAAGTTGCCGAGCGCTGAATACAGCGCGTCCCGATCGGCGACGAACGCCAAAGTCTCGTCTACGGAGATCACTTTAAGCTTCACGCCTCTGACCATCGACGCGAGATGCGCCGCGTTCGCCACTTCTGCGATGAATTCGGCAAGGGATGCTGGTTGCTCGCTTTCAACCGCTTTAACTTCGGCAACGGATCGGGCGATAAGGGTGGTCGCCATGGTGAGCCCTCGCTCCAGCACTGATCCAGTCGCACCGCTCAGAGTCAGGTTTCCAATCTTGAGAGCATCGAAGGCCGTCCTTGCGACGCCTAACGCGTTTCGCAGTTCATGTGCAAACTCACCCAACTTCTCCTTGAGAATTTTTTGTTCCCGCTGCGTCGCGTCACGTGACTGTTGATAGGCGAATTCAGTAACCGCCTTAGCAATCGCGGTGTCTAGACAACGATTCAGGCTTTGAAACTCCTCGATCTTGAAAGGAACGGCTCGTTCTTGGCCCAAAGCAGTAATGACCTGGCAGAGATCTCCGTAATCATTCACGACCTGATCGATTGAATAGCCGAGGTCATACATCAAATTTCCGTGAAGGCTTGCCGATGCCCCCATTTCGGATTCGGTCGCGATGCCAATATTGGCGCCCGAGACTTCACGGCTTGCGAGCGGGTCGTCACTTTGCTCAAGACGAAGCGTCTTGATGAGCTGATCGAGAAACATCGGCACGCCGTTATCGAGTTGCTGATAAGTCACCGCCCGACCGGTCCGGCTCGCCACCCGAGCTTTGCAACGCTCAAGAATGATGGCCCTGTTATTCGATAGAAAGTTATGCATCATGGCATTTCTCTCGGCAACGTGCGCACAGCTTCATCGACTATGAAAAAGGAGGATGACCTGAGCCGCCTTGCACGTAGGATGACTAAAGAAGCGACGACGCTCAATCAGAACGAGCGATCTAAGATGGACGATTCGCTACTTCGCCAAGAGACAGCAACAATTCGATATTGAGGGGCGGGACAAAACATTCATACAATCTGTCTATTATCAGGCCGGCATAACATTAAGGGCCGATAGTTCGCATAAGACCTAAATAAGCCCGATCCACCTCTTATGAGCTGCAAGGCGCGAAAAGCACCGGCCTGAAGCAGGAAATGCGGCGCTTCCACCTATAATCCGGCCGCAGCCCGACAACCTGGGAAGTTGCTTAGACAACGCTATGGCGAGACGAGCGTTTATGGAAACTTCTTCTGCAAATTGCGCAGCTTATGGAATCGCTCTGATTTAACCCAGGAAGAGCTTCTTATTCAGCTATAGGAGTCGTGTCGCCGGGTGGACAGCTGTAACAGTCAGGTACTGAGGGCGTTTTCGTCGCGCATTCTCCAATCTGGTTGAGCGTTGAACGGTCTGACCGTCCGCGCTCCATCCGAGACACCGAGCCGTGCTGATTTGGCCTCTTTACGGAAAGACACGTTATGATGGGTTTTCCAACTCTGTAACAATATCGGCCGCCTTCAAGAATGGCTTTTCGACCCGCCTCTCCGCCGTCAGACGAGTCTGAACGGTTGTATGCCTTGCGCGAACTGCACGTCCTCGATACCGACTTCGAACCAACATTCGATAACGTGGCAGTCTTGGCGTCAGAGCTTTGCCATGTCCCCATTGCGCTCATATCGCTCATCGACGCAAACAGGCAATGGTTTAAGGCTTGTATAGGCCTGGACGCCCGCGAAACGCACCGGGACGAGGCATTCTGCGCGCACGCGATCTTAAAGCCGGACGATGTGATGATCGTCGAGGACGCTGCTGCAGATGACCGCTTCAGCGAAAACCCGCTGGTGGTTGGGCCGCCTCACATTCGGTTCTACGCCGGCGCACCCATTGTTACCAAAAGCGGCCACGCCCTTGGAACGGTTTGTGTGATTGATCGCGTGCCGCGTTCGCTCACATCGTCGCAAGTTCAGGCGCTCCAGGCTCTCGCGCGGCTGACTGCGATCCTGCTCGCGCAGCGGGAGCACGGAGTAGATAGCGAGGCACGAAATGAAGAACTCCAACGCAAAGTCTCGGTCGCGTTAGCCGAAGACTCGCCGAAGCATGCCGAACTCAGGCGCGAACAGCGTCTAGATGCTGTTGGCCATTTGACCGGCTCGATTGCGCACGACTTCAACAACTTGTTGCAGGGGGTCAGCATGAGCCTGCAACTAATCAAAGCGAAATCAGCCTCGGCGACAACCGTCCAAGAGTGGGCCGATAAGGCGCTTACGATGATCTCGGGCGGGGCGCAGCTAGTATCACAGTTGCTCGCTTTCTCGCGTGAGCAGGACCCCGTGGCGGGGAAAGTCTGCGTGTCCAACAATGTTGACGCCATGCGTGATTTGTTGTCGCGCACGCTGCCGACTTCGGTAACGCTCACATTCCGCTTGCAGACTGTTGATTGCCTAGTGCTGGTGAACACGACGCAACTGGAAGCCGCAGTGCTTAACATGGTGATTAATGCGCGCGATGCGATGCAGGGCACTGGACGTATCGAGATCTCTACTCGGCAAATCAGCGTGCAAAATGATGCAAGACTCGAGGACGGTGATTACGTTGTTCTTGAGGTCGCGGACGACGGGCCTGGAATGCCGGATGAAGTCGCCCGGAGAGCGTTTGAGCCGTTCTTTTCGACCAAAGCGAGAGGCAAAGGAACGGGGCTTGGGCTATCGCAAGTGCGCGGCGTAGCAGAGCGTGCGGGAGGAACGACGGAAATCGTAACTTCGAGCGCGCGAGGGACGGCCGTCCGCATGCTTTTTCGAATCGTTGAGTGGGGCGCTGTTGCTGCTCTGCCCGTCGACGAAGTAATCGTAGCCCGTGCAAAAAGGAAGGCCTCCATTCTGCTAGTTGATGACGCGGAGGTGCTGCGTGCACCATTGACGACGCTCCTGACCGAACGGGGGTTCAACGTGACCGCCGTTTCGAACGGTGTCGATGCACTCAATGCATGCAAGATCGACGTTCCGGACGCTGTTCTAACTGATGTGAGCATGCAAGGCATGAGCGGAGATTTGCTTGCGCAAGTCCTTAGTCAGATGTATCCGCGCCTGCCAGTGATCTTTATGACTGCAATTGCGGATCATGAAGCGTTGCGAAAACGACTACCAGCGAACGCTTTGCTTCTCACAAAACCCGTCTTGATTGAGACAGTTGTAAAGGCTATCGAAAGTCATATTTTCAACCAGTAGAAAACGCCTGTACGCGGGTTCCGGATGCGGTGTAAGTCGGTCATCGCTTCTAGCAAGTAGCCGATTGGCTTTGTGACGGGATCGGGAATCGCCGGCGGCTCTCCTGCCGCGCCCACGATCGGGTCAGCGCGGCGTGTCAGCAAAGCGCCCTACGAGCCGCCGAGCACTTCCTTGGACAGGAAGAGTTGCGTATCGAGCTTGAGCTTGTAGAACGACACGACGTGCGGCCACATGATCTCGAACGGAATGACTTCATCGATGGCGACGTGCAGCTCTCTTTCCCGGCCGTGCTGAATCCGCCGGGCCTTGGATTCGAGATCCGCTGCGGCCTGCAGCAGACGACGGCCGTCTTCCACCACCACGCGACCGGCAGCCGTCAACACCGCGCGCCGGCCCGTGCGATCAAACAGCTTCACTTCGAGATCGGTTTCGAGCTTCTGCACTAGGTAGCACAAAGCCTATCGGCGCGCCGCTTGCAAAACTCGCTGGACCGCGTAGGATGTAGCACATCTGTAGCACAACGAGGATGCCATGTCGACCACTACGCTGCGCCTGCCACCCGATCTTCGCGATCGCGTCTCGCGACTCGCCGAGCAAACCGGCACCACGGCACACAGCTTCATGTTGGAAGCGATTGCCGAGCGGGTCGCGAACGAGGAATTACGACATTCTTTTCTCGAAGAAGGAAACGCGCGCTTCGCGAAGATGCTCGAGACGAGCACGGGGCTCGACTGGAGCGAGATGTGCGACTATTTGCGCGAGCGCGCAGCGGGTAGCTCACCGGTTGCGCCCAAGGCCAAACGATGGCGCGAATAATCCTGGCACCGGAAATCCAAGAGGATTTCGATCGTATATTTGAATTTCTCTTCGATTACACGCCGGATCATGCAGTCGAACGTATCGACGACATCGTGGCTGCGCTCGACATACTCCAGTCAAGTCCGATGATCGGCAGGCCGGTTGACAGCCATCCAGGCATGCGCGAATTAGTCATCTCTAATGGTGCGCACGGTTATTTGGCGCTATATCGCTTTCTACCTGAATTCAACGCAGCGTTCGTCGTCGCAATTCGAAGCCAGCGCGAACTGCGTTATAGAAGAGGATCTCCGTGAGCGGCTAGCTTCGCGTTGACAAATGCAACCGGTCGATGACATCGCTGGGTGTGCCGTTGTTTGGCGGAGCGAGAGGGGAGGTGTGTCACGTGGCACGGTGTCGGTTGCCATAAGAGGCACGTACGCAGAGCGGAGACGCCAGAAGTCGAACTGGCGCTTCCGGCCAGTTCCAGCCGTTCGGCTTCACTCCAAGTCGGACATCTAAATGACCGGCCCGGTCCTGAGAAGCCGTCGTTCGCCGATTGCCATTTGTTCGCCGAGCACGACGAAAACGTCCCGATCTCCTCCTAGGCGGTGCAACGCTTCCAGCGTCGAGAGCGCCCGCAATAAAAAAGGTCATTGCAGCGCCAACTTTTAACCGATCGTTTGAAATCCTAACAACTTCCAGGACGGTTTTTGGACTGGCTTGTGAGGGTGATGACTTTTCATCACGGCATGCGCGAACTTGTAGGCCGGAATACAGAACAGATTGTATTAACGGCTTTTCAATAGACACCATCACTCCCGTTTTGGGCCAACGCCGTGTCGCCTCAATGCAGCGTTTCCACATGCTCGCCGCTTCGAAAAAAAGGCTTATTGTCTGGCGTCAACTACAACCGCCGGCAGAAGTAATTGTCGCCGGACAGCTTATGAAGATATCTATGTCAGCAAACCTTAAATTTATTAAATATGTGCCGATAAGTAGCGGTGATGCGATGTGGGTGCTCCGTCGTCGCCCGAACCGGACGGCGACGGAGTGTCGCTGCATATGCAGAGCACTTAAGAACGGTTCAATGTTGCCCAAAGGATCTTTACGAGATCGCCGCGACGCCCCCTAAAAATGAACACGTCGCCCCCCAGTGGATTGTCTTCAAGTGCGGTCTGCACCTTCGCGGCCAGCGCCGGAAATCCGCTGCGCATATCAGTCACACCTGCTGCGATCCACACGCGCGTACCCGTTGGAAGCCCGATCACGATCGCACACGCTTCAGTACCGTACGTAGTGTTTCGGCGTCGACCGCTCCATCGACCTTGACCACAGCACGTCCGATCCGGACTTCGATCGTGCCCACGCTCGCGGCGGGCTTTACGATTAGCTGTTCCTGTTGGACCGACGGTGTCGGAGTGACTGTGCCCGGCGCGTCCTCCACGACCGTCACCGGAACAAGCTCGGTTGATACGGCGAGCTGCTCGGCCCGATATCGACGTCGCCACTTGAACAACATATTGGCGTTGATGCCATGCTCTCTAGCGAGTTTCGAAACCGAGACGCCCGGCTCACACGCCGCTGCGGCCAGACGGCGTCGAAATTCAGGGCTGTGGTTTGGGCTTCCTCTACGCGTTCCTGAGGCCAGCTTCTCTTCTGATCCCAAAGTGGTTCCCGCTACTTGAAGTGGTGGGAACCACTTTGGCGTCTCTGATTGCGCGAATCAAGACGGCCGTGCCGCGACGCTTACTAACCTTCTGACGCGAATACATCCTCTCGCAGGGTGCTGGCGGGAGTTCACCCCTCAAGTGATGCGCTAGCTGCTCAGCCGGTTGTTTCCAGACGCGGTCCGCGATAAGCAGTACTTCATGGATCTTGAATCGAACGGCGGCTTCGAGGTCGATGCGGTCCGCCGCGTCTGGCAGTAGCCGGCCCAGAGTGTGTCAAAACGCATTTTGAACACCTATCATGGTGGCATCAGGTTACAGGGTGAACGAGATGAAGCGTTTTGTTCAAGGCGACAGTCGTACGCAAAGCATCCTGCTTCCTGAATCGCTCGACGATTATGTAACGGACACGAATCCTGTCCGCGTGATCGACGTGTTCGTCGACGAACTCGACCTTGGTCAACTGGGTTTTGACGGTGTTGAACCGGCTGATACTGGCAGGCCGTCATATCATCCCGAAGTCATGCTGAAGATATACATCTACGGCTATCTCAATCGCATTCAGTCCAGTCGACGACTGGAGCGCGAGGCTCAACGCAATATCGAACTGATGTGGTTGACGGGGCGATTGATGCCAGACTTCAAAACGATTGCCCGTTTCCGCAAAGATAACGGTAAGGCGATTCGTGCCGTGTGCCGGCAGTTCGTGATGCTGTGCCAACAGTTGGATCTATTCGCCGATGCGCTCGTCGCAATTGATGGCAGCAAGTTCAAGGCGGTCAACAACCGGGACCGCAACTTCACGAGCGCAAAGCTGAAGCGGCGTATGGAAGATATCGAGTCAAGCATCAACCGTTATCTCGTGGCGCTTGAGACAGCTGACCGTCAGGAGCCGACGATCGCCAAAGCAAAGGCAGGGCGGTTGCAAGACAAAATTTCGGCGCTGAAGGAGCAGATGCAGGTGCTCAGGGATATCGAGGTGAAGCTCAATGCGTCACCGGATAAACAACTATCGCTGACCGACCCTGATGCCCGCTCAATGAAGACGCGAGGCACGGGCGTGGTTGGCTATAACGTGCAAACGGCAGTCGATGCAAAGCATCATCTCATTGTTGCCCATGAAGTTACTAACACCGGCCTCGACCGGGACAAACTCACGTCGATGTCGCGCCTCGCGCGAGCCGAAATGGGAGTTGATAACCTCACCGTCGTCGCTGACCGAGGGTACTTCAAGAGCGAAGAAATCCTCGCGTGTCATGAAGCAGGCATCACAGTGTTTGTGCCAAAGTCGGTAACCTCGGGTGCCACTGCCGATGGTCGCTTCGGCAAAGACGACTTTATCTATGACGCATCGAAGAACGAATATTCATGCCCGGCGGGTGAGCGTCTGATCTGGCGGTATGCAACCGTGGAGAGCGGTCTGAGACTTCATCGCTACTGGAGTTCGAATTGCCAGCAATGCACGCTAAAAGAGAAGTGCACTCCCAGCGTTCAACGACGGGTGAGCCGATGGGAACATCAGGCCGTTCTAGAACAAATGCAAACGCGTCTTGACCATGCACCGGACATGATGCGTATCCGGAGGCAAACCGTCGAGCATCCGTTCGGGACGATCAAGGCCTGGATGGGCGCAACACATTTCCTGACCAGAACTATTGAGAAGGTCAGCACTGAGATGAGTTTGCACGTGCTGGCGTACAACATGAAGCGGGTCATCAAACTACTCGGCTCGGCGGACTTGATCTGCGCAATTCAAGATCGAAGCGTGCAAGCAGCGAGTTGATGGGCAGGCAGGAGGATCGCACCTCATCGTGTCGCACACGCGACTCTACGGCACCAGAACCTTCTACGGACGACGCTTCGTCCGCCGCCGTTGACACTGTTCTGGCCAACCCTTGTTCTTGGGGTTTTGACACACTCTGGGCCATAAGCGGTCTTTCGCAGGCTTGAGGCTGCTGTCATTCAAGCGACGGCATTCCCTCTAAAGCCGACAACGAACCATCCGCACGTGCAAGGGGAACGATGCCCGCCGCAACGGCTGCTGCCGCACAGCCGCTGGAACCTGCGCTTTCCTCCTTCAACGTGAATAACGAGCGGGGTCGGAGTCGTGCCGCATCTACTGTGCTACTTTTGACGTTGGAAAAGCCGACAATGGCCGGGCATTCGCAATTTATTGAACGTGCTGCCAGCGGGGAACCAGCATCCTGAGGAAATCCAGCACTACGCGGGTTCTCGCGGGCGTGTTTTTTCTTTGTAGCCGCACTGCGAACAGGTGGAAATCAGGCATCCGCCAGTCGCTCATGACTTCAACGACACGGCCAGATCGGAGATCATCCAAACCAAGCCAGCCCGGCGCCCATGTCAGGCCGAATCCTTGCCGTACCAGCGTCCATGCGGCGGCGCCGTCATCAACGATCATGTGAGTGTTCGGTTGAATCCGGACCTGACGCTGATCCGCAGCGGGCGAGCGAAATTGCCAGTTGAGCAATTGCCCGTTCCCTTTGTTGCGGAAAACAATATGCCGATGCGTCGCCAGATCGGATGGCTCGCTGGGAGCAGGGTGCGCGTCCAGATACTCAGGCGCTGCACAAAGCACGTAGGGATAGGAAAGAAGCCTGGTGGCCACGTGCCCAGGCTGGCGGTCAACTTCGCCCGCCCGAACCGCTATGTCAACGCCCTCAGCGCCAAGGTCGACTAATGAGTCTTCCAGGCTCAGATCGAGTTCAATCTCGGGGTTCGATGCCCGGAATTCCGATAAGTAGGGGAGCACGCAGGCATGCGCAAAGGAGCCTGGCAGGCTAATCCTTACTCGCCCTCGCGCAATCGGTTCATCGCCCTCCGTCAGTGAAGCGCCCAGACGCTCCGCATCCAGGAGCAGACGGCGGGCACCTTCCAGCAGCCGTTCGCCTTCCTGCGTGAGTGAGAGCGAGTGAGTGGTGCGGTGAAGCAACCGGACGCCATGCCGCTGCTCAAATCGGGCAATGGACTTGGACATGGCGGAGCTGGTGGTTCCAGCCCGACGCGCTGCTTCGGCAAAGGAGCCTGCTTCGACGACACGCACGAAGGAAAAAAGGCTCATGAGGCCGGGGATCTCGTTTTGTGCGGACATTTTGTCACCAGTAACCTGACTCGGTGGAGTGTACCGCGGCGCTACGTCCACAGGGATACTGCCCGCATCGTCATTAACCGGATGAAGGAAATGAAATATCTCGCTCTACTCGAATTGAGCCCGGACCAACAGTTTGAGACTCTAGGGCCGCATCTTCTTCGCGAAGAGATAGCTGTTTGGGATGCTTACCGCAGAGGCGCTTTGCGCGAGATGTATTTTCAGAGAGACCCCCTCGTTGTGTCGCTAGTGTTCGAGGCAGCGGACACGGAAGCTGTGCGGTCCGAACTTGCAAAGTTGCCTCTCATCAGGCACGAACTACTTCAGGCTCGCATCGTCACGATGGGCCCGTGGCTTCCGCTTGAAAAGCTCTTCGATAAGAATCTGTTGAAGGACAACGAAGATGAATGAGCAGTTCGAACATCTGACAGTGGGCAGCTTCGCAATCACGCCTCTACTTGACGGCATGTTTCCAATCGGTTTCGACGTCATGCCGCAAGCGGATTGTGAGCGTGGACGACAACTGCTGGAGATTGCGGGCCGACCCAGTACCGGACCTTCGATCGAGCCCGTGTACGCGTTTCTCGTTGAGCGGGAGGGTCGGAGAATCCTGATCGACTCCGGCTGCGGCCAGCTCTTCGGTCCCGCGCTCGGCAACGTTCCTGACAAACTTGAAGCAGCCGGCGTGACGGCGTCACGGGTCGACACAATCGTTCTGACGCACATGCACCCGGACCATATTGGTGGTCTGGTGCTTGAAAACGGCAAACCGCGCTTCGCCAATGCGGAGCTGGTAGTGACTGAAGAAGAAGTGAAATACTGGCTCGACGCCCGCTCGCGCGAAGCCTCGCCACCGGCTTTCGGTGTATTTTTCGACGCAGCCGCCAAGGTGCTGGAGGCCTACGGCAGTCGCGTGCGTTATCTCGATGGCGCAGGGCCAATCACCAACGGAATGACGGCCGTTTCGCTGCCGGGGCACACGCCAGGCCACATCGGGGTAATGCTGGAAGACAAGCATGAAAAACTACTGATCTGGGGTGACATCATCCACTGCGCGACACTCCAGCTACCGCAACCGGAATGGCCCATTGCCTTCGACGTAGACCCTGATCTAGCAGCAGCGACCCGTTCTGCCCTCTTCAAAACAGTGGCTGAAGACGATCTGAGAGTGTTGGGGATGCACCTTGGAGGCAGTGGTTATCTGAAGCGCGACGGCCACGGCTACAACTTTTTCGCGTTAGGACCGAAGCACTGACCAGAGCTTGACCAGACTCAGTTGACGTTAGATCGGATATCCGCCCCGACGCATAGTGACTGCGATGGGGCGGAACCGTGTTTTTAGCCGAACAGATTGATCCTCGATCACCGATTCGGTAACGCAGGATAATCGGTATATCCCCGCTCTGAACCACCAGCATAGAGCGTGTTCCGATCCGCCTCGTTGAAAGGACCGCGCGACGCAATCCTTGCGGGAAGATCGGGATTGGCAAGTGCCAACGTGCCGAACGAGATCAGGTCCGCGTTGCCCCTCAGCAAGGCTTCCTCTGCTTCATCGGGCGTGTAGCCTGCATTGGCAATGATTGGACCGTCGAAGAGTTGTGCATAAGTCCCGAGTACGTCCTTCGGCCAGTGAGGAACGTGTTCCAGCGGGAACATCGGTCGCATCAGGTGCAGGTAGGCAAGGCGCCAGGTGCTTAGCTCGTTGATCAAATGGCTGTATAAGGCACGCGGGTCGCTGTCTGCCATTCCGTTGTAGGCAATTGCAGGGGAGAGCTTGATACCAACCCGATCCACGCCACACACATCGAGCAGGGCATCCATCACCTCAAGTGTGAATCTGCACCGATTTTCAATGCTACCGCCGTATAGGTCTGCTCGTCTGTTTGAATTGTCGTCGAGAAACTGGTTAGGCAGATAACCGAATGCAGCATGCAACTCGACGCCGTCAAACCCGGCGTTGCGCGCATTTTCCGCAGCCCGACGATAATCTGCGATTACGGCAACGATTTCCTGAACCGACAGTTCGTGCGGGGTCTCAAAGTCAGCAATGCCACCGGCCGTAAATGGCTTTTGTCCTTCGATCCGGATCGCAGACGGGGCGACAGGGAGCACGCCATTTCTCCACGATGAATGCCCGACCCGACCCGTGTGCCACAGCTGCGCGAACATTGCTCCACCCGAATCGTGGACGGCGTCAGTGATCTTGCGCCAGGAAGCGATTTGCGCGTTTGTGTAAATGCCGGGGGTCGATGGAACCCCGATCGCTTGGGGGGAGATATTCAGTCCCTCAGAGATGATCAGACCCATCGACGCACGTTGCTTGTAGTACTCCTGCATCAAGGGGCCAGCTGCGCCATCGGCATCAGCTCTGCTGCGCGTCA
Source organism: Caballeronia sp. A2-2 (assembly GCF_057612605.2). NCBI lineage: Bacteria > Pseudomonadati > Pseudomonadota > Betaproteobacteria > Burkholderiales > Burkholderiaceae > Caballeronia > Caballeronia sp. A2-2. The sequence continues at coordinate 7,072 of NZ_JBVFIR010000006.1, read as the reverse complement.
TCGGTGCCATGACGACGCGATTTTTCATGGCTACCGGGCCGAGCGCGAACGGCTCTAGTATTTTCATCGTTGCTTTGGATAGTGTGTTCGTAGTAAGACTGTGAACGCCTTTGCTGAAAGTCATTGCCCGTCGAGACGTTGACGAAGGAAATCCGCGAAGGACAGCATCCGCAGGTCGGGGTAGTGATCGTTCTTAATGTCTTCCAGCGATGTCTGTCCGTTCAGCATGTATAGCTGGTAGGCCAGCATGATGGCCTCACCGGGTTCGGCCTTGGCCATTGCCGCCCGAAGTTCGCTTTCGGAGCCGAGCGAATGACGCGTGAATGAGTGCCCCGTTAGCCGCTCTGCCTCGTCAGCAACTTCCTGGAAGGAAATTCGATCGCCGGCGAACGCAAATTTTCCGCTCGGCACGCTCCGGTCCAGTGCAACCCGCGCCGTCATTCTGGCTGTGTCCTCGACGCTCGTAACTTCGATGGGCCGTTTGCCATCGCCCCAGAAGTGGACCGTATGCTTCTCATAGTTGACAAGCGGGGAACCGGGACCGAACAGGTCCATGAACCCGCCCTGAAGCATGTGAATATGCTCCAGACCGAGCGAACTGATCTTCTCGTCCACGCTGGCGCGCCAGTTGAATGCGGCATGTTCTCCCGGCGTCGCTTTAAAGAGATCAAGCCCGAAGTCCGAAGGCAGGATGCGGCGCACGCCATTGCGCTTCGCGGCCTCGGCTAGTGCCAGCTGGCCATCAACGATGATGCCCGGACCGCCTTGCACCGCGGATACCACCACGTCGACGCCTTGTGTCGCGCGTTCGAGCGACTTGGGGATCGCCAGATCCCCTTCAACGACTTCTGCGCCCGCACGCGACAGCGCGTCAACTGCACTGCGCTTATTTCCATCGGTGCGATGTCGCACGAGGACGCGCACGCTGCTCGCCTGATCCTGAAGCAGATGATGGGCGATACGTGCGCCAAGCATGCCGGTTGCGCCGACCACCAGTACTGTTTGTGCCATGAGATTCGCTCCGTGAATTATCTACGCTGGTAATGTATGTCGTTCCAAATAATTTGATTAGTTAGCTACGACTGGACAGCACGTTCCAGAACGGGAACGACATCTATGCTCGATTTCGCGAATCTCACTGTTTTTTCGTACATTGCCGACCTCGGTAGCATCTCCGCGACTGCCCGAGCGCTGAACATGCCAAAGTCGTCGGTCAGCCGCGCGTTGCTTCGGCTTGAAGATGCAGTCGGTACAGCCCTGGTCGAGCGGTCAACGCGGCATCTGCGCCTGACGGATGCCGGGCTCCTGCTTAAGCGCCATGCGAAGCGCATTCTCGATGATGTGGGCGAGGCGGAGAACGCAATCGGCGGACTGATTGGAAAGCCCAGCGGGGATCTCCAGATAAATGCACCGTTCACATTTGCCGGTGGACCACTGGCTGCGATGCTGCCTGGATTCCTGGAAAAATATCCCGAGGTGCGAGTCGTCCTGACGGTAGAGAACAGGCTGACGGACCTTCAGATGGAAAAGATAGATTTAGCAATCAGAATTGGACCGCTCAAAGATTCAAGTCTGATCTCGCGCCGGCTTGCCAGCATCGCGCTATGGCCGTGTGCCAGTCCTGCTTATCTGAACGATCACTCCACGATCGACCGACCTGAGCAACTGTTGCAGCATAAACTCATTGCGCACGCGGACCATCCAGAAGTCTGGCGCTTTCGGGGCACTTCGGGGGCGTCGGCGATCGAGGTTAAATCGGCCATGGTGATTACGGAACCGTTCGTTATGAAGACCGTGTTGATCGGAGGCGCTGGGATCGGGTTGCTGCCAGATTTCCATGCATCCGACGCCGTTACGGACGGCCGATTGATCCGGCTTTTTTCCGATTCGAGCAAGATGTCCGTTGATGCGCACGCTCTATACCCCAGCCACCGGAGCCTTTCAGCGAAAGTCAGAGTCTTCATTGACAGTCTGGTATCCCATCTAGGACCCACAACCTGACCCGGCCAATCGCGTGCCGCGCAATCGTTTAATCGTCTGCTATTGTCAGATAGCCGCCGTTGATCGTGCGGCTAAACGAACGACGGCAGTGGTCGTTTAGGGACGTTCGGGCCGAGGTCGCCGCGTATGCTCGGCGCTCGAACAACGGTCTTCGGGAACCAGTCACAACCTGTCAGTCGACGAGCGGGAGAGTTTGCCGCTCGAACGGCTGCAAAACTCGGGGTCCTGAAGGATGCTCTATCCGCATAACTCGGCAATTGCCGTCGTTCATGTCTAGCTTGTCCTCGAGCCGCTGCGCGCATCTGTCAGGCCGTTCCTACGTCGCCGGTCTTGAGTGATTGTTTATGCCCGCCGAGGCGTGTTCGCGGCCGATGGCGGCCAGCGGAAGGGACAGTCGGGCCGCCCACGGGCCGCGATCGGACGCGGCGAATTATGCGCGGTAATCGCCACGCGGTAGCTTTACCGAGAACACGGTTTCCGCGGAGTCAGATCGCACATCGATTTCGCCTCTGTGCGCCCTAGCAATCTCGCGCGCGATATACAGGCCGAGCCCAAGACTGCTGTCGGTAGTGTTGCCTTGATGGTTCGGGCCGCGCTGGAGTGGATCAAAAATAAGATCGAGGGTTGACCGCTCAATGGCGCTACCAGTGTTTCTCACTTCCAGCAGAACATCCGCGGCCTCATCGGTTACTGTTACATTCACCGGCGCGTCTTGTGCTCCGTACTTGATAGCATTTAGCACCAGATTGCCTAACAACTGCTGGAGACGTCGGCCATCCCAGACACCCATGCAATTACCGACCACATCCAGATCAATTTGACGGTCTGGATACACGACCCGCAACTGGTCCAGTGAATCAGCGAATAACTGGGACAAATCGACATTGCTCGGTGCGATATTGATACCCAAACCGAGCCTGCTTCGATTGAAATCGACCATATCGTCGAGCAGCGCCTGCATCCGGGCGCCGCTTCTGAGCAGGCGCGAAGCGGCCCCCGACACCTTCTCGCCGGCGTTCAGTTTTACCAGATACGACGCTGTGATTTGAATGGTCTGGAGCGGACTGCGCATATCGTGCCCGAGCATTCCAAGGAACAGATTACGGGCCAAGTCCACCTGCATGCTAAAAAAGTCTACCGATTCGGCGACGGCCTGATCGATGGCCTCGTTGAAACGGACCATGTCATCTTCGTGATGACTGTCATGCGCGCCCTCGTCCATCCACAATCGAAGTACGCTCGCACGCAGGGCGCGATATTCGGCAACCATCTGGTTAATGTCAAAGCCGCTGCGCGCACGCAACAGGGCGTGCGCTTGGGCAGCTGTCTCTGGAGCCCCGGGAGGTGGCGACACATGCCCTTTGGATCTTTCAACCTGCTCCCTTCTGGTTTGGGGCGTGGAAATATCTTTTGCCACGGCCTCCAGTATCTGTTGCGCATGGTCCCGTAAGGCTAGAGATCGCATTTCTGTGGCTGCGGGCAAGAGTGTGCTGGCAAACGCCTCCCACCGCGCCACAATGTCTTCCATACGGTCCAGGATGAAATTGGCTAATCGCATGCACACCCCTTGGGGACGGGAGGGCTAGGTTGGGTTACTTTCGCCGAAATATTTTTTAAAAGCAAACTATGCGTCTTTTCGGGCTCGTCGATTGCGGCTCGCATCGCAATCGGAGACGTCCATGGCCCACCCAATCGGCACGCGCTTGCTTCTTGCAGACGATGACCCTAATGTATTGTTGGCCTACGTGTTTTTCTTTTCCAGTCACGGTTACGACATTCGCACCGCTCGAGATGGTGCGGGTGCGCTTGCGCAATCTCGTGCATGGCTGCCGGCCGTTGTGGTTCTCGATATTCAGATGCCGTCTATGAACGGGTGGGCGGTGGCAAGGGATTAGACGTCAACAATCCGATCCGTTTCCCGTGTTGGTGGCGATTAGTGCACTGTCATCGCCCTCTGAGCAAGCCGAGACAATCAAGTCCGGATTTGACCACCATTTTGTAAAGCCTGCGGACCTGCGTGTAGTTCTCGCAACGATCGTGCATGGCTTACATACGTCGTAACGTTACGAACGCACGAGCGCCGTTTCTTCAGAGGCCAATACAAGCTGTGCGAGTCCAGCGCTCAGTTTCCGGTGACAGCGTCGTTTGGTGATCCGGCTAACGCGCGTTTTTTTGACTTCTGCCAGTCTGGTTTCGACGGCATTCCTGAGTGGTCACTCATGGACCGACGCCGGCCAAATCAAAGCAGACGCTCTCCGTGATTCTCGGGCGGATCAGCCCAAGCGGATCTGACCGGGTTGGCACGATCGGACCTTTCGCTCGGGGTTGTAGGTTTTCAAAAAACACGCTGGGTGTAAACCCGCGCATGCGGGCGGATCCGTGTCGGACTGGAATGCAGCTTCCTAAGGCATCCCAAGATAATGAGCTTTGTGAAGCATTGCGAATTTGGTACGATCAAATCTCAGAGCCATCGGATCGGAAGCCCAGTGAACCGCTTTTACGTTAGCGTTATGACTCGGGCCGCGCAATCTCTTGCTGCTTGTGTGCTCTTAATCGTATCCGCGGTGTTGGTTGGCTATGTCTTTCATCTCCCAATACTGGTGACACTTGCGCCAGCCCTGCAAGGCATGTCGGTGCTGAGCGCAACCGGCGTCGGCTGCATTGCGGTCGCATTCTTTTCCAGGGGCGTCGGCTTCGGTGCGGCTTCAATTGCGGTGCTCGTCGCAGTCGCCGTGCTAATTTGCCAGGCGTTGAACGGTCAAGACACGCTCAGTCCTGCCTTGGCTTACAAACTCTTCGGGATGCCGCCTGCCCTGAGCGGACGCACGTCAGTCGCGACTGCAATCGGGATTGCACTGTTGGGGCTCGCTCAACACCAACGACTTCGAGGCGCTTACCTGCTGACCGATATGCTTGCGAGCGCCGTTTTGGTTCTTTCGGGCACGGCACTTCTCGGCTATTTGTATGGTGTGCGTGACCTTTACGCGCTCTATCTGTTTAACACCATGGCGGTCCACACCGCCGCGGCATTATTCGGACTGGGTTTGGCAACCCACTTTGCGCAAGCCGAGCACGGCTGGGCGCGGATGATTGCGTCATCGCGTCCGGGCGGTGGTGCGACGCGACGACAACTTGCTTTCACGCTGGTTCCGCCCCTAGCAGGTGCGGCATTGCTTGAGGTCGCAAGGATCGGCGAACTCGGTCCGGCCGTCGCCATGGCACTGCTCGTGGTGATCACAATCGTCCCGTTAATCGCGCTGATCCTGCGTGACGGCCAGGTATTGGACACACTGGATATCGTTCAAGAGTCGGCAAATAAATTGCAGCAACATACTGCCGAGCATTTGTCCGCTCGTTTAGCTGAACAAGCCGTGGCGCTCAACCATGAAAGCGCCGAACGTGCCAGGATCGAAGCTGCAGCGTACGGCGCTCAGCGCCTGGAGGCGGTTGGGCAACTCACGGGTGGCATTGCGCATGACTTCAACAACTTGCTGATGGCCATCGGAAGTAACTTGCATCTAATACAGAATCGACTTCAATCGAACGATCCGCTTCGGACGTACGTGGATTCGGCCGCAGACGCGACTCAGCGTGGCGCAAGGGTCGCGGGCCAGTTGCTCGCGTTCTCACGGACGCAGCGGCTCGACATTCGGGCAATAGAGCTGGACAGTCTCGTTCGAGGCACCCGAGAAGTGCTGAGTCATGCGCTTGGTGCTGCGATAGTGATCGATTTTCAGCTCCGCGCCCCGGGTGCGTGGATTCGAGCAGACGGCGATCAATTGCAGCTCGCTCTGCTGAATCTTGCACTCAATGCGCGCGATGCGATGCCGATCGGTGGCACGGTCGGTATTCACACCAGCATGGACGAGTTATTCGAGCCGACACGCGATGATCAGGGCTTCGCAATGGTGCGCATGAAGGACACGGGTGTGGGGATGACGCCCGAAGTCATCGACCGCGCAATCGAGCCGTTCTTCACGACCAAGCAACGCGGCAAGGGGACAGGTCTCGGCCTCTCGCAAGTCTATGGCGTGGTCAAACAATGCGGTGGAGAACTGCGGATCACGAGTATGCCGGGTGGGGGCACGACGATCGATTTGCTGATGCCGCTGACCGCGCCCCCGCAGTCGGAAGCCGAAGAAACGCCGCGTTCGGCATCGAATCACGCTGAGACAATGTGCGCCGGCCCCCTGTTGGTCATCGACGACGACGACCATGTTCGGGTCGCACTTGCGGAGATGTTTCGAAGTGCTGGGTACGAGGTACGAGAAGCAGAGAACGGGACCGTTGCATTGCGCACGCTTGACGAGATCAGGCCTGCGCTTGCTGTCATAGACTTCATCATGCCCGGACTCAACGGCGCGGAAGTCGCACGGCTTGCTCGGAAGAGATTGCCCGCGCTGCCAATTATCTTTGTAAGTGGCTATGCCGACACCCTTGCACTTGACGAGATCCATAACGCGGTCGTCTTACGCAAACCTGTGGGCCCCGATACGCTATTTAACGCAGTCGACAGGGCATTACGCGCCGCATAGTGCTCCGAAGGCAGACGCACCATAGCCTTCTAACCAGGAGAGAGTCTCTCGTGGCAGCGCATGCATCGCTCAACGCTTGATCGCTAATCGTCCCACGGTACCAAAAACTCGCTCGTGCGCAGAGCTACGACGACATTCCGATGCAGGCAGTTACGGGCGCGCGTTTGCAGGCGCTTGAATGACGGTCGGCCGCTCGCGTCGTTGCCATCGTGTTTGATTTCGAAGATCCATCCTTCCCGGGAAAACGGCGCACGCGTGAGCGCCGCCAGCATCAATCCTGCGATGCTGATCATCGGAAGGATCAAACTTGTCCGGAAAAAAGTTGCTGACGTAAGGCGGCGATCCGCGCTGCAATCTCAACAATTGAAGGCTGGTCTAAATTAGCTTTGTGAAGGTCGAGCTCAAGTTGCGCTAGGTGCTCTGTGAGCTCTCGACGCATCTCCTGGCGATCCTCGTCGGCGCAGTCAGCCCAATAGCTCGCCGCGATTTTCAACTGGCGGCGCAGGCTCACTCGCTTAATATGCAGCGGGTCGATC
>NZ_JBVFIR010000005.1:0-315739 GCF_057612605.2 Caballeronia sp. A2-2 | reverse complement strand
GGTCATTCCAAGCGCGGAACCGATTGCTGCAATACGTACGAGTCGTGATGCTTCACCCATGCGCGTCTCCTGTCGTTGTTTTTAAGCCGGGTTCGCGCATATGGAAAACACCGCGCTTCCGTGCACCCTTCCCGACATGTCTTGCGCTGGAAGCCGGATCGGCTTTTAATTCGCTTGAGCATGTCATTCGCTCAGACGTCCAGTTGTGTGTGCGGGGCTCCGCATTGCTTCGGAACACTCGGCGAACCACACCGCACCACTGGAAAACCCTTATCAATCAAAGGGAACGCTGTCTGTTGAAGCCATTCTGTCGTTAGCTCCCGAGCGGGGCAAACGTATAATCCTCAGCTTATGCATGCAGAATCCGAATGAATCCTCGCCGTCTCACACCGTCCATGTCGTGGCTCGTGGCATTCGAAGCATCGGCCGAACATTTGAGCTTCACGCGCGCGGCAAAAGAGCTGTCGCTCACGCAGAGCGCAGTCAGCCGTCACGTGCAGGCGCTCGAAAGCCTGCTGGAAGTGCCTTTGTTTCGCCGCGAAGGCAGGCAGATCGAACTCACGGATGTCGGCGCGATGTATCTGCGCGAAGTGCGCATCGGCTTGCAGCGCATTCGCAATGCGTCGCTGCAGGCAATCGCGTATCGCGATGGCAACGAGGCGATTCATCTGGCGTCGCTGCCGACCTTCGCGGCCAAATGGCTGATGCCCCGGCTCACGACGTTTTTCGAGCGCCATCCCGAGTTGCTGGTGCACGTCCATTCGCGCATCGGCCAGTTCGATCTCGACCTCGCCGGGATGGATGCCGCCATCGGCGTCGGTGACGGCAACTGGCCGGGTCTCACATCGTTCAAGCTGATCGAGGAGCGCATGATCCCGGTGTTGAGTCCGAAGCTCGCGGAAAGGCGGCCATTGACACAGCCGCTCGACATCGGCCAGCACATTCTTCTTCAGGTGACGACCCAACCCACGATGTGGCGAAGATGGTTCGCCAACTACGATGTCCCGTCACGCAGCATGCGCACGGGTCCGCAGTTCGAATTGACCTCGCACATGATTCAGGCCGTTTCGGCGGGCGTCGGCGTGGGTCTCGTGCCCGATTGTCTGGTGGAGGACGAGTTGCGCAATGGTTCGCTTGTCGCCTTGCATGAAGCACCGCTCGTCACGGGGTCGAGCTATTACCTTTTCATTCCTCCGCGCAAGACGCTTTCGCCTTCGCTGGTGTTGCTCAGAGACTGGCTTTTGATGGTCAGCGAGAACCCGAATTGCGAGTGGCCGCGAGAAGGCTCTCTCAAGAATCCGACTTGACGAGCGGAATCACACTCACGTTCGGCAGCGTCAGCAACGTGGACGGCGGCAACAGGAGTTTCGCTTGCCGTATGCCCGCACCCATGACAATGACCTGCCGTTCCACCACCGCCGTGTCCACCAGAATCGGCCAGCCGGCAGGGACACCGAACGCGGTGATGCCGCCGAATTCCATGCCGGACCCATCGACCGCTTCTTCGCGCGACGCGAACGAAATGCGGCTGGCCGCCAGAGCGCGGCGCGTGGCGCCGTTGACATCGATCCGTTTATTCGCGAGCGCGACGACCGCCGCCAGATGTTCGGCGCCATCCTTTTTGAATCGCACGACGATGGTATTGGCGTTGTCTTCGACGGGAATGTCGTAGCGCGCCATGCACGCTGCGGTATCCGATGCATCGTCGGGCACGTCGAATACCATGACATCCTGTCCTGCAAGCGCATTCGCGACGCGTTCGGGCAAGCGGATGAAGCGTTCGGCTTCAGGAACGAGATCGAGTCTGGAAATGTAATCGGGCGTCTGCATGAAAATTATCGAGAAGTCCAAACGATATGAAGAAGTTGCGCGGATTCATCTCACGGCAAAGCGACGGCGCGCGATCAGCAACGCGACGATACTGATCATCGCCGCGCCGATCAGATAGAACGCGGGCGCTGCCTTGTTTCCCGTGACACGAATGGCGAACGCGATCACGAAAGGCGCGAATCCGCCGAACACGACGACCGAAAAGTTATACGCGATCGACATGCCGGTCGTGCGAACGTGCACGGGAAAAAGCTCCGAAAGCAGTCCCGGCAATGCGCCGAAGTAGCCCGTGGTCAATACGCCGAGCAGGATTTGCACCATCATCAGCGTGGCAATCGTCGTGTTCGCGATAAGCAGATGAAACGCCGGATAGATGGACAGCATCAGCAGGACGGCGGGCACGAGCATCACCGGCAAGCGCCCTGCCCGATCCGACAGATGCCCCGCGAACGGAGCCAACACGCACTGCACGAGTCCGGTGATAGCGACTGCACCGAACGTCACCGACTGCGGCAATCCCAGTTCACGCACGCCGTAAGTGGGCATGAAAAGCACCACATAGGTCGAGACCGTGCCGAGTACCACCGTGCCGATTGCGACCACGACACGCTGCTTCTGCTGCGCGAAGGTCGTCTTCAATGGCGTGGCGACCGTCCGCGCGGCGCGGAATTCGGCCGGCTCGTCCAGACGCGTGCGGATGTACCACGCGACCGGGCCGATCACGAGGCCGAATACGAACGGAACGCGCCAGCCCCAGCTTTCCAGTTGCGCGGCCGACAGGCTGCCGGTGAGTACCAGGCCGAAGATCGCCGCGAGCAGCGTCGTGAGCCCTTGACTTGCGGTTTGCCAGCTCGCATAGAATCCCCGGCGCGCAGGCACTTGCTCCGCGAGAAAGGCCGTGGCGCTTCCGAATTCTCCGCCAGCGGAAAAGCCCTGAATCAACCGCGCACCGACCAGCAGCACCGGCGCTGCCACGCCGATTGTCCGATACGTCGGCAATATCGCGGTGATGAGCGTGCCGAGCATCATCAGGCGAATGGAGAGCGTCAACGCCGCCTTGCGCCCGACACGATCGGCATAAGCGCCCAGCACGATCGCGCCGAGCGGACGCATGAAGAACGTCACGCCGAACGTACCGAGCGTCAGAAACAACGAGACCGCTTCGTTGCCCGCAGGAAAGAACAGCTTCGAAATCGTCACGGCGAAGAAGCCGTAGATCGCGAGATCGAACCATTCGAGCGCGTTGCCGATCGAAGCGGCGGCGATCATTTGCCACGGTCTGGCGGTGACGTTCGACATCGGCGATTCAGTGGTTGCACTCATGACAGCTCCTGTTCACGACGGCTCAAACGCGAATACCTCGAATCGACGATTCCCGTGGATCAGCGCGGCATGCGATGCCTTCATGCGAATCGCGCGCACCGCGCAGATGAAAAGCCGATGCGTACCGATCGCTTCGCTTCGCTCGACCTCGCAATCGAACACGACGCTCGCGCCGTCGAGCACCGGCGCACCGGTCGCGAGCCGCTGCCAGTTGGCGAGCGCGAACCGTTCGTGCATCGGCAAAGCGCCCTGGCCTGCGAACGCAGCCGCGAGCGGCTTCTGGCCATCCGCGAGCGCGTTGACGGCGAGGTTGCCGTTCGCCAGCACCAGATCGTGCGCGCGGCTCTTGGCATTGAGGCAGACGAGCATGGTCGGCGGCGTGTCGCAGACGGGGCACACTGCCGTCGCCGTGATGCCGCCATCGCCTTGCGCGCCGTGCGTCGTCACCACATGCACCGACGCGACGACCCGCGACATGCCCTGCCGGAAGGTGGCCGCGTCGATCACGGCCGGGATCGACGCATCGACCGTGATCGCGTTCATGACGGCACCTCGGCGGCGTTGCGCGCGATCACAGGCGACGACTTCCACGCGGCGTTGAGCCACCCGCTCTCGTCGTAATCCGACATGCATGTATCGACGAGCCGCTCCATCTCGCGCAGCGTGCCGCTCCGATCCGCCTGAAAGAACGCCTGCAAGCGCACTTCCTCGTGATTGCCCGCGTAGTTGCGCTCGTAGAGTTCGTGACGTCCGCCGAACTCGCTGCCGACCGTGTCCCACAGCAGCTTCATCAGCTTGATCCGTTCACGATGTCCGATATCGCCCGAGCCGCGTACATAGCGCGCCAGATACGCGTCGATTTCGGGATTGCCGAAATCGAGCACCGACGACGGCAGATAGATCAACGCGGACGCGATCACCTTCTGCACGATCTCACGCACGCGCGGGAACGCATCGGGCGCGAACATCCGGTACACGGTCGCGGCGTTCAGGTCGGGCAGCAAGGTGCCGTCGATCCACGGCGAAGGATTGCTGACCATGGCATCCGACAACGCCCAGAATTTGTTGCGTAAACCGATGATTTCGCCGAGCAAGACCTGATTGCCGCGAAACACGTCGCCGCCCGTCGTGCGCAGCGCCTTGGCGACGAGACCCGCCATGAAATCGAGCTTGATCGCATAGCGCGTGCACGCTTGCAGACAAAAGCCCTGCATGAAGCCGGAATCCTGATAGAAACGCCGCACGCGGTCGATATCGCGATAGACGAACACGTCTTCCCACGGCACGAACACGTCGTCGAGCACGAAGATCGCATCGTTCTCGTCGAAGCGGCTCGACAGCGGATAGTCGAACGGCGATCCCGTCGCGGCCGCGATGCCCTCGTAGGACTGGCGGCAGATCAGCTTGCAGCCGTCCGCATCGATCGGCAGCATGAACATGAGCGCGAGATCGTCGCCGTCGGTGACCGTCGCGCCGCTTTGGCCGACGAAGCTGTACTGCGACAGCGCCGCGCCGGTCGCGACGACCTTCGCACCGGAGACGTAGATTCCCGCATCGGTTTCACGCTTCACCGACACGTAGACATCGCGTACGACTTCCGCCGGACGCGACCGATCCACCGGCGGATTGACGATCGCATGATTGAGGAACATCACGGATTCCTGACAGACCGTGTGCCAGCGCCGCGCATTGGCGGCGAAATCGCCGTAGTAGCCGCTATTCGCGCCCCATGTGCTGACCAGCGCGCCCTTGAAGTCGGGCGTGCGTCCCATCCAGCCATACGTGAGCCGCGACCAGTCGGCAACGGCGTCGCGTTGCGCGCGCATCTCCTCCACGCTGCGCGCGGGCTTGAAGATACGGTGCGTGTATCCGCCGCTGCCCGTATCCGTCGATGTCGTCAGCGTCTCGCGATGCGCCGGATCGTGGAGCGCGTCGTACAGGCGGGCAATCGAGTGGGCCGCGTGGCGGAACGACGGATGCGCGGTCACGTCTTCGACGCGTTCGCCGCGCAGATAGACGTGGCGGTTATCGCGCAGCGACGCGAGATATTCGTCGCCGGTGAATGGGCGCAGGCGATCCGCCCGGTGAGCATCGGGGAACATGGTTTTCTCCTGGGTGAGCCGGTTGCCCGCGCAACCGGCTGCTTCATGAATGCGTCAGACGACGCTCATCGATCGAAATCAGGCACGATGGAAAGGCCGGCCAGCCTGACGAGCGCGCCGTCGCTCACGAGCGCTTGCGCGTGCTCCAGCGCGGCGGAAAACTCCCAGTCGGTGGCCATCGAGGGGACGCGTGCGCGCACCGCCGAGCGCAGCGATTCGAGCTTCGCCGACGAGCGCAACGCGCCGTGACTGTCCATTGCTTCGGTCGCGGCAAGGAGTTCGATCGCGACGATCGCGCCCGCGTTACGCGCCATGTCCAGCAGGCGGCGCGCGCCGTGCGTGGCCATCGATACGTAGTCTTCCTGATTACCGACCGTCGGCACGCTTTCCACCGACGCGGGATGCGAGCGTTGACGGTTTTCCGCGACCAGCGCGGCTGCGGTGATTTGCAGGCTCATGAAGCCCGAAGTCAGCCCGCTCGCGCCGGTCAGGAACGGCGGCAATCCGCTCATCGAGCCATCGAGCAGGAACGCGACACGCCGCTCGGCCATGCCGCCCGTCTCCGCCGCGACGTTCGCGAGCGCATCCGCGACGAAAGCGACGGGTTCAGCATGGAAGTTGCCGCCGGAGATCACGTCACCGTTGTCGGTGAAGATCAGCGGATTGTCGGACGCGCTGCGGGCTTCGGTTTCCAACATCGAACAGGCGAAGCGAAAAACCTCGTGACACGCGCCCACCACTTGCGGAATGCAGCGCAGGCTGTACGGGTCCTGCAAGCGGCCTTTGCTCCGCTGCAATTCGCGGAAGTCGCCGCCGACCAGCAAGTCGCGCAACTCGGCCGCGACCGCAATCTGCCCGCGATGCGGCTTGAGCGCGTGAATGCGCGGATCGAGCGGCGCTGTCGAACCCAGCGCGCCTTCGAAGGTCAACGCGGCGACGGTCAATGACGATTGCACCACGCGCCAGATTTCGAACAGACCGGCGATGCATAGCGCTGTCGACACCTGCGTTCCGTTGAGCATCGCGAGCCCTTCCTTCGGGCCGAAACGAATCGGACTCAGGCCGGCGCGCGACAACGCATCCGCGCCGCCGAGCACTTCGCCGTCGAATGTCGCTCGTCCGCGCCCGATCATCACCGCAGAAAGATGCGCGAGCGGCGCGAGATCGCCGGATGCGCCGACCGAGCCTTGCCCCGGAATCACCGGCGACACGCCGCGCTCAAGCATCTGTTCGAGCAGTGTGACGACTTCCATGCGCACGCCGGACGCACCCAGCGACAGCGCCGCCAGCTTGAGCGCGATCACGAGCCGCACGATACGCTCGGGCAGCGGATCGCCGACACCGACCGTATGCGACAGCACGAGGTTTTCCTGAAGCGTATCGAGATCCGCTGCATCGATCCTTCGATGCGACAGCTTGCCGAAGCCGGTGTTGACACCGTACACCGCGTCGCCTTTTGCGATCATCTCGTCCACCATCGCGGCGGAGCGCTGCACGTTGGCGCGGGCCGCATCGCCGAGAGTCGCGCTCGCGCCGTCGGCGTAGACCGCGTACCAGTCGGCGAGCGTATTGGCGCCCGGCGTGATTTCAATGTTCATCGCAGCTCCCGTTACCTGAAGATGACAATCAATGTGCGGCCGCGACGATCAGCGTACGAAGCACGTCGAGTCCGTCGATGCCGCCGGTAATCACGTCGCCGGGTCGCACGGCGCCGACGCCCGCGGGCGTTCCGGTGAAGATCAGATCGCCGGGCATGAGTTCGTACAGCATGGACAACCTCGCGATCAACGTAGAGACAGGAAAGATCATGTCGCCGAGTTTCGCATCCTGCCTGCGCACGCCGTTGACTTCCAGCCAGATCGACGCATCCGCGAGATGGCCGACCATCGACACCGGATGAATGGCGCCGAGCACGGCCGAATGATCGAACGCCTTGCCGATCTCCCACGGACGGCCTTTGTCGCGCGCGGCCAGTTGCAGATCACGGCGCGTCAGATCGTTGCCGACCGCATAACCCCACACGTGCTCCAGCGCCTCTTTCGCGGCAATATGCGCGCCGCGCTTGCCGATGGCGACGACGAGTTCGATCTCATGCTGAAGATTTCCGGTGCCCGGCGGATACGGCACTTCGTCGTGCGCGCCCACGATTGCATCGGCGGGCTTGAGAAAGAAGAATAGCGACGACGCATCGGGTTCGAATCCCATCTCGCGCGCATGTTCGACGTAATTGCGACCGATGCAGTACACGCGGCGCACCGGAAACCGTTCTGTCGATCCGGTGACGCGGGCGAGCGGCATCGGCGCTGCGGGGAAGACTAGTTCAGTCATGTCGTATCACTCCTCGGGCTTCGTTCAGGAACGCACGGAGCACTTCGACGAAGCGTTGCGGTTGCTCCAGGTAGGGCGCGTGACATGCGGCGTCGATGCGAGTCCAGCGGATCAACGCAAACGCGGCGTGCGCGCGTTCGCCGAGCGTGACCGGCACCGAGCGGTCGTTGCTGCCCCAGATCATCGCAAGCGGCATGCGCGCGAGCAGCGCCGGTAACAGCGGAAGCAGCGGCGCGGCATTCAGGCCGCTATCGTCTTCGATGAACCGCGCCAGCGCGGCGAGCGCATCGGCCGCGCCGGGCGACGTGTTGACGCGCAATTCTTCGTGGACCCACGCTTCATCGACGAGCTTTTCATCGAATACCAGTCGGCGCAATTTAGATCGTACGGATTCCTCCGTATTCGCTTGCAATGTCGTTGCCATGCGTGAGCGTGACGCATCGTCGAGTTCGGAGAGGCCGAGCGTTCCGACCAGCGCAAGCGCCGCGACGCGCTCGCCATGCCGCGCGGCAAAATGCGCCGCCATCAATCCGCCGTACGATGTGCCGACCAGCGTCACGCGATCGAGCTTCAGCGCATCGAGCGTCCCGGCGATGAAGCCGACGCTCGCGTCGCAGTCGAACGTCAGATTGCCATGTTTGTCGGCGAAACCATGACCGGGCCAGTCCACCGCGAAGCAACGATAGTCGTCGAGTCCATTCAGGACCGCCGTCCAGCGATCCGCTCGCGCGCCGATGCCATGCAGAAACAACACGGGCGGCCCGTCATTCATCGACTCGATGACACGCGTACCGATGCCGGCAGCACGCAACGGATAGCAAATCATGACCGTTCGCGCGTCGAAGTCGGCAGCACGACATCGGCTTCGATCTCGATCAGCGCGCCGTCGCGCACGAGCTGATCGACGCGCACCAGCGTGCTCGCCGGATAGCGGTCCTTGGCGAAAAACTCCGTACGTACCGCGTGGATGTCGCGAATCGACGCGTGATCGATCTGCGTCACGAAGATGCGTATGCGCACGATGTCGGCGAGACTGCCGCCTTGATCGTGCAGCGTCGCATCGATATTGCGCAGCAATTGCGCGGTCTGCTCGCGCATCGTGCGGCCCGCGAGTTCGCCATCGCGCGTGCCGGTCTTGCCGGAGATGAAGAGCAGCGCGTGATCGGCGAGATCGACGCGCACGCAATCGGAATACACGGCGCCGTCGGCGGTGCCCGCGAGCGCGGCAATGCCTTGAGCGCGTTCGCCAGCGAGCGGGACGAAAGTAACTTCCATGACAACTCCTTCGGTGCTTGAGGTCGTTGATGAATCGAAATCGCGGCGAGTCACGCGTCGCTTCGTTCGAGTTCCGCCACGCGTTCGCGCGTATAGATGTCCGCGAACATCGACAGGGAGAAATCGCTGACGCGGTTCGGGTTGTACGGCCTTTCGTCGGCGATGACGCGTTGCCCGCGTTTCCAGACGCCCGACAATCGCGATGCGTCGAGCAGCGTGCTCACGTCGCGGGACGGATCGCCGTCGATAGCGATGAAATCGGCCTGAAATCCGGCTGCCAACGTGCCGACCCGTTCTCCGGGGCGTAGCATCGTCGCGCTCACCGAAGTAGCGCAACGCAGTGCATCGATGGGTGCGAAGCCGAGATCGTCGACGTAGATTTGCAATTCTTTCGCGTGCCACTCGCCGTAGGGCGTCACCGCAAAGCCGGTATCCGTGCCGGTCGGCATCGGGACGCCCGCTTCGCGCGCTTTCGCGAGGGCGATCTTCGCCGCGTCGTATTCGACTTGATAAGCCGCGCGCCGTCCCTTGCGCTGATAAGGATCGGCGGGACGAATGAAGTCCATCGTGTTCTTCAAGAGCGTGAGCGACGGACTGATCGCGCAGCCGTTGCGCACGATCCATTCGAGACCTTCATCGTCCATGTACGAGCAATGAAAGATCAGATCGACGCCCGCCTTGCCTGCATAGAGCGTCGCCTCGCGGCCTCGCGCATGAGCGACCGCTTTCTTGCCGAGCCGATGAATCTCGTCCACCATTGCGACGGTCTCGTCGAGCGTGAACGCCGCGACATGCTCGCCATCGGGACGGCGCTGAATACCGTCCAGCGCGATTTTCACCATATCCACGCCGTCTTTTACCTGACGCCGGACTTCTTCGATCGCTTCGTCGCGGCTGCGCACCAGCCGCCCGATCGACGTCGTCGGCACGCCGATCCAGGTCGGATACCAGTCGGTCAGGCCTTGCCGAGACGTGATGTACGGACCCGCCGCCGTCACGCTCGGACCGTCGATCAGACCGGCGTTGATGGCATCGCGAATTGCCGTGCTCACATGGCCGGAATCGCCGGGCGAACACAGCGACGTCACGCCGGAAGCCAGCACGCGCTTTGCGAAGAAAGCGCCGCGCAACGCTCGGAATTCCGTCGAACCGTACAGATCGATGTCTTCTTCCGACTTCGCGTTGCCATAGGCCAGATGCGTGTGCACGTCGATCAGACCGGGCATCACGAAATGCGATGAATGATCGACGGTGATCCTCCCTGCGCGCTGCCGGAACGCTTCGAAAGGCAGCACTTCGGTGATTGTTGCGCCATCGACGCAGATGACCTGATCGGGCAGCACGGTCTGGCCCGTGCCGGGATACAGCTTGCCGCAGCGAATGAATTCCATCTGAATCATCCTGACGTGCGTTCCGCAGCGATGCGCCGGGAATCGGTTAATCAGAATGTTGGACGTTTCAAGGAAACTCCGCCAATTATTATTTGGCGCGATTTAATAACGGATCTTTATGAGCGCGGCACTTCGTGGAGGGCTCGCTCATCGCCCGGACGAACTGATCGACAGCGAGCCGCCCGTGCGCGCGCCGATGCACCAGATAGGTTTGCAGACTCGACAACGATTTATCGCTGACCGGCACGACTTTCACACCCGATGTCGCGATGCCCGCATACGCGCAAGGCACGAGCGCGACGCCGTCGCCGAGCGCCACCCGTGCGAGCAGATTGCTAAACGATACTTCGTGTCCCACGATGCGCGCAGTGCGGCCACGGCGGCGCACGATGGCAGTGAGGCTATCGTGGACTTCGGGATGAAGCGCGCGTGGCACGGTGTAAAAGTGCTCGTCGGCAAGCTCGCCAATCGACAGCGTGCGTGCCTTGGCGAGCGGATGCCCGCTCGGTAACGCGATCCCCATGTCGATGCGTGCATCGAGCTTGATGCTGTTGAAGGCATCGTCGCGAGTCGGCAGCGTGGTGACCAGAATATCGACGAGCGATGCATCGAGCAGGTCGTACAAACGATCCGCGCTCTCGACCGTTGGGGCAATCTGAATGAGTCGATGCGCGCGACGAAACGCATTGATACGCGCCGGAAGCGCGCTGTGAATGATGACCGATGACAGCCCCACCTTGAGTTGCCCACCGAACCCGGCGGCGATTGCCTGCGCTTCGGCCTGCATGCGATCGCCGAGCGCGAGCATGTGCGAGGCTTGCCGCAGAAGCGCCGCGCCCGCTTCTGTGAGCGATACCGAGCGCTTGTTCCGATGGAACAGATGCACTGACAATTGCTCTTCGAGCCGCGCGATATGTTGCGTGACACCCGGCTGCGTGGAGTGAAGCGCCTCGGCGGCGCGGCCGAAGTGCAGCAGTTCGCCCACGACAACGAACGTTTTCAACAGCTTCAGATCGAGCATCTTGATTCCCTATGTGTTCCCGGAGGACTAGCTTACGACTAATGATCCACCGGGAAAACATGCGGAGAAAACGTCATCTTCGTGAAGCGGCGCGAAATCACGTTCCTTCGGAAAATCGCGCGCAGGTCGTGGACGGTCAGGTGCAATCACCCGATAGCCGTTGGGTGGCCAGAGCCGCGAGCGTGTCGTTGCGGTTCGTCGCATCGCTCGTCATCTTGGAAAGACATCGTCGGACGCGAAGCGGCGGCGCGCGCGACACTGGCCTATTGTTGTATAGCCACGGCATCGAGTATCAGATCCGCAACTTCCTTTGGATGCGAGATGAGCGCGATGTGGCTGGCCTTGATCTCGGTGGTTTTCGCGTGCATGCGTGTGGCCATGAAGCGCTCAAGATCGGAGTTGATGGTTCGGTCTTCGGTGGACACCATGTACCACGTCGGCTTGTCGCGCCATGCGGCCACGGTCGTTTTTGCCATCGTGATCGCCCGGCCCATCGGTTGCTGAACGGCGAAGTAAGCCCGAGCTTCGGGCTTCGGAAGATCGCCTGCAAAGTCGTTGACGAAGGCCTGTTCAGACAGACTTCCATAACCGTCGGCGGACCACTGCAAACCTGTCGAAGCCGGGGCAGGTGGAAATTTCTTTGTCAGAGCCGCGTAGTCCTCGTTTGCGTCGGGCGCACGCGCAGCGACGTAGACAAGCCCGCATATCTTGGGATCGTCGCCCGCCTGGCTGATTACCATTCCGCCATAGGAATGCGCGACGAGAAGCGTCGGGCCATCCTGCTGGGCGAGGACGCGCTTGACGGCAGCGACGTCCGCGTCCAGTGAGGTGGTGGGGTTCTGTACTGCAGTGACGTGCAGCCCGTGCGCTTGCAACAGTGGAATGACCTTCATCCAACTGGAACCGTCTGCGAAAAGGCCATGCACCAACACCACGTTCTTCACTGATGCACACGCCGAGGCTCGGTCGCTCTGCGCGAAAGACGGACTCGTGACGAGAAGCGCGGCACACGCCATGGCGCCGGCCGCAAATGCCTTTAACTTCATAAGGAGGCTCCAAATAAGACCGGAAGTGAGGGACACCTGCCCCCGAATTGCTCAAGAGTCGGCACGATTTTTCAGCCAGCGATCGAGCGCGACCGTGGACGGCAATTCTGTAGCGGAACATGACGCTGGCCAACAAGCCCAGCGAGCCGAGCGTTTCCAAAAAGGCATCGAGCACGGCGTCCTCCTCAGACTCAGATAACGGGGCGAAACGCCTAGACGCCTGCCTTCTGATGCCGCCACTCTTGCGTGCGTCCGCCGAACCCGTAGGCGGCAGCGCGAGCGTCGATCAGATACACGTAAGAGACTTCGTGGACAGCCGCTCTCAAGCCGCGCATCTCTTCGTGTACCTGGCGGATGAACTCGGCCTTTTCCGCCTTCGTGTTCGTCTCATCGGTAATGCTCACCTCGACGAAGTACGACGCAGCCGACAATTCGGCCAGGCTCTTGCCTCCGACCAGCCAGTCTTCGTCGGCAATGTAGTCGAGCGTCACGGCCATGTCAGCCGGAACCTTGCCGAGAACGTCCGCTGTGATGCGACTGACCGCTTGCGCCGCCCGGCGGCCCAGTTCCCGGTCACGAGACCCCGAAAGTCGAATGTCGATGTGAGGCATGGTAGCTCCTGTGCGTGATCGATGCAGGTCATCATGCACGTCGGCAAAGCGCCCGAAAAGCGGGAAGATCAGCTATGATCCATCGGTAAAACCGGGGGATGAGATGAACGTCTTCGACGTCGAGCAGCTCAAGTCGTTTATTGCCGCGGTGGACGCGAGGAGCATCACGGCCGCCGCACCCATGCGCAGTCTTTCGCAATCGGCGTTGAGCGAGCAGTTGGCCAAACTGGAGGCCCGGGCAGGCCAGACGCTGTTGCTGCGCGCCAAGAGCGGCGTCACGCCGACCGCCGCAGGCGTTCAGTTGCTACGGCATGCGAGGAGGATCGTCAGCTTGTCGGAGGCTGCGTGGCGCGACATGCATCAGATCCCCGAGGATATTGAAGTGGGGATAGGCGTCACCGGATACTTTCGCAGCGCAGACCTCGGGCAACTGCTCGCGCGCGCCGTGACAGACTGCCCCCGAATCCGGTTGCGCAGCCTCGTTGGCATGAGTTCCGACATTCAGGCAGCGTATGAGCGAGGCGAAATCGATCTTGCCTTGCTGATGAGTCTGACAGGCGGGAAATCGCCCCGGCTCAACGACAGCACGGAACTCGGTGTCGAGCCACTGCAATGGGTCACCGCTGCCGATCGCCCGGATCCGCTTGCCGGGCGTCCCTTGCCGCTTGTGCTGCTGCCCGAGTTCTGCGTCCTGCATCGTCTGGCGGTGGATAGCCTGCGGAAAAAGGGCATTCCTTTTTACGTGAGCCATATCGCATCTGGCGTCGGCGGCCTCACCACCGCGCTTGAGGCGGGGCTCGGCGTGGGTTGTCTCAATGCATCTGCGGCAGCACGGCCCGGACTTCGGGCAGTGTCGAAACCGGCTCTTCCGTCGCTTCCGAAGGCTCGGTTCTTTCTCAGGTCGCGGCGTGAAGAACGTTTCGATGAGAAGTCGGAGCTACAGGAACTGGCCGGCGTCGTGATGAAACACTTCACGGAGCGGGACTAGGCGGAATCGCTTGCCGGAAGCAACGCCGACAACAACCGCCGCAACTCTCGCCCTTCCTCCGCAGTCAGCTTCGCGGTAAGAATCCGCTCCACCTTCTCCACACGCGGCCGCAGCGTCGAAAGCTGCTTCTTGCCTGCCAGCGTCAGAAAAAGCACATAGCTGCGCTTATCGACGGGATCATCGGAACGCTCGATCAATTCGTTGCGCACCATGCGCGCGACGAGATCCGCGATGGTTGATCTGTCCACGTCGAGTTCATCGCCGAGCTGGCGTTGATTGACACCCGGGCTCCGCCGCAGGATTTCGAGCGCCGCATACTGGACGCTCGTGATCTCGGTGGACACTTCGCTCTGCCAGACAGCGAGATGCCGCTGCTGAGCCCGGCGCACCAGGCTGCCGGTGAATTTTGCAAGCGCGTCGGGGTTGTTGTGGGTTTCAGCGGGCACGGTTTAGCGGCTTTGGGTTCGAAAAATGGGCAGCAAGAAGGCGTTCAATTCGGCGAAGCCGTCAAGCGGCAGGACATGCGCGACATATTGATCCGGCCGAACGACGACCAGCGCGCCCCGTTCGCGATCGATACCGCGTTCCTTGAAGATATCAGTCGATGCATCGCTGGTAAATGCCTTCTCGTAATCGATCAGCGCATGACGCCCCTTGCGCGGCAATAACGCACGATGCAGTTCTTCGAGCCGGACCTCGCGATGCGGCTTCTGCAACACCGCCCGAAAATCGATGACGCTGTCCGCATCGTCATCTTTCGGCGTGACCGTGCGCATGATCGACTCCGGCGATGCAGCAAGATGCTCGCAAAGAGAATCGAGGGCTTGACCGCCCGCATCGGAGAAAGCGTACAGACGCCAGCGGCCGTCGGCGCGCGCCGCGTGACCGAGGTGCATGGGTTTGGCATCCGCAATGCGCACGACCGGCGACGAATGAAAGCGTGTGCCGATGACGAATCCGCTTGCCAGCGCCTGATGAGTCGCCACGCCGGTCAGCGGACCCGGCCTGTAACGCGTCGCCACGCCAGCGGTATATCGGCCCGCGCGGACGAAATACGCCTGCAATTCTTCTGGGTCGACGCCGCCCGCTTCCGGATGATCCGGGTCTTTCGGCGGTGCAGCCATCATGGCGGACCATTCCTTGTCGAAATCGATGAGTTCCTGCGCGACCGGCTGACGTTCATCCGAATATGTGCGCAGCAGGCTTGCATCGCTACGCCCTTGCAATACCGCGCCGAGCTTCCAGCCGAGATTGAAGCCGTCCTGCATCGACACGTTCATGCCCTGGCCGGCTTTCGCGCTGTGCGTGTGACAGGCGTCGCCCGCGATGAACACGCGCGGCTCGCGCGATGCGCCATTGGCTGTCGCGGCATCGTCGAAACGCCGGGTCAAGCGTTGGCCCACTTCATACACCGAGAACCACGCGACTTCCTTCACATCGAGCGCGTAAAGATGCAGAATGCGCTGCGCAGTTTCGATGATCCGCTCGACCTTGATCTGCTTGATGCCATCGCGAGTCTCCGGCGTGACTTCGCCGAGATCGACGTAAAAGCGCACGAGATAACCGCCTTCGCGCGGAATGATGAGCAGGTTTCCCTTGCTCGCGGACTGGATCGCCACCTTGAGGCGAATGTCGGGGAAATCGGTCACAGCGAGCGCATCCATCACGCCCCATGCGTGGTTCGCGGCATCGCCATTCAGCGTCTGCCCGATCGCGCCACGCACGGGACTTCGCGCGCCATCGCAACCCACTACATAACGCGCGCGCACGATGACTTCTTTACCGCACCGCGCGTCGTCGGTCCGGCGCAGTGTCACGCGTACAGGGTAGTCCTCTGTGTCATCTCGCGTCAGGCCGGCGAATTCGAGGTCATAGTCTGGTTCGAGCCGTCGCGCAGACCGGCGCATCGAATCGAGCAGATATTCCTGCACGCGCGCCTGATTCACAATGACATGCGGAAACTCCGACATACCTGTTTCGGTATCCTGAACACGACCGGTACGCCTGATCGCGCCGCGGTCGTTCGCATCGGGTCTCCAGAACGCGGTCTCGTTGACCCAGTACGCTTCGCGCAGCAGACGCTCGCCCAGGCCAAACGCGTTGAACATTTCGACGCTACGGCATGCGACGCCGTCCGCCTGTCCCATCAGCAACGGCCCCGCGCGCCGTTCGACGATACGCGTCGTGATCGACGGAAACTGCGACAGTTGCGCCGCGAGCACGAGCCCCGCAGGCCCGCTTCCGACGATGAGCACGTCGACCGCTTCGGGCATATCGATGTAAGGCGCGCCTTCGGCGGCGGGTTCGATCATCGGATCGTCCGTGCGAAAACCGTTGAGATGAAATTGCATGATGTCTTCCTCTGATTAGTCTCGATCCACCATGAGTTTGAATATACTCCGTACACCAACTATATCCAAGAACTTTGGACGCATCTGCTGTTTACCCTGATGTCACGATGCGCTTGGCGAATCGCTGTCGATCGCGAGCAATGCCGCGTTTTCTGCCGAACGTGCGGCCGTTTGTCTGCGTGCCTCTCGCCAGCACTTGGTTGAATGCGCGGCCCATCGACCGCGCCGGGCAAATGCTTCGGTTAGCCGAAACGCCCGGTCAACACGACACTGATTCGCATACCTTGGCTTTCTATTCGCCCGCCGTTCAAAGATCACAAAAAGTCTGACAAAACCTCCCGAATAGTTGTTTATCGCACAATCGTCATAGGTGATCTTCGGTATTGTCGTGTTCATCGCCGCGCAGAAGGCGAAAAAATACGATACCGATACGGGGATTCAAAATGAAAAAGGGCGTGGTGGCGGGACTGAGCGTTTTGCTTGCGGCATGTGGCGGCGGTGGTAGTGGTGGGGGAACCGGAACGGGCGCGACATCTGCCGCGTCAGCGTCGCCCGCATCGAGTTCTACCGCTACCACCTGTTCAGGCGGCCCTTTCACGACGGACGCCACAAAAGTCTGTTCCGACGCGTCCGGTAAGCTGGTGACCGCCTACGTTTATGCGCAGCCGAAAACGATCATTGCCGACGGCACGATCATCTCGAACGACACCACGTGGACTGCGGATGGCTCTCCGTACTTCATTGCTGGCACGATTCAGGTTGCAAAGGGCGCGACGCTCACGATTCCGGATAACGTCATCGTCGAGGCCATGAAGCCGGTGCCTTGCACCTCGGATTGCGTGGGGCAGATTCCGACCACGGGCATCATCAAGGTTGCCGGACAGTTGAATGTAGGCGGCGGCCATGAATCTCAGGTCCTGGGCGTGACGATCAGCAATGTAGATCCGAATGTGGGCGGTGGAACCGTCAGCATTCAACACACGCTGCTCGAAGACGCGTTCGTGCAGATCAGTCCCGTCGCGCCTTTCTCGATGACTTACAGTCAGGCCTATCGTCTGAACGTGACGCCGATCGTTCGCGCAGGCGTGACGACCTATGCGGCAGGAACGAATGGGTATCCGAGCTTCAATAACGCCACGCTGAAATCCAATACGTTTATCGACTCGGCTGCCTTCGCGTTCGACCCATCAGTGGTCCTGCAGAACAATCTGTTCGTGAACATGGTCGATCCCCTCGTGGTTCTCGACGATTTTCCTGCGAGCGGCGCGCCTGCGGGCATCGCGAAGAACAACTCGTTCCTGTTCAAGCAGAACTCACCCAATACGAACCGGATGGTGATCGCGGCGCACGGCACGTACAGCGCTTCGACCCACACGCTCGACTTTTCGAATAACTTCTGGGGCGTGACGGATAACACGACGATCCAGTCACGTATTCTCGACAGCACGAACAGCAGCAATCCGAGACTGCCGAATATCGTCAACTACGCACCGGCGGCCGTGAGCCCGGACCCCGCAACACCCGTGGATCCGCAGGGCAATATCCCGAACGTATAAGTGCAAAGATGCTTGCGGAAAAGGGTGCGGACGGGGACTGGCCGTACCCTTTCCCGCCTCACCCCAACGCCACCACCGCGATTTCCACCAGCAACTCCGGCGAAGCAAGCTTAGCCTCCACCGTCGCGCGCGCGGGTGCATGTCCCTCTGGCACCCACGCATCCCATACCTCGTTCATCCCGGCAAAATCGCGTCCGATATCCGCAAGCCACACTTGCGCAGACACAAGGCGCGTCTTGTCGATGCCCGCCTTCTCCAGAAATCCGTCGATCTTTTCCAGCACCTTGGCTGTTTGCAGCTTCACGTCCGGCGTGTGATCCGCCGATGTCTGTCCGCCGACGAAAACGAGTCCGCCTGCTTTCACGACACGGCTCATGCGTTGATTGGTTTCGATGCGAACGATATCGGTCATAGCGTTATCCAAAGTGAACAAGATCAATGAACGGCCAGTTGCGAGTCAACATGACCGGAAGCCGATGCATTGCCGCCGAAGCGGTCGATGGCAAAAGCATCGAGCGAAAGTGAAGGTGTTCCATCCAGCATGAGTTCGGACACGAGCTTGCCGCAGCCCGGTCCGAGTTGAAACCCGCTGCCGCAATAGCCGAATGAGTAATACAAGTTCGACGCCTTGCGGCTCGCGGAGATCACCGGCAATTCATCTTCCGTGAAGGCTTCGACACCGGCCCATGCGCGATTCACGCCGAGACGGCGCAGATGCGGAAACAAGTCGGTCACGGTCCGCGCGCTGCGCACGAGCCGCACGAAATCCACTTCGCCGTGACGGTTCGCAAGCTCGGCAATCCCGATCAACTTCCCGCCGATGACAACCGTGCCGTTATCGAACTGCTTGAACGACAGCGGCCTGCCGGTCGCGCCGAGCGTCGCGCGGCAAAACGGCGCGACGCGATGCGTGACCATCAGCATCAGTCCTTCGGGATGCACGGGAACCGGCTCGCCCACCTGCTTCGCGAGTTCACCCGACCACGCGCCCGCCGTGACAAGCAGCTTGTCCGCGCTGAACGTGCCGTGCGGCGTGATCGCAAACCAGCGCGTGCCACGCTGTTCGATACGGCGCACCGGCGTGCCTTCGTAAAAGCGCGCGCCGAGCTTTTGCGCGGCAAGGCGAAATGCCGTCGTCGTGCGATACGGCAGCGCAAAGCCATCCCGCTCGACCCAGATTCCACCCGTGACGTGCTTCGCCAGCGCGGGTTCCAGTTCGAGCACGGTCTCGCGGTCGATCACTTTCTCGTGCGTGAAGCCATGCGATTCGAGCAACGCGACGCGTTGCCTGCACGTTTCGAGTTCATCGTCGGTTTCGGCGATCTTCAGTTGACCCGATGAAACGAAGCCGCCGTCCTCGCCGATCACATCCGCCATGTTGTGCCAGATTTCACGGGACATGAGCGCGAGCGGTATCTCCGGCAGCGGCCGTCCGAGCGTGCGCACGCCGCCTGCGTTCACGCCCGACGCATGACGCGCCACGTAATCCGCTTCCAGCACGATGACCTTCGCGCCACGACGCGCCAGATGAAACGCGCTGCTCGTGCCGTGCAGGCCGCCGCCGACCACCAGCACGTCGGCTTGCGTGATGTCATGGGCCTCATTCACCGGCAAGCTCTCCGAGCGTGAGCGGCTTGATCGGCGGACGAATGCGGTAATAGCCGACCTCGGCGGGCGACACGCGGCGTGCATCCGCGATTACTTCGGTTACCGTAAGACCGCACAGGCGGCCCTGACACGGCCCCATGCCGCAGCGTCCGAACGACTTCGCCTGATTCGGCCCGACGCAGCCGAGTTCGACGAACTTGCGCAATTCGCCTGCGGTGACTTCCTCGCAACGGCACACGATCGTTTCGTCGCGCGGGATGCGGTTCGCATCGCGCGGACGATACAGCGTGTCGAGAAACGGCCGAATACGCATGACGTTCGCGAGTTCGCGTCGATAGGCCAATGCTTCCGCATCGCGCTTAGCAATGTCCGTCGCGCCGAGTTGCGTGGCGACCGCGAGACCCGACAGCGTGCCCTGCAAGGCCGCCGCCTGCGCCCCGCCGATACCCGCGCCATCGCCCGCGATAAAGATGCCGGGCACGTCCAGCTCGCCCCAAGCATCGGTCTTCGGCGTGAAGCAGAGTTGTGCATCGTCCCACCGGTGCGATGCACGCAGCGCCTGCGTGAATTGCGTATTCGGCACCACGCCCTGATGCAGCAAGATCACATCGGCTTCGATCCGATGCGCCGCGCCCTGCGTGGTGAAATGCAGCGCGGCGGCGCGCTCGGCGCCATCCGAACCCATGCCCGCTTCCACGCGCAGATCGTCGGCGGCTTCGAACATCGGCACGCCGGCCTCGCGCAGCGTGCGCATCAGTTGCAGGCCTTTCGACAGGAACGGCCACGCGCGCAAGGCAGAAAGCATGTGACGCTTGGCGCGCCAGCGGTCTTCGTGCCGCGTCGTATCGACGAGCGCGCGAATCGGCACGCCCGCGCGCACGTATTGCCAGCCCAGCAGATAGAGCAGCGGCCCGCAGCCTGCGAGTATCGGCGGTGCGGCGGGTACTTCGCCCGCGCTCTTGAGGAGAATCTGCGCCGCGCCCGCAGTGAGCACGCCCGGCAAGGTCCAGCCCGGAATCGGGAAAGGACGTTCCATCGCGCCGCTGGCGAGGATCACGCGCTGCGCATCGAAACTTCCGATCCTGCCATCCTTCAGATAGTTGATGCCGCGTTCGCGCGTGATCTGCCACACGGTCGCATTCGTGATATGCCGCGCGCCCGATGCAGCGAACGCCCGCGCAATGCCCGCCCCCGCCGCGTAATCAGGACCGAGTACCTCCTTGCGGCGCGCATCCGCACGCTCGATGGCGCGATAAATCTGGCCGCCGACGCCGCCCTGTTCGTCGATCAGCACGGTCTTCAGGCCCGCGCGCGCCGTGCGCGTGGCCGCGCTCATGCCCGCCGGTCCCGCGCCGATCACGACCACATCGACGGCTTCTGCGGTGGCGAAATCAGCGGCCATGAGTGTTCTCCAGCGGTGCGGTGCGCGTGTCTTCATCGGCGAAGGGCGGCAGATCGCGCGCGCCTTCCTGAGAGCGGATGACCATGCCCGCCTGCACATCGACCATGCAGCTTTGACGGCTCGGCACGCCGTCGATCTCGACGAGGCAATCGAAACACACGCCCATCATGCAATAAGGCGCGCGCGGGGCGCCTGAAACCGGCGTCGCACGAAAGCGCGAGACGCCCGCCGCGAGCAGCGCCGCCGCGACCGAACGCCCGCCCGGGACCGAAAGCGTCTTGCCGTTGAACGAGATTTCGATGGTGGCGGCATCCGGCCCATCCAGCGGTCTGAAAAGCGAGTGTGTCGATGAAGTCATGTCGAACTCAGTGTGCGAGGATCGGTTCTTTCGCGCGCTCGAAGCGTTGCGCCGAAAAGCTGGGCAATTCGTCGGGAATCGGTGCGCCGAGAATCCACGGTGCGATGCGCAGCGCATGCGCGGCCGCCAGCGTCACGCCGCTATGACACGTCACGACGAACGCACCGGGATGCGTTTGCGACTGGTCATAGACCGGAAAGCCGTCCGGGCTGTAGACGCGCAATGCGGCCCACATGCGCACGAGGCGCACGTGTTTGAGCATGGGAAACGCGCGCACGCCACGCCGCGCGATATCGGCGAGTACATGCGTGGTCGTGAAGTCGTTGAAACCGACCTCTTCCATGGAGTCGCCGAACTGCACGCTGCCTTCGTCGGTTTGACGAACGTTGAGCGTGGGGTAATCGAGAAACGGCGCGACGCGTTCGCTCACCAGCACTTGCCCGCGATTGGGCGCGACCGGCGCATCGAGCCCGACGAACGGCGCGAGCACGCGATTTCCCAGTCCCGCCGCGAGCACCACACGCGATGCGCGATACGTGCCGCGTTTTCCCTGCACGACAAATCCGTTCGATTCGGGCGTGATGCGTTCGGCGCGCTCGCCCGAAACGAGCTTCACGCCGCGCGCCTGCATCGCGACATGTAGCGCGCGCAAGAGCTTCAGCGGGTTCACATGGCCATCCATCGGCGAATAGCTCGCGCCGATCACGTCCGGCCCGATCTGCGGAATGCGCGCGCGAACGTCGGCGGCATCGAGCATCTGATACGGGTAGTCGCCGAGTTCGGTTCGAAGCGTCGACAGGCGCATTTCGCGGTCGGCGAGTTCTGCATCGTCGAAGCAGAAATGAAAGCCGCCGGGCTGACGCAGTGCGACATCGATATGGGCTTCGTCATGCAAGGCCTGTGCGAGCGAGGGCCAGCGCGTAGCGGAGGAGCGCGACCATCGCGCATAGGGCGACAGGCCATAGCCCTTGCCCTGAATCCACACGAGGCCGAAGTTGCCGCGCGAGGCGCGAAAGCCGCCGTCGTCTTCGTCGAGCACGGTCACGCGCGCGCCTTCGCGGGCCAGGCCATAAGCCACCGCCGAACCGACGAGGCCGCCGCCCAGCACGAGCACATCGGGGCTGGCGGAAGGGGATGAAATCATCGGGCTTCTCCGATCAGGATACGGTCGAGTCCGACCATGCGGTCGAGCAGAATCATCAACAACACCGTGCCGACGATCAGCACCGCCGACACCGAGGCGACCAGCGGATCGATCGTCTGCGCGATCTGGTTGTACATGGCCACGGGCAGCGTGGTGGTGCCGGGCGTCGCGACGAAAATGGTCATGGTCAGTTCATCGAAGCTCTGGATGAACGAAAGCACCCAGCCGCCCGCCACGCCGGTGCGGATCATCGGCAGCACGACGCGGCGAAACGCGGTGAAGCGGCTCGCGCCACAAGAAAGCGCCGCGCGTTCCGCATCGCGATCGAGCCCGATGGCGGACGACAACGCAAGCCGCAACGCATAAGGCAACACGATGATGACGTGCGCGCACACCAGCGACCAGAACGAGCCCGACAGATGCAGCAGCGACAGAAAGCGCAGGAACGCAATGCCGAGCACGACAGCGGGGATCATCATCGGCGAGAGGAAGAAGCTGGTGAGCGCGCTGCGTCCCGGAAAACGATAACGCGCGATGGCGAGCGCGGCCGGCACCGCCAGCAGCACGCCGATGCTCGCCGCTGCAAACGCGAGCCGCACCGACAGCCAGAAGGCCGATACGATGTCGCCGTTCTCGATGATCGCGCGGAACCAGCGCAGCGACGCGCCATCGAAGGGCATCGAGATGAAGCCTTTGTCGGTGAAGGCGACAAGCATGACCACCGCGAGCGGCGCCATGATGAACGTCAAAAACAGCGCGTTATAGACGAGGCCGAGAATGCCGTTACGGTTCATGATCGTGCGTCCTCGCTCAGTCGAAGATATGCCGGAAGCGGCGTTCGGCCAGACGGCTGCATCCCATCACGATGGCCACGTTCGCGATCAGCAGCAACACGGCGATGCTCGCGCCGAGCGGCCAGTTCAGCGTGCCGAGGAATTCGTCGTAGGCGGCGGTGGCGACCACTTTCAGGCGGCGTCCGCCGATCAGCGCGGGCGTGGCGAACGCGGACGCCGACAGCGCGAACACAATGATCGAGCCAGACAGCACGCCCGGCATGATTTGCGGCAGCACCACGCGCCGGAACACCGCAAACTGCGATGCGCCGAGCGAGCGGCCCGCCCATTCCACTTGCGGATCGAGCTTCTGCATGGTGGCCCACACGGACATCACCATGAACGGCACCAGCACATGCGTCAGCGCGACGATCATGCCGGTCATGGTGAAGACGAGGCGAATGGGTTCGTCCGTGATATGAAGCGCCTGAAGCAAATTATTCAGGACACCGTTGTTGCCGAGCAGAATCTGCCAGCCGAGCGTGCGCACGACGACGGATATCAGCAACGGCCCGAGCACGATCAGCAGACACAGCGATTGCCACGGCTTTTTCATGCGCGCGAGCACGATGGTTTCCGGCACGCCGAGCACGATGGACAGCAGCGTGACCGCGAAGGCAAGGCCCGCCGTGCGCAGGAAGATCGTGCCGTAATACGGGTCGCTCAGGACTTCCCAATAATTTTTCAGCGTGTAGGCGGCGGTCACGCCTGCGGTGTCGCTGAACACGCGGAACGAAAGCATCAACGTGAGCAGCAGCGGCACGAGCAGGAGAGCCACGAACAACAGCAACGCGGGCGCCGATAAAACCCAGGGCGCGGCGCCCGGCTGGCTATCCTCAAGCGTGGCCATGCGTGTTCTCCTTCGCGTCCTGCACGAGCACGCGCAGGTCATCGTCGGTCCAGGCGAGACCCACTTCGTCGCCTTCCTCGGGCGGCGGCGCGCCGTGGTTCGGCTGCGCCACGCGCAGCTTGCCCAGTTCGGTTTCCACTTCCAGCAGCCATTGATTGCCGACGAACACGCGCGTCGCGATCCGGCCGCGCACGCGGACATCGCCGTGCGCGCCATTCGCCAGATGCACTTTCTCCGGGCGGATATACACGTTGACCGCGCCGTTCACGTGGCGGCCTTCGTGCGGCACGTGCATCTCGCGGCCCGCGACATCGACCACCGCGCAGCGCGGATTGTGATGCAGCACTTCACCCGCGAACGCATTCGTGCGGCCAAGGAAGGTCGATGCAAACGGCGTCGCGGGCCGTTCGTAGGCATCGAACGGCGTGCTCAGTTGAGCGATGGTGCCGCCGTGCATCACCGCGATGCGGTCGCTCATGGTCATCGCCTCGACCTGATCGTGCGTGACCAGAATGGTCGTGATACCTAAGCGCTTCTGAATCGCGCGCAATTCGATGTGCATTTCCTCGCGCAGCTTGGCATCGAGATTGGACATGGGTTCGTCGAGCAGCAATAGTTCGGGCTGCATGGCGATGGCGCGGGCGATCGCCACGCGCTGCCGCTGCCCGCCCGACAATTCCTTCGGATAGCGATGCCCGAGGCCCTTCAGACGCACGAGCGCCAGCGCTTCCTCGATGCGTTCCTCGCGTTCCTTGCGCTTGACCTTGCGCATTTCCAGACCGAAGCCGACATTGCCCGCCACCGTCATGTGAGGGAACAACGCATAACTCTGAAACACCACGCCGATGCCGCGTTTTTCAGGCCGCACGCCGGTGATATCGCGTCCGTCGAGCAGAATGCGGCCCGTGCTCGGCGTGACGAAGCCCGCGACCATCTGCAATGTCGTGGTCTTGCCGCAGCCGGACGGCCCGAGCAGCGACAGTAGCTCGCCTCGTTCCACGTCGAGATCGAGGTGTTCGATCGCGGTGAAATCGCCGTAGCGTTTCGAAATGCCTTGCAGCGTCAGGAAGGCCATGCGCGTCGCTCCTTCATCGAATCGTTGCGGGGTTCAACGCTCGACCGACCGGTTCCAGCGCTCGGTCCATTCGGTGCGATGCTGGTTGATCGTGGTCCAGTCCATTGCCGTGAGTTTGGAGATTTGATCGGGACCGTAAGGCACGCGCGCGGCCACTTCCGGCGTCAGCTTGACTGTCTTGTTCACCGGACCCAGCCCGATGTTCTGCGCCTGCAAGGCCTGCACTTCCGGCGTCAAGAGGTACTGCACGAACTGCTGCGACAACTGCGGCTGCGCGTTCTCCGCGATGGCGCACGCGGCCACCTGCAACGCCACCGCGCCCTCCTTCGGGTAGATGAACTTGAGCGGAAAGCCCGTGTTTTGCAGCGCCACGGCGCGACCGCTGCCGTAGGGCGCGAGAATCACGTCGCCTGCTTGCATCTGGCCGTCCATCTCGCCGGGCGTGGGCGCCCACGACAGCACGTTCGGCGCGACTTCCTTCGTCATTTCCGTGAAGCCCGGATCGATGTTCTTTTCCCCGCCGCCCGAGAGCCGCGCCAGCATCACGAGCGTGTGCAGGCCATACGTGTTGGTGATCGGCGGCACGCCGAGCTTGCCCTTGATGCGCTTGTCCGTGAGCGCCTTCCACGAATCCGGCGGCGGCAGTCCGGCCTTTTTGAAAGCCTCCTCGTTATAGCCGATGCCGGTCGCCACCATCCCCACGCCGATCGCGGTCGGCCCGAGCTTGGCGAGCGGATAGACGTCTTTCATGACGGGCGCATCGTCGAGCTTCGCGCACAGGTTCATCTGCATGGCCTGGTACATGGGGCCGTCGTCCATGACCGCGACATTGATCTGCTGATGACCCTTCTGCGCCTGCAACTTGGCGAGCGTATCGCTCGAATTGCCCGCGACGTAGACGATCTTCACGTCATGCGCTTTCTCGAACGGCGGAATGATTTTCTGGCGATAGAGTTGCTCGTTCGATCCGCCGACATTGGCGACGTAAAGCGTGGTTTCGGCGTGCGCACCGACGGCGCAAGCCAGCCCAAGCACCGCAAAAGCCAAACGGGACGGAACGAAAGCGCTTTTCATGACGACGATCTCCAGACCGGTATATGTGAGGGTGGTTCGGGCGTGTTCTTCCGTGCCCGTCGATACATCGCAGTCTCACGCTCCACAACCATATCGTCCAATACGAATAAAATACGAACCTATGCAGGAATGATATGAGTTGCCCGGCTATTACGCGCTTATGCTTAGGGGAAAACACGCATGAATCTGAAGCACATCGAGGCTTTTCGCGCCGTCATGGTTTCAGGCTCCATGACGGCGGCCGCCAAGGCGCTGTTCACGTCGCAGCCCAACGTGAGCCGTTTAATTTCGCAGCTCGAACGCGATACGGACTTGCAGCTCTTTCAGCGCATCGGCGTGCGGCTGATTCCGACGAGCGAAGGCACGGCGTTTTTCCGTGAGGTGGAGCGCGCGTTCGTCGGCTTGCAAGGGCTCGCGAACGCGGCGGCGCAAATCCGCAATCTGGGCAGCGGCCGTTTGCGCATCGCCGCCATGCCTTCAGCCGGCATGACGCTCGTGCCGCACGCGATCAAGCGCTTCGTGGAGTTGTTTCCCGAAGTCACCGTCTCGCTGCATGTGAATACATCGGGCACGGTGAATCACTGGACCACTTCGCAGTTTTGCGATTTGGGCGTGGCGGTGTATGTGAGCGAGGCCTCGGATTGCGAAGTCGAACAGTTATCGAATGTCGCGGCGGTGTGCGTGATGCCGGCGTCGCATCGGCTGGCGGCGAAGCGCAGCATCAAGCCGGAGGATCTCGAAGGCGAGCCGTTCATTTCGCTTTGTCATGGCGATGGCACGCGCACGCTGATGGATGAAGTCTTCCAGCGCGCGGGCGTGCAGCGCGTGCTCGCGATCGAGGCGCAATACACCGCGATGTGCTGCGAGATGGTGCGGCATGGAATGGGCGTGACGCTCGCGCATCCTATCGTCGCGAGGGATTATGCGGGACCGGATATCGCCATCCGGCGGTTCGTGCCGAAGATTCTATTTCCGACGTATTTGCTGTTTCCGCCGCATCGGCCGAGAGAGCGGCTGGCATCCGCGTTTGTCGGCGTCTTGCGCGGGCTGCATGAAGATTTGCTGGCGGAAGTCGTGCGGATCGCGGTCTGAGAAAAGTGGTCGTTACTTTTGGACCGACCGCTCGTAAGCAATTTCCCGCTGCTCGCCAGTCAGCACCCGTACCGGTTTTCCTTCGATCCACGCGATGATGTTTTCAACCGACTCTCCGTAGTAAATGGCATACGAGTCCTCCGTCACGTAACCCACATGACCGGTCGCAATCACATTTTCCATGGACCGGAACGGATGTCCGGCAGGCAAAGGCTCGATGTCGTACACATCGAGCGCCGCGCCTGCGATTTTTCCTTGATGCAATGCCTCGATCAACGCCTGCTCATTCACTATCGGTCCGCGTGCCGTGTTCACCAGCAGCGCGTGAGGCTTCATGGTCGCGAGTTCTTTGGCGCCGATCAAATCCTTCGTTCGCCCGGACAAGCGCACGTGAATGGAAAGAATGTCGCTTTGCGCCAGCAATTCCTCCTTGCTGACATAAGCCGCGCCATGTTTCGCCGCGGATTCCGCCGTCATGTTCTGGCTCCACGCGATCGTCTTCATGCCGAATGCCTGCGCCACACGCGCGGTCACGCTGCCGGAATAGCCGAGCCCGAGCAATCCGATGGTCTTGCCATGAAGATCGAGTCCGACGGACACTTGCCAGCCTCCTTCCCGAAACGATTTCACCTCGCTCGGAATGCGCCGCGCCGCCGCAAGAATGAGCGCCCACGTATGCTCCGCCGCCGCCGTCAGCGACGCCGCTGTTCCGCACACCGTGATACCGAGTTCGTCCGCCGCTTCGATATCGATAGCCGCATTCCACGGCCCCGTGCTTGCCAGCAGTTTTAAATTTCCGAGCTTCGAAAGAACGCTGCGCGGAAACCAGGTCCGCTCGCGCATCACGCACAGAATGTCGAAGGGTTGCAGGCGTTCGATCAACGATTCTTCGTCGTCCAGATGATCGGTGAAGACGGTGATCTCGGCGCGGTCCCGCAACGCGTTCCAGTCGCCGAATTTAAGCGACGTGTTCTGGTAATCATCGAGAATGGCGATCTTGTGCATGAGTGTTGTTCAAGCCTTCGTATTAAAAGATCAAACCGGTTTTTTCGCGTTCGGCCTGAATCCCAAGAGCATGACGATGATTCCCAGCACGAGCACGGCGGTCATCACATAGAGTCCACTTACCAGCGTGCCCGTCGCGGTCTTGAGCCAGCCGATCACGAACGGGCTGCAAAATCCGCTCAGCAATCCGATGCAATTCACAAACGCAATGCTAGCGGCAGCCACAGGCGAGCCATGCAGATAATCGGCGGCAAGCGACCAAATCAGCACATTGGTCGCGAAGATGCCGACGCACGCCACGGTAAGCAGGCCAACGGTCAAGGCCGGCGAATTGGTGGGATGCGACACGAGCAGCAACGCCACCGCACCGACAATTCCCGCCGCCGCCGCATGCCAGCGGCGTTCGAGCATGCGGTCGGAACTGCGGCTGATCGCGACCATGCCGATGGCGCCCATGGCATAGGGAATGGTCGAAAGCCATCCCAGTTGAGAAAGATTCGATATGCCCGAATCCTTCATGACAGTGGGAAGCCAGAATGTCACCGAATAGGTTCCGCAAACGAAGGCGAAATCGATGAACGCAAGCATGTAGACCTTCGGGTCCGACAATGCATCGGCGAATCTGCCGTGTCCGACGTGATCGCTCGTGCGCTTGCGTTCGGTTTCGATGCGAAAGCCATCGCGCAGCATTTGCTTTTCGGCATCGCTCAGCCATTTTGCCTTGTCGATGTTGTCGTCCAGCACGAACAAGGTCACGAGACCGAGCGCCACCGCAGGCAGCGCCTCGACGATATACAGCCATTGCCATCCCGCCATGTTGG
Source organism: Caballeronia sp. A2-2 (assembly GCF_057612605.2). NCBI lineage: Bacteria > Pseudomonadati > Pseudomonadota > Betaproteobacteria > Burkholderiales > Burkholderiaceae > Caballeronia > Caballeronia sp. A2-2. The sequence continues at coordinate 286,655 of NZ_JBVFIR010000005.1, read as the reverse complement.
CGACGTGCGCGAGTTGCGTCATCGCCCAGCCGGACACGGGACCGCCCACGAGCCCCGCGACAGGAAACCCGACCATGAAGCACGCGATGATGACCCCGCGCCGCTTCTCCGGAAACCACGAACTGAGATAGAAAATCACGCCCGGAAAGAACCCGGCTTCGAAGACGCCGAGCAGCAACCGGACCGCGTAAAACTCATTCACGCTGGTCACGAACGCCGTGCACATGCCGACGATACCCCAGCAAATCATGATGCGCGCAATGGTCTTCTTCGCGCCCATTCGTCTGAGCAGCATGGCGCTCGGCACTTCGAGCAGGCAATACGAAAGAAAGAAGATTCCTGCACCGAGACCATACACGCTATCGCTGAAACCTAACGCGTCCTGCATTTGCAATTTGGCGAATCCCACGTTGATGCGGTCGAGAAACGCCACGACATAGCACGCAAACAGCAACGGCACGATTCGAAGCGTCACGCGCAGATAGAGCGCCCTTTCCTGCGCGCTGGACGTCGCCACATCGAGCGTCTCGCCGGATGCCGCCGGCTCGGGTTCAACAAAGGTCTGATTCACTGATGTCTCCTTCGTTCGATCGCGTCTCTTTCGATCGGCGGCTGCCATGCGGATCGTGGACCGATTCAGTGTAAAGATTCATCGGGCCACGCAGCTAATGAAACCTTCCGATCAGGTGAGACGACTGAGTTATATCGGTGATAACCAGTATCGAAGCGGCGCGGCGCGCATCGGAGAATGCAGCGAACGTAACGCTAACTTAATCGGAGTCCGCATCGATGCATGAATCAACCTTTGTCCTCATTCACGGCGCATGGCATGGTGGATGGTGCTGGCGTTATGTAGCAGATGAACTGCGCGCGCGCGGCCATCGCGCGTTTGCCCCGACGATGACGGGTCTCGGCGAGAAGCGGCATCTGCTGGCGGCGGCGACATCGCTCGATGTTTGCATCGAGGACATTGTGAATCTGATCGAGGCTGAAGAACTTTCGGACGTTGTGATGGTGGGTCACAGCTTCGGCGGACTGGTGGCTTCGGGTGTCGCGGACCGTGTGCCGCAAGCAATACGTTCGCTCGTTTTTCTCGATGCATTGCTTGTCGAGAACGGTCAGGCCGCGTTCGATGTGCTGCCGCCGGATGTTGTGCGCGAGCGCATGGAATCCGTGGCATCGAGTGGTCAGAAGCTCGCCATGCCCGTCAACGGGCTGAAGGGCACTGGCATTCCCGAGGATCATCCGCAAGCGGAATGGGTGCGTCGACGGCTTACGCCGCATCCTTTGGCGAGCTATACCACGCCGCTTGTGTTGCGGCATCCGCTTGGGAATGGGTTGCCGTGTACGTATGTGCATTGCGTGAATCCGTCGTATGAGACGCTTGCGCCTGTGCGCGAACGCGTTAAAGCATTGCCCGGTTGGGACTGGGAGACGATCGATACGGGACACGATGCGATGGTTCTTGCGCCGGATTTGCTCGTGGATTTTTTGGAGCGGATGGGGCGATAGTCGGGCTATCGGGCGGTGTTTTTTTCTTGCGTGCAAAGGGCTGCTTCTGGTTGTGTCTTTATTGCAGTAGCCGCCTCCCCGGCGGGGGGGTAACTTTCTTTGCTGCTGCAAAGAAAGTCACCAAAGAAAGCAGCTTTTTACCCCATGCACGATGGCTGGAGAGTGTTGGTCTGGATTAACGGATGCAGTGGCCGCAATAGGACTTTCCACGCATAACAAGCCGCTTAGGCAACCTCGCGATTGCGTGCTTGAGTAATCAACGCTTAGTGGACCGCATTCATTCATTCGGCCATGCGCTGCGCGCGCCGAGAACGTAAGAACGGAATCCCGCAGCCTATCAGCGCCCAGCCACATCACGCTTCCCCGTAAGATTGCTATTCGGCCCTACCGTGGTTAGTGCTCCGACTAAAAGGTGAATTGCGTTGGTGTGTGCGCTTTGCCCAGAAGCGCTTACCAAGGTAGGACCCAATGGGAGAGGTGCGATGCGGTGTGATGTGGCTGGGCGCTGATACGCTGCGGGATTCCGTTCTAAAGCTCTCGGCGCGCGAAGCGCATGGCCGAAACAATGACTGCGGTCCACTAAGACCAAAGGATTCGAGCGCGAAACCGCCAGGTTGCCTAAGCGGCTCGTTATGCGTGGCAAGTCCTATTGCGGCCACTGCATCGATTAATCCAGACCACCCTCTCCAGCCATCGAGCATGGGGTAAAAAGCTGCTTTCTTTGGTGACTTTCTTTGCAGCAGCAAAGAAAGTTACCCCCCCGCCGGGGAGGCGGCTACTGCATAAACAACACCAACAAGAAAAGCCCCTTGCACGACAAAACAACAACCTAAACCTCACAAAGCCAAAGATGGCTCAGGCATCCGCCGAAACGTCTTCGGCAACCCCGCCCGCGCAATAGCCCCCGTAAAAGGCTCCCCCGGCAGCCAAGCCGCAATCATCTCCCGCACCCCCAACAACTTCCCGATATCAATCCCCGTAGCCATACCCTGCGCCTCCAGCATAAACACCGTATCTTCCGTATTGATATTGCCGGTAGCATTAGGCGCAAACGGACATCCACCAAGACCGCCCAGCGATGCATCAAACGCCCGCACACCTGCATCGAGCGCAGCCATCACATTGGCAAGCCCTAAACCACGCGTATCGTGAAAATGACACGCCACGGGCAGCGCGCCCGCCAGCGCCACAACCTGACGCATCAACGCATACACCTGCGCGGGATTCGCATAACCGACTGTATCCGCGATAGTGATCTCCTGCGCGCCCGCCTCGATCAGCGCCTCCACCAATCCGAGCACGATGCCTTCATCGACCTCGCCCGCAATCGTGCAGCCGAAAGCCGTCGCCACGCCCGCGCCCAACGCAACGCGCCGGTCGAGTTCATCGCGCGCCGCCGCGATCCGCACAAAATCCTCGACCGATTCCGCCGTGCTGCGCCGCACGTTCTTGAGGTTGTGCTCGTTGCTCGCGGACAGCACGTAGTGCACCTTGTTCAAACCGACATCGAAGGCCCGTTGCGCGCCCTTCAGGTTCGGCACCAACGCCGCCGCGCACAGTCCATCGATGGCCAGCGCGCCCGCCGCCACCTCGCTTGCATCGGCGAATTGCGGCACGATCTTCGGCGGCACGAAAGACGTGACTTCGATATCGGTCACGCCCGCATCGACCATGCGCGCGCACCATTCGAGTTTCTGTTCCGCCGTGAGAATGGTGCGCACCATTTGCAGGCCGTCACGCAGACCGACCTCACGAATCTGGATTGCCGCTTCCTTCATTTTTTCTCCTTCAGATGGTGGCATCCGCCACGCGTTCGCCGCCTTCGTTCGCGCGCGTTTCATCGACGAGGACAGCCGACGTGGACGGCGCGAACTTCACCGCCGCGATGGCGCCGAGCACCATCAGACACGCAATCGCGCCGAGTCCGCCCGTCATGCTGTGCGTCATCGTCTTGATCGAGCCGATAATCATCGGGCTGACGAAGCCGCCGAGCAGACCGACGCAGTTGATGACCGCCACGCCACCCGCCGCGCCGCTGCCGCGAATGTAATCCGTCGAAATCGCCCAGATGAGCGGATTCGGCGCGAGAATGCCCGCCGTCGCCACCGACAGCGCAACGAGCGACAACGCGAGATTCCCCGTCGTGAAGCCCGCGACCACGAGCCCCGCCGCACCGAAAATCATCGCGATGGCGCAATGCCAGCGGCGCTCCATCGTGCGATCCGAATGACGGTTCAGCAGGATGAGCGCGACCCAGCTCACGAAGTACGGAATCGCGGAATAGCAGCCGATCTGCAACGCGCTCGACACGCCCGCGCTCTTGATGAGCGTCGGCAGCCAGAAGCCGATGGCGAACACGCCCGCGATCTGCGTGAACCACACGAATCCCATCACGTACACGCGAAAATCTCTGAGCGCGCGCGCGAAGGTGTGCTCCGTGTGCTTGGCCGTCACGCTCGAACTCTTGCGGATATCCGCGAGCACGACGGCCTTTTCGCTTTCCGTGAGCCACTTCGCCTGCTGCGGGCCGTCATCGAGAAAGAAGAACGCGACCACGCCCAGCACGCTCGCTGGCAAGCCTTGCACGATGAACATCCACTGCCAGCCGTGCAGGCCGAAATAGCCGTTGAAGTAGGTCATCAACGCGCCCGACAGCGGCCCGCCGAACAGGCCTGCAATGCCCGTCGCGCACGTGAACAACGCGATGACCTTGGCGCGCCGCTCGACCGGATACCAGCGCGTGAGATAGAAGATCACGCCCGGATACAGTCCCGCTTCGGCCAGCCCGAGCAGAAAGCGCACCGTGTAGAGATGTGAAGGCAGCGTCACGAACGCCGTGCCCGCCGCGATCAATCCCCAGAGAATCATGATGCGCGAGAACGTCCGCTTCACGCCGATACGCGCGAGCAGCAAATTGCTCGGCACTTCCATCAGCACATAGCCGAGAAAAAAGATGCCCGCCCCCACGCTGTACGTGAGATCGCTGAAGCCCACGTCATGCTTCATGTCCAGTTGCGCAATCCCGATGTTGATGCGGTCGAGAAACGCGAACACGTAACACAGGAACAGGAACGGAATAAGCCGCCGCGTGATCTTGCTGTAAGTGGCTTCGGCCTTCGGCATGTCGAAGCTGCCGATGTCAGGGGTCATGTCTGTCTCCTCCGGTGGTCCGGGTGTAGGTATGGGCCGATTCGGCGCTCAGCAGCCCTTGAATCGCGGCGAACGCTTTTCGTTGTACGCGCTGATGCCTTCCAGACGGTCGGCGGTCGGAATCAGCCGGTTATAGGCTTCGATTTCCAGATAAAGCCCGGTACGCAAGTCGCCCTGCATGCCGAGGTCGATCGCCTTCTTCGCCTGCGCCACGGATAGCGGCGCGCTCGTGCAGATGTCGCGAGCGGCGTCGATGGCATCGGCGAGTACGCGCGACGGTTCGCACAAACGATTGACGACGCCCCACGCCAGCGCTTCCTGCGCGGTGAATTTCGCGCCCCGGAAGATCAGTTCCTTCGCGCGCCGCGTGCCGATGGTGCGCGGCAACTGCTGCGTGCCGCCGCCGCCCGGCATGATGCCGCGCTTGACTTCGGTGAAGCCGAACACGGCGTCCCGCGCCGCATACGCGAAATCGCAGGCGAGCAGCAGTTCGAGGCCGCCCGCGACCGCCGCGCCGTTCGCCGCGCAGATGATCGGCACCGGGCAATACGTGATCGCGCGGTTCATCCGCTCGAACAGATAGTGCTGCACGCCGAACTGTTCGTCGCTCATGCCTTCGCGTTCCTTGAGGTCCGCGCCGCCACAAAACGCGCGCTCGCCCGCCCCTGTCAGAACCACGCAGCGATACAACGCCGGGTTCACTTCCAGCGCCCCGAACACGCGGATGATGTCGTGGCCCATCTCCGTGCTGATCGCGTTCGAAACGTTCGGCCGGTTCAGCGTGACGACCAGAATCTCCTGATCGATTTCTTCGAGCGTGAGCGTGCCGGGTGCATCCCCGAGTTGCGATGCAAGTTTCAAGATGTCTCCAATGGCGTCTTGGCCAGTAGATGATTGTGTTCGCCGAGCTTCGGCGTCACGCCGGTATGCGCGGGCCGCGCGCCGCCGAAGGAAATCGGCAGGCCGACCACAGTGGCCGCGCCATCGTCGGTCGTGCGCAAGAGGTCGAGCGCCTTGGTCTGTTCGTGCTCCACGACCTGATCGATGCTTTGAATCGGTCCGCACGGAATCCCGGCTTGGTCGAGCGCATCGAGCCAATGCGCCGTTCCCTGCTTGCGGAACTCGATATGCAAGAGATCGATAAGCTCGACGCGATGACTCACGCGCGCGCCATTGGTCACGAAGCGCGCATCGTCGGCGAGGGCGGGAACAGACAGGACATCGCACAGGCGGCGGAACAAACGGTCGTTGCCTGCAGCGACCATGATCGTGCCATCCGCGCATTCGAACGCCTGATGCGGCACGATCGCCGCCGTCCCCGAGCCCCAGCGTCCCGGCAGCACGCCCGAGGCGAGATAGTCCGCGATCTGCACACCGGCCCAACTGATCGCCGTCTCATACAGCGATACCCCGACGATCTCGCCCTCGCCGCTCGCCTGACGCCGGAACAGCGCGGCAAGCACACCGATAGCCGCCCACAGTCCCGTGCCCATGTCGTTCACCGACACCGGAATGCGCGAGAGCGGTTCGCCCGGTTGCCCGAGAAAACTCATCAGCCCGGACAGCGCCTGCACGAGCGGATCGTAGCCGGGCTTGTCGCGCAGCGGTCCCGCCGTGCCGAACGCGCCGAGATTGCAATAGACGAGCGACGGTTTCATGCGCCGCATCTGCTCGCCGCCGAGGCCGTATTTTTCCGTGCCACCGGCTTTGAGGTTTTGCAGCACGACATCCGCGCGACGCTCGATCAACGTGCGAAGTGCTGCGGCATCGTCCGGATTCGAGAGCGTCATCGCGATGCTTTTCTTGCCGTGGTTCACCGCATGAAACAGCGCGGCCGCGCCATCGACGAACGGCGGGCCCCAGTCGCGCGCATAGTCGCCGCCTTCCGCGCTTTCGATCTTGATGACTTCCGCTCCCAGCGAGCCGAGGATCATGCCCGCATACGGCGCGGCGAGACTGTGGCCGATCTCGATCACGCACACGCCCGCGAGCGGCAACGTCGGGCTCATGGCTGCGCTCGCGCTCATTCGACGCTCACCACGAGCGAGGCATCCGCGCCCGCTTCCGCCGCTGGCTGTGCGCCTTGGCCGTAACGTTGCGATGCGGCTTCCGCGCTGATGTAGCCATCGGCGATATCGGCGGCGATCAGCGACGGTTCGCGCTCGCGCGGATCGCCATAACCGCCGCTTCCGGCTGGTTGCACCGACACGCGGTCGCCGCGATACACCACCGTTTGCCCGCCCTTCGCCGCGACGATGTGTTCGCTGCCATCCGCGCGCTGCACGTTGCATTGAAAGCGCGTGCCCGCCAGGCCGCCGAAGTGGCCCTCGGGCGCGGAACGTCCGCGTTCGCCCGAAACGGTGAAGGTCGCTTCGTCGTACTCGACGCGATACACCCGCTTCGACGTCAACCCGCCGCGCCTGCGACCCGCGCCGCCGCTGTCCGTCACGAGCGACCATTCCTCGACCACCAGCGGCGACGTCGCTTCGATCATCTCAATGGACTGGCTGCCCGCGTTGCCCACATACACGCGCACGCCGCTCACGCCATCCTTTTCCGCGCGCGCGCCCATGCCGCCCGCGTGGACGTCGTGCATGGTGACGAACTCCTGACCCGTCCGGCCGATACGTGCCGCGTCCGTGTCGCGTCCGCTGAAAATGCCCGCGCACGATGCGCAATTGCTTTGCCCCGTGATCCGTCCCGGCACGGCGGGCGCGAGCGCCTTGAGCAGCAGATCGATCACGCGCGGCGAGGTTTCCGTATTCCCCGACACGACCGATGCCGGATAGCGGCAGTTCAGCACGCTGCCCTCGGGCGCGATGATCGTCACCGGCCGATAGCATCCCTGATTGATCGGAATGCCCGGATCGGTCAGCGCCTTGACGGTGAACCACGTGCTGTTGCACGTCACGGACAACGGACAGTTGATGCCGCCACGCACTTGCGCGCCGGTGCCGGTGTAATCGAACGTGATGTGATCGCCCGTCTTCGTGATCTTCACCTTGAGCAGCGGCCGCTCCTGTTTCCAGCCCGGCGCTTCGATGGGATCGAGATATTCCTGCGCTTCGTACACGCCATCGGGAATGCGCGCGATCTCGGCGCGAATCAGTTTTTCCGAGTGATCGAGACTCTGGCTCATCACGTCGCGCAGCGCGTCGGCGCCGTACTTCGCGACCAGATCGCCGATGCGCCGGTCGCCCACAAAAGTGCCCGCGTACTGCGCCTGAATGTCGAGCAGCAATTCGTGCGCGTTGCGGCTGTTGCGCGTGAGCAGGTTGAGCATGTCCTGCACCGGCTCGTCGTTGCGATAGAGAAACACCGGCGGAATGCGGATGCCTTCCGCGAACACGTCCCACGTCGTGACCGTATAACTGCCCGGCGACTGTCCGCCGATGTCCGTCCAGTGCCCGCGCGTCATCACGAAGGCGACGATCTTGCCCTCCGCGAAGACAGGACGCGTGAACTGCACGTCCGGTTGATGATTGCCGCCGCCGACATACGCGTCGTTGCTGACGATGACATCGCCCGGACGCAGGTTGTCGCGCCCGACCGCTTCCACCGAGACGCGCGTGGAGATGACGGCGGAACCGAGCATCGTCGGAATGTCGTTGCCTTGCGCGACGAGTTGCATGTCGGCGTCGAAGATCGCGGCGGACGAGTCGCCGCTCGCGTGCATGAGCGGACTGCCCGCGGTGCGCATCATCGCGATCTTCATTTCACGCGCGACCGCAAAGAGACTGCTGCGGATGATTTCGTAAGTGACGATATCCATGTTCAGGCTGCCAGTTCGATGACGAGGTTCAGATCAGGATCGACGCGCGCGACATGCGACGCCTTGAGCACCGCGCAACTGCTGTGTTCTTCGATGACCGCCGGCCCCTCGATGCTCGCGCCGACCGGAATCTCCATGCGCGCGAAGACCGGCAAGGTGCGCACGCCGCCATCGAAATAGACTTCGCGGGTGCGCACCGGAACGGGCATCGCGCCGTTTTCGCGGCTCGCCACGCCGCCGCGCCAGCCGGTCGTCGTGACGAGTTGCAGGCGCACGTTGGCGACCACCACCGGCTTGTCCTTGCTGATGAAATTCCATTGCCGCTGATGCGCCTGCTCGAAGCTCCCGCCAAGCGCCGCGCGAATGCCCGCTTCCTCGCCCTGCACTTCCACGGTGATGACATCGGGCTGACCGGCGTAGCGGCAATCCGCGAGGCGCACGACTTTCGCGCTGCCTGCATCGACGCCATGACGTTGCAGTTCTTCCATGCCTTGCGCGGTAAGTTCGTCGAGCGCGCGATGCAGCGCGGCGTCGTCGATCATGGCGAGATCGCTTTCGAGCGGGCGCTGATAGTCGTATTGCTGATCCGCGACCGTCATGCCGAATGCGCTGAACAGCCCCGGCAGCGGCGGAATGACGACGCGGCGAATGCCCATCTCGTGCGCCAGATCCACCGCGTGCACCGGCCCCGCGCCGCCGTAGCAGATATACGAGAACTCGCGCGGATCGTAACCGCGCTCCACCGTCATGATGCGGATGGCCTGCGCCATCAGCGCGTTGGCCACCGAACGCACGACCTGCGCCGCTTCCGGCACCGACAAACCGAGCGGTTGCGCGACGACTTCATCCACCACGCGCCACGCGGCCTGCGCATCCAGCTTGAATTCGCCGCCGAGGAAGCTGTCGGGATCGATGTAGCCGAGCACGAGATTGCAATCGGTCACGGTCGGGCGCGTGCCGCCGCGTCCATAGCAGGCGGGACCGGGATCGGCGCCCGCGCTTTCCGGGCCGATGCGCACGCCGCCGCCCGCATCGATCCAGACAATAGAGCCGCCGCCCGCGCCCACCGAATCGATATCGATGCTGGGTGAGCGCACGGTGTACGTATGCAGCAGGCTCTTGTTGCGCAACTCCGGCCGGAATTCGCGGATCAGCGAGACATCGAAGGTCGTGCCGCCCATGTCGCCGAGAATCGCGTTCTTGAGCGCGCTTTTCTCGCAGTTGCGGATGGCCGCGGAAACGCCGCCCGCAGGACCCGATTCGAGCAGGACGATGGGTTTGTCCGCGACCATCGCCGGACTGGCGAGGCCGCCGTTCGACTGCATGAACAGGAACTTGCCCGCGAAGCCGTGCTGCGCGAGCGTGTTCACGAGCCGGCCGATATAGCGGCCGCACACGGGGCCGAGCATCGCATTGATGACGGTCGAACTCGTGCGCTCGTACTCCATCGACTCGGGATTGACTTCGTGCGATGCACAAATGAAGCGGTCCGGCAGCAGACGGCGCAGTGTATCGACGGCCTCGCGTTCGTGCTGCGGATTCACATGCGCGTGCAGGAAACACACCGCGACCGCTTCGATCTCCGAATGACGAATCTGCTCGGCGAGCGCTTCGAGTTCGGCATGATCGAGCGGCGTTTCCAGACTACCGTCGTAACGCAGACGCTCGCTCACTTCGAGCCGCCAGCGCCGCTCGACCAGCGGACGCGGGTTGTCGAACAGCAGGTCGTACAGGTCCGCGCGATCATGCCGCGACACGCGCCGCAGTTCCAGGATGTCGCGGAAACCGCGCGTCGTGACCAGCGCGGTTTTCGCGCCCGTGCCTTCCACGACCATGTTGGTCGCCATGGTCGTGCCGTGGCCGAGAAACGCGACGTCCGCGCTTTTCGTGTTCGACAGCTCCAGTATCTTGAGAAAGCCCTCGATCGTTCCGACGACGCGATCCTTCGGCGTCGTCGGCACCTTGGTCGACCAGATTTGCCCCGAGTGGTCATCCACCATCACGACATCGGTGAAGGTGCCGCCGACGTCGATACCGATTCTTTTCAATTTGCTTCTCTCCGTTGGGGTGCCTGGTTGTCGCCTGCTCATTCGTTTATTCGCCGATTCGGCAATGCGGCTATGATCGAGCCGCGTCGCCCGAGCCGCGACGTCTGAGCCAGTGTAGGGAGAGAAGCGTGTGGCCAGATAATGAAACCTTCGGATCAGGTGACAAGCTGGAGTTATATCGGTGATAACCAGTATCGATGCGATTCTCAGGAGACTGCGCGGCAATCACATTGCCTTGTTGATCGCGCTGGACGACCACGGCTCGCTGCGCAAGGCGGCGCATCAGGTGTCGTTGTCGCAGCCAGCCACGACCAAATCATTGCGCGAGATCGAGTCCCTGTTCGGCGCGGAGTTGTTCGCGCGCTCGCCGCGCGGCATCGTGCCGAACGAACTCGGACGCTGCGTGATTCGCCATGCGCGCGCGGTGCGTTCGGAGATCGGCGCATTGCGCGATGAACTGGCGGCGCTTCAGCGCGGCGGCGGCGGCACGATCGCCGTCGGCGCGGTCATGGGTTCGGTGCCTGTGTGGCTCACACCGGTGTTGCGGCAGTTGCGCGGCGTTCAGCCGGATATCTCGGTGGAAGTGTGGGAGGACAACAGTGCGCGTTTGCTGTCGATGCTCGATCAGCGTCTGCTCGATCTGGTGATCGGACGGCCGAGCATCAGCGTGCATCCCGAGGCTTACGACTTCATTCCGCTGGAAGTGGAGGAAGTGTGCTTCGTGGTCGATGGCGCGGATGACACCGCTCACAAGACGGGCCTTACCCTCGCGGACCTCGGCGAGAATCCGTGGATCGTTCCGCAGGCCGCGTTGCCGATGCGCTCGCTGCTCGAACAGTTGTTCGACGATGCGCAGGTGCCGTTTCCGCGCTATGCGATCGAGACGTCATCGACGTTTGCGACCTTGTCGTTGTTGCGCGCGGGGGCGGGTACGGTTGGGTTGATGCCGTTGAAGGTGGCGCGGTATTTCGAGGAGCATGGGTTGGTGGCGGTGCTTCCGATACGCATTGATAGGACTGGCGCGGCTTATGGGATTGCCACGAGGCGCGGCGCTACGCTTACGCAGCCGGTGCAAAGGTTTATTGAGTTGTGTGTGGTTAAGAGGGATAGCGGGGTGTGAGGTTCTTGGTGTGTTGTGAAAGGGGCTGCTGGTGTTTGTGCTTTTTATTCAGTAGCCGCCTCCCCGGCGGGGGGGTAACTTTCTTTGCTGCTGCAAAGAAAGTCACCAAAGAAAGCAGCTTTTACCCCTCCGCACGCTGGCTGGAAAGTGTTGGTCTGGATTAACGATGCAGTGGCCGCAATAGGATGTCCTTCGGTTGGTTTTAGCGTGTGGGCAACCTCGCGATTACGCGCTCGAATCCTTTGGTCTTAGTGGACCGCATTCATTCTTTCGGCCATGCGCTGCGCGCGCCGAGAGCTTTAGAACGGAACCCCGCAGCCTATCAGCGCCCAGCCACCTCACACTTCCCCGCAAGATTGCTATCCGGTCCTACCTTGGTTAGTGCTCCGACTAAAGATGACTCGCGTTGGTGTGCGTGCTTTGCCCGGAAGCGCTTACCAAGGTAGGGCCCAATGGGAGAGGTGCGATGTGGTGTGATGTGGCTGGGCGCTGATACGCTGCGGGATTCCGTTCTTAAGTTCTCGGCGCGCGCAGCGCATGGCCGAATGAATGAATGCGGTCCACTAAGCGTTGACTCTTTGAGTGCGAAATCGCAAGGTTGCCTAAGCGGCAAGTTATGCGTGGCAAGTCCTATTGCGGCCACTGCATCGATTAATCCAGACCAACCCTCTCCAGCCATCGTGCATGGGGTAAAAAGCTGCTTTCTTTGGTGACTTTCTTTGCAGCAGCAAAGAAAGTTACCCCCCCGCCGGGGAGGCGGCTACTGCAATAAACACACAACCAAGAGAAGCCCCTTGCACGACACAAACAAACCACCCCCCGCCTAATTTCTAGCGTCACCGCCCCGCCCACCACTCCGCCACCCGCGCCGAGCGATACCGCCTACCCCGCGCCTTGATTTCGTCCCGAAGCCCAATCGGCCGCAGATCGAACAAACGCGCGTCCATCGTCTTTAGATCGGAGGAAACCTGCGGACGAAACGCCATCTGCCCAATCACATCACGCTCGAGATCCAAACCCGGCGCAATCTCGATCAATTCCAGCCCGTTATCACCCAGCCGAAACACCGCACGTTCCGTGATGTAAAGCGCCGTCTGCCCACGCTCCCGTGCAAACGCCGCGCTATAACAAACCTGCTCAATCGATTCGACAAACTTCCGATGCTTACCCTCCGCACGAATCACAGTCTTCCCGCTTTCCCACGCAACATCCAACCCACCCGCCGTCAGCGTGCCGCTAAACACCACACACTTAGCGTTCTGACTGATATTGATGAACCCACCCACGCCAATGATCTTGTCGCCAAACCGGCTGATATTCACATTCCCATGCGCATCCACTTCGGCGAAAGACAGAAACGCAAGATCGAGCCCGCCGCCATCGTAAAAGTCGAACTGCGAGGGCTGCTCGATCATCGCGGAAAAATTCTGACCGCCACCGGAATCGCGCCCAGTCAGCGGCGCACCACCGATGATGCCTTGCTCGTTCGTGAGCACCACATCGTCCAGCAAGCCTTCCTCTGCGGCGATAGTCGAAAGTCCCGTCGAAACGCCCGCTCCAAGATTGCACACCGCGCCCGGATACAGTTCGAGCGCCGCGCGCCGCACGATCACCTTGCGCGGCCCGAACGGCAACGGACGAATCTCGGACAGCGGCACGCGCAGTTCGCCCGCATAACTCGGGTCGTAGGGCGTGGCATAGGTCTGCGGCTGCTCCGGCACGACCACCACGAAGTCCACCAGAATGCCGGGAATTTTCACTTGCTTGGGCGGCAACGTCTCGCGCCGTGCGAGCCGCTTGACCTGCACGATGACGACGCCACCCGCGCGCCGCGTCGCCTGCGCCATGGCGAGCATCTCGCCGAGCACGGCTTCTTCTTCCATCGTCACGTTGCCGTCTTCGTCGGCGGTCGTGCCGCGCACGAAGGTGACGTTCAGCGGCAAAGGCTTGAAACGCAAATACTCTTCGCCGTCGAGCGTGAGCACTTCGACAAACTCGGGCGGCGTGCAAGGGCTTTGCCGCGCGCCCTGCTGACGCGGATCGACAAACGTATGCAGCCCGGTCTTCGTGATAAGCCCCGGACGCCCCGCCGCCATGTCGCGCATGAGTTGCGACATCACGCCTTGAGGCAGCGTGTAGGCCTCGATTTCGTCGGCAGCGGCCATCGAGACGAGGCCCGGTGAATCGACCAACGCGCTCGTGATCGCGCGGCGCAGCAGGCCTTTATGCGCGAGATGGCTCGCACCGAGCGCGGCCCGGTCGCCCACGCCGACGATGCTCATCGACGTGATGCCGCGTGGCGTGCCCTGTTCCAGAAAACGTGTTTCGAGCGCGGCGAGCAATGCATCCGGCACGGCATGGCCGCCGCCCGAACCGCTGATGAGAACCGTATCGCCGTCGCGTACGAACGTGGCCGCTTCGGATGCCGAAATGATCTGCATGATGTCGTCTTCGCGTTAAAAGAGGGACTTCAGACCGTCTTGAGCTTCTTGGCCCAGCGCATCACATGCTCGCCCACCGCGACCAACTCACCGCGCTGATTGAACACCTCATTCTTCGCAATGCTACGGCCTTTCTCCTTATCCACTGTGATGACTTCATACACCACCGTGATGGTATCGCCCAGACTCACCGGCTTGAGAAAGCGCAGCTTGTCGTAGCCTGACGATACCGGGAAGTCGCTCAGATTGTCCCGGTGAATCACATGCTCGATGGAAAGCGTCGATGCCGTGGACATATAACCCACCATCAACGCGCCATGCGCAATGCGTCCGCCGAGATTCGATTTTTCGCGCGCGTATTGCTCGTTGACATGCGTCGGACTGAAGTCACCCGTGATGCCTGCAAACAGCATGACATCCGTTTCCGACACGGTCTTGCCGAAGGTATAGCGCTGACCGACTTCCACGAAGTCGAGGCCCGATTGCTCCATCTCTTGTCTCCTGTTTATAAGATTCAGACTGCGGTCCGATAGCGCGCCATGCAGGTATCGAGCACCTCATCGCCATCGCGTTGCCACCAGTCGGCGCTCGAAAAAATCTCCACTTCCGTGTAGCCATTAAAGCCCGTTGCTTCGATCAAACCGCGCAGACGCGCAATGTCGATGACACCATCGCCCATCATGCCGCGATCGTTGAGCATGTCGCGCGTGGGCACGAGCCAGTCGCACACGTGGAACGCGAGAATGCGTTCGCGTCCCGCGCGGGCAATCTGCGCGTCGAGTTTCGGGTCCCACCACACGTGATAGCAATCCACCGCGACGCCGAGCGCGCCGCTGCGAGCGGGATCGAGTTCGTCGCACAGATCGAGCGCTTGCTCCAGCGTGTTGATGCACGCGCGGTCAGCCGCATACATGGGATGCAGCGGTTCGATGGCGAGCGGCATGTTCAACGTCTTCGCGTAATCGAGCAAGCTCGCGATGCCATCGCGAACCTGCTCACGCGCACCGACAAGATCGCGACTCGATGGCGGCAACCCGCCCGCGACGATCACGACGCCAGGCGCATTCAGTTCGCGTGCGAAGTCGAGCACGCGCCGGTTGTGCTCGCTCAACGCAGCACGCTCCGTCTCGCTCGAAACGGGAAACAACCCGGCACGGCAGTATCCGCATAACGCGACATCCCAATCGCGCAGCAGTTGCCGTGTGCGTGCAAGACCCGTTCGTTCCACATCGTCATGCCACGGGGCAATCGCACGAATGCCGCGCCGTCCGCACGCCTCGATGATGCGCTCAAGCGGCCATTGTCTGAGCGTCGCGGTATTGATCGCCAAAAACTCCGGATGCTTCGACAGATCGCGCATGCGTGGTCCTTTTAGTTCGGGTTGCGATTTATTCGACGGACGCGGGCATCATCATTTGCGTTTCGCCTTCCTGCACGGTTTCGCCGCGCTGGTTGAGCACCTTGAGCCGCATCGTGACGATGCCGCGATCCTCGCGCTTCTTCGTGAGCCGCTTGGCGAGCACTTCGATATCGACATGAATACGGTCGCCGATCATGAGCGGCGCGCGAAACGACCAGTTCCAGCCGAGCGTCGCGATGCCTTTGAGCAGGACCGGGCACCGCGTCTTCAGGCCATCCGCGAGCGACAGGCCGAGCAGACCGTGTGCAATGCGTTGCGGAAAGCCCGCTTCCTGCGCGGCCATGTCATCCACATGAATGTCGTAGTGATCGCCCGATACGCCCGCGAAGTTGACCACGTGCGTCTCCGTCACCGTGACGCCTGCGGTCAGGTAGTAATCGCCGACTCCGATATCGTTCAGTCCGTACAGGCCCGGTTTGAGCAAACGGCGTTCGACTGCGGATTCCGTTTCAGCCATTTCGTGTCTCCTTTTTCAAGTCGCGCGACTCAGCGCGGAAGCGGGCGGCATCGCGAAAGCGCGTGCGTTCACTTCCGACAGCGATGCAGCCGCGCGCATCAACAACGGTGCAAGTTCCTGCATGCGCTTGGTCGTCATGCGAAACGATGGCCCCGCAATCGTCAGCACGCCGAGCGGCTCCTGCTTTTCGCCCTTGATGAGCGCGGCCATCGCTGCGGTGTTGACTTCGAAGCTGTTGCTCACCATCGCCCAACCCGCGTTGCGGGCGCGTCGTACCTGCTTGAACACTTCTTCGAGCGTGCGCGGTGCATTCGCGCCGTATTCATCGACGTGGGCGAAGCCTGCCTTGGTCACGCGGCGCGTGACTTCATCGTCCGGCATGGTGCCGAGCCACACGATGCCCGACGCCGTGCAGAAGATCGGCGCTTCCAGCCCGCTGTCCGGGTCGTAGCGCAAACCCGCGCGCGTGCCGAGCGATTTCGACACCCACACGAGGCGCTCGTTATCGATCAGACCGAGGCGCGACAACTCGCCGGACACGCTTGCGAGTTCGTCCATCAGCGGCCGCGCGAGATCGATGAGATCGTTCTTCGACACGAACCGGATGCCGAGCGACACCGCCTTGAGCGACAGGCAGTACTGTCCCATTTCGCGGGTCTGATACACATAGCCCATGTCGATGAGCGTCGTGAGCAGCCGATGCGTGGCGCTATGGGGAATATCGAGCGTCTCGGAAAGACGGCTCAGTTGCATGCCGTTGCGATCCGACGATAGCAATTCGAGGATGGCCATGCCACGTTCCAGTGCGACGCTCATACGTGTTACCTGTTGAAGATGAGTTGATTGACCAGGCGCGAACGCTTCACACCCGATGCCCGAAAAATTCCAAGATTGCGCGGGCCTGACCTTCGATCATGCGCTTGCCGCCAATCGTCACGATGCCGCGCGTTTGAGCCTCGCGCATGAGCGGCGTGACGTCAGGCTTCGGCACGATATCGAA
Organism: Caballeronia sp. A2-2; assembly: GCF_057612605.2. Classification (NCBI taxonomy): domain Bacteria; kingdom Pseudomonadati; phylum Pseudomonadota; class Betaproteobacteria; order Burkholderiales; family Burkholderiaceae; genus Caballeronia; species Caballeronia sp. A2-2. The sequence continues at coordinate 269,735 of NZ_JBVFIR010000005.1, read as the reverse complement.
CAGCACGTGCGATGCACCCATGCCCGCGAGTTCGAGCGGCAGCGGATCGTCGGGGCGCATGCCGAGCGGCGTCGCGTGGATAACGATATCGTGGCCGTCGAAAGCGGCGGGCGCTATCGTGCAGCGGCAATCGGGCGCTATGTCGCGCACGGCTTGCGCGACTTCCTGCGCACGTGCGTGATCGATGTCGCTTAACGCGAGTTCGCGCACGCCGTGCTGCGCCAGCGCAATGGCAATCGCGCGGCCCGCGCCGCCGGTGCCGACCAGCAACACGCGCTTCGACTTCGGCGCGTGGCCGTGGTCCTTCAGCGCGCGCACCAAACCCGCGCCGTCGAACATATCGCCTTCCCATGTGCCTTCCTTCGAACGGCGCATGGCGTTGACTGCGCCTGCTGCGCGCGCGCCCGGCAGCATGTGATCGACCAGCGCCGTTGCATCGACCTTGAACGGCACGGTCAGCACGATGCCTTGCAAGTTCTCGATCGACATCAGGGAGCGCATGGTCTCGGCGAAACGCGCACGCGGCACGTGCAACGGCACCAGCAAAGCATCGATGCCCGCCTGCGCGAACAACGCGTTGATGACCTGCGGCGAGCGCACTTGCGCCACCGGATCGCCGACTATTGCATAGAGCGCGGTGGCACCCGACACCGGAATCGAATCGATCTCGCTCATGCGACACGCTGCGTCTGCACGCCCAGACCTTCGACCGAAAGCCGCACCGAATCCCCGTGCTTCAGATAGCGCTCCGGCTTCATGCCGAGCCCGACGCCAGGCGGCGTGCCCGTCGTGATGACATCGCCCGGCAGCAAGATCATGAACTCGCTCAGATACGAAACGATCTTGCTGATCGGGAAAATCATGTCGGATGTGTCGCTGTTCTGCACGCGCTCTCCGTTGACTTCCAGCCAGAGCGGCAAGCGCTGCGGATCGGGGATTTCATCGGCGGTGACGAGATACGGACCGAGCGGACCGAACGACGGCGCGCACTTGCCCTTCATCCACTGACCGCCGCGTTCCAGTTGAAACGCGCGCTCCGATACATCGTTGCACACGCAATAGCCGAACACATACGACAACGCTTCGGCTTCGCTCACGTAATGCGCGCGCTTGCCGATGACGAGCGCCAGTTCCACTTCCCAATCCGTCTTGATCGAACCGCGCGGCAACACGATATCGTCGTCCGGCCCGACGATGCAACTCGGCGCTTTCGCAAACAAGATCGGTTCGGCGGGCAGCGGCGCGTTCGTTTCCTTCGCGTGCTCGACGTAGTTCAGGCCGATCGCAAGAAAATTTCCCGGCGCGCCGATGCACGGACCGAAGCGCGTGCCCTTCGGTACTTCGGGCAGCGTCGTCAAATCCACGCCGGTCAACTTGGCCGCAAGATCCGCTGCAATGTTCGCCGGATCGATATCGCCGATAACGCGCGACAGATCGCGGTGCGTGCCTTTTGCATCGACGATGCCGGGTTTCTCCGCGCCCGCCGGTCCAAATCGAAACAGTTTCATGCGATGTCTCTCTCTTCGTGATTGAGGCTGTATTCCAGCCGATAGGTGCCGCGCAGCAACGCACGCACGCCGGTTTTCATGAGCGCTTCGTCGGACAGTGCTTCACGCGCGAGTGACGCGAGCGTCGCTTCGTCGGCGGCTTCGATCAGCAACACGCCGTCGATCTGCGCATCGGGCTGGCCGCGCAGTTCGAGTTCGCGCGTGGGCTTCGTTTCGCGTTGCACGCCATCGAGCACGTGCGCACCGACCAAAGGCGTGCGCGTTGGCAGGTTCTTTAGCAGCGTCACAAGCTCATCGATGCATTCATCGCGCGCAGCGGGAAAACTCACGCGGATGGTCTGCATCCACGCGCCTTCGCCCTTGCCCTGCGTGTGCGCAACATGGCACATGGTGCGCGACGTGTCGATGAAGGTCGCGACGACCTTGGTGGTCCACGGCGTCGGATTGTCGAGCCGGTCGCGATAGACCGGCGATTCGAGCGCGTCGAGCGTATCCGTTTCGTAGAAGTTGAAGTAGCGCGGGCTGGTCACATTCACTTCGCTCGCCACATAACGGCGGCCGCGCAAAAAGCCGGGCAGGCCGACACGTTCGGGCATGTGCTCCGATACGTGCCACGCGAGGAATTCGGCATCGCCGCCCGGCTGGATGCCATTCCAGAATGCGAGTGCGGCTTTACCAAGCATCACGGCGCATGCCCTCCGTTTGCTGCGCGGGCGCATCGTCCTGCGTGCCCGCTTCTTCGATGGAAACGCCGCGTGTTTCGCGCGTCGCGAGAAAGAGGATCGTCACGCCGACCACATCGCCCAGCAGCGTGTAGAAGAACATGCCGTGCGGCAGCGCGACCTTGAAGTAATCGAGCGAGGCCAACACGATGAATGGCGCGATACCGCCACCGATCACGCCGATGTTGTACATCAGCCCGACGCCGGTCGCGCGCACGTTGGACGGTAAATTCTCCGCAAGAATGGTCGGATAGATGCCCGATGCGCCGACGATCCAGAAGCCGCTCAGGAACGCGAACACGCAGCCGAGCGCGACCGACACCGGCGCGAGATTGACGAGCGCGAGCACGCAGGCGCAGCCGATGGCGAGCATCAATGCAATGGCCTTTCTGCGGCCGATGTGTTCCGCGATAAAGCCCGAGCAGAAGAAGCCGCAGATTTGCCCCACCGCGCCCGCGCTCGTAATCAGGCTCACCGATGATGCCGGCATATGCAGCTCACGCAGATACGTCGCCAGCAAACCCTGCAGCGGCCACGACCCGAACTGAAGCAGAAACTGCACGAGACTCAGCCTGAAGACCAGACCGCGATGCTCGCGAAACAAGGTCATGGCAGGCGAGCCCTGCTTCGAAACCAGCCCTTTCGCGCGCGCCTTGAGCCACACCGGCGACTCCGGCACGAAGCGCCAGATGAACAATCCGACCAGCAGCCCCGGCACGATGCCCGCGAAGAACAGCGGACGCCAGCCGAAGTGCGGATAGATGAGCCCGTATAACGTCGCGGCCAGCACGCTGCCGAAGCCCCAGCCCGTATCCAGAATGCCGATGCCGATGGCGCGATACTTCTCCGGCCAGACTTCCGCGATCATCGTGGAGCCGAGCGTGAGGATCGGCGCCATGCCGAAACCGAGCAGCAGGCGGAACACGAGCACCGCCGCAAAGCTCCACGCCAGCCCCGTGAAGGCCGCGCCTGCGGTGAACCATGCGAGCGCGATCAGCATCGGTATCTTGCGTCCGATACGATCGCTCAGGTTCCCGAACAACATGCCGCCCAGCCAGCGCACGCCGAACGTCGCGAGAATCAGCAACGACGCCGTGTGCAGCGTCACATCGAAGGTCTTCGAAATGTCGATCAGCACGAAGGTTATAAGCAGAAAATCCACCGCGTCGAGCGCCCACAGGCACCACGCGCCGATGAGCGTCAACCACTGCGCCCGGTTGATTTCCTGATACCAGCGACGCCTGTTTCCAGACGCCGAAACGGGTTGGTTCACGTGTGTCTCCTTCCTGATTTATTTATGACCCTGGAGCAATTCAGCGACTTTGCTGCACCAGCGCGCGCACTTTCGGATGCACGGGAATCGGCTCTTTTTCGAGTCGTGTTCTGAGACCGAGAGACGCATCCGAGAAGACTTCGGCGGGCATGGTCCTGAGGTCCGCCGCGACTTCGACATCGAAGGGAATGCGGGCGAGCACGTCTTTTTGAAGGTCGATGCCCGGTGCAATCTCGACGAGGCGCAAGCCGTCCTGAGTCAACGAGAACACCGCGCGCTCGGTGACGTACAACACCGTTTGACCGCCCACGCGCGCGTTCTTCGAACTGAACGAAATCTGCTGAAGGCTCTCGACAAACTTCGAGTGACGCCCTTCTTCCACGATCTTCAGTTGCCCGTTCTCCACCGCGACCTTCAGACCGCCCGCGGTGAACGATCCGCCGAAAACCATCTTTCTGGCGTTCTGACTGATGTTGATGAACCCGCCCACGCCAACCAGCCGGTCCGCGAAACGCGTGATGTTGACGTTGCCGGTCCGATCGATCTCGACGCACGACAGAAACGCCACGTCGATGCCGCCGCCATCGTAGAAATCGAACTGATACGGCTGATCGACGATGGCCGCGTAATTGCGCGCGGCGCCTGCATCGAGTCCGTTGGCGGGCGCGCCGCCGATCAAGCCTTGTTCGTTGGTGAGCGTCACGAGATCGAGCACGTCTTCGCGCGCCGCCACGAGGCCGATTCCCGTGCAGACGCCCGAGCCGATATTGCAGACCGCGCCGCGCGTGAGTTCGAGCGCCGCACGGCGCGCGATCACGCCGCGTTCGTCGAGCGGCAAGGCGGGGAACGTAGCGAGCGGCGTCTTCATTTCGCCCGCGAAGGACGGGTCGTAGAAGGTCTGATAGGTCTGCATCTGCTGCGGCTCGACCACCACGAAATCGACGAGATTGCCGGGAATCTTGACGGTCTTGGCCGGCAAGGTGCCGCGCCGTGCAAGACGCTTGACCTGCACGATCACCACGCCGCCGCAGCGCCGCACGGCCTGCGCCATCGAGAGCATTTCGCCGAAGATGGCTTCGTGTTCCAGCGAGATGTTGCCGTCTTCATCGGCGGTGGTGCCGCGCAATAACGCGACATCGGCCTTGAACGACTTGTAGAACAGCCATTCGCGGCCATCGCGCTCGACTAGTTCAACAAGATCTTCTGTCGCAAGCGTGCTTTGCTTGCCGCCTTGATGTCGCGGATCGACGAACGTGTTCAGCCCGACGTGCGTGGTGAGTCCCGGCCGCCCGCCCGCTATTTCGCGGATGAGCTGCGACAGCACGCCCTGCGGCAACGTGTAAGCCTCGATGAGATTCGCCAACGCCAGTTTGGCGATGGGCGGCGCATCCACGACCGTGCCGCAGACCACGCGTTTAAGCAGCCCTTCGTGTGCGAAATGGCTTGCGCCGAGTTCATCGCCACGATTGCCCAGCCCGACCGGATGGACCGCCGTGATCTTGCGCGGCGCGCCCTCTTCTTTGAATCGCGCTTCGATGGCGGCGAGCAACGATTCCGGCACCGCCATGCCGGAGCCGGAGCCCGTAATGAGCACCGTGTCGCCATCGCCGATCAATTGCGCGGCCTGCCGCGCTGTTCCCAGTTGCATGAGCCTTGTCTCCGTCTGATCTTTTATGTTTTGGAAAATCTTTCCAGAAAGTGTTTTCAGATTACTCGGGATGCGCGTTGTCGTCAACGGCAAAGGGGCATCGCGCGCGGCGGGTCAGCCGCGCGCGAATCTAAGAGGTGAAATGGGATTTGACGTTCAGCGTCTAGTCACGACGCAGCGGACGAAAGAACGCCCGGATATCTTCGACCAACAATTCCGGTTGTTCCAAAGCCGCGAAGTGGCCGCCGCGCGGCATCGCATTCCAGCTTTGCACGTTGTAGACGCGTTCGACCCACGAGCGCGGCGGCATCGGCAATTCGTGGGGAAATACCGCGACACCGAGCGGCGTCGTGACTTGTTCGGATGGACCGAAGGTGAGCGGACGCAACCGGTTCTCCTTGTAGATTCGGAACGATGCATCGAGCATATGGCCGAACCAGTAGATGGAGATATCGGTGAGCAGTTGGTCCATCGTGAAGACGCGTTCGACATCGCCGCCGCAATCGCTCCATGCGCGAAATTTTTCTGCGATCCATGCGGCGAGACCGATGGGGGAATCGGTCATCGCGTACGACAAGGTTTGTGGCTTGGTGCTTTGCAGTGCCGCGTAAGCGCCTTCTGCGCTCGACCACGCACCAACAGTGTCGAGATAGGCTTGTTCTTCATCGCTTATCGAATCGGTGTCTAAGTTCGGTCTGAAGCTGCCGGGAATGTAATTCACATGCGCGCCGATGATCCGCTCGGGAAACCGCCGCGCAAGCCACATCGACGTGGTTGAACCAATATCGCCGCCTTGCGCGCCGAAGCGTTCGTAGCCCAGCCCGTTCATCAGTTCGAGCCACAGTGCCGAGACGCCATGCGCGCCTAATCCGGCACGCGTCGGCGCTGCGGAGAAACCGAAGCCGGGCAGCGAAGGCACGACGACGTGAAACGCATCCGCCGCATCGCCGCCATGCGATGCCGGGTCCGTCAGCAGCGGAAGCACACGTTCCATTTCGATGAACGAGCCCGGCCATCCGTGAGTCAGCACGAGCGGCATCGGCGCGGGTCCGGTTCCTTTCTGATGGATGAAATGAATGTCGCATCCATCGATCGTCGCCTTGAATTGCGGCATGCGATTGAGCCGCGCTTCGTGCTCGCGCCAATCGAAGTCGTTCAGCCAATAGTCCCGTAATCGGCGGATGAAGCCGAGGTTCGCGCCATCGTCCCATGTGTCTTGATCGAACGCCGCGGGAAAACGCGTGTTACGCAGACGCAGCTTCAGGTCGTCGAGATCGTCCACGGGAATATTTATTTCGAACGGCTGAAGATTCATGATTGCGCCTCCGGTTAGCGTGAAATTTATCACTCTGCGCGAACGGGCGTTGTCACTGAACATTTACGATGCGAACGCCGTGTGCAAATAATCCATGAGCAACTTGACGCGTACCGGCACACGCTTGCTCGCTGGATGAACAAGGTAAGTCGGCACGGATTCACGCTGAAACTTAGGCAATAGCATCTGCACTTCGCCGTTGGCGATCTCCGGTGCGACCACCCAAACCGGCACCTGTGCGATGCCGAGTCCGCACAGAATGGCTGCGCGAATCTGTTCGGCGTCGCCTGTCATGAACGGACCGCGCGGCAAGTAGGCAATCGAATCGCTGCCCTTGCCGAACATCCACGGACGGCGTTCGCGTCCATGTGCGAAGACCACGCAGTCGTGTGCATCGAGGTCTTCGATCTTCGATGGCATCGCGTGCGTCGCGAGATAAGCGCGACTTGCGACCAGCACGAACGGCGAGTCGCACAGCTTGCGCGCGATCATCGACGAATCCTGCATGCGGCCGTGACGAATCGCGAGATCGATTCCATCGCCGATCAGATCGACCTGACGCTCGGACACGGACATCTGAATTTCGACGTCTGGATAGCGCTGGAAAAACTCGGGTAGTAATGGCGTGATGCACAAGCGGCCATGCGCGGGCGACGTGCTCAGACGAATCAAACCGCGCGGCGATTGCTGCCGGTCGCCGACCGACGACTCGGCGATATCGAAATCATCCAGCAAGGTTTTCGCGGATGCGTAGAACGCTTGACCCGCTTCCGTCACGCTGACTTGCCGCGACGTGCGCGTGAGCAGTTGCGCGCCGAGATAGCGTTCGAGCGCATGAATTTGCTTGCTGACGGCGGGCTGGCCCATGCCTTCGGCGCGCGCCACCGCCGTGAAGCTGCCGCTTTCGACCAGCCGGACAAAGAGCCGCATTGCGTCGAGTCGGTCCATGCTTTTCCCTTCGATCGATTCTTGGATGGAATCAATGGTATGCCGCGTGCGAGCGTTTTCGCAATGGATCGGAATGGTTAAGGTTGAACCTTCCATCCACGGAGCAAGACCATGAAAGCGATTTGCGTAACCGCCACGCGCGATCTGGAAGTGCGCGAAGTGCCCACGCCGACCGATGCGGCTGCGGGCCATGTGTTGATCGAAATGGCGGGATCTGCGATCAATCACGGCGACAAGACGTTCCTCAAACGGCCTGCATCGGTGGGCGCGGCGCTGCCACCGGTTCGATACGATGTGTGGGGTGCATCGGGTGCAGGAACGGTCGTGGCGATTGGGGAAGGCGTGCCGTCGAAGTATCTTGGGAGGAAGGTGGCCGTGTACCGTTCGCTTGGGCGCAGCGAGGAAAGCGTCGGGCTATGGTCGGAGTTTGCTCAGATGCCTTATACCAACTGCCTGATCTTGCCGGAGCATGTTTCGGCGCTGGATTACAGCGGTTCGCTGGTGAATGTGATGACGGCTTATGCGTTCATCGAGGAGAGCATCGCGGCGGGGCATCGGGGAATCGTTGTCACGGCGGGGAATTCGGCGACGGGTAACGCGATGGCCGCGCTTGCGCATCGACGTGGCTTGCGCGCGATCATTCTCGTTCGCACGGAAGCAGCGCGGGGTGCGTTGCACGCCGCAGGTATCGAGCATGTGATCGTGAGTGGCGAAGGATTTGCCGAACTCGGTGGCACAGCAGTATTCGATGGCGTCGGCGGGCAGTTGCTCAGCGAAGTGGCAAACGCGTTGCCAGTCAACTCTACGATCCGTTGCTATGGCTTTCTGGATGCAGCATCGCCGCTGTCGATTCCGACTTCATTGATCATGATGAAGAATCTTGTCATTCGGCGCTTTAGTAACTTCGAAAGCGCGACCGTCAGGGATAAGGCGAAACTTGATGCGGCGTTGAACGCGCTTGAACCGATCATTGATGATCCGTTGTTCAGGACGCGTATCGGTGAGGCATTTGGCTATGAGCATATTGATGCGGCGATGGATTATGAAGGGTTTAACGGCGCGAAGGCTGTTTTAAGCGCTTGAACGAACCGTTCAGGTGTTGCATTTGTTTTGTTGTGTTGGCTTGCAAGGGGCTTCTCTTGTTTGTGTCTTTATTGCAGTAGCCGCCTCCCCGGCGGGGGGGTAACTTTCTTTGCTGCTGCAAAGAAAGTCACCAAAGAAAGCAGCTTTTTACCCCATGCACGCTGGCTGGATAGTGTTGGTCTGGATTAACCGATGCAGTGGCCGCAATAGGACTTTCCACGCATAACTTGCCGCTCAGGCAACCTTGCGATTGCGCGCTCGAATCCTTGAGTCTCAGTGGACCGCATTCATTCATTCGGCCATGCGCTTCGCGCGCCGAGGACGTAAGAACGGAATCCCGCAGCGTATGAGTGCCCAGTCACATCACACCGCATCGCACCTCTCCCATTGGGCCCTACCTCGGTAAGCGCTTCTAGGCAAAGCGCGCACACCAACGCAAGTCGCCTTTAGTCGGAGCACTAACCAAGGTAGGACCGAATAGCAATCTTGCGGGAAAGCGTGAGGTGGCTGGGCGCTTATAGGCTGCGGGGTTCCGTTCTTACGTTCTCGGCGCGCGCAGCGCATGGCCGAAAGCATGAATGCGGTCCACTAAGACTCAAGGATTCGACCGCGAAATCGCCAGGTTGCCCATGTGCTTAAGCAACCGAAGAAAGTCCTATTGCGGCCACTGCATCGTTAATTCAGACCACACTTTCCAGCCAGCGTGCGGAGGGGTAAAAGCTGCTTTCTTTGGTGACTTTCTTTGCAGCAGTGTATAGACCGGAGACATGGTTGACAGATGTACGAGGACATCGTTGACAGTTTTATGGTCAGGCTTTTTCGCTCCTCAGGTCAAGTGTCATGATCCGATGATGGGCAAACCAGACGTCAAATACCCCGTCTTCACCCGGCTTTGCACGAGCCGCAACCGGCAGCCCATAAAGCGCGTTGGATAGCTTGATGCGTCGTCCTTCGAAGTCCACGCGCCCACCCGATCTGACCTTCATCACCACGTCGTCCGGGCTGTACTCGATCTCCGGCAGGACGGAGGGATACGCGCGCGAGCTTGCCCGATAACGGCTCTCGGGGGTGGCCATGCCGATTGCCTCGTGCGGCCGCTCGCAGTTATAGACGATGCGCCAGCGCTCAAACACCGTCTGCACGCGCTCCAGGTTCTCATAGCATCGCCCGTTCAGGACTTCGGCCTTCAGGGTGCGGTGAAACCGTTCCTCCTTGCCATTGGTCTGCGGGTGATAGGGCCGGCTGTAGCTGATGCCGATGTCCAGCCGGATCAGCCACACCGCCAGTTCGGTGAGTTGCCCCGGACTGCTGGGCGAGCCCCACGGCGCACCATTGTCGGTGTTGATGCGCGCAGGCAAGCCATACCGTGCGAACGCCTCGCACAGCCCCGCCTGCACGGCTGCGGTGTCGGTCGGGCCACAGGCACGCAGCAGGATATTGAAGCGCGAATGGTCATCGAGCACGGTCAGCGGACTGCAGCGCTGCTTGTCCAGCGTCTCGAAGTGTCCCTTGAAATCCATCTGCCAGAGCGCGTTGGGCTGCGCGTGCTCAAAGCGCTTCCAGGGCTCGCTCCGCGCCGACTCGGCCGGCAGGATGAGTTGGTGCCGATGCAGGATCGAAGTCACGGTGCTGGGGTGCGGCACCCCTTCAAAGCCCAGATCCTGAAGGCGTCGGCTGATTTTGCGTCCGCCCCAGCACGGATGGGCCAGACGCAGTCGAACCACTTCCTGCTCGATAGCCTCAGAACTCTTCGAAGGACTGCTGGCGGGACGGCGCGAGCGATCGGCCAGCGCCTGTTCGCCCCGCTTGAGCCATTTGTAGCCGGTCTGCCGGCTGATGTTGAAGCGCTCGCACAACTCCGTCATCGTGAGGGTGTGTTGAGTGGCCAAATGAACGAATTCTTGTCGCAGGCTCATCGTGTCTTTTATGTTCCAAGTCATGGTCGGCACCGGGGTTTCAGTACCCGAAAGTGTCAACCATGTCCTCGTACGTTTGTCAGCGATGTCTCCCGTCTATACACAGCAGCAAAGAAAGTTACCCCCCCGCCGGGGAGGCGGCTACTGCATAAACAACACAAAAACCAGCAGCCCCTTGCCCGACACAAACAAACCAAACAAACCTCAAGCCCGAAACGTCTTCCCAAGCTCCCGCCCCGCAAGCCTAAAGTAATGCCGAAAGTTATAAATCAACGGCGACCACTTCTCCGGATCAATATGCCTCCCATCCCTGACAAAAGCCTCATCGGCATGCATCCGAACGATCTCGACTTCCGCCGCGACGCCCCCACCGAGCGCTTCCAGCTTCTCCCCGCCCATGCGATGAATATGACGAACACGCGCTTCGAGCTGCATCGGGCATTCGGCGACGCGCGCCGGCTTCACCAGTTCGCTTGCCAAAGGCGAAAAATCGCCGGCTTCGAACTTGTCCCTCTCGAAGTGAAACTGCTTCGCCTTGAGGTCAGGCACCGGGTCTTTGCCGGTGAGCGGCGCGAGTTCCTCAACCTGCCGCCATAGATCAGGAGAAGGAATATTGATCACGCATTCAGGATGCCGAGCCAGATTCTCCGCCGTCTTGGTTTCATCGAGCAGGCCGAGCATCATGGTCCAGCCGAGCGCCCAGAAGGACGAGATGGGCGCGAGGTTCGTCGATTCATCTTCGTTGCACGAACTAACGAGCGCCACCGGCGTGCCGAAGTACAAGATCTTCGGTTCGATCGTTTGAAACGCGTTCTGATCCATGTTTCCTCCCTAGCGTTGAAAACAGTATGCGAGCGTTTCCGGCGCGACGTTTCGTTGCGCGCCGAAGTATCGAACGCTCACTACGGAAAACCCTGATCGACACGTCTGTCATACCACCGCCATCATTGCACCTATGAACGCTTCATTCACCTAGGTAACTCAACGATGACGGTCGTCCTCAAAGGCATGACTTGGGATCACCCGCGCGGCTACGATCCGCTCGCGGCGTGCTCCGCCGAATGGCACGCGCGCACGGGCGTGAAGATCGAATGGGACCGCCGCTCGCTGCAGGACTTCGAATCCTTTCCCGTCGATGAACTCGCGCGCCGTTACGATCTCATCGTGATCGATCATCCGCATGTCGGTCAGGTTACGCGAGAGGGCTGTCTGCGACCGTTCGAAGATGCATCGCTCGGCAATATCGAAGCGGGCACGGTCGGGGCATCGTATGCGAGTTATCGCTGGGAAGGCCGTCAATGGGCCTTGCCCATCGATGCCGCGACGCAAGTGCTCGCCTGGCGACGCGACCGCCTCGACGCGCCGCCGCGCACGTGGGACGACGTGCTGCAACTCGCGCGCGCCGGACGCGTTGCATTGCCGCTGCGCGCGCCTCATGCGCTGATGTGCCTTTACACGTTGAGCGCGCAACTCGGCGCGCCGGGAACGGTCGATGGTCCCGATCTGTTCGACCGCGACATCGCCGCGCGTGCGTTCGATTTTTTGCGCGACCTCACGCGCCACGTCGATCCCCGTTGCTTCGACGATGACCCCATCGCCATCTACGAACGCATGGCGCAACCCGATGCATCCATCGATTGCGTGCCGCTGATCTACGGTTACGTGAACTACGCATGGCGCGATTTCCGGCCGGTGCGCATTGCGTTCGCGGACATGCCGGTGTTCGGGCACGATGCACCGATGGGTTCGGCGCTGGGCGGCACGGGCATCGCGGTATCGGCGCGCGGTGCGCATCAGGACGAGGCGCAGGCGTTCGCGCTCTGGGTGGCGAGCGGCGAAGCGCAACGCGGACCGTTCGCGGCCGCAGGCGGTCAACCGGGCCACGCGGCGGCATGGGAAGACGACACCGTGAACGAATCTGCCGGTGATTTTTATCGCGCGACGCGCGCCACGCTCGAAGTCGCATGGGTCCGGCCTCGGCACGATGGCTACATGTCGTATCAGCAAACCGCATCGGCGCGGCTCGATCGCGGCTTGCGCGAGAACGAACCCGCGCACAGCGTCATCGATGCGCTCAACGCGTTGTATCGCGCATGAGCACGCCGAACCCGCGCGCGCCGCTCGAAGGTCTGCTCGTGCTCGATGTCGCGCAATTTCTGTCGGGACCGTCTGCGGCGTTGCGGCTCGCGGATCTCGGCGCGCGCGTCATCAAAGTGGAGCGGCCGGGAACGGGCGATATCTGCCGCACGCTTTATCTGACCGATACGGACATCGCAGGCGATTCGACGCTGTTCCATGCGATCAACCGCAACAAGGAAAGCATCGCGCTCGACCTGAAGGATGCACGCGATCTCGCGGCGCTCAAAGGCCTGATCGCGCGCGCGGATGTGATGATCCAGAACTTCCGGCCCGGCGTGATCGAACGCCTCGGGCTTGGCTATGACGCCACGCGCGCGCTCAATCCACGGCTCGTTCACGCAAGCATTTCGGGCTATGGCGAAACAGGACCGTGGGCGGGCATGCCGGGTCAGGATTTACTCGCGCAGTCGGTGTCGGGCATTGCGTGGCTCAACGGCAACGAAGGCGACGGGCCGGTGCCGCTGGGTTTGTCCATCGCTGATATTCAGGCGGGGCATATTCTCACCGAAGGCATTCTCGCCGCGCTCGTGCAGCGCGGCATGACCGGTGAAGGCGCGCGCGTGGAAACGAGCTTGCTGGAAGCGCTCATCGACTTGCAATTCGAAATGCTGACGACCTATCTGAACGATGGCCGTCGCGCACCGCAACGCGCGGAATATCGCAATGCGAACGTCTATCTGGCCGCGCCCTACGGCATGTATCCGACCGCAGACGGCTACCTCGCTTTAGCGATGATGCCGCTCGCGCAACTCGCGCAAACGCTGCCCATGCCCGCGCTCGCCAACTTCACCACGAACGATGCCTTCACGCGCCGCGATGAAATCAAGCGGCTCATCGCGGCAGAACTCGTACAGCAATCCACGGCTTATTGGCTCGCGCGCCTGCGTCCCGCCGATGTCTGGTGCGCCGAAGTGCTCGACTGGCGGCGTCTGCTTGAAAGCGAAGCGTTCGAACGGCTTGGCATGCTGCAATCGGTAGAACGCCGGAACAGCGCCGCCGTGTTGACCACGCGCGGGCCGTTGCGAATCGATGGTCAGCGGGCCGTCAGCCGTCGCGGCGCACCGCGCGTCGGAGAAGACACCGAAAAAGTGCTCAAGGAATTCGGCTTGCGCTAACTTGCGCTAACTTCCGCTATCGGGAATCGGCTCCCCTGCTTTCGACTCGCTGCGATAGCACGCTTCGACCAGCGCCATCGTGCGCCACGCGTCCGCGACATCGGAGACGAGCGCGGCATCCTCGCCGCTTACATAGCGCTGCACATTCGCCATCGTGCCGATGAACGCATGCGGAAACCACACGCCCTGCAACGCAATCTGCGACCACGCGCCGCCGCGCGCGCAGAACCACAACTCGTCCGGCTCGCCTTTCGGATAATCGAGCAACGCGCCGAGTTTCACCACGAGCACGCCGTCCAGCCCTTCGAAGCGAAAGCCCGCATCCTGAAACCGCGTGCCGAAGTCGTGGTGATGATTGATCGACAGCGTGCATCGCAATGACTCGCTGTAATCGAGGATCGCGCTGGTGCGTGTATCGGCGAGACCGCTGCCGGGATACGTGTAGCCGCGCGCCATCACACCGCGCGGCTCGCCGACGAGCGCGCGGATCAGGTCGAGATAGTGAATCGAATGGGACACCACTTCCACGCGCTTATCCGCTTTCAGATGCGGAAAGAGATGCCACGGCGTGGCGAGGTTCAGATGCACTTCGACATCGACGAGCTTGCCGAGCAAGCCTTGGTGAATGGCGTCGCGCACGGCGAGCATCATCGGTGCGAAGCGAAGCTGGAAGTTGACGGCTGCTTTTAAACGCTTCGTCTCGCAGAGTGTGCGCAGATGCGTGGCCTGGTCGAGATCGAGGCCAAAGGGTTTTTGCAGAAGCACCGCTGAACCATCGCGCATCTTCTCAACGATGGAGGCATGCACGGCGGCGGGCGCGGCGACATCGAACACCACGTCTTCCGCATCCAATGCCTGTTCGAGCGATGCATAAACGTGCGGAATCGACCACGTTTGCGCCAGTTCTTCGGCACGCGCGGTATCGAGATCGAACACGCCTCGTACTTCGAAACCCGCTTCGCGATACGCGGGCAAATGCGCATCTCTCGCGATGCCGCCCGCGCCGATCAGCACGATAGGCTTCGGCCGAGCGGGCATGGGCCACGCTTGCTGCAAGGTGTCGAGTGAGGTCATCGCATGATCTCCTCGATGCGTGCTTGCGCTTCGGCGAGCAGAACATCGGAGGGTTTGTCGCCTGCGAGCATCGCGTCGATCACATGGGAGATGTCGGCGAGCCGCGCGTGACGCGGCAACTCACGCGCCTCGCGATGCAGCACTTCGAGTTGATGAAAGAACGGGATGCGCCGGTTCACTTCTTCATCGCGCCACGTCGATATGCGCGTGCCGATGGCGCCTTCGAGCGTGATGAGTTTATCCATCGGCGCGCTCGCGCAATGGCGCATGAAACGCCAGACGAGATCCTTATGACGCGAGCCGGAAGCCATCGCGAGCATCCAGAACACGTTGAGCGACACGCTTGTGCCATGAGCGCCGCGTGGAATCGGCGCGACGGCCACGCGCCCCGCGACGCGGCTCTCCGCCGCCGTTTGCGCGTAGGCCGCGAAACCGAACCAATTGACCATCATGGCGACCTCGCCAGCGGCGAACATCAGGCCGGAACGCACGCTGTCGAGTGCTTGCGGATCGGGCGCGATGGCAGCGTTATCGCGCGCAAGCGTGCGGATGAAATCGAGCGCATCGCGCGCGGCTTCGCTCGGAAGGCACGGCGCACCGTCTTTCGTGAAAAGCTCGCCGCCGCGTGTCCAGACGTGAATGCAGAAATCATAGAAGCCGTTATGACCATCGGGAAAAAGCGCGAGCGCGGTTCCGTGCATGTTCGCTTCGGGCGCATGCAAACGACGCGCCGTCGTCACGAATTCATCCCACGTCGAAGGCGGTTCCAGTCCCGCTGCGTCGAACAGATCGCGGCGATAGATCAGGCATTCCGGGCCATCGTGATAAGGCATGCCCCACAAGCCATCGGCGAAACTTTGCAGACCGAGCAGTGAAGGACTCCACGCCTGCGGAAAATCCGCAATCGGCGCGCGCGCCTGAAACGGCAGGAGATTCTCGACCAGCCCGAGCGCCACGACTTCCGCGATCCAGTCCGTCGACAAAAACGCCAGATCCCACGCGCCGCTCGCCAGTTCGCGGCGTTGAACCAGCGCATCGTGCAGCGGATTCAGATCCATTGCTTCGATCTCGATGCGCGCATCCTCACCCGTCGTCGCGATGAAATCCTCGAACTGCCTGACGATGCCGCTCTCGAACGGCCCGAACTGCCGCACCGCGACGCGCAATGTAATGGTCAAGTGGAGTCTCCCTTCAGAATGCCCGCCGATGCACCGATCGCCTGCGCGCATGCCTGCAACGCGGGCAGCACATCGGCAAGCGTTGGCCCTTCGCCTTTGCGCCGCAGCGTCGCCAGCACGAGCGCCGCCTTCACGCGCGATTGCGGCGAGCCCACCAGCACACCCAGATCGATGCCGCTCTCGAACCACTCGCCCTCGCTCCACTCGTAACCCTGTTCGCGGATGCGTCCGAGCCGCTCGCGCAAGTTCTGACGCCCGGCGGCAGACAACTGCTTATGCGCCGCATCGCGTTTGAGGAGCGCGGCGGCTTCATCGTCGGGAAGATTGGCGAGCAGCACGCGTCCCGATGTAGTGCCCGCCACCGAATGCAGCGTGCCGACTTCCACCGATAATCTGAACGGCTTCGGGCTTTCTTCCTGCGCGATGACCATGACCTGATCGCCATGCAGCATCGACAGATGCAGCGATTCGCGCAACTGCGCGGCCAGCGCGCGCATGTGCGGCTCGGCCACGCGCAGCAGCCCTTCGTAAGGCGAATGCGTGCGGCTCAGTTCGAACAGTTTGAGCGTGAGCGCGTAAGCGTTCGAACCGGAATCGCGCCACAAATAACCGCGCGATTCCAGACACGTGAGCATGCGAAATAGTTCGGGTGGCTGACGATTCAACGCGCGCGCAAGTTGAGCGCGCGTCATCGGCACGCCTTCCGCCGCGAGATATTCGAGGATGTCGAGCGCCTTTTCGACCGCCGGCACCGAGTAATTCGGCTTGCCGGATGAGGCTTGCGGTTCGCCCTCGTCGAGTTCGTCGGCAAGGTCGATGGCGATGGCTTTGGTGCGAGGCATGGAGAGTCCCTTGACGTGTCAGCGTGTCCGGGCGCGACGGCGGGAACCTCCCACGGTATAGATCGCGGCGGCTGTCACGACGACCGTGCCTTCGATCACGCCCTGGTAGTTCGCGCCGAGGTTCAGGATATTGAACCCGTTCGTGAGCGTGAACAGCAGCAGCGCGCCGACCAGCGTCTTGATGACGCTGCCCGCGCCGCCATACAGCGACGTGCCGCCCAGAATGGCCGATGCGATCACCGTGAGTTCCGCGCCTTGCAGTGCCGTGGGATTGATCGCGCCGAGCCGGCTGCCGAACAGAATGCCGCCGAAGCCCGCCGCCGCGCTGCAAAGAATGAATCCGGCCATTTTATAGCGCCCGACGTTGATGCCGGAAAGACGCGCGGCTTCCGCATTGCCGCCGACTGCGTAGAGACGTCGCCCCGTGTTGGTGAAGGTCAGCACGAACCACACGAGCGCCGTGAAAATAGCCATGTAGATGACCGGCTTCGCCACCGCGAGCCGCGCGCCGAAGATCCAGCCGAGCGCCAGAATGATCACGCCCGCCGCCAGCATGCCGAACGCGGCGGGCGCGGTGTTGCCGAGTGTGCGCGCCGCGCGTCTCGCACGCATGACGAGCAGCAAGCCCGCCGCCATCAAAACAATGCCGAGCACGACGAAGAACCCGCCGAGCGGCACGCGCCCCGACTCGAACACGCGCATCGCGGCGATGGCATCGACGGATTCGACGGACAGCGACCGCCCATCCGTCACGATCAGCACGACGCCGCGAATCGCCGTCAACGTGCCCAGCGTGACGATGAACGCATTGATGCCGAGCCACTGCACGATCGCGCCGTTGACCACGCCCGCGAACACGGCGACGAGCATCGCGACCAGTGCGGCGGGCACGAAGCCGATGGAATCCGCGAGACCGATCATCACCGCTGCGGAAAGCGCCGCGACGGACGCCACCGACAGATCGAAGTTGCCGGTGATGAGGATCACGGTCATCGCCACCGCCATGATCGCGATAAGCGACGACTGATACAGCACGTTCGTCACGTTGACAATGCTGAGGTAATTCGGCCGTCCCGTGTACGCCGTGACGGCGGACAGCACGAGCACCAGCAGAACGAGCGCGTAATACACGCCCATCTCACGCAGACCGAAGATGCGCCGCCAGTCCGCGCCCGCTTTCGGCACGCGCTCGGGCGCGACGGAATGGCCTTTCGAGGTCGAAACGTTCATGTTTGCCCGCCTGATGTCACTGCCTGCGCGCCATGACCGCCCGCCAGCAGAATGAGTTCGTGCTCGGAAGTGGCCTGCGCCGCTTGTTCGGCGATGCATCGGCCATCGCGCATGACGAGAATGCGCTCGCTCACCGCGAGCAGTTCCTCGAACTCCGACGACACGACGATCACCGCCTTGCCTGCCGCCGCGAGTTCGCGCACCAGCAAAAGAATGTCGGTTTTCGCGCCGATGTCGATGCCTGCCGTGGGTTCGTCGAGCAGGAAGATTTTCACGTCGCTGAACAGCCATTTCGCGATGGTGACTTTCTGCGCGTTACCGCCCGACAGTTCGGTGACGAGTTCATCGGGCGATTGCGCCTTGATTTGCAGACGCCGGATGGCCTCCGCGCCGCGCGCGGTTTCGCGTTCGCGCACCGGCAGCCAGCGCCGCCACGACACGCCTTCGAGCGCGGGCAGCGTGGTGTTGCGCCAGATTTCGAACAGCGGCACGAGACCCTGGCGCATGCGATCTTCCGGCACGAGTGCAATGCCCGCATCGACCGCCGCGCCCGTCGAACGGCGAATCGCGCGGCCGCTCACGCGCACTTCGCCGGTGGCGTCTGCATCCGCGCCGAAGATGGCGTGCAGCAATTCGCTGCGGCCCGAACCGAGCAGTCCCGCAATGCCCACGACTTCACCCGCCGCTACTTTCATGGATAAAGGCGCGAGTTTGCCGGGCGATGCGAGTTCGTTCAGTTCGAGCAGCACGGGCGCGCTCGCGGCACGCGGCGGCGGCGAGGCACGTTCCAGCGCGACGATCTCGCGCCCGGCAATTGCTTCCGCGATCCGCGATTCATCGAGTTCGGCGGTGTCGGCATGCATCACCGCGACGCCATCGCGCAGCACGGTGACGCAATCGGTCAGCGCGATCACTTCATCGAGAAAATGCGAGACGAAGAGAATCGCCTTGCCTTCCACGCGCGACAAATGCCGCACGGTTCGATACACGATCTCGCGTTCTTCATTGGCGAGCGACGCGGTGGGCTCGTCCATCACGATCAGTTCCGCGCCGGTGCCGAGCGCCTGAAAAATCGCGACCATCTGACGTTCGCCGATGGAAAGCTCGCTGACGAGCGCATGCGCATTCAGCCGGTAGCCCACGCGTTCGCAAAGCTCGTCGAAGCGCGCGTGATAAATGGCATCGCGCCGCCAGCGGCCGGCATCGCCGAGAAACACGTTTTCGAGCACCGAAAGCGTCGGCACCAGCGGAATATGCTGATGGATGGTCGCGACGCCCATCGCATTCGCTTCTTTCGGACTCGCCCATTGCACTGCTTCGCCGCGCCAGACAATGCGCCCGCCCGATGCGGGAAACGCGCCCGAGAGAATCTTGATGAGCGTCGATTTGCCCGCGCCGTTCGCACCGAGCAGGCCGTGCACCTGGCCGCGTTCGACATCGAGATCGACACCGCGCAGCGCGACGGTGCCGTTCGGAAAGACCTTCTCGACGCGCTCGAAACGCAGCAACGCGTCCGTCGCCATCACCATTGCGGCACGCAACTCGCGAGATTCGCCTTCGTGATGGGCGGCGTATCGTAGGCGACGAAAACGGCCTTCTTCACGTCCTTCTTCGTGACCGTGCCGTAAAGCGCGTCGAATGCGAGCTTGCCGATTTCTTCCGGTTTGTAGCAGACCGTGCCGGTCACGTCGCCGACCTTGATCGCGTTGATGGCCAGCTTCGAGCCGCCCATGCCGATCAGCTTCGCGCTGGAACTGCCGCTGCGCACGGCAAGCGCGCAACCGACCACCATGTCATCGGATTGCGCGAAAAACAGATCGACATCGGGATGCGAAGCCAGAATGTTCTGGCAGGTCGATTCGCCTTTCTCCGAAGTCCAGTCACCCGGTTGCGAAGCGACGATCTCGTACTTCACGCCCGCCTTATCGAGCCCTTGCTTGAAACCTTCCGTGCGTTGCGAAACTTCGGCAAAGCCCGCCGAACCTTCGACGATGGCGATCTTCGCGGGCTTCCCCTTCGGCAGCATCGATGCAGCCATTTCGCCCGCACGCGCGCCTGCGGTCACTTCGTCCTGCGTGACGAGCGCGGTCAGTTTTTCGTAGACCTGCTTGATGGGCCGCTTGTGCGGATCGCCGATTTCGGACGCCACGCCGACAGTCGGAATATCGCGCGCGACGGCGCGATCCACCCAGCCCTGCGCGACGGTCGAATCGAGCGGCATGATCGCGATGCCATCGACCTTTTGCGCGATCAGGTCGTCGATATCGTTGGCCTGCTTTTGCACGTTGCCCTTGGCATCGAGCACGACGGTTTTGACGCCCGCCGCTTTTGCCGCGTTCTCGAAGCCCTTCGCAATCGCCGCCGCGAACGGATAACTCAAACCCACGCTCGAATAGCCGAGGGTGATGTCCTTCGCACTCGCCGCACCGGACGCGCAAACGAGCGCAATCGCGCCCAGCGTCCCAAGAACCTTCCGCATGATGTCTCCGTGTTTGTTATGCGGGTTCGTGGCCCGCTGTTGGGATCACTATTCGTTTGCAGGCGTGCGTCTCTCCACCAGATACAGGTGATCGCAGACCAGCACCGTGTCGCCATGCTGATTCGCGATGTCGATCCGCTCCACCACCACGCCATGCGTCGCGCGCTTCGGATGCGCGCGCTTTTCCGTGATGCTCGCCGTGACCGTGATCGTGTCGCCGATGAACACCGGCTTGACGAAGCGCACGCGGTCATAGCCCGTGGACATCGCGCGCGGATTGATCGTGCTCGCCGTCATGCCGATGCCCACGCTGAACACGAGCGTGCCGTGCGCGATGCGTTGCTTGAAGTCCTGCGTGGCGCACCACTCCGCGTCCATGTGATGCGGAAAGAAGTCGCCGGTCTGTCCCGCATGCATGACCACATCGGTTTCGGTGATGGTGCGGCCGAAGGTGCGGCGCGAGAAGCCGATCTCGTAGTCCTCGAAGAACTGTTCCTGAATCACGTCGCCGCCTCCTTGCCGTCGAGCGCGAATTGCGCGGCGATCTCGCAGGTATGTTCGCCGAGCGCGGGCGCGGCGCGCGGCGATCTCAACACCGCGCCGTCGATGCGAATCGGGCAGCGCAAGGTGGTGAGCGCGTCGCCCGCCGAGGTGACGACGCGTTGTGTCATGTCGAGCGCCGCGAAGCCCGGATGCTCGATCAGTTCTTCGTAGTTCTGCACGCGCGCGCACCAGATGTCGGCGGGTTCGAGCTTGCTCAACCATTCATCGACCGCGTGTGTGCGCAGATGATCGCGCAACACGGCCTTGATATCGTCGCGGCGCGAAAAGGCGATTTCGGGATCGGCGAAGGCATCGAGCGCCGGACAGTTGAGCAGGCGGGCCAATTGCGCGATGGGCGCCATCGCGAGGGCGAGATGGCCATCGGATGCTTCGAAGATGCCGTAAGGCGCGGCGCCATACACGCTTGCATTGTTGATCGCCGAACGACGCGGCAGCGCGCCGTCGCCGCGAAGATAGACGGTTAGTTGCTCGAACTGAACATCGAGAATGGATTCGAGCAGGCTGACTTCGACGCTCGAACCGCGCCCGGTTACGCCTCGGCGTACCAGCGCGGCCAGCACGCCTTGAGCGAGATGCGCGCCGGTCACGATGTCCGCAATCGACACGCCGACCGGCACCGGACCTTGCGTGGCATCGCCGGACAGCCACGTAATGCCCGACAGCGATTGCGCGAGCAAGTCCTGACCCGGCTTGTCGCGCCACGGACCCGCTTCGCCATAACCCGTGACGTTCGCGTACACGATGCGCGGATTCAATGCCCGAACGATGTCGTAGCCGAGCCCCAGCCGTTCCATCACGCCGGGACGAAAATTGTGGATCAGCACATCCGCGCGAGACACGAGTGCCTTGACGCGTTCGAGGTCCGCCGGCTGCTTGAGATCGGCCGCGAAGCTGCGCTTGTTTCGGTTGATCGTATGAAAGAGCACGCTGTCGTCGCCCATGCGCTGATCCGCGATGCTCAACTGGCGGCACAGATCGCCGCCCTGCGGACGCTCGATCTTGATGACGTCCGCGCCCAGGTCCGCCAGCCGCAACGCACAGGACGGTCCCGCCAGAAACTGGCTGAAATCGACGACCAGCAGGCCTTCGAGCGGCATCGGATCGGATGAACCGGGCGCTTGGGAGGCGTCGGCAGAAGAAGTTTGTTCGTTCATGAGAAAACTATATGTTTGCAGATGAACGAACTCAATCTAGGGATTTCCCGTGGCAAGGCTCCGGTCGTCGAGGCGACTTCGATTGCAGGCTATCCTTGTACAAGCGCCGCCCATCCAGCGGCTTCCGATTTTTTCGTTTGTCCAATGCAGGAGAGCAACGTGCCAGGATTACTTCCCGATGTCGATCGCGATGGGCTTCTCGAATACTCGGTGGTGTACACCGACCGCTCGCTCAATCACATGTCGCAGCGCTATCAGGGCGTCATGCGCGATATTTCCGCCACGCTCAAGAACGTCTATCACGCGAAAGCGGCCATCATCGTGCCGGGTAGCGGGACGTTCGGCATGGAAGCCGTCGCCCGGCAGTTCGCGACGAATGCGAAGTGTCTGGTCATTCGCAATGGCTGGTTCAGTTTCCGCTGGTCGCAA
The DNA here is from genome assembly GCF_057612605.2 of Caballeronia sp. A2-2. Classification (NCBI taxonomy): domain Bacteria; kingdom Pseudomonadati; phylum Pseudomonadota; class Betaproteobacteria; order Burkholderiales; family Burkholderiaceae; genus Caballeronia; species Caballeronia sp. A2-2. The sequence goes on along the minus strand of NZ_JBVFIR010000005.1, from coordinate 247,118 downwards.
ATTTTCGACATGGGCAGCATTCCTTCCGAGGCGATCGTGTTGAAGGCGCGTCCGGTCGAAGATGGAAGACAGGCGGCCTATGCGCCGCCGCCGGTCGAAGAAGTTGTGGCGGCAATCCGCGAACATAAGCCGGATCTGGTGTTCGCGCCGCACGTTGAAACCGCCGCCGGGATCATCTTGCCGGATGCGTATTTGCGCGCGGTGTCGGACGCGGTTCACTCGGTCGGCGGCATGTTCGTGCTGGATTGCATCGCATCGGGAACGGTGTGGACGGACATGGAAGCGTGCGGCATCGACGTGCTGATCAGCGCGCCGCAAAAGGGATGGAGCGCGTCGCCCTGCTGCGCAATGGTCATGCTCAGTCCGCTCGCGCGCGAAAGAATCGATGCCACGACCAGCACCAGCTTCGCGTGCGATCTGCGCAAGTGGCTGCAAATCATGGAAGCGTATGAGAACGGCGGCTTCGCCTATCACGCGACGATGCCCACCGACAGCCTCACGACACTGCGCGATGTCATGAAGGAAACCGAGGCATACGGCTTCGAGAAAGTGAAGGCGGAACAACTCGAACTCGGCACGCGCATTCGCTCGCTGCTGGCTGAAAAAGGCTTCAGGAGCGTAGCCGCGAAAGGCTTCGAAGCACCGGGCGTCGTGGTCTGCTACACCGACGACGACGGCATTCGCTCAGGCAAGAAATTCGCCGATGCAGGCGTGCAAGTCGCAGCCGGTGTTCCGCTGCAATGCGACGAGCCTGCGGATTTCAAGACGTTTCGAATGGGTTTATTCGGCTTGGACAAACTGCACGATGGCGATGCCGCGGTGACGCGATTCGCCAAGGCGCTGAACGAGATTCTTTGATCACGCGCCGAGCACGTCCGCAATGCGCACGAGGCTCGGCTCTGTCAGGTCATAGAACGTTTCCGGCGTGAGATCGACTTTGCCGTGCGGGCCGAGTTCGAGCGGCCTTGGAAGAAACGCCACGCTGAAGCCGAATTTCTTGGCGGCCGCGAGATCGTATTTATGCGCAGCCACCAGCAGAATTTCATTCGGACGCAGATTCAACGATTGCGTCGCCAGCGCGTAGACGTTTGGATCGGGCTTGGCGGACTTGACCAGTTCAGCGGTCAATATGCAATCGAACGGCAGCTTGCCGTGTTTGGCGATATGAACCACGGACGCCATGCTTCCATTGGATAAGGTCGATAACGTGTAGCGATGCCGCAAGCGCTCCAGTCCCGGTCTCGTGTCGGGCCAGGGTTCGAGTTCGTACCATAACTGATTCAACTGATCCCGGTCGTCCGGCGTGAGCCGCGATTGCCAGTCGTATGACGCCAGAACCTTGTCCAAGGCATCGCGATAAATGACATCGTTGGAACGCCAAGGCATGGTGCCCGCTATGACCTGATCCAACTCCCTTCGCCATTGCGCACGCCATTGATCGAGCAAGTGGTTCCAGTCGACATCGATTCCACGCGCCTGAGTGAATTTCGCGCCTTGCCGCGTGATCGTTCCGTAGGAATCCACGAGCGTACCCACGGTATCGAAAACAATTGCTTTGATGCCTTGCGGATTGAACTTCGATGCCGTTTGTTCTTTAGGCGGCTTCTGCAAATCCTCGGTCCGCCAGAGGCGCAATGAACGTTGCGCCCACTGCCTTGACGAAAGTCCGTCTGTTTAAACTCGACATACGCTCTCCACGATTCATGGCTTTGTCGATCATAAGCAAGCGGTCTTCGGTTGAGAAATTCGAATATCAGATAGCCCATGCAGAATTTGCATCGGCTCGATGTCAGAGCCTTTAGTTGTAGCTCGCGGATAACGCACGTATGCTGAACGAATGATGACAAGGTAAAGCTATGGAACTGACCTGGCTCGAAGATTTTCTAGCGCTCAACGCGACCATGAATTTTTCCAAGGCTGCCTTGTCGCGCAACGTGACCCAATCCACCTTTAGCCGTCGCATTCAAAATCTGGAAAGCTGGATTGGCGCGCCGCTGGTCGATCGAAGCACCTTTCCCGCTTCACTGACCGAAGCGGGTAAAGCCTTTCGTGTCACGGCTGAAGAGATTGTCCAGTCGATATACCGTGAGAGAGACCAGTGCAAAGGAATTGCACGTCCACGGCGAACGTTTCTTTCCCTGGCCATGCTTCATAGCCTCGCGCTGAGTTTTTATCCTCAATGGCTGCGCGTATTGGAAAAGGCGCTGGGACCGCTCCGGTCGCGCGTGCTCTGCGCGAACATACACGACTGCGTTCAATCCTTGACCGAAGAGAATTGCGACATTCTTCTTTGTTATTCCTATCCCACCGCGCCTGTTCTGCTGGATGGCGCGCGCTATCCATCACTAAGATTGGCCGAGGAACGGCTGATTCCGGTCTCTCTCGCTCAAGCCGACGGACGGCCGTTGCATGATCTTTCGCAAACCGGCGGCAAACCTATTCCCTATCTCGGCTATGAAAGTTACGCTTCCTTCGCGGGAATGGTGAACTGCATTTTCTCTTCGCAATCCGAGTCGCCTTCTCTCGATCTTTGCTATCAAAGTGCTCATGCGGCGGCGCTCAAGGCAATGGCAATGGATGGTCACGGCGTCGCGTGGCTGCCCAACTCTTTGGTCAAGCCCGAACTCGATAGCGGGCGGCTCGCAGTCGCCGGGGCGGACGATTGGACACTGGGGATAGACATCATCGCGTATCGCGCCATTCAGGGAACCAGCCGGGAAATCGAACGTGTGTGGGCGCATCTGACATCCACGCAAATGACCGATTGAGCGTGTATCGACGTTACGCATGACGGATGCAAAACTTGCACTTCCGGTCGAACCGCCAACGCTATATTCTGAAGCCCTAGTTGAGAACAAGACGTTCTGCACGCAGACCTTGCGTGCAATCGTGGCGTCGACGAAGCCAGGGAAATAACAATGGAAGGTCTAAAGCCGATTGCCGCCTTGCCAGATTTATCTCAGCAGGAATCCCTCGAGAAAAACACAATCAGGCGCATCTTCTGGCGAATCATTCCAATCGTCGTACTGGCTTATATCATCTCGATGATCGATCGGTCGAATATCGCCATTGCCGCGTTTCAAATGAATGAGGATCTCAAACTGGACCCTGCGCGGTACGGTCTTGCGGCGGGCATTTTCTTTATCCCCTATTGCCTGCTCGAAGTCCCGAGCAGTGTGATGCTGGTCCGCTACGGTGCGCGACGCTGGATTGCGCGCATCATGGTTTCGTGGGGCGTGGTGTGTATCGCCATGGCGTTTGTTAAGGGTCCGTACTCGCTTTACGCGGTGCGCTTCTTATTGGGCGCCGCCGAAGCCGGATTCTTTCCATGCGTGATCTTTTATTTGTCGCTCTGGTTTCCTGCGCGATATCGCGGAAAAATGTATGCGATTTTCAGCATGGCTTTGCCCATCGCTAACTTCATAGGTTCGCCGCTCGCTGCGGGGCTGCTCGGTTTAGATGGCTTCTTAGCATTACGCGGATGGCAATGGTTGTTCATCATCGAAGCCATTCCCGCCATTTTGTTCGGTTTCCTCTTTTTCGCCGTGATGGTGGATGGACCCGATCAGGCGTCGTGGCTCTCCTCCGAACAACGCGCCTGGCTGACCTCGGCACTCGCTCGCGATGAACAACGCTCGCGGCCCATGGAGTCATCGTCGGGATGGCGTTTTCTGTGGAGCCCTTATGTGCTCGCGCTGGCACTCGTGTTTTCCGGAAGCGCAGGCGCCACCGTCGCGCTCGGACTCTGGATGCCGCAGATTTTGAAGAGCTTCGGCATGTCCAACATGAATGCCGCGCTTTTGAACATGCTGCCTTACGTGGCGGCCTGCGCCACGATGCTTTGGTGGGGATCGGCGTCCGACCGCTCCGACCGGCTGCTGCGAACCGTATTGCCGCTCATTCTGATCGGTATCAGTCTCGTTGCAACGGTGTTCGTTCACTCTCTTGTCGCGTCGATGATCCTGCTCTCGCTCGGGCTGGTCGGAACCTACGCGCTCAAGGGCCCGTTCTGGGCGCTCGTCAGCGACTGGACGCCCGCCCCCCGCGCCGCGACGACGATCGCCCAGATCAATGCCATCAGCAATCTTGCCGGGTTCGGCGCGACTTATCTGTTGGGCATCATCAAAGGCGCGACCGGCAGCTTTTCACTCGCCTGTTTGCCGCTTGCGGCGCTCGCCATCGTTTCTGCGGTCACGCTGTTGATCCTTAAACGCATGAATGGCCAGCGAACCATAGCGTGACGCCCGCCGGTTCTGTGTACCTACTCTCTCGGAGACTTTATGAAGATCACGTCCGTCACCCCTTTATTCATCGATCGATTTCTGTTCGTTAGGATCACGACGGATAAAGGATTCTCTGGAATCGGCGAATCAGGCGCATGGGGCCATCTGGAAGCCAGTGCCGAAGCGGTCAAGAAATTCGGAGAGTATCTGATCGGAAAAGATCCCCGGAGAATCGAGCATCACTGGAACGTGATGCATCGCTTTCAGCATTTCACGGGCGCGGCGATCAGCGGCGCGATATCGGCCATCGACGTGGCGCTGTGGGACATCAAGGGAAAGCAACTCGGTGTTCCGGTCTACGAACTGCTTGGCGGCGCGATGCGCGACAAGGTCAGACTGTATGCGCACTGCAAAGGGCGCACGGTAGAAACGCTGGTCGAGCGCGCTAAAAAGCTGGTTGCCGATGGTTTTACCGCTTTGGGTTATCTGAATCCTTTGCTCGAAGAAGGGGTTCAGGATAGCTGGTTCAAATCGTATAGCAGCAAGATGAGAGGCGCGGTCGACGCCATCCGTCAGGTACGGGAAGCCGTTGGACCTGCCATCGATATTTGCGTGGAAATTCACTCGCGCATGCGGCCCGCCGAAGCGATTGCTTTCGGCCGCGCAATCGAACGCTTCACGCCCATGTACATTGAAGATCCGATCCCGCCGCACAATATCGATGCCACGGCCCACGTGGCTGACCATATGCCTGTGCCTGTCGCGACTGGTGAGCGCTTCATCACGATCCAGCAGTTTCAGATGCTCCTCGCCCGCCGAGGCGCGGAGTATGTTCGCCCTTGTATTTCCGTTTGCGGCGGCATCACGGCAGGGAAAAAGATTGCCGCGCTGGCAGAAGCGCACGGCGTGGACGTGATTTATCACAACCCGCTATCGCCGGTTAATCTATCCGCCTGTCTGCATCTGGATGCGGCCATTCCAAACTTCGCCATACAAGAATATCCGCTCGACTCGATCGAATTCGAGGGAATCGAAGGTCTACGTGGCAGCCAGGTCGTGCCGGGTCTTGCTGCTCCCGAGAAAGGCTTTATCGCTATTCCCAACGCACCGGGATTAGGCATCGATTTGCCGGAAGACGCGGCGCAACGGTTTCCCGCGCGGAACAAACCCGTCGCCATGCGCGCGCATTACGACGGGTCGGTCGTGGAGGAATAAGGCAGGCAATTACGTCTTATCGATCAATTCAGCCGCTTCAACTCGCCATCGTCCGCATACCAATCCACCGTCTTGCCGCTGGTATTGACCGTGACGGCGCGCGGCTCGCTGAATTGATCGAACGATTCGATGCCCGTCTCGCGCCCCACGCCGCTATTCTTGAAGCCACCCCACGGCGACGCCGGATCGAGCCGGTGATGATCGTTCACCCACACCATGCCGAATTCCAGCTTCGACGCCACGCGATGCGCCCGCGCGACATCCTGCGTCCACACCGATGCAGCAAGCCCGAACTGTGTCGCATTGGCGATGCGAATGGCATCCGCTTCGTCCTCGAACGGCATCACGACCGTCACCGGCCCGAACACCTCGTCCTGACCGATTTCCGATTGCGGCGGCACGTCGTACATCACGGTCGGCTCGATGAAGAACCCGGCCTTTAGCGCTTGCGGCACGCCGCCGCCCGTCAACAACTTCGCGCCCGATTGCTTCGCGCGTTCCAGCATGGCGAGGATGCGCTGACGCGAACGATCGGAAATCACCGGGCCGAGTTGCGTCTTCGCATCGGTCGGATCGCCGACGCGGATACGCGCCGCCTTCGCGCGGAAGCGTTCGAGGAATTCCGCGTACATCGACTTCTGCACGAGAATGCGCGCACCGCACACGCACGTTTGTCCCGCACCGATGAACGCCGCGAAGGCCGCGCCGTTCACCGCACGTTCCATGTCGAAATCGTCGAACAGCAGCACGGCGCCCTTGCCGCCGAGTTCGAGCGTGGTCAGCGCGAAATTGCGCGCGGCCGCTTCGCCGATCGACCGCCCCACTTCCGTGCCGCCAGTGAACACGACCTTGCGAATCAGCGGATGGCTCGCGAGCGCCGCGCCCGCTTCTCGCCCTTCGCCGTTGACCACGTTGACGACGCCCTTCGGCACACCCGCTTCGTCGAGCAGGCGAACCAGCCGCACGGTCGTCAAAGGCGTTTGCTCGGATGCCTTGATGACGACGCTGTTGCCCGTCGCAAGCGCGGGCGCGAGACTCTTGGACAGAATCATCAGCGGATGATTGAACGATGTCATCAACGCGACGACACCGAGCGGCACGCGCTGCGTATAGCAAAGATACGGACCTTCGATCGGAATGACATCGCTGCGGCGCGTGAGCGCCAGCGCCGCGAAATAGCGGTAAAACTGCGGCAAACGTGAAATCTGCGCGCGCGTCTCCGAAATCGGCCGGCCGTTGTTGAGCGTTTCGAGTTTGTAGAATTGTTCGAGGTCGGCTTCGAACAGATCGGCGAAACGATTGAGAATGCGCGCGCGTTGATGGATCGGCATATCGCGCCACGCGCCGCTGTCGAACGCGCGATGACCCGCCTGCACCGCGCGATCCACATCGCTTGCCGTGGCAGCAGCCAAGGTGCCGATCACGCCACCGGTTGCAGGATTGACAATATCCATCGTGCGGCCGCTTTCGGCATCGGTCCATTCGCCGTCGATGAAAAGCTGCGCGTCGAGATGATTCGGGTTCACTGTGTCCATGTGTAATCCTGAGTTTATTTATTTCGAAGGCGATGCGTGCGCGTGGTGCGCGTCGTGTGTGTCGGGGGCATCGGGCTGAAGGTCTTCGAGGCGTTCGCCGGTCGGCTCCACGCCCAGCCACGCAACCACGATGATTTGAATAGTTAGTAATCCGATCATCATCGCGAGCACACCGACCACGCCGTGTTGCGCGAACAGCGCCACCACGATGAAGGGTGTCACGATGGTCGCGCCACGTCCCAGCGTGTTGCAGATGCCCGATGCGCGCAGGCGCACCGGCGTCGGGAAAAGCTCGGGCACATACACGGCGAACAGCAGCGCCACGAGCACGTAGATCGGAATGGTGAGCAAGAGGCCGATCACCGGCAGCAACAGCGGATTCGACACGAACGGATAGATCGCGCCGAACACGATGGCCGCGAACGATGCACCGATGATGGTCGGCTTGCGTCCCCATGCGTCTGCCGTCAACGCGCCGATGCCGCTGCCGATGGGCGCGCCGAGCGACATTACGAGCGCAAAGCCGAACGACTTCGCGATGCTCATGCCCTGATGCACGAAGAACGTGGGCAGCCACGTGACGAAGCCATACAGCAGCGTGTTGATGACCACGAGCGTCACGCAGCCGACGATCATGCGCGGCAGCATGGCGCCGGAAAACAGCGAGCCGAACGACATGGGCGCGGCATTCGTCGCTTTCGTCATGAGCGCTTGCGGCAGCGGTTCGCCGTCGCGCGCTTGCATCACTTCCGCTTCGATGCGCGTTATGATCGCTTCGGCTTCGTCGTTGCGGCCAACCGATTCGAGCCAGCGCGGCGACTCCGGCAACGACTTGCGCGCGTACCACACACCGAGCGCGCCGAATCCGCCGAGGACGAACATCGCGCGCCAGCCGAACGACGGAATCAGCAACAGGCCGATCAGGCCCGCGACCGGCAAGCCCGACACGACGAACACGGCCATCAACCCTTGCAGCTTGCCGCGTTTTGTCGGCGGCACGAATTCCGTCAGTGTCGAATAACCGACGACGTTTTCCGCGCCGAGGCCCAGGCCCATCACGAAGCGGCACGCGATCAGCACACTCATGTTGGGCGCGAGCGCCGCGCCGAGCGATGCGAGACCGAAGATCGCGAGATTCGCCTGATACGTGAAACGACGCCCGAAGCGGTCGCCGAGAAAGCCGGTGCCGAGCGAGCCGAGCATCATGCCGAGAAAGGTCAGCGACACGAACAGCGCGTTCTGCGCGAGCGTCGAAAAGCCGGTTTGCAGCGTGGCGCCGAGCACCGTGGATGCCACGTAGATATCGAAGCCATCGAAGAACATGCCGATACCGATCAGCCACATGATGCGGCGATGAAACGGCGACATCGGCAAGCGGTCGAGCCGCGGGCCTGCGTTGACGTACATGGTTGTCTCCTCCTTGTCGTCTTGTTCCGGCTTATCGGCCTTGCATCAGTCTCAACGAACTGACTGTCAGCATGTCGGTCGCGGCACGGAAGTTTTCTTCGATGCTGCTTTCCTGCGCGGTGGTGAAGAAGGCTTTGCAATCGCGCGCGCCGGTTTCATCGAGTGCGAGGATGCGTTTTGTGAGCGTGTCGGCTTCCGCTTGCAACGCGTCGCGCTCGCAGATGCGCGTGATAAGGCCTGCGCGCAAGGCTTCGTCGGGCGTGATGGCATCGCCGAACAGGACCATGGGAAACAAGGCTTTCGGTAATGCATAGTTGCCCGCGTAAGCCATGATCGCGGCAGGCGGCAGGCCCTTGCGCATCTCGGGAAACGCGAGCTTTGCGTTCGATGCGACCAGCGTGAAATCGCACAACATCGCCAGGCCAAGGCCGAAACCCATTGCATCGCCCTGCACTTGCGCGATCGAAATGAGCGACGTGTTGCGCACGAGCCGCTTCATCTCAATGAGGCGCGCCACTTCCTTGCGGATCGATACCGCATCCGTGCCCGCGCGCTCGCAGCCCGTGCAGAACGTATCGCCCGCCGCACGGATGCGCAGCACGCGCGCCGCCGGTTCGAGCGCTTCGGCACGCAGCGCGGCGGACATGGCATCGAACATGGCTGCGGAGATTTCGTTGCCGCACTCCGCACGATTCAGCGTGAAGGTCAGCACGCCTGGCGTTCTGTCGATTAAAACGGGTTGCGGCAACGGGTCTCGATCCATGACGTCTCCTTGTGTATAATCTGTATACAGCGTATTCAAAAAGTCATCGAGGTGTCAATGCCTGCCGCAAAAATCGCTCGTAAGTCCAAGGCAAACCGTGCTGTGGCGGTCGCGCCTACTTTGGAAGACATCGCGGAGCGCTATCACACGCGCCTGCGTGCGCTGGATGCTTCCAGCGATTCTCTGAGCGAAGGCGTGGTCGTTCCCGCGCTGCGCGAGGCGATCGTGGAAGGCGTGTTGACGCCGGGAAGCCGGCTGTCCGAAGTTCAGGTTGCCAAGCAACTGAACGTGAGCCGAACGCCCATGCGCGAAGCATTCGCGCAGCTCGAACGCGAAGGTCTGGTGAATATCGTTCCGCGCGTCGGCGCCTTCGTGCGCGCGGTGAGCCTGCGCGATGTCGAGGAAATCTATACCGTGCGCGCGGCGCTCGAATGCCTCGCCGTGCAGCTCGCATCGGAGCGCATCACGCCATTGGGCACGGCGCAACTCGACGACGTGATCGCGGCCATGCAGGCAAGCGTAGAGATGGATGACCCATCCGCTTACGTCGATGCGCTCGACCGCTATTACGCGATTGTCATGACTATCGCCGACAACCGCACGTTGCAGGAGAATCATGCGGCGCTCATCGGTCCCGTGCGGCGCTTGCGTCGTATTGCGATGGCGCGTGGCGGGCGCATGCGCGCATCGTTCGATATGGCGAAGAAGATACGTAACGCCATCGTCGCGCGTTCGCCGAAGGTTCATGACCTGATGCGCGAGCAATTGCGCGGCGCGTGTGCGGCGGCGATCGATGTTCTCGAAAGCGCGGCTGAGTGAAAGTAGTCGGTAGGCGGTCCGAAAGCAGCGTGTATCATCACCTGCAAATAACGAGGACCCACGATGAAGTCACTGCTGCGATTCTTTACCATCATCCATGCGTTGATGGCTGTTCTTTTCACGTGCGCGGCCTTGATGTTGATTGGCATTGCGGCGCGTATTGGGTCGACTGCGTTCGTGGGACATTGGGATGAAGCGAGCGCGCTGACGATTATCGAGGCGCTGGGCGTGCTGGCCGGCGCTGTGGTTGCCATGCAGATCGCTGAAACCATCGTGGAAGAAGAGGTCATCCGCGAGGCTGACGTAAGCGCACCGACGCGCGTACGGCGGTTTGTGTCGCGGTTTCTGGTGGTGGTGGTCGTGGCGCTTGCAATCGAAGGCCTTGTGGCGACTTTCAAGGCGTTGCATCAGGATCCGTCGCAACTCTGGTATGCGAGTGGGTTGATTGCTTCGACAGGTTTGTTGCTGGCTTGTTGGGGGGTGTTCGTTCACTTGAACCGGTCGGCGGAAGAGTTGGAGCCGGAAGCGATGGAAGATGCGAAGCGGGAAGATGGGAAGGTGCAGTAGTTTTAGATGGGGGCGTTTGGATTTTGTTGTTCTTTCTTGCAACGGGCTTCTCTTGTTTGTGCTGTTTATTCAGTAGCCGCCTCCCCGGCGGGGGGGTAACTTTCTTTGCTGCTGCAAAGAAAGTCACCAAAGAAAGCAGCTTTTTACCCCATGCACGATGGCTGGAAAGGGTTGGTCTGGATTAAACGATGCAGTGGCCGCAATAGGACTTGCCACGCATAACGAGTCGCTTAGGCAACCTGACGATTACGCGCTCCAACTCTCTAGTCTAAGTGGACCGCATTCATTCCTTCGGCCATGCGCTTCGCGCGCCGAGAACCTAAGAAGCTGTTGCGAAATTAATTAAAGCAAGATTTAAGGCGCGTCCAGCAAATCAAAGCGCAAGCTAACGCGAGGAAAGCCTCGTGAACATGAGCATAACGTTCATAGCGAATCTTCAGGCGTCGAAACGAGTGGAGCCACGCAATCGAGCGCTCGACTTGCCAACGTGTTTTGCCAAGTCCGCTGCCATGGGGCGAGCCGATTTTTGCGAGCACTGGCGTGATGCCACGTTCACGCAAGCGTTGCCGATGCGGCTCGGAACTGTAGCCCCGGTCGCCCTGAACGATGTGCGGCTTGCGCAGGGGACGGCCCCTTTTGCCGCGGATAGGTGGAATGGCCTGGACCAGTGCATCGAGCTGCGTAATGTCGTTGCGGTTTGCGCCGGTCAGGATGACCGCGAGCGGGATGCCTTGCGCGTCGACGATGAGGTGGTGCTTGCTGCCGAGCTTGCGCCGGTCCGTGGGATTCGGGCCAGTTTTTTTCCCGCCAGCATGGCGCGAATTGACGAGCTGTCGACGATGGCACGCGTTAAATCGATTTCGCCGCGGCGGCGCAGTTCGGCCAGCAACGTCTCGTGGATACGCTGCCAGACACCGGCCTTCTGCCATGCGACGAGCCGTCGCCAGCAAGCTGTTCCTGAGCCGCAACCCATTTCCTGCGGCAACAGATTCCAGGCAATGCCCGAGCGCAGCACGAACACAATGCCAGTCAGCACTGCTCGGTCTGGCGTCGGCTTGCGGCCCGCGTACTGGCGATTGCGCGGCGCCTGCCTGGGCAGAAGCGGTTCGATGAGCGACCACAATTGGTCGTCTATAAGTTCTTTAGGCATTGTTTCCTGTCAGGCAAAACAAGACAGGAAGTTAACATCAAATCAGAAAAGTTAACAGACCCGATATTTAATTTTGCAACAGCTTCTAAGAACGGAATCCCGCAGCGTATAGGTGCCCAGCCACCTCAAGCCGCACCGCAAGATTGCTATTCGGCCCTACCTCGATTCGTGCTTCCGGCTAAAAGCACATGGCCAGATAAGACAAACTCACTGACCCGCTATTCAGGCATTAAGTGTCACGTTGTTGTTTCCTTTTTTCATGGAGCACCAATCGAGGTAAGGCCCAATGGGATGGGTGCGATGTGGCTCGATGTGGCTGGGCACTAATTCGCTGCGGGATTCCGTTCTTCGGTTCTCGGCGCGCGTAGCGCATGGCCGAAAGTATGAATGCGGTCCACTAAGCGTTCGTTATTCGAGCGCGTAATCGCCAGGTTGCCTAAGCGGCAAGTTATGCGTTCATAGTTCTATTGCGGCCACTGCATCCGTTAATCCAGACCAACCCTCTCCAGCCAGCGTGCATGGGGTAAAAAGCTGCTTTCTTTGGTGACTTTCTTTGCAGCAGCAAAGAAAGTTACCCCCCCGCCGGGGAGGCGGCTACTGCAATAAAAGCCCAAACAACAGCAGCCCCTTGCAAGAAAAAGCCACACCGTAAATCATCTAACCCGAGCTTCCTCCAACGCCACCTCGTGCGGCACAAACCCCAGCAACACAGTCGAAATCAATAAAGAAGTCGCAAGCGCCAAAAGCGCATAAGTGAAATTGCCAAAGTGAAGGTTAAGCCATCCCACCATATAAGTTCCGGCAAACCCCGCCAGATTCGAAAACGCCGTAATAAAAGCAATTCCCGACGCCGCACCCGGCCCACGCAAGATCGCCTGAGGAATGGGATAAAACACCGCCGAATAACAATAAATGCCCACCATGCCTATCGTGATCGATAGCATCGAAAGCACAGGTTGTCTGAACAACGCGCTTCCAACCAATCCCGCCGCGCCGACCAAGTTGGCGATCATGGCATGTCGCCGTCTATGCCGGGTACGGTCCGAATGGGCGCCCCACGCCAACATGGCTCCCGCGCCCAACAACGCGGGCACCGCCATCGCCCAGCCAACCTCGTCGCTCGGCAAACCCAGCTTGCCGACCACCTGAGGAAGCCACAGCGCGGCGCTGTAAAGACCGATTGCCCAAAAGAAATGCAGCAGCGCAAGCAGGATGACACGCCGGTCCTGCAACGCCGCCCGCAGAGAACGCGAATGCCGCCGATCATCGGGATGCTCTTCCGCACGAAGCCTTTCGAGCAGCAAGGCTTTCTCCTCGGCGGTCAGCCAGCTTGCGCTGGCGGGCGTACTCGACATCGTGCACCACGTCACGATACCGAGCAGCACCGCCGGAATCCCACCGATGATGAACGTCCAGCGCCACGGTGCCAAACCGCCCATATCGCCGATCGACAACATCACCGATGCCAAGGGGCCGCCGATCACGACCGAGATCGGCAGCGCCATGGTGAAGAGCGCCGTTGTCTTCGCCCGATGATCCGACGGAAACCAATACGTCATATACAACAGAATGCCCGGGAAGAACCCCGCCTCGGCCAAACCGAGTAAAAAACGCATGACATAGAAGCTCGTCTCACCGGCGATAAAGGCGCTTGCCATGGTGACGATGCCCCACGTAATCATGATTCGAGCCAGCCAACGGCGCGCGCCATAGCGCTCAAGCAGAATATTGCTCGGTATCTCCAGCGAAACGTAACTCAGAAAGAACAAGCCTGCGCCGAATGCATAGCCTGTTGGCGACAGGTGAAGATCTTCATTCATGCGCAGCGAAACGAAGCTCAACAGCGTCCGGTCGAGAAAGGAAATGACAAAGCCAAGAAACACGATGGGAATGATGCGCCAGTAAATCTTGCGCAAAATAGGCGCCAATAGCGTGTCTCCGCTCTCGATCGATGAACTGATTTGCACAGCCTCTCCTGTCGATATCTCATTCATGAATCAGATGCATTGTCGATCAAAAACGATGCGCCACGCCGATCCCGATCGCAATCTGGCTGCGCGACGTCGAAGGCGCGCTGTTGAGCCCGTCGCCGATGGTCGGCGTCGCATTGATGATATTGCCCGCGCCGCTCGTGCCGAGTGTCTTTCCGTTGGCACGCTGATAGACTTCGAGCGCGTAAAACTCAGTGCGCTTGCTAAGACTATAGAACTGCGCCAGATTGAATTGCTGGTACTGCGCGTTGCTCGTGATTCCGTTCGCCTGAGTCGCTCTCGTATAACTGTAGCCCGCAGCCACATCGACCGGCGTCAAAGGGCGCCAGTGCAGAACGATACCGCCCGTATTGAAGATTGCCGTGTCACGAAAGGCGGAATTGACGCCCGGTATGTACTGCACGTTCGAATAGCTCAAGCCCAAATCCCAGTTCGGCAGAAACTTGATATTGCTCGTCACGGCCACGCGCTGTTGCGCCTGATTGGTCTGGTATCCATTGTTCAGCGACGATATACCGGGCTGACCGCCGCTCGTCGTGGTCGAATCGGCGCCCCACGCGCCACCGCCTAACGTCGAGTTATTGATGCGCTGAAAGCCCGCCCCAATGGCAAAGAAGCTGTTCACGTACTGCGCGCCCGCGCTCCATGTCGAACCTCGGTTGAAGCTGCCCGGAACGCCGCCCAATGAATAGGAGCCGCCGAAGGAAAAGCCGCCGAAACTCGGTGAGATGTACTGGAGTGAGTTATTGGCGCGATAGACGAGGTCCATCGAATCGAGGTCGCCCGGGTGGGCGCCATAGAAGCCCGTGATCCATGCCGTCGGTCCATACGGTCCCACGAAGAAATAGTAAGCGGTGTATTGCCGCCCCACGGTGAAGGTGCCGTATGCCGCATTGGTCAAGCCGACGAACGCTTGCCGGCCGAACATCGCGCCGCTGTATTGTTGCGCGCCGGTTGCACTGTTGAAGCCCGATTCGAGCGTGAAGATCGTCTTGGTGCCGCCGCCGAGGTCTTCGACGCCACGAAAGCCGAACCGGTTACCGAAAGCAACGCCATTGATGACGCTGACTTTCGAGCGGCCGCCCGAGTTGGAACCGAGTGTACCGGCGCTGCTTTGATAACCGATGCCGGTATCGATAATCCCGTATAGCGTGACGCTGCTCTGCGCGCAAGCCTCGCCTGAAATTTGCACTATCGCGGCGGCCATCAGAGCCATTCTCACTGTATGAGCGATCTTGTTTTTCACGTCGTCTCCTGAATTTACTTATTTAGTCATGCTATTTGATGTGGGCGAGCCTAAAGCCGCATCGAATCCTGAACGATGTTTAGCGCTTCACCGATAGCGCTCTTCCAGCTCGTCGTAAAAGGGCTTATTGACAAGGCGCTGGCGTTCGAGGAATGGCGTCACGATGTTTTTGTCTTCCGTGAGAATGCCATCGTGCTTCAGTACATCCAGCGCGCGGTTCATGCCGGTCACCGCTCCCTGCAAGGCAGCGTTGGCGTACAGCACCAGCGAGAATCCCATTGCGCCGAATTCCTTCGCAGTAAGCGCCGGTGTTTTTCCGCCGATGACGATGTTGATCAGAAGCGGCTTGTCGAGCAGCTTCGGAAGGCGCCGGATATCGACCTCTGCTTCGACGGCCTCGACAAAAAGAATGTCCGCGCCCGCTTCGCCATACATTTGCGCGCGTTCGACCGCGGCTTCGAAGCCTTCGACGGCGGCCGAATCAGTTCGCCCGATGATGAGCAGGTTATCGTCCTTGCGCGCATCGACCGCAGCCTTGATCTTCGACAGCATCTCGCTCGTCTCGATCACGCCTTTTCCATTGAAGTGGCCGCATTTCTTAGGGAATACCTGATCCTCCATCTGCAAGGCATCGGCGCCTGCGCGTTCGAGTCGTTGTACCGTGTGATACGTGTTGACCGGATTGCCAAAGCCCGTGTCCATATCCACGATCACGGGTACATCGACGACATCGCGAATCCGCTGCGTGTTCTCTGCGATCTCGTGCAATCCCATGAACGAGAGATCGGGCAATCCGAGGTTCATGTTCGTCACGCCTGCGCCGGTAATATAGACGGCCTCGAAACCTGCATTGACGATGCAGCTCGCGCTCATGGCGTTGAACGCGCCGGGGACGACCAGCCCACGCCGCTCATCGACAATACGCCGCAGGGTTTTTTTTGTATCACTCATGTCATGTAGCCCATCAAAGAAGATTGTTTGAATCGCACTGTGTTAGGACGTCTTGAGCCAGACAGCCTTGAGATTGAGATACTCGTCGATGTGATGCACGCTGCTCTCGCGCCCGTACCCGCTGCTCTTGTAGCCGCCGAACGGCATGGCCGGGTCCATCTCGCCATAACAATTCACCCAGACCGTTCCAGAGCGTAGTTTCTTCGCCAGAGCGTGAGCGCGGCCGACATCGCGCGTCCATACTCCGCTGCCCAGACCAAAGGGTGTATCGTTCGCACGTCGAATCACTTCGTTCAGATCGGTGAAGGGAATGGCTGAAATGACCGGTCCGAAGATCTCTTCTTTCGCAATGCGCATGCTGTCGTTCACATCGCCGAACACTGTCGGCGCGACGTAGTAGCCACCCTCGAAGGCTTCGCCTCGCAAGCGATCTCCGCCGGACAACACGCTGGCGCCCTCGTTTCTACCGGCATCCAGATAAGCCGAGACGCGCTCGAATTGCCGTCTTGAAACCAGTGGGCCGATTTGCGTTGCCGGATCGACGCCCGCACCGACCTTGAGCGCCTTGCCGAACGCGGCCACGCGCGCGGTGAATTCCTCGTAGACGGATTGCTCGACAAAGAGGCGCGTGCCTGCACTGCACACCTGCCCCGAATTGCCGAAGACGGACATGGAAGCGCCTTGCACCGCCTGATCGAGATCGGCATCGGCGAATACGATGTCGGGCGATTTCCCGCCCAGTTCGAGCGATACGCGCTTGATGTTGCTTGCCGATGCCTCGATGATCTTCTGCGCGGTCGGCAACGACCCGGTAAAGGCGATCTTGTCGACGCCGGCATGGCGCGCGAGTGCATCGCCTGCACGCGCGCCGTAGCCCGTCACGACGTTGATGACGCCCGCAGGAATGCCCGCTTCGAGACACAGTTCGGCAATGCGCAGCGGCGTGAGCGATGCATCTTCGGCAGGCTTGAGCACCAGCGTGCAACCGGTCGCGAGCACGGGGCCGAGCTTCCAGATCGTGGCGGTCAGCGGCGAGTTCCAGGGAATGATGGCGCCCACCACGCCCACGGGCTCTTTGGCGATATACGTGAAATATTCGCCCGGAAACGAATTTTCAACGGTGTCGCCGTTGATCATCGTTGCTTGCCCGGCATAGAAGCGCAGCATACCGATCGCGCGACGGCGATAACCGCGAACACGAGAGATCGGCACGCCCATGTCGAGCGTGTCGAGCATGGCAAGCTCATCGAAATGAAGGTCGATGAGTTCAGCGAGTTTGAGCAGCAAGGCTTGCCGCTCGAACGGTTTGACACGCGACCACGCGCCTTCGAAGGCATCGCGGGCCGCGCACACGGCGCGGTCGATATCCTCGGCATCGCCTTCCTGTAGCTTGGCGAGCACTTCGCCGGTAGCGGGGTTGAGCGTATCGAAGGTCTTGCCCGACGCCGCCGTAGCCCATTCGCCACCGATCAGCATGCGTTTGACCGGCGGCGCTTCTGCTCGTGTCAGCCCGGAACCGGAAGCGCTCGACGTTTCGCTATCCGAAGCATTCGCACCGTTGCGCGACGAACTCATTTCATCTCTCCATGAACGACGGTCTTGATTTCGGCGATGCCAGCGCGCGACTTCATCAAGTCCGCAATACGCTCGGCCACCATGATGGTCGGAATGTTCAGATTGGTCGTGGGAATCTCGGGCATCACGGACGCATCCGCGACATAAAGATTTTCGCTGCCCAACACCATGCCGCGATGGTCGGTGACGGCGTTGCGGTCATCGGGCCGGCCCATCCGGCAAGTCCCGCATGGATGCCAGATTCCGGTGACCGCGCGGCGAACATACGTGCTCAGTGCGCGCTCGTCGCGCAACAGGTCTTCGATAGTGACGCCACCGGTGACGAAGCGGCTGATGATCTGCCGCCGCGCCCACGCCGACGAATCCATGATGCGCGCCGCAATCTCCGTCTTGATGCGATTGGACGCGTTGATCTTCCCGAGCTTTTTGATCTTGTCGGAAAAGCCGACCGTGAATGGATCGAGCGCGACGCGCGGCACATCGCCGGTCGCCAGCAGCGCGGCCATGTACCGGAACGAGTCCACCATGCGCTGCAGATCGCGTTCATCGCCAAGCCAGTTGAAGTCCACCGCGGGGCTGTCGCCGGAGTCTTTCGCGGACAACCGGACCGTGCCCGTGGAAAAGGTTTTGCCGACATAAGCGCTCAATGTGCCGAGGCGTTGCCCGACCGCGTGCCACGCCGATTTCACCACGACCATCATGACCATGTCGCTCGCCGGACACGGATCGAGCTTCGACGAGTAGATCAGGTTCACATAGTTATGCCGGAGGATCGGACGACTGCGCACGGCCGCTGGCAAATACGCCGAGAGCGAAATGGACGGATGATCCTGCAGATTCCGGCCCACGCCCGGCAGGTCCAGAACCGGCGCGACGCCATGCTCGCGCAGATGATCGATACCGCCAACGCCTGCGCGCAACAGCAGCCAGGGCGTATGAAGCGCGCCCGCGCACAGGATCAGCACACTGCTCGCGGGCAACGTCAGCCGGCCTCGCCCTTCGACATCGAGCGCCGCTGCCCGTTTGCCCGCCATCACGATGTGCCGCACTTGCGCATCGGTCCAGATCGCTAAGTTAGGACGTCGACGCACTTCCGCGCCCAGATAGCCGACTGCCGTCGATACGCGCCGCTTGCCGTCGTTGGCTAGGGGAATCTGCGCGAAGCCTTCCTCGAAGGTGCCGTTCATGTCCGCGCGCAGCGGGTAACCCTGATCGAGCCACGCACGCGTCACCGCGCACGTGAACGGATCCCAGTGATCCATGTCGATGCGATCGATCGGTATCGGACCGTCTTTGCCATGCAGCGGGCCGCTGAAGTTCCGGTCGCTTTCGAGCTTGCGGAAGTACGGAAGCACGTTCGGCCAGTTCCAGCCCGCCGCGCCCAGTTGCTCCCACGCGTCGAAATCGCGCGGTGCGCCGCGCAGCGCGACCTGACCGTTGATACTGGAGCCGCCGCCCATCACGCGCGCTTGCTCGTAGCGCACCGCGCCGCCGCTCGCGCTTGTTCGCTTCAGTTCGGGCCAAAAATAGCCCGAGTTATTGAACGCGAATCCGGCGTAAGTATTGGCGATGTCGAACGGAACCCGATCGGGTGGATGATCGGCGCCCGCCTCCAGCAGCAGCACGCGGTTCGCGGGGTCTTCGGAGAGGCGGCTCGCCAACACGCATCCTGCCGAACCTGCGCCGACGACGATATGCGTGGGCTCGAAGGGCAAGGTGGCGAGCGCCGCCTGTGGCAGATCACGGGTCATGTACGCGCTTCTTCGAGGGACGTTTCGTGCGGCACGAATCCGAGCAGAAAGGCCGAAATCAGGAGCGAGGCGCCGAGCGCCAACAGCGCATACGTGAAATTGCCGAAGCGCTCGTTGAGCCAGCCGACCATGTACGTCCCGAGAAAGCCCGCCAGATTCGAGAAGCCCGTGATGAACGCAATGCCGGAAGCCGCGCTGGTGCCGCGCAGGATCGTCTGCGGAATGGGATAGAAAACGGCGGAGTAACAGTAAATGCCGATCATGCCCACGGTAATCGAGGCCATGGCCAGCACCGGATCGGTGAGCAGCGCGCTGCCGAAAAGCCCCAGCGCGCCCATGATATTCGCGATCACCGCATGCCGCCGGCGATGTTTCGTGCGGTCCGAATGCGCGGCCCACGCGAACATGGCGATTGCGCCCAGCACGGCCGGAATGGCGATCGCCCATCCGACCTGCCCGTTGCTCAGCCCGAGCTTCTTGACGACCTGCGGCAGCCACAACGCCGCGCTGTACAGGCCCATGGCCCAGAAGAGATGCAGCACCGCGAGCAGCAGCACGCGGCGGTCTTTCATCGCGGCGCGGAAGGAATGCGTGTGGCGCTGATCGTTGGGATGCTCCTCGGCGCGCAGACGTTCCAGCAGCAGGTGTTTTTCGTCATCGCTCAGCCATTTGGCATGCTCGGGCTTGCTGGACATGGTGATCCAGATGTACAGGCCGAGCAGAACAGCGGGAACGCCCGCGATGATGAACGTCCAGCGCCACGGCGCCATGCCGCCGATATTGCCGAGCGCCAGCATCGCCGAACTGAGCGGGCCGCCGATGACCACGGAGACCGGCAACGCCATGGTGAACAGCGCGGTGGTCTTGGCGCGATGATCGGACGGAAACCAGTAGGTCATGTACAACAAAATGCCCGGAAAGAACCCGGCTTCCGACATGCCGAGCAGAAAGCGCATGAGATAGAAACTCTTCGGTCCGACGATGAACGCAGTCGCGGCGGTGACGATGCCCCACGTAATCATGATGCGCGCAATCCAAAGCCGCGCGCCGACCCGTTCGAGAATCACATTGCTCGGGATTTCCAGACAGATATAGCTCAGAAAGAAGAGTCCCGCGCCGAAGGCATAGCGCGTCGGCGACAGTTGCAAGTCCTGATTCATTTCGAGCGACACGAAGCTGAGGATCGTGCGGTCGAGAAAGGCAATCACGTAGCCAAGAAAAACGATTGGAATGATGCGGCGATACACCTTCCGGATCACGTCGGCGAACACCGGCTCGCTCGTCGCTAGCGCTGGGCTGATCAACATGTCGTCTCCATATTTTTGTCTTTTGCCTGTGCCTGGGAAGGCCGGGGCTTCACGTGAATCGCCTGGAGACTGGACCGGTTGCATCGCAGGAAACGGCTGTCATCAAGCTCATCAAGTTGACTACTCAGGTTGAATCCTAGTCCAACGATGTAGTCATGTCAAAACAAGAATATCGAGCGTTTACGCGAACTGCGTCACATCGGTTTCGATGTGTACGGAAACATTCGTGCGAAGCCGGAATGACCGTTCAGGTCCGGTCTGTCGAATGCAGCGCGTAGTGGATTTTGAAGTCGCCGCCGTAGATCGCCCTGCCAAACAGCAGGGGCCGATTCTGCGCCGCGAAGATGGTGTGTTCGCGCACGAGCAATGGGTCGCCCCGGCGCACATGCAACAGACTGGCGAAGCGATCCGTGGCGATCGCCGCGCTCACCGAGTTCTCGATGCGGCTGATCTTCAGCCCCAGCCGATCGCGCAGAATGTCCTGCACGGTGAGGGTACGCAGTTGCTCTTCCTCGATCCGCTGCGCGATGGGTCCGGGCAGAAAGCGCACTTCGATGGCGGTCGGCGCGCCTTCGACCAGACGCAGCCGTTCGAGCTGGTAGACATCGGCGCCTGCGGGCAGTTCCAGCCGTTGCTCCACCTCTGCCGAAGCCGTCATGGGCTTGAAGGAGAGCAGTTCGTATTCGAGCCTTTCCCCGCTGGCCAGCACGTGCTGCTCGTACGAGGCGAACTCGTTGGTATCGACGCGATCTTCGCGCCGGCCGCTGCCGACATACGTACCGCTGCCGATGCGCCGCGAGATCACGCCTTCGAAAGCGAGTTGCTGCAAGGCCTTGGCGACCGTCGAACGCGTGGTCGCAAACCGCTGCGCCAGTTCCGGCTCCGATGGCAGACGATCGCCATCCCGGAAGCGGCCATTGGCAATGCCCCCTCGGATGAAGTTCTGGATTTGGACGTAAAGAGGGACACTCGGCGCGCGCATGACTTGAAGTATGCCATGAAGTCGGAGGCGTTCCGCGTGATCGCCAAGCATCTACCGCGCCAAGTGCTCGTTCTGACTAGTCAACTTCTCAATTGACCCGAGTTGAGTAGTCAACTAAGATGGTCTCTACGCACTCGTTTTTTGGACGGCCGTTGGTTTCGGCCCACGCGAAATGACAGGGCGCGCTTCTAAGCCGTCCACGGAGGAGACAAACGCGATGAATGTGGTCGATACGCATATCCACGTATTTGTGCGTGGCCTCAAACTGGCGCCTGTTCGGCGCTACGTGCCGGAGTACGACGCCACCATTGATGACTACATCGAGCGGATGAACCGTTTCGGCATCACGCACGCGGTGCTGGTGCAACCAAGCTTTCTGGGCACCGACAACAGCTATATGTGCGAAGTGCTGCGCCAGCACCCGGAACGTCTGCGTGGCATCGCCGTGGTCGAGCCCGAAGTGTCGGAAGAAGAACTGGATGCGCTTCAGAAAGACGGCGTCGTCGGCATTCGTCTGAACCTCGACAGTCTGTCCATTCCCGACTTCGACCGGGGCGCGTGGCCCGCTCTGCTGGCGTCGCTCAAGCGCCGAGGGTGGCAAGTGGAGATTCATCGCGAGGCGCGCGATCTGGATCGTCTGGTCGATCCGCTCATCGAGGCGGGCGTGCGCGTGGTCGTCGATCACTTCGGACGTATCGACGACGATCTCGGTGCCGACGATCCGGGCTTCAGACGCATGCTGACGCACGGGGCGAGCAGGCTTTTGTGGGTCAAATTATCGGGCGCTTACCGCAACGGCTCCGACGGACGCGGTTTCGGGCACGCGCCAGCGGCCGCACAACTGCTTCTGGAACATCTGGGCGCCGACCGTCTGGTCTGGGGCAGCGACTGGCCGCACACGCGGCACGAGTCCTATATCGACATTCCGCGCATGCGGCGCGAAGTCGAATCGTGGGTGAAAAATCCCGCCGACATCGAGCGCGTGCTCGGCTCGACACCGCTGGAACTGTTCAAATTCTGAGGTCGCCATGGCGCTTTCCTGTTTCGATACCTTGCGCGATCTCAGCATCGACGGACGCACGGCGGGCCGGTTCCACTCGCTGCCGGCACTTGCCAAAAGCCTGGGCGGTTCGTTGTCGCGCATGCCTTTTTCGCTGCGCATCGTGCTCGAATCGCTGGTGCGCAATGCCGATGGCGCTGCGGTCGAAGCGCATCACGTGCGCGCGCTCGCAGGCTGGCAGCCGAACGCACCGAGAAACGACGAAATACCGTTCGTCGTGGCGCGCCTGATTGCGCCGGATGCCTCGGGCATTCCCTTTCTGGCGGACCTCGCCGCCATGCGCGATGCCACTCGGGCGCTCGGCTTTCCACCGAAGCTGATCGAACCGGTCGTGCCGGTCGATCTGATCGTCGATCATTCGATTCAGGTGGAGCGCGCCGGAAGCGCGGACGCCCTGCTCTACAACATGATGGAGGAATACCGCCGCAACGAGGAGCGTTATAAGTTCCTCAAATGGGCCGCTGGCGCTTTTCAAGGCTTTCGCATCACGCCGCCCGGTGTGGGCATCATTCATCAGGTCAATATCGAACAACTCGCGCGCGGTGTGTGGCAAAAAGACGGCGTGTTCTTCCCTGATACGCTGGTCGGCACCGACAGCCATACCTCGATGGTCAACGGCATCGGCGTGCTGGGCTGGGGTGTGGGCGGCATCGAAGCCGAAGCCGCCATGCTCGGACAGCCGGTGTATCTGCTGATACCGGATGTCATCGGCGTGGAACTGACGGGCACGCTGCGTCCCGGCGTCACCGCCACCGATCTCGTGCTGACGTTGACCGAAACCTTGCGGGCGCACAAGGTGGTCGGCAAGTTCGTCGAGTTTTTCGGCGATGGCGCAGCGCGTCTTCCCGCGCCGGACCGCTGCACGCTCTCCAACATGGCGCCGGAATATGGACCGACCGCAGCCTATTTTCCGGTCGATGAAGTGACGATCGCCTATCTGCGTTCGGCAGGCAGAACCGAAGCGGAACTCGCCCAACTGCGCGCCTACTTCGAAGCGCAGGAAATGTTCGGCATGCCGCGTGCCGGTCAGCTCGATTACACCGCCGTCATCCGAATCGATCTGGGCAAGGTCGTGCCGAGTGTCGCCGGTCCCAGCCGTCCGCAAGACCGGGTGCCGTTGACCGGACTGAAAGCGCGCGTAAAAGACTTGATCGATGAGCAAACCGCCCCGGTCGAATCCGATGAAATACGCAAGCTCGAACACGGTGACATCGTGCTGGCGGCGATCACATCCTGTTCCAATACATCGAACCCCGGCGTGTTGCTCGCGGCCGGTCTGCTGGCGAAAAAGGCCGTGAAAAAGGGCTTGCGCACGAACCCTCACGTGAAGACTTCGTTCACGCCCGGTTCGCGCGTCGTCAATGCCTATATGAACGAAGCGGGCCTGCAAACTTATCTCGACCAACTCGGCTTTCAGGTCGTCGGTTATGGTTGCGCCACGTGCATGGGCAATTCCGGTCCGCTCGACCCTCGAATCGAAGAAGAGATCGCGGCGGGCAAGCTGCTGGTGGCGTCGGTGCTTTCGGGCAATCGCAATTTCGAGGCGCGCATCCATCAGTCGATCCGCGCGAACTTTCTCATAAGTCCGCCACTGGTGGTCGCCTTCGCGATCGCGGGCAAGGTCGGCTTCGATCCCGAGACGGAACCGCTCGGCCTCGGCAGCGATGGCCAGCCCGTGTTCCTCCGCGACGTCTGGCCCTCGCTCGAAGAGATCGACGAGAGCATGCGTTTCGCGCTCGACCCGAACAATTTCAGGCGTCTTTACGCCGACTTCACCGAAGGTGATGAACTCTGGCAAGCCCTGAGCGCCCCGCAAGGCGAACTGTTCGAATGGGACGCGAAATCGACCTATATCCGGCAACCGCCCTTCTTCGAGCACTTCGAGCAGCATCCCCCCGCCGTGAGGCCGTTGCATGGCGCGCGTCTGCTTGCCGTGCTGGGTGATTCGGTCACCACCGATCACGTCAGCCCCGCATCGACCATCAAGCCGGACTCGCCCGCAGGCGCCTATCTGACCGGACACAAGGTGCTCAAGGGCGACTTCAACAGTTATATCGCACGCCGAACCAATCATGAAGTCATGATGCGCGGCACCTTCGGCAATGTGCGCCTGCGCAATCTCATGGCGCCGGGAACGGAAGGCGGAATGACGGTTCATCAGCCCGGCGGCGAAAGCATGTCCATTTACGACGCAGCCATGAAGTATCGCGAAGAACACGTGCCGCTGATCGTGGTGGCGGGCGAGGAATACGGCACCGGTTCGAGCCGCGACTGGGCCGCCAAAGGCCCCGCGCTGCTCGGCGTGCGCGCGGTGATCGCGCGCGGTTTCGAGCGCATTCACCGGAGCAATCTGATCGGCATGGGCATTCTTCCGTGCCAGTTCATCGGCGATGAAAGCGCGGCATCGCTTGCGCTAGACGGCAGCGAAACGCTCGATCTGCGCGGCATCGAAGACGGCGTGACGCCTCGGCAACAACTGGCGCTGCGCATCACCCGCACCGATGGCACGACGCTCGACACCACGGTGCTGTGCCGGATCGACACGCCGATCGAATCCGATTATTTTCGTCATGGCGGCATCCTGCCGTACATGCTGCGCAAGCTGTTGCGCGCGCACGAGGAGGTCCTTGCATGACGCTGCATTCGAATACGGCGCGCCTTGCCGCGTATATCGCCGGGACGAAGCATCGCGCGGTTCCGCCGGAAATCATGGACGAAGCGCGCAAGTGCCTGATCGACTGGACCGGCGTGTGCGTGGCCGCGCGAGACTTGCCCGAGGCAAAAGCGGTGAGCGCGCTGGTGCAGGAATGGCGCACGCCCGGCGCGGCCCTGATGTTCACGGGCGGCACGACCACCGCGGCGCTCGCCGCGCTCGTCAACGGCACGCTGTCGCACTGTCTCGATTACGACGACACGCATATTCCGACCGCCATTCACGTAAGCGGTCCGGTCTGGGCGACGCTGCTGGCGCTCGGCGCCCAGCGTCAGTGTGACGAAATCACGCTGCTCAAGGCCTACGTCACGGGTTTCGAGGTGGCCGCGCGGCTGGGTGACAACGGCATCGGCGTGCGCCTGAACAATAGCGGATGGCATGCCACCGCCACGCTCGGCATGCTCGGCGCGGCGGCGGCCGCCTGTGTCGTGATGGACTTCGACGAAGCGCAAATCTCGCACGCGCTCGGGCTCGCCGCGACGCAAGTGGGCGGCCTGACGATCTCCTTCGGCACCATGGCCAAGCCCTTTCATCCGGGCAAGGCGGCCATGGATGCGATCATCGCGGTGCAACTCGCCGCGAACGGCATGCAGGCCGCCAGCAACGTATTCGATGGCACGACGAGCGTGATCCACACGCTGCTGCAAGACCGCACGTTGGACTACGTGCTTCCCTCGTTCGACGAAGGCTGGGAGATCACGCGCAACAGCTTCAAGCCGTACGCCGCGTGTCAACTGGCGCACGCCGCGATCGACGGCGCGCGCGAGGCCCGCCAACACGTTGGCGCACGCCAGATCGAAAAGATCAAAGCCTTCGTGCATCCGCTGGCGGTGAAGATTGCGGGCATTGCCGATCCGAGGACGTCTACCGAAGGCAAGTTCAGCATCGGCTTCTGCATCGCGCTGGGGCTGGACGGCTGCGCGGTGACCACGCGCGACTTTACGCCCGAGCAACTCGCCGATCCGCGCCTGCGCGATATCACGCGGCGCGTTCAGCTTGTCGTGGAGGACGGCATCGAACGGACCGCCACGCGGCTGGAGTTCGAGATGGTCGATGGCGAGCGCTTCACGCACAATGTCGGGCATGCGTTCGGCAGCATCGGCCGACCCATGACGCGCGAGAATCTCGACGAAAAGTTCATGACGGTCGCGAGCGCGGTGCTGGGCGAGCGCGCGGCGGAGTTGCTGGAAGTCATGCATCATTTCGAAAAGCCGGGCTCGTTGGCGCGCATGTCGTCGTTATGCGCGCGTGATGCGACGCCTTCAGCGCCCCACGTCGAAGAGAGATCAACGTGACTCAACGTTCCATTCCCGCGATCTTCATGCGCGGCGGCACCAGCAAAGGCGTGTTCTTCCGCAGCGATGCCTTGCCGCCGCCCGGTGCCGAGCGCGACGCCATTCTGCTGCGTGTGCTCGGCAGCCCGGACCCTTACGGCAAACAGATCGACGGCATGGGCGGCGCAAGTTCCAGCACCAGCAAGGTCGTCATCGTCGGGCCGGCGAACCGGGCGGGCGTCGATCTCGAATATTGCTTCGGACAGGTGTCGATCGCCGATGCGCTCATCGACTGGTCGGGCAACTGCGGCAATCTCACCTCGGCGGTCGCGCCGTTCGCCGTGCATAGCGGCGTGCTGCCCATGCCTGCGGATGGCATCGCGCATATCAGGATGTGGCAATCCGGAATCCAGAAAAGGATCGACGCGCATGTGCCCATTCGCGACGGACACATCCAGGAACTCGGCGATTTCGAACTGGACGGCGTGACCTTTCCTGCCGCCGAGATCGTGATCGACTTTCTGGACCCTGGCGGTTCGGGCGATGCCGCGCTGCTGCCCACGGGCAACGTGACCGATGTGCTCGACATCCCCGGCATAGGCTCGCTGGAAGTCAGTCTCGTCAATGCGGGGAATCCGGCGGTGATCGTCGAAGCGCGATGCATTGGCCTACGTGGCGACGAATTGCAGGCCCAGATCAATCACGATGCCGCGCTGCTGGCGCGCTGCGAGATCATTCGAGCGCATGCCGCAGTGGCCATGAAGCTGGCGAAAAGCGCCGACGAAGCGAGCCGTCTTCGCCCGGCCACGCCCAAGCTCGCGTTCGTCGCGCCGCCCGCCGCTTACGTCGCGTCCAGCGGCAAAGCCATCTCGAACGCAATGATCGACCTCAACGTCCGCATGCTGTCGATGGGCGTATTGCATCACGCCATTCCCGGCACGGGCGCGATCACCATGGGCGTCGCGGGCGCGCTGCCGGGCACGCTCGTGCACCGGATCGCGCATGCGTCGGGCTGGGCGGGATCGTCGCTTCGGATCGGACATCCTTCGGGCATGCTCACGGTCGATGCCGAAGTGGAAAAAGCCGGCGATCAGTGGAATGTGCTGAAGGCCAGTGTCAGCCGAAGCGCGCGAAGCCTGATGGCGGGACACGTCTTCTATTGATTCGAAGCGCGGGAGATTTCGCGATGCTCAGGAATCCGACAGGTTCGACGCGACTACTCGGCATCGTGGGCGATCCTGTGGCTCAAGTTCTCGCGCCGCCGATCTGGACGCCGCTATTCCAAGAGAACGGCATCGATGCCGTGTGCATTCCCTTTCACGTGCAGCCGCGCGATCTTTGCGCCTTTCTCGAAGGCGTGCGTCTCGTCAGGAATCTGGACGGTCTGATCGTCACCGTTCCTCATAAACCCGCCGTCGCGGCGCTGGTCGACAAACCGTCCGAACGCGCGCGCCTCGTCGGCTCGGTCAATGTTCTCCGATGGGACGAGGATGGCGCATCGTGCGGCGACATTCTCGACGGCATCGGCTTCGTCAAAGGGCTTGGCGCGCGAGGCAAGGATATAAGTGGCAAGCGTGCGATCGTCGTCGGCAGTGGTGGCGTGGGCGCGGCCATCGCGTTCGCGCTGGCGGAAGGCGGCGTCGAAAGCGTTTCGGTTTGCGACATCGAACCGATGCGCGCGCACGCGCTCTGCTCGCGGCTTCAGGCGGCGGGTCATGTGGCGAACGTCGGCCAGGCGGTGGCGGCGGGCTTCGATATCGTCGTCAATGGAACGCCTTTGGGCATGAAGCCGGACGACCCGCTTCCGCTCGACTGCGCGGGGCTGAACCCTGCCACCCTCGTCTGCGATGCCGTGATGCATCCGCCGATTACCCGCTTGCTCGAACGGGCAGCATCTGCCGGATGCTTTGTGCAGTCCGGGACTTACCTTCTGGACTATCAACTTCAACTGATGGCGGAGTTCTTCGGCTTCGAGATGCAGATCGACCTGCCTCAGGCGATGAAGTTCGCTGCTCACGCATGACGAGCCTTGGCGCTTGTCTTGCCTTTGCGTGAGACCGGCCGCTTACTCGCCTCCCTCGATACGCGATCAGGACGCCCAAGTATCTCGACAAGCTGCTTCTCGCATTCGGAAAACGTGTAGCCGCGCCGCTGCGACACCATGAAGGTCAGCGGCCGCATATGCCACGCGCGCCGTTTGAGTTCGACGAGCGTTCCATTCTCAAGGTCTTCCGCCACCATGTGATGCGGCATGTGCCCCCAGCACAAACTTCCTCTGAGCAGATCGTGCTTCGCACCGAGGTCATTCACCCACCATTGACGTTCACTCGCAACGCCTTGTTGCGTCTTCTCCGCGTCGGGCTGATTATCGGTGACGACAAGCTGAATGTGCCGGCCAAACTCCTCCCGCCGGATCGGCCCCGCGATGGCCGCCAGCGGATGCGATGGCGCGCAGACCGTCACCATCCGCGCATCACATAAATGAAGCCTTTCGATGGTGGCCGGACTCAGTTCCGGCACGTCCATGATCGTCACCGCCAATGCACAGGTGCCTTCGAGTACGAGACGCTCGCCGCCCTGCATGGTCGTCATGCGCAGATTGATGGCGACCGTCGGAAAGTCAGCCTGAAGGGTGCGCAGACAGTCGATCAGATGCGCGCGCGGAAAGTAGGTATCCACGGCAATCGAGACTTGTGGAACTCCGGCGTCGGCAATCGAGACCGCGCGCATCTTCATTTCCTCGGTGCGCGCGATCACGCCGCGCGCATCGGGCAGAAGGCTGCGGCCCGCTGCCGTCAGCGTCGCTCGGCGCGTGTTGCGCTCGAACAGCAGCACGTCGAAGGCACCTTCGAGCGCGTTGATGGCGTGACTGATCGCGGACTGTGCGCGCCGCAACTCTCTCGCCGCGCCCGAGAAGCTCCCTTGATCGCATACCGCGACAAAGGCCCGCAGTTGATTGATGGTGACGTTATCGAGCATAAGAAGATGTATCTAAAAAGTAGATGGCATCTATGCATATTCAGTCAGTTGGCTTCATGAATCAAGCGCGTCAGAATCGTGTTTCTCGCTTTTGTTTTGGAGGACGCACGAAATGAACAGACTGAATGGAAAGACCGCTGTCATTACCGGCGGCGCTACCGGCATCGGCCTTGCCGCGGCAAAGCGCTTTATCGAGGAAGGCGCGTTTGTCTTCGTTTTCGGGCGACGGCAGGAAGCGCTCGATGCCGCTCTCGCCGAACTTGGAGCTAACGCCCGCGCAGTAAAAGGCTCGGTGTCCGATCCGGACGATCTCGACCGGCTGTACGCAGCGGTGAAATCGGAACGCGGAACGCTCGATATCGTCTTCGCCAATGCCGGAGCGGGAAGCCCGATGCGGCTCGGCGAGATCACCACCGGGCACATCGACGAAACCTTCGACACCAACGTGAAGGGCACGATTCTCACGGTTCAGAAGGCGCTGCCGCTGATGAGCGCGGGCGGTTCGATCATTCTGACCGGTTCCAGTGCCGGGACCACGGGCGCGCCCGCCATGAGCGTCTACAGCGCGAGCAAGGCGGCCGTGCGCAACCTCGCGCGGAGTTGGGCCGAGGATCTGAAGGGCACCGGCATCCGCGTGAATGTGCTGTCGCCGGGGGCGACCGCGACCGAACTCGCGAAGGAAGCGCTAGGCGAGGAAGGCCAGAAGATGTTCGCCTCGATGACGCCGCTTCAGCGCATGGCCGATCCGGCCGAAATTGGCGCGGCGGCTGTCTTTCTCGCGTCGCCGGACAGCAGCTTCATGACCGCCAGCGAAGTCGCCGTCGATGGCGGTCTGGCGCAAATCTGACACATTCAAGGAGAAACGTATGAGCTACGCAATCATCGGTTTCGGCAAGATCGGTCAGGCGCTTGCCAAGGCATTTGCCCGACGCGGGATCGAAGTATCCGTTGCCACCACGCGCGACCCGGCGAGCTTTGCGCCCGCTGCGGCCGCGATCGCATCCACCGTCATTCCCACGACGCTGGCGGAAGCGGTCAAGGCGGACATCGTGTTTCTGGCTGTAGGGTTCAAGGCCCACTCTGAGGTGGCCCGTGCGCTGCCTGACTGGCAGGGAAAGACCATCGTCGATGTGACCAATGCCTACGGCGTGCCTCCCGAGGAACTCGGCGGCCAGCCTTCCGCCCGCGTGGTCGAGCAGGCTTTCGCTGGCGCAAAGCTCGTCAAGGGCTTCAATCATCTGGGCGCGACGGTCTTGGCACAAGACCCCGCTGTGCACGGTGGCCGACGAGTCGTGTTCCTCACAAGCGATGATGACGCCGCCGCAAAGGAGATCGGGACGCTCGCGGAAAAGCTAGGCTTTGCGCCGATCCAACTCGGCGGGCTTTCGGAAGGCGGACTTCTCGTACATGGACAAGGGAATAGCTGGGGACAACTGATCTTCAAGGACTTGGTCAAATTCGATTAACTAGCACGGAGGTTTCGATGAGCATCGAAAAAAACGTTCAGATCGTGAAGGACTTTTTTGCGGCCATCGGCAGCGGTGACAGGCAAGGCTTGCTGTCGCTGTCTGCCGAAGACATCGAGTGGATCGTTCCGGGTAAGGACTGGCCGCTGGCGGGCACGCATCGCGGGCACGCGGCATTGGCGGCTTTGCTTCAGACGCATTCCGACATGATGGAAACTTCCTTGACGGAACCACGCGAATTCATCGCGCAGGGCGACCGGGTTTTGGTCGTCGGTTTCGCCCGAGGAAAAATCAAGGCCACGAACCATAACTTCGAAGACGATTGGATATTCGCCATTACCGTTCGAAACGGCAAGCTGACGAACATCCGCGAATATATCGACACGCAGGCACTGGCGCGCGCGTGCGAGACCGACGCGTGATTCCTAGAAATGATCCCCTCAACGCATTCGCTTGTGGTTTTGCGTGATTGCTTCGTATAGCTGGCTGGCTGCGACCGTGTCGTAAATCACCTCACCTAGTTTCGCCTCGGTGAATTCAATCACGCCTTCTGGCGTGATTCGCGGTGGAATAAAGAATCCTTGAGCCGCGGTTTCGGCTTTCGATAGCGCCTTGAACTCGCTATGGGTCCACACGTACAGGGCTATATGCGTCAATTCGGTCGCATCGTTAGTCGGGTCCATGTGTTCGCCATCCCTGAAAATCCACGCGTGGGGCTCAAGAATCTGCAGAGAATAGTTGATGATGAAACCGAGAACGTAACCCACATCCGGCTGCGAAATAGCGAGAGCGGCCGAATCTGAAAGCGAGTAGCCACGGCCTTTGAGCTTGAGCATTGCGCATAGCTCGGGCGACGGCGTGAGCTTTCTCCAAATCGCAGGTTTGATGCCCAAAGGGTAGGCGTAAGTGGGATTTCTATCGTGCACTGCTCATTCCTTTTCGTTGTTCTTAGTCGTTAGAAAAGACGCCCTATGAGAAGGCGATATTCCGTCGGTTTCGAGAAAGCAATCGCGCGACATAGTGCGTGCAAGCCTCCTGCTGCGGCTTGGGACTTGGCCAGGTGCGTGACTTCGTCCAGAGTCAGGCTGGCTCGATAAATTTCCTGTTCGCCAGAACAAATGCTGACTTCGAAATCAACTGTCTGCGTTTTTTCGCCGATAGCAATCTTGACGCTCACCAGTCGTACTGAATTCATTGTTCTTTATCGGCCGTGAGATGCAGATGGTCTATTGATGTCTATTGGCAAGCCATTGCGTGAAGCTTTCCTGATCTTCCTTTGTCATCGTGAGCCGGAATTTTCCGGTTTCGCGGCACCACACATCCATTTCCGCTTGCACCCACATGATGAAGCGCAGTGTTGGCAAGGCAGGGTTTTTCGCGGCATCCAATGCATATTGCGATTCCACATCTTCCGCGCCTTGAGAGGCGCAATAGGCGCGATATCGTGGCGAATGAATAAAAGACTCTTTTTTCTTAGTCATTCTTTGTCGTCCTATGTATTGCGGGCTGCTAACTATTTCTCCTGTTTGCTTGATCGTGCCAAGAAAACGATAGAATCAGTCGGGTCGATCAATTGATCTATAGGTGGTCAAATGATCGACGTATCGTATCCCAGAGATTGGCTGATGTGGTTGCACGAAACAAACGTATGTCGTTTATGGGCAAACGCTTGTCGCGTTTTGAATGGATGGAATTATTTCTAGCATGACTAATTGTTTGCGAAAAACGTGCCGATTTGAATGGTTGGTCGGGGAAGGGGCTGCTTCTGTTTGTGTCTTTATTGCAGTAGCCGCCTCCCCGGCGGGGGGTAACTTTCTTTGCTGCTGCAAAGAAAGTCACCAAAGAAAGCAGCTTTTACCCCTCCGCACGATGGCTGGAAAGGGTGGTCTGAATTAACGATACAGTTGCCGCAATAGGACGTCCCTCGGCTGGTTAAGCGTGTGGGCAACCTAGCGATCACGCGCTCGAATCCTTGAGTCTTAGTGGTCCGCAGTCATTCTTTCGGCCATGCGCTTCGCGCGCCGAGAGCTTTAGAACGGAATCCCGCAGTATATGAGCGCCCAGCCGCCTCATGCTTCCTCGCAAGATTGCTATTCGGTCCTACCTTGGTTAATGCTCCAACTAAAAGGTGACTTGCGTTGGTGTGCGTGCTTTGCCCAGAAGCGCTTACCAAGGTAGGGCCCAATGGGAGAGGTGCGATGTGGCGTGATGTGGCTGGGCACTCATACGCTGCGGGATTCCGTTCTTACGTTCTCGGCGCGCGAAGCGCATGGCCGAAAGAATGACTGCGGTCCACATAGGCTTAATGATTCGAGCGCGAAATCGCGAGGTTGCCTAAGCGACTCGATATGCGTGGCACGTCCTATTGCGGCCACTGTATCTGTTAATCCAGACCAACCCTCTCCAGCCATCGTGCATGGGGTAAAAAGCTGCTTTCTTTGGTGACTTTCTTTGCAGCAGCAAAGAAAGTTACCCCCCCGCCGGGGAGGCGGCTACTGCAATAAAAGCACCAACAACAGCAGCCCCTTGCACGACAAAACGCGGCACTATCCAACACCTCGAACAACAAACACACCTAACCCAACCGCAAATCCCACAACACATCAACCACGTGCTGAGTCGCACGCTCGACATGACCAACACGATGCGCAATCCCCAACCGACGCCACAACGCCGGCCGCAACGGCCGCATGACGACGCGCTCGCCGGGTAACGGCGTCATGGCCTCATGCGGCAAAAGCGCCGCCCCATAACCCGCCGCCACGAGACTCTTGATCGCATCGTTGTAATTGAGCTGAATACGCGGCACAGGATGATGCCCCGCCGCCGCGAACCATTCTGACGTCAGGCGCGAAAGACGGGTAGTTGCGTCATTGAGAATAAGCGGCTGGGCAGCGAGCCATTCCGGCGTGACGCGTGCGGGGCATCGCCAATGCGCGGGCACGAAAGCCATCACTGGGTCACGACGCCAAGGCTTGATCACAAGCCCGGCCACGGGTGGCTGAGGCAGCGCAACCAGCCCGACATCCAGCGTTCCATCCGCAAGCCGGGACAGCGTTTCGTGCGACGTAAGCACCGCAAGCTGAATATCGATCGCGGGATGATCCTGCCGCAACACGTGCAATGCCTGCGGCAACAGATACGCGATCACGCCAGTCGAAGCACCGAGGCGCACGCGCCCTTCCAACCCCTGCACCTGGCGTTGAATGTCGTCGAGCGCCTGCTCCGCATCCGCGAGCAGCCGACGCGCGCGCTCCACCAGCACCTCGCCTATCGCCGACGGTTTGACCTGTCCACGCTTGCGTGACAGAAGCGGTGCCCCGATGCGCTCCTCAAGTTCCGCGACATGGAGGCTGACCGTCGGCGGCGCAAGATTCAACGCGCGTGCGGCATCGGCAAACGAGCCACGTTCGGCAATGGCGATCAAAGTGCGCAAGCGGTCCAGACTGATCTCTCGCATGTCCCTGTCCAAGTTCAGAAAAACTGAATGTTCACGTCATGAAATTCAACTTTTCCTATTCTAACGATTCGGGGAACATAAGCTCCAGTCTATCAACGCCCCTCGGAGACTTCCGCACATGAGCACGCCCCTCGTTTTCATCGACGGCGATCAAGGCACGACCGGACTGCAGATCCACGAACGGTTGCGCCATCGGACCGACATCACGCTGCTCACGCTTCCTGCGGCCGAACGAAAGAATCCGCACCGTCGTGCGGACGCCATCAACGCCTGCGACATCGCCATCCTCTGTTTGCCCGATGCCGCCGCACGCGAAGCCGTGGAGGCCATCGTGAATCCCGCGGTCAGAGTCATCGATGCAAGTTCGGCGCATCGCACTCAAGCGGGCTGGACCTATGGCTTTCCGGAACTGACGGCGGGACAGGCCGGGCGCATTGCGAGTGCGAATCGCGTGACCAATCCCGGCTGCTATCCGACCGGGGCGATTGGCTTGCTGCGTCCGCTGTTGCAGGCTGGGCTGATTCCGGAGAACTATCCGATCAGCATTCACGCGGTGTCCGGTTATTCCGGGCGCGGTCGCGCGGGCGTGGAGGAACACGAAGCGCAAGGCGCGGTCAATGCGCCTGCGTTTCAGGTATATGGGCTGGCGCTCGCGCACAAGCATCCGCCGGAAATCCAGATGTACACCGGACTTGCGCAGCGGCCTGTCTTCGTGCCTGCGTATGGTGCGTTTCGTCAGGGCATCGTGTTGACGGTGGCGCTGGAGTTGCGGCTGCTTGCGCCCGGCGTTGATGGTGCGACGTTACACGCATGCCTCGCGCATCACTATGCGGATGCAGCGCACGTGCATGTCATGCCGCCGCACGAAGCACGTGACCTAACGCATCTCGATCCGCAAGCGCTGAACGGGACGAACGACATGCGCCTGAGCGTGTTCT
The DNA here is from genome assembly GCF_057612605.2 of Caballeronia sp. A2-2. Classification (NCBI taxonomy): domain Bacteria; kingdom Pseudomonadati; phylum Pseudomonadota; class Betaproteobacteria; order Burkholderiales; family Burkholderiaceae; genus Caballeronia; species Caballeronia sp. A2-2. Next base: position 211,746 of record NZ_JBVFIR010000005.1, on the reverse strand, counting down.
CCAATAAGAAGCACGGGCATGTCTTGCTGTCCGCGGTGTTCGACAATCTCGGCAAAGGCGCGTCCGGCGCGGCGGTTCAGAACCTCGATCTGATGCTCACGCGACAATAAACGCTTCGGATAACTGCACTTCGTATTCCGCTATCCAGCGCACGCTGCGCACTTCGGCGATTTGATCTTCGATCGACACACGCGGATCATGCCGTGCATCGAGATAGATCGGAGCGTCCGCGCGCAGCGGCAACACGGTCAGCACGAGCGGCGCGTGCGGATCGATCGCGACATCGCGCATGCGGATACGCCATAGCAAACCGTTGTAGTAATGATCGTCGATGAGATTTGCACCTGAGAACAGGCGTCCGATATCGCCGACGTATTCGATCTCCAGCAATCCGTTTGCCTCTTTCGGAAGTTCGATACGCCACGCGGCGGCTTTGCCGAACGCTTCGGGTATCGGTGCAGTAGCGCCGATGCGAACCGGTGGCACGGCCTGCGCTTCACGAATGCGCGTCACGCTTACTTGCACGCGCGTTTCCGGCACGCTCACGACGAAGCGCGGAAATGCGTCATCGGAAAGTGTTGCTTCGAGCGGTGGAAACACCGCAACTTCGAACGATGCCGCACCCGTCGAGCGCAGTATCCACGCGCCGTCGCGCTCGAAGGCGAGTGCATCGGTTAGAACGAGATGCTTTTGATTATTTAAAGGCAGGACCGTCGCGCGCCTTGCGTCTTCGTGCGATAGCAGCAGCAAGCCAACGCGCATGCCATTCGCGCTATCGAGATAGGTCACGCGTCCTGTTGAAAGCCTCAGCGTTGAATCTTCGAATGCGAATTCAGCCGCGATGCCTTTAGTTTCGCCGAACACATACACATCACCGTCTGACGTATTCAAACAGGTGATAGGCTGCGCCGTCGCATAACGCAGGCGCATATCGCCGAGCCGCATATTGAGCGGCCACACGAACGATGTCCCCGCTTCGATCGTCACAGGCGCTTCGGGCAGCGTGATCGTTTCAGTCTCAAGCTTCACGACGAAGCGCACGTCCTCGCAAGCAGCCATGGCATGTTGCCGCACATGCCGATTGAAGAAGAGAAATCCGCTATCGCCTTCGGCACGCACTGCAAAGCGCGGCGTGTCGAGATCGTTTGCATCACGTGGAAGCACGTCGGGCGCATACACGGCGCAAGGCGCCAAATCGCGGCCCCATTGCTTGAGAAAGAGATGCCACGGCCTCACCGCGCCCAGCACCGGATGCGCCTCGCCATTGGCACCGAACGGCGCCTGAAAATCGTAATGAACGATGGGCAGATCGTTATAGCCACCGGTCGCGGTGGACTCTTGCCCGTCCAAATCGCCGGGCGGATTGCGTCCGCCATGCAGCATGTAATAGCCATAGAGATTCACGCCCGAGCCGAGTTGCACGGGCAGCATCGCGGCGATGTCGTCGATATCGAGCACGGGTCTGCGGCGGTACATCGTCGGCACGCCGCCGCCGTATTCCGCACCTAGAAACGGTGTTTCGTGCGCGACGGCATCGGCATCGCCGGGTTCGTCGTTGTGGGTTTGCGCGCCGAGATCGCCGCCTACGCGCGTGGTGAAGCGAAAGTTATACGTTTCGTTCGGCGAGGACATGGTTGTCGATGTGCCCCACGGCAAGTCAGGATAACCGCCGAACACAGGCGCTACCTCGCCATGCGGAAAGACGGCGTTATCCCAACCTGTGACCGTGTAAAGCGGCACATCGAGCCCGGCTTCGCAGGCAAGACGCTTGAGCGTCGAGATATGCGCGCGACCTTGTCGTGGTCCGCTCAGGTTGTACTCGTTTTCGAGTTGCACGCCGATGACCGGACCGCCGTCCTTCCACAACAAGCCTTCGAGTTGCCGCGCGATTTCGGCGTAAAAGCGGCGCACGTAGTCGAGGTAAAGCGGATCGTCGCCGCGCGTGGGCATCTGATCGACGATCCAGTTCGGCAGGCCGCCATAGCGCACTTCTGCATGCACCCAAGCCCCGATTCGCACGAAGAACAGCAAACCGCGTTGCGCGCAGAATTCGACGAAACGTCGCAGATTCAGCCTTCCGCTCCAGTCGAACATGCCCGCGCGCGGCTCGTGATAACGCCACATCACATACGATGCGACGATATCCACGGCTGACGATTTCACCTTCGCGAGTTGATCGTTCCAGTTCGCATCGGGGATGCGTGCGTAGTGCATCTCGCCCATGACCGGCAGCCACGGCACGCCATCGCGCGTGAGATAGCGGCTGTTGATGCCGATAATTCTTTTATCGGGCGATACGTTCGCGCCCGTCGCGATGGTGCTTTCGAGCGGCGCAGGCGCGGGACGGCTTGCATCGACGCACAAGAACGTCGTCATTGCGCGATCCATGCGCAGACGTCTGCGGTGCGAAGCGTGCGTTCGCCGAGTACGAAGCGTGCATTAACGGGCGCGGGTGCATCGACGGGATGCGCGCCGAAGTTGAATGCGAACGTCACCTCACCGCGACGACGCACGCGCACCCCTTCCGGCAGATGCTCGATAGCAAGTCTGGCATCACGCGCTGCGCCTTCCAACATTGCGCGATGCAAGGGCGCATCGAAGCACGCGGCAGCATAGCGAATGTTTTTGGCCGCCATGATCGCGGGCCACGAATCGTCGAAACGCGCGAGCACGTCGATACCCTCCCCCGCTTCCACATGTTCACGCCAGAGCAGCGCGATGCCTTCCACGCCATCCAGCGTTGTCGAAGGACGCAAAGTAGGACGAAGCGAATCGACTTCGATCACCTTGAACGGCAACAGCGATTGCAACGCGCCCGGCGGCAAATCAATAGGAATAGAAAAGTCTTGAGTCTTCGATCCGGTGCGCGGACCGATCACCCATTGCGCATTACTTGCCGCGATCTTATTGACGAAGCCCGAAGGCAACACCGCAAGACTCGGCACGACGACGAGCGCATAGTCCGACAGGTCCGCATCGGCTGAAACGATATCGACATCGAGCGCCATCTCGCGCAGCGTGCGGTAATACTCGAACGCAAGCGTCTGATAGTCGAAGCCTTTAGCGTGCGGTTGAATCTCGAAGATCCATTGCGTTTCGTAGTCGAACACCAGCGCGACCGGTGCGCGCGTGCTCGGCGCGAGCGCTTTGAGCGTGGCAAATTGCGCGATCTCCTGCGCCACGCGCGCCACTTCCTTTCCTCCGGGCGACAACGTATTGTTCGGCAAATTCAAGCCCGAATGAAACTGTTCCTGCGCAAACGGCGCTTGCCGCCAGCGAAAATACGAGACCAGTTCCGCACCGTGCGCGAACGCTTCATAAGCCCAAAAACGCGCCATGCCAGCAGCGGGCACCGGATTCCACGGCGCCCAGTTCACCGGTCCGGCTTCCTGCTCCATCACCCAGAAACGACCTTGTCCGATGCCACGATAACGATCGTGATCGAACGCCGATACATCCGGATGCCCGGTGCGCGCATAACGTGCCTTGTCGTCTTCATCGAGCGCGATGACTTCGGTACGCGCAATCGGATAACTGTCCCAGGTCGCGACATCGATGGAACCGTTCGACGCGAATCGATAATGATCGAACGCGGTGAACAGGCCCATGAAATTGTGCAGCATGGCCGCGTGTGGTGCATATCGGCGCAACACATCGACTTGTTCGCGATGAAAGCTCGCCACTTCATCGGACATGAAGCGGCGAAAATCGAGCAGATGAATCGGGTTGAGATCGGTCGGCGTGAGATGCGGCAATTCGATTGCATCGAATGAGGGATATTCCATGCTCCAGAACACATTGCCCCAACGCGTGTTCAGTTCTCCGATGGTTTCATAGCGTCGCGCGAGCCATGAACGAAAGCGCATACACGCTGCATTCGAATAACTCGGCACCGTGTCGTGGCACGCGAGTTCGTTATCCGTTTGCCACGCAATGACTGATGGATGCGCACCATAACGCCGCGCCATCGCTTCGACAATACGCAGGCATTCGCGCCGATACGCCTCGCTCGAAATATCGTAATGACGCCGCGAGCCATAGTGCAGCGTCGTGCCATCGGCGCGCACGGGAAGCATGTCGGGCATGGCATCGACAAGCCATTTCGGCGGCGATGCGGTCGGCGTGCCCAACACGATCTTGAGCCCTGCAGATGCAAGCGTTTCTATCGCACGATCGAGCCACGCCCAATCATATTCGCCCGCACGCGGCTCCATCCTGCTCCACGCGAATTCGGCGATCCGCACCGTCGTGATGCCGAGTTCGACCATGCGTCGCGCATCGTCGGCCCACATCGATTCGGGCCATTGTTCGGGGTAGTAGCAGACGCCGAGTTGCATCGTCGAATTCTCCGGGAAAAGCGGGGCCATGCGCGCGTGAAAACGCGCGCCGGAAGGTTTGTAGAGAGAAGAAGGACTAGCCTTTGCTCGCCCCGAACGTGAGGCCCGCGACGAAGTGCTTCTGCATCGCGAAGAACATCAGCACGGAAGGCAACGCGGCGAGCACGGAACCCGCCGCGACGAGATTCCACGCGGTCGTCCATTGCCCCTTGAGCGCGGCTACGCCGACGGTGATCGGCGCGGCATCGTCGCCTTGTGTGAGACACAGCGCCCAGAAATAATCGTTCCACACGAAGGTGAAGACGAGAATGCCGAGCGCCGCGAGCGCGGGGCGAATCAGCGGCAAGACAATGCGCGCATACACCGTCCATTCGCTTGCGCCTTCCACCCGCGCCGCTTCGATCAGTTCGAATGGCAATTGCTTGATGAAGTTGCGCAGAAAGAGCGTACAGAACCCCGTCTGAAACGCGATATGAAAAATGATCAGCGCCCAGACGGTATTGAACAACCCGAACTTCAATGCCATGTCGCGCACGGGAATCATCAGGATTTGAATCGGCACGAAGTTACCGGCGACGAAGGTGAACAACACCGCCGTGTTGCCGGGAAAGCGATACGTCGCCAACGCAAAGCCCGCCATCGATGCAAGCACGATTGCGCCCAACACCGAAGGCACGGTAATCAGCACGCTATTGGCGAAGTAATGCAGCATCGGCGTTTGCATGAGCGCGGTGCCGTAGTTTTCGACCAGCGCGAAATGCTTGGGCCACGTCCAGTAATCGCCTTGCGCGAGTTCATCGGAGGAACGGATCGATGTGAGCAAGACGGCGAGCATCGGCAGCAGCCAGATAAACAATGCAATCGGCAGCGACACTTTATACAGCGTGCGATTGATGGGTTTCCAGCGTTCGACGGGAAGCGGATACATATCGGTCTCCGAATGAATCAGCGTTCTTCGCGCAGCATGCGGCGCAGATGGAACACGATATAGACGAGCATGATCGCGAACAGCACGACGGCGATGGCAGCGGAATAGCCTTCGCGGTAGTACTTGATCGCCTGGTCGTACATGTAATAGGCGAGCACGGTGGAACTGTCGAACGGACCGCCGCCGCTCATTACCGCGATCAGATCGAAGCTGCGCAGCGCGCCGATCACTGTCAGCACCACCGCCATGAAGGTGGCCGGGCGCAGTTGCGGCAGGATCACGTTCCACAGCAGGTTCCAGCCCTTCGCGCCTTCCATGCGGCCTGCTTCGATCACTTCGGGATTGATCGCAGTCAGGCCCGTGAGATAAAGCACCATGCAATAGGGCGTTTGCGGCCAAAGCGCTGCAAACACGATGCCGAAGGTCACCGTATGCGAATCGCCGAGCACAGGAATGCCGTGACCGAGGATCGCTTTCAGCAAGCCAAAGGTCGGATCGTAGAACCAACTAAATACGAGACCCACGACCACGCCCGACAGCACGAACGGCGCGAAGAACAGCGACTTCACCACGCGCATGCCCTTGACCTGCTGATTCAGATACAACGCGAACACCAGACCCAACGGCGGCGCAAGCAGAAACACCACCAGCCAGATCATGTTGTTCTTCAGCGCCGTGTAGAACGTATCGGTCTGGAACAACTCGACGTAGTTGGCAAGGCCGACGAACGTCTTCGGCGTCATGCCATCCCAGTTATAAAAACTGAGCGAAATACTGCTGATGATAGGATAGATCACGCACAGCGCGAACAACGCGCAGCCCGGCAGCAGAAATAAAAACGCCGCCCGATGATGCGCACGCCGCGACGACGATGCGCGTCGCGTGCGTGCAGAAGGCAGCCGGTCGATGGATGTAGACATGACGAACACCTCATTGCACGCTGTCCGCACGAAGCGGACAGCGCGCGTGCTTGCTTACTTGTGATAGATGCGCTTGCGCGTGGCTTCGAGACGCGTGAGCAGCGCATCGAGTTGCGACGGGTCGTTATAGAACTGCTGCATGGTCTTCATGCCCTCGTCGGCCATTTCCTTGGTCATATCGCGATCATAGAACTGCGCGATGCCGCCCGTCGTGCTCGACAGAATCTGAAAGCCGACTTTGGAGATTGCATCGTCGGGTTCGGCGGCCTTGCTGTTCGACGGCAACTGGCCCCAGCCGCGCGCGAGATCGGCGTTGATCTCGGGCGTTTCCATGAACGCGAGCAGCTTGCGCGCGTCGGCCTTGTTCTTCGCTTTCGCGGGAATCAGCAACACGTTGACGGGACCGTCTTCCGCCATCGGCACTTTAGGATCGAGCACGGGGAAGCGCATGAAGCCGATCTGATCCTTCACGTTAGCGGGAATGCTCGATGAGAAGAACGTGCCCATCAACATCATGGCCGCTTTACCGTTGGCGAGGAACGGCGAGATCGAATCGAGATCGTACGCAAGCGCGTTGTCGATGTAGTAATGATCGTCCATCAACGTCTTCCACGTCGTGTAGACCTTCTTCACGCGCGGGTCGGTATAAGGCACGTCGCCTGCCATCAGCTTTTGATGAAACGCATTGCCGTTGATGCGCAAGTCGAGGTAATCGAACCATGCGGCAAGCGTCCAGCTATCGCGCGCGGCCACCGCAATGGGCGCGACGCCGCTGGCCTTCAGCTTCTTGCAGGCATCGAGAAATTCATCCCATGTTTTCGGCTCGCTGGTGATGCCCGCTTTCTGAAAGAGATCCTTGCGATAGAAAAAGCCGTACGCGTCGTAGCCGAGCGGCGCGGCGTATTGCTTGCCGTTATACGTCGATGCTTCTTTCACCGATGCATATTGCTGGTCCCAGCCGTTCTTCTTCCAGTCCGGCGACAGGTCTTCCAGCAGGCCGCGTTTCGCGTAATACGCCATGCGTTCGCCGTCGTGCCAGGAAACCATGTCGGGCGGATCGGTCGCGAGCCACCCGCCCATCTGCACCTTGTAGGCTTCCTCGGTGATGTACGTCACCTTGAGATCGACATCGGGATTCGCCTTCTTGAACTTGTCGAACGCATCTTGCCAGGTCGAGCGCTGATTGCCGCGCGCCGATACGTTGATGTTCAGTTGTCCTGCTTGCGCATCCGGCATGGCGACCGAGATGAGCGCTGCGGACACGGCGCACATCGCGAAGAACGCGCGCGCCTTCAATTGCGGTTTCATCATTGCTTTGTCTCCTGGAACTGCGTTGTAGTCTTGTGTAATCAGGCAGTCTGCAAAATGAATGGCTGGCTGGTGGTGCTCACCGTGCGTTCCAGCGCGAGTCCGTCTTCATCGAACAGATGACAAGACTCCGCAGGCAAGCGCAGCGCGACGCGTTCGCCATTGCGCACCGCGACTTCACCCGGCGCTTTCGCGATCAACGTTCCACCCGCGAATTCGACATGCAGATAGCTATGCTCGCCGAGTTGTTCGGTGAGCAACGACTTGACCGCGAGCGCCTGCGCGTCGCCATCGAGACGAATATGTTCGGGACGAATGCCGATGCTCACAGGTTGCCCGCGCGTGAGCCGCGTACCATTCACGGCGACACGCAACGCTTGCTGCGTGCTGTCCGCTTGCGTGAGGCGCACGAGCACGCTCTCTGCATCCGCGGATTCGACTTCGCCCGCGATAAAGTTCATGCGCGGCGAGCCGATGAATCCCGCAACGAACTTCGAACGCGGCCGGTGGTAGAGATCGAGCGGCGCGCCCACTTGCGCAATGCTGCCGAAGCGCTGCGTATCCGCGCCCGCGTGCAGCAGCACGATCTTGTCGGCGAGCGTCATCGCTTCGATTTGATCGTGCGTCACGTAGATCACACTCGCTTGCGCAAAGCGCTGATGCAGGCGCGCAATCTCCACGCGCGTTTGTCCGCGCAATGCAGCATCGAGATTGGAGAGCGGTTCGTCGAAAAGGAACACGCCCGGTTCGCGCACGATGGCGCGCCCGATCGCCACGCGCTGACGTTGACCGCCCGACAACTCGCGTGGTTTGCGTTCGAGCAGCGTATCCAGTTGAAGGATGCGCGCGGCTTCGCGCACGCGTTTATCGAGTTCGGCTTTCGGCGTCTTCGCGAGCTTCAGGCCAAACGCCATGTTCTCGTACACCGACATATGCGGAAACAACGCGTAGCTTTGAAACACCATCGCGACGCCGCGCTCGGCTGAAGGCACGCCGTTCATCGTGCGGCCGCCGATGTTCACATCGCCATCGGTTTGATCTTCGAGTCCCGCGACGATGCGCAGCAAGGTGGACTTGCCGCATCCCGATGGCCCGAGAAACACGCAGAACTCGTGCGCGCCGATTTCGAGGTTCAGGTCGCGAATGACAGGCGCATTGCTGCCGAAAATCTTCTGGATATTGGTCAGGGAAATAGCAGACATGGTGTTTTCCCTAGGTCTACCAACTAAAACCGACGTAGCGAAATGCGCCGCAAAGACTTGCGCTGCATCGATTTAAGCGCTTAAATTCCGCTGTATGCGTGTTGGTGTCCATGTCTGTCTCCTGTGTATTTGCTGCAAAAGTTAGCGTAGCTGAGGATAAGTGCGCAACATTTGAATACAGGTCTCTCAATGTGGGATTTCTTTTAATTTCGATGCTATCGATATGGCCACACTGAGCGATGTAGCCAAGCGCGCCAAGGTAACCGCCGCGACGGTCTCCAACGTGCTGCGCAATCCTGACAAAGTGAGCCCGGAAACCACGAAGCGCGTGACGCGCGCCATCCGCGAACTCGGTTATCGCCCGAACCTGAACGCGCGTGCGTTGGCGGAAGGCCGCTCCACCACGCTCGCGCTCATGTTGTCGAGCATCGCGAATCCGTTTTATCCGGAGTTCGTGCTGGCCGCGGAACGTGCGGCGCGGCGCGCGGGCTATTTCCTGATGGTCTGCAATACCGACGACGATGCCGAGATCGGCCGCGCCTATCTCACGCAGATCGCGGGCACGCTGGCCGAGGGCGTGTTGGTGCTGAACACCGACATCGCGATCAACGAGTTGTGCGAGTCGGCGGCAGTCGGCACGCCGATCGTGCTGAGCTTGTGGGAGCATCCGAAGCAGTTGCCCGCCCTGCCCTGCGTGGCCGTCGATTTCGAACAGGCCGGTGCGCTTGCGGCGCGGCATCTGCTGGAACTGGCGCATCGCGATATCGGCATGTTGATCGGCGATGGTTGCGGTGGCTTGCAGGACGCACGCGCCACCGGCTTTCGCGACGTCATGCGCGAAGCCGGACTCGAACCCGAAGATGCCGCCGTGCGCGAGATTCCCGATACCATCGACGGCGGTTTTGAAGCGTGTCTGGATTTGATGGCGCGCAAGCCGGACCTGACCGCCTTGTTCGCGACCAACGATCTGCTCGCCATCGGCGCATTGCAGGCGTTGGCGGCGCTCGGGCGCAAGGTGCCCGACGAGGTATCGGTCATCGGCATCACGGATATTCAACTCGCGCATCAGGTGCGCCCTTCGTTGACGACCGTTGCGATCAACACGGCGGCTATCGCGGAGGCGTCCATCGACTTGCTGATTCGGCTGATCCGCGAACCCGCGTTCGATACGCCACCCGCCGTCACAGCGCCCGTGCCGGTGCTCGTGCAACGACAATCGACGGTTGCGTTCGCGCGTCATGATTGAGAGCGCGTCGAGCCACGCACGACCAGTTGCGGCGCCGATGTCACGCATACCTGCGATGCAGGCTCCGCTTGTTCGATAAGTTCTCGCAACAGGTTCACTGCCATGCGCGCGGCTTCGACCGTCGGCACTGCGACTGTAGTAAGCGGCGGACGCGATTCCCGCGCCAGTTGAATATCCGTGATGCCGATGACCGAAAGATCGCGCGGCACGTCGAGCCCGAGATCGGCGGCAGCGTGCATCGCGCCGAGCGCGGGGAGATCGTTGGTCACGAACAGCGCGGTGAGCGTCGGATCGCGTTCGAGCAATTCGCGCGCGGCGGCGTAACCGCCTTGCACCGTATCGGGCGTATAACGCGTGTTCTTCGCGACGATCTTGAGACCCGCGTTGCGCATTGCATCGACATAACCGGTATAGCGCGGCGCATGAATGCCCGAACGCTTGCTGCCGACAATTGCGCCAATGCGCGTATGCCCCAGCTCGATGAGATGCTCTCCCGCAAGTCTTCCCGCCAGCCGGAAATCCACCGCGACGCAGGGTAATCCCGGTGGATCGTCGGGACGTTCCCACATGCACAGCACGACCGGCGTGCCACGTTGCTGCGTGGCGTGAAGATCGTTGAAGTCGAGATTCGCGTTCATCACGAGCACGCCTTCGGACAGGTTGCCCGCGATCTGATCGAGGTACGCGCGGCCGGCGATCGAATCATCGTTCGTATTGCAGATGATCACGAAATGTCCATGCTCGCGCGCAGCCCGTTCGACCGCCAACGCGAACTCCGGATAGAACGGGTTGGCAATGCTCGATACCATCAGCGCAAGCGTCGGCGCGCGCCCTTCCGCGAGCGCGCGCGCCGCGAGATGCGGACGATAGTCGAGCGCGGCGACGGCATCGAGCACGCGCTGACGCGTGGCTTCGCCGACTCTTCCACGATTGCGTAATACATTCGACACGGTGGCGGATGTGACGCCTGCGTGCTGCGCGACTTCCGAGAGCGTTGGCATCGTCGATGAATTATTCAATATGTGAGATGCGCATGCATCCCATTGCGTTGATGGATGATTAAGCGCTTAATCATTCCTGCCGCCGATTACATCACGAATGCCTCAGCCATGGCGAGACGTTTCTGCAAAGAACGATGCTGCTGCGCACAACGAAATGATTAGGAGACACATGCGCCTCGGAGTCTGCTACTACCCGGAGCATTGGCCGGAATCAATGTGGGAAGACGATGCGCGCCGCATGAAGGCGCTGGGCATCGAACATGTGCGGATTGCGGAGTTCGCGTGGAGCCGCATGGAGCCATCGCCCGGCGAATACGATTGGGGCTGGCTCGATCGCGCCGTCGATGTGCTCGGCGCGGCGGGTCTGAGAGTGGTGATGTGCACGCCGACCGCGACCCCGCCGAAGTGGCTGATCGATCGTCATCCGGACATCTTGCCTGTAGGCGCGGATGGCCGGCCGCGTGCGTTCGGTTCGCGACGACATTACGATTTCTCGTCGCCGTCTTACTTCGAGGCATCGCGCAAAATCTGCACGGCGGTTGCGAGCCGATATGGCAAGCATCCCGCCGTCGCGTTCTGGCAAACCGATAACGAATACGGTTGCCACAATACGGTCGTCAGCTACTCGCCCGCTGCGGTGCAGCGCTTTCGTGAATGGCTGAAGGCGCGGTATCACAGCATCGACGAATTGAATCGCGCGTGGGGCACGGTGTTCTGGAGCATGGAATATCGCAGCTTCGAGGAGATCGACGCGCCCATCGCAACGGTGACGGAAGCGCATCCTTCGCATCGGCTGGATTATCGGCGCTTCGCCTCCGATGAAGTCGCGCGCTATAACCGCATGCAGGTGGAGATCATCCGCGCGCATTCGCCGGGGCGGCCCGTCGCGCATAACTTCATGCAGTTGTTCACCGAGTTCGATCATTACGATGTCGCCCGCGATCTCGATATCGCGACATGGGACAGCTATCCGCTCGGCGCGTTGGAGGAGCAATGGTTCGCACCGGAGTTCAAGGCGAAGTTCCTGCGCATGGGCCATCCGGATTTTGCATCCTTCAATCACGATGTTTATCGCGGCATGTCGAAGCTGCCGTTCTGGGTCATGGAGCAACAACCCGGACCGGTGAACTGGGCGCATTGGAATCCATCGCCGTTGCCGGGCATGGTGCGTTTGTGGAGTTGGGAAGCCTTCGCGCACGGTGCGGGCTGCGTATCCTATTTCCGATGGCGGCAAGCGCCATTCGCGCAGGAACAAATGCATGCAGGCTTGAACACGCCGGACAACCGGCTCGATATCGGCGGTGGCGAAGCGGCGCGCGTGGCGCAGGAAATCGCCGCCGTGGAAGCGGCCAACGCGGATGCGAATGCCGACGTGCACGGCAAGATCGCGCTGATCTACGACTACGAAGCGAAGTGGTTGCTCGAGATTCAGCCGCAGGGCGCGGACTTTCACTATCCGCGTTTTGCGTTCGAGTATTACTCGGCTTTGCGCGCGCTTGGTTTCGACGTGGACATCATCTCGGCGCATGCGTCGCTCGATGGTTACGCGATGATCGTCGTGCCGCCCTTGCCTATCGTGCCTGACGATTTCGCGGCGCGTTTGAAGGCTTCCGGCGCGCAAATCGTGCTCGGTCCACGCACGGGCTCCAAGACCGCCGACTTGCAGATTCCGTCGAATCTGCCGCCGGGCACGCTTTCAACGTTATTGCCGTTGCGCGTGTGGCGCGTCGAATCGATGCGGCCGAACGTCACCGAAGCGGTAAGCGGCGAGAACGGCTTTGAAGGTCATGCACGTCACTGGCGCGATCTGATCGACTCGGACGATCAATCCGCACTCAAGGTGCATGCCCGTTACGCGGACGGCCATCCCGCTTACGTGCAGCATGAATCGACACATTACTTCGCCAGCATCTTCGACGAAGGACTCACGCAAGCGATCTTCGCCAGCATCGCGGATCAGGCGGGCCTCAAGCCCACCCCGCTCGGCGATTCGTTGCGCATGAGCCGGCGCGGCAATCTCACCTACGTGTTCAATTACGCGACGCAACCGCACACGATTGAAGGCGTGACCGACGACCGCTTCGTGATCGGCGGGCGCGAAGTTGAACCGCAAGGCGTGGCCGCGTATCGCACCTATACGGCGATTTGATCGAACAGACCAATAATCAGGAGACAAGCATGACACTCATGAAAGGCAAGACGCGCAAGACAATCGCCGCTGCCGTGATGGCGGTCGCGGCGAGCATCACCGCCATCGCGACGACGCCGGTGCAGGCCGGCACGATGACCATCAACATCGCGTTCAAGGGCGCGAGCCAGCGCGCGGTGTGGACGGAAATTCTCGAAGCGTTCAAAAAGGCGCATCCGGATATCGACGTGAAGGCTTCATTCGTCGATGAAGAAGCGTACAAGGTGCAGTTGCCGGGATGGCTCACGACCGTTGCGCCCGATGTCGTCAACTGGCACAACGGCGAACGCATGGCTTATTACGCGAAGCGCGGCTTGTTCGAAGACTTGAGCGGCGACTGGCAGAAGAACGGCTGGGACGGCATGTATGCATCGACGAAGGAATCGTCGAGCTATCAAGGCAAGCAATATGCTGCGCCGACCGTGTATTACTCGTGGGGCATGTTCTATCGCAAAGATCTGTTCCAGAAGGTCGGCATCACTGAAGAACCCAAGACGTGGGACCAGTTGATGGACGCCTGCAAGAAGCTCAAGGCTGCGGGCATCACGCCCTTCGCGGTCGGCGGCCGCGATGCATGGACGCTCGCCGGATGGTTCGATTATCTCGATCTGCGTCTGAACGGCAACGCGTTTCATCAAAAACTGATGGCGGGTGAAGTGCCCTACACCGACCCGCGCGTGAAGAAGGTTTATACGACGTGGAAGCAGTTGCTCGACGATCACGACTTCATCGACAATTCGTTATCCTACGATCTCGATTCCGCGCAGCCGTTCCTGTTCCAGGGCAAGGCCGCGATGATGTTGATGGGCACGTTCATCACCGGCGGATTCCCGGCGGCGGTGAAGCCGAACATGGGCTTCTTCCAGTTCCCGATCATCGATTCGAAAGTGCCGACTGCGGAAGATGGTCCGGTCGAGTCGTTGCATATTCCGACTAAGGCGAAGAACAAGGCCGAGGCACATGCGTTCCTCGCGTTCATCGAAACGCCGGAGAATGGCGCGAAGCTTGCGACGGGGCTGGGTTCATTGTCGGCCAACAGCAAGTCGCCGGAACCTGAAGATCCGATCTCGAAGATCGGCTTTCAGATTCTGTCGAACACGAAGGGCGGCATTGCGCAGTTCTACGATCGCGACATGACCAAGGAAATGGCCGATGAAGGCATGAAGGGCATGCAGCAGTTCGTGTCCGATCCTTCGAAGCTCGATAGTGTTCTTGCGCAACTTGAGGCTACGCGGAAGCGGATTTATAAGAAGTAAGGTGATGGCGTGAAGGGCAGTGTGTTGCGCTGCCCTTCGCGTTTGTCAATCTTGCGCGCTACTCCGCTATCCCAAGTTCGTTCGCATAGCTAGCGAGTTGCTCGCCGACCTGCACCTTCAGCGTTTCGACGAAGCGCTTGACTTTGGCATCGACGAACTGCCTCGACGGATAGATTGCATACACGCTCCGCACATACGTGTGAAAGCGCGGAAGCACCCGCACGAGCGCGCCGCTGCGAAGATCGTCCATTGCGGCGTATCCCGCGAGCAGGCCGATGCCCGCGTCCTGTCGCAAGGCCAGCGACATCGAATCCATGTCATTGACGCTGAAATGCGGACCCGACGGACGAAAAACCGCGTCACCCGCCGCGCTTTCGAGGTGCCATTCGTCCGGGACGTAATCCACAGTCTGAAGCAGCACGCATTGATGATCGATCAGGTCTTCAGGCGTTTCCGGTGCAGCTTGCCGAGCCAGATAAGCAGGCGACGCAGCAAGAATGCAATGGCTCGCGCCGATCTTTTGACTGACGTACGCGGAATCGGGCAGCGTCCGCGTGATCACGACCGCAAGGTCCAGTTGTTCCTCCAGCAGATTCGGCATTCGCTGCGACAGCAGAAGGTCCACGGACACATCCGGATATGAAGCGCGGTAAGCCAACGCGGCGCGCGTCACGAGGTCGCGTCCGATTCCGGGCACCGCGTGAACGCGTAGCGTGCCGCGCGGTTCCATCAGTGAGTCGCGGGCTTCGGACTCTGCGTGTTCGACATCGGTGAGGATGCTCACGCAGCGCTCATAGAAGCGCCTGCCTGCATCCGTAATCACAAGGCGACGCGTCGAGCGTTGCATGAGCCGCGTATCGAGCGATTCTTCCAGCACCGAAATGGCGCGCGAGATATTGCCGACGGTCGTATCCAGATGATTCGCGACCGCCGTGAAGCTGCCCATTTCCACCACTTTCGCAAAAATCGACATGTTGTTCAGTTTGTCCATTCCACGAATCCTTATCGTCTAAACATCGGATTAAAGCTTACAGGCCTTTTGCATCGCGATTTTCCCTTTCCCGGAAACATTGATTCCTTCCGCGACGGCTAAAACCGAAGCCGCTTCCTGCATAGACTGGGTTCCGTTGACAGGCACTCGTTGCCGACCGAATAAAGCAGTGTGAAGCATGAAAATCCATTCGCATGCCGAATCTTATTCAAAGGAATCCATCATGAACACGAACTACGACGCACTCTATCTCTTCATCGACGGAAAATGGATCGATGCCCGCGAACGCGAAAACGCGCCCGTCATCAATCCCGCCACGCTCGAAGAGTTGGGCCGCGTTCCGCTTGCAACCGCTGCGGACCTCGATCGCGCATTGAACGTCGCGAAGTCTGCGTTCGACGTTTGGCGCAACACCGTCCCCGCCGAACGCGCTCGCATTCTGAAAGATGCCGCCAATCTGATTCGCGAACGTTCCATGCATATTGCCGAATTGCTGACGCTCGAAGAAGGCAAGCCGCTGGCCGAAAGCCGCGACGAAGTGCTGCGCGCAGCGGATTACTTCGAATGGTTCGCGGAAGAAGCGCGCCGGATCGACGGACGCGTCGTGCCTTCGAACCG
Organism: Caballeronia sp. A2-2; assembly: GCF_057612605.2. NCBI lineage: Bacteria > Pseudomonadati > Pseudomonadota > Betaproteobacteria > Burkholderiales > Burkholderiaceae > Caballeronia > Caballeronia sp. A2-2. The sequence continues at coordinate 195,751 of NZ_JBVFIR010000005.1, read as the reverse complement.
TCCCGGCGTACAGCAGTTGGTCAAGAAGCAGGCCATTGGCCCGGTTGCCGCCTTCACGCCGTGGAACTTCCCCGCCATCACACCGGCGCGCAAGCTGTCGGCGGCGCTTGCCGCAGGGTGCAGCGTCATCATCAAGCCCGGTGAAGAGAGTCCGGCAACCGCGTTGGCTCTGGCTCGCGCGCTCGACGATGCTGGCTTGCCCAAAGGCGTGCTGCAAGTGGTATTTGGCATTCCCGATGAAATTTCCAAGACGCTGATTGCATCGCCGATCATTCGCAAAGTAACGTTCACCGGCTCGGTCCCTATCGGCCGCTTGCTGGCCACACGTGCGGCGGAAGGCGTGAAGCCGATCACGCTCGAACTCGGCGGACATGGTCCCGTGCTTGTTTTCGAAGATGGCGATGTGCAGAAAGCCGCCGTCGAAGGCGCGGCGAATCGTTTCCGTGGCACGGGTCAGGTGTGCATCTCATCGACGCGCTTTTTGATTCAACGCAATGCCTACGATGAATTCGTCGAACATTTCGTGCGCGCGGCGGAAGCGCTCAAGATCGGCGACGGCATGCAGCCCGGCACTCAGGTCGGCCCGCTCGCCAACGCGCGTCAGATTGCCAAGATGGAAGAACTCATCGCCGATGCGAAAGCACGCGGCGCAAAGGTTCTCACGGGCGGCAAGCGTATCGCAGGTAATGGCTATTTCTTCGAGCCGACAGTCCTCGCCGATGTCCCGATGGACGCACGCGTGATGCACGAAGAACCGTTCGGCCCCATCGCCATGCTGATGCGTTTCGATGCTCTCGAAGACGGTCTCGCCGAAGCGAACCGGCTGCCGTACGGTCTCTCCGCTTATGCGTTCACGAACAATGCACGCACGGCCATCGACGTGAGCGATGGTCTGCAAGCGGGGATGATCGGCATCAACCAATATCGGATCGTCGCGACCGAATTGCCCTTTGGCGGGATCAAGGAAAGCGGCATCGGCTCGGAAGGCGGCGCCGAAGGCATCGAGTTCTATCTGACCAACAAATTCATCAGCCAAATTTGAGGAGGCAACCATGTCCAACACGAAATTCAATAGCCCGCGTGAAGCCGCGCGTGCGTTCACCCCGAAACTCGCCGCGCTGGTCGATAACGTTCTGTTCCCCGAAGTGTGGAGCGATGCCGCGTTGTCACCGCGTGATCGCAGCCTCGTGACCGTCGCGGCGCTCATCACGGGCGGTCATCATGACGAGCTTCCCGCGCATTTGCGTCGCGCGGTGGATAACGGCGTCACGCACGCGGAATTATCGGCGTTGATTACGCATCTCGCGTTCTATGCGGGTTTTCCGGCGGCCATTTCCGCCTCCGCCGTCGCGCAATCGACACTCGGCCACACGCAGACAGACGAGGACACGCAATCATGAAAGCCATCGTATTCGATGAATTCGGCGACGCAGACGTACTGAAACTCGATGACGTGCCGAACCCCGAAGTCCGCCCGGATGACCTTCTGGTTCGTGTCCACGCGGCAGGCGTGAATCGCGCGGACCTGACGCATCGGCGCGGCGGTTATGGCCGGCCCAATTTTGGCGATTCGACCATCATGGGGCTGGAAATCGCAGGCGAAGTGCTCGAAGTCGGCGCGGCGGTCGAAGGCTACAAGGCCGGTGATCGCGTGATGGGCGTGGTCGGCGGCGGGGCGTATGCCGAAGTCGCACGCATCGACTGGCGCATGGCGATGCCGATTCCTGAACCGCTCGACTATATTCACGCGGCGGCGATTCCCGAGGTCTTCGTCACGGCGCACGAGGCGATGATGCATCTCGGCCGACTGAAACAAGGCGACTCGGTGCTGATTCACGCGGCGGCCGGTGGCGTGGGTTCGGCGGCTGTGCAACTGGCGTTTGCAACGGGAGCCACTGTTTTTGCAACCGCCGATGCATCGAAGCGCGAACGCGTGCTTCAACTCGGCGCGGACCACGCCATCGATTATCGCGCGCAGGACTTTGCGGAAGTCATCGCGAAGCAGACGAACGGGCGTGGCGTGGATGTCGTGATCGACTTCGTGGGTGAGCCTTATTTCGCGCGCAACATCGCGTCGCTCGCGAACGGCGGACGGCTCGTGCAAGTCGGTATTCTCGGCGGCGGCGGCTCGGTCGGCGTCGAACTCGAATCCATTCTCTATCGGCATATTCAGATCATTGGCACGGTGATGAAGTCGCGTCCGCAAGCCGAAAAGCACGCGATGGTCCGACGCTTTCGCGAGCACTGGCTCGGCCGGTTTTCGGGCGGGCGAAGTCTTGAGCCGGTGGTGGACAGCACGTTTGCGCTCGAACGCGCGGCGGATGCTCATCGTCGAATGGAATCGTCGATGAACGTCGGGAAGATCATTCTGACCACGGCGGCGAATGGGAAAGCGGAGTGAATGGGCCGCACCGCTTGATTCAAGCCGGGAAACGTCTACGCTAGATCTTAGTTGTCCGGTTGCAACCGAATTGGTATGTCGAATAAGACGTGCCCTCGGTTGCAAACGTGCGAACGTCCTTAGGCACGATCACGACAAATGTCGGATTGGCAAATAGCGAGAGAAGGCTAGACTACATAACAGCCTGATCGGGAATCCGTCGATGAACCACGAACTCACATTGAGCGTCCTGCTGGTTGAAGACGAAGCACTTCAACGTGCAGGCACAAAAATGCTCATCGAGAAGACCGTGCGTCAGGCGCGGATTCAGGACGTTGGTTCGTACGACGACGCAATACGCAAACTCACTGACGAGCCCTTCGACATCGCGTTTCTCGACTATAGTCTGCGCGATCAAAGGAGCGGTCTGGACCTGCTGAAGGAAATGAGGGAGCGCGAACTCGATACGCGCGCCATCATGCTTTCTTCGTTTCAGGATCGCGATTTGATTCTGGCCTGTATTGCCGCCGGCGCCTGTGGCTACATTTCCAAGAACATGGATCCGGACGGTCTGTTCGACCGCGCCTTCTGCACGGTGTTCGAGGGCGGCATATTCTTGCCGACCGCCGTGTTCACCAGCGGACCACGCGGGCTCAACCGGGGCACGTTCCAGTCGTCGGTCACGGCGGAGGCACTGGGATTGAAGGGCCGGAAACTCGAAGCGTTGTATTACATCTGTCAAGGCTATCCCAACAAACTCATTGCTCGAAAGATGGGCGTATCGGAGGACACGGTCAGGAAAGACTACAACCCGTTTCTTTTCCGGTTTTTCGGCGTCGTGCGACGAACCGATCTCATGCTGGAAGTTTCCCGGCGGAAGATCATTGTCCCGAAGCCTGAACCCGAACAAGAGCACGCCGCGCTTTATTGATCTGTTCGAGTAATTCCTGCGACAGGAACGGCTTGCAGAGCGTGTGCCGCGTGTGATCGATCCACGCCGGTCGAGAAGGACCTTCGACGAACAATATCGGAATATCGGCGCCGAAAAAACTCGCCTTCTCCCGGATGAGGTCAAGGTCGGAATCCGCATGGAGCAGGCTTGTGTCGAGCAGCACGATATCAGGCGGCGTCTCCACGTCGCGCATGAGCGCCTGCAATCCCTGGAGCGAGGAGGATGATTCGACATGCACGTCGTAGCACTGCAGGCATTCGATCATCGACTCACGAGTCATGTCGTTTTGTTCCATGAGCAAGGCGTACAACCTGGGCTGTTCAGCGGTCTGGAGTGGATCTTTGGGTTCGACGATCCGCGCAGGCCACGCGCGGTCGGCCAGCGGAATGTGTACCGAAAACCGGCTGCCCCGGTGCTCGACCGATCTGACCTTTATCCGATGATCCTTCAGGCGCGAGATCATGCCCTGGACGAGCGACAGGCCAAGCCCGAGGCCCTTCGTCAGATCGCCCTGATGCGTTCTGATCTGAAAAAAAGGACTGAAAATATCGCCCAGGAACCGCTCCTCGATGCCAATTCCGTTGTCGATGACATCGATTCGGAAAGCATGCTCCAGCCGAGTCGCGGCAATCACCACTTTCGGCGATTTGTACCGATCGCAATATTTGATACCGTTGCCGATCAGGTTACACAACACGCGAAGTAAGAACGAATAGTCACTGCGAATCAACGGCATGTCATGGCGGCTTGGAATGAGTTTGATCCAGACACCGTTGCTTTCCGCAGCCAGTCGCGTTGCTTCGATCGCAGAGGCCATGACTTCGTTGACCTTGAAATTTTCATACTCCGGCGCAGTCAGTCCCGATTCGATCCGTGAAAGATCCAGCACGTTGCTGAATGAGTTATTCATGATCGCCCCGGCGCGCGCCATCTTCGAAAGAAGGACCGATGCTTTGTCCAGTTCGCCCGCCGAGAGCGCTGTTTCGATAGGACGAATCAGGCTAAGCATGGCCGTGGCCGGCTGTCGTACATCGTGTATGGCGCACGATATAAAATAAGATTTCTCTTTATTGCCCTCCTCCGCAAGCCGCCTTCGCTCATCCATGCTTTTAATCAGTGCGTCGGTCTTACTCTCTAATTCGGCCTGTGCATTCAATAAGTCCTGATTGAGTGCCGCCAACCGAAAATTCTTGACCTGTTCTTCGGCTTTCGATTCGGCGAGTTCGAATCCACGCATGAATACGGAGCGCGAGGTCTTTTCCAGCTCCGTCACGATGGCGGTTCCGCAAAGTATGATGATGCAGAGATAGCATGACGCCATCCAAATATAATTTCCCGTGAGCGAAAGAATACTGCCATCGCCCAGGATTGCGTTTCTGACGACCATCAAACCCACGGTCGACGCCCCGCACGAGACACTCATCAACACGGCCGGCCGCGACAGGATGCGGGATAGTCCGTATACGAAAACAAGCGTGAGACAAAGGCCAGAGTAAAAATGGATAAAGGCGTACGGAATTGGAACGCTTGTGAACATGGCCAGCATCAGACCGTAGAGCACGCCGGCGTGAATAATGATCTGACGTGTGGCGTGACGTTCGTTCTCGAACGAACGTTCAAGCGATTTAAAACGAAAATGCGCAAAGACCGCAATTCCGAATGCTCGTAATATAAATACCGTGAATGCCGCTTCACGATAATTTTCATCCGTGTAGGAATAGAAAACGTCCCAGCCAATAAAGACAATCCAGCTCAGGAACGAAAAAATGATGGCGTTCCTGCGGTAACCGACATAGTGCTCGCCGTGGTACGCAAGATACTTTTCTTCGATCTCGGGGGTGAATCGCGACGGAGGACTAAACAGTTTCGGACGCGCGAGCGCTCCCCATCGAGAATCGGTTGGGGCCCGGGAAACCTTTGAGCGCGAGAAAAAGTACATGGGGTCACCAGAAAGACGCTTCTTGGGAATCGACCAGTCCATGGTTCAGCACACCGCGACATAGTAGGTTCTTTAATTCCTACTTGGAAGCAGTTCAGATTTATCGTTGCATCATCGACACGCCCTGAAAATGCACCTGTTTGGAATACTAAGACTATTACGAATGCGCCTTCGAGTGTCGGATGACATGCGTCGGACATCTAAACGACAAAAGAGGGATTTCAATTGCTTATCTCGTAGCCGATTATGTCTACATCGGCAAACGAAAAGCCGATGAGGCCGGAGATTCAAAATAAAACGGCTTCGCATTCACGGGGATTCGAAGAAGGCCGGACCATTTCATGAAGTTTGGAGAGTCAAAATGAAGAAAGGTTTGATGTTCTTAAGTGTCATGCTCGCCACGGCAATCGGAACGATGTCGACAGCTCAGGCGTACGGCTGCTATTACACGTGGGTGCAAACTGGCCCGTACTACGGTCAGGGCTACTGGACGCCTACGTGTTCGTACTGAATCGCAGGAAATCTGTTCGGGGCGTTTGAGGAGGTCAGGCTTCTCAAACAAGGTGTGCGACGGGGCCAAAAATGAAAAGTCGTCTAGCTGGATACATTCTCATGTGTATCGTCACGGCCAGTATTTATCGCATTGGCTATTTGAATCATGTAGCCATCAAGGACTTGTGCATGCAGGTCTGGAAAGGCGAAGACAGCCGTATTCATGATCCCAATCGCGTTTGTCAGACTTCTTCTACCCATTCGTGATTCGGAAAATTTGCAAACTGACTACATGACTAAACGTCGAGGTGACAACAATAACCAGCCTCACAAAAGACGATGTGAATGATTCAAAAGCCCGTCCGTCGACGTGTCGATCTTTTTAACCGATGCGTTTATGGACGGGATTTGTTTCGGCTGCCCGCAGACTTGCTTACGGATTTGCCGCGCGCCTTTTGCACATTGAATGGATTACCGCCGGACTCTCTCACTTCTTTAATCGCCACTTTGGGTTTCTTCGGCTTCTTCGGTTTCCTGACGATCTCGCCCGTCGCGCTGGTTTGCGGCACGCGATGTTCGGCCTCAAACCCCGGCTCCTCCTCACGACGCAACGTCTGCCGGATCAGCGCTTCGATGGCGGCGAGTTGCGGCGCTTCATCGGCGCAGACGAGCGACACCGCCACGCCGCTCGCGCCCGCACGACCCGTCCGGCCAATGCGATGCACGTAGTCCTGCGCCACGATCGGCAGATCGACGTTGATGACGAGCGGCAGATCGTCGATGTCCAGCCCGCGTGCAGCCACGTCGGTGGCGACCAGCATATCGACTTCCCGTGTCTTGAAGCGCTCCAACGCACGCAGGCGCGCAGGCTGCGGCTTATCGCCGTGGATGGTGTCCACCGCGTAGCCCGCTTCATCGAGCATGGACGCGAGGTAATCCACGCCGTTGCGCGTCTTGACGAACACCAGCGCATGCTTCCAGTCGTTCTGCGCGACCAGATGCATGAAAAGCTCGGGCTTGTTCCTTTTATCCACCGTCACCACCCACTGCGTGATCTTGCTGGCGGTGGCATTGGGCTGACTGACGCTGACATCGACCGGATCGCGCAGAATGCCTGCCGCCATCGCGCGGATTTCATCGGAAAAGGTGGCGGAGAACAACAACGTCTGGCGCTGCGCGGGCAAGGCCGCGAAGACGGCGTCGAGTTCGCGCGCGAAGCCCAGATCGAGCATGCGGTCGGCTTCGTCCAGCACGAGCGTTTGCACCTGATCGAACTGCACGGCGTTTTGGCGGTTCAGGTCCAGCAAGCGGCCCGGCGTGGCAACAAGCACGTCCACGCCTTTACGCAACTTCATCATTTGCGGATTGATGCTCACGCCACCGTAGGCCGCCAGAAAACGCAAGTCGAGGCCGTGGCCGTAAGCAACGAAACTTTGCAGCACTTGTTCGGCCAACTCGCGCGTTGGCACGAGCACCAGAACGCGCGCGCGATTGCTCGAAACAGCCGGGCCGTGTTGCACCAGCCGTTGCAACAACGGCAGCGCAAAACCCGCCGTTTTGCCCGTGCCGGTCTGCGCGGCAGCCATGACATCGCGACCACCGAGCACGGCAGGAATCGCCTTGGCCTGCACCGGCGTGGGTGTCTGGTAATTGAGTTCCTGCACATTGCGCAGCAACGGTTCGATCAGGCCGAGCGAGGCAAAAGACATGCGCGTATTCCGGCTAAAACTAAAACCGCGATTTTAGCCGTTGCCGCGCAGATCAGGAGTTGCCGGACGTAAGCACGGGGGCGGCACCGGCCGCCGGTGCTGGCGTCAACACGTGATCCGCGCGCAAACGCTCGGCGATCGCGAGTCCCATGTCCTGCGCGCGCTTGTCGAGGCCGCCCATCAGGAAGTCCAGGCCGACCCTCACGACCGAACTGATCTGCTCGCGATAGAACGGCCTGATATCCACGCGCGTATTGCGCCGGGAAGGATCGCGCTCGTCGGGGACGTAGGACGCGCTGACATCCGAGATGGTCAGTTGCCAGACGGCTTCGGCGTCGCCATTCGACGTGGTCCTGAGACGCGTCGCCTTGACCGTCATGAGTTGTGTCGCGTGCGACGACATGATGGTGCGCGGCACGGCTCGCTCATCGATGTCCGAATCGATCTGCAACAGCGCCGTCGGGATCGAACCGGCCGTGTTTCTCAGCGTGGCGCCAAGCGTGCGTGCGAAGTCGTGGCCGTCACCCATGCGCGATGCCTCGGCGAACAGCGAGTCGTCGACGACGATCAGGAGGCTGCGAACGGGCGTCGGCTCGTGCCGCTGATAGCTGGTGGTGCGCACCTCGGGCGCGCTTGCGCAGCCCGCGACGGCGAGGGTCGCGCCGAGCATCGCCAGAATGGCGCTTTTCTTCATGGACGTTTCCGGTTACTTGGTTGCCAGTGGATCGAACAACGAAGTTATCGGCGGAAACGGCCGGAAGTTAAGCGTTTGCTGCGCGGGTGTCTGCCGGCACATCAAAAAAAAACGCCAACCCGTAAGGGCTGGCGTTTTGCATGAAGCATGACCGCGATCAGCAATCAGAACTGATTCATCGTGTTGTCCTTGCCTGCGGCCTTCAGGGCCGCTTCGCCGCTGAAGTATTCCTTGTGGTCATCGCCAATATCCGAGCCGGACATGTTCTGATGCTTGACGCACGCGATACCCTGACGAATCTCCTTGCGCTGCACGCCCGCCACATAACCCAGCATGCCTTGGTCGCCGAAGTATTCCTTCGCCAGATTGTCCGTCGACAAAGCCGCCGTGTGATAAGTCGGCAGCGTGATCAGGTGATGGAAGATGCCCGCTTCACGCGATGAATCGGCCTGGAACGTGCGGATCTTTTCATCGGCGAGTTTCGCCAGTTCGGTCTGATCGTATTCCACGCTCATCAACTGAGCGCGGTCGTAATCGGCCACGTTCTTGCCTTCGGCTTTCATCGCGTCGTACACCTGCTGGCGGAAGTTCAGCGTCCAGTTGAACGACGGGCTGTTGTTGTACACCAGCTTCGCGTTCGGAATCACCTTGCGAATCTCGCTCACCATGCCGCCGATCTGCGCGATATGCGGCTTCTCGGTTTCGATCCACAGCAAGTCGGCGCCGTTCTGCAACGCGGTGACGCAATCCAGCACGCAACGCGCTTCGCCCGTGCCGGCGCGGAACTGGAACAGGTTGCTCGGCAGACGCTTCGGACGCATCAGTTTGCCGTCGCGCTTGATGATGACATCGCCATTGCCGAGCTGGTCCGCCGACAACTCTTCGCAATCGAGGAACGAGTTGTATTGATCGCCGAGATCGCCCGCCGTCGTCGTCACGGCGATCTGCTTGGTGAGGCCCGCGCCCAGCGAATCGGTACGGGCGACGATCACGCCATCGTCCACGCCGAGTTCGAGAAACGCGTAGCGGATCGCGCGAATCTTGGCCAGAAAGTCCTCGTGCGGCACAGTGACCTTGCCATCCTGATGGCCGCACTGCTTCTCGTCGGACACCTGATTTTCGATCTGGATGCAGCACGCGCCCGCTTCGATAAATTGCTTGGCAAGCAGATAAGTAGCTTCCGCGTTGCCGAAGCCCGCGTCGATATCGGCGATGATCGGCACGACGTGCGTCACGTGGTTGTCGATCTTTTCCTGAATCGCGGTTTTGGCCGGACCTTGCGCGGCATCAAGCTGACGGAACAGGCCGCCGAGTTCGCGCGCATCGGCTTGACGCAGGAACGTGTACAACTCGCGGATCAGCGCGCTGACCGACGTTTTTTCGTGCATCGACTGGTCCGGCAGCGGGCCGAACTCGGAGCGCAACGCGGCGACCATCCAGCCGGACAGGTACAGGTAACGGCGGTCCGTGCTGTTGAAGTGCTTCTTGATGGAGATCATCTTCTGCTGCCCGATGAAACCGTGCCAGCAACCCAGCGACTGGGTGTATTTCGACGGGTCGGCATCGTAGGCGGCCATGTCGGCGCGCATGATCTTCGCCGTGTATTTGGCGATGTCCAGACCCGTCTTGAACTTGTTCTGCGCACGCATGCGAGCGGCGTACTCGGGGCTGATGGCATTCCACGCGCTGCCGTAAGTCTCTTTCAAACCGGCAACTGCCTTGATGTCGTTCTGATATTGAGCCATGTGAATCTCCTGAGAGCAAAGCGGGTTTGACTAGATTCGTTCAGCGTGTCGCTGTGTTTTTCCGTGCGACTGCATGACTTAATAGTAACGCCGCTTTATCGCGTCAGGCGAACTCTTATATAAGACATAAGAGATTATTTATCGTTACTTTTCAATGACATACGCATACGTTTTTGCGATGCAAAACGCAGTTTCGAGCGGTAAAAAGCACCTGCAGCAAAAAGCCGAAGGAAATCCCGTCATGTGAAACGGGCTTTCGATGAGTGAAGTTCGCGTTGGGTGGACATGGCAGCCTCTCGGTGCGACAGATGTGCTACCTGTTACGAGAAGCCGTCACAGTATGTCTCGCGCGCTTGACACTGTGCCCCGCTCCTCGGCTCGCGCAGCCACGCGCGCCGATCGGCACGTCTTATGCTCCGCACTCACGCCCGCGCGCATTCGCGCTGTACCGCCATCCGAGCCATGACAACGGAAAGCGAACTCAACGACTCCCGCAGCGACGCCCTCAAGATGGAAGATGCGGTCGCGCGTGCCGTCGTCGGGCAAAAAGAGACGATCCATCTGATCAACGTCGCGCTGTATGCGCGCGGACACGTTCTGCTCGAAGGTGGCGTGGGCGTCGGCAAGACCACCTTGCTGCGTGCCTTCGCGCGCGCCACGGGCGGCGACTTCGAGCGTATCGAAGGCACCATCGATCTGATGCCGGGCGATCTGATCTATCACACCTTCGTCGATGAAGAAGGCAAGCCGCGCATCGATCCCGGTCCGTTGCTGCGTCACGGCGAAAAGCTGACCACGTTCTTCTTCAACGAGATCAACCGCTCGCGCCCGCAGGTTCAGTCCTTGTTGCTGCGTGCGATGGCCGAGCGTTCCGTGTCGGCTTTCGGCCGCGAATATCGCTTTCCGCATATGACGGTTTATGCGGATCGCAACAAGGTGGAAAAGGACGAGACTTTCGAACTGGCATCCGCCGCGCGCGACCGCTTTCTTTTCGAACTCAACATGCCGACGCCTGCTGCGCCCGACATCCGGCGCGCACTGGTGTTCGATCCCGTCTTCCACGATGTCGATACGCTCCTGCAAAGCGTACCCGCCGCCGTGATCGACGCCAAGCGCCTGAACGACATCGGCACCGCGATACAACGCAGCGTGAGCTTGAGCCCGAGCCTCGAAAAATACGTGCTCGATATCTGGCAAGCGACCGAGACGCCGCAACGTTTCGGTATCCAGATCGATGACGTGGACATGAATCGGCTGATTCTCGCGGGCGCAAGCCCTCGCGGCATGAGCGCGCTGGTCCGTGCGATGCGCACGCACGCGTGGCTCGACGGACGCCTGCATGCCGTGCCCGAGGACTGTCACGCGGTCCTGCTGCCGGCGCTGGGTCATCGCGTGTTCTTTACGCCGGTGTACGAAATGCGCCGGCAGGAACTTGCGGAACGTCTGACCGATTCCATCGTGAAGAAGATCGCGGTGCCGTGAGCCATGAAAGAGCCAGTCGAATTTCATTATCGGCTGCCGGGGCGCGCGAAAGGATTCCGGCCCGGCACGCATCCGGGCACGAGCTTCGGCGCGGGTCAGGAATTCGCCATGCACGCGCGTCTGTTCGATCATCCCGATCCGCGCAGACTCGATCTGCGTGCAAGCCAGCGTTCGGTGCCGCCGCAATGGCTCGTGCGTCTGCATTTGCAGCGTGTCGCCGTTCCGGTGTACGTGGTCGTGGATGTGTCCGATTCCATGCGCTTCGACACGAAGCTTCAACTCGCCGCTGATTTCGTCGCGTCATTGGGTTATAGCGCGTTCAGGGCGGGCGATCAGGTCGGCATGCTCGCCTTCGATCACGGCGCGCGTGAAGACCTCTTCGTGCCGGCGCGTCATGGCCGCGCGGTCGGCGAGGAAATGGCGACGCTGCTTCGCAATGCCGCCCGCATGCCTTCGAAGGTCAATGGCGATATCGCGCTGGATCGTCTTGCAGGCCGTCGCGGGCTGGTGTTTCTGGTGTCCGACTTTCACTGGCCGCTGACGCGGCTCGACGCGGCGCTGCATCGGCTCGTCAGTGCGCGTGTCGTGCCGATCGTCATCTGGGACAAGGCGGAAACCGAGCCGCCGGATGCGGGGCGTTTTCTGCCTATACGCGACATCGAAACGGGCGGAAAACGCACGCTTTGGTTGCGGCCGCGCATGGTGCAACAGTGGCGTGACAACGTCGCGAAACGTCGCGCCGAACTAAAAGCCCTCTTCAGCCGATACGGCGCGACGCCCTTCTTCATCGAAGGTTTTTTCGATGCCGAAGCGCTGTCTCGCCATTTTCTGGAAACGAGCGCATGAGACGCGGCTGTGCGTTCATCGCGATCGCGCTCGCCATGATGTGTTCGGGCGTGACTCAAGCCGCGCCGACCGCCGATGCCACCGTCCAGCAACCGCGCGCGTTCGGCTACGTGCTCGGCGACAGGCTCACTCAGCGCGTACTGCTTACTATCGATGGCGACATTCCCCTGCCCTCGGCGGGACGCATCGGCGTGTGGCTCGAACGCCGTCAGCCGCGCATCGAAAGAGATGCGCAAGGCCGCTCGTGGATGGTCATCGATTATCAAATCGTCAACGCGGCCCCGGCGCTCACGCAAGCCGAGGTGCCCGCGTTCGATCTCAAATCGGCGAACGGCGCGGTGTTGCATGTGGCCGCGTGGCCCATCAGCATCAACGCGCTGACGCCGCGTGCGTCGTTTCGCGCAGGCGATCTTCAGCCGATGAGACCTGATCGCCTCGTCATGCCGGAAAACGGCGTGGCAAGACGGCGTCGCTTAATGACGTCCCTCGCGCTCATGGCGGTCACGCTGCTCGGCTGGTTCGCGTGGTGGTCGTGGCGCAGACGCGAAGATGCGCGGCGGCTTCCTTTCGCACGCGCGTGGCAGGCGATCCGCAGCATCGATTCGGCGAACATCGACGACAACGACCGCGCGTGGGTACAACTCCATCGCGCACTCGACGAAACCGCCGGTCAGGTCGTCACCGCCACTTCGCTATCGACGCTCCTTCAGCGCGCGCCCTTTCTCGAAGCGTTCGAACCGCGCCTCGAAGCGTTCTATGCTAACTCGCAGCAACGCTTCTTTGGCGGCGATGGCGGGCGCGCATCATTTCCGTTGTCGGAATTTGCCCGTGCGCTCTATCGCGCCGAGAAAAGGCAATGACGATGTCCGTCGACTTTCTCCGACCGTGGCTATTGATCTTGATGCCGCTCGCGTTTCTGCCCTTGCTGCCAAAGCATTCGGACGCTTTCGCGTTTTCCTTCATCGACTGGCTGCCGCGTGATGTGCTCGGCGCGATGACGGAACACGCACGCCGCTTCTGCGCGATGGCCGCGATGCTGGCGATCGTCATCGGACTCGCCGGGCCGGGCCGCACAAACGTAAGCGTGACGCGCACGGGCGCCGCGTCCGAGATCCTTATCCTGATGGATCGCAGCGCGAGCATGGACGCCGTCATGTCGAAGACGCCCGTCGCGGAGCCGAGCGGCCAGACCAAGAACGCGGTCGCGCGCCATTCGCTCGAACGCTTCGTCGCGGGGCGGCCCGATGACCGCTTCGGTTTCATGATGTTCGGCATCAGCCCGATTCTCGCGGTGCCCTTCACGGCGAATCACCGAATTATCGATGCCGCGCTCGCAGGCACGGCTATCGGACGCGGCACGCCTGATACGCGGCTCGATCAGGGCTTGATCGCCGCGATCAGACAGTTCGATAACCAGCGTTATGCAGGAAGCCGCGCCATCGTGCTCGTGTCCGATGGCGGCGCACGTCTCGATGCCGACGCGCGCGCCACCATCGGCCGTGGACTCGCGCGCAATCGCATCGCGCTGTACTTCGTGTATCTGCGAAGCGGCGTGTACAGTCCCGACCTCACGAAACTCGCGCCCGCCGACGATCAATCGGAGGAAGCGGAACTGCACCGCTATTTTCAGGGGCTTGCGTCGCCGTATCGGCTTTATCAGGCGGAAGATTCGACGGCAATGGCCGAAGCGATGTCGGCCATCAACCGCCAGCAAAACGAAGTCGTCACCTACGAAGAACGTTTGCCGAGACAGGATGACAGCGCGCGATGCTTCGCCGTCGCGTTAATGGCGTGCGTGGCGCTGCTTGCATTGCGGCTCGTTCAAGTACGGAGTCTGCGATGAAGCGCCGCGTGATTCACCTCGCCTTCGCAGCCGCGACGATCTTCTTCGCCGCCCTCGCCTGCTACGACTGGGCGATGCTGCGTCACGCGCAAGCCGTATCGAACGCCATGCGCGATGCAACCTCGCAAACGGACGCGCCCGAAGTACGCCTTGCGCGCGCCGTATCGCTTTCGAAGGCGGGACGTCCGAACGATGCCCAGCATCTCTTCGATTCAGTCATCGCACAAGACGACGACCGCGCCCTGCAAGCCGCCGCGCTGTTCGATCTCGGCAACATGAATCTGCGCGAGGCAGCGGGCCCGGACGCCGCCGGTCCGATCCGCTCGCTGCCGTTGCTTGAGCAAGCGAAGGAGCGCTACCGCGCGGCGCTCCGGCTCTCATCAGAAGACCCGAACGATTGGGATACGCGCTACAACCTCGAACGCGCGTTATGGCTCGCGCCAGAAACGCCCGACGATCAGGAGCAACTCGATGTGAAGAAGCGTTCGAGCGTGAAGCTGCGCGGCGCGCAAAGCGACGACCTGCCATGAATGCCTTCTCGTCGATACAGACCGTGATGCGGCGTCGAAACTGGGCCGTGGTGCTCGCCGTGCCCTTGCTCGTCGCTGCCATCTGGATGCCGGACGCCATGTTTCAGCGCGACGTGTTCAGCTACGTCGTGACTTTCGATATCACCCAAAGCATGGATACGGAAGATGTCGGCATGGGCGCGACGCCGGTCAGCAGACTGACGCTCGCGCGCGAAGCCATGCGAGACAGTCTCGCGCGTTTGCCTTGCGGGTCGAAGATCGGCTGGAGCATTTTCACGGGGCAAAGCACGTTGCTGCTGGTGCCGCCCATCGAACTGTGCGCGAATTTCGATGCCCTGCTCGCTTCGCTGTACAGCATCGGCGGAGACATGCGCTGGACCAACTGGAGCCGCGTGGCCGAAGGCGGCGTCTATGCCGCCGTGCGCACCGCAAACAACGAGGGACACGATGCCGCTGTCCTGTTCGTCACCGATGGTCAGGAAGCGCCGCCTATCCTGCCCGACAATCAGCGCGTGCGTGACATTCCGCGCGGACAGGTGAAGGGATGGCTCATCGGCGTGGGCGGCGATCAACCCGTGCCGATTCCGCGCACCGATCGGAACGGCAAGCGGATCGGCTACTGGCGCGCGGAAGACGTGATTCAGGTGCCGCCGCAATCGCGTGCCGAGGGTGTTTCCGAAAGTCATGAAGAACTGTCTTCGTTGCGCGGGCAATATCTTGAGGCGGTCGCGCAACAAGTCGGTTTCGAGTATCGACGGTTGCGGGTTTCGCACGATCTCACCGATGCCATGATGGACCAGCGATACGCGCATCGCGAACGCGTGCCGACGCGTCTGAACTGGATCCCTGCCGCGCTCGCGTTCGTGCTTCTCTTGTGGCGATTCGCGCCTCAACGACGCGCTTTCTAAAAGACCTTTCGTGGCGACGTATCGTGATAGCGTCGCCAGACTCGCCGAAAATCACGCGCGGACGCAAAGCCGGATTCCTCCGCCACACGCTCGACGGTGAGATCCGAGTGTTCCATGAGTTGCTGTGCCCGCGCTATACGCAAGCTCTGCTGATACGCCAATACCGTGATGCCAGCATGCTCGGCAAACAGCCGGCTGAGGTGCCGCGGACTGACATGCGCCAATCGCGCGAGATCGGCCATATGCCACGTCCGCGCCGGGTCCGCTGCGATGGCGTCCTGCGCCCGATGCACCGCCGGATGCACATGATTACGATGCGCGAGCCACGGCGACACTTGCGCATCGTCACCGGCGCGGCGCTGATACACCACCAGCCGACGCGCGATGTCGGCCGCCAGCGGCGCGCCTGCATACTGCTCGATCAGATACAGCGATAGATCGATACCCGCCGTGATGCCTGCGCTGGTCAGCACGTTGCCGTCATCCACGAAAAGGCAGTCATCCTGAACATGTGCGGAAGGCTCGGTAGTCCTGAGCAGATCGGTCAGCCCGAAATGCGTGGTGCAGCGCCGGTCTGTCAGACGTCCGGCGCGCGCCAGCAACACGGCGCCCGCGCAAATGCTCGCGAGGCGCGTGTCGGCGCTCGGCACGTTTCGGAGCCATCGCGTGACCGCATCGAATGCCGGGCTTGCGCCGGGTTCGGGCACGTCGGCCGTGCCCGTCACGATCACCAGACTGTCCGGCGGCAAGGTGTCGGCGAGCGGTTCGAGTCCATCGATTGTCGTGCCGATGGAAGTCGCCACTTGCGGGACCGGCGCGCAATGATGCAGCTCGAAAGCAGCGCCGGATTGCGCCGCCATGCGCAATGCCTCGGCCGGTCCCGCATAGTCGAGCATCAGCACGGGCGGCGTCAGCACGAACCATACGGACGTTCGCTTGCTCACGCTGCGCGCGCCGTCCGCCAGCCATCCAACACATCCTCGACACTCGCGATGCGCGCAAAGCGTCCCGCCAGCACCAGTTCCGTGCGCGCCTTGATCTCGTCGGCCGTATAGGTGCGGCCGCTGCCCGCGTGCGTCATGGGGAACGTGAGCGTGGCGTCGGTCACATAGTCGATGGCATAGCCGATATCCGAGCCCACCCGCGTCGTGGTCTCGCAGCATTGCTCGGTGCGTATGCCGCTGATGACGAGATGCCCGATGCCATGCCGGCGCAGCCACAGATCAAGTCCTGTATCGGTGAAGGCGTTGTGCGTGTGCTTCTCGAACACGGCGGCAGGCGTTTGCGGCAACCACTCAAGCGGTTTGACGAAACCCGATTCCAGCGTGAACGGCTTAGCCTTGCCAATATGAAAAACGTGGATGACCGGAACGCCTTGCTCGCGTGCGCCATGCACCAGTTGCAGGACGGTTTCCTTGAATGCGGGCAAATCGGCTTCAGACCAGTCGGGCATGTGACGAAACGATTCCTGCACATCGATGACGACGAGCGCCGAGCGCGCCGGGTTGGATGAGGACATTTCTTGATTTCCGGGAAGTAGTGGACGCATCCATCATAGAGCCTGTTTTCAGTCCTATCGAGCCTGTTTCGAGACAGGAAGAGGACAAAATCGGCCCTGATGACGGATGCGCCGCACACGTTACTTCGCAAGCACGATGTGCGTGGCGCGCTCCGTCGGAACATGCTCGACCGTTCGATAGCCGAGCGCGCGAAGATCGATGCCGCTGAAGAGCGATTCTCCCTCGCCGAGCACGACCGGCGCGCACGCGAGGTGAATCTCATCGACGAAGCCGCCCTGAATGTATTGCCTCACCGTCTCGACGCCCCCTCCGATCTTGACGTCTTTTTCGCCCGCGGCTTCGCGTGCCCTTTCCAGCGCGGCCTCGATGCCATCGGAGATAAAGTGAAAGATCGTTCCGCCCAGCATCTCGATCGATGGCCGCGGATAATGCGTCAGCACGAAGGTCGGCGCGTGATACGGCGGGGTGTCGCCCCACCAGCCCTTCCATTCGTCGTCCGGCCATTCCCCGCGAATCGGACCGAACATGTTCCTGCCAAGAATGAACGCGCCGAAACCCTCCATTGCGCGGCGGGCGAACGTATCGTCGGGGCCGGTATCACCGCCCTCTTTTCCCACCATCTGATGGAACGTCCGAGTGGGAAAGAACCATTGGAAGATTTCCGGGCCTCGCGCGCCGAGCGGGTTTTCGAGACTTTGAGCGGTTCCCGCGCCAAAGCCATCGATCGATACACCGAACCCGGCAACCTTGACTTTCTTCATTGACTTCTCCGTTTGCGCCGTGAGTCGGCAGACTAGAAACGTGCCGATGATGACACGCGTCCTCATACGACGGGCGATGCATCGGTAAATCGACATCCGCCGCGTTTGGCGTGGACAAACTCGAATATGTCAGCGATGAGGCAGTCCGGTGGCCAACAACGCGGGTGCATCTTCGCTTGCGCATCCCGTTCAACGTGTTGCAAATCAGGGCGTGCAACCTTGGAGCAATGAGACAACGGTGCCGTGAAGAAGCATTGATTTTTCGGTGCAGTCACTTCTCATGTAATCGTTCTGCACCGCAAAACATACTGCGTATTCGCGCGTTGATAGACACTATTCATCTGTATTCCGGAATACCTCAGACAAGGTATGTCAATTGCATTATGAATGGCTCGAATGATAAGTGATCCTTGAGGGGTGGGCGCAATGACAAACGAAAACGTTGGCTATTTGTATCTCGGCATCCCGGAACCACTCGCGGAAGTGTTGTGGGCAACCGTCCGCGATCTGCGCAAAAGCTTGTCGGGCCATGAGCATCGTGCGTGGGCCCAACTCACCAGCGCCTCGCTCAGCCGCTGTGTGCTTCACTTCTCCTGTATTTATCGAGAGCAATACTTCGAAGAAGACGCACCCGAGATTATCTGCGCCGAAGTGTTCCACTACTTCGCAAGACAGATGATGACGGATTCGACCGCTGCCGAATGGGGCATTCCCCGGCATATCACGCCGTTCATTGCCGCTGTCCTGGACGCTTGTGGAAATCTTGTCGTCGAGCGCGTGCGCGGAACGGTGTGAGTGCTTCTTTTTGGCCAAGACGGGGGTTTGAGACAGCGGCTCCGCGTTCTTGGCGCGGTTAGATTGTGAAACGACCAAAAATGGTCTATATTTGGTCCGAACCTAGCTCAGAGACTGTCATGCACATAGCCGACCACGTAAAACCCATCAGTTATCTAAAGAGTGAAGCTGCAAAAATCGTGAAGGACCTGACGGATTCGGGCGAGCCGCTGATCATCACGCAGAACGGCGAGGCAAAGCTGGTGGTGCAGGACGTTCGAAGTTACGAGGCAACTCAGCAAACCATCGCGCTACTTAAAATTCTGGCAATTGGGCAGAAGCAGATCGAACAAGCAGACCATGAAGACGGCGACGCCTTCTTCGCAGAGCTCAACGAACTCGATCGTGAGCAGAAGCTGCGCTAATGACGGGACAGTTGCTGAAGTACAGAATCCTTCCGACAGCGCGGATTGGGATCGATGAATTGCGAAGCTACGTTGTTCGCACGTTCGGTTGGGAAACATGGCGCCACACATCGGCACAGCTGCAAGAGACGATCACCCACATTCGTCAATTCCCGGAGACCGGTCACGTACCCGCCGAACTCGAGGGTTTCGTCGATGAACGTTATCGCCAAATGATCTCGGGTAAGAACCGGATCATTTATCAGGTTCAGGGGGAGACGCTCTACGTTCATCTTGTCGTTGATACGCGACGTGACTTGCAAGCCCTGCTGCAACGAGTCGTGCTGCGGCTGATGTAAGGCGGAGAGATCCACCGAATCGTGCGCGCGTTGCTCAAAACGGCCAAGCAAGGCCATCGGCTCGGCGACGTCCCGCACTCCCCTGCTCGCCTGTTCCAATCTGGAAAATCTGCATGATTTTAAGCCGAGTCGCTAAGCGGTCCTCGTAGGATGACGTGCCGACAGGAGGCTTCGTAGTCCTGCAATGTGCTCGCGAATTTGCGCAGTGACAGGTGGACGCGCCCTACCCTCTGCTTCATTTGTACCGCCTCGCCGCTGGGCGAAAATTTCGATATCGACGATTGTCGCGGCCCGGATTTGGCCGCGAGTCTTCGCATGAGCAAAGCTCTGCTTCCATCCGGCTGCCTGACGACCTGCGCTTTCGGTAAGCGTGTAGACGACCATGGTCTCGCCGTCCGCATCGATCACGTATTTGCGTTCGCCGGAAGCGTCGACGAAGGTTTGTCCGGCGCTTTCACGGGCGACCCGATCCGCTTCGTTCGCTTGCTCCACGTGCGCAAGTGCTTCCGCTTGGGCTTCCATGCGACGACGAACTTGATGCGAAAAATCGACCGTGCTGCGTAAAAGGGTGCGGAGATAGTTGATGGGCGCGTTGGCGCGCTTCAAATGTTCCCACGTGGCTTCCACGACATCCGAAAGGCGTTTGCCATTCTCCCGCGCCTCTCGCATGAGCCTGAAGATCAGAAAATCAACGAAACCCAGGGTGCGCAGGCGCTGAAGGTCCGCAGGCACGCTTCCCGGTTGTCTCTTTTGAAAAGATTGAGGGTTTAGATCCTTATATTTACCGCCGTCTGCCACATTGGCAGACGGATGCTCAAACGTAGAAGCGGCGGGTTCCGGAGAGGGAGCGCTGACAGCGTCAGAGAGGCCGAGGATGATCGCGGCACGCTCCGTGAGATGGATGTAAGCGCGCCCGAACAGCCCGGCCTCGACGTAGCGGCACTGAGCGCGGCGGTCAATCAAGCCGGCTGATTCGAGATCGGCAAGGCTTCGATAGAAGGTCCGCATAGATTGCAAGGCACGGCCGGTAAGGAGTTCCCGGCGAGCGAATATAGCCGCAAACGGTTTGTTGGCGTCAACAGTGCGGGCGAGGGCGGAGAGCACTGCTCGCGCTCGTGCTGGGATATCTTCGATATGAGCGGCTCGAAACGCCGCACGAAATACGATCCAAGGCAGGTTGGTCGAATCACAGCGGAAGGCAGAAAGTGCGGCGAGATCTTCGGGGTGTGCGTCACCCTCGCCAGCAACGAAACGTTGCGCGATAGACATGTCGAGCGATCCATTTTCAAGAAATGGTTTAATAACGCTTGACTGTCCTGCTCGTTTCGCTACACTCGGGACTTGTAGATGGGCCCACGACCAGTTTCCAGCTGGTGAGTGTAACGAGCAAGGTTTCCAGCCAAGCCCGTACCGCAAAAGCCTCCAGTTTCCAGCTGGGGGCTTTTGTCTTTATGTCTTCAACTAATTCATAATGCCCTCGTTTGTCCGCTGCGTACTACGAAGTCCAATCAAATCAATCACTTAGTTTTTTTGAGCCTGTGCGAGTGTTTCGAGATGTTGGCGAATTGCCTCACGCACGGAATTCGCCACTTCTTCCGACTGGAATTCGATTCGCATCACGTTCTTGGTGCTTCGGACATCACACCAGGTCGATTTCCCCATCTTTATCTTGAACGTCGCCGCGCTCAGCTTTGCGGGCCGGGTCGTTTCCGTTGTGCGGGCAAACTTCACGGCCTGCGCCTGATCGAGCTTCCTGTCGAGCAGGTGTCGAACAGCTTCCACCACGCGGTCACGTTTTCCGCTGTCTACGATCACGGCCAATTCGGCCGCCGCGTTGGCGCCAAGGATCGACATGTTGGATTCGATCATCTCTCGAACTTCTGGCGGAAGGCGATCGAACGAAAGCAGGGCGCTGATGTGTGACGGACTGATGCCGACGTGCTCGGCCACCGCGGCCTTGTTCAATTCTGGATGCTGTTCCTGATAACGCTTCAGACCGACGTACTTCTCGTAGTCGGTCAGGTCGGACTGCATGAGGTTTGCGAAAAAAGCCCCTTCGTCCGCTTCGTCGGCCGTCGCTTCTCCAAGAACACATCGAATCGTCTCGCGTCCCAAGTCCCGGTAAGCATCGCTTCGATGGTGACCGGAAATAATCTCGAAACCGCCTGCAACGCGGGGCAGGACGACAACCGGATGGATCAGTTTGTTGTGCCCCAGGTTTTCTCGCAGCTCCGCGTATTTTTCGGCAGACATATGCCGGCGCCGGCCGGGAACTTCGTGCAAATCGGCCAGCGGAACGTCTACCGCACCGCCCGCCCTTTTCGCTTCTTCCAGTTCCTTCTTGAGCTTCTCGATCTCGTCGTGCTGCCGCTCCGATGTCGCCTGGAGATGCATGAGTTGGCCGGGCGCTGTGCGAGGCGTACCAGGGCCGCGATTTTGCGCCTTGTCCATTTCTTCTGCCGACAATTGAATGCCCGCTGCACGGTTGGCGAAGCTTTTCATGCTCATTGCGCATTGCTCCCGTTTTGCCACAGACTAGAGACTCGATCATCGACGCGGTCGACGAATTGGTCGCACGGGGTACGAATGCGTCGTAGTGTCTCCGCCCCGCCTTCGTACGTCGAGATGTCATACACCGTCGCAAACCGCATGTTCGTGTTCCGTGCGACGTCGGTTTCCGGGATTTCCACCGGAATCACCCGCGACCCGTACAGTTGGCTGATCCACGACTGCACGGCTTTGGCGGCAGGTTTCGGCGTCATCCGCGTGACCAGGATGTCGAGAAAGTCGAATTCTTTACGGGACCCTTCCCCTCGTGCCGCCATGCCTGTGACGAGGTCTGAAAAGAGATGCCAGAACTGGACCATCGAGGCGAAGGAGAGCACGTCCGGAACAACGGGAACGATCACACCGTCTGCAGCGAAGATCGCATTGATGGTGAGATAGCTGAGCGTCGGCGCGGTGTCGAGAATGATGTAGTCATATTCCTCACGCAACGCCTCAATTCCGGAATGCAAAACGTTCTCGAAGCGCTCACCCCGCGCGCCTGCAGACGCACGAGCCGGCAGCATGAACTCTGCGTTGAAAAGCTCGGTGGAGGAGGGGATCAGATCGAGATTCGGCCAATAAGTCTCTTGGGGGAGCGTTCGCATGTCGAACTCATCGCCCTTCAGATAGGCCTCGATCAAGGGCATGATCGTCTGACTGGAATCCACTTCCGCATGCGGATTGATCCCATACAATGTCGTGGCGCTACCTTGCGGGTCCAGATCGATGTGACACACCCGGCGGCCGCGTCTGAGCGCCAGACCTTGAGCGAGGATGGTCGACATGGTGGTTTTCGTCACGCCGCCCTTGAAATTGGCGACCGCGATGATTTTTCCCGGACCGACACGAGCGGTAGGGGAGAGCGACGCCTTCACCCACTGGATGGCTTCTTCCACCGTAAACTGGCGAGGCGCCCCCCGCCGATGCTGGGAGCCTTCAGGCAAACCGCCCTTTTTGAGCAGGTAGGCCATGCGCTGCACGTCGATCCCGCACATTTCCTGAACGCGAGATGAGCTGACAAGCGGCGCTACCTTCCGCGGAAACGGCTCCAGAAGTTCATCTCTGATCTTCTGAAGCATATAGTCGGAGAGGCCGGCCAGCTTGATCAGGTCTTCTGGCGTGGTCTTCCCAGGATTGGCGAGATCGAGATCCATTTTTGAGAGAGGCTTCCATCGTGGCGATTGATTTCTATCGAGGGGATTCTTTTTCATCCAACCGATAGAATTGACCAGCAATGTAGTCTCGTTGCGGAATAAACGCAAGTTTACTTTCCGCTCGACTGTATGCATTCAGCCGCGTGCGTAAGAGAATCTCGAATCACCTTCAACGTGAAACGTGCCCGTGAAACATCCAATTTTTGATCGATAGGAAAGAAAAGCCTTTTTCTTCAAGATGATGATGCGTTTACGTAGCCCTTGTTTCACGCGAGAAAAGTGTTTTTTGGCCTGACAGGCGCGATTTCCCAGCAAGGCAAAAGACCTTTGCAGGGCGATGAGGCAGAAATGTATCGATCGATACAGTTTTCGTAGTTTGATTTTCTTGCAGGTCGCGAAGAAGGGCAGATTGCGCAAGCGTGATAGGACCGGTCTACACGCGGCGAGATCCGCCAAAAGCGTGGCAGCTCAAAGTCTTTCGCGTCACGCGTCGCAACGTCGTGATTGCGCCGACGCGAACATCAAGCGTTGGCCTCCAGCGCCAGCAACTTGAGCACGACCAATATCACCGCATGATTCTCGGGCACGATTTCAATGCCGAGCGCCTCTCTCATCCATTCGCCGAGCCGAGTCCGCGCGAAATCCGCCGGACTCGCTGATTTCTTGAGCCGCACGCCGAGCTTGCGGGCGTGATACTGATAAGACGCCAGCCGATGCCGGTCCGCCAGCGCCTTCAGTCCACCTTCGTCGTCGGCGCGCGCGCCAATGCAGCCCGCGAGAATCAGCCGCTCCGCGTCCGATAGCGCATCCACGAAAACACGCGCTTTCTGCCGCACACGCCGCTCGTTCAGCCCATATTCGACGAGCACCGATTCCACCGGATCATCGAGCGAGCTCGCGTGCGATTCGAGTTCGGTTGAAACGCCGTCCATCTCGATCGACACATTGCGCCGATGCGCCGCGCTGCGCAGGCAGTCGATCAGGTAATGCCGGAAGTACGCGCAGATCGCATAGGCATTCGACGGTGCGGTGTCCGCGCGACCGGCATCGGATGCGCATTCGCGGTCGAGTCGCAGCACGCGCAAATAAATGAACTGCGCGATCAATTCCTCCTTGTCCTCCGCCAACGCGCGCAATTCGGACGGAAAGTTGCCCCGCAGCGCACGCCGCACATGCGCATAGACGCTGCCGATTTCGGCATCCGCGAGATGGGCGCGCCGTCGCCACAGATCGACGAACGCGACGGTTTCATCGGCATCGTTACGAGCGGCGCTCAGCACTTCGGACATGACGTCCTCCGGCGAAATTAAATATCGATCGGGACGCATGCAGGGTAGGGGCGCGCAAGCGCCGCCAATCGGCCAGACGGCCTACATCGAAAGTCGTAGAGATCGGCCGATGCCGTTCGTCAACATCAACGAACAAGGACCGCGCAAATTCAAAATGTCGCGTCGATCCGCGTATTCCAGTCATGTCCCCACCGACGCGAGGAGTTCATCATGCCAACACAAACGCCGCAGGAAGATGCATGGAACTACGCCGGCGCCAACGTTCCGAAACTGATCGAACAATGCGAAAGATTGCTCGATTACGCGTCGAACAAAGGCATCGGCTTCGACAGGAACATCGCGCGGGAAATTGCCGACGCGCGCGCGGCATTCGCACGCGGCCGATGGACGCCGGAGTTCGAAGCCAGCCTGTACGCCGCCAAGGCATCGCTGACCCACGCGATCAGCCCGGTGACGCTCCACACGCTGTGCGACAGCACGATTCAGGAAGCCAGAAAGATCACGCGCTTTTATTTCCGGCTGACGCTCGCGCTCGTCGTGTTGATCGTTCCCGTGTCGATGATCGTCTTCACGGATTCCTCACTATCGGCGAAGGGCAAGGAGCTCATCAAGGAAAACGACCGTCTCTCGCTGAGCCTGCACAACGAATTGCAGGACTATCTCATCGCGATTCAGACGCAGACGCCAGCCTCGCGCAAGACCGACGTGACCCTTCACCCCATCTCCATGCAACCCGCATCGGATCCCACGCTCAGGCTTTCCGTGACGCCGTCCGCGATGGAACTCAAGCAGCAGTTGCAGGACTTCGCGCGCAACAATCGCCAGCTTTACGCGGAAACGAAGTGGCTCATCGACCTGACGCTGCACGCGAACGACAACATCTACGAATCGCCGTGGATGCTGAGCGGCCCGACCTTGCGCCGCAATCTCGAACTCGATCTGCCGATTCTCGCGGAACCGCCAAGCGACAGCACCACGAACGTATCCGCGCCTAAACCCGCGGAAGCAATCGACGACGGCATGCGCAAGCTCGCCGTCTATCAGGACATTCGCGCGATGGCGCAGAACGCGCAGCGCACGAGCGATATTTTCTGGGGCGCGGTGACGACCTATCTGCTGCCGGTGCTGTATGCGGTGCTGGGCGCGCTTGCGTTCATCCTGCGGGAACTGACGGAGCAGAATTCGCGCAAGACGTTCTATCCCGCGTATGCCCGGCTCGCCAATCGCATGCGACTGTTGACGGCGATCATCGTCGGCACGGTGATCGGACTATTCGACAACGTGTTCAAGTCGCCGGGCAGCGTCGCGTCGGCTTCGCCGCTGGCGATTGCGTTTCTCGCGGGTTATGCGTCCGATGCATTTTTCGCTTTCCTGAACAAATCCGGTTTGCAGACGCGTGGCAAGCAAGCGTGATGTCCGATTTACACTAGATTAAGGAGTTGCAGAACGCTGCCCGCGCTTTCTAGCATGATTGCATTGAAAGGTCATCGCGGCGCGGGGCGACATGGATATCCTTTTGACGGGGCCGTCCGGGCTGTTCCGCGAAGGGATCGCGGCGCTGTTGCGCGGCTTCGCGCAGGACGCGCGCGTGCGCACGAGCGACGTGGCTTCTTTCGACGCGACGCGACCCGATTGCATCGTGATCGACGGCGACGCATTAAACCTTTCCGGCGATGCGGAAGCAACGCTGCGCGCCCACGCGCAAGTCATGCCCGTGATCGTGCTGCTGAGCGTGGCCGATCGCGATGTCGTGGCGCGGCTGATCGCGGCGGGCGTGTCGGGTTGCGTGGCGAAGTCGGCATCGTGCGAATTGCTGTTCAGCGCGATGCGTCTGGCTTTCGCGGGCGGCGTTTATTATCCGCGCGCGCAGTGGACGGACGACCGCGCGATCCCTGCCGCCGACGCCAGCGATCTCTGCCTCACGCCCCGGCAAATCGAAGTGCTCGCGCTCCTCGCGCGCGGCCTGTCGAACAAAGCGATCGCACGCCGGCTCGATGTCACCGAGGCCACGGTGAAGACTCATCTCACGACCATCTTCAGGACGCTCAACGTGTCGAGCCGAGGAGAGGCGAGCGCGCTCGCCTCGCGCATGGAGAAGATTCGCGAAGCGCAGGCGCGGCGCGCCATCGACGGACATGCGGTGCTCGGCAAGTTGCTCGCCCACATGCACAGCCGGCATTTTCGCGCGGGCGATGTGCTGTTCCGCCAGGGCGACCCCGGCGGCGAACTGTTCTACGTCGAACGCGGAGCGGTGCGTCTGAAAGAATTGAACGTCGATCTCGGCCCGGGCACGGTGTTCGGCGAGATCGGTCTGTTCTCGCCGGAGCGCCGCCGGACTTCGACGGCCGTATGCGGCACCGATTGCGATCTGCGCACCGTGTCCGCCGCCGACGCCATCCGTCTCTACTATCAGGAGCCGGAGTTCGCGCTCTATCTCATTCAACTCGTTGCGGGACGGCTTCAGGCCGATATGTCGCGGCGTGTCTGAGCATCGTTCTATTTTGTAGCCGAAGAATCGTTCTTCCAATCAGCACGGGCCATCTTAACCGACTCGCGCGACAAGTCCGCGTTACCAGACGCGCATTCTTGAACCTGGGGGACGATGTCATGAACAGTCCAGTCGAAGTAACGTCGAACAACAGTTTCGACGATGCCTTCCGCGCGTTGATCGGCAGCGAAGGAGGGTATTCGTTCAATCCGGCCGATCCGGGCGGCGAGACCATGTGGGGCGTGACGGCCCGCGTCGCGCGCGCCTACGGCTATGCCGGTTCCATGCGCGATTTGCCGCTCGCGCTTGCCAAGAAGATCGCGAAGACGAAGTACTGGGACCCGCTGGAACTCGACACATTCGATCCGCGCGTCGCCTTCCAGATCTTCGATGCCAACTACAACGGCGGCCTGATCGTCGTCTGGATGCAGAAAGCCGCCGGCGTCGATCCCGACGGCAAGTTCGGCCCGGCGACCGTCGCCGCCGTGCAGGCCGCCAATCCCATGCAGTTCATCATGCGCTTCGCCGCGTACCGGCTGCGCTATCTCAAGGGATTGCATACATGGCCGACCTTCAGCCGGGGCTGGACCGACCGCCTCGCCAAGAACCTTCTGATGGGAGCAGCATGATGGACTGGAACAAAGTGGCATCGACGATCGGTTCCACGGCGCCGCTGCTGGCGGCCCTCGTGGGCGGACCCATCGGACTGGGCGTGACGGCGGCATCGACGATACTCTCGCATGTGCTTGGCACGGCGAACGATCCGCAGTCGGTTTCGGCGGCGCTGGAAGACCCTGCCGCGCTCGAAAAGGTCAAACAGGCGGAGAACGCCAACTCCATTCAGCTTCAGCAGCTTTCCGTCACGGCGGCGCAGGCGCAACTCACCCAGAGCCTGGAGATGGCGCGCGTGCAGGCGGGCGATCGCGCCAACGCGCGCTCGATGGGCACCTCGACGCGCGATTGGGTGCCCAAGGTGCTCGCCATGGCGGTCACGGCGGGATTCTTCGGAATCCTGTTGTTGATGACCCTGAGAGAACTGCCGGAAGACAACCGCGATCTCGTCAACGTGATTTTGGGTTCGCTCGGCACGGCGTGGATCAGCATCATCGGCTATTACTTCGGGACGTCGGCGGGCTCGGCGCGCAAGACCGAATTGCTGTCCAAGCCGAGCGTGCCGATTCTTCCCGATTCCTCGCTCACGTTGCGCGAGTCTTCGGCCGGGACGTCGGCGGCGAGACAGGCGGATGCATCGGCGGATCTCTCTCATCACGCGAGTTCGGACATGCCCTTGCCCGGCGCGCAGGGCGGCAGTTATTCGGCGGTCGGAGCGGGCTGACCTGGAGACAAGAGTCGTCGTGCATCGACGAGCAGCGGGCAGTCCTGTCCTTCGTCAAATGGCGCGATGACCGGTTCGAGCAACGCACGCGCTTCGTCATGGCGGCCTTCGTCATGCAATATGTCCGCTAACTCCATGCACGCGCGCAGTTCGAGCAATCGCAGATTCTGCGCGCGAGCCTGAGCAGCGGCCGCGCGCAGCCGCTTCATCGCGATGCGCCGCGAACCGTGCGGGTCCAGCCGTTCCACCACGCCCGCCGCATACGCGAGATCGACCAGACCGATCCGCTGACCGGTATGCAGACAATCCGCACGCGCGGCGGCAATACTGCGCCGCGCCAGTTCGACATGACCGAGACGCGCAAGCGCCTGCGCGCGCCACGAGTGCAGATAGCCCAAATCGTTGCGCCCGCCGTTGTTCTCCAGATGCGCGATGGCATCGTCGAAACGTGCGAGCGCGTGCTCGTATCGCGTTTCGCGCATCCACGCAACGCCTTCGTAGATCATCGCCCAACCTTTCCAGAAGGGCAGATGCTGCGTGTCGCACAGTTCCGTGCAACGGCGGCACAGTTCGCGCCCGGCGACGAGATCGCCCACTTCCACGAAAGGCCGCGCCGCGAGACTCAACGCGCCCGAGAGCACGAACGGCTGCGCGAGGGAATCGGCGTGTTCGATCGCCATGCGCGACAACCGGCGCGCCTGATCGAAGTGCCCGTTCGCCAGATGGCAATAGCTCAGCCAGCAGCAGGCCGTCACCCTCGCGTCGTTGAGCCGGCCATAGCCGGTGTAACGCGCCACATCGTACGTGTCGATGATGAATTCGAGCAGCGCCACGCAACGCGCGAAGTCCGCGCGCTGGTAGAGCACCGGCCCGACCGATGCATACGCGACGATCTTGCTATCAATGTCCTGCGTGTGCGCGGCGAGTTCGATAAGCCGCTCGGTCGTCGCGAACGACTTGCGCGAGTCCGCCGACGCATACGCGCACACATTGATGCCGACCAGCGCCAGCACCAGCAAGCGCTCGTGCGTCACGCCGTCGAGCAGCGTTTCGGCGCGCGCCCAAAGCGTTTCGACTTCCGGGCACGCATAACCCCGGAGCGCCCAGTGACAGGCCGCGCCTGTCACCAGCAGCGCGACTTCGAGTTCGGCGCGTTGCGCGGGCGCGGCCTGCTCGATGAACGCGAGCCCGGATTCCACATGCATCAATCCTTCGAGATGACGGTTGCGCGCAATCGCCGCGCGCGCAGCCGTGGCCCACTGACGCAGCGCGGCATCGATCATTCCGGCCCGGGCCAGATGTTGCGCGAGCAATTCCGGATTGGCCCGCGCGCGCTCGCCGAACGCATCGCCCAGCGCCTTCGCGATGCGCGCATGGATGCGCACGCGCTGGCTTCTGAGCAGGCTGTCGTACGCGACGTCGCCCACCAGCGCATGCTTGAAACGGTACACGGCGTCATCGCCCGAACCGACACGGAACACGAGACCGCTCGCTTCGAGCGCATCGAGCGCGTGGGCAAGCTGCGGCACATCGATGTCCGCGATCGCGGCGAGCAGCGCATGATCGAATTCCCGCCCGATGCACGCGCCGATCTGCGCCACCGCCTTGACCGGCGCGAGGTGGTCGAGCCGCGCCATCAGCGAATCGTGCAGCGTGGAGGGAATGGCGAGCGGCGCGAGCGGGCCGTTGGTTTCCCAGTGATCGCCTGCATCGCGGAGAAAGCCGGATTCGAGCACGGTCTGCGTCAATTCTTCGACGAACAGCGGCACGCCGTCCGCGCGTTCGAGAATCTGCTCCAGCACGTCGGGCGGCAGCGGCTTGACGGCGGTCAGCCGCTCCGCGATCTGCGCGCCATGCCGCCGCGCCAGCCGGTTCAGATACAGCAGCGTGACATTGCCATGCGCGGTCCACTCCGGCGTGAACTCCGGGCGGCACGTCACGAGCAGCAGAATCGGCCAGTGCCGGATACGTTCGATGAAGCGCGCGATGGTGTCGAGCGTGTCGGCATCGGCCCATTGCGCATCTTCGAAAATCATCAGCAGCGGATGCCCGCGCGAGAGGCGCAACGGCTGTTCGACCAGCGCGTCGATGGTGGCTTCGCGCAGCCGTTGCGGCGAATCCATGCGCGGCGAATAGCGCTCGGTCGGCAGCGAGAGCAGGGCGGCGAACAGGGGCGCCACGTCTTCGCGTTCTTCCGGATCGAGATGCAGTGCGGCTTCGAGTTTGTCGAGACGCGTGTGCGCCGTGTCGTGACGGCTGAAGCCGCTCGTCTCCGACAGATGCGCGATCACCGGATGAAACGGCGAATGCGTTTGAAACGGCGAGCACTGATAGAGCAATGTGAGATGTTGTTCCCCGTCTGCGCTCAACCGGTCGCGCAGCACATGGGCAATACGACTTTTGCCGATGCCCGGTTCTCCCGCCAGCACCACCGCCTGCCCCTCGCCGTCCCTCGCCGTCCCTCGCGATACGCCAGCGCGACAGCAGCAGATCCACTTCGTGTTCGCGACCGATGAACGGCGTGCTGCGGTCGGGCCGGTTCGCGCTGAAGCGGCTCTCGCGATGCGCGATGCCCGTGACGCGCGTCAGCCGCAACGGCCCGCCGATGCCCTTGAGCACGTGCTCGCCGAGATCGTCGAACTCGAACGTGCCGCCGAGCAGCCGCCGCGTGGCCGGGGCGATCACGATCTGGTCGGCGCCCGCGAATGCGCACAGACGCGCGGCGAGATTAGGTGTCGCGCCCACGGCGGTTTCGAAGGAGGTTGATTCGCCAACCACCACCGGCCCGGTCGCCACGCCGATATGCACGCGCAGCGGCACGGCGAAGACGACCGTGCCGACCTCCGCGACAATGTCGAGCGCGGCGCGCACGGCACGTTCGGCGGCATCTTCACGCGCCTGCGGATAACCGAAATAGACGACGAGGCCATCGCCGAGATACTGCGCGACGTGACCATCGTAGCGGGCTACGACGCGTCCGCACGCATCCTGATACGCGCGCATGACATCGCGCAGATCTTCGGCGTCCATCGACTGGGCGAGTTCGGTGGACCCGGCGAGATCGCAGAACACCACGGTGAGATGGCGGCGCTCGCCGTGCACGGTGCGCGGTTGTACCGCTGTTTTCACTTTGCCCTTTGACAGCGCATCGAGCAGACGCCGGCGATGCCCGAGCAACACGCCAAGTTCGATGAAGTCGCTATCGGTCAGAAGCGCGAGCGAATCGAGATCGACGCCATTGGCCTGAAACACGGCTGCATAGCGTTCGAGGCCGAGTTCGGCGAGCCAGGACGAAAGCGAGTCCATCGCACGGTTCCTTCTTGCATGGAGGGCGTTTCACGGATGGATTGTGCGCTTCGGGAACTTATCATGCATCTCCGGTGCGCACGGTCGTTTGCTTTTATAAAATAAAAGGAATCCGAATCTAATAAGCGTTCAAAGTGTAGGTGAGACCGTTCCTGCAACGTTTGATGGAGACGAAGATGCCCGGCATTTCCTATGATCCGAGTCGCGACGCCTTGGAAACGCCGCAAATGCGCGCGACCGTGTTTGCAGCAGGCACCGTCTACGACGACCTCGCGCTGGCCGTGGAATGCGCGCGGCTCGCCTATGTGCATTATGAGGCGGGTGGCGCGGAACTCGACCGTCTGAAGGAAGCAGTGGGCCGCGTGGGTCTCGGCGATATCGCCGTGTTCGAAGATGCTCGCACCGGCACGCAGGGCTATGGCGCATCGCGACCCGCGGACGGCCTTTGCGTGCTCGCGTTTCGCGGCACGGAGCCGAACCGGCTGACCGATCTGGGCGTCGATCTGCAAGTCAGCCTGACAGAGTGGAGCGAGAAAGCGGGCCGCGTGCATGAAGGATTCGCGCGCGCGGCGCGCAGTATTCGCGGACCGGTCGACCAGTGGCTGCAAGACACGCGGACCACGAGGAGCCGGATTATCGTGACCGGTCATAGTCTGGGCGCGGCCATCGCCACGCTGTATGCCAGCCTGATCGTGCCGGATAAGCTCATCACCATCGGCTCGCCGCGTGTGGGCGATGCGGCATTCGTCGCCACGCTCGCGGGCATCGACATGACGCGTCTGGTCGATTGCTGCGATGTCGTGACCGAGCTTCCGCCCGCCGTGGGCGGTTACGTGCACGCGTGCGACGCTGCCTATCTGAATCGCGATGGCGTGCTCGATACAACAGCCGCGCCCGACTTCGTGCGCGACGACCGACTCGCCGCGCGCGTGGACTATCTGCGCGACTACGCGTGGAAGACCGGCAATGTCGTGCTGCGCGATCTCGCCGATCATGCGCCCATCAATTATGTGCGGTGCTTTATCGCATGAAGCCGATGTAAGCGTGCCCGACATAAACGTTAGACATGCGAACCGGTCATGGAGCATCGTTGTCGATACGTGGGTTAGCGTACATTGGCGTGGGGGATAACGAGGGAGATTAAGCGGCAATCCGAATGCTGTCCCGGGAGACGTCATGGCCGAAATCAAACATGTGTTCGTGCTCGCGATGGAAAACCGGTCCTTCGATCATGTATTCGGATTGTCCGGTTTAAACGGCGTGCAACCGCCCGACCCGTCGTGGAAATTTCTCGATGGCGCACCGGATCGCATGACCAGCGATCCTCCGCACGAGTTCGAGGACGTTCGTCAACAAATCCTGCCCGCGCCGGGCGACGACCGGCCCATGAGCGGTTTCACGAGCAATCCATCCGCGATGCAAGGCTTCGGGCCCGGCACATTGAGCGTGCTGTCGCAACTGGCGCAAGAGTTCGTTCTCTTCGACAACTGGTATTCGTCCGTGCCCGGCCCGACCTGGCCGAACCGATTCTTCATCCACGCGGCGTCATCCGGTGGGCTCGACAACAGTCCGAGCGGCATCACCAGCGTGGCATCCGAAACGATCGACAGCCTCGGCTTCTCTTTCGAGCACGGCACGCTGTTCGACTCTCTGGAAAAGGTTGGCACGAAATGGCGTGTGTATCACGCCGATGCCTTCCCTCAGGTGCTGGCGATCAAAGGGCTCGTCGAACGCTTCTTTCACGACGAGCGCTTCAGGCGTCTGAAGCCTGACGATCCCGGCGACAGCTTCGCCAGCGATCTGCAGGATGGTTACGACATCGGCTATACGTTCATCGAACCGGATTATGGTCTGCTGAGCGGAAATTTTTCGAAGGGCAACTCGCATCACCCGATAGGCTCCATGTCGGCCGGTGAATCGCTGATCCGATACGTGTACGAAATCATTCGGAGTTCGCCGGTGTGGGCAGAGTCGCTCTTGCTCATCACCTGGGACGAACACGGCGGCTTCTTCGATCATGAAAAGCCACCCGCCGCCGTGCCGCCCGGCGATACCGATTTGAATGGGTCGCGCGCTGCGCACCCGCAAAAGTTTGAATTCGACAGCCTGGGTGTTCGCGTGCCTGCATTGCTCATATCGCCTTACGCGACGCGTGGCGGACTGGGCAGCAGCGTATGTGCCGGAAAGACCTTCGATCATGCATCCATCGTGCGTGCGGTGCGCGAAACCTTCCACATCGAAACGCCGCTGACCGCACGCGATGCCGCATCGCCTTCCTGGGCGGGCGCGCTTCTGGATACTCCCAGAAGCGCAGGCAACGATGGCCCGGCGAAGCTCAATGCGCCTGCCGCGCCACTCGCCGCCGAGATGCAAGGCACACCCGCGGTTGCCGACCCGACGAGCAGTCAATACAACGGCTTCGCGGATATCGCGAAAGCGCTCGATCTGAAAATGGCGGCCGAGAACGCGACGCAGCCGGCCGCTCACGACCCGGCGTTGTTCGGCGCGCGAATCGGCCCGCAGCGCGCATTGCAGACTCCGGGTGGAACGGCCGCCGTGCCCGCGCCGAACGCTCAGACCCTGGCCGAGTATGTGGCTTACGTGGCGCATCAATCGCTTATGCATGAACGGCAGTAGCCGCGCTCTACCCTTCTTGAAGGAGTTGTCGATCATGCATACCTTTCCGATGCGGATGCGCTCAGCACGCGCGACCCTTGCGCTTTTCGTGGCGTTGGCGAGCGCGGCTTGCACGATGCCTTTCCGAAATCCTGTCTATGCCGATCGCACGAACAGAGCATCGGATGACATCAGCTTCACGGGTGTCGTCGGCGAGATCGACAGGCAATATGGCCTCGACGTGATTCTGGTTCACGGCATGTGCACGCATGACGGCGCATGGGCGAACGAGGCGATCGCTTCCATGACCACCAAACTGCACGGAACGTTGCCGACAACGGCGATCTTGCCCCACTCGGTTCCGGATACGGATATGCAGTTATACCAACGAACGATCGACACGAAAAAAGGTCCGGTGCGCGTCAATGCGATTGTCTGGTCACGAGTCACGACGCAGCTGAAACGACAGCTTTGCTATGACCAGACCAAGAAAATTCAAAGCAGCGCCGGTACGAATGCGTACTGCGAAAGGCCCAATGAAGTCGCGACATATCCATATGAGCGCGCCGGAACGCTCAATGTGCTGTTGAAGGATTCCATTCTCGACGATTGCCTCGCGGATGCCGTCATCTACGAGGGCCAGTCCAGAGACGAGATCAATGTACAGATGCAGAAAGCCATCATTCAGGCTTTGGGCACGTCGGGCAGCGACAGCGATGTTTCGACACTCGCTTCCGACCCGCAACAAATGCTGAAGGCAGTCGAAAACAGAAAGGAACCGCGTCTGATCGTGATAACCGACAGCCTGGGCAGCAAGATCGCTTTCGACGCCCTTTTCAAGCTCAAATACAATCCGGCGACGAAAACAGCGGCTCAGGTCACCCTCGATCGCACGGCGTACGTGTTCATGCGTGCCAATCAGTTGCCGATTCTCGGGCTCGGGGACCAGAAGGTGGCTTTGAAACAAACGGGCAAAGACAGCGTGAAAAACATCTTCAATCAGGGTGTGTCGAACGTGCCGCCGCAGGAGTATCCAAGGGATCCGCTGGCCGAGCTGTTCAAGTCGAAATCGACGTTTTCGGAGGGAACAACGATCAAGGGCATCGTCGCGTTCACGGATCCCGACGATCTTCTCTCGTATATTCTCGTGCCCAGCGACGATCCGGCATTGCAAGGGGTTCCGGTCATCGACGGAATCGTGTCGACGGAGCCGACTTATCTGGGTCTCGTTGAACGGCCGGATAGGGCACACCTGCGTTATCCCACCAATCCGCACGTCACGGAGGCGATCGTGTGTGGCAAGCCGAAAAGCGGGGACTGCGATTAGACAAGCCGGATGCAACGCGGCAGGATAAACCGGCTCGTCCGTTTTGCGTAGTAGTCTTATCGAGCGAAATCACTGTATGACGTTCGATGGCGCGCCCGTCTGAAACCACGTCTGCACCAGCTTTCCAATGCCATAACCCGGCGTATAGCCTTTCGGATTGCCATTCCAGCGGCACGCCAACCGGTTGCCCTGAGGATCGACGAACGTGGACACCCGGTCATTCGGGAAGTTATAAATGGCGCTGCCAAAGCCCGCGGAGGCCCAGTCCCAGCTCCCGGCTTCGAGCCCGATATGGCGCTCGTCGAGATACTTGATGAAATCCACCGTCGCTTCGGGCGTGCCCGGATCGCAGTGATAGCCGATCCCCCATTCGCTGATGAGCACGGGCCGCGTCTTCGCGACATCGCCGAACTTCACGTCCCACACCGCGCGGGACTGGTCCTTATGGTTGAGCGAATACGGATGCGCCGCATAGACGACCTGATGCAGCGGATCGTCCAGTTCCGGTGCGCCGCCGAGCTGCTGTGCGTACTGAAGGCCATCCGCGACGATCACGTTGTGCGCGCCGCTCGCGCGGATCGTCGCGATCAGGCGGTTCATCGTGCGTGACCAGCGTGGCCAGTCCGCAGGCGGGAACGGCACGACAGCCTGCCACCCGATATGCGGCTCGTTGAACAGCTCGAACATCACGCCGCGATCGTCGCGGAATGCCGGTGCGAGGACTTGCCAGACACGCTGCGTGGCATCGCCCGGCAGCGCGACGGGGCGCTTGGGGTCGCCGGTCTGCGGCTCATCCTGAACGCTCACGATCACGACGAGACCCGCCGCGCGCGCCGCGCGAATCGCGCCGATGGCCTTCGCGCGGAAGTCGGGCGTGGAGCGCGGGTCCTGCGGGTCCATGCCGGGCTGTGCAAGCTGAATGCGCACGGAGTCTGCGCCGAATTGGCGCATCTGCGTGTATTCGGCGGGACTGTAGTCTTGCGCGGCCGTCGTCCAGAACGGCTGTTGCTTCGGCAGTTCGGATGGCGGCACTTCGAATGCAATCTGATAGAACCCGTGCGGCGTCCACGGCGTGCCGCCGCGCAGGATGCGATTGCCGCTCACGGTGACTGCATCGGGGCGTGGCGTCGCGGTGTCGGGCGCAGATGGAACGCCGCCATGGGCCGTCGCGATCGATATCAAGGAAGCCGCGAGCGCAAAAGAGATTTTATTGAGTTTGCAAGGCATATCGATTGATCCGTTGTAAGTCCGGGGCTGAGTCTCTTGTCGATTGAGCGTCTTTCTAAACGAAACACCTCGCGATGGGCTTTATTCCGCGCAGTCGCGAACGTGCTCGCGTTTTTAATTCGCGATATTCGCAAAAACGATGGAATAGTCCGCGGCGATAGGGTGTTCTGAAAGAGCGACAGGTGTCGCATCCATCCAGCGAATCGACAAGAACAAGGAGCATCGCCATGCCGGGCTTGACTGTGAATACATTCAGGAAGTGCTTTTGGATGGGCGCGGGTGTGTGGCTGGCAGTCAGCGCGGGAATGGCACGCGCGGCGGATTCGATCGACCCGCCCGATGCGCATGCGCATTTCAGCGCACGGGCCACCGGCGTGCAGATCTACGCCTGCGAATACGACGCGAATCACACGCTCGGCTGGGTATTCAGGCAGCCGCGCGCGACCTTGTTCGATGAACATGGCGTCGCCATCATCGAGCATGCGGCGGGGCCGTCGTGGGAAGCGCGCGATGGCAGCCGCATTGAAGGACGCATGATCGCGCAACGCGCAAGCGATGCGTCCGACAGCGTGCCGCAACTTCTGCTGCGCGCGAAATCGACGGCGGCGGAAGGACTGCTTTCGCCGGTGCGATATGTTCAGCGCATCGATACGGTGGGCGGTGTCAAGCCAGCCGCGCCCTGCACGGTGGAGCATGCGGCGGGCAGTTCGCCGTACATCGCTACTTATGTGTTTTATCAGTAAGTGCCGGAGGTCGGCGGGATTATTCCGTCATCCTATGCGATTTGAGCATGGGCGGTCGGCGCGGCATCCGGCCGTGTTTCGCGCATGATGCACCGCGCGATCGGATCGCCGCGTTCGATAACGCGCCGCAAATCAGCATGCCCGCGCAGAACGCCGCCGCGAGCCACCCGGGCGCGATCTTGTTGAGCGCTCGCCGTTTGATAGCCAGCGACGAAGCCCGCGCGATGCCTTCGACCATGCGTTCGAGCGACGTTGGCACCGGCGGCAATCGCTGATGCGCGAAAGCTTGCGCATAGGGCAAACGCGACGCCCCGAGTCTCTCGACGCGCGATGCCGCGTCCGCCGACCGGGCGAGCCTGCGCTCGACCGCCTCGCGTTCACGGGTGGACAGCAAGCCGTCCACATAGGCCAGCAGTTCGATATCGTCCGAAGTCATGAGTCCGTCCGGCGCTGTTGGCGGTGCCAGCGGTTGCGCGATGCATGGCATGTCAGGCCGCTCATGTGACCGTTCAACTGTCCCGATCCGGCGTCACAAACGATACGCCGCCGAACAGTTGCGCCATGTCCGATTCCACGATCTTCTTGCCCAGCGCGCCGAGATCCACGCCCGGCGCGTCGCCGATCAGCGCATAGCTCATTTCGGCTTGCCGCCACGTGGCGACGTTCATCGCATCGACCTGGCGAGAGGAAACCGGTTCGTCCGGGCGCGCGTCCTTCATCACGCACAGCGCGATGGGCGGTCCGTTTTGCGGCAGATAGACGATCTGCACGAGCGGCTTGCCTTGAAAGCGAAGACGCTGCACCGAGCGAAAACTCAGGCCTGCGCTGCTCAGGTCCGGCACGCGCAGCGCGATACGGTCATCGGCGCGAATATCGCTGACCACTTTCGCGGCGAGGGCGGCATCGTCCTGACGGTAGCCGACCGTCTCGCGCGTGTAGAGCCTTTGATAACCGACGGCCGCGGCGACCCACGGCGAGACATCGGCGCTTGCCGTTTGCGCGCTGCCCGCGCCCGGATGCGGCGTGCCGGACAGCGTGCCCACCTTCACGAACTGACCGGCGATGAACGCGCCCACCACGCAGGCCGCCGCGAGCCACACGGGCACGCGCGAGCGCGCCGGTTTGACGTTGGCGGTTTCCGGCACCGCTGCATCGTTCGCGCCCGCGCGATGCGCGCGCACCACCTCGTCGATATTCAGCCGCAGCGTCTCCGGTACATCGGGAAGCGGTTGCTGCGCGAACGCATCCGCGAAATCGACGTTCGACGCACGCAGAAGTGAAAGCTTCTTGCGCGCTTCGGCGGATTCGCGCAATTGCGCTTCGATCGCTTCGCGCTCCTCGGGCGACAGACCGCCGTCGACGTAAGCGAGTAGTTGAGCGTCGTCGGCCATCATGCGAACGAATCCTTGTGGGTCGGAGCGGGACGGGACTTCGGCGCGTCCTCGCTGAACATCGCGCCGATGCATTGTCTTGCACGCGAGAGCCGGCTCATGACCGTGCCTGCGGGAATGTCGAGCACCTCGGCGGTTTGCTGGTACGTCAGCCCTTCGACCGCGACCAGCAGCATGACGACGCGTTGCGCTTCCGGCAAGCGCTCGATGGCATCGACGATCTGGCCGTGCATGACCAGCGTTTCCGGGCTCTTATCGACCGGATCGGGCAGATTTTCGAGGAAGTCGTCGTCCCATTCGAAGCTCGCGCGCTTGCGCACGCTGCGGGCGCGCAACTCGTTGATCCAGGTCGAATGGACGATGGCGTACATCCAGCTGAGCGGCGCGGTGTCGGGCTGAAGCTGATGCGCGCGTTCGAGCCCGCGCAGGCATGCGCGCTGCACGAGGTCTTCGGCATCGTGCTGATCGCCCGAAAGCCGAAGCGCGAAGGCCCATAGTCGCGGCAGCATGTCAGGAAGCATGCCGGGCAGGTCTGCACCGCTCATTTGAACGTATGTCTCCTCGATTACCGTGCGGACTCATGCCGCGCGCTGTGCCGTGGTGCGTCGTGGTGCGTCGTGATGTGCGGCCGTGGTCGATCAAGTCTAGCTCGGGATTCAACACCTTGCCCGGACGCTTTATTCCATGCCGTCCGAGCTTTTTCAACGACCGCTAGCATGAGCCTGTTCGTTCGTACGCCGTGCGAACGATTCGGAATAGGCGGCGGACCGCGCCGCGAGCAGCGGGTCGCCGGATGGCGCGATGCCTGCGGGCAGCACCAGCGGATCGAAGTTGATGTCGCGGCATGCGCCATCGATCTGCGTGTGCGCGTGCGTGATGACGATACGCCCCGCATCCACGCGATGCCGTTCGCGTTCTGCAGGCCATGCGCGCGTGGCGTCGTCGACGGGGTCGTTTTCGGCGGCGGGTGTCAGCATCAGATGCCAGCTTACCGGTGCGCTCTGCAATCGGGCTCTCAAACCGTGGGCCAATAAATCAGGGTCGTGAGGCGCATTTTCCTGCGCGGTCGCTGGCGTGTAAGGTGTGTCGGGCACCACGCTCCATCGCACAAAACGCGCGGCACCCTGCGCATCGGTGAAGCGAAAGGCATTGATGCTGTAATACGTCGCGTCGTAAAACTGCGAGGAAGGCGGGTGACTTGCAAGCCAGTCCCGCAGCGCGTTGGTTTCGGGATGATGCTCGAAGAAAGCATCGAGCTTTGCGGCATCGGGCTGGCCTGTTTCAGGATCGGGCCGCGATGCTTCGAGTTGTTCGAACAGCGCCTGTGGCGTGCGCACCGCGAACACGGGCGCGGAATTCATGCCGGTGCGCCATTGCTCGCCATCGTGCGTCTCGACGCTCAGCGCGAAGCTGCGCACGGCGGTGAGGGCGTCGTCCTCGGCGGGATTGCCGCCGGGCGCGGAGAAACGTCCGATCAGCGTCGCGCGTCCGCGCTGAAAAACGCGTGCGCGCGAAAGCGCCAGACCGTTGCCGTTGCTCTCGAAATATCCGCTCACGCAGATGCCCTTCGCATGATTGCGACGAAAGCCGGGGTGCCTGCCGCCCGCGCTTTCGAATGCGTCGATCAGACGTGCGGCCGACAGCGCGCCGGGACGCGCCCACCATCCCGCGGCCCATGCGAAGGACGCGACGAAGACCGCGAGCACGAGAGCGATCGAAGCATAACGGACAAGAAGTTGCGATCGCCTGAGTGCGGACATGAAGCGCGCATCACCTTTTGTGTCGATCTGAAAAGCAGTGGAGTATAGGATAGCGCTCCTGAACATGCACGACTGCCATTCGTGCCAAAAGGCTCATTGCAGTTGAGCCGGCACCGCCGCGCCGCGATACCAGTTCTGGATCAGCGTGCCGGGCCCCCAGTTATTGCCGCCGCGCACGACGCCGTTCACAAAAGTGGTCGGCGTGCCGTTGTAGTCGCTCACGATACCGCCATACTTCGGCAAGCCGAAATCGTAGGTCACGGCCACGAGTCCGATATTGCGCGCCTGCATGTATTGCAGCAATTGCAGCACGGCGGCGGGGGTGTCGTCGTCGGTATAGTACGTGGTCGCGGAGGTCCATTCGCCGACGATCACCGGCACGGATGCCGCCGCATTGCCGAACTTCGTCGCCCAGGCGTCGGGACGCTGATCGGCCTTGCTGTGAAAGTACGGATGCGTCGAATAGAACACGCGGTTGAGCGGATCGGCGAGCGGGATCATGCCGTCGAGCGTTTCCGCGTAGGCGAGGCCATCGGCGAGCAGCGTGTTGGTGGCGCCGGTCGCGCGGATGGTCGCGATGGTCGTGTTCATCGCCCCTTCCCATTGCTGCCAGTTCGCCGGGTTCGGCGCCGGCTCCGGCTCGTTGTACATTTCGTAGACGATGCCGTCGTCGCCGTTGAGCATCGGCGCGAGGCTTTGCCAGACGCGGTTGGTGGCGTCGTTGGGCAGCGTGGCGGTCGGCAACGTTTCGCCGCTTTGCGGCTCGTCCTGAATCGAAACGATCACGTTCAGGCCGATCGATCGCGCCGTTCGCACCGCGCCGATGTATTGCTGCACGAACGCGGGATCGTAGAGCGGATTGAGCGGATCGGCGGCGGGCTGCGAAAGCTGGAGGCGCACGCTGTCCGCGCCCCACGCCTTGACCGCGGACATCTCGGCGGGGCTGTAATGCGCGTAGGCGGCGGCGAATGCGCCTTGCTGCGCGACAGGCGGAGCGACGAACGCCACGAGTTGCACGGCGTGCGGCACCCACGGCGCGCCATCGCGCAGGATTTGATTGCCCTGAACGCGGACCACGCCTTGTGTACCTTGCGATGATCCGCCGCTGCCGCATGCCGTGAGTGCAACCACGCATGCAAGCGCGGCGATGAGAGGGTGAGTTCTTTTGATTGACATGCTGTCTCCTTTGTTCGAACGATGTGAATCGGCAATAGCGTTGAACAGGCGAGCACGCGGAAGTATTCCATCGGGTCGGGTGGAATAGTTAGTTGGGGTGGCGTGTTCTTTTCGTGGGGATGCTTACGTAGGGCGAGATGTGGAGTCGTCCGAGTGAAGTGGTTTTCTGCGATCTTTTGACTTGCGACCGATATGCGCATGTATAACGATCCTACCGCGCAGGAAAGCACGCTGTTCCCAAAGTAGCATTTCAACTTAAGCGGGACGGCGAAGCCATGGAACGCGGCTAGCCAATGCCGAATACCAATGCGATTGGCGGCCTTCGGTACTGTTACAACGTACCGCTCGAGACGATGATTTTCGATGAGTGGGGAGAAGAGAAAAGTGATACACGGGGTTTGAGTTTTATGTTTGAAGCAGCGCTCAAGCTAGCATTGCTGATGGTCGACAAATCCGGCTGGGCTCCCATCAGCGGAGAATCGAAATGAACGGAAGGACGTCAAAGATCGCGGGTATCATTCCGTTCCAACCGTGTAGCAATTAAGGCGCGCTGCTCCGCTTCGAACCGGGCGGACATTTCAGTTGGTGGGGATATTGGTAACATGCAAAAGCCTTCTTCCAAAACTGCCCCTCATCGTGGCAAGCTCACCGATCAGGCTGCGGAGATTGATGTAAAGAGCTATACCGCCTTCGTGAGCGAGTTAACGCGGAGGATCATCGAGGCGCGTCACAGTGCCAGCCTGGCGGTCAACCGTGAACTGATCCTGCTTTATTGGAGTATCGGTCGAGATATTTTGGCTCGCCAGCAGAGCGAAGGGTGGGGAGCCAAGGTCATCGACCGGCTAGCGAATGATCTACGCCGGGACTTTCCGGAGATGACCGGGCTTTCGGCCCGAAACCTGAAATATATGCGGGCTTTTGCCGCCGCCTGGATCGACGCCGAATTTGTGCAACGGTCGTTGCACAATTGCCTTGGGGGCATAACGTAAGCCTTCTCGACACCGTCAAGGACGCCGAGGAACGAGCGTGGTACGCCGGGCAGGCCATAGAACATGGTTGGAGTCGTGCCGTCCTCGTCCACCAAATCGAGAGCAACTTATTCGGCCGCCAAGGCAGCGCTCTGACGAATTTTTCACGAACGTTACCTGCCGGCCAGTCCGAGCTCGCGCAGCAACTCCTCAAGGACCCCTATACCTTCGACTTCCTGACTCTTGGCCCGGATATGCTGGAGCGCGATCTTGAACGCGGTTTGATCGATCATCTGCGCTCACTGATCCTCGAACTCGGTAAAGGGTTTGCGTTCGTCGGTAGTCAGTACCATCTTGAGGTCGGCGGCCAAGACTATTACATAGATCTGTTGTTCTACCATCTGCGACTACGGTGCTTTGTCGTGATCGAACTGAAGATTGAGGAATTCAAGCCCGAATTCGCCGGCAAGATGAACTTCTACCTTTCCGCCGTTGACGATAAGCTCAAACACGAGGACGATCAGTCGACTATTGGAATCATTCTCTGCAAAGGCCGTAATGAGGTCATCGTCGAATACGCCTTGCGCGATTCCAGTAAGCCGATGGGCGTCGCTCAGTATCAACTCTCACCCGCGCTTCCGACACAGTATCAAACGTCATTGCCGACCGTCGAGGAGCTGGCGCGCGAATTTCCCCTGATCTCTGTTATCAAATTGCGAATCGAGATC
Source organism: Caballeronia sp. A2-2 (assembly GCF_057612605.2). Lineage (NCBI taxonomy): Bacteria > Pseudomonadati > Pseudomonadota > Betaproteobacteria > Burkholderiales > Burkholderiaceae > Caballeronia > Caballeronia sp. A2-2. The sequence goes on along the minus strand of NZ_JBVFIR010000005.1, from coordinate 152,357 downwards.
GAAAGAGCCTTGCGAGACTTTATGTCCGGGCACGGCCTTTCTACAGAAACACCTATCGGCATTGACGGCATGCTACGCGTGCTCGACGAACATGGTTTAGCACCGGCCAATACAGAACGCCTTCCTGGATTGCTTCGAATCATGAACGAGGCCGCGCATGGCAAGGATGTAGACCCGGAAAGCGCGCGAAAGGCCGTCGAGCTTGGGTCCACGTTTTTAGCTGACTTACTCGATCGTGGCAAGACTGTCTGATGTGCGCCTCGCATCGGCCGGCTCGCCCGTTCGACCGCTTCTAAGTCCGTTGCTAGTAGGCTCGTCGATGACGACAAGCATGGCTAATGCGCACGGGAAGCAGAAGCCCAAACCATGAGCGAGCAGTCGAATGGCGAGCTTCAATCCCGCGCATGTCCCAAAACCTTGCACATCCGACCTTCGAAAGCTCCCGCATCGGATGAAAATGCAGCTTTCAAGGAGTGTGAAACCATGCCCTACCTGCAACTGGACCTATGCGGCCACTATCCGGTGGAAGACAAGCAGCGTCTGGCGCTGAAGATGAGCGAAACCTACGCGCAAATGATGTCGGTGGACATCAGGCGGATCAGCGTCGCGATTCGGGAGTTGGGGGAAGGCGGCGTCTGGCGGATTCCCGAAGCGGGCGAGCAGCCCGTGCCCGTGGCGGTCATGATGCTGGACATCAGAAAAGGCCGGCCGCCCGAGTTGCGCATGGACGTGGCCCGGGCGCTGTGCGCGCATTGCATCGACATTCTCGGCCTTCGTGAAGATCGGCTCAACGTCGAATTCACGCAGCATTCCGGGGACGAGATGTATCACCCGGCGCTGGGTGGCTACAGCCCGGAATGGACGCCCGACGAGCAATAGCGAACAGCAGTCCGCAGATCAATGAGCAAGCGGTGTCACCCCCGACGCCCGCTGAATGGTTTGGGGCGGCTGACCAAACGCGCGCAGGAACGCCTGACGCATGCGCTCCCGGTCACCGAAGCCCGTCTCTCTCGCGACGATTTCGATCGGATGCCGGGTCGTTTCCATCATCAGCCGCGCGGCTTCCACGCGCAGCCGTTCGACAGCCTTGGCGGGCGATTGCCCCGTTTCCTCACGAAACACCCGGCTGAACTGGCGCGGGCTTAGCCGCGCCGCTTCGGCCAGCCGCTCGACCGACAGATCGCTCGCCAGGTTTTCGCTCGCGAAGGTGAGCGCCATCTGCACGCGATCCGAACGCGCCCCCATCTCCAGCAGCGCCGAAAACTGCGACTGGCCGCCGCCACGTCGCTGATAGAGCACGAGCTTGCGCGCGACCATGCGCGCCGTGTCCAGCCCGAAGTCGTTCTCGACGATCGCAAGCGCCAGGTCCACGCCCGCGCTCATTCCGGCCGATGTCCACATCTGCCCGTCCACCACGTAAATGCGGTCTTCTTCGAGTTGTATGTTCGGATACTGCGTCTGGAAAGCACGCGCGTGGAACCAGTGCGTCGTCGCCCGCTTTCCTTCCAGCAAACCCGCCGCAGCGAGAACGAATGCGCCCGTGCAGATCGACGCAATGCGCCGTGAATGGCGCGGTGCTTCGCGAAGGTATTCCACGAGCGCCGCCGAAGGAAGGCGACATTCGTTGTCGCCCGCCACGATGAGCGTGTCGTAGCCCGCTTCGTCGAGCGCTTCGCTGTGAACCGAAAACCCCTGCGACGAAGCAATCGGCCCGCCGTGCTCGGACACGATTTTGAAGTCATACGACGCTTCGCCGCGCAGCAGGTTGGCGTACTCGAAGACGCTCGCCACGGCGAGCGCAAGCGACTGAAAGTTTGGATAAACAAGAAGTCCGACGGTATGCATGATGCCTCGCGTTTCATGGCTCGATTCGTTGAAGGTAGCACAAAGCAGACGTTTAAGCTGGGTTGCATCGATGGCATAAAACATTGCATCTACGACATTGAGGCCAAACGCAGTCACGATCAGAATTCGTTTCATGAACTGACAACCAGTCGGTTCAAACCACTCCAAGGAACGATCATGACTGCTTCTACGAAAGGTTTTGCGCTGATCACGGGTGCATCGGCCGGCATTGGCGCCATCTACGCGGACCGTCTCGCCCGGCGCGGCTTCGACCTCATTCTGGTGGCGCGCAATCAGTCCCGGCTGACCGAACTGGCCGACCGCCTCGCCAAAGAGACGGGCCGCACGGTCGAAACCGTGGCCGCCGATCTCAACGACCGTGCCGCGCTCGCCAAGGTCGAAACCCTGCTTCGCGAAGACTCGCGCATCACGATGCTGGTGAACAACGCGGGCGTCGGCTCGGTGGCGTCCGTGCTGGACGGCAATGTCGATGCGATGGAATCGATGATCGACCTGAACATCACCGCACTGACGCGCCTGACCTATGCAGCCGCACCCGCGTTCGCCGCCAGGGGCGCGGGCACGATCGTCAACATCAGTTCGGTGGTGGGCATCGCGGTCGAATTGCTTAATGGCGTCTATAGCGCCTCGAAGTCCTACGTGCTGAGCTTCGGCCACGCGCTGCAGCGCGATCTCGCCGGCAAGGGCGTGCGTGTGCAGACCGTGCTGCCCGCAGCGACGGCAACCGAGTTCTGGGACGTCGCGGGCTACGCAAAGCAAAAGGAAGCGGCAAGCACCATGACCGCAGCCGATCTGGTCGATGCCGCGCTCGCCGGTCTCGATCAGGGCGAACTCGTGACCATTCCGACGCTGCACGATGGCGACAACTGGACGAAGTGGGAAGCGGACCGTCGCGCGCTGACTCCCCAGTTCGCGAATGCCAAGCCCGCGCCGCGCTACGAAAGCGCCCGTTGATCCGGCCCATCCTTTTACGAAAGAGAACGATCATGAACATCCTTAAATTCGGCGCGGCCGCGCTTGCAATGGCCACTGCCTTCGCCTTGCCGACCGGCGCGTCGGCGCAATCACGCGGCAAAGTGCTCGTCGTCATGTCGAGCGCGCATGAACTCGATCTGCGCGATGGCAAACGCTATGAAACCGGCTACTACCTGAACGAGTTCGTCGTGCCGTACCGGAAGCTCGTCGAAGCGGGCTACGAGCCGGTGATTGCGAACCCGAAGGGCGACATGCCGGTGATGGACGCCAATTCGAACAACAAAATGTTCTTCGGCGGCGATGACGCCGCGCGTGCCGACGCACTCAAGTACGCACAAGGCATCGCTCAGTTGAAGCATCCGAAGACGCTTGCCTCGGTGGTCGCCGAGGGAACGGGCGGCTATGCCGGATTGTTCATTCCCGGCGGCCACGCGCCGATGGTGGACCTGCTGAAGGACCGCGATCTCGGCAAGATTCTGGTGAGCTTCCATGAGAGCGGCCGTCCTACCGGAATCATCTGTCATGGGCCGATCGTGCTGCTGTCCGCGTTGCACGATCCGGACGCCTTCATCGCCTCGATGATCGCCAACGATGGCAAGGCGAACTCGCTGGCGGCGGGCTGGCCATACGCGGGTTATCGGCTGACCGTGTTTTCCACGGGTGAGGAGCAGCAACTCGAAGGTCCGAACGGACTCGGCGGCCATGTTCAGTTCTATCCGGTGAATGCGCTCGCGGAAGCGGGCGCGCATGTCGATACGGTTGCGAACTGGCATAGCAATGTGGTTGTCGATCGCGAACTCATCACGGGTCAGCAGCCGATGTCGGCCCCGGAATTCGGTGACGTTCTGGTGGCGAAACTGAATGCGCACGCGCACTGATATCTGACCTTGCGTTGGCATGTGAAAGGACTGGATGCGTCGTATCCAGTCCTTTTTCATTGATCTTCCGATGACCGAAAAACCCTGTGTATTCGACATGGTTCGGGGCGTCGGCGTCATCTAACGTAACGCCAACGGTCGGAGAGGGATGCAATGTCGAAAGATCAGGATACGTCGCCGAGAAAAAGACCCCGCGTGGCGCGCGTGCTCGCGTTGTTGGCGGCCGTGTTTGTCGTGGGCGTCTGCGGATTCGCGGCCTTCGCCTGGAGACCTGCCATGTCGGAAGTCTCCACGCCCGACGCTTCGAGCTTTTCGCCGGCATTGGTCCAACAAGGCGCGCGGCTTGCCGCCGCGGGTTTCTGTGCGAGCTGTCACACGATCGCGGGCGGAAAGCCCTTCGCGGGCGGCTATGCAATGAAGACAGGCTTCGGCACCATCTACTCCACCAATATCTCACCCGATCGCGAGACGGGAATCGGTTCGTGGTCCGAAGAAGCGTTTTTCCGCGCCATGCGTGAAGGTGTGGCGCGTGACGGAGCGCATCTTTTTCCCGCCTTTCCCTACGACCATTTCGCGCGCCTGTCGGACGAGGACATCCACGCGCTGTATGCGTTCGTCATGACGCGCCCCGCCGTGCGCGCGGAGAACCATCCGAACGAGATGCCGTTTCCGCTCGGAATCCGGTCGCTTCAGGCCGGATGGAAGCTGTTGTTTTTCCATCCCCGGCGATTCGAGCCTCGCACCGATCGCTCGGTCGAATGGAATCGCGGCGCGTATCTCGCCGAAGGGCTGAGTCACTGTTCCGCCTGCCACACGCCGCGCGGACCGCTCGGGGAAGAACTCACGAACCGGCTGTATCAGGGTGCATCGGTCGATGGCTGGTTCGCGCCTGCCTTGACGGCAGCCAATCCCGCGCCCATGCCGTGGACATCGGCGGAACTCCGCGACTATCTGACGACCGGCGCGAGCCGCTATCACGGTACAGCGGCCGGTCCGATGGCGTCCGTCACGCAGGAACTCGGCGTTCTCAGTTCCGAAGATCAGCGGGCGCTGGTGACTTACGTCGAATCGCTCGGCAATGGCGATGCGAGGGCAGCCAGTTCGACTTCGGCCATATCGTCCGCGCTTGCCGTCGATGCGCAGGATCACAGCCGCATGGACGTTGCGGGCGGGCGTCTGTTTGTCGCCGCGTGTGCATCGTGCCATTACAACCGCGCGCCCGATGTCAATCCGAACCGGCCGGAGTTGGGCTTGAACAGCGCGTTGTTTCTGGATGATCCATCCAATCTCATTCGCGTGATCCTCTACGGCATCGACGCGAAGGACGGCGCGCCCGGCATCGTGATGCCCGGCTTCGCACACGGCCTGAGCAACGACGATGTGGTGAGCATTGCCAACTATCTGCGCAGTACCCGAACGGCCAAGGCCGCGTGGCCGGATCTCGGTAAACAGGTGGCAACGATCCGCGCCGCAGGACCAGGAGAAAGTCGATGACAACATTCCGCATCAACGGTCGTCCCGCCACGACAGACACGGACCCGCAGACACCGCTGCTATGGGTGATTCGTGACGAGATCGGGCTGAAGGGCACCAAATTCGGCTGCGGGATCGGCATGTGCGGTGCGTGCACGGTCCATGTCGGCGGTCGACCGACGCGTTCATGCATCACGAGACTCGGCGCGGTGGAGGGCGCCGATATCACGACGATCGAAGGACTCGATGCGCAGGGACAGCATCCCGTTCAGCGCGCGTGGCGAGCGCTTCAGGTTCCGCAGTGCGGCTATTGCCAGTCCGGCCAGATCATGCAGGCCGCCGCGATGCTCAAGGATTTTCCCGAGCCGACCGACGCGGATATCGACGCCGTGATGACCGGCAACCTCTGCCGCTGCATGACGTATTCGCGCATTCGCGAAGCCATCCGGCAGGCGGCGCGGGACATGGCGAAGGGTGAGGCATGAGCCGGGCACAGCACGGCGGCGCGGATTCGGCCATCAATCTGTCGCGCCGCTCCTTTCTGGTGGCGACGGTCGCGACGGGTGCGTTCTTCGGGTTTTCGCAGGCCGCGTTCGCGCTCAATGCGTTTGGAGGGGCGTCGCCGGATCGCGCGTCGGCGTCGTCGTTCGGGCCGAGTGTGTGGTTCGACATCGATCACGAAGGCATCGTGTCCGTGAATGTGCCGAAGGCCGAGATGGGGCAGCATATCGGCACGGCCATCGCCCGGATTCTGGCCGACGAACTGGAAGCGGACTGGAGCATGGTTCGGATCGTGGGCGTCGATAGCGATCCTAAATGGGGATTCATGGTCACCGGGGGAAGTACCTCGGTGTGGGCGACGTTTCCGGTTTTCAGCCGGGCGGGCGCGGCTGGCCGGATTGCGTTGATCGAAGCGGGCGCGAAACTTCTGGGCGTGCCCGCCGCGGGCTGCGTTGCACGCGGCAGTGCCGTTCATGCTGATGATCGCGCGATCGGCTACGGCGAAATCGTGCGCCGTGGAAACCTCGCGCGACGCTTTTCCGCCGACGAGTTAAAGGCGCTGCCGATCAAGAGCGCAGCCAGCCGCACCCTGATCGGCAAGCCGACCCGGGCGCTCGATGTCCCCGGCAAGACCACCGGCGCGGCGGTGTACGGCATCGATGTCGATATTCCCGGCATGGTCCATGGCCGGCCGAAGCTGCCGCCCACGCGCTATGGATCGAAGGTGCTCGCCATCGACGACAGCGCGGCGCGAGGCATCAAAGGCTATCTGCGCAGCGTGGCGCTGGACGATCCGTCGGGCACGGTGCCGGGCTGGGTGATGGTGATCGCGGACACGTTCCATGCGGCGTTGCGCGCGGTCGATCTCGTGAAGGTTCAGTGGCAAGCCGGCGACACGGCGACGGTATCCGAAAAGGATCTGTTCGATCATGCCGCCGCGCTCGCGGCGGACCAGAAGCAAGGCGCGCTGCTCGATACAGGCGAAGGCGACGTGGACGGCGGTCTTGCACAAGCCGCCAGGACGCTCGAAGGCACTTACACCACAGCAGGCGTACTTCATTTCCAGCTCGAACCGGTCAACGCCGTCGCGTTCGAGAAAGATGGGGTATTCGAAATTCACACGGGCAATCAGGCGCAGGGCTTCATTCTTCCTGTCCTTGCGAAAGCGCTTCAGGTTCCGGTGGAACGCATCGTCATGCGGACGTACCTGATAGGCGGCGGCTTCGGCAGACGCCTGAATGGCGACTACGCGGTGCCCGCCGCGCTCACCGCGAAATTGCTCGGACAGCCGTTCAAGATGGTGCTGACGCGCGAAGACGACACGCGGCTCGACTCATTGCGCTCCCCCACGCTGCAACGGCTCAAGCTCGGATGGAACGATGCCGGAAGAATCGGGGCGATGGAACACGTCGCCGTTGCAGGATGGCCGAGCCTGACGGTCTTCCCCGGCAACTTGCAGAAGGGCACCAATGGCGCGTTGTACGATCCGTTCTCGATCTCAGGCGCGGACCACTGGTATGACGTCGGCGCATTGCGGGTTCGCGCGGTCAACAACGATCTCGCGCAAAAGAGCTTTCGTCCGGGCTGGTTGCGAGCGGTCGCGCCGGGCTGGACGAACTGGGCGCTGGAGTCGTTCATGGACGAGGTCGCGCATGCACAGAAGACCGATCCCGTGGCGCTGCGCCTCGCTCATTTGACAGGCGCGGGACGGAACGTTGGCGCGGCGCCAAGTTCGACCGGCGGCGCGCTGCGGCAAGCCAACGTCATCCGCCGTGTGGCGGCGCGTGCGGGCTGGGGACGCGCAATGCCGCCGGACACCGGTCTCGGCCTTGCCAGCTCATTCGGGCAGGAGCGCGCGATGCCGACATGGTGCGCATGCGTGGCGCAGATCGAGGTCGACCGGCAGACCGGACGCGTCACGGTGCAAAAGCTATGGATGGAGATCGACGCGGGTTCGATCATCGATCCGGACGGCGCCATGGCGCAGGCGCAGGGCGCCACCTTGTGGGGCTTGAGCATGGCGCTCCACGAAGGCACCGGATTCGAAAACGGATACGTGAAGGACCTGAATCTGGATACCTACACGCCGCTGCGCATGGCCGACGTGCCGGAGATGGACATCGCGTTCGTGGACAGCGCGGAGGCGCCCGTGGGACTCGGCGAACCGCCGACCACCGTGGTCGCACCGGCGATCGGCAACGCGATCTTTGCCGCTGTAGGCGTGCGGATGCGGCATCTGCCTGTGCGCGCGGCCGACATCAGGCGGGCACTGGATCAGGCGCGACTCAAGACCAACGGCTAACGCGCGTCGAATGGCCCCGTCGTATCGCGCTGAACGAGCTGGATGGGCAGCACATCGTGAACGGGCGCGCCCATTCCCCCGGCTCGAATGCGCTCGACGAGCCTGCGAGCCGCCGTGCGCGCCATGGCTTCGACGGGCTGTCGAATCGAGGTCAGGCCGACGAGCGGCGACCCGGCGAGCGGCATGTCGTCGAAGCCGATGACCGAAAGCTGTTTGGGCACCGCGATGCCCTGCCGTTTGGCCGCTTCCAGCACGCCCAGCGCGATCGTGTCGTTTCCGGCGACGATGCCGGTAACCCGCTCCGCGTCGCTCAACATGGCGATGGCGCTGGAATAGCCCGCCTCGCTGGTGTAGTCGCAATGAATCAGCGGCACCGTGGCCGCCGCGATGCCCGCCGCCTCCAGCCATTGCAGGGCCCCTTTCACGCGGTCCCTGCTCGTCGATGTGTTCTGCGAACCCATGACCAGCCCGATTCTTCGATGACCCAATCGATAGAGATGCTCGACTGCCAGCGCGCCCGCATGAACGTTGTCGATTTCTACCGTGTCGACCCTGACATCGTCCACGGAGCGCACGACGAGCACGAGCGGCATGCCCCGCCGTTGCATCTCCGCCACCACGGGCGAGTCGAGCGTCGCGGTGGCGAAGATCATCCCGTCGAGATAGCCGTCGATCAAAGGGCGAAACGCGAGCAGGTTGTTCGCGTCGTTCATGGAGTCGATCATCAGCGTGATCTGATAATCGAACTCCTGCAACGCGTCATGAAGATGCGTGAGCAGCAAGGTCATGAACCGATTGTGCAGCGCGCCCACCACCACTCCGATCAGCTTCGTCGCCGACTTGCGCGCAGGCCGGCCCTGCGACGGAATGCGATACCCCATTTCGGCCGCGATCGCCTGCACGGCGCTGCGGGTTTCGTCGCTGATGGCGGGGTGTCCCGCGAGCGACCGGGACACGGTGGACACCGCTATGCCGAGACGCTTGGCAACATCTTCGAGCCGGACTTTCGGCGCCTTGGTGCGCAAACTCGAACGCGTTTTCGTTTGCATAAATTTGCATGGGTGATTGAAAAACCGAGCCTTTTTTCTAGGTCTCTAGGGAAAGTATCGAGCATTTGCGCAAAATTTGCAGAAAAAATTGCGCTACATTTGCATCAACGCAGCACGCCGTCCGACACCCGGCAAACGCTGCTTCCCGTTCACTCCCGCAAAAAGGAAATGCAAATGGCAATCCAATATCTGAAGCATGGCCGCAGCGCCGAAGCATCCTCGCAGGACGCCGCCAATGTTCGCGATGTGGTCACGAGCATCCTCGCCGATGTCGCATCGCGCGGCGACAAAGCCGTCGCCGAACTCTCGGCGAAGTTCGACGACTGGTCGCCCGAGCGCTTTCGTTTGTCGGACGACGAGATCGCGAGTTGTATCCGCACGCTGTCGCAAGGCCAGCTCGATGACATCAAGTTCGCGCAGGCTCAGGTGCGCAACTTCGCGCAGGCGCAACGCGAGTCCATCCGCGATGTCGAAATCGAGACCTTGCCGGGCGTGGTGCTGGGCCACAAGAACATGCCGGTCGATAGCGTCGCGTGTTACGTGCCGGGCGGGAAGTTTCCGCTGGTGGCGTCGGCGCACATGGGCGTGGTGACGGCCAAGGTGGCGGGCGTGCCGCGCATCATCACCGCGTCGCCGCCGGTCGGTGGCCGGCCGAATCCGGCAGTGGTCGCCGCCATGCACCTCGGCGGCGCGGACGAAATCTATACGTTCGGCGGCGTTCAGGCCATTGCCGCGATGGCGCTCGGCACGCAGACGATCGATCCGGTTGCGATGGTGGTCGGGCCGGGCAACGCGTATGTCGCGGAAGCGAAGCGTCAGTTGTTCGGGCGCATCGGCATCGATCTGATTGCAGGGCCTTCGGAGACACTGGTGATCGCCGACGACAGCGTCGATGCCGAACTGTGCGCGACCGACCTGCTGGGTCAGGCGGAACACGGCTTCAATACGCCCGCCGTTCTCCTCACGAATTCGATGCAGTTGGCCCGCGACACGCTCTCCGAGATCGCACGCTTGCTCGAGATTCTGCCGACGGCCAACACGGCTGGCGTCTCATGGCGCGATTACGGCGAAGTGATCGTGGCGGACACGGTGGACGAGATGGTGTCGGTGGCCGATCGCATTGCATCCGAGCACGTCCAGGTGATGACGCGCGACCCGGATCATTTCCTGAAGAACATGAAGAACTACGGGGCGCTTTTTCTTGGCGCGCGCACCAACGTGGCCTTCGGCGACAAGGTCATCGGCACGAATCACACGTTGCCCACGGGCAAGGCCGCGCGCTATACCGGCGGTCTTTGGGTCGGCAAGTTCATCAAGACCTGCACGTATCAGAAGGTGCTGACGGATGAAGCCAGTGCGTTGATCGGCTCGTATTGCTCGCGGCTGTGCGCCATCGAAGGGATGATCGCGCACGGCGAGCAAGCCAATATTCGCGTGCGTCGCTTCGGCAATCGCGATGTGCCGTATGGCACGGCCGTGCCCGCGTAATCGTTGGGGAGAAGCGCTCATGACACGCACCAGACCACGGCCTCGAAGCGATTTCCACTGGTTTTGCCGGGTCAATACCCAGTGGAAAGACATCGACATCTATGGGCACGTGAACAACGCCGTTCATTACACGTGGTTCGATACCGCGGTCAATGGATGGCTCATGGAGCGGGGCCTTCTGGACCCGCGTCGCGGTGAGGCGGTGGGTCTGGTCGTGCGCACGAGTTGCGAATACTTCGACGAGGTGGTCTTTCCTGATCTCGTCACGTGTGGGATATGCGTGAGCAGAGTGGGCGCGACCAGCGTCACGTACGAGATCAGCTTGTTCAGAAACGACAGCGAACAGTCGTTCGCGCATGGCACGTTCGTTCATGCTTATGTCGATCGCATCACGCGACGGCCGGTCGCGCTATCCATTGACCTGCGGAACGCGATACAGCAGATCGAGGCGACTCGTTGAAATGGGCCTCATCGATCTCATTGCTCTTATTGAATTTATTGAGCGCCCACGTTTTGCAGCGTCTCCAAGGCTTCCAGAAGCACGTTCTTCGCAGGTCCTTTCAGGAATTTTTTAAGTTCCTTCTCGACCTGAGTCTGCGCTTTGCGCCAGTGCGGCTCGGCTTCCTTCAACACGCGGGCGCCGGCAGGGCTGAGGGTCGCCAGCTTGTAGCGCGCATCGTCATCGCTGGAGACTTCGACCCAGCCTGCGTCGATCAGCAGCTTGATATTGCGCGAAATCGTGGTCTTGTCGAGCGACAGCTCGGCTGCGATCTCGTTATAGGTCGCCGAACCGAGGCGATCGAGGCCGCGCAACAGCGTGAGTTGCGTGATCTTGAGGCCCACCGGACGCAAAGCCTCGTCATAAATGCTTGTCAGCGCGTTCGCCGAGCGGCGGAATTGGGTGCAATAACATTCGGTGAACATCGGCGATCCCTCTCGAAGGATTGATCAGTGTATATGCAACTATCGTAGCACTTCCGCACGAGACACGTCGAGTCGATGAACTGTTCGGGCTTGGAAATGCAGTAGTCAGTACGGGTTCTTACCAGTTGAAGAGGCTTCGAATCGCACTAGACTGTTGCATATACATCGGTTGTAGATGCATCTGAATTCGAATGATTGCATACGTATGCATTTATGTTTCAACCCGTCTAAAAGGAGTAACCGAAAATGCCCATCATCGTTTGTAACACTCGCGCTGGACTGGATGTCGATATCAAGCGGAAGATCGCCAAGGCAATCACGCTTGCCGTGAACGAGACCATCAAGTCGCCGCTCAACATCATCAGCGTGGTCTTCAATGATCTTTCCTCCGAAAGCAGCTACGTGGGCGGCGAACCGGGCGGCGATACGCTCATCATGTGCAATATCCGTGCAGGTCGATCGAACGACGCGAAGCTCACGCTGGTCAAGAAAGTGAGCGCCATTTTCAGCGACTATGCGGGTATTTCCGAAGACCGTATCGAAACCGGTCTGCTCGAATACGATCCGAAATTCATCATTCGCGGCGGCGTGCAGTTGCCCGATCCGCCGTACGCATGATCGGCGCTCGAAGGTCAACGAAAAGCTCGGCATAACTATGTATCAGGAGGCGGGATTGGAAACCAAGCGCTCGGCTGTAGTGGGGCATTCGTCACCGAAGATGGTGACGATTGCTATCGCTAGTTTCATTGGAAGTGCCATCGAGTGGTTCGATTTCTTTCTTTACGGAATCACCTCGGCACTTGTTTTCGGCAAACTGTATTTTCCCAGCGGCGATGCATTGACGGGGACGCTTCTCGCGTTCGGAACGTTCGCGGTGGGTTTCGTCGCGCGTCCATTCGGCGGCATTGTGGCGGGCCATCTGGGCGACCGTGTCGGGCGCAAGTTCGTGCTGGTCAGCACGCTGCTGGCAATGGGATTGTCGACCACGCTGATCGGTCTCGTGCCGTCGTACGGCAGCATCGGGCTTGCTGCGCCGATCTTGTTGATTCTGCTGCGAATCGTGCAGGGTCTAGCGGTCGGAGGCGAGTGGGGCGGCGCGGCGCTGATCGCCGTCGAACATGCTGCCCCGAACCGGCGCGGCCTGTACGGCAGCTTTCCTCAAATGGGTCTTCCTGCTGGTCTGTGCATGGCGGTGGGTGGAATGGAACTGGCCAGCCGCCTGCCTGAAACGGAATTTCTCGCGTGGGGTTGGCGCATTCCCTTTCTGTTCAGCGCGGTACTCGTCGCAGTCGGTCTCGTGATCCGGCTTCGCATTGAAGAACCGCCCGAATTCAAGAAAGTGCTCGATGCCGATACGACCGTGAAGTTGCCGATCGTCGAAGCGGTGCGCCGATTTCCGCGAGCGATTCTGATGTCCGCCGGACTCCGTTTTGCGGACAACATTCTGTACTACGTATTTACGACTTTCGGCCTCACCTATATGACGAGCCATCTCGGCGTGCCACGAAAAACCGTGCTGGTCGCCATCCTGATCGCTGCCGCGCTCGAACTGCTGACGAATCCCTTTTTCGGCGCGTTATCGGACAGGTTCGGTCGAAAGCAGGTGGTGATCTTCGGCGCACTGGTTGCGGTGGTGGCGCCATTCCCGTTCTTCCACATGGTAGGAACCGGCAATCCGACGATGATCCTGCTCGCCGAAATCATCGTGCTCACGATTGCTCACGCGGCGGTGTTCTCGCCGATGGCCGCATGGTTCGCCGAGATGTTCAGCCCCGAGGTTCGGTATAGCGGCGTGACGATCGGGTTTCAATTGGGCGCGCTGCTGGCGGGTGCGCCGACACCGCTGATCGCCACGGCGTTGCTCGCGAAATACGGTGACTACACCCCCGTCGCCGTCTTCGCGATGATCGCCGCAGGCATCACGCTCGTGTGTGCGCTGTTGGCGAGGGTCGCTCACGATCGGAGAGCCCCTTCAGCGGCGACGTTGATACCGGAGAGCCGTTAAAGCCGAGCAAGCGTTTGCACACAGTCTGCAATCAACCGAAATTGAAATTCCAGAGGAACCCATGTCCAGCGAACTTTTGAGTCTTGAAGGCAAGCGCGCCGTGGTGACTGGCGCGGGCCGCGGCCTTGGCGCCGACATCGCCGCCTTGCTCGCACAATCCGGCGCACACGTCTATCTCTTTAGCAAGGATGCGGGGGAGCTCGAAGAAGTTGCCGCTCGCATTCATCGAAATGGGGGTGCCTGCACGCCCGTTGTATGCGACCTTCTGAACGATGCTCAACTTGAGCGGGCTTTCCTTGAACTTCCGGGGCTGGATATCCTCGTCAACAATGCAGGCACCAACATCCCTTCGAGGCTTGCCGATGTCGAAACTTCGGATCTGGACTTCGTGATCGGCCTGAATGTCCGAGCGACGTTTCTGGCGACGCGAGCAGCCGTTCGCAAGATGCTAGAAGGCGGGGCCCGTGATGACCGCGCCATTATCAATATCTCGTCGCAGATGGGTCACGTAGGCGCGCCCGATCGTTCGGTGTACTGCATGACGAAGCACGCGATGGAGGGGTTGACGAAAGCCGCCGCCGTTGAACTTGCGCCTGGCATACGCGTGAATTCGGTGGCGCCGACGTTTGTCGATACACCCATGACGCAGCCGTTCTTCGAGGACAAGGAATTCAAGCGCTGGGTTTTCGATCGTATTCCGATGGGGCGTCTTCTCCAGAGCGACCAGGTTGCCGCGGCGGTGCTGTATCTGGCGTCTCCCGCTGCCGCGATGATTACCGGCACGAGCCTGCGTATCGACGGGGGATGGACGGCGCAGTAGCGCTTGCCGCGCGCGCCGGCCGCCGTCGCTCAGGCATCGTGAAAATAAGCGGCATGGCGATGCGCGATCGTATCGAGTTCGCCCGCGTCGGCAAGTTTGCGCCTTGCATAAGCGCGCGTCGTATCGAGCAGGCGGTAACGTACCGTGTCGCCGCAGACATTTGCGCAGAGCATCGACTTCGCCACCAGACTGGCGAGCGCGTCGATCACGCCGGACGGCGCGAGTGCGTCGTCGGCGAGCACGGCGGCAGCGGCGCTCAACGCAAATGCACCGGGAAAAATCGCGAGCCGTCGCAGCACGACGCGTTCTACTTCGGGCAGCAACGCATGGCTCCAGTCGAGCGTCGCCTGAAAGGTCCTTTGCCGGTCGGGCGCCGTGCGGCGACCCTGTGCGAGCGTGAAAAAGCGATCGTCGAGAAGGTCGAGCAGCTTGTGGACGCCGAAGGCATTGAGGCACGCCGCAGCCAGTTCGATGGCCAGCGCAATGCCATCCAGCCGCCGGCAGATACGCGCGACGACCGGCGCGTCTTCGTCGGACAGGCCGAAGTCACCGCGTGCGGCCATCGCGCGTTCCATGAACAGTTCGACGGCAGGATAGCGGAGCGCTTCGTTCATGGTCAGGGTAGTGTCATCAGCGGGACATTCGAATGGCTCGAGCCGATGAATGTGCTCGCCAATGGCCTGCAAGGGCTCGCGGCTGGTCGCGAGAACATGCATTTGCGGCGCGGTGGATGTCATATGTTCCGCGATCACGGCAGCCGTTTCGATCACATGCTCGCAGCCATCCAGCACCAGGAGTTGTGGGCGGCCGCACTGGCGCACATGGCGCGTGAGCGCCGGGAGGGCGTCGTCCGGGCAGGCGGGCAAGCCCATTGCGTTCGCGACCGCGCGAGGCACGCGGCTTGCATCGGTCAGCGCGGACAGATCCACGAACGTGATCTCGTGCGCGCGGGCCTCGGCCATGGCATGCGCGACGGCGAGCGCGACCGTGGTCTTGCCCACGCCACCCGTTCCCGCGATGGTCAGAAGCCGGATGCGCGCGAGCCGCCCGATCACTTCCCGAACTACCTCCGCGCGCCCGATGGGCTTCACCAGCGCTGCCGGAATAGTGTGCGATGACCGTGCGCGCATGGGCGCCACGGAAATCTGCGCGGGCAGCATCTCGCGCGTGACGGATGCCACGAAACGATACCCGCGGCCGACCACGGTCGTCACGAAGCGCTGGTCCTGCGGGCCTTCGCCCAGCGCCTTGCGCAAAGCCGCGATATGCACCTTGAGATTGCCTTCCTCGACCACGGTTTGCGGCCACGCACGCCCGATGAGTTCGTTTTTGGTGACGAGTTCTCCGCGTCGTTCGACGAGCGCCGTCAGCAGGTCGAGCGCGCGGCTGCCGACGGGCACGCGCGATTCGCCATCGAGCAAGATTTGCTGCGACGGAATGAGCCGAAACGAACCAAAGAGGTAAGCCACCCCTGCGGCATCGATCGGATTCGACACAGCGGCTACGCTATAGAAGTTTGACGAGTTGAGCATGATTCGATGTACTGCCTGGCCTCCGGTCGTTGACATTGCCGGTGCGATGCACGGGCGTTCATTTCATCCATCGCAACTTAGAGTGGACGCGTGGACCCTCTCAGAATCACTTCGCAACGCAGGCTCGTCGTGCCGAACGGCGTTTCGCGCGCCGTGCACAGCCTTCTTTCGAGCACGTCCGCGATCGTCTGCGCCACGCCGTCGATCGGCTGAGCGACCACCGTGATGCCGGGCTCGTAGAGCCCGAACAACGGCGGATCGTCGAAGGACACGAGCGAGACGTTTTCCGGCACGCGCGTCTTCGTGTCCTTGAAACAGCGCAACGCGCCGAGCGCCATGATGTAGTTCGCGCAAAAAACGGCGGTCGGCGGCTTGGGAAGCGCCATCAGACGGTGCGTGGCGTCCATGCCGCCGAGCGTGGTCCAGTGACCGTTCTGCACGTATTGCGCATCGAGTGCGAGGCCGCGTTCGGCGAGCGCATCGCAATAGCCGAGATAGCGTTCGTTCGCGGCCGTATCGACGAGTTCGCCGTTGACGATTCCCACTCGTCGATGGCCGATATCCAGCAGATGCCGCACGGCGTTCGTCGCCGCTTCGCGATTGTTCACGAACACGCGGTCGGCCTTCAGGCCCGCCAGATCGTTGTCGTAGAGCACGAGCGGCACGCCGCTGTCGATCAGCTCATCGAGGCGCTCGAATAGCGGCTCCGCGCCCGCCATCACCAGCGCATCGATACGTTGCGTCGAAAAATAATCGAGTCCGTCTTTCATCAACCGCGCGTCGCTTCCGTGGCAATAGATCAGCAGCGCGCGTCCGTCGCGGCGCAGCGCGCGCGACAAATGTTCGAGCATGACGCCGTGGAACTCGTCGAAGGAAGGCGCAAGCAGGCCGATGACATGCGAGACATCGGTCTTCATTGCGACGGCTGCCGCGTTGCGCTTGAAATGCAGCGCGCGAATGGCTTCTTCGATTGCGTCGCGATTCGCGCGCCGGATCGGGAAGCCGTTCAGATAGCGCGAAACCGTTCCCACCGCCACGTTGGCTCGCCGCGCGACATCGACGATGGTCGCGGCGCGTGGCTTGCCGTTGTCGTTCGAGAAGTCGTCGGTCATGATACGGTGTCCAGATGAATCGTCCGGAAGCGAATGGGCGTCATGATCTTCACTCTGCGCTGCCACGGACCAGCGCGCCGCGCGCGAACTGCCGCTGAAAGACGACAAACACCGCGAGCGGCACGACCGCCGTGATGATCGCCGCCGCCGCTCGCATATTCCAATTCCCGTCGAAGCTGCCGGCGATGCGGGCGAACAGCACCGGCAACGGAACTTGAGTGCGCAAATAAAGCAGCGGAAACAACAGCGCGTTCCACGTCCACAGGAATTGCAGAATGCCCACCGCGCAGACCGGCGCAAGCGTGTTGGGCAGCACGATGTGACGGAACACGGCGAGCGGCCCGCATCCGTCGATGCGCGCGGCCTCGATCAGATCACGCGGAAAGCCTTCGAGATAGTTCTTCAGCACGACGACAGACCAGGCAAACGAGAGGCCGACATACGGGACGAGCACGGCGAGCGCGTTGTCGATCAAGCCCCAGTCGCGCCAGAGCCGAAACAGCGGGATGATGACGATTTGCTGAGGCAGCACGAACGCGTTGACGATCAGCAGCAGCCAAGTTCTGCGCAACGGGAAGCGTAAAAAGTGGAACGCGTAGGCGGCGGCGGGCGTGAGCACCATCGTCGCGATGCTCGCGATGCCGGCGAGTTCGAGCGTCACCCAGAACGCGTTGCCAAGCGGATAGCGGATCCATACCGAGCGCCAGGCATCGAAGGTCAGCGTGAATGGATGAAGCGTCCACCAGCCGAGTATCGCTTCGCCGGCCGGCCGCAGCGACATGATGACGATGCCCGCGATCGGCACGAACCAGATCAGCGAGATCACGCTGACGAGCACGGCCGCGCGGCGGGAGGAAGTGTGTTTCATCGCGCCTCCTTGCTGCGCGCGAGCATGAGCGGAATCGACACGACGAGCACCGCCGCGAGCAGCACGAGCGTGGCGGCCGCGCCATAGCCGAGCTTGAATTGCGTCATCGACTCGCGATACATGAAGAAGCCGAGCGTTTCCGTCGAACGAACCGGGCCGCCGTTTGTCATCACGAAGATCGTGTCGAACGCGCGCAGACTGCCGAGCAGGTTGATGAAGATGGAAACCTTTAGTCCCCCTGATGACAGCGGCATGACGATATGGCGCAGGATCGACAGCCCGTGCGCGCCGTCGAGTGTCGCGGCTTCGAAAATCGAGGCTGGAATGGCTTGCGTGGCCGCGAAACACAGCATCAGCGGCAAGCCGGTTTGCGCCCATGAATACGCCACGACGACCGCGCCCAGCGCGGTGGATTCGTCGCCCAGCCAGGCATGCGCGAACTGCCCGAGCCCGATGGCGGCAAGCCCCGCATTGAGCAGACCGCCCGAGTCCGGCCGCAAGATGCCGAGCCAGATAAAGCCCGTGACCGTTTCGGAGATGGCGTAGGCGCTGAAGATCAGCGCGCGGGGAATCAGCGTCGCGCGCGGCGCAAGCGAGCAGGCCAGCGCGATCATCCAGCCCGCGCCCACGGACAGGACCGTGGTCGAGACGGTCCAGACCAACGTGGTCCATAACGCGCGACGAAAATTGTCGTCGTGAAAGAGCGCGACGTAATTGCCGATGCCGACATAACGCGCCGCCCCCAGTCCGTGGATGTCGAAAAAGCTCAGGCGGACGGTATCGATCAGCGGAAATACGACCGCCAGGCCGAACAAAATGAGCACGGGCGCAATCAATAGATAAGCCGCGCGCGTTTCTCTCGGACGTTGTACGCGCGAACCCGTGCGCGCGCACATGCGTCGTCCTGCACGCTCGTCGATTCTCCATTCACAACGTGCGGGCGAGGTCATTTGTACGACACCCGGGCTTTTGCCTCGATTGCGGCGAGCACCCGGTCGATGTTCGCCTCGCTCGGGTCCTGAAGAAAACGCTGCAATTGAACGCGGTATTCATCCACGAGATCGCCAGGCAGCAGATCGCCAAGCACGAATTGCGTTTGCGACGACTTCACGGCCTTCGACGAAGCGGTCGCCACTGGACTCAACAGCGACGCATCGGTCTTGTTGGACGGCGACACCAGACCGTTTCTCGCCTCGATATCGGCGGCCTGCGCGCCGGTCATCCATGTCAGGAAGACGTTCGCGGCCTGCGCATTGGAGCCGGATTTGAGCGCGAGGAACTCTTTTGTGTCGACGCTTACGGTGTCGTCATGGCCGAGTCCCATCGACGGAAATTGCAAAAGCGCATAGTCGCGTCCTTCGCTCATGCCGTAATCGTTTCTCGCGCGATTATTCACCCACATGCCGATGAGGTCGTAGCCATGCGTGCCGGTCTTGAGCACTTCGTCGGCGGCGTTGTCCCAATCGGTCGCGAGCATGCGCTCGGGCGGATCGCAGCATCCTGCATGGAGCATCTCGGCATATTTTTGCAGCGCTGTCCTGACGATCGGATCGGTCCACGCAATCCGGTGCTCGGCGAGCTTCGACGCCGCATCCGTTCCGCCCACGCGCAGCAACAAGTTTTCGAACCAGTCCGCGTGCGCCCACGTCTTGCCCGGCATGGAAACAGGCGTGACGTTGACCGCGCGCAGCGTGCCGAAGCCTTCGAGGAATTCACGCCATGTACGCGGCGGGGTAGTCATGCCGGCCTTCTTCATGAGATCCGCGCGATAGAACATGCCGCTGCGATCGCCGAAGGTGTAGGTCACGCCGTAAGTGACGTCCTTGTACTGGCCGAGGCGTTTCCATTGATCGTCGAGATTGTCGCTCCAGCGATTCGCGGCCCACGCGGCATCGAGCGGACGGAGCAGACCCGCATCGGCGAGTTCGGCGCGAAAGGCAGGCCACGTATTGACCAGGAGATCGGCTTTCTCGCCGCCGAGAAGCATGGTGCGGATGGCGCCGCGCGCATCGCCCTGAACGGTCAGATTGATCTCACGGATACGAATGCCAGGATGACTTTGCTCGAAGGCCGCCTCGACGGCATGCATGGTGTCGGCTTCCGAGCCGGATAACCAGTCGACGATGACGACTTCACCGCCCGCGCCGAACGCCGTGGAGGGGGATGCGACAGCGAATATCGCCGCTGAAGCGATGCAGCGCTGCAAGGCGGGCGATATCGAACGGACGCATCTCATTGCCCATCTCCGGATTCCGAGAATTGGGACTGACGGGTGGTTGGCGCTTCAACTTAATTGAAACGTTATCAACTAAGTTGGTACGCTTCAAGCGCGGGTTAACCCGAGTTTTTCAACAACGCACGGTTTTTGTGCGGGCACGGTCGGGCGCGCGTGTACTTCGTTCTCCGTATCGTGTCCAGATCGATGCTTACCTCAAAGGACCGCCATGCCACGAACATACGAAACCCTCACGCTGGACGATGCGAAGCGCATGCTTGCCGCAGGGGAAGCACGCGCGAGCGGTATCGGCATTGCCTACAACATTGCCGTTGTGGATGCCGGCGGACATCTGATTGCCTTCGTGCGTCAGGATGGTGCGTTGATCGGAAGTATCGATCTCGCCATCGACAAGGCGGTCACCGCGCGTATTTTCGACAAGACCACGTCGGACCTCGCGGCGCTTTCACAGTCAGGCAGGCCGCTATTTGGCATTCAGGAAAGCAATGCCGGAAAAGTCGTGATTTTCGGCGGCGGTATCCCGGTGATGTCCGCAGGCAAGATCATCGGCGCGGTGGGCGCGAGCGCGGGCAGCGTGGAGCAGGACATCGAAGTAGCGGAAGCGGCAATCGCCGCGCTTGCGCGGTGATGCGACGCCGAATCGCCTTATACGTTTCAGTGCTGCTGACCGTCGCCGCGCACGCGCAGACCCCCGATCAGCCGATGACCCATGCGCAGGCCATGAAAGAACTCGAAGAACTCGAAAGCGTGGGCTATTACCCGACGCGCGCGTCGAGCCTGCGCTTTCCCTACGATATCGAAGATGCACAGGCACGCCTTGCCGCGAAGCATCGCGAACAGTCGCAGATTCAGATCTCACGCGCGCCGGACTCACGATGAAGGCCGCAACCCGTCAGGCATAAAAGGAGAGTCGCATGAAACTCAGCAAACTATCGGTCATCGCGATGTGCGTGGCCATGGCCGCACCGATCGACGTCATGGCCGCACACGTGACCATGGCATCCGCGCTGGAAGCAGCCAGCGCTCGCACGCCCGATCAGAAAAGCGCTGACCGTGCGCTCATGAAAGCGGTACGGCGCGCGCTGGCGAAGACTCAGGGCTTCGATACGTCGGGCGTTTTCGTGCGCGCGCGTGGAGGCGCGGTGACGCTGTCCGGCACGGTCAGAAGCGGAGATCAGATACAGGTAGCCGAGGACGTGGCGCGCGGCGTGCAAGGCGTGACGTCGGTCACGAACAAGCTGGCGCTCTTTCACGGCGGCAATGGTTGATCGTGAGATCGCCTGCGCGGGGAGTCCTCGACTCCCCTTTAGAAACGCAATCAAACATGAATTTTCGGCGACGCGTCCGGATACTTAGGATACCATCCGTTCTTCACGCCGAGCGTACGTACGTCGAATTCAACATCGCCTTCATAAGGCGGCGCGTACTTGCCGAACGCGGCCTCGATTTCGCCCCAGCGCGCTTTGATACGCACCAGATTGAAAGCGTGCGACACGATATAAAACTGGCCCGCCTTGATCTGCTCCATGACGATTCCCGCATATTTGTCGGTATCCATGCCGACCTGCGTTTCCTTCGCCAGTTCGGAGCGCACGAGACCCGGGCAAATGAGCGCCACTTCGATATGCGCGGGCACTTCCTCGCGTAATGCCACGGTCATCGCAAGCACGGCATGCTTGCTTGCGACATAGCCCGCGCCTTCGGGAATCGCGTTGAAAAAGGCGTTCTCCGAGCCGACGTTATAAATCGCGCAAGGCGTTGCCTGTTGGATGAAACGTCGCCCGAATACGGACACGCCGTTCCACACGCCAAATAGATTCACCGCCAGCACACTGTGCACGTCTTCCGGTTTTGCATCGATCACGCTCGACGGCACCGGCCCGACGCCCGCATTGTTGACGATCACATCGACGCGGTCGAACCTCCGCCACGCGAAATCCGCAAGCGCTTCCACCTGCGCGCGCTGCGTGACATCGCATTCGAATATTTCCACGCGCGCGGTTAGTTCGGACAACTGCTTTGCGGCGCGCTGAAGCCGCTCCATGTTCATTCCCGCGATGACCAAAAGCGCGCCGTTCTGCGCAAATTGTTTGGCCAGCGCGAAGCCGATGCCGGTCGCGCCACCCGTGACGACCACGACTTTTCCCTTGAAATCCTGCATGACGTTGACGCTCCTTTGAAGTGAATGGGATCGTGCAGAGCCGACGTTATTCGAATGCAAGGATTCGCGCGGCGTTCAAGGGGCATCCGCAAACCGTGCGATGACGCAAAGCGGTGCAACGGCTTTTTGCCGGATCGCACGGGAGCGCGCGTATTGCGCCGCCTTCATCTAGAGTCGTGCGCACCATGACCCGAACGGTACGCACCCGATGAACGGCGACAACGATTCCGAGAGCCGCATGCCGCGTGCGGAGACGACGCTCGCGTGGGATCTGGCCAGTCAAGCCGAGCCGGATGGCACGACAAGCACGCAGGCAGCCGCGCAGGCCGAAGCCGATGGCACGTTCTCACCGCTTTCCAGCCGCGTCGAACAAATGTTTCCGGTGCTCCCGGAACGCGAGATCGAACGCGTGCGCGGGTTTGGAAAAGTCGTCACATGGCGCAGGGGCGAAACCATGTTCACGATGGGCCGCCCGAGCCCTGGTCTTGTCATCATGCTCAAGGGGCTGGTTCGCGTGATCCGGCGGGATGCAGTCGGGCGCGTGCATCGTATCTTCGAATATCGAACAGGGCAGTTTCTCGGCGAAATCGCGCAGTTGTTCGGTCATCCGGCGCTGGGTGATGGCGTGATCGTGGAGGATACCGAAGCAATCGTCGTGGAGAGCGCGGACTTGCGCCGCCTCCTTGTGATGGAAGCGGAAGTCGGCGAGAAGGTCATGCGCGCGCTGATCTTGCGCCGCGCGGGGTTGATCGAGCGCGGCAGCGGTCCCGTGCTGATCGGCGATTCCGCGGACCCGCGGCTGATGTCGCTGCAGGATTTGCTCAGGCGCAATTCGTACCCGTATTCACTGATCGACGCGAAGGAAGATCCCGACACTCTCGCGCTGCTCGAACGCATATCCGCGACGCGCGCGGATTTTCCCATCATGATTTGTCCGGACGGCACCGTGCTGCGCGCGCCGGACGAAAATCAGGTCGCCTCGCAGCTTGGCTGGCTGCCGAATTTCGACCCGGAACATACCTATGACATGGCCATCGTCGGCGCGGGTCCGGCGGGGCTCGCGGCGGCGGTTTATGCGGCATCGGAAGGCTTGTCGGTGGTCATCTTCGATAGCTGGGGACCGGGCGGTCAAGCCGGCACGAGCGCGCGCATCGAAAATTATCTGGGCTTTCCAGCGGGCATCTCGGGTCAGGCGCTGACCGGAAGGGCATACGTGCAGGCGCAGAAATTCGGCGTGCATATTTCGATACCGACGCGCATCGGCCTGTTGCGTTGCGAGTGCTCGCCGCTGGAAGTCGAACTCGATGACGGCCGCAGCGTGGCCGCGCATACGGTGGTCATTGCGTCCGGTGCGGCCTATCTGAAGCCGCAGATCGAAGGACTCGAACGTTTGACGGGACGGGGCGTGTTCTTCGGCACGTCGCCCGTCGAGGCGAAGTTGTGTCGCGGGCTGGAAGTCGCCGTGGTCGGTGGCGGCAATTCGGCGGGGCAGGGCGTCGTGTATCTGGCATCGCGTGCCCAGCGTGTGCATATGCTGATTCGCGGAAGCAGCCTGCACGCTCATATGTCGCAGTATCTGATCGATCGGATCGCGCGATTGCCCAACGTGATACTTCATACGGAAACCGAAGTAATGTCGCTGGATGACGATGCAGCAGGGCTGACCGGTGTCAATTGCGCCGGTCCAGAAGGACCAGTATCGTTCGATGTAAAACACCTCTTTCTATTTACCGGCGCGGAGCCGAACACGCGCTGGCTGCGAAACTGCAGCGTGCAGACCGATGCGCGCGGCTTCGTCCTGAGCGGGGCGGCGGCGCGCGCGAATTTCGATGAAAAAGGCCGCCCCTTCGAAACCAGCGTGAACGGTGTATTCGCAATCGGTGACGTGCGAAAAGGCTCGATCAAGCGCGTATCGGCAGCGGTGGGCGAGGGCGCGGCGGTTGTCGCGCAGATTCACGAGTTCCTCGGCGAACAACAGATACAGACTTAGTTCCGCGTCAATAAGGAGAGCGAGATGAGTTCGAATATCAAGGTCGTCGCCATTCTTCATGCAAAGGCCGGACGCGCTGACGAACTCGGTGCGTTGCTGCGCGGCATGGCGGCGCCATCGCGTGCCGAGGCCGGCAATCTTCGCTATGACTTATGGCAGGACGTGGACGACCCGAGCCGCTTCGTGCTGGACGAACTTTATCGAAGCCAGGACGCGATCGCCTCGCATCGCGCCACGCCGCATTTTCAGAACTACTTGTCGCGCATTGGCGAGCTGGCTGAACGCACGGCGGTGGTCGTGCAAGCGTTCGATGTTGTCTGAGCGCGAGCATACTTAACGCTGCTGCATGGCCGCGAGCATGCTGTCCACGTCGTGGTTTCCCTCGTACAGATAGCCGTTGATGAACATCGTCGGCGTTCCGTGCACACCGCTGCGCACGCCGCCTTCGAAGTCGCGTTCGATCCGACCATCCTGTGCGCCTTCGAATGCGGCAGCCAGCGTCCGCGTGGGCAGATCGATCCATTGCGCATACCGTTCGAGCGCCACATTGCTCAGGTCTTCCTGATTCTCGAACAAGACATCGTGGGCTTCCCAGAACTTCCCGGCAGTTGCCGCACCTTCCGAAAATTGCGCTGCTCGTAATGCGTGCGCATGCAGTTCGGTGAGCGGAAACTGACGAAACACGAAGCGCAGGCGCGAGCCCATCGTACGCTGCGCTTCCCTGATGATCTTGTGAATCGCGCCGCAATAAGGACACTGGAAGTCGCCGTACTCGACAAGCGTCACGGGTGCATCGCTCGTGCCCTGGACATGATCGTGCTGATCGACAGGAACGGATAGCTGGCTCATGATGTTCTCGCGTGTGAAGATGAAGGTGGTCACTTCGAAGAGGATCGCGCGGCCTGTCGCTCTTTCATGACCAAGCGAAACCAGCGCGGATGGTGCTTGCGCGCCCAGCCCGGCGTTACATAACCGTGCAGCATGGCGCCGAGCGTGCCCTGAATCCAGATGCCCGCGTAGATATGCACGAGAATCGCGGCGATCAGAACGAACGCGGCAGCCGAGTGCGCGAGCGCCGCCAGCCGGATGGTGTCGATGGCAAAGTAAGGCGAGAAATAACGCCGCCAGATGACGAAGCCCGAGCCCAGCAGCACCAGCATGCACGGCAGCAGCGTCCAAAAAAGCATCTTCTGCCCCGCGTTGTA
The DNA here is from genome assembly GCF_057612605.2 of Caballeronia sp. A2-2. Classification (NCBI taxonomy): domain Bacteria; kingdom Pseudomonadati; phylum Pseudomonadota; class Betaproteobacteria; order Burkholderiales; family Burkholderiaceae; genus Caballeronia; species Caballeronia sp. A2-2. Next base: position 126,972 of record NZ_JBVFIR010000005.1, on the reverse strand, counting down.
GCGGCTGACTTCCGGAACGCCTTCTTCGCGATTGTTCAGGATATCGAATATATGCAGAAGCCAGAAGATATCGTCGCGCTCGATCAGATTGTGATGCCAGTATCGCAGCGCCAGACACGAAAACGCCGAGAACATCACCAGCCCGATGAACGGATGCAGAATGCGCATCCATTGGCCGCCGCCGAACAACTCGGACAGCCAGAACATGGCAGGATGAAACAGCGCGAGACCGGACAGCGCCAGCAACACGAAACTGATCGCGGTGATCCAGTGCATCGAGCGTTCGTTCGGGTTATAGCGTTCGATAGGGTCGTCGAGCTTCGGTTCATTGGCGCTCATCGCTTTTCTCCATGATCTTCTCGATTTCGGCGCGCGCGGCTGCCTCGTCCTGTGCATGCACTTTGTTCGGGCCGATCCTGATGTAATGGAAAAACGTCCCAATGATGGTCAATAAAAGAATCGCCAATCCAATCGGTTTGGCGAAGCCTTTCCATATGCGCACCATCGGATTGATTTGCGGCCGGTCCGGCAGTCCCTGATAAAGCGACGGCTGATCCGCGTGATGCAGCACATACATCACGTGCGTGCCGCCCACGCCGGCCGGGTCATACAAGCCCGCGTGCTCGAAGCCGCGCTGCTTCAGGTCGACGATTCGCCCCGCTGCCTGCGCCTTCATGTCTTCCTTCGTGCCGAACATGATCGCGCCGGTCGGGCAGGTTTTCGAGCAAGCGGGCTCCTGCCCAACAGACACGCGGTCCGAACACAGCGTGCACTTGTACATCCGATGATCTTCCTTCGACAAACGCGGAATATTGAATGGACAGCCCGCGATGCAATACCCGCATCCGATGCAGTTTTCCTCGTGAAAATCGACGATTCCGTTGGTGTACTGCACGATCGCACCCGGCGACGGACACGCTTTGAGGCAACCCGGATCGGCGCAATGCATGCAGCCATCCTTACGAATCAGCCATTCCAGATCGCCCTTAGGATTGACGTATTCGGTAAAGCGCATGACGGTCCACGAATGCTCGGACAGATCGCGCGGATTGTCATATACGCCGATGTTGTCGCCGATCTCATCGCGCAAGTCGTTCCATTCCATGCAGGCCGTCTGACACGCCTTGCAGCCGATGCACTTCGATACATCGATCAGTTTCGCCACGGTGCCGGTGACCGGCGTGCGGTCGCCGGGCGGCGGTACCGTCGTGGCCGAAAGCCGCTTGATGTCCAGTGATTGAAGCGACATGGCCGTGCCTCACACCTTTTCGACTTTGACGAGAAACGACTTGAATTCCGGCGTCTGCGTGTTGGCATCGCCAACCGAAGGCGTCAGCGTATTGGCGAGATAACCGGGCTTGGCAAGACCCTTGTAGCCCCAATGCAGCGGCACGCCCACGGTCTCGACGCGTTTGCCATCCACCTTGAGCGGCCTGATGCGCTTGGTCACCACGGCAATCGCCTCGATATGACCGCGTTTGGACGACACCTTCACGCGATCGCCTGCGACCACGCCGATGTCAGCGGCAAGTTGCTCGCTGATCTCCACGAACTGCTGCGGCTGGACGATGGCGTTGAGCCGTGAATGCTTGGTCCAGAAGTGGAAGTGTTCGGTGAGACGATAGGTCGTCGCCGTATGCGGGAACTCCGCCGCGCGCCCGAAATTGCGACGATCGGCGGCGAACACACGCGCCGCCGGGTTGCTCGTCACTTCCGGATGATCGGGATGCAGCGGGTTATAGCCGAGCGGCGTTTCGAACGGTTCGTAATGCTCGGGGAACGGGCCTTCGTTCATCTGCGTGCGCGCGAAGAAGCGCGCCACGCCTTCCGGGTTCATGATGAACGGACCCATGCCGAGCGAGGGCGATTCGTCATCCTTATAGTCTGGAACATCTGCGCCGGTCCAGGCATGCCCGTTCCAGTGGATGATCTGACGCGTGGCGTCGAAGGGCTGGCCGTTGATATCGCACGATGCACGGTTGTACAGAATGCGCCTGTTCTCCGGCCACGCCCACGCCCAGCCGAGCGATTGTCCGATGCCGGCCGGGTCGCTGTTGTCGCGGCGCGCCATCTGATTGCCGTCTTCGGTCCACGCGCCGCAAAAGATCCAGCATCCGCTCGCGGTGCTGCCGTCGTCGCGAAGCTGGGAAAAGCTCGACAATTGCTGACCCGCCTTGAGCATCGGGCTTTCGGGTCGTTTGGGATGGGCAAGGTCGGCGAGCGCCGTGCCGTTATATTCCTTCGCCAGTTCTTCGGGCGTCGGACTCTCAGGGTTCACATAAGGCCAACTCAGGTTCAGGATCGGATCGGCGTACGCGCCGCCTTCCTTGCGGTACATCTCCCGCATGCGCAGGAAAAGAGCCGACATGATCTCGGCGTCGGCGAGGGCTTCGCCGGGTGCGTCCGCGCCTTTCCAGTGCCACTGAAGCACGCGTGAGGAACTCACCACGGAACCGTTTTCTTCCGCGAAACAGGTGGTGGGAAGACGGAACACTTCGGTTTGAATCTGCTTCGGATCGGCGTCGTTATGGTCTCCGTAGTTTTTCCAGAACTCCGAAGTCTCAGTGGCCAGCGGGTCCATGATGACGAGCCACTTCAGCTTGCACAGCCCGTCGAAAACTTTCGCCTTGTCGGGCGCAGACGCGATGATATTGAAGCCCTGACACACGTAGCCCGTCATCTTGCCCTGCGTCATCAACTCGACGTTCTGTATCACGTCGTAGGTCTTGTCGGGCTTGGGCAGATAGTCGTACGCCCAGTTGTTCTCCTTCGTCGCGGAATCGCCCCACCACGATTTCATCATGCTGACAAAGAAGGCCGGGTAGTTCTGATAGAAACTCAACTGGTCCGGGCGCAGCGGCTCCAGCGTGTGTTTCGTGATGTAGCTTTGGTAATCCTGATCGGCTTCCGTGGGAAGCGTCATATAGCCGGGAAGCATTTCGCTCAGCAGGCCGAGATCGGTCAGGCCTTGAATATTCGAATGCCCGCGCAAGGCGTTCACACCGCCGCCCGATATACCGATATTGCCGAGCAGGAGCTGCACCATCGCGCCGGCGCGGATGATCTGCGCGCCGATCGAGTGATGCGTCCATCCCAGCGCATACAGCAGTGTGCCGGCACGGCCCGGCACCGCCGTGCTCGCGAGCAGGTCGCATACTTCCAGAAACGTTTCCTTCGGGGTGCCACAGATTTTCTCGACCATCTCGGGCGTATAGCGCGAGAAATGGGTTTTCATCAGCCGATACACGCAGCGCGGATGCGTGAGGCTCGGATCGCTTTTCACGTAGCCGTCCTCGCCGCGCTCGTATTCCCATGTGGTTTTATCGTAGGAACGCGACTGCGCGTCGTAGCCTGAATAAAGGCCGTCGCTGAACGCGAAGTCCTCGCGCACGATAAAGCCGAAGTCCGTGTAATGACGCACGTACTCATGTTGTATCCGGTCCGTGCTGAGCAAATTATTGATGACGCCCCCCAAAAACGCGATGTCCGTGCCGGTGCGGATCGGCGCGTAATAGTCCGCGACCGACGCCGTCCGTGTGTAGCGCGGATCGACCACGATGAGCCGCGCACCGCGATGCGCCTTCGCCTCGGTCACCCATTTGAAGCCGCACGGATGCGCTTCGGCCGCGTTGCCGCCCATGACGAGGATCACATCCGCGTTGCGGATATCGACCCAGTGGTTTGTCATCGAACCGCGGCCGAACGTCGGGGCAAGACCTGCCACCGTCGGGCCGTGTCAGACGCGCGCCTGATTGTCGAACGCGAGCATGCCCAGACTGCGGGCTACCTTGTGCGTGAGATAACCCGCTTCGTTGCTCGCCGCGGATGCTGCGAGAAAGCCGGTCGTCGTCCAGCGGTTGACGGTCTTTCCTTCAGGTGTCCGATGAATGAAGTTGGCATCGCGGTCCGCTTTCATCAGGCGCGCGATGCGCTCGAATGCGTCGTTCCACGAAATCGGCGTCCATTCGTTCGAACCCGGCCCGCGATACTCCGGCACCTGCAAACGCGCTTCGCTGTGGATGATGTCCAGCAGGCTCGCGCCCTTGGGGCAAAGCGTGCCGCGATTGACCGGATGATCCGGATCGCCCTCGATATGGATGATGCTGCCTTTCGCATTCTTGGCGTTGTCGCCGAGCGCATACATGAGAATGCCGCAGCCCACCGAGCAATACGTGCAGGTGTTGCGCACTTCCGTGGTGCGGCCGAGCTTGTATTGCCGCACTTCCGCAAGCGCCGCGTTCGGCGAGAACCCAAGCAGGGTGATGCTCGAACTCGCGAGCGTGGCCGCCGAGAGCTTGAGGAACTGGCGGCGAGTCAGACTATCCATGAAGGCTCCCTTTGGCGGGTATTCCACATGGTCGTTCAAGACAGCGCTCGTGTATTTCGAAAACGCACGGCTGACGCGCGAACCTATACGTTCGTTTAGGGTGTTGATCCTCCCGCTGGGCCGCCCCATACCGCCGTAGACTACCGCGCGCATGGCCAAGAGACTAACGTGATGCGAAGCCATTCCCGGCACGAAGTCATGATGTCCGAGGTCATTACCATGGTCGAATCAGTTTGCATCGAGCGTGCATCGGAAACCGCGGCGTCATTGCACGACGACGGCTTCACGATGTCGCGCTGGACCAGCGACGGTCCGCGCGAGTGGAACACGCAGACTGGCCCGCAGCAGATCCTCACGACCTTGTGCCTGAGGCAGACGCTTGCCACCATCGAAGCGAACGGTGCTGCGTTTCACGAGGGTGTCATCGACCGTGGCGCGGTCATGGTGGTGCCGCCGGGGTTCGCTGTGCGCGCCACGTTCCATGCCGCGAGCGACTTCATGCATATCCTCGTGCCGTGTCACGCGCTGGCTCAATGGCTCGATACAGGCGGTTCGCCGGATTCAGCGACGTTCCCCGGCCACGCGCCGCTGCATGTGCGTGACAGCGTGGTCATCAAGCTCACGGGTACGCTTCTGCGCGCCGTGTACGGCCGCACGCAGGCCGGTTCCATGTATGCGGACGGCATCGTGCTGTCCATGCTCGCGCGGTTGCTGGAGATCATCGCGGCACGTGCGGTGGTGAGGCCGGCGCGGGCTTCGTCGGTCGCGCCGCTGGAGGCGTGGCGCGTGAAGATCGCGGTGGAGTTCATCGATCAGCGTATCGACCGGAGTCTGACGCTCGCGGAACTCGGTGCATCGGTCGGATTGTCGCCCATGCACTTCGCAGCGCGTTTTCGCGCGGCCACGGGCGTATCGCCGCATACATTCATTCTGCAGAGGAAGATCGAGTATGCGCAGACCTTGCTGGCGACCACGCGTTCGACGGTGGCCGATATCGCGTTCAGCGTCGGCTTCAGGACGCAGGCGCACTTCACGACCGTGTTTCGCCGTCATGTCGACGACACGCCGTATCGCTGGCGCGCCAAGCATGGCGCCATCGGCAGCGCGATGGTGCGCGGCAGCTGACCTTCATCGATGCATCGACGCTGCCACAAGCAGATGAAACGGCAACGCGAGCAACATCGTGCCCGCGAAGCCGACCAGCCAGAGCACGACAAACCACAGCACGCGCTTGCCGACCGTGAGTGAAGATGAATCGTCCGTCATGGTTCGGTGCTCCTTCATGGGTCACTCATTCGTAACTGCGGCCCGCTTCCACCTTGCCGCGAAACACCCAATATCCCGCCGTGGTGTACACCAGAATCACCGGAATGATGATGACCGCGCCCACGAGCGCGAAGCGCTGGCTGGAGAGCGGCGCGGCGGCGTCCCACAGCGTCACGCTGTTCGGAATGGCGTACGGCCAGATGCTCACCAATAGCCCGATATACCCGAGCAAGATCAGCACGAGACAGAGCGCGAACGGCGCGGCGTCGCTGCCGCGTTTGCAGGCGCGGTACATCAGCAACACGGTGATCGCGACGAGCGCGGGAATCGGATACAGCCGGTAGCGGAACGATGAATCGAACCATCGCAGCGCGATCTGCGCATCCGTGAGCGGCGTCCATACCGTGACCGCAACAATGAACGCAAGCAACGCCAGCGTCAGCGGCCAGACGAGCGCATGCAGGCGTTGCTGCAATTCGCCGCCGGTGCGCATCACGAGATAAGTAGCGCCCTGCAGCGCGTAGGTCGTCATCAGCCCCATGCCGGTGAAGAAACCGAACGGCGTGACCCAGAAGAACGGATCGCCGGAAAACACGCCTTTCGTGACCGGAATGCCATGCAGATACGCGCCCAGTATCACGCCCTGAAAAAACGCCGCGCCCGCCGACCCGCAAATGAACGCGAGATTCCAAAGATTCTTCGTGCGGTTCGCCTTGCCGCGCAGTTCGAACGACACGCCGCGAAAGATCAGGCATACGAGCATGAAGACGATCGGCAGATACAAGCCCGACAGCGCGACCGCGTACACCATGGGAAACGCGGCAAACAGCGCCGCGCCGCCGAGCACGAGCCACGTCTCGTTGCCGTCCCAGACCGGCGCGATGCTTTGCATCATCACATCTCGTTCGTTTTCCGATGGAAAAAACGGAAAGATCATGCCGACGCCCAGATCGAAGCCATCGAGCGCGATATACATGAAAAGACCCAGCGCGATGATCGCAGCCCAGACCACGGTGATATCCATGCACGACTCCTGTGGGTACTACTCCGTGGCCGCTGCGAGCGGACGCCTGCCGCTCACTTCCACGCCCGGCGCGTTTGGTGGAAGCGCCGCGGGCGTTTGCGCATGACCCGGCCCCGCGAGGATAAGCTTGACGATGTAATAGACGCCCGTGCCGAATACCAGCGCATACACCACGACGAACACCAGCAGCGACACGCCCGCGCTTTGCGCCGTCAGCGGCGAGACGGCATCGCGCGTGCGCATCACGCCGTAGACGACCCACGGCTGACGGCCGGCTTCGGTCGTGATCCATCCCGCGATCAGCGAGACGATGCCCGCCGGTCCCATCAACACGGTGAGCCAGTTGAACCAGCGCGCCTCGAAAAGCGTGCCGCGCCGCCGCAGCACAAAGCCTGCGAGCGCGACGAGAATCATCAGCACGCCCAAACCCGCCATGATGCGAAAGGTCCAGAAAATGAGCGATGAATTCGGCCGGTCGTCCTTCGGAAACTCCTTGAGCCCGCGTATTTCGCCGTTCCAGCTATGCGTGAGAATCAGGCTGCCGAGATGCGGAATGCTGATCGCATGGCGTGTGACCTCTTTGTCCATGTCCGGAAAGCCGATGAGATTGAGCGCGGTGCCGCCCTTCTCCGTTTCCCACAGACCTTCGATAGCCGCGATCTTCGCCGGTTGATGCTCGCGCGTGTTCAGCCCGTGCTGATCGCCGACGAACGCCTGAATGGGTGCGAGAAAAAGCAGCAGGCCGAGCGCCATCGAATACATGGTTTTGACTTCGGGATCGCGCCGGCCACGCAGCAGATGCCAGCCGCCGGTCCCCGCCACCACGAGAGCGGCCACGATGAACGCGGCCATCGTCATATGCGCGAGCCGATACGGAAACGACGGATTGAAGATCACCTTCAGCCAGTCGACCGGCACCACGTGGCCATCGTGAATCTCGAAGCCTTGCGGCGTTTGCATCCAGCTATTCGAGGAGAGAATCCAGAAGGTGGAGATGAGCGTGCCGACGGCGACCAGCAACGTCGCCGCGAAATGCGCCTTCGCGCCGACCTTCTCCCAGCCGAACAGCATGATGCCGAGAAAGCCCGCTTCGAGAAAGAACGCCGTCATCACCTCGTAGGTCAGGAGCGGCCCGGTGATCGGCCCGGCGAAGCTGGAAAAGCCCGACCAGTTGGTGCCGAACTGATAGGCCATGACCACGCCCGACACCACGCCCATGCCGAAGCCCACGGCGAAAATCTTCGCCCAGTACAGGCAAAGCGTCTTGAAGTGCGGTTTGCCGGTGATCAGATAGCGCGCTTCGAGCACGGCCAGAAAGCTCGCCAGTCCAATGCTCAAGGCCGGAAAGATGATATGAACGGAAACGGTAAAGGCAAACTGAAGCCGCGACAGATCGAGCGCGTTGCCGGTCATGGTGGATTCCTCGCTGTGCTTCGCAGCACACTAACGCGCCCGGCTCGCGGCGAACATCGTACGGGGGTATGGAAACACCCCAACACGGCCCCACGACCCTATACCGATGTATGGGTCGGCGCGTCTCACGGCGTGCCGAGCGCCTGCTGCACGAGGCTCAAGAGCACTTTCGAATCGAGCGGTTTTTCCAGGTAAGCGAGCGCGCCGTTCGCGAGCGCAGCGGCCTTGTCCTGCGCGGTGGGATTGCCGGTGATGAAGATCGTCGGCGGCGCGAAACCTTGCGCGATCAGCAGCGCATGCATTTCGACGCCCGAGAGGCCGGGCATGGTGACGTCCGAGATGAGGCATTGCGTGATCGATGCCGCGCCCGCGTCGAGGAACGCTTCGGCGGATTCGAAAGTGAGCACATCCCATCCCATGGACCGCATGAGATTCTCCGTCGCACGCCGAACCGAATCGTCGTCTTCAACTATGGAAATCACAGCGACAGAACTCACGCGATGCCTCGGAAGAACCCAACGGGTCAAGGTGCGACGGCCCTCGGGTCGTTTAAGTTTCCTGTTCAGAATAGGGCGTAGGTCCGGGCGGGATAACCATACGTTGGTATAAAAAATAGTCCCGGAACGGCGCGGGCCGTGGCGCGCCGCTTCCGGGCGATTTGCACGTGCGATGAACACACCTGACGATCCCGCTACAATGAGCAAAGGCGGTGCTTGCATCGCCTGCCCATCGCGCGCGCCGAACATGGCGCATCGCTCACTGCCTGCACCGGTTGAGGAACAAGTCGGATGACGATCACGATGACTTCGGCTTCGGGACAAGACGAGGGCCGCCATCCGGCGTCGATCGTCTATATCATCGACGACGACGAAGACGTGCGGCAGTCGCTCGGCAGCCTGCTGCGCTCGGTCGGGCATCGTGTGCAGGTGTTCGGCTCGCCGCTCGAATTCGTCGATTTCACGCGCGAGAATATCCCGTCGTGCCTCATTCTCGATGTGCGCCTGAGAGGCGAAAGCGGCCTGGCTTTTCAGCAGGCCATCGCCAAGATCGCGCCGCATATTCCCATTTTGTTTATCACTGGATATCCCGACGTGGAGATGTCGGTGAAGGCCATGAAGGCCGGCGCGCTCGATTTCTTCCCCAAGCCCTTTCGCGAGCAGGACATGCTCGATGCCGTCACGCAGGCTCTCACGCGCGACGCGGACCGTTTGCTGCTCGAATCGTCCACGGCGGAACTGCGCGGGCGTTACGCGACGCTCACGCCGCGCGAACGCGAAGTGCTGGAGTTCGTGCTCGGCGGCTTGCTGAACAAGCAGATCGCGGACGAAATGCACGTGAGCGAGATCACCATCAAGCTGCATCGCGGGCAGGTGATGCGCAAGATGGCGGTGCGCTCCGTGGTCGAACTCGTGCGTCAGGCGCAGGTGCTGGGCGTGACGCCGCGCGCGCTGTCGCGCCGTCAGTAAGCCGCGCTTCGTTTCTCCATCGACATCGGACGGCACCCTATACCAAGGTATAGGGTCGCGCAGCGTTTCCTGAACGTTCGCAGCCCATCGTACGGCTGGTTCATCGCGCCCTGCGGCGATATCTTGACTCGGCCGTTTCATCGCTTGTCGGCTTTCCGGCGCGATGAGACGAACCACCGATGCCTTGATGCCGCAAGGAGGCGCAGATGCTGTCAGATGCGAAGTTGCCCGATCCGTGGTCGCGCACGATCACGCTTCTCTCCATGTCCGCCGACGCCGAGCCGCCGCCCGTCGAGCCGCCGTTCGAACGACCACGCCGCAGCGCGCGGACCATGCGCGCAGAGCACGGCCCCGCGCCATGCGAACTGCGCGTGAGCGTGGTGGACCGGCCGACCGCCATCACCGTGACGCTCGACTGGCGAGATCCCACCACATGCTGCTATCGCGATCAGCTCTGGATGGCGGCGCGGGCGCGCATGTCGGGCCGCTGCGCGATGAGCGGCGAGGCGATCGCCCCCGGCGACGAGATCTTCCGGCCGCGTCCGTCGCGCCCGGTGCCACGCAACGTCGCGGCGATGATTCTGGCCTCCGCCGTCAACGCCTGCGCGCCGTTCGTGGTGCCGCCGACCGTGACCACGGTCAAGACGTTCGTCGGCCAGAACACCTTTCATTTGATGCAGGTCTAGCGGTTCCATTCATCGTCCAAAGGAGTCATCCATGAGTATCAGAAGCAGCCTGCTCAACGGGCCGCTGGGCTTCGGCTCGGCGCCGCTCGGCAACATGTTCCGCAACATTCCGGAAGACGAAGCGCTGAATACCGTCGAAGCCGCGTGGAACGACGGCGTGCGTTACTTCGACACCGCGCCTTTCTACGGTGCGGGCCTGGCGGAATTGCGCGTGGGCGAAGTGCTGTCGCGGCATCCGCGCGACGAGTTCATGTTGAGCACGAAGGTTGGCCGCATCATCTCGGACGAAGTGGAAACCGGCAGCCGCGATTTCGGCGAAAAGGGCGGCTTGTTCGAGTTCGGACGGCCGAACAAGATCGTCTACGACTACTCGGCAAGCGGCGCGCTCAAGTCGATCGACGACAGTCTCAAGCGCCTCAAAACAGACCGGCTGGATTTTGTCTGGGTTCACGACATCGCACAGGATTTTCATGGCGATGCATGGCTCGCGCAGTTCGAGATCGCGCGGACCGGTGCATTCCGGGCACTCGCGCGGCTAATGGACGAAGGCACGATCAAGGGCTGGGGCCTCGGCGTGAACCGCGTCGAGCCGATCGAACTCACGCTCGGTCTGTCGGAGGCGAAACCGAACGGCATGCTGTTGGCCGGACGTTATTCGCTGCTGGATCATGAAACCGCACTGCAACGCCTGATGCCCGCCGCCGCAGAGAAGAAGGTCGATATCGTGATCGGCGGTCCGTATAGCAGCGGCGTGCTCGCAGGCGGCAGCCATTTCGAGTATCAGGCGGCGTCGCCTGAGATTCTCGCGAAGGTGGAGAAGATCAAGGCGCTGGCGCAGCGGCACGGCATTCCGATCAAGGCCGCGGCGTTGCAGTTCGTGCTGGCGCATCCGGCGGCCGGCGCGGTCATTCCGGGCGCGAGCAAACCCGAGCGCATCGCCGAAGACGTGGCCGCGCTGAAGGTGAAGGTGCCCGCCGAATTCTGGCGCGAGTTGCGCGAGCAAAAACTCGTGTCGCCGCTCGCGCCGTTGCCCATCGATTCGAAATAAGGAGGACGCCGTGGCCGAAGCATCCGCCAGTATCGATATTCCGTTGCCGCCCGATCAGGTGTGGACACTGATCGGCGGCTTCGGCTCCTTGCCTGACTGGCTGCCGTATATCCCGAAAAGTGAACTGACCGAGGGTGGCCGCGTGCGCCATCTGAGCAATCCCGAGGGCGAGACCATTGTCGAGCGTCTGATTCATTTCGACGAAGCCGCGCGCACCTACAGCTACGCGATCCTGAAGGCGCCGTTTCCCGTGACCGGCTACGTCTCCACGCTGAGCGTGGAAGGCGCGGGCGATTCGAGTCATGTGGAATGGTGCGGCAGCTTCACGCCCGACGGCGTCAGCGACGACGACGCGAGCCGCCTTTTCAAAGGCATTTACGAAGACGGACTGAAAGCGCTCGCCGCCAGTCTCGAACACCGCAAGCGATGAATTGTTCGTACGTAATTTCAACGATTGCAGGCCGTAAAACACATAAGGGCATTGAAATGGCGACAAAAATCATAGGCGGCTATAGTAGAGACGCACCCTTCACAGGACGAAACGGTGGACGCCAATCAGTCTGGACTACACAGGACCGCGGTTCCGACAGTGTTCGTCGTGGACGACGACGAACACGTGCGTGAATCGTTGCGTCAACTGTTGGGTTCAGCGGGTTTGAATGCCAGCATGTTCTCCCACGGCGAAGCGCTGATCGAAGCGCTTCAGAGCGGCAACGCGGCGGGTCCGGCGTGCATCGTTCTCGATGTCCGTCTGCGGGGCTTGAGCGGCCTCATGGTGCAAAAGGAACTCGCGCGCCGGGGCATCTGGCATCCGGTCATATTCATCAGCGGGTATGGCGATATCGTCATGACGGTGAAAGCCATGAAGGCGGGCGCGGTGGACTTTCTCACCAAGCCGCTGCGCGATCAGGATTTGCTCGATGCCGTGGCGGAAGCCGTCAACAAGGACCGCGAACGTCTGGCGGATACCTCCGCGCTGCAGGATCTTCAGGAGCGCTGGCTCGAACTCACGCCGCGCCAGAAACAGGTCATGAACCGTTGCGCCAGCGGCATGGCCGCGCGCCAGATCGCGGACGAACTCGGCGTGAGCGAAATCACCGTGCGCGTATATCGCGGCGAGGGCATGAAGCGGCTGGGCGTCGGTACGGTCGCCGAATGGCGCGGCAAGGCGCGGTTGCTCGGAATGCCGGTCGATGAATCGGTCGGGCCGGTTTAATCGCGTGCGTGTCCCAGATCGAATGAAAATCGCGCGCCGTTCGGGCTGACGTTTTCGGTCCATATGGTGCCGCCGTGCGCCTCCACGATTCGCTTGCAAATCGACAATCCCATGCCCATTCCTTGCGGCTTGGTGGTGAAGAACGGGCGGAACAGTTCGTCGCGGCAGGCGGCCGTCACGCCGGGACCGGAATCCGCGATGGAGATGGTCACGGCGTCGTCGTCGGGACGGGAGGTGATATCGATGATGCGCGCGCGCCCGTTTATATCGTTCATCGCTTCGAGCGCATTGGCGATGAGGTTCTCCACCACCTGTTGAATCTGCGCGCGATTGCCGAGGATCGGATGGCCGTTGGTCATGCCGGCGAAGGTGACCGCCGCACCGAACCGGTCGATGCACGGATGCGAGCGCTGCACGACTTCGCGGATGGCAGCGTGAACATCGAAGTGTTCGAACGGAATATTCGCCTGCCGGTTGAGCGTGCGCAGCCGTTCGATGATCGCCTTCACGCGCACCGCGCAGCTTTGCACGCTTTCCAGACTGACGATGGCTTCGTCGAGATTCGGCCTATCTCGTTCGAGCCATCGCAAGGCTGCGCCCGATGATGCATCGATCGCACTGAGCGGCTGACTCAGTTCATGGATGATGGACGCGACCAGTTCCCCAATGGCCGTGATCCGGTCTGCATGGGCGCGCTGGCATTCCGCGATATCGGGCTGCGGACTATTCAAGTTCGCGTGCGCCAGTAAGTGGGCCATCTGCGGCGCGATCGCGTCGAGCCGTGCGCGCGTGCTGCGCGAAAAAGCCTTGTCCAGCGCGTCGTGCTTCAGATAAAACACGGCAATCGGGCGTTGGTCGTAAAGGAGCGGGAAGCAGTATGCCGAACGCGGCGAATGCAGCGGCATATCGGACGACGCAGGCAGCCGGGCACTATCGCGCGATGCATGGATCGTGACAGGCCGCCCGTGACGCGCGACGGCAAGAACCAGCGCTTCCTGTTCGATGGCCGCACTCGTCGTCACCACGATTTCCCGAACGCCGTATGCGTGCGCGCACGGGACGAGCGCGCCGTCGAGCACACGCGTCAACTGCGCGTGCGTCGCGCCGCTCGTCGCCAGCGTGACGCGCATCACGGCATCGACCTGCGCTGCAAGCGTGCTGTGATCGCCCGGCATATCGCGCCAATCCCCGGTAGCTGAACGAACGGAGCGGCGCACCGGACTTCGCAATGGCATCGGCGCGCCGCGCTTATATCAGACCAGTCATGTTCGAGCGGTCGTGGAACGATGATAAACAAAGTCCACGGCTGCCGCAGAGGAGCGCAATCACGCGCGGTCGAAAAACCGCATCAGTGATGCAGGAAAGTCGAGCGGTCGGACCACGATGACGCGCGATAACCGGACGCCGTATCCGTCGCGCCCACGCCGCCGACATCGCGCGCTTCCGCTTCCCGCCGCTCGGCGCGTTCGACTGCGAGCGCATGCCAGCTCGGCCCGTCCTGCGAGGCTGGCGAACCCGTGTCGGGCCGATAAAAAGGCGCGGGCCCGTAGCCGCTCGCGAAGGCGGGCGAGACGGCGCATACCGCGATGACAGCCATGAAGATTCGTTTCACGATTCGCTCACTCGTATCAATGACCGGCTTCGCGGACACGCAGATTGTTGGCGACATCCGTCACGCCCGAAACCTTGGACGTGGTGGCGGCGGCAAGCTGGATTTGCCCGTCATCGGGGGCATCGCCGTCGAGCGTGACATCGCCGCCGCGCGCGACGATCACGATGCCCGACGAATCCAGATGTTTCACGGACGTCAGCGCGTGGCGTACCTTGATTTCGAGCTGATGGTTCTGCTTTCTCGCCACTTTCCTGGCCGACGGCGCGGTGCTGTCGGTCTGCGCGTAGGACGCTGTCGCCACGCCGGACAACAGGCCAACCACGAACACGGCGACGATACGGTTCTTGCGTGAAATCATTGCGACTCTCCTTGAAGATGGACACGAGAAGGCAGGATGTGCCCGGAGTCTAGGTCCATGAAAAGCGAGGGTCTTTTCGAATCGAACGTTTTTTGAAGACACGCGTTTTCACGCGCGATGCACATCCGCAAGCCGCCGTGCGTTATGAAAAGAAGCTGCATGGGACCCCGAAGTAATATGAGCCGCGACGGCCCGCGATGGCGACGGGTCGAGGCCAACCGGTCGGGGTCCACAGACATGCTCACCTTCCTGCAGGACCTGCGGCAAGAACTGATCGTCTATCGCAACGACGAGCGTCCGCGCGTGCGGCATGCAGCGAAGTCCGCGCTGGCGGTCGTGCTCGCCATGCTGATCTGCATGCGGCTGGAGCTGCGTTCGCCGGGCACGTCGATGGTGTCCGCCGTGATCGTCACCATCGCTCAGCAGAGCGGCATGACCATCGCGCGCGCGTTCTATCGCACCATCGGCATTTGCTGTGGCGCGCTCGCGGGCTTCGCGCTCATCGCTCTGTTCGCGCAGGCGCCGCTGTTCTTTCTCGCGGGACTGGCGCTGTGGGTGGGGTTTTGCGTCGCAGGATCGTCGTACTACAAGAACTTCCAGTCCTACGGATTCGTGCTGTCGGGTTATGCGGCGTGCATCACTGCCGTTCCGGAGTGGGCGAACCCGTACGACATCACCGACAACATCATTTATACCGTCAGCGAAGTGGTGATCGGCGTGGCGGCGGGCAGTCTCGTCAGCGCGCTGGTGTTTCCGCAGAAGGTCGTGCCTGCGCTACAGACGTGGCGCGCGAATGCGCTTGCGTCGTTGCTATCGGCGTATCGCGCGGCGGCGCTCGATACGCCGCCCGACGACAGCACCGACTTCTATCTGAAGCTCGTTCGTGACGATGCGGCGCTCGAAGACCTGCGCACCGCCGCGGTGTTCGAGGAACCGGAGATGCGCCTGCGCAACGATGCGCTAGTCGAACTGGAGCGCACGTATCTGGATTCGATCGCGCGCGTGCATGCAATTTATCGTGCGCGCCGGATCGCCGCGCAAGCCGGTGTCGATGCCGCGACGCGCGCAAGGCTCGAAGCGCTATTTGGCCGGCTCGCCGCCATGGCGCAACAGGAAGCGGACGATGAGCTTTACGACCGTCTGCATGCAGCCGAAGCCGCTTTGCCCGAATTCGTGGAAGCGCAGGTCCGCGCGGAAGAAGACAGCGGCACGCATGCCGAACTGGTGCAGATGACCGGCGCGGAAGTCTATTCCGCCGCGTCTTCCATGCTCGAGTTCTGCGGCGCATGCAGGCTCATGCTCGACCCGCCAGCGGTTCCGTTCACACAACCGATCGTGCAGACCATTCGCTTCATGCGCAGCGTGCCGATCCGTTCGAGCGGCATCACCGCGCTGGTGTCGGGGCTGCGGGCGACGCTGGCGGTCGCGCTCGTCGGTGCATTCTGGATCGCGTCGGGCTGGACGAACGGCTCGGCCGCCGTCGTCGCCGCAGGCATCACGAGCGGCTTTTTCTCGCTGAGTCCAACGCCCGCCATGTCGAGCTGGCAGGCGTTCATCGGCTGTCTGTTCGCGGGGATCGTCGGCTTCTGCGTCAATTTCATGCTGATGCCGGTGCTGGGCGATGTCGCGTTATTCGCGCTCGTCATTGCGGGCGTGATCTTCGCGGGCAGCTATGTGAATTCCTTTGCGCAGTACGTCGGACTGGGCGCGATCTTCAATATCTATTTTTGCTATGTGCTGACGCCGGGGAACGTCGCGGTCTATGACCCGCCGTATCTGCTCGACCGAAGTTTCGCCTTGCTCACGGGCATTGCGGCGTCGGCGTGCGCGTTCTCGCTGCTGTTGCCGCGCGAGGGCGAATGGCTCATCCGCAAATTGAAGGCGCGCATCCGCGATCTTTCGATGGATGCCGCAAGCGGCGAAACCGATGCCGATCTCTCCGTGCAGATCGGCCGCGCCATCCGCGATTCGATCGTGCGAATCGTGACGGTGCCGGGCGTGTCGAAGGAAGAACGCGACCGCACGACGACATGGGCGTTCGGCCAGTTCTGGATTGCCAGCGCGCTGCTTCAGATCAGAAAACTCAGCGCGGAGTACGCAGCCGCGTTGCCGCCCGCATGGCGCGACATCGAACGCGAATGGCTGCATGCGATGGAATCCGTCGCCCGTTCGTCCGAAGCACATTCTGTCGCGCACGCGGCAGGGGCCACCGGCCGCTGTCTGAACGTGCTGAAGGCCGCCAAGCCGGCCGATTCACGCGCACTGTTCCAGCTTCGCGCACAACTCTATTCGCTGCGTGCCGCGTTGAGCGACCGTCTGCCGGCCGCATCCCAAGCCGAAGTGGCGATGTCATGAGCGCGTGTGCATCGCGGCTCGCGACTTGGGCGGCGGCTTTGCTGCTGGCGGGTTGCATCAGCGGAAAGGGGATCGACCCGGAAGCGTCGGCCGTCGATCCCGCGATGCTCGATGCCGGCGCGGCGTTGCGACAGACCGCGCACGATGCCGCGTGGCCCGCAGGCGAATGGTGGCGCGCATGGCGCGATCCGCAACTCGACGGCCTGATCGCGCATGCGCTGGCCGGCAGTCCAACGCTTGCGATCGTGCGCTCGCGCGTGACGGCGGCGATCTGGCGCGCCCGCGCCTTGCACGCCGACGAACTGCCGCAGGTCGACGGCAGCGGCGCATTCGCGCGCAGCCGATTTCCGCGCTACGCGACGCCATCGCCGCCAGGCGGGACCACCGTCTGGGACAACTCGGCGGCGCTCTCGCTTTCCTTCGATCTCGATCTCTGGGGCAAGAACCGCGCGCTGACCGAAGGCGCGCTCGACAACGTGCAGGCCGCCGCCGCCGATGCCCAGTTCGCCCGCGTCGAACTTGCCACCGGGGTTGCGCGCACCTACGCGCAACTGGCGCTGCAAACCATGCTGCTGGATATTTTCACGTCCATCAACGCGGAGGAGCGGCGCAATCTGGAGATCACGACGGCGCGCCGCCGAGCGGGCATCAGCGGGGATATCGACGCGAGCCAGGCGAAGACGCAATACGAAGCGGGACTCACGGACATCTCCCGCGCGCAGTACGAGATAGCGGTGGCGCGCCTGCAGATCGCCACGCTCGTGGGCGAAGGGCCGGGTTTCGGCGATACGTTGAGCCGGCCTTCGCTGCCGGTGGATGTGAGCATTGCGCTGCCATCGTCGTTGCCGGCGGAACTGGTCGGGCATCGCGCGGATGTCGTCGCGCAACGCTGGCGCGCGGCGGCGGCGGCGAAAAAGGTCGGCGCGGCGCATGCCGATTTCTATCCGAACATCAATCTCGTGGCGAGCGCTTCGCTGGCGTCGCTGACACCGTTCGGCGGCTTCTTCAACTTCGTCAATAGCGATGCAGCGGGCCACAGCGTGGGCATCGCCGGATCGTTGCCGATCTTCGACGCAGGACGGCGGCGCGGCAATTACGGCGTCGCCATGGCCGAATACGACGACGCCGTGCTCGGCTACAACGCCGCCGTGCTGACGGCCATGCAGGACGTCGCGCAGGCCGTCACGCTGGCGCAGTCCTTGCAAACGCGCCAGCAGTCCGTGCAGGCGGCGCTGGCATCGGCGCAGCGTGCGTATGAGCTGGCCAATCGCGGCTATCGCGGCGGCATCACCGAATATCTGGATGTGCTGGTGGCGCAGAAGGTCATGTTGCAACAGGAGAGCGAACTCGCCGTCCTTCGTGCGCAGCGTGCCGATACCTGGGTGCTGCTGATGCGCGATCTCGGCGGCGGCGCGGACGTGAACCCGCTGCCCGCGAACCTGACCTCCGGGGATGACCATGCCGCCCGTTGAGATCGACCTGTTCGGATTCTTCGCGCCCGCGCTGCTGCTCGTGCTGGCGGCGAGCGTGGCCGCATTCGTGTTCATCGATCTGTTGCTGGCGCGGATCGATGTGTACCGCTTCGCGTGGCATCCCGGATTGTTCAGGGCGGCGTTGTTCGTCGCGCTGTTCTGCGGCGCATCGCTCGCCGTATATCGCGCGTGAGGCGGGCCTGTGAAAAAGGACTATTTCGAGCCAGCGGGGCGCAGATGAACAAGCAGTTTGTCATTCGGATCACCGTGACGCTGGTGGCGCTGTTGGTGGCCATCGCGCTCATGCATCTCATCTGGTTGCGCTACATGTATTCGCCGTGGACGCGCGATGGCCGCGTGCGCGCGAACGTCATCAATCTCGCGACCGATGTATCGGGGCTCGTCAAGGAGGTGCGCGTGAAGGACAACCAGTGGGTGCGCCGGGGCGACGTGCTCTACGTGCTCGATCCCGACCGTTTTCGCTATGCCGTCGATCAGGCCGATGCCGATGTCGCCCGGGCGCAGGCGCAACTGGCGCAGGCCGATTCGCTGATGCGCGCCAGCCGCTTCGAAGCGAAGATGCGCCGCGATCAGGCATCGCGCCGCGAAAAGCTCTCGGGCGATGTGGTGTCCGAGGAACTGCGTTCGGATTTCGCGTGGCAGGCGCGCCAGTCTCAATCCGCAACCGATGCCGCGCAGGCCGGCTATCTCGCCGCGCAGGCGAGCCTCAAGGCCGCGCTGGTGCGTCAGGAAACGGCGCGTCTGGACAGCACGCGCAGCGAAGTGCGCGCACCGACCGATGGCTGGATCACCAACCTCAATCTCTGGCCGGGCGATTTCGCGAGCGCGGGCATCGCGCGCATGGCGATGATCGATGCGAATTCGTTCTGGGTGTACGGCTATTTCGAGGAGACGAAAGTGCAGGGCGTGCACGTCGGCGACCGCGCGCATGTGCGGCTGCTCGGCGGCGATATCGATCTCGGCGGGCATGTGGACAGCATCGCGAGTGGGATCGTGGATCGCGACAATCCGACCGGCTCCGGCGAACTGCTTGCGAACGTCGATCCTATTTTCACCTGGGTGCGGCTCGCGCAGCGCGTGCCGGTGCGCATTCATCTGGATGGCGTGCCGAAGAACATTCATCTGGCGATGGGCATGACCTGCACGATCACGCTGACGCCACGATAAAGGGCATGCGTGGCTTTCGGATAAATGCAGGCTTTACGAAAAGACGGCGCATGACCGTCCGCTTACGCTTCGATACGCATTTCAGGAGAGAAACCGACATGTTGCAAAAGAGCTATCCCTACTATCTGGCGAACGAGGCCGTTCACGCGAACACGGACCTGGCCGTCACCGATAAATTCAGCGGTGAAATCGCCACGCGCGTGGCATTGGCCGATGCCGCCGCGATCGATCAGGCGATCGGTTTTGCCGTGAAGGCCATGCCCGCCATGACCGCGCTCACGCCGTATCAACGTCAGGACGTGCTCGAACATTGCGTGAAGCGCTTTCGCGAGCGTTTCGACGAACTGGCGATGGCGCTGTGCATCGAGGCAGGCAAGCCGATCAAGGACGCGCGCGGCGAAGTCACGCGCCTGATCGACACGTTCAAGGTGGCGGCGGAGGAGTCGGTGCGCATCGGCGGGGAGATTTTGAATCTGGAGATTTCCCCGCGCGCGAAGGGTTATCACGGCTATGTGAAGCGCGTGCCGATCGGGCCGTGTTCGTTCATCTCGCCGTTCAACTTTCCGCTCAATCTCACCGCGCACAAGGTAGCGCCTGCGCTGGCGGCGGGTGTGCCGTTCGTGCTCAAGCCGGCGAGCCGCACGCCGGTCGGCGCGCTCATCATCGGCGATGTGCTGGCGGAAACGGATCTGCCCAAGGGCGCGTTTTCGGTGCTGCCCGCGCATCGGGACGGCGCGGATCTGTTCACCACGGACGAGCGTTTCAAGCTGTTGTCCTTCACCGGATCACCGGTCGTCGGCTGGGATTTGAAGGCGCGCGCGGGTAAGAAAAAGGTCGTGCTGGAACTCGGCGGCAACGCGGCCGTGATCGTCGATGGCGATCAGGCGGACAAGCTCGACTACGTGACCGAGCGCATCGCGTTCGGCGCGTTCTATCAGTCGGGGCAGAGTTGCATCGGCGTGCAGCGTATTCTGGTGCATGCGTCCGTGTACGACGCGCTTCGTGAAAAGCTCATCGCCAAGACCAGATCGCTGCCGATGGGCGATCCCAAGGACGAGAAGACATTCGTCGGACCGATGATCTCGGAATCCGAATCGAAGCGGCTGTCGGGATGGATGGACAGCGCCGTGCAGGCGGGCGCGAAGATCGTCGCGGGTGGCCGCGTGGACGGCGCGATGTTCGAGGCCACGCTGCTCGAAAACGTCGGGCGCGAAACCGATCTGTATCGCAAGGAGGCGTTCGGGCCTATCGCGATCCTGGAGAAGTTCGACGATTTCACGAAGGCGCTCGCGATCGTCAACGACAGCGATTTCGGCCTGCAGGCGGGCATTTTCACGGATTCGCTCGCGCACGCGCATCAGGCGTGGGACGCGCTCGATGTGGGCGGCGTGGTCATCAACGATGTATCGTCGTTTCGCGTGGACAACATGCCGTATGGCGGCGTGAAGGACTCGGGCATCGGACGCGAAGGTGTGCGCTACGCAATCGAGGACATGACCGAAATGCGGCTCATGGTCATGCGGCTTTCCTGAATTCTTGCGGCTTTCCCTACTCACGCCTCGACACGGGGCACGGAGGCACTATGAGCAAAGGTACGGTTCTGGTGATGGCGTCCGTCGCGGACACGCTGCAATTGCGCGATGGCAAGAGCGCGGCCATCGGCGTGTATCTGAATGAGATGATCGTGCCGTCCATGGCGCTGGTCGATGCGGGCTTCGATCTCGTGCTCGCCACGCCCACGGGCGGGCGCCCGGTGCTCGATCCGCAGTCGCAGGATGCCTCGCACTTCGGCGGCAGCGAGTCGGCGTTCAAAAAGGCCGTCGAATTTTTCGACACTTATCCGGCGATGAAAACCCCCGTCACCTTGCACAGTCTGGTCGAAGGCGGCCTGGACCGGTTCGCCGCGGTCTTCGTTCCGGGCGGCCATGCGCCGGTGGTGGATTTATCCCAGAACGAAGATGCGGGCGCGATTCTTCGTCACTTCCACGAAGCGGGCAAGCCGACGGCGTTGTTGTGTCACGGTCCCATCACGCTAATTTCGGCGGTGCCGGAGATGAAGGCATTCCGCGCCGCGCTGGAAAAGGACGACATGGCGTCGGCGAAATCGTCGAACGGCGGCTGGCCTTATGCGGGCTACGAAATGACGATATTTTCCGACGACGAAGAAAAGTACGCGGAAGAACATCTGCTGCACGGCAAGATGAAGTTCTACCCCGTGGAGGCGCTCAAGGCGGCGGGCGGCGTGCTGACGAGCAACAAGAAGCCGTTCGACCCGCACGTCACGCGCGACCGCGAACTCATCACGGGACAGAATCCGAGTTCGGATCACCCGCTCGCCAAGGCGCTCATCGAGGCGCTGACCAAGTAAGCGATTCAATGCAATCAAGACGAGCGCGGTCCTTGCCTGACGCGCGAGGACCGTCGCCTCGCGGATTTCCCGCCCGCGCTTTACCAAACTTAACCTCAGTTAATCTGGAATCGCTTCCACGGTGTGCATAATTGAGAGAGCGTCTCGGATGGCTTCGCATGAACCGAACCCATGTTCGCGGCACGCGATGCCTCCGCCTGCACTCCCTCCGCTCCCAAAGGAACACGATCATGGTCAGGTTAGCGCCTCCGACACGGGATGATCTGTCAAATCTCGACGGCTTCCGGGTCGAGCACGACGACCACGCATCCCGCGTGGATATCGTGCTCGACCGGCCGGCGTTCAATGCAATCTCGATGCTGCAACGCGAGCAGCTTTCACGCGTGTTCGACGCGCTGGATCACGATCCGGCGGTACGTGTGGTCGTCTTGCGCGCCGAGGGCGAACACTTTTGCAACGGCGATGAGACCGGCGCGCCGGAGGTGTCTGCGCAACAGGCGGCGCGGCTGGCGTGGCATCTGAACGCGCCATCGCGATGCAGCAAGCTGGTCATCGCGGCGAGCCGGGGCTATTGCTTCGGCGCGGGCTTCGAGTTGTCGCTGGCGTGCGACTTTCGCATCGCCACCGAAACCACGCTGTATGCGCTGCCGGCCCAGAAGCTGGGACAGGGCAACGGTGCGGCGCGTCTGCTCAGGACCGTGGGGATCGGCCGGGCGAAGGATATCGTCATGCGCTCGCGCTACATTCGCGGCGCGCAGGCGTATGAGTGGGGCTTGGCGACAGAGTTCGTCGTGGACAGCGATCTGGAAAGCGCAACCGACGCGCTCGTGCAGGAATTGCTCGGCTTCTCGGCGCTCACGCAGCGCACGGCCAAGAAGCTGCTGAACGACATGGATGGCGCGCCGTCCTCGTTCGGCATGGGATTCGAAGGGCATTCTCACGGGCATGCGTGGTGTGCATCCGGCGCGAGGAATGACGCCGCCTGCACCGGGAAATGAGCGGGCGCGCGTGGCCGCGAAATAACTTCTCTCAGGCCTTCGCCCGGGAGGCATTCACATGACGCCGTCGATCTCCCGTGCCGGAGCCACGGTCGTCGAACCCCTTCAGGCTGCATGGGAGGACGGCGCGTACCTCGTTTATCGGGGCCGGCGCCGCATCGGCGACGATGCCGCCGTGCCAGTGCTGATCGTCACGCCCGCGCAGGCGCATCCGCGCGACGATGTCATCGAGCGTCTCGCGCACGAACATTCGCTTGCGCACAAGTTGATCTGCACTTCTACCTTGCGGCCGCTGGATCTCTTGCGCGAACAGGGCCGCACGCTGCTCGTGCTCGAAGACTGGGAAGGCGAGCCGCTCGATTGCTTGCCTACGCCCTTCGATACCGGAGCGTTTCTCAGGCTCGCGGTGAATATCGCGTCCGCGCTGGGGCGGGTGCATGCGCAGGGGCTGGTGCATCGCGACATCAATTCGACGCATATTCTGGTGAACCGGACGAGCGGTGCGGTGCGCATCACCGGATTCGGCATTGCGTCGTCGCTCAGGCAGGAAAGGCAGGCGGCGGACGCGCCGGAATTCATCGCGGGCACGCTGGCTTACATGGCGCCCGAGCAGACGGGGCGCATGAACCGTTCGGTCGATTCACGCAGCGATCTCTACGCCCTCGGCGTGGCGTTCTATCGCATGCTGACGGGCGCGTTGCCGTTCGACGCCACCGACCCGATGGAACTGATGCACAGCCATATCGCACGGCAACCGCCCGCGCCGGCCGAGCGCGTGGCGAAGGTCCCGGCCACGGTCTCGGGAATCGTGATGAAGCTGCTCGCCAAGATGGCGGAGGAGCGTTACCAGACGGCGGGCGGCGTCGCGCACGATCTGCGCCAGTGCCTCGCGCGCTGGGACGCGCATGGGCGCATCGCGGAATTCGCGCTCGGACAGTTCGATCTTCCGGACACGCTGCTGCTGCCGGAAAAGCTCTACGGCCGTCGTGCCGAACTCGGCGCCTTGCTGGAAGCGTTCGATCGCGTGGCGGAAAGCGGGCGCGCGGAACTGGTGCTCGTGTCCGGCTATTCGGGTGTCGGCAAGTCGGCGGTGGTGAACGAACTGCACAAGGCGCTGCTGGCGCGGCGCGGACTGTTTCTCGCGGGCAAGTTCGATCAGATCAACCGTGGCATTCCGTACGCCACGCTCGCGAAGGCGTTTCAGACGGGCGTGCGTCTTTTGCTGGGCAAGAGCGAGAACGAACTGGATGCCTGGCGCGCCGCGTTGCGCGATGCGCTCGGACCGAACGGTTTGCTGATCGTCGATCTCGTGCCCGAACTCGTGACGGTGATCGGCGAACAGCCACCGGTTCCCGTGTTGCCCACGCAGGATGCGCAGCGGCGTTTTCATCGCGTGTTGCGGCGTTTCATCGGGGTGTTCGCGCGCGCGGAGCATCCGCTTGCCTTGTTCATCGACGATCTTCAATGGCTCGATCTCGCCACGCTCGATTTTTTGGAAGATCTGCTCACTCAGGGCGATGTCCCGCATCTGCTCGTGGTGGGCGCTTACCGTGACAACGAGATCGACGACGGGCATCCTTTGAGGCGAACGCTGACGAACGTGCGTGCGTCGGATGTCGCGGTGATGGACATCACGCTCGCGCCGCTCGGCGGCATGCATCTGGAAGAACTCGTCACCGATGCGTTGCATTGCACGGCGGCGAAGGCCGTGCCGCTCGCGCGCATGCTGCATCAGAAGACGGGCGGCAATCCTTTTTTCGTGCATCAGTTTCTGGCTTCGCTGAGCGATGAAGGCCTGCTCGTTTTCGATCATGTCAGCGGGCAATGGATGTGGGATCTCGAACGCATCAACGCGAAAGGCTATACGCAGAACGTAGTCGAACTGATGATCGCGAAGCTGTGCCGGCTGCCCGTTGATAGCCGCGCGGTGCTGGAGCATTTCGCATGCGTCGGCAATACGGCGCGGCTCGCGCTGCTGGAGATGATCTGCGAACAACCGGCGGCGCGCATCCGCGATGCACTCTCGCACGCGCTGCAGGCAGGGTTCATTTTGCGTGCGGGCAACACGTTCCGCTTTTTGCACGACCGTGTGCAGGAAGCGGCCTACGCGCTCATTCCCCAAGACGCGCGCGCCGCCACGCATTTGAAGATTGCGCGGCTCTTGCTGGCGAAAACGCCGCCCGAACAGCGCGAGGAAGTAATCTTCGAGATCGTCGGCCAGTTCAATCGCGCGAACATGCTGATCGTCACGCGCGAGGAGCGCGAACAGGTCGCCGCGTTGAACCTCGCGGCGGCGCGGCGGGCGAAGGAATCGGCGGCGTATGCATCGGCGGTTGCGTATCTTGCGGCGGGCAGGCTGTTGTTGACGGAGGACGACTGGCATCGCCATTACAAGTTGATCTTCGCGATCGAATTTCTTCTGGCCGAATGCGAAATGCTATGCACGCGCATGCAGGAAGCCGAGGCGCGTCTGTCGGAACTGGAACGGCGTGCCGCGACGAATCACCATGTCGCCATCGTCACGCGGCTGCGCATCACGCTTTATACGACGCTCGATCGCAGCGAGCGCAGCGTGGCAATCTGCCTGCGCTATCTCGAACGTGGCGGCACGCAATGGTCCGCGCATCCGGATCGTTCGACGGTCGCCACGGAGTACGAACGAATCGAGAGCCTGCTGAATGGCCGCCCGATCGAAGCGCTCATCGACCTGCCGCTGCTCGCCGACCCCGATGTGCAGGACACGCTCGACGTGCTGACGGAGATCGTCACGCCCGCTTTCTTCACAGACCCGAATCTCTGCGCGCTGGTGCTGTGCCGCATGGTCAATCTGAGTCTGGCGCACGGCAACAGCGATGCCTCGTGCTATGCCTATGTCTGGCTTGCGACCTACACGGGACCGTTCTTCGATCACTATGAAGCGGGTTACCGTTTCGGCTGCTTAGGGCTTGCGCTGGTCGAACAGCGCGGGCTGACGCGTTATCGGGCGCGCACGTTCACATCGTTCGGCAATATCGTGGTGCCGTGGGCCAGACACGTGCGGGAAGGGCGCGAGCCGATTCAACGCGCGTTCAAGCTGGCAAGCGAGAGTGGCGACATTACTTACACGCTGTATACGTGCTGCGATCTGATTCAGAATCACATCTCGGTGGGCGACACGCTCGACGACGTGCGCGCGGAAATCGATATCGCGCTGTCGATTTCGGAGCGCATTCGTTTCGGTCTCGTCAGCGACATGCTGATCACGTATCGCGGGCTGGTTCGCACGCTGTGCGGCATGACCGAACGCTTCGGCGCGTTCGACGACGATCAGTTCGACGAAGTTGCGTTCGTATCGCATTTCTCCGCTTCGCCCACGCTCGCGCTGCCCGCATTCGATTACTGGACGCGCAAGTTGCAGGCGCGCTATATCGCCGATGCCTTCAGCGAAGCGCTCGAAGCGAAGCGGCATGCCGAGCGTTTGTTATGGGTCGGCACGTCGCAGTTCGAAACGGCCGAGTTCCATTTCTACGGCGCGTTGAGTCATGCCGCGTGCTGGAACGATGCCGCGCCGGCCGAAGGCGTGATGCATGCCGAGGCGCTGGCCGTGCATCGGCGTCAACTGGATACATGGGCGCGTCATTGTCCGCAGAACTTCGAGAATCGCGCGGCGCTGGTGGGTGCCGAGATGGCGCGCTTGAATGGCGATATCGCGGAAGCGGAGCGGCTTTACGATCTTGCGATCCGCTCGTCGCGCGCGAACGGTTTCGTGCATAACGAAGCGATTGCCTGTCAGGCCGCCTCGCGTTTTTTCGCGCGGCGCGGTCTCACCGAAATCGCCGACATGTATCTGCGCAACGCCCGCGATGCCTTCATGCGATGGGGTGCGCGCGGCAAGGTCCGGCAGATCGACGAAGCCTCCGTGCAATTCTCGCGGCCCGCGGCAGAGCAGCGCGCCGCGAATGCGATCGAAACGCCGGTCGAGCATCTCGATCTGGTGACGGTGATCCGGCTTTCGCAAACCATTTCGAGCGAGATCATGCTCGACAATCTCATTCATACCGTCATGCGCACGGCCATCTCGCACGCGGGCGCGGAACGCGGTCTGCTGATCCTGCGCGACGATGCCGGCCTGCGAATCGAGGCGGAAGCCGCGACGGTGGCGGGCGTCATCTCGGTCGATCTGGATCGCGCGCCGCTGCGTTCCGCGCGCGTTCCGGTTTCGGTCGTGCAGTACGCGTTCAGGATGCGCGCGAACATCATCATCGACGATGCCTCGCGGCAGCACGACTTCTCCGCCGACCCCTATTTTGCAGGGCGCGGCGTGCGTTCGGTCGCGTGCATGCCGCTGGTGCATCGCGGTAAGCCCATCGCGCTGCTGTATCTGGAAAACAATCTGGTCTCGCACGTGTTCAATGCGAGCCGCGTCGCGGTGCTCAAGCTGCTGGCCTCGCAAGCGGCCACGGCGCTGGAAATATCGCATCTTTATCGCGATCTGGCCGAACGTGAAGCGCGCATTCGCCGGTTGGTCGATGCCAATATCGTCGGCGTGTTCATCTGGGATTTGCGCGGACCCATCTACGAAGCGAACGACGCGTTTTTGCGCATCATCGATTACACGCGCGACGATCTCGACGCCGGGCGTATCGACTGCATGCGGATCACGCCGGATGAGTGGCACGAACAGGACGTGCGCGCCATCGCGGAGTTGCGCAGGAATGGCGCGCTCAAGCCGATCGAGAAAGAGTACATTCGCGCGGACGGCAGCCGCGTGCCGGTGCTGCTCGGCGCGGCGCTGTTCGGCACGGCGAGCGAACAACTGGTGGCGTTCGTGGTCGATCTCACGGATCGCAAACGGGCCGAGGCCGTGGCGCGCGAAAGCGACCGGCGTTTTCACGAGATCGAACGCGAACTCGCGCATGCCAACCGCATTGCCACGCTCGGGCAATTGACTGCATCGATCAGTCATGAGATTCGGCAGCCGGTAGCGTCGGCGGTGTTCAATGCACAGGCCGCCATTCACTGGCTCGATGCGACGCCGCCGAATCGCGCGGAAGTGCAGGCGGCGCTGGAGCGCGTGGTGAACAATGGCACGCGCGCGAACGATGTGATTCGCCGTATCCGCGAACTCGTCAAGAAGACGCCCGCCCGGCACGAACGTCTGCTCGTCAACGATGCGGTGCAGGAAGTCGTCGCGCTGGTCCGTGGCGAGGCGGTGAAGCATCACGTCGAGATTCACGTCGCGCTCGATGCCAGCTTGCCGCAGGTGGAAGGTGATCGCGTGCAGTTGCAGCAGGTCATCATGAATCTGATGATGAACGCCGTCGAAGCGATGACGGAAACATCCGATGGCCCGCGCGCGTTGCGCATCCTGTCGCGCTGCGTCGGCAACGATGTGCTGATCGCGGTGAGCGACACGGGGCGCGGCATCGATCCGGCGAACGTGGAACAGCTTTTCGAGCCGTTCTATACGACCAAGGCGACCGGCATGGGCATGGGATTGTCGATCTGCCGCTCGATCGTCGATGCACACGGCGGCATCCTGCACGTGCGGCCGAATGAGCCGCGCGGCGCCAGCTTCGAGCTTCGATTGAGCGCCGCGACGAACACGCCCGCACGATAACGCTCACGCTTCATTCGCTTTCGAACAGATCCTTGAAGCGGCGCGGCTGCGAGCGCAGATAAGGATTCGGCGCGCGCACCCGTGCGCCGAGTTCCGCTGCCGCATGCCACGGCCAGCGCGGGTCGTAAAGGATAGTGCGCGCCAGCGCGATGCAATCGGCGTCGCCCGTGCCGACGATCGCTTCCGCCTGTTCGTAGCCGGTGATCAATCCGACTGCGACCACGGGTATATCGACCGCCTCTTTCACCGCGCGCGCGAGCGGAACCTGATAGTTCGGCCCGACCGGAATCTGCTGGTCGGGGTGCAGCCCGCCGCTGGTGACGTGAATCGCATCGCATCCGAGTTGTTCGGCAGCGCGCGCGAAGGCCACGGTTTCTTCGATATTCCATCCGCCTTCCACCCAGTCCGTCGCCGAGATGCGGATGGTCACGGCCTTTTGCGAGGGAAACGCTTCACGGACGGCCTGAAACACTTCGAGCGGATAACGCATGCGGTTTTCGAGCGAGCCGCCGTAGTGATCCTCACGCCGATTCGTCAACGGCGAGATGAACTGATGCAGCAGATAACCGTGCCCGACATGCAACTGAATCACATCGATGCCAATCCGATGCGCGCGTCGTGCCGCGTTCACGAAGGCATCGCGCACGCGAATCAGGCCCTCGCGATCCAGCGCGACGGGCGTGCAATAACCGTCCGTGTACGGCACAGCCGATGGCGCTTCGGTCTGCCAGCCGAACGGCGTGCCCGGTGCGAACTGAAAGGGCTGTTTCCACGGCACTTCGGTCGAAGCCTTGCGTCCCGCATGGCTCAATTGAATCCCGATGGGCATGTTCGAACAATGACGCACCGCGCGCAGGACGCGATGCATCGCGGCTTCGGTGGCATCGTCCCAGAGTCCGACATCGGCATGCGTGATGCGGCCTTCGGGCACCACGGCGGTGGCCTCGATCGTCAGCAGCGCCGCGCCCGACACTGCGAGACCGCCGAGATGGACCAGATGCCAGTCGTTCATGCAACCGTCGATGGCGGAGTACTGGCACATCGGCGCAATGATGATGCGATTGGCCAATTCCTGCCGGCCTATCCTGATCGGCGTGAAAAGCGCGGGCTTCGCCAAGATGTTCCCCTTTGCCTCAAAAAACGCAACTACCGGTCGATGACCGGTTCAACTGCCGAAATACGGCACGCAGAAGCCCGCTGGCCCCACGCAGTTTTCAGGCGCTTTCGACGATGAAGCATCGCCGGCGGGTTGGGCAAATGCGAGCGTCGTCGATACGAGCGAAAGAGATAACACCATCAGCCTGAGCGTTTTCATGCCGACCTCCACTTCAAAAAAAGCCCGCCCTTGAGCGGGCACGAAGGACAGAGTCGTGTCTGTCCGAGGAGACACGGCACGCCAAACCGTGAGCCGATAGTGACGCAGCGCTCCCGCGGATACTTCCCGGAACGCCGGGTTTTTCCCGTTTCGCCCTGACGCATGCGAAAAATCTCCGGCATGCGGCGCTGCGGCCATACCCGCGTATAGCGCCGATGAACCGCCGCATCGCGCAGATATGCCATGGCAGGATGGCGATGACCGTATGTGCTTGCCTACGCTTCATGCATGGTTTTTCTCACGGAGGACGCCATCATGAAGCCCGCTCTGCACAACTGGATTTTCGTCGGCAGCAACGCGTATATCGAGTACACGTTCGTATCGTGGCTCGGCAGAAGCGTTTATCGGCGCACGGTCGATTACCGAAGCATCTGTCTTCAGTGAGCGGATGTTTCGCTTTGCCGAATCGCGCGATTTTTCTGTTCGGTTCGCCCGCATCGCGACGCGCGCGACACCGCTAAGGTTGAGCATTCATACTCGACCGGGACCACGCCATGCACGAAAAGGCTTACGAGGCGCAGTGCCACGCCGTGCCCGTGCATTGCTCGAACGACGCGGAAGCGCGCCGGCGCGGACTCACGTTGTTCGCGCTGGCGCTGGGCAGTTTCTGCATCGGCACATCGGAGTTTGCGAGCATGGGCATTCTGCAATTGTTCGCAGCGAGCCTGCACTTGAGCATCGCGCAGGCGACCAATGCGATCACGGCTTACGCGTTCGGCGTGGTGACGGGCGCGCCGGTCGTCACGTTGATGGCGAGCCGGCTCAACCGGCGCACCTTGCTGCTCGCGTTGATCGCGCTGTTCATCGTCGGCAATCTGCTGTCGGCGGCGGCGATGAACCTCGGCATGTTCGCGGCGGCGCGCTTTGTCAGCGGACTGCCGCAGGGTGCGTATTTCGGCGCGGGCGCGGTGGTCGCGTCGTATGTCGTGGGCGAGGGCAAATCCGGTCAGGCCTTCGCAATGGTGATGACCGGCCTGACGGTTGCGACCATCGTCGGTTCGCCGCTCGCGACTGTTCTGGGCCAGCATCTCGGCTGGCGGCAGACTTATGTGGCGGTCGCGGTCATCGCCGCGTTCGCTTTGTTGGCATGCTGGCTCTGGCTTCCCCGCAACAATGCGCTGAACGGCGGCCCGCTCGGTCAGGAACTTGGCGCGTTGAGCCGGCCGCGCGTGTGGGCCACCATGGCGGTCGCCGCGCTCGGCGTGGCAAGTATCTTCGCGGTGTACACGTTTATCGGCCCATTCGTCACGGATGTCGCGTCGCTGGATCGCTCGCGCATTCCATTCGCGTTGGCGCTATTTGGCGTCGGCATGACGGTGGGCAATCTGATCGGCGGCAGGCTCGCGGACCGGTACGAGTCCGCGGGTCTCACGGCGGGTTTCGGCTGCGCGCTGATCGTGCTTGCGTTGCTCGCGGCTTTCGGCATGCACGAATGGCCGCTGATGCTGGCGCTTTTCGGCGTCGGCGCGACCATGATGACCGCCATTCCCACCATTCAGGTCCGTCTCACGCAGTTCGCGCCGGAATCTCCGACGCTGATGGGCGCGATGAATCTGGCCTCGCTGAACGTGGCGAACGCGCTTGGCGCATCGGCGGGCGGCGCGGCCATCGCGGCGGGATGGGGTTTGTTGTCGCCGGTGTGGGCGGGCTTCGCGCTGACCGCGGCCGGGCTCGCCGTGTTTCTGGCGACGGTGGCGCGCGTGCATCGAACCGTCGCGGTATCGTGACTCGACGCTGACATCGATCGGAGCGCGCGTGGACGATCCGCTGATCTTCGGTTTCGCGCTCGTCGCGCTGGATATCGCCGTCTGGTCCTGCGCGTTTCCGCGCAATGAAGTCGTGCGCTTGCTCATACGGCTTTGTCTTTATGGCGCGCTGAGTGCCGTGTTGTTCAGTTCGGGTCTCAGTCCTTTCTCGCAGGCGCCCCACGCAGATTCGCGCACGTTGCATCTGCTTGGCCAGACGCTTGAAATCGTCTGGTGGCTCAACGGCGCACGTCTGCTCAGCATGGTGCTCGATACCTTGCTGTTGCCGAAGACATGGCGCCGTCAACGGCTGTTCGAGGATGTATTCGGCGCGGTCGCGTTTTTGGCGGCGACGGTCGCATCGCTTGCGTTCGTGCTCGAATTGCCAGTGCGTGGACTTGTCGCGACCTCGGGTGCGCTCGCCATCGTGCTCGGTCTTGCCATTCAGAGCACGTTGAGCGATGTGTTCGCGGGCATCGTCATCAACAGCACGGAGCCGTATCAGGTCGGCAACTGGGTGGCGATAGACGGCGTGGAAGGCAAGGTGCTGGAGATGAACTGGCGCGCGACCAACCTGCTCACCGCATTGGGCGATGTCGTGATCGTGCCGAACGCGGTCGCGGCGAAGGCGAAGATCGTCAACAGCAGCAGGCCGGCGTCGCTGCATGGCGTGCGCATCACGCTCGAAGTGACGCCCGAGGCGCGCCCGAAGGTCGTGCTGGAAGCGCTCGACCGCGCGCTCAGGAGCGTGCGCGCCATTCTCGCGGACCCCGCGCCGAGCGCCACGGTCAAGAGCGTCACGCCGCTGTCGTTCCAGTACGAAGCCACGGCCTATGTCGATGACGGCGGCAAGAAGACCGAGGTCATCAACGAACTGTACGATCTGTGCTATCGCCATCTGGCGGCGGCGGGCGTGGATCTGCGCCCGCTCGATGGGCCCTCCGCGAAAAACGCGGCGGCGCTGCATGACGATGAGCGCGCGCGTTTGCTGCGACGTGTCGATCTGTTCGCCGCACTCACGCCGGAAGAACTCGCGCAGCTCGCGCCACGGCTCACGCGTCGCGAATACGAGGCCGATGAAACGCTGATCGCGCCCGGCGTCGTTCCGGATAATCTTTTCATCATCGATTCAGGTGTGTTGAGCGCGGTGGCCGGAGAGGGCGCGCTGGCGGTCGAAGCGGCCCGGCTCGGTCCGTGCGATGCCATCGGCGAGGCGGGGCTGCTTGCCGGCTTGCCCGCGCGCGTGAAGGTGACGGCGCTCACGCGAGCGGTCGTCTATCAACTGAGCAAGGACGATCTGACGCCCGTGCTGAAGGCAAACCCCGAGGTGGCGCGGCTCATGTGCAGGCTGCTGTCGCGTCGCGAGCATACGCTCGACAAGCTCGGCACGGCAACGCCGCCGAGGCAGGCGGATCATTCGGTGTTTCAGTGGTTGCTCGATGGGGTACGCCGATTGCATGACCTGAAGTTCTGACACGGGTTCGTTCTCAACGGTCATGCACTGCCTGAACCAGACAGTGCCATGCGCTCGTCCTGTCGCTTGCCTGTGTCTTCGTGCAATCGCAACGCGCGAGGCGAACCAGATGCCCATGCGCCGCTTCCTCGCCGGGCGCAAGCGCATCGTTGCGGGCGAGCGAACATGCCTGAATGCGACTGGCGCCATCGCCGTGATAGGTCTTGATCGTGTAGGCCCATGCGCTGTGACTCACGCAGACCAACGCCAGCCAGGCGCCCAGAACGCGCAGCGGTTCGTTTGCTGCCATGCTCGCCTCCGTCGATGTCCTCAGGATGCTAATCCAGCAAAGCAGTCACGCCTTTCCGGATCGGTCGATTTCATGAACGCATGTGAACGCGCGGCATCGGGCCGCGTTGGATGAGAATCGATGAACATCGACCTCACGTCGATCCTTTTGTCTACCGGAGAAAATCATGAAGAAGCTCGCTTCTGCCGTGGCGCTGGTGATCGTGTCCTCGCTTCTGCCGTTGTCGTCGTACGCGCAGACATCAAGCGACGATTCGAGCGTCGGCACGACGAAAGCCCAACGCAAGGCCGCGCGCAAGGAAGCGCGCGCGAAGCGCAACGCGGAACTCAAAAAGCTCGAAGCCGCTGGCTACAACCCCGCGCGCAACGACGATACGACCTACCCCGGCGATATTCAGCAAGCCGAACGAAAAGCGGCCGCCTCTAACTGATTTGCACGAGTGGCAGGCAGAACGAAAAGCGCGCGCCGCCGTGAATGGACTGGTTATCCGCCGTTATGCTTCCGCCATGCGCCTCGATGATCGACCGGCAGATCGGCAGACCCATGCCCATGCCGTTCTCCTTGGTCGTGAAGAAGCTCTCGAACAGGCTGTTCAAACTGGCGGCGGCAATGCCCGGCCCGCTGTCCTCCACGGCGCAGCATAGAAAGGCCGCGTCATCCGACGAGACGCGAATGGAAATTTCGCGCCGCGTGCTGGCGGCCTGCTCCATGGCCTGCATGGAGTTGACGGTGAGATTGACGACGACCTGCTGCAACTGCACGCGATCGGCCAGCACGCGCGGATTCCCCGCTGCGAATTCGCGCGCCACGCTCACACGCCTCAATTGCGCTTCGTGCCGCAGAAAAACCAGCGCTTCGTCGATGAGTTCATCGAGCGACACCAGCGTGCGCTCGGGCGCGCGCCGCACCGCCATGTTGCGAACGCGCCCGATGATCTCCACGGCATGACGCGCATCGGCGATGATGCGTTGATTCGTCTCGCGCGCTTCCATCATTTCCGGAATGGGGCGGTTGAGCCAGCCGAGACCCGCCTGCGCGTTCATCGAGATCGACGCCAGCGGCTGTTTCAACTCGTGCGCGATGGATGCGGTGAGTTCCCCAAGCATCGAGATGCGGGCCGCGTGGGCGAAATCCGCCTGCACGCGCTGAAGCATTTCCTGCGCGCGAATACGGTCGGTGAGATCGACCAGACTCATGACCGCCATGCCGACATCGTCGATTCGCCTCGGACGCGCCACCGTGCAAAGAACATCGATCACGCGCCCGTCGAGCGTGGGCAGCTTCGTCGTCTCCTGAAACCAGTCGTCGCCTTTGTAGCGGCTCTCCACGGCGCGCCGGAAGGTCGCCGGGCTCTCGCGCCAGACCCAGGTCATCGGGCCGAGCAGTTCGCGCGGGTCACGTGCGCCGAACATCTGCACGGCGTGGTTGTTGGCATCTTCCACGACGATCATGGCGGCGGCGCGCGCGAGCCATTCGGGATGCGCGTCGATATACGCTGAGAGATCCGTCACGCCTTGTTCGTGCAGTTCCGCCAGCACGGCGATCAGCGGTTGCGAATCGATCTGCCACAGGCCGACAGGCGTTTCGCTGAACAGATGCCGGTAACGCAGTTCGCTGCGCTGAAGATCGGCGTAGAGCCGCGCGTTTTCGAGCGAGATCGCCGCCTGCGACGCAAGCAGCCGCAATACCGCGATACGCGCGGGCGTGAACACGCGCGGCGTGAGCGTGTTCTCCAGATAAAGCAGGCCGATGAGCCGCGCCTGCTTGATGAGCGGCAGGCAGAGAATCGAGCGGCATTCGCTGCGCCAGATGTATTGGTCAGTCGAGAACGGGCTTTGATGCCGGGCATCGTCGAGAAGCAGGCTTTCGCCGGTGCGCGCCACATAACGCAGAATCGATTCGGGCAAGGCCGAAGGCGACACACGCGCATGCGGAATGGTCACGTCCACGCTATCGCGCGAGGTCCGGGCTTCGGCTTCGATCCATAGCTCGTCGCCGCGCGGCGACACCAGCACGCCGCGGTCCGCGCCCGCGTGTTCGAGCGCGAGCACCATGAGTGTGTGAATCAGTTCGTTCAGGCCGATCTCGCTGAACACGGCCTGCGACACTCTCACAACCGTGCCCAGATCCAGTTGTTCCACCGATGTCGCGACGGTGCTTTCCGTGCGCGACGAAAGCTCTTGCCTCAGTTGCGCGTGCGCGTGATCGAGTTGACGCACTTTGCCGTCCGCGCCCCAGCGCAGATAGCAGGCGCGCGCGTTGCGAAGATACGTATCGGCGATCGTGTCGAAGCCGCGCTCGGCGTAGAAGCGGGCGGCCAGTTCGTTGGCGAGCGCCTGATAGTGAACGAAGCCCTGCTCGCGGCACGAGCGTATGGCTTCTTCGTAGAGATGCATCGCATCCGAATGGCGTGCTTCGATGCGTGCGAGTTCCGCCAGCACCAGCGCCTGACGATGCCGAAAGTTGTCGGGGCCGTGGCTCGCCCATAACTCGAATTTCTCCAGCTTGCGGTCGAGCATGTGGCGGTATTGGCGTTGAAGCGCCGCGTCGGCGGCGGGATAAAGCGCTGTCAGCGTCAATGCATGAAAGAAGTGGAAGGTCGCCTCGATCGGCATGCTCATGGCGGCGGGAAGCACCGGTTCGGCCAATGCCGCGTAGTGGAACGCGCGGGCATGCTCGCCATTCAGAAAGGCGAGTATCTGCTTCATGATGTGATAGAAGACGATCCCGCAACCGAAGGTCGCCGTGGTGATGATCGCAAAGCTCGCGGCTTCGTCGAAGCTCTTGTCGCCCAGGCTCAGCGAGTCTTTCGAACGGCCCTGCAAACTGGCGATGAACTGCTGTTCGAGACGAATCGTTTCGTAGACCGCATCGTTGTGACTCTGGCGCGCGAACGCGGCGTATTTGACCGACAGCGCCTGCACGTCTTCGAGTGCATCGCCTTTCTCGATCGCTTGCCAGATGGTTTCGAAAGCGAGGAAACCGCCATACACGAAGTCGCCCACTTCGAGACACGCGACGAACGCGCGTTCGAGAATCGGCAAACCGGTTGCGAAATGATGCCGCCAGAAGTTCACGTGATCGCCATGCAGATGCATCAGGGTGCCGCGCAGGCGCGCATTGTCGAGCTTATCGTTCAGGCGCAAGGAAAGCTCGGAGAACTGAAAGGCCGAGTCGATATCCTGCACCACCGATACCAGCATCAGCGAATACACGCCGTAGGCAAAACTCGACTGGTCGGTGTTGCCATGCTGCATCGACAGATTCACCGCCTTGAGCGTGACGAGCGGATAAAACGCGGGACGGCCGATATACGCACACGGCACGGCATCGACGAGCAGGTTGATGATCGCCTGCATGGTCGCGTCCTGCGCCATGGGCGCATCGAGCAATTCGATGATCGAGCGGCCTTTCAGATTGACCGGTACGGCCTGCAATTCTTCGGCGACCGCCAGCCGAATGTCTTCGTCCGACTCGGGCAAGACGAGCCCAAAGTCACGCAGCGCGCCGAGCGCAACCGAAAAGCCATCGTGATATTTGCTCGCAACCTGATAGAGCTTGATACGCAGACTGTAGACCTTGGCGCGATCGAGCTTGTCGTTCGCGCGTGCGAGGATCATGTCGAACAGTGCGTCGGCGTCGCTGAAGTGGCCGACGAGATATTCGCACTCCGATAGTTCGAGATAGAGATCGAAGGTTGCACCGTAATGCTCCGTCCATGCGTCAGGCGAAAGCAGCGCGGCGGCCTGAACGAAGTGATTGCGCGCGGCGGAATAGGCGGTCGAATGCTTCGCGCGCTTTCCCGCAAGCACGTTCAGTTCCATTGCACGCTGCCGCTCCGCTTGTTCTGTCATGAGACCGATGCCACGATTAAGATGATTGACGATATCGAACACGGTCTCCTCGAGTTGCGCCGCCGGCGTGTGCAAGGCGATCAACCGCCCGATGCGAAGATGCGCGGCGGCGCGCTCGCTTTCGGGAATCGATGCATACGCCGCTTCGTGAACGCGATCGTGAACGAACCGGTAGGCGTTCTCCACGCGAAAGACGAGTCCGGCCTGCACCGCTTCGCGCAGTTGCGCGTGAACCTGTTCCTCGGAACTCGCCTGAACCAGTTCGAGCGTCGCGGTATCGGCGGAATTGCCCAGGCAGGCGAGTTGCCGCAGCGCATCCTGCGTGATGGCGGGCTGCCGTCCGAGCTTGGCGGCCATCAGATCCGCCACGTTCTCCGTGAAACCCTTGGCGCGGATGCGCGGCAGATCCCACGTCCACATGGCGCGGCTGGGATCAAAGAGGAGCAGCTTTTCCTCGGTCAGCGCGGTGAGAAACTGAATGGCGAAAAACGGATTGCCGCCGGTTTTCCGATGCACGAGTTGCGCGAGCGGCCGCGCGGCCTCGGCATCGTGATGAAGCGAATCTGCCACCAGTTCGCCGATGTCACCCGGTTCGAGCGGCGCCAGCTCGGTGTCGCGCACATTCGCGCCTGCTTTGCGGATCAGCTCCAACGTGCGCACGAGTGGATGCGCCGCGCCGACCTCGTTGTTGCGATACGCGCCGACCAGCATGAGATGCCGCACCTCCGCATGCGTCATGAGATGCTCGATGAGGTCGAGCGTCGCGGTATCCAGCCATTGGAGATCGTCGACGAACAAGGCAAGCGGATGCTCGGGCCTCGCAAACACGCTTACGAAGCGGCGAAACACGAGCTGGAAGCGGCTTTGTGCATCGCGCGGCAAGAGCACCGGCGCGGGCGGCTGCTCGCCGACGATCAGCACCAGTTCGGGAATGAGGTTCACGATCAGTTCGCCATTCGCGCCGAGTGCGTCCATCAGCGCGCGCCGCCACTCGGCCACTTCGTCTTCACGCTTGCCGAGCAACTCGCGCACCAGCGACTGAAACGCCTGCGCGAGCGTCATGTAGGGAATGTCGCGCTTGTACTGATCCACCTTGCCCGCTGCGAACAGTCCACGCGGCGGCACCAGCACCTTGTGCAGTTCGTTCACCACCGAAGACTTGCCGATGCCTGCATAACCCGACACCAGCACCATTTCAGCCGTGCCCGTGGCGACCACGCGATCGAACGCTTCGACCAGCGCCGCGATCTGCATATCGCGTCCGTAAAGCCGTTCGGGAATCATGAGGCGATCCGAGGCATCGTGCGTGCCCAGCACGAACGGCTCGATCCGCTGTCGCGCGTTCCACGCGGCAAGACACGTGCGCAGATCGGATTCGACGCCCGCCGCCGTCTGATAGCGGTTTTCAGCCGTCTTCTGAAGCAGCTTGAGCACGATGCTTTCCACCGGCCCCGGTATCGCGCTGATGCGTTCGCCCGGCGGCATCGGCTTGCGCGCGATGTGGCAGTGAATCCATTCCATCGGCTCCGAAGCCACGAACGGCAGCGTGCCGGTGAGCATTTCGTAGAGCATCACGCCAAGCGAATAGAGATCGCTGCGCGGATCGATCGAACGATTCATGCGGCCGGTCTGCTCGGGCGCCATGTAAGCGAACGTACCCGCGATGATTTCCGGCGGCGCGGGCGCCTGACGCTCCTGAAGCAATTGCGATGCAATGCCGAAACCCGTCAGCCACACGCGGTCGTCGGCATCGACCAGCACGTTAGCGGGCTTGATGTCCTTGTGGATGAGCCCGCGCTGATGCACTTGCCCGATGGCCACGGCAAGATTCAGCGCGAGCCGCAGAAAACGCGCGATGCCGAGCGGCCGTCCCAGCATGCGTTCGAGCGGTTCGCAGCCGTTGTCGTCCAGCACGAGCGCGGGCAGCGCGTCATGACGGATGAGCGCGAGCGGCTGAGCGGCCCAGCGCGAATCGAGCACGCTCGCCAGCGCATACTCGTGCTCCAGCCGCGTGATGCTGCGCGCGGCCGGGCGCGACGCGATCAGCGTCAGCAGCGAAACCGGGTTTCCCGGCTGCCGGGCGCGGTACAACGAGAAATCTTCATCGTCGCGAAGCCACTCCAGCTCGTATCCGTCGAGATCCACGTGATCCATGTCGCTTGGGGCATCGTCGTGACTGCTTGAATGGTCTGAATGAGTGAACAAGGAACGCTACGGGCGAGGCGTTCAGGGCGGAAAGACCACCTTCTGAACCCAACTCAGGATCACGTCCGACTCGACCGGCTTTTCCAGATAGGCGAGCGCCCCATTGGCGAGCACCACGGCTTCGTCCTGAGGATTGGGAAACCCCGTGATGAATATCGTGGGGATGGTGCAGCCCCGCGCGATCAAAAGCGCGTGCATCTCGATGCCGGTCATGCCTGCCATCGTGACGTCGGAGATGAGGCATCCGGTGCGGCCAGCCGCGTCCGAGGCAAGAAACGCATCGGCGGATTCGAACGACTCGACAGCCCAGCCAAGCGAGCGCAGGAGGTTTTCGGTCGCCACTCGTACCGAGTCATCGTCCTCAACGATCGAAACGAGAGCGGCAGGCGTCACGGGACCCCCCGGAATCGCTCAGGACGATTGAGCGCGGCCTGTGCGTTGTTTGATGTGCTTCCACGACCACGTTAATACGCGATGTGGCGTTGCGCAAACCATACCTTGGTATAGGTCCTGTCCGATGTTGTCTTGTTGTCTTGTTGTTTTGTCGTGCGAAGCGCCCCTCTTGTTTGTTTGGTTTATTCAGTAGCCGCGGCCACTGCAATAGAAACAAAAACAAACACCACCCGTCAGTTCACGTGCCGCTGTCTACAAGATCAACACTCTTAACCGTTTTTCAAAAACGCACTCCAACACACGGCGATCCTTGCATTCGCCTATCGTGGCTCGACGCAGTGTCGTCATTCACTTACCGATCAAGGAGCACGCATATGAAAGCCGCACGCATGCACGAATATGGCAAGGCGCTCGTACTGGAAGACATTCCAGTTCCCGAGATCAAAGCCGATGAAATCCTCGTCGAGGTAAAGGCCTGCGGCATGTGCCGCTCCGACGTTCAGTTGATCGACGGTTACTTCCGCAAATACGCCGATATCCCGACGCCGATCACGCTCGGTCATGAGATCACCGGCGTGATCAGCAGGATCGGCAGCATCGTGCCCGCGGCGGCGGGGTTTCAGGAGGGCGATCATGTGGTCGTCGCGCCCGGCTGGGGCGATGGCATCTGCCGGCATTGCCAGATCGGCAACACACATATCTGCCCGAACGTGAGATGGCCGGGCTTCGGGCCGGTAGGCGGCTTCGCGGAATTCATTCCGGTGCCGGCGCGTTATCTCATCAAGGTCGATAAGCGGCTGCCGTTCGAAACACTCGCGCCGCTCACCGATGCGGGTCTCACGCCCTATCGCGGCCTCAAGAAACTGCGCGATGCGGGCGCGCTCGCGCCGGATCGTCTGATCGGCGTGTTCGGCGTCGGCGGCCTCGGCGGTTATGCCGTGCAATACGCGAAGATTCTCGGTGCGGGCGCGCCGGTCATCGCGTTTGCGCGCAATCCGGAAAAGCTCGCGATCGCCCGCGAATACGGAGCCGATCACACCGTCGATATCAAGGGCAAGTCCTCGTCCGATATCGCGCATGAACTGCACGGTCTCGTCGGACGAAACGATATCGATGCCGCCATCGATTGCGCGGGCGCGCCCGAGATGGTGCAGTTGGCGATGAGCCTGCTGTCGATCAGCGGCCATTACGCCGATGTCGGGCTGGTGGGCGATCGCATCGACATTCCGCTGTTTCCGCGCGTGTCCCGCGAACAGACGCTGCATGGCTCGTTCTGGGGGAACAATACCGATCTGGGCGAAGTCATGGCGCTGGCCGCCGAGGACAAGATTCGCCATACGGTGAAGACCTTCGCATTCGAGGAACTCAACGACTACATCGACCGGCTGCGTACCGGCGATGTGGTCGGTCGCGCGGTGATGAAGTTCTGAAGTGTGAAATCAACGGGCCGGCGGCATGCCGCCGGCCCGACATCATGACTGAAGAAACGCCAGCAGGTCCGCGTTGACCTGATCGGCGTGCGTCGTGCACATGCCATGCGGCGCGCCCGGATAAACCTTGAGCATCGCATTCCTGATCAATTTGGCCGAAGCGCGCCCCGCGACATCGACCGGCACGAGCTGATCGGCGTCGCCGTGGAGGATCAAGGCCGGGACATCGACTTTTTTGACATCGGCGGTGTAATCGACTTCGAACTGCTTCACGCAGGCGTATTGCGAAAGGATCGAGCCCGCCATGCCTTCACGCCAGAATTCCTCGATCACCGACTGATCCACCTTGGCGTCGGGCCGGTTGAAGCCGTAAAAGGGGAGCGCGAGATTTTTGTAGAAGCCCGTGCGCGTGGCCGCCAGATTGTTGCGTATGCCGTCGAATGCGGATTCGGGCAAGCCTGCGGGGTTGGCGTCGCTCTTGACCATGTTTGGCACGACGGCGCTGATCAGCACGATCTTCGACACGCGCGACAGACCGTGGCGGCTTACGTAACGAACCACTTCGCCGCCGCCCATCGAGTGACCGACGAGCATCGCGCCTTTGAGATCGAGCGTATCGATCACGGCGGCGAGATCGTCTGCGTAGGTGTCGACATCGTTTCCGGTTGCGGGCTGCCCCGACCGGCCGTGTCCGCGTCGATCGTGCGCGATGACGCGATAACCCTTGCTCACGAGAAACAGCATCTGGGCGTCCCAGGCATCCGCGTCGAGCGGCCAGCCGTGCGACAGGAGCACAGGCTTGCCGCTTCCCCAATCCTTGTAATAGATGCGTGTGCCGTCTTTCGTGACGATCCAGTCCGAGGACATCTTCTGGCCGTGCGCCGCCTGTCCGTGCGAGCCGCGTTCCGCGGCAGCGGCAATCGGCGTGGCGGCGATGGTCATCGCGGCGATCGCGGTGCCCGCGCTGGTCGCGAGAAGATTGCGGCGTTCCATCGAAGGGTTTTCGGTCAGCTTGGTCACGGTTTCTTCTCGCATGGATAGATTGATCAGGATGGCGAACGGTGCAGAACTCATTTCTGTCACGACGCGTCGAGTGGGATCGAAAGAAGCCATCGGGCGCATCTTATGCTAACGTGCGCGCATGCCGAATTCTTTCCTCATAGCACGACATTCGCCCGTTGCGCACTGAGAGAAAGATCGTCGATGTGCCTGCCTCGACGATGTCGAAGTCATTCCCGCCGCTCAATCATGCACAAACCGCCCAATGGTCACGAACACAAGGCTCGGCCGGCTCCGACGGATTCGGGCTCGGCGGGCATTGCGTACCTGTTCGGGCCGTTCCGGCTGATTCCGTCTCAGCAAAGGCTGCTCGAAGGCGATGTGCGCGTGTTGATCGGCGGCCGCGCGCTGGACTTGCTGACCGCGCTGGTCGAGCGAGGCGGCGAAGTCGTCAGCAAGACGGAACTCATGGCGCGCGCGTGGCCGCACACCGTGGTGGACGAAGGCAGTCTGAAGGTGCATGTCGCCGCGCTGCGCAAGGCGCTTGGAGAAGGGCCCGCGAAGCAACGCTACGTCGCGACCGTGGTGGGACGGGGCTATCGGTTTGTCGCGCCGGTCGAGCGTGAATGGATTTCGTCAGCGGGTGCGCCTTCTCCTGTGTCGCACAACATTCCCGCTGCGCTGGTTCGGCCGATCGGGCGGGCGGCCGTGATTCAAAACCTGATCGGTAATCTCACGCGCACCCGGCTTTTGACCATCGCCGGTCCCGGCGGAATAGGCAAGACGACGGTCGCGCTGGCTGTCGCTCACGAGATGCTTCGGACCGGCGCGCACGATGTCTGGTTCGTCAATCTGTCCCGTCTGGCCGATGCGCGTTTCGTGCCTCACGCAGTCGCGAATGCAATCGGTCTCACCGTGCATTCGGATGACATCGCGCAGGCGCTCACGCATTATTTTCGCCTGCAGAAGCGCCCGCAACTCGTCGTGCTCGACAGTTGCGAGCATGTCATCGAAGCGGCGGCGGTCATCGCCGAATGCATGACGGCGGCAGCAGCGCACATGCGGGTGCTCGCCACCAGCCGCGAGCCTCTGCATGCACTGGGCGAACACGTCTACCGGCTCGATCCACTTGATACGCCGCCCGAACGCGATCGGCTCACGATGGATGAGGCGCTTGGTTATTCTGCCGTCGAACTCTTTGTGGAACGCGCGCTCGCCGCACGCGGAGGCTTCGCCATGTCGGACGACGAGGCGCCGGTCGTCGCGCAAATTTGCCGGCGGCTGGATGGCATCGCGCTGGCCATCGAGCTTGCCGCCACGCGCTCGGACGCATTCGGCGTGCATGAACTGCTCGACTTGCTCGATGACCGTTTCGCCACGCTCGCAAGCGGCCGCCGCACCGCGCCCGAACGGCACAGAACGCTGCTCGCCACGCTCGAATGGAGTCATCAGTTGTTGCCGGAGAACGAACGGGTCGTGCTTCGCCGGCTCGGCGTTTTTCCGGGCGCGTTTTCGCTTGGCGCCGCCGAGGACATCGTGGGCAATGACGTGCTCACGCATGATTGTCTGATCGAGGCAATCGCGAGTCTCGTGGCGAAGTCGCTGCTGTCGGCGAATCTCGGCCACGACGCGGTGCGCTATCGACTGCTCGACACGATGCGCGACTATGCGCGGCGCAAACTCGCGGAAGCCGGTGAAACGGACTACGTGGCCCGTCGCCACGCCGAACATTTTCACGCACTCTATGCGCGCGTGGAAGGGCAGTGGAACGGACCGCCAGATGCGCGCTGGCTGGACGATCACCTCTCCACCATCGACGACATTCGCGCGGCGCTGAACTGGGCCTTCTCGGAATCGGGCGATAACCTATTAGGCGTGTTGCTCACGGTATCCGCCATTCCTGCGTGGGTCAGGCTTTCATCGCTCGAAGAATGCCGTGGCCGCGTGGCGTTCGCGCTTCAGCACATACCCGCCGAACCGCCTGAGTTAGACCGCGAACGCATGAAACTGAATGCCGCGCTCGCTGCGTCGGCGCTTTATACGCGTGGCATGGTGGCCCAGGTCGAAGCGGCGTGGACCACGGCGCTTGCCATCGCCGAGCGGCTCGACGACACGGAATACCGGTTGCGCGCGTTGTTCGTGGCCTGCTGCGGCTTCGTGTACTCGGGGCAACATCGCGCAGCCGATGAGCTGCTGCGAAAATTCCGTGCCATCGCAGATGCTTCGGGTAACGAAATATGCATTTCGGATGGTAACCGGCTGACTGCGTTTGCCTGGCATCACATGGGAAAACAGCGCAGCGCGCGGCAATTGCTTGAAAGTGCGCTCGAATGGTATGCGTCGGCGTTTTACCGGTCACAGGTGGCCGACAACCACGTCAAGGGACGCGAAGGCACACGCTCGCTGATGGCGAGCGTGCTCTGGTTTCAGGGCTGTTTCGATCAGGCGCGCGCGCAGGCCCGGCAGGCACTGGACGACGCACAGGCATCGGGCCATAGCCTGACGATCGGCTATGTGCTGGTCTTCGCCTTCATCCCGCTGGCCTTGCATGCCGGCGAACTCCACGCCGCTGGGGGAGCGCTGGTCACATTGCAGCAAAACGTGGCGAAACACGGCCTGATTTTGTTCGATGCG
Source organism: Caballeronia sp. A2-2 (assembly GCF_057612605.2). Taxonomy (NCBI): domain Bacteria; kingdom Pseudomonadati; phylum Pseudomonadota; class Betaproteobacteria; order Burkholderiales; family Burkholderiaceae; genus Caballeronia; species Caballeronia sp. A2-2. The sequence goes on along the minus strand of NZ_JBVFIR010000005.1, from coordinate 82,178 downwards.
ATGACCCGCGGCCTCCACGGCGCGTTGCTGCTCGAACGGAATGACCCGGCCGGCCTGCCGCTTCTCGCCGATGCGTTGGCGCAACTCGAACGCGATCACATTGGCATGCGCTATTCCATGTTCGCGGCGATCCATTCGCGCGGCCTGCTGCGTTTCGGACATCTGGCGCAGGCGCGCTCAACGGTCGAAACCGCGCAGGAATGGTCGAAGTCGCGCGATGAACTGTGGTGCATGCCGGAGTTGTTGCGCGTGGAGGGCGAGATCCACGCGGCTTCGGGCGCATACGAAGCTTCGGCCACGTGTTACCTGCAGGCGTTGGACATGGCGCGGGAGCAGGGCGCATTGTTTCTTGAACTGCGCGCGGCAAATAGCCTTGCGCGCCTCAGACTGGCACAAGGCGATAACGGTGCGGCGCAAGCGTTGTTGTCATCGGTCTGCGCGCGTATTACCGAAGGCCGGGACACGGCCGATTACACGCAGGCGCAAGCCCTTTTAATGCACCTGCACGCGAAACCGTGACGCTATTTCGTGCGTCTTCGCAAGGATCATGTGTTCTCGTTATCGCCCCTGAGTCGATGCGCATAAGATGGGCTTCGATCTCAAGTCCTCGCGTAGAGAAGGTGGCGACCATGACCCGGCATACTCTGACTTTCCTTCTAAACAAGAATCTGGATTTTCCGATTTCCGCCGAACCATGGGCGAGCCTGTTCTCCGAAGCCGGCGTCGATACCCGTGAAACGACCGATCTTCCGGCGATGAATCAGTCGATCGAGCAAGGCATACCGGACATGGCGTATGTTCCCGGAGCCGGCTTCTGCGTCATGATGCGAAAAGGCAATCCATACTATCGCGGGCTTGTCATCGCGACGTCGAAGTTTTCTGGCCAACCCGTACAGCGCACGCTCCTTGTCGTTCGCAAGGACGACACGGCCGCCACGCTGGAAGACCTCGAAGGATCGACCTATGGCTATCTGAACCGGTCGTGTTCTTCCAGCTTCTTTCCGCCTTCGATCATGTTGAATGAAAGAGGCAAAAAGATCGACGTCTTCTTCAAGATGCAGCAGGTTTCCGGATGGCAGGACCGGGTCGATGCGGTCATTGCAGGATCGATCCGCGCCACGATGATTCTTGAAGACGTCTGGAAGATGACGCCGGGGAACGCCCAGACAACCAAAGTTATTGGTTCGTATGAGCAGTGCGTGCCGGCGGTTCTGATCGTCCGTCGAGATTTCGCGGTCGACCTCGCGGCGAAGTTCAAGGAACACCTCTTAAGCTACGTGCCTGACTGGAAGAACGTCTACGGAGCATTTCGTCCGTTCTACTTTGCCGATATCCAGACGTTTTACCACCAGCTTTGCCAGCTTCCTGAGGCTGAAGTCTGACCGGCATTGGCCCTTTGATTCCTTGAGAAGCCGAACGGCCGCGCTTGAAAAGTCATTCAAGCAGGCATATCCGTAAACTGCGGCACGTCAGGATGCTTTTGCCATTCCAGACGGCGTTTCGTGAAAATCTCGATCTTCGGGGCGATGCCTTCGGGATTGTCTAGACTTCCTAACTGAACGAAAACCATACCGGGAAACGAGCCGAGTTTGCTCGTGAACAGTCGTGATCCACATTCAGGACAAAAGTTGCGATCCAGTGTATTGCCCGAGTCGGCGGTATAGCGGAAAGCCTTGGGTGCGCCGCGGGTGACAACGAAATCATTTTCGGGAATGCCAAACCACGTGGCCATTCCGCCGCCACTGGCCTTTCTGCAATCCAGGCAATAACAATCGGCGATAAAGTCCGGGTCCGTGTCGAATTCGAATGTGATCGCGCCGCAAGCGCACCGGGCAGTGTGTTTCTTTGCCATGCTCATGATCTCCGTAAGCGAGTCGTCGCGTAAAGACGATGCACGATTCATTTCAAGAACGCGATCTGCGCGTGCGAAAAGGAAAAGCGCTCAAGTCGAATGCAACTCGCGTCATTGCATATTCCTTGGCGTTTTTTGCGAGATCGAACAGCCGCCGCCGCTTGCGCGGCGCGAATGCTATAAACCGGCCATTGGACCGCACGCGCGGTTTCCCTTCGATCTGATGAACGGAGTTCGAGCATGGATCAGCGTGGATTGTTTTCGCCGACCGCCATCGGCGCAATACCCGTCGCCAACCGTATAGCAATGGCGCCCCTGACGCGCGCGCGCGCCGGCATGGATGGCGTGCCTTCGCCCTTCGCCGCCGACTACTACAGACAGCGTGCCTCGGCCGGTCTGATCGTCACCGAGGCGACGAATATCTCGCGTCAGGGACGCGGTTACGCATACACGCCCGGCATCTACACGGATGCGCATGTCGCAGGCTGGCAGAAGATCACCCGGGCCGTTCACGATGCGGGTGGCCGGATCGTCCTTCAACTCTGGCATGTAGGCCGCATGTCTCACACCAGCCTGCAGGAGAATGGCGCCGCACCGGTCGCGCCTTCCGCCATTCGCGCGGGCGATGAAATCTTCACGGAAGCCGGCCCCGCCGCACCATCGATGCCGCGCGCGCTCGAACTCGATGAGATCGCCGCAATCGTGCAGGACTATCGGCACGCGGCGCACAGGGCGCAGGAAGCGGGCTTCGACGGCGTAGAAGTGCATTGCGCCAACTGCTATCTGCTGGAACAGTTCATTCGCGACAGCACCAACCAGCGCGCGGATCGCTACGGCGGTTCAGTGGAAAATCGCACGCGGTTGGCAGTCGAAACGGTCGAAGCCGTCTGCCAGATGTGGGATGCGGATCGCGTGGGCATCCGTCTTTCGCCGATCACGCGCGCGGTCGGCGACACGCCACTGGACAGCGATCCTCAATCGACCTACGGCTTTCTCGCGGAACAGCTCGGCAAGTTCGGCCTTGCGTGGCTTCATTGCGTCGAAGGACAAACGCGCGGCGCCAATGCGGCGGGCGCGTTCGATTTCCGCGCGCTGCATGCGGCTTTCGGCGGAAAGTACATCGCGAATAACAGCTACGACCGCGCCCTCGCGATGGAGGCAATTGCGTCGGGCCATGCCGACATGATCTCTTTCGGCAGACCGTACATTGGGAACCCTGATCTGGTTGAAAGACTGCGTCACGACCTTCCGCTGGCGCATGCGGCGCCAGAAACCTATTACGGCGGCGGTGCGAAGGGTTATACGGACTTCGAACCATTCGAAGTCGCGACAAAGTAACTCGACGTGTTTTGTTGAGAGTGTGTGACTTTGTCGTTTCGCACGTCGTTATATCCCTAAAGATACAAGCAGGTAGCATGGGATTCAATGTGACGTAAAGTTAGATATCCGAATATAAACTCTGGAGAACATAGATGTCTTCATTGTATAGGTCCAAGACGGCCGCCATTTCGAGAAATCCGGCTACCGGTGAACTCATCAAAGAGTATCCGTATCAAAGCGCCGACGAAATCGAGACGCTTCTGACGCATCATGCGGTGGCGGCGAGGCAATGGCATGTGACGCCGATCAAACAGCGGGTCGAATGCTATCGCAGTCTTGCCGCGACGCTGAGAAGCCGGTCGGAACCGCTGGCGCGGCTGGCAACCAGCGAGATGGGAAAGACCCTCGCGTCGTCACGAGGTGAAGTCGAAAAGTGCGCCACTGCGCTCGAATGGTTCGCCTCGCATGGTCCGGCCATTCTGGCCGACGAGCCCGTGGAAGCCGAAGGAGGCGACCGCATCTACGTATCTTTTCTGCCGATCGGTAGCGTGCTGGCGGTCATGCCTTGGAACATTCCGTTCTGGCAAGTGCTGCGTGGAGCGGGGCCCATCATGCTGTCGGGCAACGGCTTCATCCTCAAGCATTCGACCAATGTGATGGGATGCGCCTACGCCTTGCAGGACGCCTACGAAGCGAGCGGCTTTCCCAAGCATCTTTTCGTCAATCTTAATGCGGACGTGGATACGGTCGCGAAAGTCATCGAAGATCCGCGCGTGTCGGCGGTGACGGTGACGGGCAGCACGCGCGCAGGGTCGGCGGTCGCGTCCACGGCCGGTCGCGTCGTCAAGAAAAGCCTGCTCGAACTCGGCGGCGCAGACCCGTTCATCGTGCTTGCGGATGCGAATATCGACAAGGCGGTCGAGATTGGAATCGAGGCACGTTTTCAGAATGCGGGGCAAGTGTGCATCGCTGCCAAGCGCTTCATCCTGGAACGCGCGATTGCCGAGGAATTCACGCATAAGTTCGTGAAAGCGGCGGCGCAGGTCAGGGCAGGCGATCCGCTCGACGACAAGACGACCATCGGACCCATCGCGCGGGACGATCTGCGCGACGGTATTCACGATCAGGTCGAGCGATCGGTCGCCAGCGGCGCGAAACTGCTTCTGGGCGGCAGGAAAATCGACGGTCCCGGCTATTTTTACGAGCCTACCGTGTTGGGCGACGTCACGCCCGGCATGGCTGCCTTCGACGAAGAAATCTTCGGGCCGGTCGCCGCGATGACCGTCGCGAACGACGTCGAAGACGCGATCCGGTTAGCCAATCATAGCCAGTACGGACTGAGCGGAAACCTCTGGACGGACGACCTCGATCGCGCCACGCACATCGCGCGACGGCTTGAAACCGGAGGCGTCTTTATCAACGGATTCAGTGCCTCGAATCCCAAGCTGCCGGTCGGCGGCGTCAAGCAAAGCGGATATGGACGAGAGCTGTCCCACTTCGGCATGCGCGAGTTCGTCAACGCTCAAGGCGTCTGGGTGAAGAAAGTTTAGTCATTCTGAATTGATGAACCGGGAGATCGGCATGATCAGATGCATACGCATATGGACGAACGAAACGGGAAGCTCCAGCTTCGAGGAGGGCGTTCTGTCGCTTCCGGGTGGAAAGGACGGCGACGCGATCGGCGCTGTTTATGCAGCCTCGTTCGTTCATTTTCGCGAGACTCAACCCAGAGACGCACTCGACTGGCATGACGCACCGACGCATCAACTGGTGCTCACGCTCGGGGGCACCCTTCAGTTCGAGACGCGCAACGGCGAGACCTTCATCATTCGGCCGGGCGATGTTCTGTTGGCTGAAGACACGCGCGGCACGGGGCATCGCTGGAAGGTTATCGGCGATGAGCCATGGCGGCGGGCCTACGTGGTCCTTCCGTCGGACGTCAATGCAGGTTTCACGCTCAACCAATAACGCGACACGGGAGAAGTGGCAATGAGTCACACGAGCGCATCAAAATCCGTGGATGTGTTGTTGATCGGCGCGGGAATCATGAGCGCCACCGTTGGCACGTTGCTTAAGGAACTCGATCCATCGATCTCGCTTGCCGTGCTCGAACGACTCGACGATTGCGGGCTGGAAAGCTCGCACGGCTGGAACAATGCCGGCACGGGTCATGCCGCGAACTGCGAACTGAATTACACGCCGCAGTTGCCAGACGGCGCGATCGACCTCTCCAAGGCGCTCGATGTCAACGTGGAGTTCGATCTGTCGAGGCAACTGTGGACGCATCTGGTCCACAACGGCGCTATTCCAGACCCGTCGGTTTTCGTGCGCGCGTGTCCTCACATGAGTTTCGTGATTGGAGAGGATGACGTATCGTTTTTACGAAAACGTTATGAGGTCATGTCGGCGCATCATTGCTGGGCAGGCATGGAGCATAGCGAAGATCGCGAGCAAATCGCCCAATGGGCGCCGATCGTGATCGAGGGGCGCCAACTCGACGAGCCGATCGCGGCCACGCGCATGAAGACCGGGGCGGATGTGGACTACGGCACGCTCACTCACCTTCTGCTGCGCCATTTGATGAAGCAGCCGGATGTTGCGGTGTTCTATCGACACGAGGTGCGTGAGCTCAACCAGGACGACGACGGCAGATGGCGCGTGGAAGCACGCGACGAGTCGACTGGCGATGATGTCGCCTTTCGCGCGCGATTCGTGTTCGTGGGCGCAGGGGGCGCGGCGCTATCGCTCATTCAAAAGTCAGGTATCCGCGAAGCGGATGGATACGCCGGCTTCCCCGTGAGTGGCCGCTGGCTTCGCTGCGATAGCCCGGAGATCGCGCATCGTCATGGCGTCAAAGTCTACGGAAAGGCTGCACACGGGTCGCCGCCGATGTCCGTTCCGCATCTCGACATGCGCGTGGTCGACGGCAAGCGTTCAATCCTATTCGGTCCTTACGCGGGCTTCTCCACCAAGTTTCTCAAGGAAGGCTCGTATCTCGATCTTTTCCAATCCATTCGCGCCGATAACCTCGGCCCGTTGATCGATGTCGCCGCGCATAGTTTTCGTCTGGAAGAATATCTCGTCGGACAGGTCGTGCAGACGCCGCATGAGCAGTTCGAAACGCTTCAGGCCTTCTTTCCGATGGCAAGACGCGAAGACTGGAAAGCAGCGCTCGCCGGGCAACGTGTGCAGATCATCAAACCGGACGGCGAGGGCGGCGGAACGCTGCAATTCGGCACCGAGATACTCGCGGCGGAAGACAGGTCGATAGCGGCGCTGCTCGGCGCGTCGCCCGGTGCTTCCACTGCCGCGTTCATCGCAATCGAGTTATTGAAGCAATGCTTCAAGGACAAGCTGACCGAAGACGGCTGGCTACCGAGGCTCAGGCAAATCATTCCGACTTTCGGCACCGACTTGCGAACGGATGCGCAAGCCTGTCATTCCATACGAGCCAGCACGGCTTCGGCTTTGGGTCTCGCGATGATCTAGCCGCGACCGCGCGAATATAAAGGATAGCCAATCATGCCTTTTGTGAGAATCGATACCATCGCTGGAATATACGACGCCCGAAAGCGCGCTGCGATCAGCGACGTTCTTTACGAGGCGGTCATGAAGATCGGCGCGCTTGAACATGATCGCTTTCAGGTATTCACCGAGCATGCGCCGGAAAGTCTCGTATTCGACCGGGCGTATCTCGGCATCACGCGAGGGGACGGTTTCATCGCCATACAAGTGACGTTGAACGAAGGCCGCTCGGTCGAGCAGAAGAAGTTGCTCATTGCCGAGATCGCTCATGGTCTCCACGAACGTATCGCCGCCAGAAAGGAAGATGTATTCGTGAGTCTGGTGGAAATCAGGAAAGAGAACTGGTCCTTCGGAATGGGAATCGCGCAGTACGCCGAATGAATGCGCACGCATCGAAAATTGAAGAAGCGGTATTCGAACACGGATCGACATCATGGCAGATCAAAGCGGCGAGCAGTTTCATATGCGTGATTTGAGCATCGGCATACAGGCGCAAGGCACGCGCACCGAGTTCGACAGCATGGGCGAGGTGCACGTGCCTGCGGATCGCTATTGGGGTGCGCAGACGCAGCGATCGCTTCAGCATTTCTCCATCGGGCAGGACAGAATGCCGAAGCAGGTCTACCACGCGTATGGCATCGTCAAGAAAGCTGCCGCGCTGGTCAACGCGGCAGCGGGGCGTCTGCCGAAGTGGAAGGCGGACGCCATCGTTCAGGCCGCGGACGAAGCCATTTCCGGTCAACTCGACGATCATTTCCCGCTTTTTGTCTGGCAGACGGGTTCGGGAACACAATCGAACATGAACGTGAACGAGGTGCTCTCCAATCGCGCGATTCAGTTATTGGGCGGCACGTTGGGCACGCAAAAGCCGGTGGGCCCGAACGACGATGTGAACATGGGACAGTCATCGAACGACAGCTTTCCGACGGCGATGCACATCGCGGCATTGACCGTACTCGATGAACGTGTGTTGCCGGAACTTGATAAGCTTGCCGAAGTAATCGAAGAAAAAGCAGAAGGCTGGATGACCGTAATCAAGGTGGGCCGCACGCATCTCGAAGACGCGACACCGTTGTCGGTCGGACAGGAATGGTCGGGTTGGGCGGCGCAGTTGCGGGCGTGCATCGGCGAGATCGCGCATTCGCGGCAAGGTCTCTATGCGTTGGCGCTCGGCGGGACGGCTGTGGGGACCGGACTGAATGCGCCACAAGGATTTTCCGTGAACGTTGCCGCAAAAATCGCGGAACTCACGTCGCGGCCGTTTGTAACCGCGCCGAACAAGTTCATGGCGCAAGGCTCGCTGGACCCGATGGTGCGCGCCTCCGCCGCGCTGCGCGGTGCGGCAGTTGCATTGATGAAGATCACGAACGATATGCGCTGGCTCGCGTCCGGTCCTCGCTGCGGGCTGGGAGAACTCAGGCTGCCCGCCAACGAGCCCGGATCGTCGATCATGCCGGGCAAGGTGAATCCCACGCAATGCGAGGCGATGGTCATGATCGCCATTCAGATTCTCGGTGACGATACCGCGATTGCCTTCGCCGGAAGTCAGGGAAATTTCGAATTGAACGCCATGCGTCCGATCATCATCAACAACTTCCTGCATTCAGCGGCGATTCTGGCGGATGGCTGCGAAAAGTTCCGGACATTCTCGGTCGAAGGCACCGAGATCAATGAAGGGAGGATCAGCGCTTACCTGGATAACACGTTGATGCTCGTGACCGCGCTTTCACCGGTGATCGGTTATCAGCATGCGGCGCATATCGCCGAGGATGCCGACGCGACCGGCTCCACGCTCAGAGAGGCGGCGCTGCGGTCGGGAAAGATCAGCGCGGATCAATACGACCGAATCATTGTTCCTGCGCGAATGATTGGCGACGGACTGGCCGGCGCATGAGGCGGCAATTCGTGCGGGAAGTTCATCCTAACTCGTGGAGCAGTTGCCGCTTAACCGCGGCGACGTTTCTTGGCTGCTTCAGGCTTTCATAGATTCCGATCACGCGGCCCGAAGTCGAACCAATGAGTGGCAATACCGTCAGCGATTTCTCGCGGTCCCAGGCGACATGTTTAAGCTGCGGAATAACCGAAACGCCGACATTTTGCCGAACGAGATCCATGATGGTGCCGACCGCGTTGACCTCAAGAATCTCCGTTGGCCGGATACGCATTTTCTGCAAAACGCGCTCGATTTCACGACCGACCGTGGTCGATCGGTCATACCGGATAAACGGCTGAGATGCGAGCAAGCTTTCCGCATTCGCGTTGCGCGATGCAGCCTGGCTGTTGGCGAGCAAGATCAAAGGTTCCACATAAAGCGGAGTCCACACGCCGGGTCGATCCTCGCTATTTTCTCTATGCTCGACCACAGCCGCGTCTACTTCACCGGCTCCGACTCGTTCGCAAAGGTCGAGATCGTGCCCGAGCAGGAGTTTCAATTCGAGGGCTGGATGCCGCTCTTTCAAAGTCAATGCCGCCTTGCATAGAAAGCCGGTGGCGGAAACGATTGCTCCTACCGTCACTGTGCCCGTTAGTTCGGACTGCTCAGGCTGAGTCTGAAGCATCTCCTCGTAGATCGACACCTTTTTCGCGCGTACGGCACAAGCGCCCGGCCTGCCGCGGTCATTCGACTGCCTCGAACCGACCGGTCGAAAAGGGGGCGTCGAAGCTCGGCTTCGAGCGCGCGCATTTGCTGCCCGACGGCCGCTTGCGTGAGCCGTACATGGTCCGCCGCAGCCGACATGGAACCGTACTTCTCGACGGCGAGAAAGGTACGAAGAAAACGAATTGTGCTCATGGAAACCTTGTCAGAAGGAGGCAAGGCGTTGTCACCGAAACATGGGCAATGCTAAACGTTTTGTTTAGGCTAGGCAAAACAAAAAAAGGCTTGTTTTTTGCGACGTATATGCGAAATTCAGGATTAGGCGAGAGCCGTTGCGTGGCCGCGCGCGCTTGGTTTCCAGTCGCGGGAAGCAACCGAATGGTTATGGCAAAAGGAGCGATGTGGTTACCGAGAGGTCCCGATGACAACCCGGCGAGAAGTACCTCGACATGCTGACTTAACGGATGAAATTCCGGGTAGCGTCGTGCGCGCGCGCCCAATCGTCGTATCGGTCGTCGGAAGTAGTCTGGAATGGTTCGACTTTCTATCCTACGTATTTCTTTCCCGGACCATTGCCAGCGTTTTCTTTCCGGTACACAACGAGGCTGCGGGGTTATCGCTCACTTTTGGAACCTTCGCGATCGGCGTGATTGCAAGGCCGCTGGGCGGAGTCATCTTCGCGTTGTACGCGGATCGACTGGGCCGCTTCCGGATCCTCCTGATCTTGATGATCGTCATGGGAGTCGGGACCGGGCTGTTAGGCGTTTGCCCGACGTACGACCAGATCGGGGTTGCCGCTCCCATCATCATGATCTTCGCGCGGATCATTCAGGGCGTGGCAGTCGGCGCGCAGTTCGGCGTTTCATCACAACTCATTTTCGATAATGCGCCCGCTGAAAACAGAATGTTTTATGGAAGTTTGAATATGTCGGCACAGGCGCTGTCCGCTGTGCTCGCCGCCACCTGCGCCTTCGTTCTCCTGACACAGCTTTCGGATGACGCCTTGCGAAGCTGGGGATGGCGATTGCCGTTTCTGGCGGGGTCCATCATCGGGCCGCTGGGCGTAGTGCTCAAAACCAGATCATCGAACATGGGCCGGTTCGAGCGACCATACCGTAAGCGGGCGCTGGCAGGGAGGTCGCTGTGGAAGCAGTGGCGCAGCTTCGTCCGGTCGAATACCGACAGTGTTGTTTGCGCCATAGGCGTCATTGCCGTAGCCACCGCCTCGAATTATCTGTGGGCTATTTATCTACCCACCTATGTCGAGTCGCACCTGAACCTGCCGATCACAGCGGCGATGCTCGGCGTCATCCTTTCTCAGGCACTGAATGCGCTGCTTTTTCCCGTGGCGGGATGGCTCGCGGATCGATACGGTGCTTATCGAATTTTCTTTCCCGTCGTCACCGCATGGGCGCTGTGTGTATATCCAATGTTCATGTTCATCGTGGACGCGCCTTCCGTTTATAGGCTTCTTGTCATGCAACTCGTCGCCGGGCTTTTCCAGACGGCGCTCGCGGGTCCGCATGCCGGCATGCTGTCCGCGCTCTTTCCCTATAAGGCGGGCGCCACGGGTATTTCTCTGTCCTATAACATCGCGGTCACACTGTTCGGAGGCATGACGCCGTTCACGATCAATCTGCTCACCGAATGGACAAAGAGCAGCGTTGTTCCGCCCATCTATTTGATTGTCACCGCTGTCTTTTCCGGTGTTCTCGTGTATTCGACTCGGGCCGGGAGACGGCAACTGGCAATGGAACGCGAACGCTTTGGCCGATGCGGGCCGAACACGTGCGCCACTCGTATCCCATCTACCGCCGGACAGGTGGAACCATGAACGTATCTGTACGACATCATCAGTCGGCGCGAGAAGGGCACGACGGTTTCCGTGTCGAGATCGACGAACAACGTTCCCGTGCCGATGTCGTGATTGCCCATCCGCCCTCGAATAGCCTGACTTCCAGACACTTCGAGCAGTTGCGCCTTGCGTTCGAGCGCCTGGACGCCGACTCAAGCGTGCGGGTGATCGTTCTGAGAGCAGAAGGGGAACACTTCGCTAACACCGGAAACGCGCCTCTCGAGAGCGAGCAGGCGAATGTCGCACCCGCGCGCCTTGCGTGGAATATCAACGCGCCGCTTCGATGCAGCAAGCCCGTGGTTGCTGCCAATCGCGGTCATTGTTTTGGGACGGGCTTTGCGCTTTCGTTGGCGTGCGATTTGCGGATCGTGACCGAAACCACACAATACGGATTCCCAACTAAAGAAGGCGGTTCGCCAGGCGGAACGTTTGGATGGTCACAGGCTTTGAAAATCATCGGTAGTGCGCGAATGCGGGAAGTGCTTTTGCGTTCGCGTCCCATCGCAGGTGTGCAAGCGTTCGAATGGGGCATCGCAACTGATTTCGTCGCGGACAATCACCTTGAAGAAATGACGGACGCGACGGTTCGGGAATTACTCGGTTCCTCCTCGTTTGTTCATAGCACGGTCAAAAATGCGTTGATGGATCTGAACGATCGGCATCTGAATCTCGCCATAAACGAACGAATCGACCAAAGCGAGCAATGAGTTTTATTGCGCGCGCCGCCCTCAATCGCTAGCGCGCGGCGGAACCTTCGCGAGCAGGATATTAAGCCCCTCAGAGATCAGCGGATGGGAAATGATCGCGTCGCGCACAGCCGTATAGGGCAGGTTGCCGAGCATGGCCATTTGCACGGCCGTCACGACATCGCCCGCGTTCGTGCCCAGCATCGTGAAACCGAGAATGTGGTCCGAGTGGGCATCGATCAGCATCTTCATGAAGCCGCCGGTCGCGCCGTTGGTACGGGCGCGCGGTACGGCTGCCATGGGCAGCTTGGCGACGCGTACGGCGATGCCTTGTGCCTTCGCCTCGGCCTCGTTGAGTCCGATCCTGCCCAGTTCCGGTTCGATGAAAAGCGCGTACGGAATGACCCGGTCGTTCGTCGTCCGGGAGCCGCCCGCAAGCTGTGACTTCAGCACGCGATAGTCATCGAACGATGCGTGCGTGAACATGGGCGTACCCGCCACTTCACCGATTGCCCAGGTGTTCGGTGCGGTCGTGGCGAGCCGCTCGTCGACTTTGATAAAACCGCGCGCATCGACTTCCACACCGGCCGCATCCAGCCCGAGCGTGCGGGTAACGGGCGTTCGTCCGGCCGCGACAAGCAGGTGGCTGCCCGAGAGCGTGTCACCGTTATCGAGTTCGACCTCCACGCGCTGACCCGATGTGCCGGTCACCTTGACAGGCTTCACGCCCACGCGCAGGTCGATGCCTTCTTCCTTCAACGATGCTTCGATGAGCGAAGTAACGTCCTCGTCCTCACGCATCGCGACACGCGGCGCCGCCTAAATCAGCGTGACTGGCGCGCCGAGCCGATGAAACGCCTGTGCCATTTCCAGTCCGATATAACCGCCGCCAATCACGATCAAATGCGCGGGCGTCGCATCGAGTTGCAACGCTTCGACATGTGTCATCGGCGCTGCCGCGCGAAGACCGGGAATATCCGGAATGGCGGCAGTCGTGCCGGTGTTGATGAACACGTGTTCGCCTTCCAGCTCCTTTGCCGAACCATCGTTCATTTCTACGTGAATGCGTCGCGGACCGACGAAGTGTCCGGTTCCCAGCAGCAAGTCGAAACCCGACGCGACAAAGGCTTTCATGTTGACGTCGATCATGCCATCGACGACTGCCTGCACCCGGCGCCTGACCTGCGCCATGTCGGCTTGCACTGTTTTGCTGACGTGCGCGATACGCGCCTGCTGAATCAAGGTCTTGGTCGGAATACAGGCGACGTTGATACAGGAGCCGCCAATCATCCCGCGCTCGATCAACGCAACCCGGCGACCCGCATTGGCGAGCTCCATGGCAAGCGTCTTGCCGCCTTTACCGCCACCGAGGAAAACATATTCGTATTGCTCGACGTTCGACATTTGAGCCTCCTGTTTGCGATCGACTTTGTACGCCGAGTGAAGTCTATGCGCGTCGGGCGCGCACTCGTAGACTCGGAAGGCTCACAAACATGCTCAGGCGGCTCAATTTTTTCGTCGAGCCGAACTCGACAATTGGGCATGAACCTTTCATTTGCCTTTTGTGGCAGACGTGTCGAAGCCCGCTGCAGGTTCAGACAGCGTACGGCACAGTGTGTAATTCACACTAGGGTTATCGCCAACTCTATCGATCCATCGGCGGCGGGGTTGAGGGTTTATAAAAGCGCGCTTGGTGCACGTGGTAAATCCTCCAATCCGCAGCCCCCAAGGATCTGAAACGAGATCGCTTCGACAGGCGGGGAAAGGCACTGGCCGGCGAAGCCGCTGTTGGCATCGTCCTTGCGTTACTAGCAAAATCCATCAACCAAAGCGAACGCGAGCCGAACCATGCAAATTCTGGTGTTAGACGACGACCGTGATTTTGCGGCAGGCATCGCCGCGCTGATCGACAAGATGGGGCATCAAGTTCAGGTTGCCCATGATTGCGCCATCGCGCGGCAGTTGGCACGTGAGCATCCGTTCGATGTCATTCTGGCGGACGTCGAGTTGCCTGACGGCGACGGCCGCCACCTTTGCGACGGCCTGCGCCTCGACGGTGCATCTCAAGACGCCTATATGATCGCAATGACCGGGCGCACCGAATTGGGAGATAACGACTTCCCATCCTTTGACGGCTATATGCATAAACCCGTGAGTTACACCGGTCTTGAGCAAGCGCTCGAGGAGTGGCAACTCGCTGCGGGCCTGGAATAGCGGTTCATGAAAGCAACGCAGTGCAAGAGAAATGAGTCAGTACCGGCAAAGTGCGCCCATGAGCCGGTATGCAATCACGGCTTGCGCATACCCAAAACCATAACGAACGTGCGACATTAACTCTCGTTTGTAAGGACAGGGAAAGCATTTTCATCGCCACCCAAACCGTCCTTATCACATTTGAAACAGGCCTTGAAAGCGCCGCCTGTTATGACATCGCGGCGATATTTAGTGGTTTTAAGTGTTTTTGTATCGTTCAGTTGTGCAACACATTCCCGCATTCACCCAAATCAACGATAGCCGTTCAAAGGCAACGCTCATCCCTTCAATTCGACGATCATTCACTCGAAACTTGAGGCATAAAGAAAACGGGGCGTATCAAAACCGAAAGGTTCCTGCCATCTGTCGTCGCCTGATGAGCTATTGAAAAACGGTACGCGCCCGAATGTCCGGGCCGCTGGTCGATTATCGGCGTTTGGCATGCTCTGCGCTAACTCCGGAACTCGCGGTTTATATGCGAATAACGTGAGTGTTTGAGGAGCAACAATCAATCAAACGTTCGATTCATTCGTATCGACCGATCTTGAGTTCAGTGTCCCGCGCGAACGGATGACGAACCTCCTCGCCATCGCATAGCTCCGTTATCGCGCTTTCGCCGCTGTACTTCCACTCAAGCGGGCCGGCCACCATTACGGGGGCGGCCCCTTCGTCACGTCACGTTTTCTCCATCGACCGGAGTCCAAGATGAGCACGTTGACCGTTGAATATCCGCAATACAAAGCTCGTTCGCAAACGCGTTCGCAAGTCATCAAAAGATGCGTCAGGGTTGCGCTTCTGACGGCGTCGCTCGTCGCTGCCTTGCCGGGCAATGCGGCGGATGACATCGCAAGCCGAAAACCATCGCCATCGCCCGAGTTCCTTTATGTCGGCGATATCGGGGGCGACGGTAGCTTCATCAGGCGGGTGAACCTCACAAATGGCGAAACCATCGTCATCGCGTACGACAATGCCGCCCTGCCGAATGGCTTGCATGGACCGATGGGCCTGCTTGTCATGAAGAACCGTCTCATCGTCAGCAATCAAAACATGGATGAAACCGGCACCACGAACGGCGATCTGATGCAGTTCTCGTTTCCACAGGGCGACTTCGACCGCTATGTGGTCAGCTACCAGGACAAAGGCGCACCATTTGCGCCACAAGGAATCGTCTTCGGCGGAGGAAGCAATGGATGGCCCCACCGATATCAGCCGGACTCCTACTACGTGGCCGACGCGGGCACTCGCAACAACTCTTGCGAACCTGAGAACGCAGGGTCTGTGCGAGTGTATAACGAGCAGGGCGCCTTCCTGTACAAGCTCGAACTTGAGCGCAGGAAATTTCCTTTCAGCTTCTACCCCCGTGGCGTCGTTTTTGGCCCAGATGGAATGCTCTATGTCGCGGCACGCGGATGTCCCGCCTCGGACACGCCCGACCAACTGAGCGCGTACCTGCTCAAGTTCGACCCGTACAGTCGTAGGCTCGTCGAGGTCATCGCGACTGACCGGGATGTGCCGCGCGGCGTGAGCTTCCATCGGCCCGAGGGGTTGGTGTTTGACAAACAAGGATATCTGTGGGTGACCAGTTTCCGAAATGCGGCGGACCCGAACGATGTCGACCGCATTCTGAAGTTCAACGTTCGCACGGGGAAGGTCATAGACCAGATCTTGCTCTGGGAACCCGGCCATCCGCGTGCGTACTCACAGGCGATAATTTTTGGACCGGGAGGTCGCCTGTTCGTGCCGATCACCGGAAATGACCCAACGACGACCGGACAAATTCGGAGCTACGACATCCGATCGAAAACGTACGGGATAGTTGCGCAGTCGGTCCGCGATGGTGGCGCGCTGGAAAGCCCATGGTTTCCAATTTTCGAAAAGTCCGACCCGGCGACGCTTTCCTATCACGGCAAATAAGGCCTTCCTGCAATCATAGGCTTCGGTCAATTCTGTGAGAGCATGAAATACCGGAAACGCCGAAAAGAACGGCTGCCACCAGCGGGTGGCAGCCGATGATTACCAAAGGCGTTCAACTCCCGCTTCTGGGCGATCAATGGCGCGTTTGCACGGCGAATATTGCGGGCGTCGCGCATCGGGTTGGCTGTCGTCGCCGGCGCTCTATTGGTGAGCAAGAATTTGCAAAGACGGTAGCGCGAACGGAATCTTCAGAGAGCCCCGTTCGCGCCATGCATCCAGTCAAACCGTGATTTCGATTCGCGTACCGTCGGGCGTCGCAATGACGGCCTCGTAGAACCCGTCGCCCGTCGACCTCGGACCGGATAGCAAGCACCCATCGGCTTTGCATCTTGCGGCCAGGGCATCTACCGCATCACGATTGCTTAATGAAATCGCAATGTGATCCCAACCGAAATGCTCTTGTTCCTGCGCAGGTGACAGCCACGGTCCTGTCATCAGCTCGATCTTGGTCGGGCAATCGGGAAGGGTGATAAAGCATGAGGTAAAGCCAGGCCGGCGCTTGCTGCGGTATATGTCTCCGACATCAGCGGAGAAGTAGCGCTGCCAGAACAGAGCGCTGGCCAACAGGTCTTCGGTCCACAACGCCACATGAGCGATAGACATTGCATTCATCCGTTTAAGCTCGACGTTGAGTGACGAGTTGAGCGCAACACGGGACAAGACACAGTAAAGCCGCGAGTAGCCAAAAAGCGCTTTCTAGATTGAGTTCTTTTGCGATGAAGCCAATTCCTGCCGGCCCGGTGAGGTATCCCGCATAACCAACAATCGATATTGACGAGACTGCAAGCGATGCGGGCATTGCTTTTTGCACGCCGGCTTGACGGAACAGCACAGGGACAATGTTCGATGCCCCGAGTCCAATCAGCACAAAGCCGCTCAATGCGATGACCGCGACGGGACTCGTCAAGAGAACGGCGAAGCCGCCAATCGCCAATATCCCTCCCCAGAACATCGTGAGTCTGTCGCCGAACCGCGCGGTAATTGCGTCACCGGAGAGCCGTCCGGCCGTCATCGCGACCGCGAACAGCATATATCCCCAGCCGCCTTGCGCGGTGGAAACAAGCTCCTTGTTCGTGATGAGCAGGGCGCTCCAGTCCAGCAGTGCACCTTCCGCAAGAAACGAGACCGCTGCAAGCGCGGCGACCACAATGACGATGCCTCGCGGAGCAACAAACAAGGGAGGCTTCTCGCTTATGGTCGGTGGCAGGAATCCGGGCCGTGCGACGACCACCGCCAATAACACGATTAGCGAACCTAACAACGTACACAGAAGCGGATTGACCTTCAGAGACAGGAGCAGTGTTACGAACCCGGCTCCTGCGAATCCTCCAACGCTGAATAGCGCATGAAAACCCGACATGAGCGGGCGAGCAGATGCCGCTTCCACTTCGACCGCATGCACATTCATTGCCACTTCGAGCAATCCGAGGGACGCGCCGAAAAGGAACAGAGCAAACCCTAATTCGAACTCAGTCCTCGCCAGCGTCAGGAGGGGAAGGAGCAACGCGAGTCCGGTGCCTCCGAAGAGGATGACCGGCTTGCTGCCGAATCTCGCGATGAGACCGCCAGAGAGGGCCATTGCGACGACAGACCCAATTCCGAGGCATAAAAGGAGAAGGCCTAGCACACCATCGTCGACCGCCAATCGTTGTTTGGCAAAAGGAACGAGCGGGGCCCAGCACGATAAGCTGAATCCTGCCGCAAGGAAGGCGAGTCGTGTTGCAAGGCGACTCGCAGGCGAATTCACGGACATGGTTCTTCTCTCAGACGGATTTGCTTGGATTGCGCGGCGGTCAACGCTTTGCCGCAACCAGCACGGCCGGTCCCGCTTCCGCGATGCGCTTTTGCTCTGGCGTCGAGATGCCGGACTCCACTATCAAAGTCGCGAAAGCCTGTAGCGGCTGGACTCTGTAGGGTGCTCGCGCATTGAGTTTCTCTGAAGTCACAAGGGCCAACGAGACTCTGCTGGATGCCATGACCGCGCGCTTGAACGATGCATCTGCCGACGAAAACACGCTGAGGCCATGTTCGACCGATACGGAGCAAGCACCGATGAAGCTCCGGTCGAAATTCAGCATGGAGACTTTCTCGATTGCGTTCGCGTCCACCGCGCCTCCGATCGCAATGTCGACCTCACCGCCAAGCAAAACGAGCTTGAGATCTGCACGTCGGAGCACGGCCATCGCAATGTCAATCGAGTTCGTTGCGACCGTTAATTCGTGGTCCTCGGGAAGAAGGTCGATGAGCGCCAAGTTAGTGCTGCCGCAGTCGATAAAGACAAACTCGCCCTTGCGAATCAAGGGAACGGCGCGCCGCGCCAACGTCGCTTTGCGTTCGCGGGCTTTGTCGATGCGGGCGGCAATCGGGACGTCATCTACCGGGATAGGTAATGCGCCGCCGTACACCCGCCGGCACAGTCCTTCTGCCGCGAGCGCTCGAAGGTCTCTTCGTATCGCATCCTCGGACACCTCGAACTCGAGCGCGAGCGTCGCTGCAACGACAGCGTCTCCATTGGCGAGGCGGCTTGCGATAGTTTCTCGTCTTCCAAGAGGGATTTCATCGTTCATGCCTCGATCATATCGTGCATAAACAAGAAAGTAAACGTGCAAAATCGTGCGGGAAGTGGTTTGCTCTGGCGGGCCTCTCGGCGAGCGCTTGCTTGTCAGCCGAAGCCTCTCCCATTCCAAAGCAGAGCTTACTAAACCGGTTTCAAAGACAGGCGTACGTTCGACTGAGACGAACAAAAAATAAACATGGACAGCGAAATTCTTCGGATTACAAAGTTTGTCTATCTTGTTTATGAATATCGCTGGTCTATATTCTTTGTCAGGAGCCAGGCACCGCTGAGGCGATTTAGTCGAACGAATAATATCGCCCGCTCGCGACGCGTGATAGGGAGTGCGACGTGATTAAATTACTCGCGATATTTTTGGTTTGCTTCGCCTCGGTCATCGCAGGGTGCGGTGGAGACGACAACAATACGGGGGACACGCATCTCCGGATCTTGCATGCATCTCCGGATGCGCCCAATGTTGATGTGTACATCGACAACACATTGGTTCTTGCCAATGTCCCTTATCCCAATGCATCGAATTATCTGACGCTTTCCGCGGGCGCTCATAACCTCAAGATCAATGCGGCAGGCACAACGACAACGGTAATCAGCGTCTCACCGGCTTTTGCCAGAGACGGCTTCTACACAGCGATCGCTGCGAACTTCGTGGCAAGTATTCAACCGCTTCTCGCGACCGATGATGCGTCGACTCCTGCGACCGGACAGGCACGACTGCGGGTAATTCATGCGGCTCCCGATGCGGGACCGGTGGACATACTCGTCAATAATCAAGCGGTGCTGTCGAACGTGCCATTTGCCGCGATCAGCAACTATCTGACTATTCCCGCTGGCACTTACGATATCAAAGTCAATGCGGCAGGAACGGCAGTCACCGCTATTGAAGTGAGCATCGTTGCAGCAGCGGGCAACAACTATACGGCAGTGGCACTAGGGTCTAAGAAGACTGCTGCGACCAATCCGCTCATGCTGAAGTTGTTGACAGACGGAAAGTGATTGGCGGCCGACGTATTGCGCGATAACGACGAGTCAGGTGGCTTAATCATCCGAAGCGCCGTGGGTGTCGAACGCATGATTGAACATAGGATGATTTTAGATTTTACATAAGGTTATTTAACGGATAATTTTGCCCGTCCGCACAAGTCCGCTTCGCGGGCAAACGATTTGTTCGACCTCCCGCTCAGCTAAAGACTCCTTCACTCAGCACAGCGATCGATTTTTTCCTGAAGCGCGCCCAAAAAGACATTCACCCTGTTTGGACATATTGCCTGCTCGGCATCACCGCCCAGACCGACAAGTCCTCCATCCTCGCATCTGTCAAATCGATCTGCACGAGTGACTTGTCGGCCAGTTGCCGGAAGACATCCCGATACGTCAGTTGCGCAAGTCCAAGTCCTCAACGACCGGCTGCAAACGTCCGCGCGCGTTGTCTGGGCAATCGGCGAAGAGTCGATGACTTTCGAATCGTGCGCGACAACACGCCGCTCGTGCGCGTGGGCCTGCGCGAAACCGATGCGCTGCGCGACGGCATCCCCGGGCGCATCGCGACACTACCGATGAGCAATGTGCTGCGAACCGAAGCGACGGACGAAACGCAAGGCTTCACGATGATCGGCTCCGAAGCTCAGGGATGCCGTGATCTCTCATCTGACGATCGTCGAGGGTCTTGGACCACTGCTGGCGAAGTTGCCCGCACGCGAGTGACAAAGCGCATCCGCATCGCGGCAGGAGACCGAGCAAGTCCATATGAGCCGAATGAGTGTTTTGTTGAGACGGTCGAGCGTTCCCGTCGCGGACCATTGACATTACATTGAACTCAGGCAACGCAACCCGATTCTCTTGGACGCAGCCGCCAATCATTTCACCGAGCACGGCAGCGCATTATTATGGAGATGCATCATGATCACGCTTTCTACTGATGTCGCTGTGATTGGCGCCGGCACGGCCGGGCTCTCTGCATACCGGGCAGCGAAAGCCGCCGGTGCGCGTGCAGTACTCATCGAAGGCGGAGCATACGGGACGACCTGTGCGCGCGTGGGCTGTATGCCGTCCAAGCTGCTGATCGCGGCAGCCGAAGCGGCCCACGCAGCGCGCCGCACTGCACCGTTCGGCGTTCACATAGACGGTCAGGTTCGCATCGACGGCCGTGAGGTGATGGCGCGTGTTCGTAGTGAGCGTGATCGATTCGTGGGCTTCGTCGTCGATTCAACCGAAAAGATCGCAGCAGAAGACCGTCTCATTGGTTACGCGCGTTTTCTCGACGATAACCTGCTTCAGGTAGGCGATCACACTCGCGTGAAAGCGCGAAGCGTCGTGATCGCGACGGGGTCATCGCCTGTGTTGCCTGCGCTTTATCGCGCCCTCGGCGATCGCGCCATCGTTAATGACGATGTCTTCGCATGGACGGACTTGCCCCGGAAAATTGCCGTGATCGGTGCAGGCGTGGTGGGACTGGAACTCAGCCAGGCGCTGGCATGGCTCGGCGTCGATGTCACCTTGCTTGGCGCGCGGGGCCGAGTGGGTCCTCTCACTGACGGCGTGATACGTGACTACGCGCACCGCGTTTTCAGTGACTCGTTTCGCTTCGAGCCGAACGCGGAGGTGGAGGCGGCCACCCGCGAGGGCGAAGTCGTTCACCTGCGTTATCGTGACGGCGCGAACAATCTGGTCGACGACAGCTTCGACTATGTTCTTGTGACGGCGGGGCGTGCGCCCAACGTCGGCGGTCTGTCGCTCGAGAACACGACGCTCGGCGTGGATGCGCGTGGCGTGCCTGTCTTCGATCCTCGGACTCTGCAGGTCGGCACGCATCCTGTGTTCATGGCGGGCGATGCCAACGGCGTGTTGCCACTGTTGCACGAGGCCGCTGACGAAGGTCGGACGGCAGGTGCAAACGCCGCTCATTTTCCGGTGCTTGAACCACTCGTGCGCCGCGCACCGATTTCGGTCGTGTTCACCGAGCCTGGTATTGCGATGGTAGGCGCCAGGCACGTCGATCTTCCTGCCGATAGCTTCGTGACGGGCGAAGCAGACTTCGAGGATCAAGGACGCAGCCGCGTCATGCTGCGTAATCGTGGGCTCATGCACGTCTATGTCGATCGTGCGACGCGTCGTTTCGTTGGAGCAGAATGGATCGGACCGGATGCCGAACATATCGCGCATCTGCTCGCGTGGTCGCTACAGGCGAACCTGACGATCGATGCAATGCTGGCGATGCCTTTTTATCATCCTGTGGTCGAAGAAGGATTGCGGACAGCACTTCGCGATGCGGAAGCACGGTTGGTAAGGTGAGCGACGTTGTATGTGTTGGCGGCGCGATGTAGGCGCCTGGCGTCTTTCCTTCCCTCCCCGCCTTGCCGGACCTATAGTGAAGCAGCGCCCTCTCCCCTGCACGTTCACCAGGACCGACGACCATGCCCAACGCGTTTAGATATGCATCGCTGTGCGGCTGTTCCGCGCGCCGCCGCTTCCTGCAACGCGCCGGCGCCGCCGCGCTCGGATTCGCCAGCGCGCCTGCCTTCATCTCGCCCGCTCACGCCGATGCGCTGACCAAAGCGCAGCGCGATCGCATGACACCGGAGGCGATCATCGACGAGATGAAGCAAGGCAACGCGCGCTTTCAGCGAGGCGAACGCAAGGCACGAAACTATTTGCGCGAGCAGAAAGCAAGCGCGTCCGGCCAGTATCCGGCGGCGGTCCTGCTCAGTTGCATCGATTCGCGCGCACCGGCCGAAGTCATCATGGACCTGGGGCTGGGCGACATTTTTAACTGCCGCGTGGCGGGCAACATCGAAAACAACGACATTCTCGGAAGCATGGAGTTCGCGTGCAAGCTGGCCGGGGCGAAGGTGGTCGTCGTGATGGGACATACCAAGTGCGGTGCAATAAAAGGCGCCATTGCCCATGTCGAACTCGGCAATCTGACCGCTTTGCTGGATCGCATCAAACCGGCCGTCGATCAGACAAAGTACGACGGCGAACGCACGGCGTCCAATTACGCATTCGTGGACGCCGTTGCACGTACGAACGTGGCGCTGACGGTGCAAAACATTCGTCGCGACAGCCCTGTTCTCGCCGGACTCGATCAGCAAGGTGAGATCAAGATCGTCGGCGCCATGTACAACCTCGAGACGGGCGCCTTGAAGTTCTTTGACGCGTGACCGGCGGCGTCGGGCGCTTTACCGATTGCCATGCGCGCCGATCAAGGCAAATGGGCTTCAGGTAACAGTAATGCTCGATGCCGCGTGCAGTGATTTCCCTAATTTCTCATAACTTGTCTATACAAGATGATGTAAGGAGGAGTTTCCCCCAATCAATTTTCATCTCTCATCAGGCGTCGGAGGCTCACCGCATGAAGGAGCGCGATATCGTCACCAAACAGGACCATGAAGGCCCACAAGTCTTCGAGACCCGGTCCATCGATCACATCCCCGACGCCGAACGTCACGGCAGCTTGTATAGCCAGTTCACGCTGTGGCTTTCCGCCAATCTTCAGGTGACGGCGATCATCACGGGCGCGCTGGCCGTCGTGCTCGGCGGCGACGTGTTCTGGTCGCTGATCGCGCTGCTGCTGGGTCAGCTCATCGGCGGAACGGTGATGGCGCTGCACGGCGCGCAAGGCCCGCAACTCGGGCTGCCGCAAATGATCTCGAGCCGCGTGCAGTTCGGCGTCTACGGCGCGGCCATTCCGATCGTGCTCGTCTGCATCATGTATGTCGGCTTCTCCGCGAGCGGCACGCTGCTGGCCGGACAGGCGACCGCGCAATTGCTCGGTGTGCCGGACACCACCGGCATCTGCCTGTTCGCCGTGCTGATCGTGCTGCTGACGCTGCTCGGCTATCGCGCGATCCATCTGGTGGGACGCGTGGCGAGCGTGATCGGCGTGCTCGCCTTCGTGTTCATGTTCACGCGGCTGTTTGCGCAACACGACATCGGCGCGCTGCTGGACAACCGGCACTTCTCCGTCGCCAGCTTTCTGCTTGCGATGTCGCTGTCCGCTTCGTGGCAGATCGCGTTCGGCCCCTATGTCGCGGACTATTCGCGTTATCTGCCGCGCTCCACGTCGTCCGTTCGGACGTTTCTCGCGGTGGGCCTCGGTTCGGTGATCGGCGCGCAAGCCTCGATGGTGTTCGGCGTCTTTGCCGCCGCACTCGCCGGCAAGGCGTTCGCGCATCATGAAGTCACGTGGATCGTCGGTCTCGGCGCAAGCGGCGGCATCGCCGCGCTGCTGTACTTCAGCATCGCGTTCGGCAAGCTGACGGTCACGACACTCAACGCCTACGGCAGCTTCATGTCGATGGCCACGATCGTCAGCGCGTTCCGCGAGAAGCAGGCTATTTCGACGCGGCATCGCCTTATGTACATCATCGGCATGGTGGGCGTTTCCACGCTCGTCGCGCTGGCCGGACGTCATGCGTTCCTCAAGGAGTTCACCACGTTCATCCTGTTCCTGCTGGCGTTCTTCACGCCGTGGAGCGCGATCAATCTGGTCGATTACTACTGCTTCACGCGTTCGCGCTACGACGTGCCCGCGCTCTCCGATCCTGACGGCCGCTATGGGCGCTGGAACGTCACCGCGATCGTCATTTACACGCTCGGCGTGCTCGTGCAGATGCCGTTCATCTCGACGGGCTTCTACACCGGTCCGCTCGTCGATGCGCTGGGCGGCACGGATATCTCGTGGATCATCGGACTCGTCGTGCCGGGCCTCATCTATTACGGCATGATGCGGCGTGCGAATCGAAGCTATCCCGCGCGGCTGGTTCTACCGGCGGGACAGGCTCATGGATTGGTTCACGAGTCGGCGAGCAGGCGCGACAGCACCGCGCGATAGTCCGCGTAAAGACGTGCCTCGTCGCGATGACAGCCTTGCTCGACGACGCGCCGCCCGCCCGTATAGACATCGCGGACCGGCGTGCCGCCATGCTCGGCGAACACGACCGACGAAAGCCAGCTACGCGCGGTCTGCTCCGCGAGATTCGGATGATCGGGGTCGAGCACGATCCAGTCCGCGCGCGCACCCGCTTCGAGCCTGCCTACCGCGCGTCCGGTGGCGCGCGCACCGCCGTCCAGCGCGGCGGCGAACAACCGGTCGGCGACCTGTGCGCGATCGGGCGCGGCCAGCACATTGCGCTCGCGCCGCGCGAGACGCTGTCCGTATTCGAGCAGACGCAACTCCGCGCGCCAGTCCACGCCGATATGGCTGTCCGAGCCCACGCCGAACACGCCGTTTGCATCGAGATAATCGTGAGCGGGGAACAGGCCGTCGCCAAGATTCGCCTCGGTCGTGAGACACAGGCCTGCGACGGCTCCGCTGCGCGCGAGCGCGGCGGTTTCGTCTGCATCGATATGCGTCGCATGGACGAGGCACCAGCGCGCATCGACATCGAAACGATCGAGCAGCCAGCGGACCGGACGCGCGCCTTCGGCTTCGAGGCAGGCATCGACTTCGGCCGTCTGTTCGGCGATATGGATATGCACCGGCGCAAGCGTATCCAGTCCTTCGAGCAAGGCACGCAACGAGGCTTCCGACACCGCGCGCAACGAATGCGGCGCCACGCCGTAACGCAGATCGCCGCGCTCGGGATGCGCGCGGCGCAAGTCATCGACGATCCGCAGCAACGCGTCGGGCGTATTGACGAAGCGCCGTTGATCGTCGCGCGGCGGTTGCGCGCCGAACCCGCTGTACTGGTACAGCACCGGCAACATCGTCATGCCGATGCCCGTCTGCGAGGCCGCCTGAACCACGCGCTGCGCGAGTTCGGCGCGATGGTCATAGGGCACGCCGCCGGGCGCGTGATGCACGTAATGAAACTCGCAAACAGACGTATAGCCCGCCTTCAGCATTTCGACATAGAGCCAGCGCGCGATGGCGCCGAGATCATCGGGCGTGATGCGCGCGGCGAAGCGGTACATCAGGTCGCGCCAACTCCAGAAGCTGTCGCGCGTGCTCGCGCGATATTCGGTGAGGCCCGCCATCGCCCGTTGAAACGCATGCGAATGAAGGTTCGGCATGCCGGGCACGAGCGGTCCCGCCGCCTGCGGCGCATCGTGCGGCGCGTGATCGAGATCGGGCGTGACGCGTTGCAGCGCGCCGTCCGGCGACCATTCGAGCAGCACGTTACGACGCCAGCCGTCGGGCAGCCAGGCGTGTTCCGCGAACAGCGCCTGCGAGGGTGAGTGAGTAGTCATATGTTCGGATAGCGCTCGGAGCGCGCGAAAACGGTGTCGCCGCCGCGCACGACACGCGCGCACAGCGGACGGCCGAACCAGTAGGCGAGTTCCGCGATCGACTGCACCGGCCACACCGCGAAGTCCGCCGGGCGTCCGGCGGCGAGCAGGCCGTGACGGTCGCTGTCGCCGAATGCACGCGCGGCGTGACGCGTCACGCCTTGCAGCACTTCGGGCACGGTCATACGAAACAGCGTGCTGGCCATGTTCATCATCAACAAGAGCGACGTGACCGGCGAGGTGCCGGGATTGCTGTCGGTGGAAATGGCGATGGGCACTTCATGACGGCGCAGCAGATCGAGCGGCGGCAATTGCGTCTCGCGAATGAAGTAATACGCGCCCGGCAGCAACACCGCGACGGTGCCTGCTTCCTTCATCGCGGCGACGCCCGCTTCGTCGAGATATTCCAGATGATCCGCCGACAACGCGCGATACCGTGCGGATAGCGCCGCGCCGCCGCTGTTGGACAACTGCTCCGCATGCATTTTCACGGCGATGCCGCGTTTGGCGGCCGCCTCGAACACGCGCTCGCTCTGCGCCAGCGTGAAGCCGATGCGCTCGCAAAACACATCGACGGCATCGACAAGTCCTTCGTCGGCAAGCGCGGGCAGCATGCGCTTGCACACCTCGTCGATATAGTCGTCGGCGCGGCCCGCGAACTCGGGCGGCAACGCGTGCGCGCCGAGAAACGTCGTGCGCACGGTGACCGGATAACGCTCGCCGAGTTGCCGCGCGACGCGCAGCATCTTGCGCTCGGTGGGCAGATCGAGACCGTAACCGGATTTGATTTCGATGGCCGTCACGCCCTCCGCGAGCAGCGCTTCGAGACGTGCGGCGGATTGCGCGAACAGCGTGGCTTCGTCGGCGGCACGCGTGGCGCGCACCGTCGATACGATGCCGCC
Source organism: Caballeronia sp. A2-2 (assembly GCF_057612605.2). NCBI lineage: Bacteria > Pseudomonadati > Pseudomonadota > Betaproteobacteria > Burkholderiales > Burkholderiaceae > Caballeronia > Caballeronia sp. A2-2. Next base: position 55,413 of record NZ_JBVFIR010000005.1, on the reverse strand, counting down.
GCCCTGCCGCGCGATCTCTTCGTAGCTCGCGCCCGCGAGCCGCTGCGCGAACTCGTCGGCACGCTGGCCGCCATAGACGAGATGCGTATGGCAATCGACGAGGCCCGGCGTGACCCACGCGCCGCGCAAGTCTTCGCGCGGCCATTGCTTCATGTCGGCGGGCAGATCGGCGTGCACGCCGAGCCATGCGATCTTGCCGTTTTCGACGGCGATGGCGGCATCGTCGATGGTGTGGTCGGGGTGGCCTTCGGCGCAGAGTTTGAGGTTGTGCCAGAGCGTGCGCTTCATTGCATGTCCTTCAAGGCGATGGCGAGTAACGCGCCGCTGCCTTCGGTTTCGATATGTGCGCGAGCGTGATCGATACGCAGCGTGTCACCCTGCTCCAGCGCGAAAGGCTCGCCACCGTTCACCCGCACGCGCCAGGCACCTTGCGCGCAATACAGGAGCGCCGTGTCGGCATCGAGATCATGCGATTCGGGCGCGCGCCATGGTTCCAGCGTACCGTGCGCCATGTCGCGGCGAACCATCAGATTGAAGTCGCGCGTGGGACCATCGACGAGGCTTGCATCGATCGATGCCTCGCCCGCGAATCGTGCGATGTCGAGCGGCCGTTCGAGCACATGCACGCGCTCGCCTTCGCGCAGCCGCATGCCCGCGCCGTCGAGCAACACCAGCGTGCGATCGATGCCCGCAAAGCGCGAAAACGGCCCGGCATGCGCCACCTCCGCCACGCTCACGCGCCACGCGAACGTGTCCATCGATGCGCCCGCCGGATACGCCGCGATCTCGCGCGTGACGCCGCCGCCGTTCTTCCACGGCGACGCCACGAGGTCCGCGCCGCGAATGAGCGAAGTCGATGTCATCGGCCGAGCATCGGCAGATTGAGGCCGGCTTCGCGCGCGGTCGATTGCGCCAGCTCGTAGCCGGCATCGGCGTGACGCATCACGCCCGTCGCGGGATCGTTGAACAGCACGCGGCCGAGGCGTTCGTGCGCGGCATCGGTGCCGTCGGCGACGATCACCACGCCCGAATGCTGGCTGAAGCCCATGCCGACGCCGCCGCCATGATGCAGCGACACCCACGACGCGCCGCCTGCCGTGTTCAGCAATGCATTGAGCAGCGGCCAGTCGCTGACGGCATCCGAGCCGTCCTTCATGGATTCGGTTTCGCGATTCGGACTCGCGACCGAACCCGTATCCAGATGATCGCGCCCGATGACGACGGGCGCCTTCAGTTCGCCCTTCTTCACCATCTCGTTGAACGCCTGTCCCAGTCGATAACGATCCTTCACGCCGACCCAGCAGATACGCGCCGGCAAGCCCTGGAACGCGATACGCTCGCGCGCCATGTCGAGCCAGTTGTGCAGATGCGGATCGTCGGGGATCAGTTCCTTCACCTTGGCATCCGTCTTGTAGATGTCTTCAGGATCGCCCGACAGCGCGACCCAGCGGAACGGGCCCTTGCCCTCGCAGAACAGCGGGCGGATATACGCAGGCACGAAGCCCGGAAAATCGAACGCGTTCTGCACGCCCATTTCCAGCGCCATCTGGCGGATGTTGTTGCCGTAATCGAGCGTGGCCGCCCCGCGTTCCTGCAGCGTGAGCATCGCCTGAACCTGCTTCGCCATCGACTGCTTGGCGGGCGTCACGATGCTCTGCGGATCGGTCTTCTGACGCTCGCGCCAGTCTTCGATCTTCCAGCCTTGCGGCAGATAGCCATGAATGGGATCGTGCGCGCTGGTCTGGTCCGTCACGCAGTCCGGTGTGATGTTGCGCTCGACCAGTTGCGCGAACACGTCGGCGGCATTGCCGAGCAGGCCGATCGATACCGGCTTGCCGCTCTCTTTCGCCGCTTCGATCATGGCGAGCGCCTCATCGAGCGTCTTCGCTTTCTTGTCGACGTAGCGCGTCTTCAGGCGGAAATCGATGCGCGACTCGTCGCATTCCACCGCGATCATCGAAAAGCCCGCCATGGTCGCGGCGAGCGGCTGCGCGCCGCCCATGCCGCCCAGACCGCCCGTGAGAATCCAGCGGCCGCTCGGATCGCCGTTGAAATGCTGGTTCGCCACCGAGAAAAACGTCTCGTAGGTGCCCTGCACGATGCCTTGCGAGCCGATGTAGATCCAGCTACCCGCCGTCATCTGGCCGTACATCATGAGGCCTTTGCGGTCCAGTTCGTGGAAGTGATCCCAGTTCGCCCAGTGCGGCACGAGATTGGAATTGGCGAGCAGCACGCGCGGCGCATCGGCATGCGTGCGGAACACGCCGACCGGCTTGCCCGACTGGATCAGCAGCGTTTCGTTTTCGTTCAGATCCTTGAGCGAGGCGAGAATCTGGTCGAAGCAGTCCCAGTTGCGCGCCGCGCGGCCAATGCCGCCGTAGACCACCAGTGCATGCGGATGCTCGGCGACTTCAGGATCGAGATTGTTTTGAATCATCCGGTACGCGGCTTCGGCGATCCAGGTCTTGCAGGTTTTTTCGCTGCCGCGCGGGGCGCGAATCGTGCGGGTCGGATCGAGACGCGGATCGATGTGTTTGGGATGGTTCATATGCTTCGCTCAAAGAAGAAAGTTGTCGAAGGCCCCGCTTTGTTATCGCAGGCAATAAAACCAGTTTAACGATGCCAAGTTGTATATACAAGACGAAGAAGCGAGTTTTTTATGCAGGGTATACGCGATGACCGGGCATCGTAAATTGTGCTCTGAAAATAAAAAACGCGGATATTCGGCAACGAATACCCGCGTCAGCGTTTTCATCGAGTTGACTAGACAAGCTACACTTTTCCGACCAGATGAAAGCGCGAGGACGGATGCCACAGTTGCACCGACGTGGCCACGCTGTCGCCCACCCAGGTCCGGCGCGACACGAGCAGGCACGGCTCGCCGATTTCCATTTCGAGCAGACGGCGAATGGTCGCGTTTGGCTTTTGCGCATCGATGCGGAACTCCGCGCGCTGAATGGGCGCGAGCCGCACCATGTAGTGATTCGGCGTCTCGCCGGTGAAATCCTGCTGAAGGTAATCCGGGAACAGACGAGGATTGGTGTAGCGGTCTTCGTATTGGATCGGCGTACCTTCCTCGGCGTGCACGATGCATGAGCGAAACACCGGCCCCTTGGCCAGATCGAGCGATGCGACCGCTTCCGGGTCGTCGGAGGTTTCGAGCGTGAGCACGCGCGCCGTATGACGATGCCCGCGCGCCGCGATTTCATCGGCGATATTGCGTACTTCGAGCACGGTCGATTCATAATGCCTCGGCGCGACGAAGGTGCCCGAGCCCTGCACGCGCGTCAGCACGCGCTCGGCGGTCAGTTCGCGCAGCGCGCGCGAGGCGGTCATGCGCGATACGCCGAATTCCTTCACCAGTTCGGTCTCGGAGGGAATCGTGTCGCCGGGCTTCCAGGTGCCGTCGGCAATCCGGTCGGTCACGTAGCACTTGATCTGTTCATAGGCAGGCAGCGTATTGCGCCGTTCGGCGCCGCCCGGTTTCGGGTCAAGGTTCGGCTTGGTATCCATTGTGTGCGTGTCGATTCCTTGATGGCCGCGTTCCCCAAGATGCCATTCCTAGCCGCTCTGCGCCTCCGGCGATGCGGCCACGGAGTCATTGGCAGATTCCGCGCAGGGTTGCACCGAGACCGAAGCGGGCGCGGCGGCGGGCGGTTGCGCATCGGGCCCGTGCTTCTGTGCAACCGGGCCGGGAAGCGGTGGCGGAACGCCGTCCGAGATCATGCGAAACGCGAATGTCATATCGTTCGCGAGCGGCCGGTCGTCGCGATAGATCGGCAGCACGGCACGCACGCGGATACGAAGAGATTCAGTATACGGCGCGCGCGCCAGATCTGTCGCCTGAAGATCGTACGCTTGCGTCGCGGCGAGCAATTCGATGCCCAGAATGCGCGCGGAGTTCTCGATGATCTCGAGCGCTTTCAACGCCGCGGGTGTCGCGTGACACAGATGATCCTCCTGCAGGCCCGAGGTCACGCCACCATCCAGGCTCGCGGGCGCGGCGATCCGGCGATTCTGCGCGACGAGCGATGCCGCCGTGTACTGCGCGATCATGAAGCCCGAACGCGTGCCGCCGATTTCCGCCAGAAACGGCGGCAGCCCGCTGACGAGCGGATTCACGAGACGATCGAGCCGCCGCTCGGCGAGCGCCGCGACCTGCGCCATCGAAACGGCGATGCCGTCCATCGCCAGCGCCATCGATGCACCGACTGCATGCGCCTGCGAGAACACGCGCGGCATTTCGAGCGTGCCCGCGACGATCGGGTTGTCGGTGATCGATGCCAGTTCGCGGTTCACGACTTCGGCGGTGGTCATCAACGCATCGCGCGCGGCGCCGTGAACGTGCGGAATGGTGCGCAGGCTGAGCGGGTCCTGCGTGCGCCGCCCGATCGATTCGTTGAGAATCGCGCTGCCCGCGAGCGCTGCGCGCATCCGCGCACCGACCAGCGCGAGTCCTTCCGAGCGGCGAAACGCGAGCGACTGGGCATCGAGCGCGTCGAGCTGGCCTCCGAGATTTTCGAAGCTCATCGCGGCGACCATGTCGGCCCAGTCCAGCAGACGTTCCGCACGTGCCAGCGCGAGCGCCGCGAGGCCGGTCACGCACGGCGTGCCGTTCACGAGGCTCAGGCCTTCCTTCGCCTGCAAGGTGAGCGGTTCGAGGCCGAGCCGATGCAGCGCCTCCGCGCCGGTCAGCCGTTCTCCACCCGTGCGCACATGGCCCGCACCGATGCAGACCAGCGCGATGTGCGCCATGTGGCTCAGATAACCGACCGAGCCGAACGCGGGCACTTCCGGCAGATAGTCGTTATTGAGCAGACTCATCAGCGTGCGCACGACTTCGAGACGCACACCCGAATGACCATGCGCGAAGTTGTTGATCGCCGCCGCGATGATCGCGCGCGTTTCCTCGCGTCCGAGCGGCGCGCCGACGCCCACCGCATGGCTCATCAAAATGTTGTGCGACAGGTCGCGCTGCTCCGTGGGCGACACGATCACGTCGCACAGCGCGCCGACGCCCGTGTTGACCCCGTACGCGCGGATGCCGCGCGTGACGATTTCATCGACGAGTGCGCGCGCATGCGCGATGCGCCCTTCGGCCTCGGTGGAAAGTTCGAGCGTGGCGCCGGCGGCGATAGCGGCGATTTCGCGCCGTTCGAGCGGCTGTGCGGTGCGGATGACGATCATGGCGATCCCTGGATCAGACTTGCTTGGGGTCAGTGCGCGCTGCGGTCCTGATGGCTGGACACGAACTGACGGAAACGCTCGGACTTCTGTTCGCCGAATACGGCCTCGGGCGTGTCGTCGAGTTCGACGCGGCCTTCGTGCAGGAACATCACGCGATTCGAGACGTGCCGCGCGAAGCCCATTTCATGCGTGACGACCAGCATCGTGCGGCCGTCCTCGGCGAGCGAACGCATCACGCGCAGCACTTCGCCGACGAGTTCGGGGTCGAGCGCGGACGTAGGCTCGTCGAACAGCATGACCTTCGGGTCCATCGCGAGTGCGCGCGCGATCGCCACGCGCTGCTGCTGGCCGCCCGACAGATGCGCCGGATAGTGCTTGTGCTTGTCGGCGAGCCCGACACGCGTGAGCAGCGCTTCGGCCTGTTCGACGGCTTCGGCGCGGCTCTTGCGCAACACGCGGGTCGGACCTTCGATCACGTTTTCCAGCACCGTCATGTGCGACCACAGATTGAAGCTCTGGAACACCATGCCGAATTGCGAACGCACGCGGTCCACCTGCTTGCGGTCGGCGGGCTGCAAACGGCCATCGCCGCGGCGCTTCATCTTCAGTTCTTCGCCGGCGAGCGAAACCGAGCCGTCGTCGGGGATTTCGAGCAGGTTCAGGCAGCGCAGGAACGTGCTCTTGCCCGAGCCGCTCGCGCCGAGGATCGAAATGACGTCGCCCTGATGCGCGTCGAGCGAAATGCCTTTCAGCACCTGATGCTCGCCGAACGATTTCTTGATCCCTTTGACCGAGAGGGCGATGGGCGCAACAGTACTCATGATGAGGTTCTCCGAAAACAACGGCGGATATCAGGAATCAGGAAGCCACGCGTGTCTGCACGGGCGCGGCGGCCGTCGCGGCCGGCACGGGCGGCGGCCGCAGATGCCCGGACAGCCTGCGCTCCACGTAGCCGAGCGCGCGGACGATCGCGAAATTGATCAGCAGGTAGATGAGCGCGGCGCAGGCAAACACTTCGGTGGTGCGATAGGTCTGGTGGATGATTTCCTGCGCGACGCCGGTCACTTCCCAGACGGTGACGAGACTCGCGAGCGCCGTCGACTTGACCAGCAGTACCGCTTCGGTCGAGTACGCCGGCAGGCACAGGCGCAGTGCGATCGGCCCGATCACGCGACGCAGCAGCGCAAAGCCGGACATGCCGATCGAATAGCCCGCCTCGATCTGGCCGAGCGGAATCGCCAGCAGGCCGCCGCGAATGATCTCGGCCGTGTACCCCGCCGTGCACAGCGCGAGCGACAGCACCGCGCACACATAAGGCTCGCGCAGCACCGGCCACATGAAGCTGTGACGGATCACGCCGAACTGGCCGAGACCGTAGTAGACGAGGAACATCTGAATCAACAGCGGCGAGCCGCGAAACACGAAAATGTAGAAGCGCGCGAAACCGCTCGGCAGCCAGTGCGGCGACATGCGCAATGTGACGATCACGAGCGACAGCAGGCCGCCCAGCACGAGCGAGGCGAAGAACAGTCCGAGCGTGGTCGGCACCGCGGCCAGCAACTGGCGCATCGTGTCGAACATGAAGTTGAAGTCGACGGGCATGGGGTGTCTCCGCTGGCGTCGTGTGTTGAATGCGTGGCGCGCGGGCTCAGTTGCGGGCAAAACCACGCCGGAACGAACGCGCGACCGACGCTTCTGCGCGCCCGAAAATGCGCCCGGAAATGCTGGTCATCACGAGATAGAGCACGCCGCCCGCGATGAAGAACGCGAAGTACTGATGCGTCGACCCGGCCGCGACCTGGCTCGTGCGCATGAGTTCGGCGAGACCCGTGACCGAGATCAGCGCCGAGTCCTTGAGGCTCATCTGCCAGACGTTGCCCAAGCCCGGCAGCGCGTAGCGGATCACCTGCGGAATGAGGACGCGGCGCGCCATCGTCGTCACGGACATGCCGATCGCGCGAGCAGCCTCCAGTTCGCCGCGCGCCACCGCCAGCACCGCTGCGCGATAGACCTCCGCCTGATAGGAGCCGGAGATCATGCCGACGGCCATCGCGCCGATCACGAACGGCGGCACGCTGATGAAGCCATCCGAGCCGAACCAGTGGCCGACGGTCGAGAAGAAACTCGATCCGCCGAAGTAGAAGAGGTAGATCACCAGAAGCTCGGGCACGCCGCGAAACACGGTCGTGTAAATCTCGCCGGCGATGCGCAGCGCGCGGAATCGTGACAGCTTCGCGGCCGCGACGAGACCGCCGAAGATCGCACCCGTGAACAGCGCGGCAATGGTCAGCACGACCGTCAGCAAGGCGCCGAGCATCAGCGCCGGGCCCCAACCGTCTGGACCGAATCCGAACATCTGGAACAGCGTCATCTCACGCTCCTGTATGGGTTCGCATGACGTGCGCGCACGGCTTACGGCGCAACGTTGGCCTTGAACCACTTCTCCGACAAGTTCTTCACGGTGCCGTCGGCGATGGCGGAAGCCAGCGCGGCGTCGAACTTCGCTTTCAGGTCGGCGTCCTGCTTGCGAAAGCCCAGTCCTTCACCGGGGCCCCAGATCGGGCCGCCGATCTTCGGGCCGGCGACCGAAATCGACTTGTCCACCGAGCCGGAGAGGAAGTAAGTGAGATCGTCGAACGATGCGTCGATACGGCCATTCGCCAGATCGAGGTCGCGTTCCTGCGCGGTCTTGTAGACGCGGATCGTCGCGATGTCCTTGAAATTGTCCTGAATGAACTTCGTGTAGACCGTGCCCGACTGGATGCCGATGGTCTTGCCCTTCAGTTGCTTGCGCAGACCGTCGACGACCGCCTGATCGTTCTTCGCGTCGCCGGTCAGCTTGACGGCGGCCGCGCCCGGCGAGGCTTTGGGCAGGATTGAATCGTCGGATACCGCGAAGGTCGCCGGCGTCGATGCGTAAGGACGCGAGAACGCAATGATTTTCTCGCGCTCCGGCGTGATGGAGATGACGTCCATCAGGACGTCGAACTTGCCTGCTTGAAGACCGGGAATCATGCCGTCCCAATCCTGCGCGACGAGGTTGCACTTGAGCTGAGCGCGCGTGCAGAGCGTGGTCACCAGTTCAGGTTCGAAGCCGCCGAGTTTGCCGCCGGGCAGCGTCTGGTTCCACGGCGCATAAGCGCCTTCTGTTGCAATCGTCACCGAGGTCCACTCCTTGGCCTGCGCCGATGTCGCGAGCGCTGCGACCACGCCAGCGAGCACACCGAGGCGCAACTTTCCAGAAAACCTTTTCGCGTTCATCTACACGTCCTTAGTCGAAGTGAGCCGTTGATTCAGCTTGTATAGACAAGTCTGCATGAGCCCAAAAAAAGACGCAAGCGATGGTTGGCTAGGTAGTTTCCCTAAAAAAGTGGCTAAATCAGGCGTTCAAAGGAGGATTTCGACGCGTGTCGGGCGGACGAATGCCATGCCACGGCAATGAAATTGAGAGGATGTATAGCCAAGGGCGTGAGAGATAACGAATCTCTTCACGGCTTCGACGCGTCATCGGCGGGCGCGCGCTTGTGATCTTCATTCGCGACTTTTCGCTCCCGGCTCTTCTGGAAGACGACATGCAAACCGACGCGCGTCGCGATCGAAACCATTGCCAGGAGAATCGTCACCGTGAGCATCGTTCGCTCGGTGTGCGCTGCATGGCCGGTGCGTTCGAGGAGCAAGTCAGTTTCGGCGTTACGCATTTGCGCGATCAAGTCTCGTACACGGTCCATTCGCTCGCGACCGATGTCATTTCGGATCAACTTGCGTGCTGCTTCGACTCCATCGCGGTTGGCGACCCGCAACGTGTGTTCGAGTTCGGCGAGCTTGTCGTCAAGGGCCGATTCGAGCGCGCTCAGTCGCGCAAGCTGAGTCGGGCTGTCACTGACCAACTGCCTTAACCTTCGCGGCAGCGCATGCACCCGGTCGACCGCGAGGAAGTATGGCGCAAGGTATGACTTGTTCTCTGTAAGGATGAAGCCACGCTGCCCCGTCTCCGCATCGGTCATCAACTGCAGCGTGGACTCCAATGCGGACATCACCTGGTAGGTATGTTCGATCGAGTCCCGCTGCGCAAGCAGAAGGCGGTGGTATCCATACGAAGTCGCGGCAGCGACAATGACGAGCGCCAAAAGTGGAAAGACACGCCAGTCAGTTAAAGCGAAAAATCGCCGCCATGCGTGCCTAAGGATCATTGCGCGCGATTCCTGGAAAAGCATGACGAGCGCGACCTCGCCTGCCATCAGCGAGGCGGTTTACCAATGGCGTCCGTTCTTATTAGGCCCAAGCTGCGAGCCTACGACGCCGTGCTCGGGCCACGCCGCTACCGCGTGTGCGTCCGTTCCGAGCCTTGCAGCCTGTAGCGAATGTCCTGTGTCGCTGACAGCCGGCAGTTCGATCGAGTCCTCGCCGATGCGTCCGTCGGCGGTTCGCGCGGTCACGGTGAGCAGCAGCCGGTCCGATGCGCTGATCGACGGTATCGGCGCCTCCCATATGCCCTGCTCCGCTGCGACAGGCGCGAGTGAAATGCCGATGCCGTCCAGGTTCGCCGAAACCGATACGATGTCATCGCCCGAGACCAGCACTCGCACCTTTGGCTGGGGCGTGGCGGCATTCAGTGCGAAGCGTCGTCGATAGAGACGCCAGTCGCACGGCTGCGTGATCATGACGAACGGGTACTCCGCGCCCAAGGGATGGAACTTCCAGCTCACCGCGCCGCCATCGACGGCGACCACGGAGAAACCCGCGCGGCCGTCGTCCTCTTCGATCTGTCCGGTTGAACGGGTGGCCGCATAGATGACGTAGCCGTCGTTGAGGAGTTCGTTATAGTGCGTGTGCCCCGTATCGACGATGGCGACGTTCGCCCGCGCGAACGCATAGGCCAGGGACTCACCATCGACCAGATCCGCGGGGTACGCGTGCATGAAAACGACCGGCGGCGCGCCGTCGGCAGCCGAGCGGTCGAGTTCATCGTCGAGCCATTTGCGATCGGTCGGCGAGAGCCGGAAGTCCGGTCCGCCTTGTCCGGCCGCCACGACGTCGAGAAAGATGCAGCGATGACCCTTGACGATGCACGACATCGGCAAGGACGAATTCGTGAAAACGTTGAACGCGTCCAAATGCCCCGGCTCGAAATCGTGATCGCCGGGAATGGCATGAAGCGGCAGACGCAGATCGCGCACGGCATCGAGAATCCGTCTGAACTGCTCGGATGTGCCATTGTTCGCGTTGTCGCCAGGCAGGAACGCAAAGTCGGTGCGGTCGGCGAGATATCGATTCACGTCGGCGACCATGGCGCTTAGATGATTCAGGCTTTGATAGCCGTCGTCGGATGAAGCGTGAAGGTCACCAAAATGCACCCAGCACAGCATGTCGTTCTCCTTTGTCATGTCCCAACCCGTGCGCCGCCATGTCGTATCGGACCGCTTGTTCTTGCACGGGATTGCATGACTTCACTCGCTCGGTGGGCTCGGGGCTATTTGCAAGGCCCATGCCATCGGGTGCGATCCTTTGTGGTGTGTGCTTGTGGGTTCGATGCGGGGTTTGGTGTCAAGGAATCGGACAGCCGTTGTCCGATTGCTTGACATTCAATGTATTGGGTATGAAATGGAATCGACAACTGACAAACCGCCTTCGCGCTATTCGAATAGATTGACGCCAGTAACGTGCCCTCCCGATTGTTGGTATCGGAAGACATCCACGCATGACTGACCTCTTCCTTCGTCCAGTCTTCGGCGTCTACCCGGGGATAGCGGCTTGCGGATTCCACCAGGCCATCGGGACGACGGTGCAATGCCCGCAGATCGACGGCGTGCGCCGTGCCGAAGCAGGCGGATACAGCCACACTCGCCACTGCGAGCCATCGCCGGGAGGTCTTTCCAGTGATCGTGAATTCTGAGAGCTTCGTCGCTTCGGGAGACGAAGCTTACAGTTCAGGCCATCATTTTCCGACGCGAAAGCTTAACAATTCGTCACCCGATGGAAATGCGTTCGTGTGCTTCGTTCGTTCTCCGTGACATCGAGACGGGCTACACCGACCGCATCGGTTCGGACAGGTACAACGACCGTCTGTCGCTGCGCCGCGCGCAATCGGTCAGGGCATATCTGATCAGCAAAGGCATCGAGGCAAATCGCATATTTGCGGAAGGCAAGGGTAAGCGCGATCCGGTCACGAGGGACACGTGCACGCAGAGGAATCGCAAGGACCTCGTCGCCTGCCTCGCACCGGATCGTCGCGTGGAAGTCCAGGTTGTTGGTGTGCCGCGTCAGGCACGTTAAGGTCGCGTGTCGTTTCCTTCTTGAAACTTGGTATCCGTGATCGAATCAAATTCAGGATCGAACACATGCCCAGCCAAACGCAGGCCCCAACCTAAACATCGCTAAGCACCGAACTAGCCCGCCTGCAGCAGCGCGCCCTGAGAGACTTTTCGCCATCCATCTGGCAACGCATTGCTGCAGCCTACTCCGAACCCCATCGGCACTATCACGGCGCCCAGCTTGACGAGGCCCGATGCCAGCGTAAGCGGGCTGGCCTTGCCTATATGAAAAACGTGAATGATGGGACGCCGTATTCGCATGCGCCGTGCACGAGTTGCAGAACGGAATCCTTGAAGGCGGCCACGTCCGTTTCGGACCTCACATCAATGCGTCGTCCGGCAACATCGGCGCAGCGCGCGCGAGTGCCGGACGAATCACGTGCTCAAGCACGCGGCGCGTCAGCATCCCGACCTCATCGACAAAAACATCCCACTCGCCCGGCCGATGCAGCAAGAAAAACTCACGCCGCCCGAGCCGTCCGTCCGGCAGCGGCAGCACGGCAAGCTCATCTAGATAATGACGCGCTTGCCATAGACATAGCGGCGTTGAAATCGCAAACCCGAGCTTCGCACTGACGAGACTCAGCAGCGGATCGGTGGCATCGAATTCAAATTGGCGCGGGCTGTCGATTCCCAGATGCCGCGCGAACCGCTCGACTTGCTGACCGATCACCGAACGCGCCGTATAGCGAATCAGCGGTAACTCGAAAGCAAGCCGACGCCACGCGTTCGCCGCATCGGCAAGCGGTCCACGCTCGTCCAGCCATCGTTTGGACACGACCGCGACAAACGCCTCCGAAAACAGCGGCGCTTCGACAATGCGCGCATCGCTCAACGAGGTTTGCGTGCAGACGACGACATCCACTTCGCGCGCCTGCATTTGCGCAGTCAAACCCGGCGTGAGTCCCGACCACAACGCAATCTGCCGCGCCGAACCCGACATCGCGCGAATCAGTTCCGGTCCGACGGTCGCGGCAAACGAATCGACGCAACCGAAGCGCAACGGCGACGCTTCGCCGATCCGCGTACTCACACTCTGCGCATGATCCAGCAGCGGACCCGCGAGTTCGAGCAACGCGCGTCCGGCGCGGTTCGGGCGCGGCGGACGGCTGTCGCGATCGAACAGGTCCGCGCCCTGCTCGCGCTCCAGCGACGCAATCGACTGGCTCACCGCGCTCTGGCTCACGCCGAGGCGCTGCGCCGCCGCCGTCATCGAGCCGGTCTCGCACACGGTGACGAACGCATGCAGCGCGCGCAGGTCGATCATCGTGGATGGCGTGCGTTTCATCGAGACTCCTTGTTCGGCGGATGGCGTGTGCAAATTGTCCATCGCACTCTGGAAGCGTTTTCGAGAATCGACAGGGCGCGTCGGATCTGTGACAGTAGATGTCGAGTTTGTGTTGGTCGAACCGATTTTGGACCGGTACATTCATCGACACTGGGCAGGATGCACGAACGCAGGGAGGCCGCTTGGATACGCTGGTTTTCGTCTGGAGTAACGCGGCATCGATCGGGCACATGTTGGTCGATCACATCCTGCTCGTGCTGGCCGGGGTCGGCTGCGCCATTGTGACGGGCGTGGCGCTCGGCATCGTCATCACGCTGAACGAGCGGCTCGCCAAGATCGTGCTGTATATCGCCGCGATGCTCATGACCATCCCGTCCATCGCGCTGTTCGGCCTGCTCATTCCGGTGCTGTCGCTGATCGGGCAAGGCATCGGCTTTCTGCCGGCGGCCATCGCGCTGTTTCTCTATTCGCAGTTGCCAATTCTTCGCAACACGTACGCGGCCATCCGCAATCTCGATCCCGCGCTGCGTGAGGCCGCGCTCGGCATGGGCATGACGCCGTGGCAGCGCCTTTTTCGCGTGGAGATGCCGATTGCCGTGCCGATCATCATGGCGGGGGTGCGCATGGCGGTGGTGATGAACATCGGCATCGCGGCGATCGCGACGTATATCGGCGCGGGCGGGCTCGGGCGTCTCATCAGCCGTGGCATCTCGCAGTCGGACCCGCGTCAGCTCGTGGCGGGCGCGGTGATCGTCGCGCTGCTCGCGATCCTCGCGGACGTGGGCCTTGCCGCGCTGCAATGGCGTCTGACGCCGGAAGGCATGCGGCCACGACGCGCGCGCTTCCTGTGGCGGCGCGTCAACTCGTACAACAGCACGGCGGAGGCACGATGATCGATCTTCGGCACCTGACCAAATGCTTCGAATCGCGCGGCGAAAAGCCGGTCGTCGACGATATTTCGATGACGGTCGAGGAAGGCGAACTGTGCGTGCTGCTCGGGCCGTCCGGTTGCGGCAAGACGACCACGCTCAAGATGATCAACCGTCTCGTGCAACCGACCTCGGGCCAGATTTTCATCGGCGGCGCGGATACGGCGGGCTTCGATGTCGTCGAGTTGCGGCGGCGCATCGGCTATGCCATTCAGCAGGTCGCCCTGTTCCCGAACATGACGGTCGCGCAGAACATCGCCGTCGTTCCGCAGATGCTTGGCTGGGACAAGACGCGCATCCGCGAACGCACGCACAAGCTGCTGGAAATGGTGTCGCTCGATCCGGCCATCTTCATGCCGTGCTATCCGCGCGATCTGTCGGGCGGCCAGCAGCAGCGCGTGGGCGTGGCGCGCGCGCTCGCCGCCGATCCGCCCGTGATGCTGATGGACGAACCGTTCGGCGCGATCGATCCGATCAACCGCGCATCGATTCAGGACGAGTTTCGGCATATCCAGAAAAGCCTCCGTAAGACCGTGATGTTCGTGAGCCACGACATCGACGAGGCGATGAAGATGGGCGACAAGGTGGCAATCTTTCGCAACGGCAAGATCGAGCAAATGGCGAGTCCTGATGAATTGCTGGCGCGTCCGGCGAGCGCGTTCATCGCGGATTTCGTGGGTGCGGACCGGGCGTTGAAGCGTCTGCGTCTGATGCGCGCCGCCGATGCGGCGCAGGAACCCGCGCGCGTGGCGCGACTCGGTTATCCGAGCGCGGACGCACGCGCCCTGCTGCGCGATCACCTCGCCGGAACGCTCGTCGTGCTCGATGCGCAAGGCCGGCTCGCGGGCCACGTCGGCGCGGCGGAACTCGCGGCTGGCGGCGCGACGCTCGAAGCAGCACAACTTCGCGCGCTTCCCGGCGTCGTGCGCGCGAGCGACGATCTGCGCTCGGTCATGTCGATGCTGCTCGCGCACGGCGCGACGTGGCTGCCCGCCATCGACGCGGACGAACGCTTCATCGGTTACGTGACGCATGAGCGTATCGCGCTGATGGCGCGCGCGGCGTGCGCGTCGGGCGAAGCATCGCCGAATGCGATCGATGCATCGCCGGATATCGCCGAACCCGCGCTCGTCGCCGGAGCCGTGCGATGAAGGCGCGCATCGCGTTCGGCGTGTCGATGGCGCTTCTCAGCGCATCCGCGCGCGCGGACGACTGGCTGGCGACCATCGGCCAGTACCGCGCCGACATCGCGTATCAGTCGGGCCAGCAAATGCTGATGGTGCTGATCGCGGGAGTCGCGGCGATTCTCGTCGCCGTGCCGGTCGGCGTCTGGCTGAGCCGCCCCGGCAACGGCCGCGCCGCGCGCTTCGTCATGTTCACGCTCAATGCGGGTCAGGCCGTGCCGAAACTCGCGATCCTCGCGCTCGCCATGAGCGTGCTGGGCATCGGCGCGAAGCCCGCGATTCTCGCGTTGTGGCTCGCCACGCTCTTGCCCATCGCGATGAATACTTACGAAGGCATCCGCGCCGTGCCGCCCGCGCTGATCGAAGCGGCCAACGGCATCGGCATGACGCAGCGGCAGATTCTCTTCAAGGTCGAACTGCCCAACGCGATGTTCGTGATTCTCGCGGGCGTGCGCACGGCGCTGGCGATCACGGTCGGCACCGCGCCGCTGGCGTTTCTGGTCGGCGGCGGCGGGCTGGGCGAACTCATCTTTACCGGCATCGACCTGAACGATTTCGGCATGCTGCTCGCCGGCGCCATACCGACCGCGCTGCTCGCGGTCGCGACCGATCTGTTCGTCGCGCAGATTCAGCATTGGCTCGTGCCGCGCGGCGTCAGTCCTCTACGTTGAACTTCTTTTCCCGGAAAACGAAACCCATGTTCAAGCCGTCGTTGTCACGCAAGCTATGGTCGCGCCTGTCCGCTGCATTCCTGATCACGTTCGGCGCGCTCGCGTTGAATGCGCCTGCGCAGGCCGCATCGACCATCACGGTCGGCGGGAAGAACTTCACCGAACAGGTGTTGCTCGCGGAGATGACCACGGAACTTCTGCAAGCCAAGGGTTTCACGGTCGTCAAGAAAGACGGCATGGGCAGCACGGTGCTGCGTCAGGCGCAAGAGAACGGTCAGGTCGATGTGTATTGGGAATACACCGGCACGTCGCTGATTACCTATAACAAGGTGACCGACAAGCTCGACCCGCAGCAAACCTATGCGCGCGTGAAGGAACTCGACGCGCAAAAGGGCCTCGTCTGGCTCGATCCGTCGAAAGCGAACGATACGTACGGTATCGCGATGAATCGCGACGTCGCGCAGAAGCTCGGCGTCGTCACGCTGAGCGATCTGGCCAAGGCACTCAAGGGCGGCAAGGAACTGACCTTCGCGTGCAATTCCGAGTTCTACGCGCGGCCCGATGGTCTGCGTCCGCTGGAGAAGGAATACGGTTTCGAGTTCAGTCCGTCGCAGATCAAGCGGATGGATTCGGGTCTCACGTATCAGGCGTTGAAGGATCGTCAGGTGGATACCGCGCTCGTCTTCACGACGGATGGCCGCGTGCCCGCGTTCAACTTCATCGTGCTGCGTGACGATAAAAACTTCTTCCCTGCTTATGCGCTCACGCCGGTCATCCGCAAGGCGACGCTCGATGCGAATCCGACGCTCGCGGGCATCCTGAACGCGCTCTCCGCCAAGCTCGACGATGCGACGATGGCCCGCCTCAACGCCGAAGTCGATGTGCAGAAGAAGTCGCTCAACGATGTCTCGGGCGCATTCCTCAAGTCAGCCGGCCTGCTCTGATCCATGCGCGCGA
The DNA here is from genome assembly GCF_057612605.2 of Caballeronia sp. A2-2. Lineage (NCBI taxonomy): Bacteria > Pseudomonadati > Pseudomonadota > Betaproteobacteria > Burkholderiales > Burkholderiaceae > Caballeronia > Caballeronia sp. A2-2. Next base: position 38,886 of record NZ_JBVFIR010000005.1, on the reverse strand, counting down.
TGGAACCGTTGCTCGTCGCCGCCGCGCAGACGGAAACCGTGGTCGGCGATCTGGCCGCGAATCTGGAAGTGCATCGGCGCATGATCGGCGAGGCGGCCGAACGCGGCGTGCGGCTGCTGGTGTTTCCCGAGTTGTCGCTCGCGGGACATGGCGCGGGCGAACACGCGTTGCGGCTCGCGCTTTCCCGCGACGACGAAGCCTTGCTCGAACTCGCGCGATGCTGCACGTCGCTGGCGGCAGTGGTCGGCTTCATCGAGGAAGCGCCGGGCGCGCAGTTCTACAACAGCGTCGCGACGCTTCATGCGGGGCGCGTGCTGCATGTGCATCGCAAGATTGCGCTGGCGACTTACGGCGGGCTCGACGATGGCAAATACTACGGCCACGGCGAACGTCTCGATCAGTTCGCGTTGCCGGACGATGCGCGCTGGCGCATCGCCACGCCCATTTGCGCCGACCTCTGGAGTCCCGCGCTGATGCATCGGCTCGCACGCGACGGCGCGACCTTGTGCGCCGCGCCGGTAAGTTCCGCCGTCGAAGCGGTCGGCACCGAATTCGATAATCCGCGCGGCTGGGACACCGTTCTGCGCGCGCATGCCCTCGTCTACGGCTTGCCCATCGTATTCGCCAATCGCGTGGGCCGCGAAGGCGCGCTGCATTTCTGGGGCGGCTCGCGCATCGTCGGACCGCGTGGCGAAACGCTCGCGCAAAGCGAATCGGCGCGCGAGCAACTGGTGATCGCCGCGCTCGATTACGACGCCGTGCGATGCGCCCGCTTCGATCTTCCCACCGTGCGCGATGCCCGCGCCATCGATGCGATCCTCGCTCGCGGTGCGTCCGGAAACGACATCGTGTCGCTTTCGTGATTGCGTTGGTCGTGTGCCTGTCGGCATCGGGTAAATCAGCGGCTGACAATTGATCTAACCGATCGTTTGCACGGAGAGCAGAACGATGATCGACCCGATGCGCGTGCGTGCCGCCCTCTCGCAACGCCGCGATAATTTTTCGTTGCCGCAGCCGTTCTATACGGACGAAGCGTTTCACCAGCTCGACATCGACGCGGTGTTCAACAACGAATGGCTGTTCGCGTGCAACGGTTGCGAACTGCGCGAACCCGGCGATTATCTGACGCTCGAAATCGGTCCGACTTCGGTGGTCGTGCTGCGCGATCACGATGGCGAAATCCGCGCGTTCTTCAATACGTGCCGGCATCGCGGATCGCGTATCTGTCTCGATGAGAAAGGTCATGCGCATCGGCTGACGTGTGCGTATCACCAGTGGGTCTATGAACTCGATGGCTCGCTGCTGCACGCGCGGCAAATGCCGCCGGACTTCGAGCGCGGCGAATATGGCTTGCGGCCCGTGCATGTCGAGATCGTGTGCGGCATGGTGTACATCTGCCTCGCCGATACGCCGCCCGATATCAACCGTTTTCGCGATGCCGTGACGCCGTACATCGCGCCGCATCAGCCGTGGCGCACGAAGGTCGCCGCCGCCGTGACGATGATCGAGGACGCGAACTGGAAGCTCGTCATCGAAAACAATCGCGAGTGTTATCACTGCGCGGGCAATCATCCCGAACTGCTCGCGACGCTGGTCGAATTCGCGCTGCCCGACGATCCCGCAGGTTCCCGCGACTTTCGCCAGTTGATGGACACGCAAGCCGCGAAATGGGAACGTCACGGTCTGCCGCATTTGCCGGTGGATGGCGGCGAGGAATTCCGCTGTATTCGGCTGCCGTTTCATCGCGGCGCGGTGTCGTTCACGCAGGATGGTTCGCCCGCGTGCGGCAAGCTGCTCGGCGATCTCACCGAACCCGATCTCGGCTCCGTGCGCATGTTTCGCGTGCCGAACAACTGGAATCACTTTCTCGCGGATCACATCATCCATTTTCGGATTTTGCCGCTGTCGGCGTCGCGCACGATGTTGCGCACGACCTGGCTCGTTCACGAGGATGCGGTCGAAGGCGTGGATTACGACATCGGCACGCTCACTTCCGTGTGGAACGCGACGAATACGCAGGACGCGCGGCTCGCGGCGAACAATCAGCTCGGCGTGGGTTCGATCGCGTACACACCGGGACCGTATGCGCCGTCCGAGTTCATGCTGCGCAACTTCACGAACTGGTATGCGGACAAACTGAGTGCGTATCTGGATGGCTCGCATCCGCATCGTTCGATTGCGTTGAAGGTGTCGAATGGCTGATGTGCTTATCGCACCCGATCCTGCGCTCGCTTTCGACGATGCCGCCGCGCGCACGCTCGAATGTATCGGTGTGCGCGACGAAGCGCCGGGCATCAAGACGTTTCGCCTGCGCGATCCGCATCCGCACGGCGCGCGCCGTTACGCGCCCGGACAGGCGATGTTGCTCACGCTTCTGATCGATGGCGTGCGTCACGACCGCACGTTTTCCATCGCCTCGACGCCGCTCGATCCCGACGTGATCGAACTCACCATCAAGGCGCAGGCGGATGGCGTCGTCACGCGCTGGCTGCATGACACGCTCGAAACCGGCATGCAGATCGATGCGCGTTATCCGCTCGGCCGCTTCACGCTCGATGTTTCGGACGACGCACTGATCGCGTTGGTGTCGGCGGGATCGGGTGCATCGCCGCTCATGTCGATGTTGCGCACGCTGGCCCGGCGCAATCCAAATGCCGATGTCGCTTGGCTGCATGCCGCGCGTCGCGCCGATGACATTCTCTTCGCCGATGAACTCACCTCGCTTCAGACGCGCATGCCGAATCTCAAAGTCAGCGTGTGGCTGAGTGCGCCCGCGCCGGGTTGGTTCGGCCTGCGTGGACGCATCGCGCGCGGCACGCTCTGGGCGACGACGCCGGATTTCGGGCGTCGCACGGTCTATTGCTGCGGGCCTGCGGGCTTCATGCAAACCATTCGGCAGATTCACGCCGCGGAAGGCGCGCGCCGCGCGGCGTTTCATATCGAGCACTTCGGGCCTGTGCTCGACGCTGCGCCGCACGCTCTAGCGGAGGGCGAAGCGAGCGGCATCGTTCATCGCGCGACCTTGGGCGATAAACATTTCGATGTCCGCGCAGGCGAAACGCTGCTCGTCGCGGCGACGCGTCAGCAAGTCGTGATTCCGTGCGGCTGTGCGAGCGGCATCTGTGGCACATGCAAGGTTCGCCGCGTGAAGGGCGACATCGCGATGCATCACGCAGGCGGACTCTCCGCCACCGAAGAAGCGCAAGGCTGGATTCTCGCGTGCTCCAGCCGTCCGTCCACCGATGTCGAGATCGCCTTCCGATGACCACGCCTCCGCTTCACGACGACGCCAGCCGCTTCACGCACGCCCTGCGCTTCGACATGCTGCCCGAAGCCATCGTGCGCGATGCACAGCGCCGTCTGCTCGATCTGTTCGGCGTGGCGGCGGCGGGCACATCAACGCGCATGTCCGAAATCGCGCGCGAACATGCGCTCGATTGTTTTGCGGCAGGCCGCACGCCCGCGCGCATGATGTTCGATGGACGCATCGTGAGCGCGGCGGGCGCGGCCTTCGCGGGCGCGGCGACCATCGACAGCTTCGACGGTCACGATGGCCACGCGCTCACCAAGGGTCACGCGGGCGTCACCGTGTTGCCCGCGCTGCTGGCGATGACCGAGCGCACGCCCGGCATGAGCGGACGCGAGTTCATCGTGCAGACGGTGCTCGGGTACGAACTCGGCACGCGTGCGGGCATCGCGCTGCATGCGACGAGCCGCGAATATCACACATCGGGCGCGTGGAATGCGCTGGCGGCGGCGGCCATCGCGAGCCGCGCGATGGGCTTCGATCTTTCTACGACGCGGCATGCGCTCGGCATCGCGGAGTATCACGGACCGCGTTCGGACATGATGCGTTGCATCGACCATCCGACCATGCTGAAGGATGGTTCGTCGTGGGGCGCGCTGGCGGGAATCAGCGCTGCGCTGCTCGCCGCGCGCGGTTTTACCGGCGCGCCTGCGACAACGGTTGAGCGCGATGCACCCGCGCTCTGGTCCGACCTCGGCGAGCGCTGGCTGATTCTCGAACAGTACGTGAAGCCGTATCCCGTGTGCCGCTGGGCGCACGCGGCCATTGCGGCTGCGCTGACGGTGCGCGCGCAGAGCGGTTTCGATGCCGCGCAGATCGAGCGCGTCGAAATCGAGACCTTCCATCAGGCGGCGCGTCTGTGGTCCGCCGTCCCGCGCACGACCGAGGAAGCGCAATACGGCGTGCTGTTCCCCGTCGCCGCCGCGCTGCTGCATGGCTGCGTGGATGCCGCGACCATCGGCGATACCGGTCTTGCCGATCCCGCCGTGCATGCGCTGTTGCCGCGTCTCGTCACGCGCGAACACGCCGAATTCGATGCCGCGTTTCCCGCCGAGCGCTGGGCGCGCGTCATCGTCGAACTGCGCAATGGACGGCGTTTCGATTCCGGCGCGATGCAAGCCAGCGGCGACCCCGCGCGCCCGATGACGCCCGCCGCCGAACGCGAAAAATTCCGCGCGTTGACGAGCGCACGCTTCAGCCTTGGCTTCGCGCACGAACTCGAATCCGCCGTCGATGCGCTCGCCGAACCGGATGCCCGCGCCGCATCGCTATGCGAACTCGTGCTGAACGCGCCTCAAGTCGAAACCGTTGAAGAGAGATGCCAGTGAACAACGAAGCTCAAGCCACGCCCTTCCACGATCCCGCGTCCGTCGCGGGCAAGGCGCCGCCCATCGGCGAATCGACCGATTTGCTGATCGTCGGTGCGGGACCGGCGGGCATTGCCGCCGCGCTCGAAGCCGTGCGGCACGGGATCAAAGTGACGCTCGTCGATGAAAACCCCGTGCCGCTCGAAACCATGGGCGAAGACGTGCCGCTGCATTTCGGCAGCCGCATGGGCGCGGTCGCGGGCAACGCGAACGCCATGCTCGAAGCCATGCTCGATGCGCGCCCCGAACTCGGCGATGCGCTGGAAGCGGGCGTCGATGTGAAGCTCGGCACTGCCGTCTGGGGCCTCTTTCCGCACGGGCCGGCGAGCGCGTGGATGGACACGCACGCCGCCGGTCTCGCGGATGCATCGCAGACGTGGCTCATGAGTTTCAAGCAGGTGATCGTCGCGTCCGGGCGGCGCGACATGGGCCTCGCCTTCGACGGCTGGCAGCGACCCGGCGTGATGGGCGCAAGCGCCGCGTGGCGGCTCGCCGTGCTGTACGGCGCGCTCGATGCGCGTCGCGCGGTGCTGGTCGGCAGCGACACGGACGCGCTGAACGTGGGCATCGAACTGATGTCGCGCGGCGTGCAGATCGTCGCGGTGATCGAGCAATCCACGTCGATTCTCGGCGATGCCTCACTTGCCGCAAGACTCGAAGCCGGTGGCGCGCGCATGCTCACGCGGCACGTGGTCCGGCATGCGCACGGCGATGCCTATGGCGTGACATCGGTACAGGTCGAAGCGCTCGATTCGGCATCGCCGATATCCTTCGATTGCGACACGGTGCTGCTCGGCATCGCGGCGTTGCCTGCGATCGAACTGCTCGAAGCGGCCGGTTGCGCGACCACGTTCGATGCCGCGCGCGGCGGTCATGTCGTGCGCGTAGATTCGATGCAGCGCACCTCGCTGCCATTCGCGTTTGCAGCGGGCGATTGCGCGGGCGTGTGGCCCGCGAAAAGTTGCGATGAAGCCATCGCGCGGGAAGAAGGCCGTCGCGCGGCGCTTGCTGCGCTGGGCGAGAGCGTGACCGATGCCGCGCAGCCCGACACGCCAACACACGACATAGCGCAATCGCGCGTGGACTGGGTACGAGCAAGCGTCGTCGCGGCGGCGGGCGAGCCGTTCGTCTGCCAGTGCGAGGAAGTCACGGCGCGCGAAATCCTCGATGTGCGGCCGCCGCGTTATCTCGGCTGGCATCCCGCCGATGCACAACACGACACGCGCGGCGTCGAAGGACTCGCACGCAGCGGCCCGCCCAATCCCGATGCGGTCAAGCGATTGACACGCGCATGCATGGGTCCGTGCCAGGGCCGCCGATGCCGCGAGCAAGTGGCGGCGCTGCTTGCCATCGGCGCTGACTGTGCTCTAGCCGAGATTCCGCTCGCGACGTTTCGCGCCCCGGTGCGCCCGCTCGCGCTGCGTCAACTCGCGCAAATAGCGGAAGCGCCCGCGACCGGCGCGCATTGGGATAGCTGGTTCGGCATGGCATCGCAATGGGTGCCGTTCTGGCGCGTCGAACCGCTGTATCGCGCGGGGACGCGGCAAACGGGTGAGCCGGTCGCCAGCGAATAAACACGCTCAAATCAACACGCATCGAGGCATGGAAGCATGAACATATCGGCAAAAGGCGCATCGGTCGTGATCGTCGGCGGCGGCGTGACGGGGCTGTCGGCGGGATGGTGGCTCGCGCGCGAAGGCATCGACGTGCTCGTGCTCGATGCGGGGATGATCGGCTGGGGCGCGTCGGGCCGCAATGGCGGCGGCTGCTCGCATCATCACAGTCCGCTGTTCATGGAAGAACAGCGCCTCTGGCCGATGATGGACGAACTGCTCGGCTATCCGACCGAATTTTGCCGCGAGCGTATTCGTATCGCGCTCGACGAGGATCAGTTCAGGCTCTACCGGCGCGCGCTGGAAAACGGCGAGCATCACGGTCTGCGTTCCGATGTGCTCGATGCGAAACAAGTGCGCGAACTCGTGCCGCTCGCGGGCGACAACGTTTATGCGGGCTATTTCTATCACTTCGGCGGACATGCGAATCCGCATCGCACCTTGCAGGCTTATGCGTGGGCGATGGAGGATCACGGCGGGCGCATCCTTCAGCACACGCCGGTGACGGGCTTCGTGCAACGCGGTGGCCGCGTGAGTGCGGTGACGACGCCTGCGGGCGACATCGCGTGCGATCAGCTCGTGATCGCGGCGGGACCGCATACGGGCGTGCTGGCGGCGCAACTGGGCATCGACGTGCCGCTGGCGGCGGCGCGCGCGGAGATGATCGTGACCGAACCGCTTCCGCAGATGAACCTCGGCGGCGTGGACGGCAACGGCCTTTACGGGCGGCAGACGTTGCGCGGCAATCTGGCGTATGGCGGCGGTCCGCACGAATGGATCGCTCTCGACGATGTGCCCCGCGTGCGCCCGCAATCGACGCCGCTTCAATGCAGCATCGCGGCGCGTCTCGCGGCGCTCTTGCCGAAGGCCGCGCATGCCAAGGTCATCCGCAGTTGGGCCGGCTATATCGAGAACACGCCGGATGGACGCCCGGTGATCGACCGGCCCGACGCGCAAGGCAACGTGACGGTGGCCACGCTGTCGAGCGTCGGCTTCGGGCTTTCGCCGGCGAGCGGTCACGCCATCCGCGATCTGGTGATCGATGGCCGCTGCGAGTTCGCGGATCTCTCGTCGTTCTCGCTGGCGCGTTTCGCGCGTCTCGAACCGGACTGGCGCGCGCTTCAGGGCTGGATGCCGTTGCCGCTGCATGCTTCAGCGCCGACGCTGGAAATGGTCTGAACGCGCCTCACGACTTGGGCTGCGCCGCACGCAATTCCGTCGGACTGATGCCATACGCGCGCCGCACCCAGCGCGCGAGATGCGAGGGCGAAGCGAAGCCCGTCGCCACCGCGACATCGGCGACGGGCACGCTGGAATACGTCAGCAGTTCGTGCGCGCGTTCCAGCCGCAACTGCACGTAATAACGCGCGGGCGTGGCGTTCAAATGCCTTAGAAACAGCCGCTCCATCTGCCGCGACGTCATGCCGATCGCCGAGCCGATATCGTTGATCTGCAAAGGCGTCTCCACGTTCGCGCGCATCATCTCGATGGCCCGGCGGATGCCGCGCGGCAAGCTCGCATGATTCTGGTCGCGCCAGCCGCGCTGATCGTCGGCGGTGTCGCGAATGCGCTCGTGGTGAAACTGGTTGGCGACGCGCACGGCCAGATCGCTGCCATGCTGCGTGCGGATCAGATGCAGCATCATGTCCATCGCCGCGATGCCGCCCGAGCACGTCATGCGGTCGCGGTCGATCTCGAAGAGCTTGCTGCTGCACAGCACATCGGGAAAGGTTTCCGTGAAGGCGGGCAGATTCTCCCAGTGAATGGTGCACTGATAGCCTTCGAGCAGGCCCGCGCGCGCGAGCAGATAAGTCGCAGTCGAGAGCGATCCGATGACGGCATCCGTTCGTGCCGCGCGTTTGAGCGCCGCGATAAATGCCGGTTCGAGCGCGGGCGACAAACGCAGTCCGCCGCAGATGAACACGTAATCGGCATCGCGGTACACATCGTCGAAGCGGCTTGCCGCCAGCGGAATGCCGTTCGATGACGCCACCGCCTCGCCATCCAGACTCGCCAGCGTCCACGCATACAGCGATTCGCCCGCCAGGCGATTGGCCGAACGCAACGGTTCGATGGCGGAGGACAGGCTCATCATCGACAAGCCTTCGGCCAACAGGAACACGAAGCGGCGCGGCGCGTTTTCCGGCGATGGAGAGTGATTGACCAAATCGCTATACGTAAGGGATCGAAGAACTGCCCGCTATTATGGCCGCGAAAGCCGCTGCATGGATCTACGGCAAAATGAGCGCAGGAGGAAACCATGCGAAACACTTTCGTCGGCGTGGATCTGCGTGCGCTTCAGGCATTCGTGGCGGTCTGCGAGACACGCTCGATGACCGAGGCCGCGCGCGTGCTCGGCGTGACGCAAAGCGCGGTGAGCCAGTTGATCGCGGCGCTGGAGCGCGAACAAGGCGTGGCGCTGTTCGACCGCGAGTTCCGTCCCGTGCGGCCCAATGCAGCGGGCCGCATTCTGCTGGAACAGGCGGGCGGGCTGCTCGAACACGCGCAGGCGGTTTCGCACAACGTGCGCACGGCGACCAACGAAAGCGTATCGAGCCTGCGGATCGGCTGCGTGGATTCGTTCGCCGCCAGCATCGGGCCGCATCTCGTGCAGCGTCTGTCCGACCGCATGAAAACGCTGTCGATGTGGTCCGGCCTCACGCCGACGCTCAGTGAACAACTCGCCAACCGCGAACTCGATCTCGCGATCTGCACCGAGGCCACGCTCGATCCGCGTCGCGTCGAGCTACGTCCGCTGTTCTCCGAAACGTTTATCGCCGTCGCGCCGAAGTCGTTCAGCACGGGCCGCACGCTGCGGGACTTTCACGACGTGGTGCGCGAGCTTCCGCTGCTGCGCTATACGGGCCGTTCGCTGATCGGTCAGCAGGTCGAACGGCTCGTCAAGCATATGAATTTTCATGCGCCCAACCGCTATGAATTCGACGATACCGACCCGCTGCTGAGTCTCGTCGCGTCCGGTTTCGGCTGCGCGATCACCTCACCGCTGTGTCTCTGGCAATCGCGCGCGCATCTGCCGGACTTGACCGTGGTGAAGCTGCCGGTCACGCGCATCGGGCATCGCCACTTCTACATTCTCACGCGGCGCTCCGAGTGGTCCGCCATGGCCGATGCCGTTTCGCGCGAATCGATCGCGGTCGCGCGGGACGTGATCGCAGCGGGACTGCACGCTGCCTTGCCCGGCGTGCCCGCCGAATTGTTCGATGCCTACGGCATCGGCCCTGAAGCGAACAACGCCTGACGGGATTAGCGGAACTGCTTCAAAACATAAGAGTTGCTGATTCGGTCATGCGGCTTAATGACCGGAGCGCGTTCGCCACTACCATCCTGTGCACACACCGGTCACTCAACGTTCAGACAAGGCACACGATGACAACGAATCGCCGCAGGTTTCTGAAGCAGGCCTCCTTGATTGGCGTGGCGTCGGCCACGACGGGCTTCACGGCGGCCCTCTCGCCGCTGGCGCGCGCGGCGGCGACGGCGACCGTGGTGAACTACGGCGGCTCGGCCTGGCTCGGCCATTACGCCGCGTATCTCGCCATGAAGACCGATATCTTCACGAAGCTCGGCATCGATTGTCACTGGCAGTCGTTCTCCACTTCGTCGGCGCGCATGGGCGCGGTGATGGCGGGAAATATCGATATCGCGGGAACGGGCGTGGTCTCGGCGCTCGCGTTGATGGCGAATGGCGCGAAGCAATTCCAGCTTATCTCGACGCCGAACAACTTCGGCAAGTCCGAAGGACTGCTCGTACACAGCAGCGTGAAGTCGCTTGCCGACCTCAAGGGCAAGAAGATCGGCGTGACGTATGCATCGAGTTCGCATGTGCTGCTGCTCGATGTGCTGCATCAGGCGAACATGGATGCGAGCAAGGACGTGAGCATCATCAATCTTCCGGCGACGGAACTGCTCACCGCGTACCGCAGCAATCAGATCGATGCCGCCGCCGCGTGGACGCCGACCTTCGATCGCATCAAGGCGCTGCCCGACACGAAGCTGCTGCTCGACGATTCGTCTTTCTCGCTCTACAAGCAATATCAACTGACGCCAGGACCGGACGTGCTGCTGGTACGCACCGCATTTGCCACCGCGCATCCCGACGTGCCGAAGGCCTTTCTGCAAGGCATCGCGCAGGCCAACGACATGATGACGCAAAGCCCCGAAAAAGCCGCGCCCATTCTGATGACGCTCACGAATCTTTCGGAAGACGAACAGATGGCGGTGCTCAGGCAAACGCAATGGTATTCGCACGCGCAGCAAAAGACGCTGTTCGCGGGCACCGGCGGCAAACCCGCGCCCTTCGTCGATGGCGTGCAAAAACTCTCCGACATGCTCGTCGATCTCAAGCAGATCGATCAGTCGCCGAAGGTCTCGGACTGGATCAACGCAACTTATCTCTGAGCGCCGGCGCATGGCATCGAACCGAAAATGGCTGGACGGCGGCGGCCTGCTGATTTTGAGCGCGTGCTCGCTGATCGGCTTTCTGCTGCTCTGGGAACTCGTGTGCCGCGCGGGTCTCGTCGATGCGGTGTTTCTGCCCGCGCCGTCGCAAGTGTTGAGCCGTGGCATTCGCATGTGGCATGCGAACACGTTGCTCGACAACGTGCTGGCCTCCACGCGCCGCGTGATGGTGGGCTTCTTCGTGGCGGCGGTCGTGTCGATACCGCTCGGCATCGTGCTCGGTACATCGCGCGTGGCGCGCGCCGTGTTCGATCCGCTGCTGTCGTTCCTGCGCCCGCTGCCGTCGATGAGCTGGATTCCGCTGTCGCTCTTGTGGTTCGGCATCACGGAGACGCAGAAGTACAGCATCGTGTTCATGGGTTCGTTCGCGCCCGCCCTGCTCTACGTGATCGATGCCACGCGAAGCGTCGATCCGATCTTTATCCGCGCGGCGCGCAATCTCGGCGCGAACCGCTGGCAGGTCATGTTCGAAGTCATCTTGCCGGGCTGCATTCCGCAAATTCTGTCCGGCATGAAGGTGATTCTCGGCTTGTCGTGGACCTGCGTGATTTCCGCCGAACTCGTCGCGGCGCAGCAAGGGCTCGGCTTCATGATAATGAACGGACGCGAGTTCTTCCAGACCGATACCGTCGTGCTCGGCATGGTGCTCATCAGCATTACCGTGCTCATTACGGATGCGGCGTTCCGGCTCATCGAACGCGGAGTGCTTTCATGGCAGCGATGATCCAACTCAAAGGCGTCGCTAAAAGCTATGGCGCGTTGCAGGTGCTCAAGGAAGTCGATCTCGATATCGAAAAGGGCGAGTTCCTCGTTTTGCTCGGCGCATCGGGCTGCGGCAAATCGACGATGCTCAACATGATTTCCGGTTTCGAGCCGCCGACGCAGGGACGCGTGTTCGTCAACGGCAAACACGTCAAGGATGTCGAGCCCGCATGCGGCATGGTGTTTCAGCAATACGCGCTGTTTCCGTGGAAAACGGTAAGCGAGAACGTCGCGTTCGGCTTGAAGATGCGCGGCATCGGCCGTGCCGAAAGACGCGAGGCAGCGCGACGTCATATCGAAGCGGTGGGACTCAAAGGTTTCGAGGACAGCTATCCCGGCAAGCTGTCGGGCGGCATGAAGCAGCGCGTGTCAATCGCGCGCGTGCTCGCCAACGATCCCGACGTGATGCTGCTCGACGAACCCTTCGCCGCGCTCGACGCCATGACGCGCCAAGTCCTTCAGGAACAACTGCTCTCGCTTTACGAAAAGAGCGGCAAGACCATCGTATTCATCACGCATTCCATCGACGAAGCGTTGATGCTCTCCACGCGCATGATCGTGATGGGCGCGAAGCCCGGGCGCATCGTGCAGGACATTCGCAACGATCTGCCCATGCCGCGCACCGCCGACGTGCAGCTTTCTCCGGCCTATCTGGAGATGAAGAAGTCGATCTGGCAAACGGTGCAGGCCGAAGTCATGAAAGGTCTCGAAGGCGCGGCCTGAAACCGCCGCTTCTGCATAGCATCGGTTTCGCTTATGGATGCGGCGAAACCCTGCGTTCGCGGCACACTGCATCCGTCATCTTGAGCAAGGAAGCGCAACAGTGGACAGCTACGACGTAGTGGTGATCGGTGCGGGCGTGATCGGCAGTTCGGTCGCGTTCCATCTTCAGAAGCTCGGCGCGAAACGCGTGCTCGTGCTGGATCGCGCGACCATCGGCTCGGGCACGACATCGCAATCGTCGGGCATTCTGCGCACGCATTATTCGGTCAAGGAAAACGTGGAACTCGCGCGCAAGTCGTGGGCCGTGTTCAACGATTTCGCCGCTTATCTGGGCGATGACGAAGCCTCGTGCGGACTCGTGAAATGCGGCTACATGATCGTGTCGGCGGAAGGCGACAAGCTCGAACCGTTGCGCGCATCGCTCGAACAGCAAAAGCAGCAAGGCATTCCGCTGGAATTGCTCGATGCACGGCAAGCGCACGAACTCATGCCCATCGCCCGCTTCGACGATGCCGCGCTGATCGGCTACGAACCCGAAGCCGGTTTCGCCGATGCCTACCTCACCGCGACGAGTTTCGCGCGCGCCGCACGGCGCGGCGGCGTGACGATTCGCGAGAACGTCACCGTGAACCGCTTGCTGATCGAAGACGGCAAGGTGCGCGGCGTATCGACGAGCGCGGGCGATTTCGCCGCGCCGATGGTGGTCAGCACGCAAAATATCTGGACGCCCGAACTCGCGGCATGGACGCATACCGTGCTGCCCGTTTCGCCGGAACGTCACGCCGTGATCGCGCTCGAATGCGCGGGCGCGGCCTATACCTACAAGATGCCGGTCTTCAAGGATCTCGCGTCACCCGGCATGCTGTATTGCCGCAGCTACGGCGGCAATCAAATGCTGGTGAGCGAAGGCACCGCAGGCGAAAAACTCGACTCCGCCGACACCGAACAAGGCGACATTTCGATGGACTATGTAGTCGAAGTCGGCGCGCAGGTTGCCGAGCGCTTTCCGGCTTACGAGGCGGCGGGCATCGCTTCGTCGTGGACGGGTGTGTACGACGTGACGCCCGACTGGAATCCGGTGCTCGGCGCGTTGCCGGGCATCGAAGGGTTGATCGTGGGTTACGGGTTTTCCGGGCACGGCTTCAAGCTGTCGCCAACGGTCGGACGCGTGCTCGCGCAGGCCGCGCTCGGCTTGCCGACCGATGTATCGCTGGCGCCGTATTCCGTCGAACGTTTTGCAACCGGTGCGTTGCTTACTGGTAAGTACGGTGTCGGCGCCGTCTCCTGAGGCGCGCATGCGTATCCGCGCGTTGGAGTCGTTCGCGACGCAGCCGTGGCGCAATGGAGGCGGCACCACGCGTCCGCTGGCGGAAGACGCGGACGGTGCGTGGCGCATCAGTCTTGCATCCATCGAACGCGACGGGCCGTATTCGCGCTTCGAAGGCATGACGCGCCTGTCGCTCGTGATGCAAGGCGCGGGCATCACGCTGCGCGACGAGGCCGTGCAATGTCATCTGCGTCCGGGTCTGGTGGCCGAATACAGCGGCGATGCGGCATGGCACGCCACGTTAATTGATGGCCCGGTGATCGCGCTCAATGCAATGGCTTTGCGTGGCCGTGTGCGCGCACGCATTCTGCCGCTGACGCAAGCGTCGAACGTGCCGCGCGGATGCTTCGCGCTGGCGCTCGTCATGAGCGGCCGCTGCGAAATGAACGCAACGACGCTCGAAGCCGGTCACGTCATGACCCGCGACGAACACGGTCCCGCGCTTCGTCTCACGCCGGACGAAGGCGCATTAGCGGCGCTCGTCATCGTCGAGTAAGACTCATAAACCAAGGAACTCTCTCCATGAAAATCATGGCAGCGGTAAAACGCGTGGTCGATTACAACGTGAAGGTCCGCGTGAAGTCGGATCAGAGCGGCGTCGAAACGGCCAACGTCAAGATGTCGATGAACCCGTTCGATGAAATCGCCGTCGAGGCCGCGACACGCCTCAAGGAAGCGGGCAACGCGAGCGAAGTGATCGCGGTGACGTGCGGCACGACGCCGGGCACGGAAACGCTGCGCACGGCGCTGGCCATCGGCGCGGATCGCGGCATCCTCGTTCAGACGGATGCGGAACTGCAACCGCTCGCGGTCGCCAAGCTGCTCAGGGCGGTCGTCGAACGCGAACAGCCGCAACTCGTGATTCTCGGCAAGCAAGCCATCGACGACGATGCCGGTCAAACCGGCCAGTTGCTCGCCGCGCTGCTCGACTGGCCGCAGGCGACCTTCGCGAGCAAGATCGAGATCGATGCGGCCGCGAATACCGCCACCGTCACGCGTGAAGTGGATGGCGGACTCGAAGCGATCGAGCTAACGCTGCCCGCCATCGTCACCACGGATTTGCGGCTGAACGAGCCGCGTTATGTGACGCTGCCGAACATCATGAAGGCGAAGAAAAAGCCGGTCGATACGGTGACGCCGGACGAACTCGGCGTCGATCCTTCGCCGCGTCTCAAGACGCTGAAAGTGGTCGAACCGTCGGCGCGTCAGGCTGGCGTGCGCGTGAACGATGTCGCGGCGCTGATCGATAAACTCAAGAACGAAGCGAAGGTAATCTGATGACCACTCTCGTCATTGCCGAACACGAAGGCGCGGTGCTCAAAACCGCGACGCTGAACACGGTCAGCGCGGCGCGTCGAGTGAACAACGGCGTGCATGTGCTGGTCGTTGGCCACGAAGCGCAGGCCGTCGCGCAAGCTGCAAGCGCCATCGAAGGTGTCGAGCGTGTGATCCTGATCGATGCGCCGCATCTCGCCGACGAACTCGCGGAAAACATCGCCGCACATGTGCTGATGCTCGCGCCCGCCTACACGCATTTGTTTTTCGCGGCGACGGCGGCGGGCAAGAACGTCGCGCCGCGCGTGGCCGCCAAGCTCGATGCGTCGCAGATTTCCGATGTCATCGCGATCCACGATGCGAACACGTTCGATCGCCCGATCTATGCGGGCAACGCCATCGCCACCGTGCAATGCGACGACGCGATCAAGGTCGCGACGATCCGCACCACCGCGTTCGATGCCGCGAAGGCATCGGGCGGTCAGGCGGTCATCGAAGCGAAACAGGCCGTGCCGGGCGTGGCGCGCGTGCGTTTCGTGCGGCGCGAGATCGCGGCGAGCGAGCGGCCCGAACTCATGTCGGCGCGCATCGTCGTGTCGGGCGGACGCGGGATGGGGAGCGCGGAAAACTTCGCGCTGCTCGACCCGCTCGCTGAGAAACTCGGTGCAGCGGTCGGGGCATCGCGTGCGGCGGTCGATTCGGGTTTCGCGCCCAACGACTGGCAAGTCGGGCAAACGGGGAAGATCGTCGCGCCGCAGCTTTATGTGGCGGTCGGCATCTCCGGCGCGATCCAGCATCTCGCGGGCATGAAGGATTCGAAGGTGATCGTCGCCGTTAATAAGGATGCTGAAGCGCCTATTTTCAGTGTCGCGGATTATGGTCTTGTCGACGATCTTTTCGATGCCGTGCCGAAGATGACTCAGGCTTTGTAGCTTTTGCGCGGCCTGCGCGTCGGACACGACGACCGCGTTGCCCAGCAGCGTTCCGCTTTCAACGACCTCGCGCGCCTTCACGATGTCGTCGAGCGGATAGCGCGCCGCGATGGCATGTGTCAGCATTCCGCGCGCTGACTCTACAGAACGCTCGTGCGCACCTGCATGCGACTTCGCTATTCAGAAAATGCATGCATAAGCCAAGGATTATCCGTTTGCCTGAGCAAGTGCATGAGACCACACTGACAGGCAATCAAAGAACGTTGAGAAGACGTGTGAGTCATCCCGCGCAGGCGAAATGCCGCGCGACGCGCTCAATTATCTTATCTTGCTCAATCGAGGATGAAACTTGAACACAAGAGCCTATCGAGACACGCACCTCCTTATAAATGGCGAATGGTGTGACGCGGAGGATGGCCGCACGCTCGACGTCGTCAATCCGGCGACCGGCGACAAGATCGGCATCGTTGCGCGCGCTGGCCTCGTCGATCTTGAGCGTGCCGTGAAAGCGGCGCAAGCCGGGTTCGAAACCTGGCGCAAGATCAGTGCGTTTGAGCGAGCGAATTTCATGCGCAAAGCGGCGGCCTTATTGCGCGAACGTTCCGATGCTATCGCCCGCCTGATGACGCAGGAGCAGGGCAAACCGATTGCCGAGGCACGTGTCGAGGTGCTGTCGGCGGCGGATATCATCGAATGGTTCGCGGATGAAGGTCGTCGCATCTATGGCCGGCTCGTACCGCCTCGCAACTTGAATGCGCAGCAAACGGTATTGAAGGAACCGGTCGGCCCGGTGGCGGCATTTACCCCGTGGAACTTTCCGGTCAATCAAATCGTGCGCAAGCTGTCTGCGGCGCTGAGCACCGGTTGTTCATTCATCGTCAAGGCACCGGAGGAAACGCCAGCGTCACCGGCAGAACTCATTCGGGCTTTTGTTGACGCTGGCGTGCCAAATGGCGTCGTGGGTCTCGTGTTCGGCGATCCGCCGGAAGTATCCAACTATCTGATCTCGCACCCTGCGATCCGCAAGGTCACGTTCACGGGTTCGACCGAGGTGGGCAGGCAGCTTGCCAGTCTTGCGGGCCGGCACATGAAGCGCACGACGATGGAACTGGGCGGCCACGCACCCGTGATCGTCGCGGAGGATGCAGACGTCGAATTGGCAGTGAAGGCGTCCGGCGCCGCGAAATTTCGAAATGCCGGACAGGTGTGCATATCGCCCACGCGTTTTTTGGTACACAACAGCCTGCGAGCCGCATTCGTCAAAGCGATGGTCGAACATGCGGAAGGCCTCAGGGTTGGCAATGGCCTCGCCGATGGCATCACGCTTGGGCCGCTTGCCAATGCGCGTCGTGTCGCGGCGATGACGCGCGTGGTCGAGAACGCGCGCAGGTCCGGCGCGACCGTCGCGACTGGTGGAGAGCGCATAGGTTCGAGCGGCAATTTTTTTGCGCCGACGGTGTTGAGCGATGTGTCGCTCGATGCCGATGTGTTCAATAACGAACCTTTCGGCCCTATTGCGGCGATACGCGGTTTCGATAAGCTTGAAGACGCCATCATTGAAGCGAACCGTCTGCCTTATGGCCTCGCAGGCTATGCGTTCACGCAGTCGTTCAAGAATGTGCATCTGCTGACTCAGGAACTCGAAGTCGGCATGCTGTGGATCAATCAATCGGCGACGCCTTGGGCGGAGATGCCGTTCGGTGGGGTGAAGGATTCGGGTTATGGCTCCGAAGGGGGTCCTGAGGCGCTGGAGCCTTATCTCGTTTCGAAAGCGGTTACTGTGATGGGGGTTTAGCTGCTGGTTAGATGTCGTGCGTGCGAGGGGCTTCTTCTGTTTGGGCTTTTATTGCAGTAGCCGCCTCCCCGGCGGGGGGGTAACTTTCTTTGCTGCTGCAAAGAAAGTCACCAAAGAAAGCAGCTTTTACCCCCATGCACGATGGCTGGAAAGTGTTGGTCTGGATTAACGATGCAGTGGCCGCAATAGGATGTCCTTCGGTTGGTTTAGCGTGTGGGTAACCTGGCGATTTCGTGCGCTATTTCTAATGGCTTAGTGGACCGCATTCATTCGTTCGGCCATGCGCTACGCGCGCCGAGAGCTTTAGAACGGAATCCCGCAGCCTATCAGCGCCCAGCCACATCACACTTCTCCGCAACATTGCTATTCGGCCCTACCTTGGTTAGTGCTCCGACTAAAAGGTGACTTGCGTTGGTGTACAAGCTTTGCCCAGAGGCGCTTACCAAGGTAGGGCCCAATGGGAGAGGTGCGATACGGTGTGATGTGGCTGGGCGCTCATACGCTGCGGGATTCCGTTCTTACGTTCTCGGCGCGCGCAGCGCATGGCCGAAAGAATGAATGCGGTCCACTAAGCGTTGACTCTTTGAGTGCGAAATCGCAAGGTTGCCTAAGCGGCAAGTTATGCGTGGCAAGTCCTATTGCGGCCACTGCATCAATTAATCCAGACCAACCCTTTCCAGCCATCGTGCATGGTGTAAAAAGCTGCTTTCTTTGGTGACTTTCTTTGCAGCAGCAAAGAAAGTTACCCCCCCGCCGGGGAGGCGGCTACTGAAACAAAGACCCAAACAACAGCAGCCCCTTCCACGAATGAAAAACAACAACCCCATTCCCATCGAACTCACTCAACATTTTCAATAAAATCCTGAATCCGCTCCCCCACTTCCTGCGGTTGTTCATCAAGCATCCAATGCCCACATTGCTCGATAGACCCCGCGGTCCCGCGTACCGCAATCTCATCCGCTGTAGCTTTCATCATCGGACCACCAGATTCCGCTCCCCCGAGCGCAAGAACAGGCATGGGAAGTTTGCGCTTGAGATACTCCTGATTTTCACGAATATCCTCATCAAACGCGCGATACCATTCGAACGCCGCCCGCATGGCGCCGGGCGCCGAATAAGCGCGGACGTATTCGTCGATATCCTGTTCGGTGAAGGCATCCGGGTTATAAGCGAACGCACGAAAGAACCCTTCTGTCAGATACATCCGCTCCCGCCCGGCGACAAGCGCCTCCGATAAATTCCTCTGCTGCTGAAACCGGAATACCCACGAAGAAGCGGCGAGCTTCGCGAATTGCGCAGTCCCTTGCGGAGGAACATCGAGCAGAACCAAATGGCTTACTTCATCGCGATGCGCCGCCGCATAGGCATACGCAACCGCCACACCGAAATCGTGACCGACAAGATCGATTTGCTTAAAACCGAGCCGCAGCACGAGTTGATGGATGTCTTCGGCCATGTTTCTCGTGTCGTATCCGTCGAGCGGCTTTTCTGATTCGCCCGCGCCGCGCAAGTCCGGAACAATGACCGTATGGTTCACCGCAAGACGCGGCATCACATGACGCCATGCATACCATGTCTCGGGAAAGCCATGAAGCAGGACCACGACCGGCCCCTGTCCTCCGATCACATAGTGCAGCTTGACGTTGTTCACCCGTGCGGTGTGATGCTGAAATTGCGCGTTGAATTGCGCGGCATCCGGCACTTGACCATGTGCCGATTGCAGCACGACCGCGAGAGACAAACCTGCGAATAACTTAACGAGCATGTCGCCCTCCTCTTTCAATCGCGTCAAATACGGTCGTCTTTCATACTGAGCAACGCGAGCACGGTTGCAAGCGCCGCCGACGCAGCCCCTTGCGCGCAGATCGCAAGCCATCCTCCGCTCGCCCAACAGAGTCCCACGCCGATCGACAGCGTCGCGCCGCCGACGAACATGGCGATGGTGTACACGGCATTCATGCGGCTCCGAATGTCGTGCGGCATGCGGTAGAGCAGGGAGCGATTCGATATGTCCGTGACCGTCGAACCGGCGTCCAGCAACACGAGCGCCACGGCCATCGCGAACAGGCTGTCGCGGGCGAGCGCGAGTATCGCCCACGCCAACACGATCGCGCCAAACGCGGCAGGACGCGCGCGACGTGGCCCGAGGCGATCGACCAGACGGCCGAGGTAAGGCGCGCAAACGGCAGCGCTCGCCCCCATCAACGCGACATATCCGATACGATCCGCCTGCCAGCCGAAGTGATCGTGCAGATAAAGCGCCGAGCCGAGCCAGAAGGTATTGAACGATCCGAAATTCAGCGCCTGACAAAGCGCCGCCGTTCGCAACGTGCGCGATGACACGATCAGCGACGGCATCGATTGGATCAGGTGACGATAGCCTTGAAGGGACGCGTGCCGACGGACCGATGGCCTCACGACCTTCATGATGACGACCCACGCACCGATCATGATGAACGCCGCCAGTCCGTAGACCGTACGCCATCCGAAATGAAACGAGACCAAGCCGGCCATCGCGCGTGCCATGAGAATCCCGCAAATGACGCCGCTCGTCAGCAAGCCCGTGACACGTCCGATCCGGTTCGCCGGCACGTGCAACGATGCATAGGGCGGAAGCACGTACGGCGTGATGCCGAATAGTCCCGTGCCGATACAGCCTATCGCGAACCAGTAGACGTTCGGGCTCGCCGCCACCAGCGCAAGCGCGGCGATCTGCAGAGGCACGACGGTCTGCAAGAGCTTTCTCGACGTGATGACATCGGCGAGCGGGAGCAGAAAGCAGATGCCCGCCGCGAGCCCCATCTGAAACACGGCTGGCAGCAGCCCGAGCCAGGCTCGCGGCAGCGCGAGCGCCGTGCCCAAAGTGCCGAGCAATGGTTGGATGTAATAACAGTTGGCGACCGAAACGGCCGAGACCGCTGCCAGCGCGCCGACAGCGCGTGCGTCGATTTCATAGCGAGCATCTTCCGTGGCTGAAACGCTCATGGAGTCCAGCCTGCGCGGTCAAGGCGAGTGAAGAAAGCGGCGATTTCATCGGCGGCACGCGCGGGGTTCTCACGATGAGGAAAATGACCCGCATCCGGAAACGGCGCGAGGTCGAGATCGCTGAAATATTCAGGCATGCGATCCGTCCATGCGAAGTCGAAGAGCTTGTCCTGCAAAGTCCATCGCACGCAGGTCGGTAAATGGATCGGCGCAACGGGGCGAGCAGCGGGCGTTTCCGTGCCTCGTGCCCGGTAGTGCGCGAAACTGCCTTCGATCCGCCCCGGCTTCTGATAAGCCGCGACGAAGTTATCCAACACGTCATCGAACGCGTCTTTGCGATACGACCAGTCCTTCAGAAAATGGCCGATGTAAAGGCGCACGGATTCCGGCGTCGCGCCGACCAGACGCGCTGCAAGGTCGGTCTGCTGAAACTGGAAGTACCACGTATGCGCGCGGCGCTGCGAAGCGAAGAAACGATCGCCGACACCGGGATAGATGAAATTGAAAAAGAACAGCCCGGCGATCTGTTCGGGATGCTGACGAGCCAGCGCTTGTGCCGCCGCCGCGCCGATATCATGCGAAACGAGGCCCACCGGTCCCAATTGCAACGCCGTTAGCAGCGCCGATAGATCGTCGGCCTGTTGTTCCGGTCCGAAGGTTTCATTCGGCATGTCGCTTTCGCCAAAACCACGAAGATCCGGGGCAATAAGTTCGAACCGGTCGGCGAGGCGCGACATCACCGGTTCCCAGGTAAGCCAGAACTCAGGCCATCCATGTAGCAGCAACAACGGACGGCCTGACCCGATACGGGCAACGTGCAAGCGCGCGCCATTGGCATTCACTGTCTCATGCGAAATCTTGTTCGAATCTCCTGCTTGCATACGGACTCCGTAGGATGTGCATGGCGCGATCAACGCGACCGCGCGATTCGTACCAACCCTTCCTGCGCAACCGATGCGATCAACGCACCGTCCCGCGCAAAGACAGCGCCGCGCGCGAACCCTCTCGACGCCTGAGCCGACGGACTATCCATCGCAAGCAGCAGCCAGTCATCCAAAGCGACTAAACGATGGAACCACATGGCGTGATCGAGGCTGGTGAGGTGCACATCCGCATCGAAGCCAGCACAGCCGTGTGCGAACGTCACCGTATCGAGCAATGCGATGTCCGAGAGATACGCGAGCACGGCTGCGCGAATGGCATGGCTGTCGGGCACCGGCGCCGTTGCTCTGAACCAAAGCCGTTGCAGTGGCTCAAGCGGCTCGCGGCTCAGGTAGTGATCGGTCGCGACCGGCTTGATCTCGAACGGACGCTCGCGTTCCCAGTGCAATTTCAGTTCGGGCGCAATGCGTTCGCCATGCTGCGCGCTGAGTTCCCGAGTCGTGGCGAGCGTTTCCGGCCTTGCCACGTCGGACGGCATGGCTATTTGATGTTCGAGGCCGGCGTCATCGGTCTGGAAGGAGAGCTGGCACGACAACAACGTCCGGTCCTGCTGACGCGCGATCACGCGAAGCAAAGAGAATCGCTTGCCATCGCGCATGTGTTCGACATCGTAGACCACCGGCCATTGCGTCGTGCCCGATTGCATGAAATAGCCATGGAGCGAATGAATGTGTCGCGATTCATCGAATGAACCGACCGAGCTATCAGCGGCGATGATCGCCTGCGCGAGAAGCTGACCACCGAACAGGCGCGGCAATCCATCGTCGAGATTGCGGCCGACATAACACTGCGCGTCGATCGCTTCCAACTCCAGCACCGCGAGCAAATCGGACATGGTAGACATGGTCACCGCGCGCGCAGAATCATGTCCGCGCCCTTCTCGGCAATCATCACGGTCGCCGCGTTCGTATTGCCCGAAACGATGCGCGGCATGATCGATGCATCCACGACCCGCAGCCGGCTGACCTTGCGCACGCGCAGTTCGTGATTCACGACCGCGTCGTCGCCGGTTCCCATCCTGCAGGTGCCGACCGAATGGAACGTGGTGTAGCCGTGTTCGCGGATATGCCGGATCACGTCGTCATGAGATTCGACGGCACTCCCCGGAGCGATCTCCCGCACGATGTATTGCGCGAGCGGCGGCGTCGCCGCAATCTGCCGGACGAGACCGAGCGCGCGAATCATGGTTCGCTGATCGTGCTCCGTCGTGAAGGCGTTCGAGACGATCTGCGGCGGCGCTTCCGGATGCGCGCCGCCGATCGTGACCGTACCCCGCGCCTCGGGGCGCAAGTGCAGCGGCAGCACGGTGAAGCCGGAGAACGCATCGAGCAGACCGCCGCCGGTCCTCGCGTACTTGCGCGTCCACAAATTGCAGTTCAGTTCGATATCCGGTTGCTCGACACTCGGACACGTCCGCGCGAAACCGCCCGCGTAGGTGCCGGTGTGCGCCATCGGACCGCGCCGCGCCAGGACGTAGGCAGCGCCCATGCGCACGCGCCGCCGCAGCGTGGCGAGGTCGTCGTTCAGGGTATCGGGCAAGTTGCTCTGGAAAGCGACCTGCACCGTGAAGTGATCCTGATAATTCGCGCCGACGCCGGGCAGCTCCGCGATCGCGGGAATGCCGTGCTGCTGCATCAGCGCCAACGGCCCGACGCCGGATCGCTGCAAAATGAGCGGCGTGTTGAACGAACCGGCGCAGAGCACGATTTCGCCACGCGCCCGCGCCAGACACGCATGACCCGCGCGGAAAAACCGCACCGCCACGGCAACTCCTCCTTCGAATTCGATCCGATCAACCAACGCCCGCGTGACGATCCGCAGATTGGAACGCCGCTTGCCGAGATAAGCGCTCGTCACATCGGCACGCCTTCCGTTCCGGTAGCAAAACTGGAAATAGCCCACGCCATCCTGCTTCGCGCCGTTGAAGTCGCTGTTGTACTCGTGACCGGCTCGCTGCGCCGCGTCGATGAATGCCCTGCCAAGCGTTCGATGCACGCGCTGATCGCCGACATGCATCGGACCCCCGACACCGTGATAGGCATTCTCGCCGCGCGTGTTGTCCTCGCTCTTGCGGAAGTAAGGCAACACGTCGTCATATCCCCAACCGATGTTGCCAGCCTGCCGCCATCCATCGAAGTCGAGCCGATGTCCGCGCACATAGGCCATGCCGTTGATCGCGCCCGTGCCACCGACCAGACGCCCTCTTGGCTGATAGAGCTTGCGGTCGTCGAGGCCCGGCTCGGGGCAACTCTCGTAAGCCCACGTGATGCGCGGATCGCCGAACAACTTCGGCGTACCGATGGGAATGCCGATCCACGGATTGCGACTCTTCGGCCCGGCTTCGAGCAACAGCACGGATGAACGGCCATCGGCGGAAAGTCGTCCCGCCACGACAGCGCCCGCCGATCCCGCGCCAATCACGATGTAATCGTATTTTTCGATATCGCTCATTGAATCGTCGGGCCTTGTCGCGTGGGGAAGAAAAAATATCTTTGCAGTTCAGTTGCCGCTCTCCACGGCCCACTGCTTGCGAACACGCCCGAGATTCTGCGTCGCCCAGTCGATGTCGTATTTGACGGTCTTGATCGAACTGAGCGCAGGCGCGCCTTCCGGCGGCGCCACATTCGGATTGAGCGGCGTGCGATAGCCGTACTTCGCGTTGACGGACTGCGCGTAGGTGCCCTGAAGAAAGTCCACGTACTTGCGCGCACCATCGGGATTGGGGCTTCCCTTGATGATCGCGGTCGCCCAGATCGATGCCACGTTATCGGGCGGCACCGTGAAATCGAGCGGCTGCTTGCGCTCGTATTTCGAGGTCAGGATATCGGGCAGCCAGTACGCGCCGACCGCGCCCTCGCCCTGTTCGAGCAAGGTGATGGTCGCGACGCCGGAAGGCGTGTATTGCGACACGTTGGGACTCAGCGCGCGCACGTAGTTCCACGCTTTCGCTTCGCCGAGGCGGAAGATCTGCGTCGTCACGAGCACATAGCCGATCGACGTCGTTTGCGGATTGGGCAAGATGATCTTGCCTTTGTAGGCCGGGTTCAACAGATCGTCCCATGTTGCAGGCGGCTTGACGTTCTTCAGCGCGGCATCGTCCTTGAAGCGATTGACGTTCCACACGAGCGCCGCCGTCATGGCAAACCATCCGTGCCAGTAGCCGTTCGGATCGGCGTAACCCTTCTTCACGAAGTCATCGGTCTCGGCTTTCGCCTTATACGGCAGCAGGAGGTCTTCCTTCGCCATCGCCTGCATGATGTCGACCGGCGCTTCGGAATAGATGTCCGCGCGCGGATGCGACTTCTCGGCGCGAATCCGCGAGGCGACCGTGCCGTTCGATGGAATGACGAGCATCTCCACATCGATGCCCGTTTCGCGCGTGAACTCCGCCTTGAGCCGATCGTTCACGGCCGCTTCGGGCAGGCTCGTGTAGACGACGATCTTGTCTTTCGCACTGGCTTGCGTGGCTACTGCCAGCATTGCCGCCGCGCTTGCAATACGCCGAAATACCATTTTTGTTCTTGACCGCATGTTCGTTCTCCTCCTTGCGCCCCGGCGCGTTTGTCTCAGTTGCCTTTGAATTCCGGCTTCCGTTTTTCGAGGAATGCATGGACAGCTTCAGCGTGGTCGTGCGTGAAGTGCGACATGAGTTCCAGACCTGCATGCGCTTCGACGATCATTTCGAATTGCCGTCTCAGCACGGCATTGATCGCCTGCTTGGTGCTGTTGATCGCGAAGGTCGCGCCCGAGGCAAGGCGTCGCGCCATGCCATAGACCTGCTCGTCGAGCATGTCGGCGGATACGGCTCGCGTGATCAGGCCGATTTCGGCGGCGGTCGTCGCCAGCAGCGGATCGCCGGTCAGCAGATATTCACGGGCACGCGCATAACCAATGAGTTGCGGCCAGATCAGCGCGCCGCCATCGCCCGCCGTGAAACCCACGCAAACGTGCGGATCGGCGATCTTCGCGGTCTCCACGGCGTACGTCAGATCGCAAAAGAGCGCGAGCGACGCACCGAGTCCGATCGCCGCACCGTTGATCCGCGCGATGATCGGCTTTTCCAGCCGGAGCAGGCCGTACACCATCGCCGCGGCTTCCTTCATCGATGTCACGATGAGCGCGGGATCGGCCAAACTGCGCTTCATTTCATTGAAATCGCCGCCTGCGGAGAACGCGCGATCGCCGCCTCCCGTCACGACGACGACCTTCGTTTCCGCGTCCTCGTTGATGGCCGTGAAGATCGACGCCAGTTCGGTATGCATGGCCCGCGTGACCGCATTGGTCGGCGGGTTGTCCAGCGTGACCGTGAGGATCGCGCCGTCTCGCGACAGCTTCAGATGATGAAAATCGTCGTACATGGAGATGTCCTTATCAATCGGCGAATCTTTCGCGCAGCGCGACCTTGCTGATCTTGCCGCTCTGTAGGCGCGGCAGTTCGTCGACGAACACCACGCTTTTCGGGCACTTGTAATGAGCGATAAGCGACCGGGTGTGTTCGATCAATTGCGCGGCACTCGTGTTTGCGTCCGCCTTCAGCACGACGATGGCCCGCACGGACTCGCCCCACTGCGCATCGGGCACGCCGATCACCGCCGCTTCGGACACCGAGGCATGCGCTTCGAGCGCGTCCTCGACTTCCCGGCAGTAGATGTTCTCGCCGCCGGAAATGATCATGTCCTTCTTGCGATCCACGAGGAACAGGAAGCCCTGATCGTCTAAGTAACCCACGTCGCCGGTGTGAAACCAGCCATCGCGGAACGCCTCGGCCGTGGCGGGGCCGTTGTTCCAGTAGCCGCTCATCAAGGTCGCGGAACGGCACACGACTTCGCCCGCCACGCCGGGCGCGCAGGTTTCGCCCGCGTCATCGACGATACGCAGATCCACATCGATCAGCGCTTGTCCGACCGACCCGAGGCGGCGCACGTCTTCCGCCGATCCATCGACGTGATGCTGATGCGGCGCGAGACACGTCACGTTGCATTCGGTCGAGCCGTAACCGTTGGCGTGGACATCGACGAAAATCGCGATGCTCCTTCGCAGCAGCGGCGTCGGCATGGGCGCGGCCGCGTACAGCAGCAATTCGACGCTCGACAGATCGAAGTCTTCGATACCGGGCACGTCGATCACACGCTGAAGCATCACCGGCGCAAGATGCAGATGCGTGATCTGCTGCGCCTCGATGCAACGCAGGACGAGCGCGGGATCGAATTTCCGATGCAGATAGACAGACCCGCCCTGCCAGAACGACGCGATGTACTGGCAGCGCGCGCCCGCGTGAAAGAGCGGCATCATCAGCAATTGCCGGGTGTCGCCGCGTGTGCCGAGTTGCGCGGCCATGACACTGGCCCAGCCCGCTTCGCCGCTTTGCAGGCGCATGACGCCCTTGGGCCGTCCGGTCGTGCCGCTCGTGTACATGAGCACGGCGAGGTCGTCGGGCTGCGGTCGCGAAGGCGGTCCTTCGATCGACCCGCTGGCCGCCATGGCCTCATAAGAAACCGCCCACGACGGAGCATCGCCGATGCAGACGTAACGCTTGATGCCGAGTTCCGGCCGCAACGCCTCTATGACATCGCGATAGTCGTCCTCGAAGATGAGCGTGTGCGGCTGGCTGTCGGCGAGAATGAAGCGGATTTCCGCCGCCGAGAGTCTGAAGTTGACGGTCGCCATCACATAGCCGCCGCGCTCGCACGCGCCATACACTTCCAGGTACTCGATGCGGTTCATCGACAGCATGGCCACACGGTCCTGCCGCCGCACGCCGAGCTGATGCAAACCGTCCGCAATCCGGTTGATGCGCTGCCAGTAATCCCCGTACGTCAGCATCCGATCGTCCAGCGTCAGTGCGCGTGCATCGGGACGCAGATAAGCGTTTCGTTCGTGAACATCGACCAGTAATTTCATCGTGCGGGTCTCTTTCGCAACAGGCAAACAGGCAAACAGGCAAGGGTCAGGCGTCGCGCTGCCGCCAGTCGAGTTCAGTAATCGCGCCATCCATGTTGTGCACGAACTTGTAGCCGGGCCAATAACGTCCCGAGGTGCGCCAGTACGAGCGCGGATAGCGAATCTCGTCGCCGAGCGTCTGCGCTGCGTGCAGCGCCCAGCGCGGATCGTCGAGCGTCGCGCGGGCGACGGCCACCAGGTCCGCGCGGCCATCGGCGACGATTTCCTCGGCCTGTTGCGCCTTGAAGATCATGCCCACCGCGATGGTCGTCATGCCCGAGCCTTCCTTGACCGCCTGTGCCAGCGGCACCTGATAACCCGGCGTCAGCGGCGGCAACTTTTGATGCCGCGCATTGCCGCCGCTCGACACGGTCATGAAATCCACGCCAACCGGCCGCAGCGCGCGGGCCAGTTCGACAGTTTCCTCGATCAAAATGCCGCCATCCGCCCAATCCGTGCCGTTCACCCGGAAGCCGAGCGCCTTGTTCGACGGCCACACCTTGCGAATCGCGACAGCGATATCGACTGCGATCCGCATGCGATTTTCAAGCGATCCGCCATACCGGTCGGTGCGCTCGTTGGCGAGCGGCGACAAAAACGAGCTGATCAGATATCCATGCGCGGCATGCACTTCGATGACATCGAAGCCCGCCCGATCGGCACGCGCCGCCGCTGCCGCGAAGCTCTCCACGACCCGCGCGATCTCGGCCTCGGTCATCGCCGTGGGCGACGGCCAGGTGTCGCTGGTCGCGGTAGCCGACGGGCCAATCGGAACCCATCCACCTTGATCGGGCTGCACGGGGTGACGCGAATCGAACGGTTCGCTCGATGCCTTGCGTCCCGCGTGAGCCAGTTGAATGCCCCACTTCACGGACGAATAGCTGCGAACGCGGTCGAGCAGCGTGCGCAGCGCGGACTCATGCGCATCGTTGTACAAACCCAGATCGTTCGGACTAATGCGCCCGATGTCCTCCACGCCCGTTCCTTCCATGATGACGAGTCCCGCACCGGAGATGGCCAGTGCGCCATAGTGCATCTCGTGCCACGGCGCGGGCAGTCCATCGACGGCCATGTACTGGCACATCGGCGGCACGACCACGCGGTTCTCCAGTTCGACACCGCCAAGCCTGATCTTTTCGAATAACTGACTCATGCTCTGCTGCTCCGGGTTCGATTCTGCTTCGATTGCGGACTGTCCTTCCGACGACGCCACGCCGTGATGATCGCCCATCCGCGAAAAGCCGGTGACGCACGCCGATCCATCAGAAGGATTCCGGAAAATGGCCCTGAAAGAACGTGATCGGCGGCTTTGCGTCCGGGTCGGTCATCACTTCGATGAAGGTCGCTTCACTTGAGGCGAAGCCTTGGTCGAGCGCGGCGTCCAGTTCTTCGCCGTTCGTGACCCGCAATGCGTTCATGCCGCAACACCGCGCAATCCCCGCATGATCGACCGGCAGCAGATCGCAGGCGTTCGAATGCTCGCCGTACTTCATGTCTTCGGCGTGGGCCTGAAAGCCGAGCACGCCGTTGTTCAGCATGACGATCACGATCGGCAGCTTCAGCCGCCGGATGGTCTCGAGTTCCGCCCACGAATGCGCGAATCCGCCGTCGCCTGCGAGGCACACCACGCGGCTTTGCGGCGCGGCGAGCTGCGCGCCTATCGCAAGCGGCACGCCCCAGCCCAGACCGGCGAGCCCGCGCGGCGTGAGAAAGCGCTGGCCCGCGCGGCGCGCCGTGAGGTAATTGGTCACCCAGGTCGATGAGTAACTCGCATCCGCTACCGCGATATCCGTAGACTTCAGACGCTTGTCGATGCCAGAGAGAACACGTTCGGGACGCAACGGCCCGGCGTTCCGATGCGATATATCCTGCACCGTGCGCAGCCAGTTATCGACCGCGCTGCGAATCTCCTCCTCGACGGCAGGACGTGCCGCCTGACGCGCCTGAAGATCCGTCTTCGACAGCGCATCGCAGAGCGCGTGCAAGGTGAGGCGCGCATCGCCGACCACTCTCAGCGCTTCGTAATTGCGCCCGATCTCGCCGGGGTCCACATCGATGTGAATGTACTTCGCGGACTTCGGGAACAGCTTCCAGCTATCGGTGCCGTTCTGATTGGTCCGGTTGCCCACGAACACGATGACATCGGCGCGATCGATCATGGCGCGCAGATCGTGCGTGCGGCTGCCCCGCCCCATGACATATCCGATGACACCCAGACTCAGCGGATGCGTTTCATCGACCGTGCCCTTGCCCATGGTGGTCGTCGCGACCGGCAGATGCGCGAGGTCCTGCAAGCGTGCGAGCGCGTCGCACGCGCCGGAGATGTGCACGCCGCCGCCCGCGACGACCAGCGGATGCCGGGCGGACGCAATGAGCCGCGCGGCTTCATCGACGACATCGGACGCCGCGCTGACACGATCGAGCGGAAAGGTGCCGAGATTCGCGCTGCGCGGCGATTCCGCCGATGCCTGTTCGAGCAGCAGATCGGGCGGCACCAGCAGCACGACCGGTCCCGGACGACCGGAAGTCGCGGCGGTGAAAGCCATGTCCACGTAATCTTCCAGACGGTCGGCGCGGTCAATCCGGCGCACGAGTTTCGCGACGCCTTCGAACAGCTTGATATGGTCGAGTTCCTGGAACGCGTTCTTGTCCATGCCGTCGCGCTGCACTTCCTGAACGAGCGCGATGACCGGAATCGACACCTTGAGCGCTTCGGCGAGCGGCGCGACCAGCAGCGTGGCAGCGGGTCCGTTCTGCGCGGTGACCACGCCGACCTTGTGCGAGATGCGCGCATAGCCATCGGCCATCACACCGCCTGCGTTTTCTTGCCGGTAGGCTTTCTGCTCGATACCCGATTGCGCCGCCGCCAGATGGAAAGCGCTGGGCAAGCTCTGGCCGAAGGTGATCGTGACACCGTGGCGGGCGAATGCTTTCGCCAGTCGACCGGCGACCGTTGCGTCCCAGTTTTTACGTTCTAGCATGTGAATGGCCTTGTGCGAGGAGACGGGGAAGGGATTGGACCGGGATGACTCGCGCGCCGTTATCGGCAGGCGCGTGTGTCGTCCGGTTCGATGGATTCAGGAGACGCGCAGCAACGCGCAAATCGAGGAATGTCAATCATCATCATGGCTTGGCGTCGCAGCGCTCGGGATGCCTGCGGCGGCTGTCTCAGTTGATCTTTGAATGCTTGTCAGTGTGGCCGTGCGCGGTGCGGGAGACAAACGGATAATCCTCGGCTTATGCATTCGTTTTGCGAATGCAGACGGTGCGCAGACGCATAAAAAAAGCGCCGACAGCGGCGCTTTGCAAGCAGCGAATCTCTTTGCGGCAATGTTTATGGCGTCATGGCTTTGAGCGCCAACTGCGCGATATGCATCGACTGCCGTCCGGTTCCGTGCGCAATCTGTTCCCGGCAACTGAAGCCATTGGTCACGACGACCGTTTCCTTCGATGCCGCGCGAACAGCAGGAAGCAAGGTGTCTTCGCCCACACGCATGGACAGCGCGTAATGCGCAGGATTGAATCCGAACGATCCGGCCATGCCGCAGCATCCCGTATCGAGCAAGGTCCATCGCGCGGCAATCTTGTCGAGCAAATCCGTATCGCCCTTCATGCCGAACAGCGCCTTCTGATGACAGTGACCGTGGAGCATCACATCGATATCGAGGCGATGCCACGCATACTCCGCGCGGGCGACGAAATCGGAAAACAAAACCGTTTGCCGGGACAGCTTTGCTGCGACGGAATCGCGCGGAAACTGCTTGAGCAATTCGTCTTTGAAGACCGACAGGCAGCCCGGTTCGAGACCGATCAGCGGCACGCCGTCTTCGATCTCGCTCGCAAGCGAATCGATCGTCGCGCGTAGTACGTTGCGCGCGCGATCGAGCAGGCCGAAATCGTAGAGCGGACGTCCGCAGCAAAGCCGTTTCGCGGGAAGGATGACGTGATAGCCGAGACGCGTCAGTACATCGACGGCGGCGGCGGCGACATCGGGGTTGAAGTGATCGCTGAAGGTATCGATCCAGAGCATCACTTTCTTTGCTCCGACGGCTAAGTCAGTCGAACGCCGCACGGACCGCGCGAGCGCACCGCGCCGAAATGGCACGGCGGCGAACAAGGGCAGATCGCGTTCTGGCGCGATGCCGGCCAGCCACTTGCCGATGCGCCCGCCAAGCCGCGACGTCGTCATGCCGTTGATCAAGCGCGGAAAGCGGCTCGCGAGCGGCGCCCAGTCGCCGATGCGTCCCATCGACACGGCCTGACGGGGCCGCCGATGAGTCTCGTGGTAATGCGACAGAAACTCCGCCTTGTAGGACGCCATGTCCGTATGCGTCGGGCAATCCGAACGACAGCCCTTGCAGGCCAGACACGTGTCGAGCGCCGCCTTGACCGATGCACTTTTCCAGCCTTCGTCGATCACCTCGCCCTGAAGCATCTCCCATAACAAATGCGCCCGGCCGCGTGTCGAAAACGCTTCTTCCCGGGTGGCGCGGAAACTCGGGCACATGGTGCCGCCATCGAGCGAGCGGCACTTGCCCATGCCGATGCAGCGTTCCAGCGCGCGTCCGAAGCCATCGCCTTCCCGGCTCGAAAAGTCGAGCCGCGTGGTGACGGTGACGGGCCGGTAAGCCGGTCCGGTGCGAAGGTTCTCGTCGGCGCGGTACGCATGCACGACCTTGCCGGGATTCAAACGGTTGCGCGGGTCCCAGATGGCCTTGAACGCCTCCATCGCTTCGATGATTTCCGGCCCGTACATGACGGGTAGAAATTCGGCCTTCGCCTGACCATCGCCATGTTCGCCCGACAAAGATCCGCCGAACTCGACCACCAGCAACGCCGCTTCACGCAGGAAGGCCCGCCATGTCGTCACGCCTTGCGCGGTTCTGAGATCGAAGGTGATGCGCGCATGAACGCAGCCGTCGCCGAAGTGTCCGTACAGGCACGTTTCATAGCCGAAGCGATCGACCAGCGCCTGAAACCGGCGCAGATACGCACTGAGGCGCAGCGGGTCCACGGCCGCATCTTCCCAGCCGACGATCGGGTCGGGTTTGCCGGGCTCGATCGACAATGCGACTGCCGAGGCTCCGGTTTCACGAATCGACCAGATGCGCTTTTGCAGCGCGGCGTCCGCCACCAGCGAGGCCGTGACGTTCGTGCCGGTGTGGCCCGACTCGAAATAGTCCTGCGCGAGGCGCGCGCGTGCCAGTGCTTCGGCCTGATTGTCCGCGCCGAATTCGAGGATCACCCATGCATCGCCGTCCGGCAGCAGCGCGATGTCATCCGCCTTCAGTTGCCGCGCCTGAAGTCCGCGAATGATGCCGCGATCCAGCCCTTCGATGGCGATCGGTTCGAACGGGGTGAAATGACTGACCGCATCGGCCGCGAGAAAGATGTCGTCGAATCCGAGCACGACGCACACACGGCACGCCGGGCTATGCACGAGCCGCACGCGTGCGCGCAAGGTCACCGCGCACGTGCCTTCCGTGCCAACGAGGGCGCGCGCCACGTTGAAACCATTCTCAGGCAGCAGTTGATCGAGGTTGAAGCCCGACACGCGGCGCTTGATGCGCGGAAAACCCTCGCGAATATGCCTGGCGTAACGGTCGCGCAAGGCCTTGAGCTTGCCGTAGATTTCGCCACGCCGGCCGCCTTCCGCGATGATCGCGGACAGCTCGGCATCAGACGTCGGACCGGCCCAGAAACGCGCGCCGTCGACAGTCACGACCTCCAGCGCTTCGACGTTTTCGAGCGTCTTGCCCGCCATCACGGAATGCGCGCCGCACGAATTGTTGGCGATCATTCCGCCGAGCGTGCATCGGCTATGCGTCGCCGGATCGGGGGCGAACGTGAGTCCGTGCGCCTCGGCCGCCTCGCGCAGCGTGTCGCATATGACGCCGGGTTCGACGAGCGCCGTGCGCGACTCGGCATCGATTTCGAGCACGCGGTTGATGTACTTGCTGGCATCCGCCACGACCGCCACGTTCACGCACTGGCCGTTCTGCGACGTGCCCCCGCCGCGCGTCAGGAACGGCACGTCGTGTTCGTGGCAGATGGCGAGCGCCGTTATCAGATCATCAACGTCGCTGGGCACGATCACGCCGATCGGAACCTGACGATAGTTCGATGCGTCGGAGGCGTACAGCGCCTGCGAACCGGCATCGAAGCGTACTTCACCGGTGATCCTGCGCCGCAGATCGGCTTCGAGCGCGCGCCGCTGTTTCTCGGCTATCTGAAATGGCGTGGCCTTGAGTTGCTTTATGTTCATGCGACACGCTGAGGTGATGTCGCGCCCGCAGCTTCGTCTGGACGCCGTACCAAGTCCGCGCGCAGATCCTCGCCGTTTTTGCAGCCGAGCAATCCCATGGTGCGATCGATTTCATCGATCAGGATATCGATCGCGCGTTTCGCGCCTGCGCGCCCGCCCGCAGCCGCGCCGTACAGGACCGCACGCCCCACGAACACGAACTGCGCGCCGAGACACCGCGCGATGACCGCATCCGCGCCGCGTCTCACGCCGCTGTCGAACATGACGGTGGTGCGGTCACCGACGGCGGCCACGATGCCGGGCAGCATATCGATCGATGCCGGCGCGCGATCCAGCCCGTAACCGCCGTGGTTCGATACGAGGATGGCATCGGCGCCGAGTTCGCATGCCTGCACGGCATCGTCGGGATGCAGGATGCCTTTGACGATCAGCGGGCCGCGCCACAGGCGGCGCAAGGTCTCGAGTTCGCGCCACGTCTGCGCGCTGTTCTTTTGCGAGAGATAGAACTTGAACACCTCACCCGCCGATGCGCCCGGTGCCACGTATCGCTCCCAATGGCCGAGCTTCGCCATGTTGCCGCCGAGATACCGGAAGCACCACGCGGGATGCGTCAGCGCTTCGAGCTTGCTGGCAAGACTCAGGCGCGGCGGTATGTCGATGCCGTTGCGAATCGAGCGGTCGTTCTTCGCATACACCGGAAGATCGACGGTCCAGACGAGCGCGCCGCATCCGGCCTCTTGCGCGCGCCGCACGAGATCCGCTGTGATGTTCGGGTCGGACGCCGCGTAAAGCTGCGACCACAGCGTGTCCAGCGCCACCGCCGCGACCTGTTCGAGCGAGTGCGCGCTCGCACCGGACAAGACCATCGGAACGCCCGCCTCGCGCGCTGCTTGCGCGAGATCGAACTCGATGTCCCTGCGCACGATGCCGATGGTGCCCATCGGGGCGATGCCGAAGAAGCTGGCATAGTGCCGGCCGAACAGCGTGGTCGTCTGATCGCGGTGAGCGACGCCTCTGAGCACGCGCGGCGTCAGCGTATGCGCCTGCAAGCGGCCGACGCTGCGCGCGAGCACGAGTTCGTCCTCGGATGCGCCATCGACGATATCGAATATGACGCGCGGCACGTAGCGCCTGGCCTGAAGCCTGAGGTCCGCGATGTTGACTGCTTGTCTGCTTGGCATGGAAAAGTCGGAAGGAATCACTCTCGCGCCAGCAAATGCAGCCGGTCGGGCGAAAACGCGACGGTGACTTCCGTGCCGATCGCGCGCGACTGACAGAGGTCGTCATCGACGATGAGCAGGCCTTCGGAAGTATCCACGTGGTAGCGCGCCTTGTTGCCGAGAAAAGCGCGCTGCATCAGCCGTCCGCGCAGCGTGGGACCGGCGACGTCCGCAGTCCCGGTAATGGACAGCGCTTCGGGACGCGCCATCAGCGTGGCCGCGCCCGTCATGCCGCGCGTGGGAACCGGCAGCGTGGCCCCGGCAATGCGCACTTCGCCCGGCCTGACGATCTCGACCGGCAGAAAATTCGCCAGTCCCACGAACTCCGCCACATAGCGGTTGGCCGGCTTGGCGTAAATCTCCTCGGGACCGGCGAACTGCGAGATACGGCCGGCTTGCATCACCGCGATCCGATGCGAGATCGACAGCGCTTCCTCCTGATCGTGCGTGACGAACACCATCGTTTTGCCGAGCACATGCTGAAGGCGCACGATCTCCTCGCGCAAGCGGACCCGCAGTTTGGCATCGAGATTGGACAGAGGTTCGTCGAGCAACAGCACTTCGGGATCGACCGCGAGCGCGCGCGCCAGCGCCACGCGCTGCTGCTGACCGCCCGAGAGCTGATGCGGATATTTGGTCGCGGCTTCCGCCAGGCCGACGAGTTCGAGCATCTCGCCGACGCGCGACTTCATCCGGTCGTTCTTCATGTTGCGCAGGCGCAGTCCGTAGCCGACGTTCTTCTCGACCGACAGATGCGGAAAGAGCGCATATTCCTGGAACACCATCGTCATGCGGCGACGGTTCGGC
Source organism: Caballeronia sp. A2-2 (assembly GCF_057612605.2). NCBI lineage: Bacteria > Pseudomonadati > Pseudomonadota > Betaproteobacteria > Burkholderiales > Burkholderiaceae > Caballeronia > Caballeronia sp. A2-2. Next base: position 3,147 of record NZ_JBVFIR010000005.1, on the reverse strand, counting down.
GGCAGATCGCGAATGCTCTGTCCGTCGAGCGTGATGTCGCCCGCATCGGCCTGATAGAGACCCGCCAGCAAGCGCAAGGTGGTCGATTTCCCACAGCCGGACGGCCCGAGCAAGGTGGTGATCTGGCCTCGCGGAATATCGAGCGACACGTGATCGACGGCCTGCAGCGATCCGAGCCGCTTGCAGATGTCGATCAGACGAACGTGGGCATCCGCCGCATGTCGCGACGGCGTGTCGGCCGCGACATCGGCGGACGGATCGATCGAAGAAAATTTCATGGTAGTCATCATGTCTCGCTTCCTGTATCGGCGAGTCGGCCAAATTTCGGTGTCGTGTTCATGCCTGGCTTCCTCGCGTCGGGGGTCCGATTCGGCGCACGACGGCTTCGGCCAGTCCCACGCAACAGAACGTCACCGCGAGAAGCGCGGTCGTGAGCGCGGCGGCGCCGCTCCAGTCCGCGCCGCCGATCATCTGCAAGATCACGAAGGTCGCCAGCACTTGTCCGGGCGCGATCAGGAACACGACGACGCTGACGTTGGACACCGAGCGGATGAACGACTGAATGAACGCCGCCAACAGACTGCGCGCGAGAAGCGGCACGTAGACGTCCGAGATCAGGCGCAATTCGCTCGCGCCCAGATCGCGCGCCGAGTCTTCGATGCTCCGGTGAATCTGCGCGAAAGCGGCGGCAGTCGCTTCGTACGCCTGAGGCAAATGCCAGAAGCCGAGCGCGAAGACGATGATCCACACCGTGCCGCTGAGATCGAGCGGGGGCGAATTGAATGCGAGCACGAAGCCGACCCCGATGAATACCCCGGGCAGCGCACCCGGAAGCACCGCCAGAAAGGCCAGCGCGCCCGAAAACGGAATGGGCCGCGAGTGCAGGAATGCCGCGACCTGACCCACGATCGTCGTCACCAGTCCGGCCAGCACGCCCACGACGATGCTGCGCCCCACCGCGCCGAGATACTGCGTCGTGTTGGCCCAGTGATGCGTCGTCAGGCTCCAGTCGATGCCCCACTGCTCGGTAACGCCCGCCAGCAGGATAGCCACGTAAAGCGCGATCACGAGCAGCGACGTGACGCTGCACACCGCCACCACGATCCACTTGATCGACGCGGGCGTGCGAATCTGATCGACATCGGAACCGCGGCCGGTCACCGTCGTGAAGTTGCGCTTGCGCAGCAGCGCGCGGCTCACGACGAACAGCGCGATGGTCGGAATCAGCAACACCGAGACGATCACCGCCGCGCCTTTCAGGTCGCCGAGCCCGTCGATCATGAACCACGCTTCGGTGGCGAGCAGCGGATAGTTCCCCGCGATGACCACCGGATTGCCGAAGTCGGCGAGCACGGAAATCGCGACCACGAGCGTCGCGCCCACGATGCCGCGTCGCGCGAGCGGCAGCAGCACCGTGCGCAACGCCGTGGCTTCGCTCGCGCCGAGTGTGAGCGCGGCCTGCTCGGTGCTCGGATGAATCCCTTGCAGCACACCGCGAATGATGACCGTGGCGAGCGGAAAGAAGGCGATCGTCTGCGACAGCCACAGCCCTTTCCAGCCGAAGATATTCAGGTCCATCCCGAACAGCCGGTGACTGATGAGGCCTTGCCGTCCGAACATCAGGATGTAGGCGAATGCGACCATGAACGGCGGCGAGAACAACGGCAGGATGCTGATTACCCGGAACACGCGGCGCAAGGGCATGTCGCGCCGCGTCGCGACGAACGCGAAGGCAAAGCCCAGCAGCGTGGCGGATGTCGTCGACAGAATCGTGATGGCGATGCTGTGCCATTCGGCCGCGCGCGTCCGTGGCCGGGCAAGGACGTCGAGCGCATCGGAAAGCGCTGGCGTTCCCAGCACGCGCGTCGCGGGATACGCGACGAACACGACCAGCGCCAGCACGATCGCCGCCGCGAGCAGCCACACGCCCGGCTCGATCGCGCGTTTCCTCGATCGACTCAGCGTGGTGCTCATGCGCATGCCTCGCGATCGGACCTCGACCCGTCGATGCAGCCGGCGTCGAACATGCCTTGCAAGCTTTTCATGCTGTCTCCTGTCTTTCTGTTTTCGCAGCCACGGCACGTTCGGCCGTTTTTACGACGTTATCGCACGATTCGCCTTCTCGCATCAGAACAGATGCACGATGCCGACCTGCACGCCGTTGATGTTGCCGCCCGGCGTCGATGCGACGCGCGCGCCCGCTTCGACCACGGCCGCACCACCCAGAACGAAACCGCGCTGATTGCCCTGCTGACTCAGATACGAATACGCGCCATACAGCGTCGTGCGTTTGGACAGCGCATACCGGTAAAGCACGCCCGCCTCGGATGCATTGCCGTGTCCCGCACCGCTCGCGCGATCCTGAAAGAACGTGTAGCCGAGCGCAAGCGACGCCGCAGGCGTGAAGGTGTACAGCACCGATGCCGAGTACAGGTAGTTATCCTGACTGCCATCGCTGACGGTTTGTTTGGCGGCGGCCAGATAGGCTCTCAGTGCATCGGTGAAACTGTAGGCCACGGCGCCTGCGGTTCGACGTGCCTTGTTTGCGGCAGCGGCGTTGCGCACTTCTTCGTAGTTCACGCCCACGTAAAGCGGACCGCGCGCGTATTCGGCGCCGAAGTGAATGTTCTGATTCGAGGCGACCTGATCGGCGATTGCCGAGCCGCCTGTCGCGCCGCGTGCGTACATCGCCTGAACCTTGAAGCCGGCGATCACCGGCGAGATGTACATGGCCGCGTTATCGGCGCGCGGCGGCGTGCCGAACATGTTGTTCCAGCCCGAGGCCTGTGTCGCTGCGGTGAAGGCATCGAAACTGCCGTTCATGACCCACTCCGGCGTGTTCTGACGGCCGAAGCGCAACTCGCCCCACGGGCTATCGACGCCGACCCACGCCTGCCGGTTGAAGAAGCGATTGGTATCGGCCGCCGATCCGTCATTCGCGTTCAAGCCGTTTTCGAGCACGAAGTTGACGCCGTATCCGCCGCCGATATCCTCATGTCCCTTGAAACCGATACGGCTGGCGTAAAGGCCGCTCGAATCCATCCGGTTCACGGCACCGGGACCATCCGCGTGAATGTGCGTGAGGTAGGTGTCGAGAATGCCGTAGAGCGTGATGCTATCGGCTGCGGCCGCATGCTGTGCGATGCC
>NZ_JBVFIR010000004.1:0-698130 GCF_057612605.2 Caballeronia sp. A2-2 | reverse complement strand
GGACGGAGATCGACGGACGTCGCATGCAATCCGTTCCTGGCGGCACGCATTGGGGCGGCGGCATGTCGATCAGCGCGAACGATCAACTCAAGATCGCGCAAATGTTGCTCGACGATGGCATGTCCCACGCTAAACGCGTCTTGTCGAGCGAATGTATCGCGCGCATGCGCACGCCTTGCGCGCTCGCATCTTATTACGGCTATCTCGTGTGGCTCAATGCAGGACGCAAGATTTTCCCGAGCGTTCCTGCATCGAGCTATTTCGGAGTGGGCGCGGGCAGCTCGTTCATGTGGATCGAACCCGACACGCGACTCGCGCTCATCGTGCGCTGGCTCGATCCCGAACATGCCGATGGTTTCTTCGGACGTGTCTTCGAAGCGCTGCGTTAAAGCGTCATTCCACCCGATGCCTCGATCACCGCGCCGTTGATATAACTCGCCTCGTCGCTCGCAAGAAACGCATAGATGTTGGCGATTTCCTCCGGGCGGCCGAGGCGCTTCAACGGCACTTGCTCGCGCATTCTGTCGAGTACATCCGTTGGAATGGTGGACAGAATGGATGTCTCGATGAAGCCCGGTGCGACCGCGTTCACGCGAATGCCTTTAGGCCCGAGTTCGCGGCTCCATGTCTTCGTGAAGCCGATCACACCGAACTTCGACGCCGCATAGTTGGTCTGCCCGAAGTTGCCGTAGAGACCGACGACCGAACTCGCATTCAATATCACGCCCGAGCCTTGCTCGATCATGCCATCGACCACGGCCTGGGTCGCATGGAACACCGCGCGCAGGTTCACGTCGATCACGTCATCGAACTGCTTGAGAGTCATCTTTTGCAGACGTGCATCACGCGTGATACCCGCGTTGTTCACGAGCACGTCGATGCGATGATGCTTATCGCGCACGGTCGCCACCATTTCGTCCACGCGTTCGCGGTCCGACAGATCCACGCCATGCGCACTCGCCTTGCCGCCCGCTTCCTCGCATGCCGCGACCACGTGCGCGAGCGCATCGCGATTCACATCGCACGCCGCCACGATGGCGCCTTCCTGCGCAAACTTCAATGCCGTGGCCGCGCCAATGCCTTGTGCCGCGCCCGTGACGATCGCCACTTTTCCTTTTAGCCGCATACGTCCAACCTTTGTTCCAATGATGGTTTGTCCCGCATGCAACCTTGAACGATACGGTTCGGAAATTCAATTCGGGCACGCCCGCAGTGGCCAAAAGCGCAGACGTGTGTCTCGGTCAGTCGGCGAACATGCGCACGTGACGCTGCTCTGTTGCCTCGTCGGCGGGAAACATGCATTCGATGCGCAGTTCCTGTGCGGCCACGGTCTGCGGCGTGCCGACGCTCGTTATCATCGAAAAATACTGAAGCACGGTGCCTTCGAATACGAAGCCGAGCGGAATGAACGGCATGTCCGCACGTGACGACGGAAGCTCGGGCGAGCGCCAGTTATCGGGTACATCGGGATAGGCGAGCAAGGTATCGAGCAGGACACGTGTGCCTTCGTCGATGACATGACCCACTGTCTCACGCTGCACGCGCTGCAAAAGGCTTCTCGCCACGTTAGGCCAGTCAGCCACGAACGGACGCATGCCTTTTGGATCGAACACGAGATGCAGCATGTTGCGCGGCCCCGTTCGCGCGGCCATGTCGATGAAGCGGCCGAAGAAACGCGGCGCGGCGTCGTTGGTCATGAGCACGTTCCAGTGACGGTCCATCACGATGGCCGGATACGGTTCGTGCTGACGCAACATGCGTTCGAGCGCACGCGTGACACCCTGCATTTCCTGCGCATTCCATGGTGCGTCGGAATAAACCGGTGCGTAGCCTGCGGCGAGCAACAACGCATTGCGTTCGCGCAGCGGTACATCGAGCGTCTGCGCAATATCGATCACAGTCTGCCGCCCCGGCGTGCTCCGCCCGCTTTCGATAAAGCTGATCTGTCGTTGCGATATACCCGCCGCAAGCGACAGATCGAGCTGGCTCACGCCGCGCGCATCGCGCCAATAACGCAATAGTTCGCCGAGTGGAGTCGATGCGCTCATGGCCCGCACTCACGCGTTCGCATGCCAGGCGAAGCGCTGAAACGGCGCTTCGAGCGGCGGTTGCGTGACGCTGCCCGTGTAGTTCGTGATGGTCGATGCCGCTACCACCGCGATCACTTCGAGCGTTTGCTCGGGCGTGAAGCCTGCATCGAGAAAGCGTTGATGTTCGTTATCCGAAATACGTCCACGCTTTTCGATGAGCGTGCGTGCCAACGTTGAAAGCGCGGCGAGCTTTGCATCGGCAGGTGCTTGAGCGTGACGGATGGCATCGACATCGGATGCGGACACGCCTTGCTCAAGCGCAAGCGCCGTATGAAAAGCCACGGCCCATTCGCTCGCATTGGTCACGGCGTTGGTGAGCAGCAAGGTTTGAATCTGCGCTTCGCTCAGACTGCCCGCATGCACGCGCTCGAACAAACCGATAAAGCCATTTATAAGCACGGGCGATTCCGCCATCGCACCCGCGATATTCGGCACGATGCCGAAGGTCTGCTGCAAGCGTTCGAGCACGGGCCGCGATTGTTCGGGCGCGGTGTCGATGGTATGAACGGTATAGCTCGACATGGTGATGCTCCTTGAGTTCAGACGCCGCCGGAGTGGCAGCGCATGAACGAAGCTTATTGATGCCCGCGCGGCCCGCCAATTACATGCGATGTAATCGCCGTTCATCCGACGCTCGCTTGCGCCTGAACCTGCGCGAGTGCCGCGATGAGATCGCCGAAGCGCTCTCCCTGCACCACGATATGGCCACGTAACGCAGCGGAGGCGGCATCGCCATCGCCGCTCGCCAATGCATCGACCACGGCCTGATGTTCTTCGAACGATTCGTTCATGCGCCCTTTCACGCGCAATTGCAAACGCCGATAAGGCCGCAATAACTTATGCAATGCCTTCGCCTGATCGCGCAAATAGGTGTTGTGCCCCGCTTCGTAAATAAGACAGTGGAAGCGTTCGTTGAGATGGTAGTAACCGTCGGTGTCGCCTGCATCGTGTGCGGCCTGACAAGCGAAATGCGCGGCACGCAACGCTTCGACCTGTTCCATGCTCATGCGTCTTGCGGCAAGACGCCCGCACATGGCTTCCAGTTCGGCCATGACCTCGAACATTTCGACCAGCCGGTCCAGACTAATCTTCGCGACCACCGCGCCATGACGTGGGCGCATTTCCACCATGCCCGCTGCTTCGAGTTGCAGAAGCGCTTCACGCACCGGCGTTCTCGACACCTGAAAGCGCGCAGTCAGTTCGGCTTCGTCCAGCGGCGCACCGGGCAGCAGCGTGCCCGTCGCAATGTCTTCCTCGATGGATTCCCGCAATTGGTCCGCGCGTGTGAGCTTGTTCGACATGTCACTTTCCTCGGTGGCAATGAACGCAACGGCTGTTCAACGATACGCGTAAACGCTGATAGGAAATGCGATTAAGCGAATTATAAATACATTAAACGGCTTTACGTATATTTAAGCATTCCGAAGTCTTACGCCTGTTTTTCAATTTCACCTGTTTTCTTGTCCGCGCGTTCGTCCGGTGTAATCCGGCCCATCCACGCGCAGTTCGTCCAGTACTTGCACGACGCCAATAAGCCGTTCGGTTGGGAGACACGACGATGAAATCACGATACGTAGGAATGCTACTAATTTCCAGTGTGGCCGTTGCGATAACGAGCGGCTGCGGACACAGCGACAATGGTCCGTCGCCCACGGACAAGGGCGCGGGCTTCATCAACAGCTTTCAGATCATTTCGAGCGCTCCCGCATTCGGCGGTGCGACGCCTGCGGGTGCATCGGGACCGTATCAGGTCATCACTGCAGTGGTGCATGGCGAACTCGATCCGAACAATCCGCTCAACGCGGGTATCGTGAACATCAAGAACGCACCGAAGGGCGCGGACGGCTACGTGGCCTATTCGACCGATGTGGTCATCCTGCGTCCGCAAAGCGCGTCGAACGCGAAGCGTGTGCTGTTTTACGATGTCGTCAATCGCGGCAGCAAGATCGGCGCGTCGTCGTTCGTTGGCGGCGGTGCGTTGGATACAGGCGCGGCGCCCTCCGCGACGTTCCCTTCTTTGCTGCGTAACGGCTGGACGATCCTTTGGAGCGGCTGGCAAGGCGACGTGCCACTCAACGGCACGAGCGCGCTGGCCGGCGCGGGCCTGCTCGGCACGAGCTTTCCCGTTGCGACCAATCCCGATGGCTCGCCGATGACCGCTTTCTCGCGCGAGGAATTCATCCCCGACTATGCGGGCGGCAATCCCACACAGATTCCGCTGACCTATCCGCCCGCCGATCTCAACGATAAAACTTCGGTGACCTTCACAGCGCGGCAGTCGTGGCTCACGGCATACGGCAGCATTCCGGGCGGTGTGGAGACTTATAGCGCGCCCTCGGTGTCGGTGCCGACATGGAGCTATACGAGCACGCCCAACAACGTTTATGAAGGCAATTATTCGGTGACCTTCACGCCGCCATCGAGCGTGCCCGGACCGAACGGCCAGACCGTCGCGCCCGATGCGGGAACGATCTATAGCTTCATCTATAAAGCGGCCGCGCCGACCGTGGACGGTATCGGCTTTGCAGCCTTGCGTGACCTGGTGTCCTTCCTGCGCTATGACAATACCGATGCGCAAGGCGTCGCGAATCCGCTCAACGATCTGAAGGGCGCGGCTTGCGTCGCGACATCATGTTCGACAAGCACCAACTTCGATATCGCGGTGGGCGAAGGCATATCGCAATCGGGCCGCTTCATGAAGGACTTTTTGTACGAGGGCTTCAACGTCGACAAGAACGGCAAGATCGTGTTCGATGGCATGTTCCCGATCATCTCCGCTGCGCGACGTACTTGGACCAACACCGCGTTCGCACAACCGGGCCGCTGGTCAAAGCAGCACGAGGATCACTTCATGCCAGGCTTTCAGTTTCCGTTCACGTATGCAGTGACAACAGACCCGGTCACCGGCACGACCGACGGCTTGCTCAAGCAATGCACCGCGACGAACACGTGTCCGAAGATCATGCAACTCGATGGCGCGTTCGAATGGTGGGGTGGCGGGGCATCGCTCGTGGTGACCGATGGGCGCGGCAACGACATCCAGCTTCCTGCGAACGTGCGCTATTACCTCGTGCCGGGCACGCAGCACGGAGGCGGCAATGGCGTGACCACGGGCAACATGACGGTTCCCGTTGCAGGCAGTCAATGTCAGTTGCCGGGGTCGCCCGTCGAAGAAACGCCGGTCGAACGCGCGCTGATTCCTGCGCTCGTTGCATGGGTGGGACAAGGCACGCCACCGCCTGCTTCGCAATATCCGACGGTCGCAGCAGGCACACTCGTCGCGCCGACGCAGCCGACCACGGGCTTTCCCACGCTCACGAACGTGAACGTGCCGAGCGGTCCCGCTGCCACGCCTACGCCGCTCAACCTGACCTTCAATGGTGAGTACAACCAGCTTTTCGTGACCGACTACAGCACGGCAACGCCCGTGGTCAACACAGCGCAGCAGTACACCATCCTCGTGCCGAAGGTCGATGCAAACGGTAACGAAACCACCGGCGTGCTCGTGCCGGACGTAAGCGTGCCGCTTGCAACCTACACGGGCTGGAACTATCGCGGCGCGGGCCATGCGATCGGCGATGGCTGCATCTCCAACGGCGCGGCCATTCCGTTCGCCGTGAACGCGGCGGCTCAGGCGGGCGGTGTCGATACACGCGCCACGCTCGATACGCTCTACGGCGGCAGCCGGTCGCGCTATCAGGCAGCGGTGGCCGCAGCGGCGAACGCGCTGGTCAAGCAAGGCTATCTCTTGCAGGACGATGCAAACAACGTGTTCATCACGAATGCCGCGCAGGTTTCACCGACCTTGTTACCGCGGCCTTGATTCGATGAAAAAACATCTTGTTTTAAGCGTTCTTTCGCTTTTGCTTGCATCGTGTGGCGGTGGCGGCGGTAACAGTTCGCCGCCTCCGCCTTCCACCACAACCATCAGCTATCCGAACAGTATCCTGCTCGGGAGCACGGCAGCGGTCTCGCTGTCGATCATGGCCGCCACAACGACAACGAACGCATCGCTCATCAGTCCCGTGGCCGCACCGTTCGTCGTGGCGGGAAGCAACGCACTGGCGCTGCTATACCAGCCGGCAAGCTACGCAGGCGCAGGCATCGCGTGCGTGTCCGCGCCGACGAACAGCATCGGCACGATCACAAATGTGAATGCGGGCGTGAACATCAAGAGCGTGGCGGCGTTGCTGAACGCGACATGGAGCGCGGTGCCGAATGCATCGGCGAGTTGGAGCGGGTTTGGCGCGAATGTGAAGGTCTTCGATGGATGGGAGAATTGCGGCGCGAAAGCAGAAGGCAGTCCGTCGCCCGCATCCACACTCACGGTAAATGCGGACGGCAGCTTCTCTGACAACGTGTTCGACGGCAATCCATCGACGACGGTTCGTATCGTAGATCAGTCGTTCAGCGCGACGCAGGCAAGCGCCATGCTTTCAAGTACCGGCCTGCTCGATACGAGCCAGCCGGGTTCACCGCAGATCATTCGGATAACGATCTATCAGAACGCGGCGAACCAGACTGTTCTCGTTGAACAGGCGATACCGACCGCTGGCGCGAGCAGCGATCATCCCGGTTACGTGGCGATCTATTTCGCGCGTTAATGCCCGAGCGCCTTGCGTAATGCTTCGAGAAACCGCACGTAAGCGGTCGCGCCGGGGTCCGCATGGCCGATGCTGCGCTCCTGCGTCCATGCGGCCCGGCCCTTTTGCGACTGCATTTTCGCGGTTTCGCTGACGCGTTCCGTTGCGGTCACGATCATCGCGTCGAGGGTATCCTGCGCGCTGCCCGACGATGCCTGCAGCACATCGAGACTCGGCACCAGCGCATCGAGCACGGTCTTGTCGCCCACCTTGCTCTTCCCTCGTTCGATAATGCGCGCCGCCACCGCCTGCCCGATAGCGAGCGCTTCGTCCTTTCCCAAAGCGTCCTTGCCCTGCATGGTCTTCGCCGCAGCAAGCAACCCGCCGCCGATCAGCGCGGCGAACGTGGACGGGTTCGCTGTCGAAAACGCCTTGCCCGATGCAAGCAATACCTCATTGATCGCAGCGCCTTCCGGCAACGCGCCGATGGCTTTCACCACCGCTTCCGATCCCGACCGTACCGTGATGCCGAGATCGCCGTCGCCGAGCGCGGCATCGAGATCGCGTAGTTCATCGGCGTGAGCGGGCAGCGCGCTCAATGTGCGCGTGAGGATGTCGCGCAGTTGTTGACTCGTGATGCTCATGGCGCGCGCTCCTTTAAGCCTTGGTGCCTTCGCGGAAGAACGGCGAACGTGCGGGTGCGTCGAGCAGCGCTTCGAGTTCATCGTCGAGCAGCATCACGGTGATGGATGCACCGGCCATTTCCAGACTCGTCACGTATTCGCCGATGTACGACCACGCAACTTTCAGCCCATCGCTTTCGATCATTTTCGATGCGTGGCCATAGAGCAGATAGAGTTCTTCTAGCGGTGTCGCGCCGAGCCCGTTGACCAATAGTGCGAGACGTGCGCCATTCGGGGCGGCGAGATCATCGAGGATCTGGCGCATGAGGTTGTCGGCGATTTCATCGGCGGATTGCAGTTTGCCGCGGTGCGTGCCCGGTTCGCCGTGTATTCCGATGCCGATTTCCATTTCGCCTTCGGGCAACGTGAAGGTAGGTTTTCCTGCTGCGGGGAGGATGGTCGGCGAAAGTCCGACGCCCATGGTGCGGCAGTTTGCGTTTGCCTTCCCGCAGATGCGCGTGACTTCTTCGAGTGAATCGCCGCGTTCGGCGGCGGCGCCTGCGCACTTGAAGGCGAATACCATGCCGGCGACGCCTCTTCTTTCGTCTTGCTTTACTTTTGGTGCGGAGGCTACGTCATCGGTCAGGACTACGGTTTTTGTTTCTATGCCCTCGGCGTCGGCTAAGTCTGCGGCGAGGTCGAAGTTCAGAACGTCGCCGCCGTAGTTGCCATAGACGTACAGGACGCCTTTGCCGCCGTTTACGCCTTTTGTGGCTTCCAGTATTTGTTCTGATGAGGGAGAGGAGAAGACGTTGCCTACGGCTACACCACTGCATAAGCCTTCGCCTACGTAGCCCAGGAAGCCGGGAAGGTGGCCGGAGCCTCCGCCGGTTACTATGCCGACTTGGTTTTGTCGTGGGGCGTCGGCTCTTACCAAGGCCCTTTTGTCTTCGTTTGCTGCCTTGATCCAGGCGGGATGCGCTTTTAGCAAGGCCTCTATGATTTCGTCTACGAAGGTTTCGGGGTTGTTGATGATCTTCTTCATTTTGGGTTCTGTCTCCGGGTTGTGTACGGGTTGCGTTCGTTCGTGCAGAGCGCTTCTCTTGTTGGGGATGCTTATTCAGTAGCCGCCTCCCCGGCGGGGGGGGTAACTTTCTTTGCTGCTGCAAAGAAAGTCACCAAAGAAAGCAGCTTTTTACCCCAGGCTCGATGGCTGGAAAGTGTGGTCTGAATTAACCATACAGTGGCCGCAATAGGACTTCGTTCGTTTAGCAAAGCGCTTAGGCAACCTAGCGATTACGCGCTCGAAACCCTAATCCTAAGTGGCCCGCGTTCATTCCTTCGGCCATGCGCTACGCGCGCCGAGAACGTAAGAAAGGAACCCCGCAGCCTATAAGCGCCCAGCCACCTCTTACCTCCTCGCAATATTGCTATTCGGCCCTACGTTCGCCAGTGCTTTCATAGAAGCGCCACCCAAGGTAGGGCCGAATAGCGATATAGCGATGCCGCTTCTTGTAGCTGGACACACGCACGCTGCGGGGTTCCGTTCTTACGTTCTCGGCGCGCGCAGCGCATGGCCGAAAGCATGAATGCGGTCCACTTCCCTATGAATCTTCGAGCGTGCAATCGCGAGGTTGCCCATACGCTTAACCGAACGAGGGACGTCCTAACGCGGCCACTGTTTCGTTAAACCAGACCACCCTCTCCAGCCATCGTGCATGGGGTAAAAAGCTGCTTTCTTTGGTGACTTTCTTTGCAGCAGCAAAGAAAGTTACCCCCCCGCCGGGGAGGCGGCTACTGAATAGACATCCCAATCAGCAGTCGCCCTTTGCACGACAAAAACCTCAACTCTTCCTCCGCTGACTAAGCGCATCCAACAACACCGCAGCAAAAATAACCCCACCCTGAATGAACTGAGTCCAAAACGGATTAACCCCAAGCAAAGAAAGCCCGACATTAATCACCCCAATAAGCACCACCCCAATAAACGTCCCAACAATAGACCCCCGCCCGCCAGCAAGCGAAGTCCCCCCAATCACAATAGCCGCGATAACCTGCAACTCAAGCCCATTCGCGGCAGAAGGCAGAGCACTATTAAGCCGCCCCGCAAGCACAACCCCCGCGATAGCAGCCGTCACCCCCGCCAACGTATAAGTAAAAAACACCACGCGACGAACCGGAATCCCCGCCAACCGAGCGGCCTCGGAATTCCCTCCAACCGCAAACACCTGATGCCCAAACGTAGTTTTCCGAAGCAACACATGCCCGATGACAAACACAACGAGCATCACGATCATCGGCATAGGCAACCCGCCAATCGCCTTCGCGCCAAACACCGTGAAAGCATTTGGAAAATCGAACTTGGTCCGGCCATCCGAAATGGCCAACGTCAATCCGCGCCCCATGGCCATCGCGGCGAGCGTGACGATAAAAGGCACCAGACGCAGCCATGAAATCGCCAGCCCGTTGATCGCGCCAACCACAGCGCCCGTCGCAAGCGCAATGAACAAGCCGCCAATCCCCAATCCAACCGCCCCTGGACTGGACCCGGCCATGAAGGTCGCGGCGACCATCCCGCTCAACGCGACCAAGGAACCCACGGAAAGATCGATCCCCGATGTGATGATGACGAACGTCCCGCCCACCGCCGCGATACCCACCACGGAAACCTGCACCATGATGTTCGTCAACGTGCTCGTGGTAAGAAACTCCGGCGATGCAATCGACAACGCCACACAAATAATGATAAGTGCAGCGAACAATGGCCCGATGCCACTCCTCAGTTGGCGAAGCACGCGGCGCGAGAGCGCCTCCGAGTCCGCGCGATTGGCTGCCGTGGAAGTCATGCGCCTGCTCCTGTCGTTGCCCATTGAATTACAGTTTCCGAATTGGCCGCGTCGCGCGAGATCTCGGTCACAATGCTGCCGCGATACATCACCAGCACGCGATCCGACATGCCCAGCAACTCCGGCAATTCCGAACTGACCATGATGACCGCCGCCCCCGCGCGCGCCATCGTCACCATGTGCGCGTAAATCTCGGTTTTCGCGCCCACGTCGATGCCGCGCGTGGGTTCATCGAGCATGATGACGGCGGGTTGAGTCGCGGTCGCGCGCCCCAGAATGACCTTCTGCTGATTGCCGCCCGATAGCGTGCCCGTGATCTGCAATACCGACGACGCCCGCACACCAAAGCGCGTGCTCGCCTCTTGCGCCAACTTGCGTTTCTTGGCGCTGCTAACAAACCCGCCACTCGCCAGTGCCTTCAGACTCGACAACGCAATGTTCTCTTCGATGCTCGCACCCAGCACCAACCCTTCGAGCTTTCGATCTTCCGACGTATAAACGAGACCATGCCGCACGCCCTGCGTCGGCGAATGATTCGTGACCCGCTTGCCGCGCACGATGATCTCGCCCTTCGTTGCGGGCATCGCACCGAAAATGGTCTTGAGCAATTCAGTGCGCCCCGCACCCGCAATACCGGCAATCCCCACGATCTCACCTGCGCGCACGCTGAAGCTCGCGTTGCGCAACAGCGGCGCGCTCGCGAGATCGCGCACTTCGAGCACGACCGGCCCGTAATCGCGCGGCTCCCACGGATAGAACGATTCGAGATTGCGAGCGACCATCGCCTGCACGAGTTCTGCCTCGGTCCATTCGGGCATGGGGCGCGCGCCCACGGTTGCGCCATCGCGCATCACGACCGCGCTATCGGCCAGTTCGAATACCTCTTCGAGATGGTGCGAAATGAAGATGATGCCCAGCCCTTCCTCACGCAAGCGTCGCACGACCGCATAGAGATTCTCGATGTCATGGCTTTGCAGCGCAGCGGTCGGCTCGTCCATCACGAGAATGCGTGCATTGCGTGCGATGGCCTTCGCGACCTCCACAAGCTGACGCTTGTTCAAGGGCAGATCGCCGAGTCGCATCCACGGCGGCACGTTGTCGAGGCCCACGCGCGCGAGCGCATCACGCGCCATGGCGTGCGCCGCGCGCTGACTCACGAAGCCGCCCTTCGACGGCATGCGGCCCAGAAAGAGATTCTCCGCGACCGTCATGTCGTTGATGAGCGACAGCTCCTGATAGATCACGGCCACGCCTGCATCGATGGCCGCATTGGTGCCGCGCGCAAGCGGCCTGCCATCGATCTCGATGCTGCCTTCGTCCGGTTCATACGCACCCGAAAGCGTCTTGACCAACGACGACTTGCCCGCGCCGTTCTCACCGACGATCGCCAGCACATGCCCCGCATGCAATTCGAGGCTCACGCCGCGCAAAGCCTTCACGCCCGGAAAACTCTTGACGATGCCCTGCATGCGCAATAGCGGCGCCTTCGTTTCAGCTGTCATGTCTCGTGTCCCGTTCGCAAACCGCGCGCGTTGATCGCTATTGACGCGCGCGGCTGCCGGTTACTCGTTGCCCTTACTGCTTAACTTCTTCGGACCACAAACCATATTGCTTCACCGCATCCGAATCGATATTCGACTTGTCGATCAGCATGGTCGGCCACGCATAATTCGCGGGCACGTCCTTCTTGGCGTTGTAGTCCGCGATAAATTGAAGCGACTTCGCTGCCATCTTGATCGGATTCTGCGAGATGGTCGCATCCTGCTTGCCCGCGCGAATGGCCGAGAGCGCCTGCGCCGTGCCATCCGCGCCGATCACCATGATGTGCGTCTTGTCATCGAGCGGCTTGTAACGGCCCGCGTTATCGATGGCCTTCTCCGCGCCCACGGTGTTGTCGTCATTTGCACCGAACACAGCGTCGATCTGCGGGAACTTCTGCAGAATATTGGTCATCGCGTTGAGCGACTTCTCCTGATCGAACGCGCCTTCCTGACGCGCGACGACCTTGATGTTCGGATACTTCGCGATCTCGTCGCTGAAGCCCTTCTCACGGTCCGTCGCAGCAGTCGTGCCGACAAGGCCGATCAGATCGACCACGTTGCCCTTCTCCTCGCCGTACCGCTTCTTGAGTTGTTCAGCGATCCATTTCGCCGCAGTCTGCCCAAGTGCTACGTTATCCGAAGCAACAAACGACGTGACCTTTCCGCCATCCGATCCGCGATCCAGCGTGAACACCGGAATGTTCATCTGATTGGCTTTCTCGACGGCCGGAATGATCGCCTTCGAATCGATTGGATTGAGCACGAGCGCAGTCACGCCCTGACTCAGCAGATTGATCGCATCGTTCACTTGCTGTTGAGCGTCGCCATTCGCATTGGTCTGCACGAGGTCGAAGTTCTGCTCTTTCGAACCGCGTTCGACGCCCGCCTTGAGGCCCACGAAAAACGCGTTGTTCAGCGTTGCAATCGAGAAGCCGATCTTCGGCTTGCCGCCGCTCGTTGCCGCCGCCGCAGCGGGCGCGCTCGCCGGCGCACTTGCGCTTTCGCTAGAACTCGCAGCCGAACTGCTGCTGGACGATGAATTCTCGCTCTTGTTGCAACCCGCGAGCGCCGCCGCGCATAACAGCAATGCGCCGGTGGATTTGCCGAACGTTCCCCAGCTATCGAATCTTGCTGAACTCCAGGCCATGACTTTGTCTCCGTTTGTACGCGTTGTTCAATGCAGTTCGCTTGATGTTCTTTCGAGCGCTTCAATCACCTTTGCTTCGCTTGCCGTACGTCTTGAACCTTTCCAGCACTTCGTCCATCTGTTCATCCGATAACACCGGCGGCACGCCCAGTTGTGACGCAAGCAGATATTGTTTCGCCAGCACTTCCACTTCATGCGCGAGCCATACCGCACGTTCGAGATTCACGCCTAGTGCAATCACGCCATGATGCGCAAGCAGACACGCGCGACGTTCCCCGAGCGCTTCGAGCGCAAGGTCCGACAATCGCTGGCTGCCGAACAGCGCATACGGCGCGCATCGGATCGACTTGCCGCCCGCCGCCGCGACCATGTAATGCACGGCGGGAATATCGCGGCCTTGAATCGCAAGCGCTGTTGCCGCGATGGAATGTGTGTGCACGACCGCATGCATGTCAGGCCGTGCCCGCAGTATGTCGCGATGAATACGCCATTCCGATGACGGTTTCCTCCCACGCAAGACGTCATCGCCATCGCTCACATCGAGCGGCAGATACACGATGCTCGCATCGCTCAATTCACGTGCCTGAACGCCGCTGGGCGTGATCAGAAAGCCATCGGCATGACGCGCGCTTACGTTGCCCGACGTACCTTGATTGATGCCGAGCCGCTCCATTTCCAGCGCCGTTTCCACGATTCCGCGACGCAGCGCGCTTTCGTCATTCGCACTCATGCCGCATTACCCTCGACCGCGAATAAACTCTTGAGCGAACGTTCGAACGGCGCATGCACGATGCCTCGCTCCGTGATGAACCCCGTCACCAATGCATGCGGCGTGACATCGAATGCGGGATTGCGGGCCTTCACGCCTTCCGGCGCGATACGTTGCCCTGCCAGATGCGTGACCTCTTCTTCGCGCCGCTCCTCGATCTCGATTCGCTCGCCCATCGGCGTATGAAAATCCAGCGTGGAAGACGGACACGCAACATAAAACGGTATGCCGTAATACTGTGCCGCGATGGCCACGCCAAGCGTGCCGATCTTGTTTGCGAAGTCGCCATTCGCCGCCACACGATCCGTGCCGACGATCACTATATCGATCAACCCTTGCGACATGATCGAAGCTGCCGCGCCATCCATGATGAGCGTGACATCTACACCGGCCTGTTGCAGTTCGAAGGCCGTGAGCCGTGCGCCTTGCAGAAGCGGCCGCGTTTCGTCCGCATACACCTTGAACGCGATGCCCGCGCGATGCGCCGCATAGATCGGCGCGGTCGCGGTGCCGAGCCCGGTCGTCGCGAGCGCGCCTGCATTGCAATGCGTGAGCACACCGCAACCCTCGCGAATCAGCGGCTTTCCATATATGCCGATTCCTTCGCAGAGCGCAATATCTTCTTCGTGGATGCGCTTCGCTTCATCGACGAGCGCGTCGTATAAAGCAGCGGAATCCTGCGCATTGCATTCGCGCGCGCGACGCAACATGCGCTTCAAGCCCCAACTCAAATTCACCGCAGTGGGCCGCGCCGTATCGAGCCACGCCGCGCGTTTTTCCAGTTCCGAACGAAACTGCGCGATGGGCAAATCGCGCGCATCCTGCATCGCGACGCATAAGCCGTAGCCCGCTGCCACGCCAATGGCAGGCGCACCGCGCACGCGCAACTCGTGAATCGCACGCCAGACCGTCGCCGCATCCGCGACATGCTCCACCACGATCTCATGCGGCAGGCGCGTTTGATCGAGCAGCAGCAGCTTGTCGTCGCTCCATTCGATAGTCGGCGCAAGCGTCGGAAACACGGGCTGCGGATTCATTGGCGCTCCATTTGGCTGTGGGCCTGCGTATCGCGTGCGAGCATCGTGACTTGTTCGATCTCGGTCAAGCTGGCGCGCTGCACGAGCAACGCTTCGGCACAACGCAGACAACGCACCTCGATGCGCGCGCGCAATTCGGCATCGGGAATACGCGTGATTTCCGCGACTTTCGCCATGCCGACGATGCGCCGGATCATCTTGCAGCCCGCGAAGCCGAGCGTATCGGCAAGCAGACGACGCATGAAATGCGCGCGCTGCGCTTCGGCCAGACGCGCATCCGCGTTGCCGAAAAAGCGGCGTCCGCTGCGGTTTTCATGATCGCGCCACAGCGAAAGAAACTTCGTGCTGAAGCCGTTCCAGATACGCACGGCCTGTTCGAGCAGCCAGTCCTGATACGCAACGGGATCACCGCCGTCGAGCTTGCCGTGATAATCGCGTGAGAAATACGCAAGCAATAGATTGGCGATGAGCGCGCCGATATCGAAACCCATCGGCCCATAGAATGCGAACTCCGGATCGATCACATAGGTTTCGTGCTCGTTCACCATGATCGAGCCGGTATGCAAATCCCCATGCAGCAAGGTCTCGGCGTGATTCATAAAGGCCCATTTCATGTCGGCGGCGGCCACGCGCAAGGCTTCGTTCGTTCTGAGCCTTTCGAGTGCGGACGTTGGCAACGCCGCGCTATACACGTTCGACGAATGGTCCTCGAAAGGAAACGTGAAAACAAGATCTTCGGTAATCCTGCACAACTCCGCATTGACTGAGTTTCCAACCGCCTGCTTCTTGATATCGGCCGCGAGAAACAGATCCGATCCATAGAACAGCGTATGCGCGAGATAAGTGGAAAGATGCTCAGACATCAACGGATACGCGACGCCATCCATCAAGCCCTGCCGCAAGATGCGATGCGACGCGAGATGCTGCATGACGACGAGAAAACGCCTTTCATCGGCATAAAACACCTTCGGCACATGCTGCGGACACAGCGCGCCGAAGCGCCGCAACGCCGCGACTTCGTGATCCATGCGTTCGCACGACAGCGGCCAGTTCTTACCGACGAGCCTTAAAAACGGCGGCGCCTGCTTGACCACGACGCTGCGCTCACGTTCGCGCGCGTTCGTCACGAAGTACACGAAATTGAGATTGCCGTCGCCCACTTCGGCGATCTCCAGATCGTCGGGATTGCCCAAACGCGCGCGCACTTCCGGAATGCCGCCGAGATAATCGGCGAGCGCGGACGCGGTGAATGCTTCGAACTCCATCGGTGTCTCCTCCGATGTGTTCCAGTGCGCATCAACGACGCTTGCGCACCAGATCGAACTTGAAGATGCTCGTGTTGTAGTAGTCGTTGCTATAGCAAAGCGGCTCGCCGCCCTGATCGAAATCTACTTCGTCCAGCAGAAGAAACAAGCCGAAGCCATCGCCCAGTTCGGGCAAGTCGCGCGGCGTGAGGATAGTCGGTTGTATCGACGTATGCGTGTGCGACAGGCGGCGGCCCGTGCGCGCGAACATGCCGAACAGCGACTCGCCCAGATCACCTTCCACTGCATCGAACAAGGTCTTCGGAATCGTGTCGATGCAATACGCGGCAATGGCGTCGTCCGCGCGGCGCACGCGCTCGATGCGCACGCACGCATCGCCCGGTTTGAGCCCAAGCTTTTCAGCCAGGCTCTCCGACGCCGCGATGGTCTCCATCTGAATGCGACTGGTGGAGGGCACCGCGCCCACGCTCTTGATCATGTCGGTCACGGACATCAGATCATCCAGCCCGCCTTGCAGCTTGAGCGATAGTTGTCTGATGAAGGTGCCACGTCCTTGCACGCGTTCGAGAAGCCCGTGTGAAATCATTTGCGCCACGGCTTCGCGCAAGCTCGAACGCCCTACTCCAAGTAGCTCACATAGCTCGATTTCCGTGGGAATCTGATCACCCGGCTTGAGCTTGCGCTCACGGATCATGGTGAGGAGCGAGTCCTGAATCTTGTCGCTCATCGAACGCTCGACGCTTAGACGCATGATGCTCTCGCGGGTGGCATGGCGTCAAATATACATCAGACGTCTGATGTTTTTTTAGGTAGTTTCCCGTATTCGTTATGGTCATAAGGAATGCGCTTTGACGTGCGCGGGTGCAGCAAAATCACGCGCTGCGGCTTATGGCTTAACGCATCGCACTGCACTAAATCACGACTTTGCGTGGGTAGTTAAAGTCACGCGTGAACCGTGCGCCCTGACGAAATCGATGTGTAGAATGAGCGCGTCCGAGGCTAAGGCTCCTTCGCGTGGACACATTATCGAACGCTGAAATACGAGAGCCAAACGCAAGCCAACCTTAAGGAGACGGCCATGTGGTTTGTCGGCAAGAGCGAACTGCTCTCTCTCATTCAGCGCCATTGCCTCGACGAGGTCATGCCCGCCTTCAGCGATCATCGAACGCTGCGCAAGAACTCTATTGTTTATCGTCCGGATGAATCGAGCGATCATGTCTATCTGCTCAAAAGCGGCAGCGTGCGGCTTTATCGGCTGACCGAGGATGGACAGGAAATCACGCTGGCGTTCGTCAAGGCGGGCATGATTTTCGGCGATGGCGATGTGCTCAATCAGGCCAACTATTCGCATCACGCGCAGACATTGGCACCGAGCATGGTGTGCTATATCCGCAAGCAGGACTTCAAAGACTTGCTTGCACGCTATGACGTCATCAATCAGTTCGTGTTGCGGAATCACTATTTGCGCTGGCAGGAAGCGCAGCAGTTGATCGAAAACCTCTCGCTGCATGATGTGCGCAAGCGGCTCACGAATATCCTCGTGATGTTCTCGGGGCAAGTGGGGGCGGCTTACGATTACGCGGATCATGGGGATGCGATTCTGATCGATCTGCCGATCGCGCAGGACAAGCTTGCTGAGTTTATCGGGACGTCGCGGGAATCGGTGAATCGGCATTTCAGTGATCTCAAGGCTGAGGGGCTGGTGGATTTGCGGGAGCGGAAGATTGTTTTGACGCCGGCGTTTGTGGCGCGGTTTATTGGGCCGCAGCAGGTGGTCGTCGCTGCGCTTTAGGGGGGCGCTCTTATGTCGTGCAAGGGGCTGCTGGTTTTTGTGCTTTTATTGCAGTAGCCGCCTCCCCGGCGGGGGGGTAACTTTCTTTGCTGCTGCAAAGAAAGTCACCAAAGAAAGCAGCTTTTACCCCCAAGCACGCTGGCTGGAAAGTGTGGTCTGAATTAACGATGCAGTGGCCGCAATAGGACTTGCCACGCATAACTTGCCGCTTAGGCAACCTCGCGATTGCGCGCTCGAATAGTCAAAGCTAAGTGGACCGCATTCATTCTTTCGGCCATGCGCTGCGCGCGCCGAGAGCCTAAGAACGGAATCCCGCAGCGTATCAGCGCCCAGCCACATCACGCTTCCCCGCAAGATTGCTATTCGGCCCTACCTTGGTTAGTGCTCCGACTAAAAGGTGACTTGCGTTGGTGTGTGCGCTTTGCCCCAGAAGCACTTACCAAGGTAGGGCCGAATAACGACATAGCGGAGACGTATGAGCAAGCTGGGCGCTCATACGCTGCGGGATTCCGTTCTTATGTTCTCGGCGCGCGCAGCGCATGGCCGAATGAATGACTGCGGTCCACTAACGCTAAAGAATTCGAGCGCGAAATCGCCAGGTTGCCAATGCACGTAACCACCGAGGAAAGTCCTATTGCGGCCACTGCATGAGTTAATCCAGACCAACCCTCTCCAGCCAGCGTGCATGGGGTAAAAAGCTGCTTTCTTTGGTGACTTTCTTTGCAGCAGCAAAGAAAGTTACCCCCCCGCCGGGGAGGCGGCTACTGAATAAAAAGCACAAACAACAGCAGCCCTTTGCACGAAAGAACAACAAAAAAATCACCCCGTGGCAAGCGCCATAACCCTCTCCTGAGAAGCCTCCACGCGGCTCAACTCTCCACTGATCCGCCCTTCCCTCACAGTAAGAATGCGGTCACTCACCGCAAGCACCTCCAGCAAATCCGATGAAATCACAATCACCCCAATGCCCTGCGCCGCCAGCCGCACAATCAACGCATGCACCTCGGCCTTCGCGCCGATATCAATCCCGCGCGTCGGTTCATCGACGATCAGCACCTTGGGATTGCGCGCCACCCATTTAGCGATAACGATCTTCTGCTGATTACCGCCACTCAAATTGATGACCTTCTGTTCGACGCCCGGCGTCTTGATGCCAAGCATGCGCACATATTCCTGACAACTCGAACGCTCACGCGCATGCTGCACGAACTGAAACGGCGAATAGCGCGCAAGATGCGTGAGGCTGAAGTTCTCGCGCACGCTCATGCCGAGCACAAGCCCCTGCGCCTTCCGATCTTCGGTGACGAAGCCAATCCCCGCGCGAATTGCATCGTGCGGATTGCGTATCGTCACCGGTTCGCCATCCACGAAAATCTGACCCGTGCATGGCCGCATGCCGAAAATCATCTCCATGATCTCGGTGCGGCCCGAGCCGACCAGCCCCGCAATACCCAGCACTTCACCACGATGCAACGTGAAGCTGATATCGCGGATGCGCGCCTCCGCTGCCTTCCTCGGTTTAAGCGAAAGCCCTTGCACGTCGAGCACGGCCGAAGTGCTCGCATGCGATTGCGGCTCGCCATATAGCTCGCTGAGTTCGCGGTCCACCATCTGCCGCACGAGTGAATCGCGCGTGACCTGTGCAATCGGCGTGGTGCTTACCGTGCGGCCATCGCGTAGCACGGTTACGCGGTCCGCCAGTTCGAAGATTTCTTCAAGCCTATGCGAGATATACACCACCGCCATGCCGCGTTCACGCAAGCGCTTGACCAGTCCCATCAGCACGCTCGTTTCATGATGACTGAGCGATGCAGTCGGCTCGTCCATGATGATGGCTTTCGATTGCGCGGACAGCGCCTTCGCAATCTCGATCATCTGCTGCTGGCCGACGCTCAATTCGCTCACGCGCGTGGCCGGATCGATATCCATGTCGATGGTGCGCAAAACCTCACGTGCCTCGCGATACATGCGTGTGCGATCGATGAAACCCAGCCGGTTGCGCGGTTCTTTAGCGAGAAAGATATTCTCGCCAACTGTGAGATTTTCGACGACCGCCAATTCCTGATAAATGATATTCACGCCCAGCGCACGCGCATGATTGCTGTCCGCAATCGTGACTTCCTGCCCTTCGATAAAGATCGCGCCGCCGGGGTCGGGCGCATACACGCCCGTCAAAATCTTCATGAGCGTGCTCTTACCCGCACCGTTTTCCCCAGCGAGCGCGAGCACTTCGCCTCGATATATTTCGAGGTCCACACGATCCAGCGCCTTCACGCCAGGAAACGTTCTGGAGATGCCGCGCATCTCCAGAAACGGCCTGACGTGTTCATCCGAACGCGTCATTTCGTATAACTGCCCATGTTGTCCTTGGTCACGACAGTGACACCGGTATCGATATCCTTCGATTGTGCTTCGGAACCCTGAATTTGTGCGACCAGATGTTGAACCGCGAGCGAACCCATCGTCACCGGCCGCTGCACCATGATGCCCTGTATATAGCCTTCCTTCAGGCCCTTGAGCGTGTCGGGAAGATCATCGAACGCGAGCACTTCGAGCTTGCCCTTCATCGCGCCGAATTCCTTCGTGTTGAGCACCTTCGCCACAGCCGGCCCACCCACCTGACTCACGCCGAAGATGCCATTGAGATTCGGATGCGCCCGCAACGTGGTTTCGACCACCGACACGCCGCGCGCGAGATCGTCGTCCGTGCCTTGCGTCTCGACGATCTTGATACCCGGATACTTCGCCAGCCCCTTCTTGATGCCGGCAATGCGCTCGTTCAGATTCACCGCGCCCAATTGGCCCGTGACGATCGCCACTTCGCCCTTGCCATTGAGTGCCTTGCCCATGGTCTCGGCCATCGTCGCGCCGGCCTGTTCGTTGTTCGTGCCGATATACATCGAGCGGCCGCTATTGGGCGAATCCGAATCGTAGGTCAGCACTTTCACGCCGCTCTTTTCCGCGCGCTTCATCACACTTTCGACGGACTTCGGTTCGTTCACGGATATAGCAATGCCATCCACATGCCTTGAAATAAGGTCTTCGATGATCTGCACCTGCGTCGAGCCTTGCGTGTTCTGCGGCACGACCCATTGATACTTGACGCCCGCTTTGTCCGCGGCGGTCTGCGCGCCCTTGTTGCAGTCATCGAAGAACGGCACGGCGACTTTTGGAATCACCGCGACGGAAATGTCCTTTGCGTCCTTGGCGTGCGCAACGCCGCTCAACGTGGCGCATAGCGCGAGCGTCGCGCCCGCGATCATCTTCAACGTGGGGTTCATGCTTTCGTCTCCTTTATTGGAATCAACGGCCCTTGCGGCGCACGCGCCAGATATCGATGCTCACCGCGATCAGAATCACGCAGCCGGTTATGGCCTGCTGCGCATACGTATCGATGTTCAGCAGCACCACGCCATTGGTGATGATCCCCGCGAGCGCCGCGCCGATGATCGCGCCTTCCACGCTGCCCGCGCCGCCCGACAGACTCGCGCCGCCGATGGCCGCCGCCGCGATCACATCGAGTTCCGCGCCGAAGCCCGATGCGGGCTCCGCCGACACGAAGCGCGAAAACGCGATCACGCCTGCCATCGACGCGATGAAGCCGGACAGGACGTACACCGTGAATTTCACGCGCGCCGTGCGCACGCCCGAAAGCCGCGCGGCCACTTCGTTGCCACCGGTCGCATAGACGTGACGGCCGAAGCGCGTATGGCGCATGATGATGGAGAACACCACGGTCATCGCAAGCAGGATGACGACGGGGAACGGCACGAAGCCGATATAGCCCTGACCGAGAAACGTGAAGGCATCCGAAACATCGGGCGTGACGGGCACGCCCTTGGTGATGATATACATCAGACCGCGCCCGATGGAGAGCGTGCCGAGTGTCGCAATGAAAGGCGGCAGTTGTATCCATGTAATCATCAGCCCGTTGAACGCGCCGACGATCACGCCTACCGCCAACCCGCACAAGACCGCGACGAATGCCGGCAGGCCATGCGAGAACGCCAACGCAGTGACGAGCGAAGACAGCCCCATCACCGAGCCCACGGACAGATCAATGCCGCCCGTAATGATGACGAGCATCATCCCGATCGACATGAGCGCGACCAGCGAGAACGAGCGGAACACGCCCATCAGATTGTTGGTGGTGAGGAAGTACGGCGAGAACAAGCTGATCATCAGGCCGACCAGCAACAACACCGACAGCACGTTCAGTTCGCGGATGCGCAGGCAGGCGCGCAAAAAGTCCATGCCTCGCGATGACGCTTTACCGGACGCATTTTTTGTAGTCAGGACGCTCACCGATCGTTCCTCTTGTGCAGGCTGAAATGGATCATAGGAGCGCATGCAAAGCGAAATCTGTGACGCGCGTCATAGTCCGGCATCGGGGTTGACCCGTAGACGAACGCGCACGCCGCTATGACGCACGTCACAGAAATCACGCGGCATGCGGGGCTAGCATGGGAATCACGGATACGCGGACAAACTCACAAGGAGCCACAGCATGACGAAACGAGTGATGGTGACGGGCGGCAGCGGCCTTGCCGGCAAATGGGTGGTCGAGGATCTGGTGGCGCACGGCTACGAAGTGTTGAACATCGACCGCGTGCCGATGGCGAAGGGCACCGCGCGCACGCTCATTACCGATATCACGGATGCGGGTCAGGTCTTCAACGCGCTCGCCTCCACCACCACGCCGAAAGAGTTCGATGACGACATCGAGCCGAAACCCATCGACGCAATCGTGCATTTCGCGGCCATTCCGCGCATTCTCGTGACCACCGATAACGAGGTGTTTCGCATCAACGTGATGGGCACGTACAACATTCTCGATGCGGCTTCTAAACTCGGTATCAAGAAGGTGATCGTGGCGTCGAGCGAGACGACGTATGGCGTGGTGTTCGCGCACCGGCATCGTGATCCGGCGTATTTTCCGCTGGACGAAGAGTATCCCGTCGATCCTATGGATAGCTATGCAACGTCGAAGGTCATCAACGAAGTGACGGCCAAG
This sequence comes from Caballeronia sp. A2-2, assembly GCF_057612605.2. NCBI lineage: Bacteria > Pseudomonadati > Pseudomonadota > Betaproteobacteria > Burkholderiales > Burkholderiaceae > Caballeronia > Caballeronia sp. A2-2. The sequence goes on along the minus strand of NZ_JBVFIR010000004.1, from coordinate 675,423 downwards.
GCGTTTCATGCGCGCACCGGTGCGGATATTTATTGCTTTCGAATCGGTAACGTGCTCGATCCGGCGGACTACCAGAAATTTCCGACGTGGCTGAAAGACCCTGCATTACGCAAGCGCATCGCGTGGAGTTATATCGATGGACGCGATCTCGCGACGGCCGCGCGCCTGGGCATCGAAAAGGATGGACTGGGTTTTCAGGTGATGAACGTGGCCGCCGACGATGTATCGTCCGACTTGCCGAGCGCCGAATTGCTCAAGCGCTTTTATCCGGGCGTGCCGGTCAAGAAGCAATTGGGCGAGTTCGAAACCTTGTTAAGCAATGAGAAACTGAAACGCCTGCTCGGATGGCAGCAGGCGTTCAAATGGCGCGAACAAGTCGCTAAATAAGGCGTTTTATCGACGCGCCTCGGTTGCCATTCTGACGGCGAGGCCCGCGAGCACGGTGCCCATCAGCCAGCGCTGAACGAGCAGCCACGCGGGCTTATTCGCCAGAAACACGGCGATGCTGCCCGCCGACATCGCAACGAGGCAGTTGATCGAAATGCTTAGTGCAATCTGCACCGAACCGAGCACGAGCGATTGTCCGAGCACGCTGCCGTGTTGCGGGTCGATGAACTGCGGCAAGAGCGAGAGATACAACACCGCAATCTTCGGATTCAGCAGATTGGTGATGAAGCCCATGGTAAAAAGTCTGCGCGGGCTGTCCACGGGCAGATCGCGCACCTGAAACGGCGAGCGTCCGCCAGGCTTCACGGCTTGCCATGCGAGCCACAGCAAATACAGCGCGCCGCCAAAGCGCAGCGTGTCATACGCGTACGGCACCGCGATCAGCAGTGCCGTGATACCGAACGCCGCGCTGAACATATAGAACACGAAGCCCAGCGCCACGCCGCCCAGGGAAATGAGTCCCGCGCCGCGACCCTGACAGATCGAGCGCGAGATGAGGTAGACCATGTTCGGCCCGGGCGTGAGCGCCATGCCGAGCGAAACGAGTGCGAAAGCGAGTAGTTGCGTGGATTGAGGCATCGGGCCGACTCCATCGGTTGAGCGCGAAGAAGCCGATTGTCCCGCATCGTGCAGCATGCCGCCATGGACAGCGGTGGCACGCTGCATCGGTACAGTCAGGGGTTCTTGAAGACCGGGCCGAAGCCGGGAACGTCATCCGTGTTCGAGGCCGATGCCGACATGCGCGTTCCCGCGTGCGCCGCGCCGCTGCTCATGCCGCCGTATGCGCTCGAAGTCGCGGCGGTTGCATCGCCCGCATGGATACGTGCTTCGGCGGCCTGAATATTCGTCGGATATTGCGTTTCGTCGGTGGACGGGTTGTAGCCTGCCTGTTCGAGCTGGATCAGTTCGGCGCGGACTTGTGCGCGCGTGAGGCCCTGCGTGGATTGAGCGAACGACAGTGCGGGTGCGGCGACGAGTGCGGCAACAGCGAGGAACTTGATGGCTTTCATGATGTTCTCCAGATGACAATGAGTTCGGCTTGGGTTCAGGGTTCGGTGCATCGCAGGCTTCGTTTCGTGCTTGCGTGTCGATATTTGAACGCCGCCGTGTATCTGGCTTGTTTGCCGCGCCCCACTGAAATGCATGCGCGTGTTTCCCGTTTCACGGCAGATACAGTGGGATACAAAACGTCTAGGCGGGTTGCGCGGGCTCCGTGGTGTCGGTCGCGTCGCGGGCCTGTTCGCGGCGTTGCGCGAAGGTTTCGATCAGCCTGAATACCGCCGTCGATCCCGCGACGGCCAGCGCCGACGGCACCATGAACGCGTGATCGAAGCGCGTGAATTCGCTCATCAGGACGAGCGCGGTCAAGGGCATGCGCATGGATGCGCTCAGAAACGCGCCCGCGCCCACGACCGCGAACGCGCCGAGCGGCGTGCCCGGCCAGAAGCCGTTCCATGCGCTGCCGAGCACCACGGCGAGCAGCGCGCCATTCGTCAGACCTGGCGTGAGCAAGCCACCCTGCGCGCCCGCCCGCAGCGACGTCACCACGATCAACACGCGCAGCACCAGCAGCACGCCCGCGAGCGCGAAGGTGAGTTCATCGCCGAAAGCGAGTCCGGCAGGCGTGCGGCCATTGCCCGCCAGTTGCGGATAGAAGATGACGAGCGCGCCGATCATCATGAAATCGAGCAGCGCGAAAAGTGGCAGACGTTGGTCGCGTGGCGCTTTCGAACGCGCCGCCACGGTGAGGCGCACGAATAGCCACGCCGCCGCGCCGAACAAGGGACTGGTGACGATGGCCCACACGATGAGCTGTGTATCTACCGTCATCGGCGGCAAGATGTATTGAGTCACGTTGCCGAGCGCCGTGCGCGCCACTAGCGCTGCAATCGTCGAAGTGACGAGCGCGGTGGCGATAAGACCGGCATCGAACGTGACGAGCAGCACTTCCAGCACGAAGACCGCGCCGCCGAACGGCACGTTATACACGGCAGCGAGCCCCGCGCCCGCGCCGCACGCGACCATCACGCGCACTTGCGCCGGTGACAGTCCCGCGCCGTGTGCGAGCCATCCGGCCCACAGCGCGCCGATTTCGCGCGGCGCGACTTCGCGGCCGAGCGGCGAACCCGTTGCGACGGTGACGATCTGCAGGACCGCATGCAGGATCGTGCTCAACACGGGCATGCGCGGATCGTCGGATTCGAGTGCCTTCGCGATGCTCTTGAGCGGCTTGCCGTGGCGATACAAGAGCCACCATCCGCATCCCGCGATCACACCGCACAGCGTCAGCACGATAAAGCGCCTGAGCGGCGATGCCGCCGAGATGCCCGCCAGAAAGCTCTCGTGGCTGATGACTTCATCGACGCTATAGCCGAACGCAAGATGCTGGACTTCATGCAGCAACAGCGCGAGCAGCATGCCGCCGAGACCCGCGCCCACGCCGACGAGTATCGTCACGGTGAAATAACGCGTCGCTTTCATCGTTCGGCCCTTGAGGGAAAGCTCAAGGATAAAGCGGGAATGCGTTTCCCATTTCAAACGTGCGCAAGCGCTTTAGGCCGCGTCCACGCGTGGCAGGTAGATCGTGAACGTGGAGCCTTCGCCGAGCACGCTCTGGACTGCGACATCGCCGCCCGATTGCCGGACGAAACCATAAACTTGCGACAAGCCCAAGCCCGTGCCATGACCCGGCGGTTTGGTCGTGAAGAACGGCTCGAAGATCGATTCGATCTTGTCTGCGGGAATGCCCGCGCCGCTATCCGTGACCGACACCGCGACGAAATTGCCCTGTACGGGTTGCGGGAAATCGCGCGTGGGCATCTCGCTGCATGGGCGCACGTGAATGCTGAGTGGGCCTTCACGGTTCATGGCATCGCACGCATTGATCACGATATTGACGATGGCCGTATCGAACTGATTCGAGTCGGCGTGAACGAGACACGGCGCATCTTCGCTAATGTCGATGCTCACGCGCTGGCCCACGAGCGTCACCATCATGTCGCGTAACGCGCGCAGATTCGCGCCGACATCGAATTGCACCGGCGCGAGCGACGAACGCCGACCGAACGCAAGCAACTGGCGCGTGAGCGATGCACCGCGTCCCGCCGCATTGGCGATGGCTTCGATACAGCGCGCCTGCCGTCGTGCATCGAGTTCAGGCCGGCGCAGCAATTCCGCCGACGTTTGAATGACGTGCAGGACGTTGTTGAAATCGTGCGCGACATTGCCGGTCAGCCGCCCGATTGCTTCCATCTTCTGCGCCTGCGCGAGCGCTTCTTCCGCTCTCCTGAGCGATTCCTGCACGCGCCGGTCGGCGGTCACATCGCGGCCCGTCGCATGAATTTCCGCACCGCTCGATGCACCCGCCCACGCGATCCATCGGCACGAGCCATCACGATGCCGGTGACGAATCTCGACCGCGCGTGGTGCATCGCCATGCGGCGAAAGCAATGTGCGCTCGATGAGCGCGTTGTCTTCGTCCATCACGTATTCGCTGACGTGATGACCGAGAATATCGTCCGGCGCATAACCGAGCACATCCAGCACGGCAGGACTCGCGCGCCGCACGATGCCATCGAAACCCATCACGAGCAGCACATCCGTGGACGTGTTCCAGAGCCGTTCGAGTTCTTCGGTGCGCTCGTTGGCGCGCGTTTCGAGCGTGCGGTTCAATTCCTTCAGATTGCGTTCGATCGCCTTGCGGTCGGTCTGATCCAGCATGGTGCCGACGATGCGAATCACATCGCCCTGCGGTCCGCGGCTCAGATAGCCACGGTCGCAAATATCGGCATAGCGGCCATCGGCGCGACGGAAGCGGTACTCCATCGCGTACTTGCATTCGCGCGCGGCGCGGGCCGCATCGAGCGATGCACGCACGCGTGCGCGGTCATCGGGATGAATACGCTCGAACCACCATGCGGAGTCCGTACCAATTTCTCCCGGTGCGTAACCGTGGCATCGCTGGATGGCTTCGTTCCAGCACATGCGGTCGTGCAGAAGATCCCAGTCCCAGATGGCGTCATCCGTTGCGCGAATGGCAAGGCGAAGGCGCAGTTCCGCTTCGCGTTGCGAAGTGATATCGCGCGATACGCACAGAATGGCGCTGACGTGACCATCGGCGTCTTTCAGCGGCGTGAGCACGTTGTCCCAATAGCGCGGCGCTTCGCCCGGCAACTGGCTGCTGCCGTCGGCGCGCGTTCTCGCCTCGCTGCGCGCTTTTCAGTGCGATCAGGCCCGCTGGCTGCACCGCTTCCGGCAGCAGTGCGAGCCACGCCATGCCGAAGCCGGAATCCGTTTGCACGCCGAGCGCGTCGCAACCCGTGCGGTTCATGTGCGTGAGCGCGCCATCGGGTGCAATCACCTTGATGCAATCGACGCTCGCGTTGAGCATGTCGTCGCGAATCTTGAGTTCATGATGCAGATGCGCTTCGCGCGATTTGCGGGCATCGATATCGATGAAGCAGCAGAGCCAGTGCGCTGCGTGATCGGGCGTCGCGCGCAACTGGAACCAGTGGAAACGGCCTTCATCGGTTCTTAAACGGCAGTCGAGTTCGAATGCTTCGCGCGCGGACCATAACGATGTTGCGAGCGCATAGGCATCGTCGGGATGAAGGCTTGCGCCGAGCGTGCTTTCGCCTCGCTGCAATAGCGCAAAACCCATGCTGTTCGCGTGAACGACCGAACCATCGGCGCGAACGATGCAGCAGGGAAAAGGAATGGATTCGAGTTCGCGATTCTGCACGACTTCCGCTTCAATGACCGAATTCATGGTGGGCGACTTTGCTAAGGATTGTCTTGAGCTTGCTTAGCGCCTTTCAAGCGTCACGTATGTGCGCAATATCGCTCTTGCCGGATGCATTGAAAGCGATAACGCCGTCAAGCGATCGGGCAATCAATATCTTAAAGATGAGAGAGTCTGTCAACCACGCAAATGTCAAGGCGAGAGTAATTCGCGTTTAGCCGAGCGAATAAAAAACGGGCAGTCGCGTGACTGCCCGATTTTAAGAGCCAAATAAAAATCAACCGTTGGCAAAGATCGCGTTATATGCACTCAACGCAGGCGCACCGCCCAAATGCGCATAAAGCACTTTCGATCCTTCTGGAAACTCGCCGTTGCGCACCATCTGAATCATGCCGTCCATTGACTTGCCCTCGTAGACCGGGTCCGTCAACACGCCTTCCAAACGCGCGCAAAGACGAATTGCATCCAGCGTGCTTTCGCTCGGCAAACCATATTCAGGGCCACCGAAACGCGTATCGAGAATCACGTCATTGCGCGTGATGTCCTGCCCCAGTTCCACCAGTTCCGCCGTATGCTTTGCGATTCGCGTGATCTGCTCATGCGTCTGCTCAGGCTTCGCCGATGCATCGATACCGATCACGCGCCGCGCACGCCCATCCGCTGCAAAGCCCACGACCATGCCCGCCTGCGTGCTGCCCGTCACCGAACACACGACGATGTAGTCGAACTTGAAGCCGAGTTCCGCTTCCTGCTGACGCACTTCCTCCGCGAAGCCCACAAAGCCCAACCCGCCCAGCGGATGCTCGGAACACCCCGCTGGCACGGGAAATGGCTTGCCGCCCGAAGCGCGCACGCTGTCCATCGCTTCCTGCCAGCTTTTGCGGATGCCGATATCGAAGCCGTCCGGCACCAGACGTACATCCGCGCCCATCATCCGCGAGAGTTGAATATTGCCTACGCGGTCGTAGGTTTCATCGGAGTAATTGACCCAGTTTTCCTGCACCAGCACGCACTTCATGCCGAGATGCGCGGCCACTGCCGCGACCTGCCGCGTCTGATTCGACTGAATGCCGCCGATGGAAACTAACGTATCGCAGCCCTGCGCAATTGCTTCGGGAATAAGGTATTCGAGCTTGCGCGTCTTGTTGCCGCCGAAGGCCAGCCCGCTGTTGCAGTCCTCGCGCTTGGCGAAGAGTTCGACCTTGCCGCCGAGATGCGTGGAAAGACGCTTGAGCGGCACGATGGGCGACGGCCCGAAAGTCAGCGGATAGCGGGGAAAACGTTGCAGGTTCATGGTTCGGCGTCCTCGTCGGTTTGAGTTGCATTGCGTGGCGGATGAGAAACATCGTAATGAGGAACGCGCGAGACAGGGTTGCGAAATTAATCGTCCAGACCTAATCTGAATAAGCAATTTCTTCGACTTACCCCGATTTATTTTGTCCAAGAGTACTTTTACGCAATGAAAAAAACCACACGCGTTGCCACACCGGCGATGCAAACCGACCGCACGGACCGCGCCATTCTTCGCCAGCTTCAGCGCGATGCATCCATCTCCAATGTCGCGCTTGCCGCCAAGGTCAGCCTGAGCGCGCCCGCCTGTCTGCGACGCGTCGAGCGCTTACGCGAAGCAGGTTTGATCCGCGCAACCGTAGCGCTGCTCGACCCCAAAGCGCTCGATGCGGGCATGCTCGTGCTGATCGGCGTCGTGCTGGATCGCTCGACGCCGGAATCGTTCACCGCATTCGAGAAGGCCGCGCAAAAAGTGCCCGGCTGCATGGAGTGTCACGTGGTCACGGGCGAGTTCGATTTCTTCATGCTGATTCGCACGCGTGACAGCGACAGTTTCAACAAGCTGCACGCCGAGAAGCTGCTTTATCTTCCCGGCGTGAGACAGATACGCACGTTCATCGTGTTGCGTGAGATTCTTTCGACGACGGCGTTTCCGGTGTGACTTCGACGATGAGGTTCAATGCGAATGACGCGGCACATCCGCGCCACGGCAGCCGACCAGAAAGTCGAAATCGCAGCCTTCATCGGCTTGCAGCACATGCTCGACATACAGCTTGCGATAGCCGCTGCGATCCTCCGGAATCTCGGTTTGCGCGGCTTTCCATGCATCGAGCCGCGTGCGGATTTCTTCATCGCTGATATCGATACGCAATACACCGCGTTCGCAATCCAGTTCGATCCAATCGCCCTCCTGAACAATTGCAAGCGGCCCGCCCGCGCGTGCTTCGGGCGCCACGTGCAGCACTACCGTTCCATAAGCGGTGCCGCTCATGCGTGCATCCGACACACGCACCATGTCCGTCACGCCTTGTTCGAGCAGCTTCGGCGGCAAGCCCATGTTGCCCACTTCCGCCATGCCGGGATAACCCTTCGGGCCGCAATTTTTCATCACGAGCACGGAGTCTTTCGTGACATCGAGTTCGGGATCGGCTATGCGCTTCTTGTAGTCATCGAAGTTCTCGAACACGACCGCTTGTCCGCGATGCACGAGCAACGATGCCGTCGCCGCCGAGGGTTTCAGCACCGCGCCGTTCGGCGCGAGATTGCCGCGCAGCACGCACAATCCGCCGTCCTTGACCAAAGGCTTGTCGAGCGGGCGAATCACTTCGTCGTTATAAAGCGGCGCTTCCTTCACGTTGTCCCAGATCGTGTGGCCGTTCGCGGTAAGCGCATCGGGATGAGGAAGCAAGCCCGCTTCACCGAGACGACGCAGCACCGCAGGCAAACCGCCCGCGTAATAAAACTCTTCCATGAGAAAGCGCCCTGACGGTTGCAGATCGACCAGCGTGGGTGTGCCGCGCCCGATGCGCGTCCAGTCATCGAGTTGCAAATCCACGCCGATGCGCCCCGCTATCGCCTTCAGATGAATTGCCGCATTGGTCGATCCACCGATAGCCGCATTCGCGCGAATCGCATTTTCGAAGGCTTCACGCGTAAGCAGTTTCGACAAGCGCAAATCCTCCAGCGCCATCTCCACGATGCGCATGCCCGACAGATGCGCCAGCACATAGCGCCTCGAATCCACCGCCGGAATGGCCGCGTTATGCGGCAGCGAAACCCCAAGTGCTTCGGCCATGCACGCCATGGTGGATGCGGTGCCCATCGTGTTGCACGTGCCGACCGAACGCGACATGCCCGCTTCCGCCGACATGAATTCGTGAATCGAAATCTTGCCCGCCTTCACTTGCTCGCTGAGTTGCCACACGACCGTGCCCGAGCCGATGTCGCGCCCGTGGTGCTTGCCGTTGAGCATCGGGCCACCGGTCACGACGATGGCGGGCACATCGCAGCTTGCCGCGCCCATCAGCAAGGCGGGCGTGGTCTTGTCGCAGCCCGTGAGCAGCACCACGGCATCGACGGGATTGCCGCGAATGGCTTCCTCCACATCCATGCTCGCGAGATTGCGCGTGAACATGGCTGTGGGCCGCAGGTTCGATTCGCCGTTGGAGAACACCGGAAACTCCACCGGAAATCCGCCCGCTTCATACACGCCACGCTTCACATGTTCCGCGATCTTGCGAAAGTGCGAATTGCACGGCGTTAGTTCGGACCACGTATTACAGATTCCGATGATCGGCTTGCCTTCGAACTCGTGATCGGGAATGCCCTGATTCTTCATCCAGCTTCGATACATGAAGCCGTTCTTGTCGGCGGTGCCGAACCACGCAGCCGAGCGGAGCGTGCGTTTGGGCGTTGTCATCGTCTTTTCCAGTCTTTGAGATGTTTAGAAAGGTCCATAAATAGCATGACTATTTGCCTGTCATCCACCGGGAAAACGCTAATCGAAAGCGGCAAAAGGCATGCATATAGTTTGGCTATTCAATTTTCGGGCGCGCAAATAATAAAAACCGAAGTGTGGGAAACCAGTGTTTTCACCGCTTAAAAAACGCCGCGCCGCTCACGCCTTTCAAGTGAAAGCCGCTGCAATCGAATCAACAGGTAGCACCCATTATCTGAACGCGATCGACGAGTCACACACTCGACCAACGAAAGACAAGAACGGAGGAAGACATGGCGCAGAACCGGGATGACGACGCGAAAGACCAGCAGAACACTTCGATCAGCTCAGGCCGTCGCAGCCTGATGCAAGGCGCGGGATTGGGCGCGGCGCTCTCGCTGCTAGGCGGCGTGAGCGGTGCGGGCGGATTGATTTCGACGGCGCAGGCCGCCGAAGCACCGTTCCCGAATCACAAGAAATGGAAGATCGTGTTCGTCAATCACGTGACGACGAATCCTTTCTTTGTGCCCACGCAATACGGCATTCAGGATGCCTGCGCGTTGCTCGGCATGGATTATCAGTGGACGGGTTCGGCCACGTCGGACGCAGGTGAAATGGTGCGCGCGGTGAACTCCGCGATTGCCGGCAAGGCAGATGCCATTGCCGTGCCGATCGTCGATCCCACCGCCTTCGACAAGCCCATTCAGGCCGCGCTCGATGCCGGCATTCCGGTGTTCGCCTATAACGCGGATGCCCCGCGCGGCAAGACCAGTCCGCGTCTCGCGTATATCGGCCAGGACTTGTATCAGTCGGGCTATCAGATGGGCGAGCGCATCGCGGGCATGATCGACAGCGGCATGGTGGCGCTGTTCATCGCGACGCCGGGGCAGTTGAACATTCAGCCGCGTCTGGACGGTGCGAGCGATGCCATCAAGAAGTCCGGCAAGAAGATCGACATTCAGACCGTGGCGACGGGTGCCACCGTCAACGAGGAACTGTCGAAGATCAAGTCGTTCTATCTCGGCCATCAGGACCTGAAAGGCATGTTCGCCGTCGATGCAGGCAGCACGCAAGGCGTCGCGCAAGTGATGAAGGAATCGAACCTCGTATCGAAGGGCGTGCATGGCGGCGGCTTCGATCTGTTGCCGACCACCATTCAGCTCATTCACGAAGGCTTCCTCGATTTCACCATCGATCAGCAGCCGTACGTGCAGGGCTTTTATACGGTGGTGGAAGCGTTCACGTTCCTCGCTTCCGGCGGGCTTGTCGGACCGGCGAACATCAACACGGGTCTGAAGTTCGTCACCAAGTCGACAGTGGAGCCGTATCTCAACACCTCGACGCGTTACGAAGGCAAGACAACCAAGCCGCAGATCGTGCCGATGAACGGCGCGATCAAGTCGTGACCGCGCGATGAACACGGTCAACGAACCCAGCAAGACGCAAACGCCCACGCCACGCGCGCGTGAGCGTGGCGTGCTGCTGTCGCACTGGGCGGCGGAGTTGCGCATCCTGCTCGTGGCGGTGCTGTTGGCCGCCTACTTTCAGATCGTCAATCACGACTTTCTGTTGTCGAATGCGAGTCTCGTCAATCTGTCGCAGTTCATTGCGCCGGTGGCGATCATCGCGTTCGGCGAAATCATGCTGATGATCGGTGGCGACATCGATCTGTCGGCGGGCATGGTGTTCGCCTTCGCGCCGTTCATGATGGTGTTCGCCAACGATGCAGGCGCGCCCATGTGGCTCGCGGTCATCGCGGGTCTGGTGGCGGCGGCGATCATCGGCTTCGTGAACGGCGCGGTGACGGTGTTCCTGCGCCTGCCCTCGTTCGTGACGACGCTGGGGACGTTGTTCCTCATCAACGGCATCACGTTGACGCTTTCGCGCGGCACGCCGGTCGCCGCGCCCGGCTCGCCTGAATTCGCCAACGTGATGGGCGCGTGGGGTTACAGCGAGATCATCTGGACGTTCGGCCTCGCCTTCGTGATGCATGTGCTGTTGCGGCACACGCGCTGGGGCTTGCACACGCAGGCGGCGGGCGCGAATTCGCTCGGCGCGAGCGAGGCGGGCATTCGCGTGAACCGGCTTCGGCTCGGCAACTTCGTGCTGGCCGCGGTGATGGCGGGGCTGACCGGCATTCTCGAAGGCTTTCGCATTACGTCGATCGATCCGCAAGCGGGCGGCAATCAGATCATGTTCCTCGCGGTGGCGGCGGCGGTGATCGGCGGGACGCCGCTCACGGGCGGCTCGGGCACCATCGTGGGCGGGCTGATCGGCGCGGCGGTGCTCGGCATTCTGAACGATGGCTTCACGCTCATCGGCATCAACGCGTTCACGTTCAATATCATTCTCGGAGCCGCGATTCTCGCCGCGATGATCTTCAATATCCACGTCGGGCGTATTCGGCGCAAGGGAGCGCGATGATGGCGGAACCGCAAACAACCCTCGCCGCCGACACCGATGCGAAACTCGCGCTGCGTGGCGACAACATCGTCAAGCGCTTCGGCGCGGTGACGGCGCTGGACGGCGTATCGTTCACGCTCGGCGAGGGCGAGATTCTCGGCGTGCTCGGCGACAACGGCGCGGGCAAGTCCACGCTCGTCAAGATACTCACGGGGTTTCATCAGCAGACCGAAGGCAAGCTGCACGTACACGGCGAGGAAACATTGCTGCGGTCGGTGGATCATGCGCGGTCGCTGGGCATCGAATGCGTGTATCAGGATCTGGCGCTGGCGAATTCGCTGTCGATCTATCACAACATGTTTCTGAACCGCGAGATCGTGCGGCGCGGGCCGTTTCGGCTGGTCGATCACAAGACCATGCGCGAGCGCGCCGCGCAATGTCTCGACGATATCGGCGTGCATGTGCCTTCGGTCGATCTTCCGGTGGAGCGTTTGTCGGGCGGACAGCGGCAGGCCATTGCCGTGGCGCGCGCGGTGAATTCGAACGCGCGCATTCTGCTGCTGGACGAACCGCTCGCCGCGATGGGCGCGCGTGAAGCGGCGCTCATCATCGATCTGATCATGCGGCTGAAGGAGAAAGGCGGGCTGTCGATCATCATGATCATGCACAACTACGCGCAGACGCTGGATATTGCAGACCGCATCATCCTCATGCAGCGTGGCCGCAAGACTTACGAACAGCGCAGCGCAAATACTTCGGTCGCCGAACTGATGGATATCGTGCGGCGCGAATACCGGGCGATGCGCGAAGCCACTGCCCGCTGATTTTTCCTCGAAACGCCCGTCGCGGTGACCTGGCCTGACCGACATGGATTACCGCAACCCGACCGAACGCAAGAGCATGCACGGACGCATCGTGCAGGAACTTGGACGGCAGATCGTTGGCGGCGTGTTTGCGCCGGGCCAGCGTCTGCCCGCCGAGCCGACGCTCTGCGAAACCTATGGCGTGAGCCGCCCCGTGCTGCGCGAAGCGACGCGCGTGCTGGTCGCGAAAGGGCTTGTCGTATCGAAACCGCGCGTAGGCAGCGTGGTGCGCGCGCGCGACGAATGGCACATGCTCGACCCGGACGTGCTCGTGTGGACCGTGAACAATCTGCCCGAAGGCGCGTTCTTTCAATCGCTGATGACGGTGCGGCAGATCATCGAGCCGGCGGCCGCGGCGCTGGCGGCCATCTCCGCGAGCGACGAGGATATCGCGCGGATCGGCGCGGCTTACGCGCGCATGGAGGAAGCGCCGACCGCCGACGCGCTGCTCGAACCGGACCTGGAGTTTCATCGCGCGATCATGGCGGCGACGCACAACGACATGCTGGCGTACATCGGCAATATGCTTTCGTTGGCGCTGTCGGAATCCATTAAGCTGACGAGCCGCCATCCGAACACGCATGCGCTGTCGCTGCCGCGTCATAAGGCGATTTTCACGGCTATCGCGCACCGCGATGCGCTGGCCGCGCGTCAGGCGAGCGTCGTGCAGCTCGATCACGCGCGGGCGGATGCCAAATCCATTCTCGGCGGCTCGGCGCTCGCGCCGGAGCGGCCCACGGCGGACTAAAGTTTTCCGCGCGATCTTCCGTTATCCCGTTGTCGGCACGCTTGCGAACGCGGCGGCCATCGTCATTCACCGATAACGAAGACGCCTCATGAAACTGCTTTCGAAGTTGATGCTGCTCGCCTTGCCCGTCGTGTTCGCCGCTTGCGGCGGTGGTGGCAGCAGCGACAAGACCTGTTCCTCCGACCTCAGCACTTTGCAGAAAACCTGCACGCAGAACGTGTCCACGGCGATTCCCGAAGGCATCTGGTTCGGCTCGGTCAGTTCGAACATGCTGTCGGAGTCCGCACAAACGGTCGTGCTGGAAAACGGTCAGTATTTCACGATCTTCACGCGCGGCGGCTCGCTCGTCTGGCTGATCGAAGGCATCATGACCGCGTCCGCTGGCGCGTTCACCGACTCGACGACGACCGGCTTTACGTCCTCCGGCGCCCTTCGCGGCGGCACGCTGTCCGGCACCTTCGCCACGAAGAGCACGCTCTCCGCGACCACCAGCCTGCTGATCCTGCCCGACACGAACCCCACCAGCTTCAACGGCAACTACAACGCGGCGTATGACACGCCGATCGCTATCGCCGATGTCGCGCACACGTGGACCACCGCGGCGGGCAACACACCGGTGTCGTCGATCACCATCGGCACGGACGGCACGGCGAACGGCACGCAGGGTCTGTGCACGTTCAACGGCAGCTTCAAGCCGCGCGCATCGGGCAAGCATATTCTGGACGGCACGCTGGCGTTCACCGGTTCGATGTGCTCGCTGAACGGCCGTTCGCTGCCGGTCGAAGCAACCACGGTCAACAACCAGCTCACGGTTTTCGGCGTGACCACGCAGCGCGATGCCGCGTTCTTCATGTCGGGCCAATAAGCTTAAAAAGGACAAATACCCGCCGTATCAGTAAGGCGAATTTTGTCGAATGCGCGCATTTCGCAGGATCGTGATACCTTACGACCCGTTCTTATGATTTTGTTTAAGAACATGTTCTCGGGGCGGGGTGCGACTCCCCACCGGCGGTAATCGTCCTTCATCTTTCGATGAAAACGTAGCCCGCGAGCGCTCGCCGCGTTTTATTGCGGCGAGGTCAGCAGACCCGGTTGGATTCCGGGGCCGACGGTATAGTCCGGATGAAAGAGAACAGGACGGCTCGTACGTTTTCCATGTTGGCTCACGTCTTTGCTATCGCGAAGCGTGCGCTGGCGTGAGCGGCTGTCCCTCGCCCTGTTCACACAAAACAGGCTGAAGTCCATGAACATTTCCAATTCGCAAGAAGCACAGGCGGTTTCCGCCGCAGGTTCACCCCGTCCACGCATTGCATTCGTGCAGGCTTGCTGGCATCGAGAAATCGTCGATCGCTGCAGGATCTCGTTCCTCGAATCCATGCAGAAGCTCGGCTATGCGCGCGAGGATATCGATCTTTATGAAGTGCCGGGCGCGTATGAAATTCCGCTGCACGCCAAGCGTCTTGCGCTGAGCGGGCGTTATGCGGGCATCGTCGCGGCGGGGCTGGTGGTCGATGGCGGGATTTATCGGCACGAGTTCGTGGCGCAAGCCGTCATCAGCGGATTGATGCAGGTGCAACTCGAAACCAACACGCCGGTTTTTTCGGCTGTGCTCACGCCGCATCATTTCCACGGCGAAGAGCATGTCGGTTTCTTCAAGGAACACTTTCTGGTGAAGGGCGCGGAAGCGGCGCAGGCCTGTGCGGACACGGTTCGCAAGCTGAGCGCGTTGCCGGTCGCTTAATTACAGTGACGCACGCGGCCATTGCGGCCGCGTTTGCTTACAGATCGCCATCGGCGAGCACGACCGGCTCGATGCCTTCCGCTTCGAGCTTTGCCGCCGCCGATTCGCCGATTTCCCCCGCATGGCGGATGAACAACGCCATCGCGGGCTCCTGCTCGGTCAATGCCGCTTCCGCTTCTTCTTCGGCAACGGTTTCGCGCAAGGCGTCATACGTCACGAGACCGCGATGCGTGCATCCGCTCGCCTCGAATTGAAAATTGATCGCCTCCGAATAGCTGTCGTCCACGACATCGGTGATGCGCGGCGGCTCGTGTCGCGGGCTTCCCGCCGGTGCGTGCTCGTGGAACAGGGTCTTCAGCTTCATGCCCGTAATCGATGCGAGTTTCACGGCTTCCTCCTGCTGAGTTTCCATTGCGTTAATTGTAGCATTCCGCGTGCCGCATCCCTCACACGCAAACGTTTGCGCGTTTGCATCAAAAAAAACGGCCATCGCAAGATGACCGTTCTTCGAAGCGCGGAAAGACTTATTCCTTATCGCCCTTCAACTGCGGCAACGCCGACGATTCGCCCGGCGTCAGCAACCCGACCTGCGAATAAATACGCAGCTTGTCGCGCGTATCCGTGATGTCGAGATTGCGCATGGTCAGTTGACCGATGCGATCGCGCGGCGAGAAAGTCGATTGCACTTTTTCCATCGACAGACGTTCCGGCTGATACGTCAGGTTCGCCGACTTCGTGCTGAGCAGCGAGTAATCGTTGCCGCGACGCAGTTCCAGCGTGACTTCGCCGGTAATCGCGCGCGCCACCCAGCGCTGCGCGGTTTCGCGCAGCATGATGGCCTGCGGATCGAACCAGCGGCCCTGATACAACAAACGCCCCAGACGACGCCCATTCTCGCGATATTGCTCGATGGTGTCCTCGTTATGAATGCCCGTCACGAGCCGTTCATACGCGATGAACAACAGCGCCATGCCCGGCGCTTCATAAATGCCCCGGCTTTTCGCCTCGATGATGCGGTTCTCGATCTGATCGCTCATGCCCAGACCATGACGCCCGCCGATGCGGTTCGCCTCCAGCATGAGTTCGACCGCGTTCGGGAACGTGCGGCCGTTGAGCGCGACCGGCTGGCCTTCCTCGAAACGCACGGTCACTTCTTCGCGGTCCACCTTCACGTCGTCGCGCCAGAACGCCACGCCCATGATCGGGTTCACGATACGAATGCCCGATTCCAGACTTTCCAGATCCTTGGCTTCGTGCGTCGCGCCGAGCAGGTTCGAATCCGTCGAATACGCCTTTTCCGCCGACATCTTGTAGGCGAAGCCCGCCTGGCGCATGAATTCCGACATCTCCGCCCGACCGCCGAGTTCGTCGATGAACAACTGGTCCAGCCACGGCTTGTAGATCTTCAGATCGGGATTGACGAGCAGACCGTAACGATAGAAACGCTCGATGTCGTTGCCCTTGTACGTGCTGCCATCGCCCCAGATGTTCACGCCGTCTTCCTTCATGGCGGAGACGAGCATGGTGCCGGTCACCGCGCGGCCGAGCGGCGTGGTGTTGAAGTACGTATTGCCCGCCGTCGAGACGTGGAACGCACCGCCCTGCAATGCCGCGATGCCTTCCGACACGAGCTGCGCGCGGCAGTCGATCAGGCGCGCGCCTTCGGCGCCATATTCCGTGGCCCGGCGCGGGATGGAATCGTAGTCCTCCTCGTCGGGCTGGCCGAGATTGGCCGTGTAGGCGTAGGGCACCGCGCCTTTCTTGCGCATCCAGTGGAGCGCGGCGCTGGTGTCGAGACCGCCGGAGAACGCGATTCCGACCTTTTGGCCGGTCGGCAGACTTTCGAGAATTGTGCTCATGAGCAGTACCGTCAAATCGACAAAGGGGAAACGATGCAGGATTTCGAAATGCGACTGTCGAGTATCAGCCATGCCCGGCCGGATGACAAGTTCGCCAGATTCGGCCATGGACGGCGTGAAGACCTCGTGCCCTGAGTGCAAACAATGGCTCGATGGCGAACGGGCAAGTATTGACAAGCTGACTGCGGAGAAAACCGTGGTGCCCAGGGCGGGACTCGAACCCGCACGCCGTTAAGCGCTACCCCCTCAAGATAGTGCGTCTACCAATTCCGCCACCTGGGCAGGGGGCCGCCATTGTATCGGCTAGACGGCGGTTTTTGAAGAGGCGGGACGAATTCCGTCGAAGCCTGCGGCGCTTGCGGCAACCGCTTCGTCGGCGCATCGCAGGAGTCCGTGGATGAGCCGTGCGCGCGGCGAGGCGCGTTGCCACACCACGCCGAAGCGGCGCGGTTCGACCGGCACCGGCAGCGGAATATGCACCGTCGCGAGCGCGGCGGTCATCGGCGAGACGATATCCGGCACCAGCGATACGCCGAGTCCGCGATCCACCATCATCGCGATCGGCATGAGCGCGTTGAGTTCGAAAAGCTCGTTCGGCACGATTCGCTGCGCGCGCAAATATTGATCGGCCTGCTTGCCGCCGCCAAGCGACCGGTCATAGCGGATGAACGGTTCGCGCCGCAGCAGTTCATGCGGGTCTTCATGCGCGAGATGCGCGGGCGCGAGCACGACGAGCGGTTCTTCCCGCAGCAAATGCCAGTCATACGCCTTCGGCAGCGCGAAAGCCGGATGCAGGGAAATGGCGACATCGATATCGCCGCGTTGCAGCGTGTCGTAAAGCTCCATGGACGTGCCCGCGCGAATCCGCACCTTCGCACGCGGAAAGGCGCGCGCGAAATTGGCGAGCACATCGGGCAAGAGACTCAGCAACGCCGTCGTGATGCTGCCGATGCGCAGTTCGCCCGCCGCCTCCCCTTCCAGCGCGTGCGCCTTGAGATCGTTGAAATCCGCGACCAGCCCGCGCGCCCGCTCGATCACGCGATGCCCCGCTTCCGTCGGCGTCACGGTGCGCCCGGCGCGCACGAACAGCGTGATGCCGAGTTCGCGCTCCATCGCCTGCATTTGCTGGGCGATGGCCGCAGGCGTCACGCCGACGCGCCGCGCGGCTTCGGCCATCGAACCGGTATCTACGACGAGCAGCAGATTGCCGAGAAAGGCGAGTTCCATTAGATAGACGAGCTTACGTTTGAAGATAGGCGTGAATAGTTTATCTAAAACGTCGGCGTCCGTAGACTGGTTGGCAACAGAAAAAGCCTCACACGAAGGAGACATATGAGAAGCAAGCTCTTCGTTCCCGCGTCGCGGCCGGAGTTGTTCGCGAAGGCCCTCGCGAGCGCCGCCGACGCCCTTTCCTTCGACCTGGAAG
The DNA here is from genome assembly GCF_057612605.2 of Caballeronia sp. A2-2. Classification (NCBI taxonomy): domain Bacteria; kingdom Pseudomonadati; phylum Pseudomonadota; class Betaproteobacteria; order Burkholderiales; family Burkholderiaceae; genus Caballeronia; species Caballeronia sp. A2-2. The sequence continues at coordinate 657,468 of NZ_JBVFIR010000004.1, read as the reverse complement.
ATGCCGTCGCGCCCGAGCGCAAGGACGCGGCACGCGCCGAACTCCAGTCCTTTCTCGCCACCGATGCCGCCCGCGCCAGCGATAAAACGCTGATCGTGCGCGTCAATGCGCTCGCCACGCCGCACTTCGCCGCCGATCTCAAAGCCGTCGCGTGCAACGGCGTGTCGCTCGTCAATCTGCCGAAGCCGGAGCATCCCGACGATGTGCGCGCCGCTGTCCACGCGCTGGAAGCCGCCGAACGCGCGAACGGCGTGAGCGCGCCCATCGGGCTGCTGCTGAATATCGAATCGCCGCGCGCGTTGCGAAGGGCGGCAGAACTGGCGGGCGCGCATCCTCGTGTTGCTGGATTGCAGCTTGGGCTCGGCGATCTGTTCGAGCCGCTTGGCATCGCGCGGCGGGAGAAGGCGGCCATCGAACACGCGATGTTCGCCATGCGCGTGGCCGCTGGCGAAGCGAGCGTGTTCGCGTTCGATACCGCGTTCGCCGACATCAAGGACACGGACGGCTTTCGCGCAGAAGCGCAGATGTCGCGCGCGTTCGGCTTCATCGGCAAAAGCTGCATTCACCCGAGCCAGATCGCGATTGCCAACGACGTGTTCCGTCCGTCCGATGACGACATCGCGCATGCGGTGCGCGTGGTGGAAGCGGCGCGCGAGGCGGATCGGCAAGGCATCGGCGCGTATGTCGTGGACGGGAAAATGATCGATCCGCCGTTCATCGAACGCGCGCGCGTGCTGGTGCGGGATGCAGCGCGGCTCGGTCTGCTGTCGGACACGCAGCGCGCCTCGCTCGGAATCTAAAGGGAACGAAATCATGGAACATCAGGCTGAACGCGGCGGTCCGCTGGCAGGCGTGCGCGTGCTCGATCTGAGCGCGTATATCGCCGGGCCTTACGGATGCACGCTGCTCGCGGATCAGGGCGCGGAAGTCATCAAGATCGAGCCGCCTACCGGCGACAATCTGCGCAAATATCCTTCGACACTCGAAGCGGAAAGCCGCGCGTTTCTCGGCGTGAATCGCGGCAAGCGCGGGCTGGTGCTCGATCTGAAGCAAGCGGAAGCGCTCGATGTGCTGCTCACGCTCGTCAAACAGGCGGACGTGCTCGTGCACAACTTCCGGCCGAGCGTGCCGGCGCGTCTGGGTATCGCGTATGAGCAATTGCGCGTGGTCAATCCTCGATTGATTTATTGCGCGGTGACGGGCTACGGCGAAAACGGCCCGAACAAGGACAAGGCCGGTTACGACCAGGTTCTGCAAACCATGACCGGCATGTGCACGCTGCAAGGCCCGAAAGATGGCACGCCGGAAGTGCTTTACGGTTCCGTCGTCGATTACTACGCGGCGGCGCTGGTGGCGTCGGGCGTGGCGTCGGCGTTGTTCGCGCGCGAGAAGTCGGGCGAAGGGCAGTATGTCGGCGTGTCGCTGTTGCGCAGCGCGCTCACCATGCAGTCGGCGCGTCTCATCTGGGCCGACGACGAACCCAAGGACGTTGGCCGCGACATGCGTTCGGGCGGCATCACCGGCATTCATCCGACGCGCGAAGGGTATCTGTATTTGTCCGCGAACACGCCGCATTTCTGGAAGTCCTTGTGCGAACTCACCGGGCTCGATGCGCTCGCCACCGACGAACGCTACGACAGCGTGCGCAAACGCGCGATTCATCGCGATGAGATCGTGCCGCAACTTCACGCGGCGCTCGCGAAGAAAAGCGCGCTGGAGTGGGAAGCGCTGTTCGGCGATGCCGTGCCTTGCGCGGCGGCACGCAGCATCGAAGATATGTTCGACGATCCGCAAGTGCAGGCCGAAGACATGGTGGCGCATTTCGATTATCCGGGCGTGGGCGGCTATCGCGGCTTCAAGCATCCGGTGCGGTTCGGCGCGACGCCGCTGCCCGAGCCGTTCGCCGCGCCCGCGTTCGGTGAGCATAGCGATGTGTTGCTGCGCGAAGCGGGCTTGAGTGATGCGGACATCGAAGCATTACGCGCGAAGCGTGCTGTGCTTTGAGCACATATAAAACGGAGACACGTCACGATGAAAACGCCCGCGCATGCGTGCGATTCGCACATTCATATCTTCAACGACAACAATCAGGCTAATGTGGCAGCGTACCGTCGCGTGCAGGCGCGCATCGGCACGGAGCGCGTGGTGATCGTGACGCCGCGCGTGTACGGCACCGATAACGCCGTGACCGTCGATGCGATTCGTCAGCTTGGTATCGACAATGCGCGCGGCATCGCGGTGCTTCATCCCGATGTTACGGATGCCGAACTTTCCGCGCTGCACGAAGGTGGTATTCGCGGAATCCGCTTCACGCTTTATACAGCTAAGAACGCTGCGGTCGGCTTCGAGATGGTCGAACCACTCGCCGCGCGCGTGGCCGAACTCGGTTGGCATGTGCAACTGCACTGGTCGGCGGATCAGATCGTCGAACATCGGGCGATGCTCGCGCGCCTGCCCGCCACGATGGTTTTCGATCATCGCGCGCGCTTGCCGGTGAGCATCGACACGAAGCACGAGGCGTTCGGCATCGTGCGCGGTCTCGTCGATGCGAATCGCGCGTGGATCAAGCTGTCCGGCCCGTATCTGGATTCGGCGCAAGGTCTCGACGAACGCTACGCCGACATCAAGCCGATGGCCCAGGCATGGGTCGATGCCGTGCCCGAGCGGCTCGTCTGGGGCGGCGACTGGCCGCACGTCACCGAAACGCACAAGCCCGACGACGCGATGCTGCTCGACCTGCTCGCCGACTGGACCCGCCACGACGAGGCGACATTCAAGCGCATTCTGGTTACGAACCCCGCCGCGCTCTACGGCTTCACGACGCAAGAATAAAAACGCGCCTTCAGGAAGGAGACACCCATGAAAACCACCGACGCGCGCAAGACGCATTTCACCGAAGCCACCATTCGTCTGTTCGAGCGCACGATTCCCGACCCTTTCGTGCTGGCAATTCTGATTACCGCGATTGTCGCCGTGCTCGCCGCGATCTTCGGCCCGCACGCGACGTTGCCGCGCATGATCGCGGGCTGGTACAAGGGCTTTTTCGACATCTTCACGTTCGCGTTTCAGATCACGCTGGTGCTCGTCACCGGTCATGCGTTCGCGCATGCGCCGCCCGTGCAACGGTTCTTGCGCGCGATCGTTTCCATCGCGCGCACGCCCGCGCAGGCGGCGGCGTTGACCTTTGTGCTGGTCGCGCTGACATCGTTCTTCAACTGGGGCATGGGGCTGGTCGTCGCGGCCCTGCTGGCGCGTGAAGTCGCCAAGCGCATGCGCGTGGATTTCGCGTGGATCGTCGCGGCGGGGTTTTCGGGCTGGGTCGTGTGGGCGAGCGGCATTTCGAGTTCCATCGCGCTGGCGCAATCGACGCCGGGCAGTTCGATGAACGTCGTGCAGAAGCTAACGGGCGCGGTGCTGCCTTTCAGCGAGACCGTGTTCACGCGCTTCAATCTCGTGCCGACGCTGGTGATGCTCGTCGCCATGCCTTTCGTGCTGGCGTGGCTCAAGCCGGACGATCGCGATGCCGTTGTGCTCGATACCGCGAAGCATCCCGACGAACCCATCCGCAAAAGGCCCGAAGGCAAGCTGAGTTTCGCGCGCTGGATCGAGCATTCGTGGATCGGCTCGGCGTTCATCGGCGTGACGGGGATTGCGCTGGTCATCATCGCGCAGTCTCAGCATGTGGCGTTCACGGGCGTCAACGCGGTGATCTTCGTGATGTTCATCGCAGGCGTGATTCTGCATGGCTATCCGCTCGCCTACGCGGATGCCGTCAAGAACGCCGCGAAGCAAACCGGCTCGATGATGCTTCAATACCCGCTCTACGGCGGCATCATGGGCACGATGGATGCAACCGGATTGCCGGATGTCATCGCGCATTTCTTCATCACGATCTCGAATGCGCACACGCTGCCGTTCTGGAGTTACGTGTGCTCGTTGATCGTCACGTTCTTCATTCCGAGCGGTGGCGGACATTGGGCCGTGCAAGGTCCGTTCGTGGTTCCCGCAGCGGTCGCGCTGCATGCGTCCGTGCCTGCAACGACGATGGCCGTCGCGATGGGCGAACAAGTCTCCAACATGATGCAACCGTTCTGGGCCGCGCCGGTGGTCGCCATGGCAGGCGTCGGCGTGCAACGCGTGCTCGGCTTCACGGTGATGACGTGCGCGCTCGGCCTCGTGGTGTACGGCGTTTCTCTTCTGCTGCTCGTGCCATGAAGATGGACGCGGGTTTCAAGGAACGCTGGTGGCGCGTGTTCGATGTGCGCATCGGCGCGTTGCCGTTGCCGGTCTATGTGGTGCTGATCGCCGTGCTCGCCGCGATGACGCTGCATGGCAAGCTCGCAAGCGACTTGCCGACCGGCATCGCGCTCGTCACGGTGGGCGGCTTCACGTGCGCGGAACTGGCGAAGCGCATTCCGTGGATACGCCACATCGGCGCGACCTCGATTTTCGCGGCCTTCATTCCGTCGATGCTGATCTACTACAAGATCATGCCGGAGCCGATCACCAAGGCCGTGACCGCGTTCACGAAGCAATCGAACTTTCTGTATCTGTTCATCGCGGCGATCATTGTCGGAAGCGTGTTGAGCATGGACCGGCAGACGCTGGTCAAGGGCTTCGTGCGTATCTTCATTCCGGTGGCGAGCGGGTCGGTCGCGGCGGCCATCGTTGGAACGGCGGTTGGCACGGCGCTTGGAATGGACGCGAAGCACGCGCTGTTTCTCGTGGTGGTGCCGATCATGGCGGGCGGTGTCGGCGAAGGCGCGTTGCCGCTGTCGGCGGGTTATGCGCAGATTCTCGGCGTCGAGCAAGGGCCGTTGTTCGCGCAAGTGCTGTCCGCCGTGATGCTCGGCAATATCGCGGCGATCTGCTGCGCGGGGCTGCTCAACACGCTCGGCACGCGGCGTCCGGCGCTGACTGGCAACGGGCGGCTCACTATCGACAACACGAACGATGACGTTGCACACACGAAAGAAACTTCGTTCGAATTCGATGTTAGTTCGGTCGCGGCGGCAGGCGCAACGGCAATCGCTTTGTATCTGCTCGGCGTACTAAGTAATCAGTTTTTCGGCTGGCCTGCGCCGGTCGTGATGCTCGTGCTCGTCGTCGCGGCGCAGTTCTTTCAGGTGGTGTCGCCGCGCGTGCGTGGAGGCGCGCGCTTCATGTATGGCTTCTTCTCTACCGCCGTCACGTATCCGCTCATGTTCGCCATCAGCGTGGCGATGACGCCGTGGGGCGAGATCGTCATCGCGTTTCACTGGGTCAATATCGTGACGGCTGTTTCGACGGTGCTCACGCTCGTGGTCACGGGCTTTTTCGTCGCGCGTTGGACGGGCATGTATCCGGTCGAAGCGGCCATCGTCAACGCGACGCACAGCGGATTGGGCGGCACCGGCGACGTGGCCATTCTCACCGCCGCGAATCGCATGGAATTGATGCCGTTCGCGCAGATTGCCACGCGCATCGGCGGTGCGATCACGGTGATGATCGCGCTCGCGGCGTTCGCGTGGCTGCGCTCTTAGTTCAGGTCGTCGCGATCAGCAGTTCTTCGGCGTTGCGCGGCGGGCGCAGGCCATCGGTTCTGGCTGAGAAATAGCGTTGCGTGAGGTCGTCTGCTGATACGTGCTGCACGGATTTGAAGCCTTCGTTCAGCGCCATCGATTGAATCTGTTCCGGCGTGAAGAAGCTGAGAAACGGCGTGCCGCTCGCGCGTGCGCCCTTCTCCGCCATTTCGAGTCCGGGACGCACTTCGGCATCGGCCATGTCCACCGGCAACAGAAAGGTCATGACGAGCATCGATCCGGCGGCAAGTCCCGCGACTTCGCGCAGCGCCGCTGCGTTCGCATCACGCGTGAGATACATGCTGACGCCGGTCGATACGACGATCGCCGGGCGGCTGCGATCGAAACCGCGTTCGATCAGCTTGTCGAGCCACCGCTCGCCCGCTTCGAAATCCACCGGCACGAAGCGCAGCCAGTCCGGCACGCCGAAACCCAGCTCGATCAAACGCTGACGCTTCCATTCCTGCGGCGCGGGTTGATCGACTTCGAACACGGTCAACCGCGATCCGATATCCGCCCTGCGTTGCGCGAAGCTATCCAAGCCTGCACCGAGAATCACATATTGCGCGATGCCCGCGCTCATCTGCTCGATCACGATGTCTTCGATATACCGCGCACGCGCCACGATGGACGCGCGAAATGGCCGCGTAAATTGCGGGTCCATGTCGCCGCGATGCGGCCAGTCATCGCCCGGCGCGAGCAGTTGCAGGCCGATGCGGTCATCGAGCACGAGCGGCGGTGCATCGACTTCGGCATGCAGCGCACGCCATAGCGCGACGCGCGCGGCGGTGCTTTCGGGCGACGGCGTGTTGATCATTGCGCTTCGGTTTTTGCTGCGGTCTTGCGAGCACGCGGCGAACGCGATGTGGATTTGCGCGCGGGGCGTGGGGGTTTTGCTTCGACTGGCGGCTGCGTCTCTTGCGGCATCTCTGCAGGCAACGCAAATTCAAGCGATGTTTGCGGCACTTCCACCGGTGCTTTCTTTGCAGCGGTTTTGCGTCCGCCACGGCGCGGGGTTTTCGCCTTCGCAGGCTTGGCTTCGGCTTCCGTTTCGACTTCCACGGCTTCGTGCGTTTGAGCTTCTTGCGGCAGCGTGATGACCGGCTCCGGCGCGGATTCACGGCGGCGTTCATCCACCACGGTTTCCGTCGTCATCGACGAACCCACGCGGAACACGAACGCGCCGTTTTTATCATCGCGGCCCACGCCGAGCAAACCGCGCGACTGCGCTTCATCGAGCAAATTGCCGAACGCGCGAAAACCGTAATGCGCCTCGCTGAAACCCGGCTTGCGACGCTTGATCGCGCTCTTCAACACCGATGCAAAGATCTTGCCGCTCTCGCCGCGTTCTTCGACAAGCGCTTCGAACGTCTCGACCGCAATCGCGATGGCGTTCGACTTGCGCCCTTCCCGTCCATCGCGCGCTTCCGCGTCTTGCTTCGGCTGCTTGTCGCCGTTCGGCGCGCGCTTGGTCTCGCGCACTTCGCGACGCGCGGTTTCGCGCTGCAACTCGCGCACGAGATCATCGTAGAAGATGAATTCGTCGCAATTGGCAACCAGCAGATCGGAGGTCGAGTGCTTCACGCCCACGCCAATCACTTTCTTGGCGTTCTCGCGCAGCTTGGAAACAAGTGGAGAAAAATCAGAGTCGCCACTGATGATGACGAACGTATCCACATGCGACTTGGTATAGCAGAGATCGAGCGCATCCACGACAAGGCGAATATCCGCCGAGTTCTTGCCGGACTGGCGCACGTGCGGAATCTCGATCATCTCGAAGCTCGCTTCGTGCATCGCGGCCTTGAAGCTCTTATAACGATCCCAGTCGCAATAGGCTTTCTTGACGACGATGCTTCCCTTCAGCAGCAACCGTTCGAGCACGGGACGAATATCGAACTTCTCGAACTTCGTTTCGCGAACGCCGAGGGCGACATTCTCGAAGTCGCAAAAGAGCGCCATGTTGACGCTGTCCTGTATTGCGGGCATTCACTTCTCCAGATAAGACGGCACATTTAAGTATGCGCCATCATATCCGGTCGCGTGAGCGCGGGATGTCACGCGATGTCGTGCGCTGTGGTGATGCGTCAGACGACTTCGCCGTTTGCCTGCTTCGCAATGCTGTTCAACGCCGCGTTGAGCATTTGCTTCGATGCCCGCGCATTCGTCGATGCACACGCACGCGCGAGCACGACGCCGCCCACCAGCATGGCAAGCGTGCTCATGGCGCGCTCGCGGCTTGCAGCGGCGTTCGCAGACGTGTCGGCGAAGCGTTCCGCGAACAGCTTCACGAACGCCTCGATGCCCTGCGTCATGGACTGTGCGACGGGGCCTTCCTTGCGTGCGGCATCGGCCGCGAGCGCGGCGATGGGACAGCCGGTAGCCGGTGTATCGCGATGACGCTCGGAAAGGTAGTGTTTGAAGAACGCGGCAAGGGCGCGCTCGTCGCCGGGCTCGATAACCCGAACGAGGTCGAGCGCGCCTTCGAACGCCTGATCGCACGCCTCGGCGGAGAAATGATCTTTCGACTCGAAGTGGCCGTACAGGCTGCCGTGCGTGAGGCCTGCTTCACGCGCGATCTGCGCCACACCGACACCATCGAAACCGAATTCGCGATACATGCGCGAGGCCGCATCGAGCAGCGCATCGCGATTCTGCCCAGCCTGTTCTTTAGATACCTTCATGATCTCTCGGAATTGGATGCCCCGGCTTTGTGCCGGAGACGAATAATGTTTGATCCGAGTATACCGGTTGTAGCCAGGCTGAGCAGGCCGCCGCGCTTAATTCGCGATCCGAATTATTATTAACTTGTTTTTATTTTTGTTGCCGGCATATTCGTTATGGCCGCAATAAAAAGCGCCATGTTTTTGTCTTGGGTTCGGGCGCGATCGATCGTGCAAAAGGCATCGAAAATAAAGGCTCGTTAAAAACATGCGCTACGATGCAGGCTTTCCCGATCAGGCCTCGCCGTTTCGCTGTGAATGCGTCCGAATACAAGGCTTTTGCCGAGAAACTGACCGCCCGCGTCGCCGCATGGCTGCGTCCCCACGCGAGACGGCGCACGCTTCTGGTGCTGCCCGCGCTCTTCGTGCTGTATGTGTTGCTGCTGATTCCTTTCACGCCCGGCATCCGCGACATTCGTCGTGCAAAGGTCGATCAGCCTGCGCAAATCTATTCGGCCGATGGCAAATTGCTCGCCGAATTCCGGCCGACGCACCGCGAATGGGTGAGCCTCAGGCAGATTTCGCCACAGGTCATCGATGCGCTCATCGCAACCGAGGACCGGCGTTTTTACGAGCATCACGGCATCGATTGGAAACGCACGGCGTCGGCGGCGCTGCATACGTTTTCAGGGCAGCGGCAAGGCGGTTCCACGCTCACGCAGCAACTCGCGCGCAATCTTTATCCGGAAGAAATTGGCCGCTCGCAAACGCTCACGCGCAAGCTGCGTGAAGCGATCACCGCGTTCAAGATCGAAGCGCTCTATTCGAAGAACGAGATCCTCGAAACTTATCTAAATACGGTGCCGTTTCTATATAACGCGTACGGCATTGAAATGGCTGCGCGAACGTACTTCGATAAGTCGGCGGGCGAACTGGATGTGCTGGAAAGCGCGACGCTCATCGGCATGTTGAAGGGAAACAGCTATTACAACCCGGTGATCAATCCCGAGCGCGCGCTGGACCGGCGCAATATCGTGCTCGGGCAGATGGTGAAGTTCGGGCATCTCGCGCCCGCGAAACTCGACGCGTTGCAGAAGCGGCCCTTGCGCATCGACTTCGAGCGGCAGGAAGATGAACCGGGACGCGCGCCGCATTTTGCGCAGCAGTTGCGCAAGTGGCTGATTGCATGGGCGGACGATAACGACTTCAACATCTATTCCGATGGTCTCGTGGTGCGCACGACCATCGATTCGCGGCTTCAGTCGATGGCCACGCAAGCGCTTACGTTACAGGGCAATCAGATGCAGTCGATTGCGAGCGCGGCATGGGGCGGGCGCGGCGGGTGTGCATCGGCCAATCCCGATCTCACGCATACGTTCATGCGCGAGACGAACGAATATCGCACGGCGCGTCAGCACGGCGCGAACGATGCCGATGCACTGAAGCAACTCGCCGCGGATCGCGTTTTCATGCAGACCTTGTGCGAAAGCAAGACGCGCGTGCAGGCAGGCTTCGTCGCGCTCGATCCGCGCAACGGGCAGATCAAGGCATGGGTCGGCAGCCGCGATTTCATGCAGGACCCGTTCGATCACGTTCAGCAGGCGCGCCGTCAACCTGGCTCGACCTTCAAGCCGTTTGTTTATGGCGCGGCTTTCGAGCATGGCGCGCAGCCATCGGACACGTTCATCGATCAGGCGGTAGAGATTCCGATCAAAGGTGAAGAGGTCTGGCGTCCCACCGACGATTCGCCGCCCAGCGGCCGCGCGGTCAGCCTGCGCGACGGCCTCGCGTATTCGAAGAACCGCATCACCGCGCAATTGATGCAGACGGTCGGACCCGCGCGCGTGGCCCGTCTGGCGCGTGAGATGGGCGTGCGTGAGAGTCATCTCGATGCGGTGCCGTCGCTTGCGCTCGGCACGAGCCCTGTCACGCTCAAGGAGATGGTGTCGGCTTACGGCACCATCGCCAATGATGGAAGTTATCTGGAGCCGCTGCTGGTCACGCGGATCGAGAACAAGGACGGCGATGTGCTCGCGCAGTTTGAGAGTCAGCCTGAGCGGGCGCTGTCGGTCGGCGCCACGCGCAAGCTAGTGGATGTGATGCGCGATGTCATCAATCGCGGCACCGGCACGGCGATCCGCACGCGGTTTGGCATACGCGGCGATGTCGCGGGCAAGACGGGCACGACGCAGGACAATGCGGACGGTTGGTTCATCCTCATGCATCCGCAACTGGTGGCGGGCGCGTGGGTGGGCTTCAACGACAGCCGCGTCACGCTGCGCAGCGACTACTGGGGACAAGGGGCGCACAGCGCGCTGCCGATGGTGGGCGACTTCGTGCAGCGTTCGTTGCGTGCGCATCTGATCGATGCACGTGCGCGGTTCGACACGCACGAGGAGCCGGGAACGTGGCAGGCGTGGTTTGCGCACTTCAAAGCATGGGTGGCGGAGACATTCTCCAAGGCACCAAAGCCCAGCGCGGCAAAGCAAACGGTGATGCAGAAGCCTGTGCATCCCAAGCGCGCGCGTGTGGAACCGGCGGCGGAGGTTACGGAGGACGTGCCGCCTCAACCGCCCGTGTTCACGACGATGCCGCCGATTCTTTTGGCGCCATCGGGGGCTTCCGCTGCGCTGGCGGCATCAGAGCCGTGATTTGGGTTTTGGGGATGGCGGCGGTTTTTTATTCGGATGCCGAATTAAATTGGGAATCTTGATGACTTTTTGGGACAGGATGCTCAATCTCGATCGAGGATCACCTAATGAAGACGGGACGCGGCTACCTTGAAAAAAAATTCTCAGTAAGCGTTTACTAGTCATTCGCTTCTTCTGCGGTTCGCGATAACTGAATTTGCGCTTTCTTGTCTTTCGCCATTTGATCGGCGAGTTCGGATGGCTAGGCCCGTGTTTTGCTCCTACACCTTCCGTTGGGACAGCCGTCCCACGCAACCGAACGGGAGGATCACCATGAACAAGGATCAAGTTAAGGGTACCGCCGAAAAGGTGAAGGGCAAGGCCAATGAGGTCGTTGGCAAGGCCACCGGCGACACGGCCCAGCAAGTGAAGGGACAAGTCCAGCAAGGCGCTGGCGAAGCCCGTAAGCAGTGGGGCGATGCGAAGGAAGAAGTGAAAAAGGACAACCAGCGGTAATTGTTCTCACCCATAAAGACAAAAGCGCCAATATGGCGCTTTTGTCTTTTATACATTCTTATCATTGGGATTGGTAGATATTACAAAACAGTGGTTTTAGTCCGGTGGTGCATCGCGTCGCTTTTTAGCAGTGGGCTCGAACGTCCGCAAATTTGTTCGTTGTGTATGAAATGCCGGGCTTGCCGGCATCGCTTGTATGTGTTGCGCATACGCCGGAGCGTCGGCACGCAACCCAGTGGACGAAGTCACGTTCACTTTTCACTGCAGCACCTCGTCAGTTTGAGTTTGCAAGCGCAGACCAATCCGAGCCTCGGCCGCTCGACTGACCGATGACCTTGCGCGGCAAAGCCAGATTTCTTGTTTTTACGTAAGACGCGCAGGATGACTTCGGCGAGCGTTGATGTTTGCATTGGCAAGCAGGGGGCTTCCCGGCTCGCAGTGTTCAGTTCGTATGCGCCTAAGCGTTGTACTGACAGAGCTACCGCAAAATTTCTGCGTTCCATAGGGCGGGTCCGTTTCGCCACCTCTCGTTTTAAGCTCGTACGATTTGCGCGGGCGCTGGTAAGCGCAGCGGAACGCGTGCAGAGTGGTCGTTGGGGTGGAAGCGATCCGTCCACCGTCTTCCTGCGCGACAAGTTGACCACTGTCGCCGCAATCCAACGTTTCATGAGCCAAGATAGCAACGCGGCTCAAGATTTCGAGCAGGTTGATCGTTAACGCGAACAGATCAACCATCGACTCGAGCATGTCACGCCCTATTCCCTTTAAACATACGACTCAGGCGACGCGCGCGCATTTGAGCAAGTCTCAGTTGCTCCCCATTCCTCGCGCCGTTGCGGACGAGCTCGCACTTCAAGTTCACCTATCACTCGCAGCGCTGCGCGTCGGCGTGACTGACATCGGGCCCGCACAGCATGTAACCGAAGCCATGCTTCTCACCAAATTTCTTTCCGACGCCGGGCAGGGAGACTTTTCCGACGAGGACCTTCTGGCAGCAGATCAAGCGATGGCCGAAGTGTTCGACGCGGGGCGTGATTCGGGCTTGTGGCGACTTCCGGATGGCGAGTTTGAAGGGTTCGCTGGGATCGTGTCTCTCTATGACCTACAACTTCGGCGCGCGACTTTGGCAGCACTGACCGAGGCCGGGGAGCGTCTTGAACAGTTCAAGGCTGGTCGTCCGTTTCGGCAATATCAGAAGCGGCGAGCGTGATGGTGTAAGAGGAACGAATAGCTGGTGCCGTGTCGACCGTTATGCTTTTTATCTCGTTTGATACGTGTTCGCCTGGGGCCGACGGCGACTCGTCTCAAACACCGATTAGGCAGTGATATCCGAGACATCCCAGCGTTCACACCAGGAGTTTCGTGAAACATGATGAGAAAGTCATCGTAAGCGGTTGAATTGAAACGTCAAATAAACTGCTTTCTTGTCTTTTGATTGTTTCACGGGCTGCCGGGACCGTTGGCGTGTGGAGAAGATGCGTCGTGCTATGGATGTTGCATTAGCGTCGAGTAAGCGGCTACGGCGTGGGCGAGCTGTTTCTGCGTGGCTCCCGCTAAACATTTCAAGTCGCGCTTTACCGGCTCAACATGTCGACGTTCAACTCCGTGCCATACAAGATTTTGCGTCATATTCAACCAGGTTGAAGGGCTGATAAGGGAGCGCAGACATCTACTCCTGAGGAGACCACGATCTTCCTCGTACTCACGGTGCAATGGCATTTCAGCAAGCACTGCGGCCATTCCCAAATCGCTTACGGAGTGCGAAGCCTACCGCGTTTGCTGAATGTCTTCCGGACAACATGCGCCATTAAAGTTGATGTCAGAGGACCTCGCAGTCTGTTTTGCGTGGCGTGTCTCCATTGGAGACGCGCCATGCAACCACTCCCGAGAGACGGTACTCCGCGATTACGGGGATTCAGAGTTTGGTCTAGACAGCAACGTGGCTGCGTTGTTTCGCGCGGGGCGCCACCTCACGTCGACCCGAACGTGGCTTCGTCGCTGTGTCTCCACTGGAGACACCATATGCAACCGCAGCCGAGATGCCGCCGTTCGCGAAAGCAACGTTTCCGAACCGTGCGTGTCGCCCATTACCGCAAGAATTTGTACAGGACCGCCTGAGGTGTAACTGAAGTAAGCCTTTTTGTCCGTGTCTCCATTGGAGACACGGACAAAAAAAAGCCCGCGTCGCGGGCTTTTAACACTTTCAAATCTCAATGCCCTTTCGGCTGAGTCGAAAACAATCTTCCAATTACCGTTCGTATCTCTCGTTCCTGTTCTTCGGTCAGCATTGCCGTCTTGATCTTCACCGTGAAGCTTCCGATGTCTTTGGTGATATTCCCGGCCTGCTCTCGTCCGGCAAAAAATTTTTCGATACTCCGAGCGTTGCCGCCTTCGCCACCCGAGCCGCGCTTAGTTGCAAGCGCAGCAATCGCCGCTGCGTACTTTCCTTGCGGAAGGTCGCCTTTCGTCACTTCGGGCCATAGCTCAGCTGCAGCCTTCAGTCCCTCGTCTCCGTGCTTTTTCAGCGTAGCTACGACGTCCTGAGCGGCATGTCCGCCAATAAGACTTGGTTGCAAATCGAGTGTTTTGCGAACGAAATCAGGAAGGCTTTCATAAGAGAAGTAACGATAGAGTCCGGCGCGCGACATACCCAGCGCTTCTGCCATCCGTTTTCGGTCGGGAAATTCGCGTTCCGAACGCCGAATCGATACTGATATTTCATAGTCGGACAGGTCATCGCGACTGACGTTTTCGACGAGCGCCAACACTGCCATGTCCTGATCCGTGCAGTCGATCACGACCGCCCGCACCGCGTCAGCGCCCAACATCTTGTGAGCGCGCCACCGTCTCTCTCCCGCCACAATCTGGTAACCCGGCTCGGAACGCCGAACAACGATCGGCTGCATCAATCCGACTTCACGAATTGACTCTGCTAACTCCGTTAATTTTGCTTCGTTGAAAACACGGCGCGGTTGCCACGGATTCGGGGAAATTTCGCCTACCGCTAGCTGAGAAGACGTACCGGTAGATTCAAGTTCCTGAACGCGCAGTTGAGCCGCAGCCAATGCGCCAGCCATGCCCGGCGCTGTCTCTGTGCGATTCGCACGACGCGTTGCATCAGGCTTGCGCGCATCGGTCGCCTTGATCCCCGCCGTCTTGGCAAGAAGCTGTTCCCGGATGTTACTCATTGCGCAGGTCTCCATTGCTTGACGAATTGATCATCCACCCAGCGACAGTAGTCGACCAAAGGTTGTCGAACGCGAGCCAGTGACTTGGCCTGACTGTGCGTACTAGCGATGTCGAATACCGTGGTAAACGCCAGCGCACCGGAACTCATCACTGAACTTGCAGGAACCTCAAACGGATCGAGCCATTGCCGATACGCACCCTGTGCCCACGTGCGCACGACGGGCGTCGAAGCCGTCGGTCCGTAGTTGACCCTGGTCAGCAGCACGGACACAAAGTCGTACTTTTTATCTGCTTCATATCGAATGAACGACTTCGCCACATCCGAGAAAAGTCGCCAGAACGAAAGCGAACTGAAGAAATCGAGATTCTCGGGGACCATCGGCATGACCATCGCATCTGCCGCCATCAAGGCGTTCAAATTCAGATACGAGAGGGATGGCGACGTGTCCAGGATGATGTAATCGTAATGCTTGCGCAGCGGCGCGAGCCCATCCCTCAAGACTGTCCAAAATTTGAACCCGGGCAGTTTCATCTGCATGGCGGGCAGATGGTATTCGGCACCCACTAACTCGGTATGCGCCGGAATAATGTCGAGGCCATCCCAATACGTCGTTTGTACCTTTCCGAGCAGACCGCCTTCGACTTTTTGATCGTAGATAAACGGGAGGACAGTGTCTTCAGGGAAAATTTCTTTCTCCGCGTACAGCCCGCACAATTCCGAGAGCGATGCCTGAGGATCGAGATCGATTACCAGCACTTTGCGTCCGCGGAGCGTCAAGCCCTGCGCGAGGCACATTGTCGTGGTCGTCTTCGCGGAGCCGCCTTTGAGTTGCGACGTGATGATCACCTTGCCCTCAAAGCCATCGCTTGGACCTTCCACGAGTGGGGTTTGAAAAACCTCGGAAACGCGCTGAACCCATGTGCGTGTTTCGGCCAGGGTAAACATCCGGCTTCGGCTTCTTCCGGTTCCAGTAGACTGCCCCTCCGGGAGCACGCCATCGCTCTTGGAGACAAGGTAGTGAACCTGCTGACGTGTCAGCCCGCAAAGTTCGGCGATTTCTCCAGTCGTGAACATCGGCGCGCTCTTTCGAGGGCGCGGCGCGAGAATCTGATCTCGTAGTTCCGTCGCATAGTCCGTGACGACATCCGCAAAATCGCTGATTTGCGCTAACGTCACAGTTCTGTCGATTGGCATCGGTTGACTCATATTTGCCATTTCGAAGTTTTTTCCGTTTATTAAGGTTAAACGTAGAATACCGGAAATTGTCCGGCATTACTTCTGCGTAGCCGTTCAGCCGAAGGCTTTCCGTCACTTCTTTGATTTTTTTACACTTTTTTGGTGCATAGCGCAGTAAATGCACCTTGCTGTAACTGACGGATCGCACTTTCGCTCTGCCAAAAATTCTCACCTTGCGCTTTGACCGGTCGTTTCTCCACCGAATGCGGTTGCGGAAAGGTGAGAGTCTGTGTCGCTTCAAATGTACGTAAACCCCGATCCACGCTTGTCCCCGTAGCAGTCACACGCATCGAAAATCATAAAACGCGGCTAAACCCGTCGTGACGCGCCTCACAACCCTGCTTTCCGACATTCGTTCTCACCTTTGCCATTCGGCGACCTCTTCGAAGGCGTTTCTTCCGCATTGCCATTTCGACACTCACGGCGAAAAACTGCCGAAGCGGACACTCCCTCTCACCTTTAAGATTTTTCCCTTCGCGCAATCCGCCAAAGTGCGGGGTTAGTGGTTTACTTTGAAACATAAAGCCTACAAACTAACCAACAGACCTAGACTTTTTTTCGATAAATCAATTACTTAGACACAAAAGGTGAGAGTTGGTGAGGCGAAGGTGAGAGCCGTTGTTTACTCGAGGTGAGAGTTACTGTCCGGAAAGGGAGAATGACGGGGCAAAAGGTGAGAGACGCTGGCATCGGCGTGCAATAGGTGAGAGCGAGTGTAATTCGACTGACGAACCCCTTTGCTGCGGGGTCTTCCAGCCGATTCGACTGGGCTCAAAGGTGAGACTCGTTGTCACCAGGGTGAGAGTTACTGTCCGCCGACGAGTTACAAAGGGGAGAAGGTGAGAGAAACAGAACACCATCTCACCTTCGTATGCTAAAGTGCGGCGATATTCTAGAAACCGCGAATAACCCATGGCCAGCAGTGTCGAACGGCGAGTGACGCCGCTTCAATACGCGCTCGATCTGTTCGTCGAAAACGCGCCAATCCGAACGCCCATCGATACGGTGGTGTCATCGAAAGACATCGGCTATCAGAAGAACAGCGTCTTCGCGCGAATCATCGGACTTGGGTTGTCGGCTCGCCGTTTCGTGGACGCTGCCTATTTCATCGTCGCTCAGGATCCGGAGATCACGGAAACCTACGAAGTCTCGCTGAATTTCTTCAAATGGCTCATGCGCTACGAGAGCCATAACAAAAAACACTTCTCGAGTGTCGTGCGCAGCGTGAAGTCGGCCATGCTCGAAGTGACGAGCGGCCCCGTGGTTTCCGTCGATGCCAAAGGCCGCCTCCTCGAAGACCGCGCCGATCCGACCGAAGCCGACGAGGATGACGACAGCGACGACATCGGTGCAGAAGCAATCTCCGTCAACGATGACGAAGGCGACTGGCTCGAACTAATCGGACGAGTGAGCGTGAGAAGCGGGCGCATCCGTTTTCGCGTGCCGCTCGAGTTGCAGCGTCTTATCAAAGACCCTGAAAACTCGTACTGGACGAGCCTGCTCGTCACCTCGCGCTTCAAGCTCATCTACGCGCGCGCCATCTACGATCATGTGCTGCCCGAAGTCCCGCACGAGCGGACGGACTGGATCTCGCTCGACCTGATTCGAAGCCTGCCTGGCAAGTCGTGGGCCAATTTCGCGGAGTTCAAATACTTCAAGCGCGACTATCTCGAACCGGCCATCCGGCATATCAACGAACTCTCGGACATCGAGATCGCATACGAAACGCGCGCCGGCACGCCGGGCTCGCGCAAGAAAGATCAGATTCGCTTCAAGCTCAAGCGCAAGGAAGCGGCGGCGGCGGCGGATGTGGACATGCTCGCGTCTGCGTCGCTTTATCTGACACTGTTCAAGGAGTTCGGGCTGTCCGACAAACAGTTCGCGCAGATCCGCGAGAATCGCAACACATGGACGGATTCCCGCATCGAACAGGCCATCGACTATGTTCGCTGGCGGATCGTGAAGGGCGACGACATTCGGCGTGCATCGAGCTATCTCATGAAGGCGCTGGCCGAGAACTACCGCGTGGCCGATGCGGACCGTCAAATCTCGCTGTTGCAGACAGAACGCATCGAACAGGCGGCGTCGAAAAAGGGCGAGCAGCAAGCGCGTACCGGCGCGGTGGCCGCGAGCCTCGCCGCCGCGGAAGCCGCGGCCGAACAGCGTCGCCAGGACGAAGTGAAAGCCGCGCGTGACTTCTACGCCGCCGCGGAAAAGAAAACGCAGGCGGAACTGGTGCGCCGGTTCATTGCATCGAGCACGATCGGGCAGCGCGCCATCGAACGTCAGGGGTTGAAGGTCGCCGATGTCGATGAGACCAACATCATGACGTGGCCGAGTATCGCCGGCACGTTCGCATCCTTCGTTGCCGCCGAATTGCGCAAGGCGGCCCGCAAGGCGCGTTGAATCTCGGCTTGGCTTAGGTCGCCACGCGAACCGTCACGCTGGCGGCCGCGAGCGCCTCGCTCATCCACTCGGGCGGCGGGGCATCGGTGTAGAGGGTGTCGATCTGTTCGAGATGACCGAGTCGCACAAGCGCCGCGCGTCCGAACTTGGAACGGTCCGCCACGAGAAACACCGTGCGCGACTGTTCGATGATCGCCTGCGCCACGCGCACTTCGCCGATGTCGAAATCCCGCAGCGTGCCGTCCGCCTCGATCCCCGAAATGCCGATGATGCCGAAATCCACCTTGAACATACGAATGAAATCGACGGCTTGCTCGCCCACCACGCCTCGGTCGCGCGCGCGCACCTTGCCGCCGGTCACGAGAATTTCGGCATCCGAATCATCGGCGAGAATTTGAGCGACGTTCAGATTGTTCGTGATGACCCGTAACCCTTTGTGTTGACGCAGCGCGCGCGCCACTTCTTCGGTGGTCGTGCCCAGATTGATGAACAGCGTCGCGTGATCGGGGATGTCCTCCGCGACTCGCCGCGCAATGCACTGCTTTTCCTGCAAGAACATTTGCTGACGCGCGGTATAGGCGGCGTTTTCCGAACTTGTCAGCGCGCTCGCGCCACCGTGATAGCGGCGTAGCAGGTTTTGATCGGCGAGCCAGTTGACGTCGCGGCGAATGGTCTGCTGCGTGACCTGGAATTGATCCGCCAGATCCTCGATCGTCGCGAAGCCGTTTCGTCCCACGCGCTCCAAAAGTGCCTGCTGCCGGCCATTCAGCGCAATGTCGATTGCTTTGGTCATGCTCGAAATCGCAAAAAAGTGAAAAATCGGGTGGACTCGATGATTCAGTGTACGGACAAGCCTTACCGCTCGCAAGCACCTAATATTGCTTGAAAGCAGGCAATTTCATTGAGCGAACGCGCACTTTCTCCCTGATTCACACAGTGCTAAGATGTTCGAAATCGAATTAAAAAATTCATTTCCGAACATTTTCGAACGTTTCCGATGAGTCCACCTCGCTTCATTCTCGCCCTCGATCAGGGAACGACGAGTTCGCGCGCGATCGTGTTCAACCGTGCGGGCGACGCCGTCGGCCGTGCGCAGCGCGAGTTCCCCCAGCACTTTCCGCAGCCGGGATGGGTCGAGCACGATCCGCGAGCAATCTGGGAGTCGCAGTATGCAGTGGCGCGCGATGCCATGCGCGAAGCTGGCGCGACGGCGGCGGACATCGCGGCAATCGGCATCGCGAATCAGCGGGAGACCACGTTGTTGTGGGACCGCAAGACGCGCGCGCCGGTTGGCCCCGCGATCGTCTGGCAGGACCGCCGCACTGCGCCACATTGCGCACGGCTGGAAGAGGCGGGGGCGGGCGCGCTCATCGAACGAAAAACGGGTTTGCGGATCGATCCATACTTTTCCGCTACCAAGCTCGCGTGGCTGCTCGACAGCGTGCCGGGCCTGCGCGAGCGCGCGCGTCGTGGCGAACTCGCCTTTGGCACCGTCGATACCTGGCTCGTGTGGCAACTGACCGGCGGGACGCGGCACGTCACCGATATATCGAACGCGTCGCGCACCTCGCTGTTCGATATCCGCGCCTGCGCGTGGGATGACGAACTGCTCGCGCTGTTCGACATTCCGCGCGCGGTGCTGCCGGAAGTCGTGGCGTCGAGCGGGCCGATTGCATCGACGGATGCGGGCGTTTTCGGCGCATCCATTCCGATCACCGGCATCGCGGGCGATCAGCAAGCGGCGGCGTTCGGGCAGGGCTGCATCGCGCCGGGAGGCGTCAAGAACACGTATGGCACCGGCCTGTTCCTGCTCATGAACACGGGCGGCGAACCGGTCGTCTCCACGCATCGGCTGCTGACGACGCTCGGCTGGCAGATCGACGACCACCGCACCTACGCGCTCGAAGGCTCGGTGTTCATGGGCGGCGCGATCGTTCAATGGCTGCGCGACGGGCTGGGCATCATCGAAAAAGCGGCGGATGTCGAGGCGCTCGCCGCGCAATGCACCAGCACCGAAGGCGTGGTGCTCGTGCCGGGTTTCGCGGGGCTGGGCGCGCCGTATTGGGACCCGCACGCGCGCGGCACGCTGTCCGGCATGACGCGCGGCACCGGGCGCGCGCATATCGCGCGCGCGGCGCTGGAAGCCATCGCGCTTCAGACGGTCGATATGCTCGATGCCATGGAAGCCGATTCGGGCATCGCCGTGAGCGAGCTGCGCGTGGACGGTGGCGCATCGCGCAGCGACTTGCTCATGCAGATTCAGGCCGATCTGCTCGGCCGGCCGGTCGCGCGCCCGCGCATCACGGAAACGACCGCGCTCGGCGCGGCGTGTCTCGCCGGTCTCGGTTGCGGCTTTTGGCCGAGCGTGGATGAACTGCCGCATCGGCATGAAACGATGCATCGATTCGAACCGGCGATGTCATCCGATGAACGCGACGCGCACCTCGAACGCTGGCGTCGCGCGATCGACCATGCCCGCACTTGCGACCAAACAAGCTAAAAACGATATGCATACCCTTGACCGCGCCACCTTACTGCGCGAACTGGATCAAACCACGCTGTGGGATGTCATCGTGATCGGCGGCGGCGCAAGCGGTCTCGGCACCGCCGTCGATGCCGCCTCGCGCGGCTATCGCACCTTGCTGCTGGAAGCGCGCGATTTTGCCAAAGGCACGTCGAGCAAGGCGACCAAGCTCGTGCATGGCGGCGTGCGTTATCTCGCGCAGGGCAATATTCCGCTCGTGCGCGAGGCGCTGCGTGAGCGCGGGCTCTTGGCGCGCAATGCAGCCCATCTTGTGAGCACGCTCGGGTTCGTCGTGCCGGCGTATCAGGCGACGGACAAGGCGCTTTATGGCATCGGTCTGAAGGTCTACGACTGGCTCGCAGGCTCGCTGAATCTGGAGGCAAGCCGCGGGCTTGGACTCACCGAAACGCGCGCACTTTCGCCGATGCTCGCGCCTAAACTCCACGGCAAGCCCTTGCGCGGCGGCACGCTCTACTTCGACGGCCAGTTTGACGATGCGCGTCTCGCCATTACCTTGATGCGCACGCTGTTCGACCTCGACGGCGTGGCGCTGAATAACGCGACGGTGCGTGGGATCGGCGTCGTGAAAGAGGCGGGACATCACCGTTTGGATGTGGAGGATGTCGAAACCGGCGACCGGATTTCGCTCACGGCGCGCTGCGTCGTCAATGCAACAGGCGTGTGGGTCGATGAAATCCGCGCGATGGCCGACTCCACCGCACGCCCCATCGTCGCGCCGAGTCAGGGCGTGCACCTGACCTTGGCCGGCCGCTTTCTAAAAAGCGAACACGCCATTCTGGTGCCCAAGACCAAAGATGGCCGCGTGCTGTTCATCGTGCCGTGGCACGGTCAGACGATCGTCGGCACCACGGACACGCCGCGCCGCGACCTGCCGCTCGACCCGCGCGCCAGCGACGACGAAGTGAACTTCATCTTGACGACGGCGGCGGATTATCTAACCGACAAACCCACGCGTGACGATGTTCTGAGCGTGTGGGCCGGCCTGCGTCCGCTCGTCAAGTCGGATGGCGCGGCATCGACCGCTGCGCTCTCGCGCGAGCACACGATCGAATCGGGCGCGTCCGGGATGATTACCGTCACCGGTGGAAAGTGGACCACGTATCGCCTGATGGCGCAGCAAGTCATGGATCTCGCCGTGAAAAACGGCCTGCTGCCTGCTGCGCCGAGCCGCACACACAATCTGCCCTTGCACGGTTCGACAGGCGAGCCAAACGGCGGCGTCTACGGCACCGATGCATCGCTCATCGCAAAATTGCCCGGCGCATCGCGCGTGCTTGTCGCGGCGAGCGGACTGACCGAAGCGCAAACGCGTTTCGCCGTCCGCTCAGAACTGGCGCGCACGATCGAAGACGTGCTCGCGCGACGCAACCGCGCGCTGTTCCTCGATGCCGCCGCCGCGCGCCGCGCCGCGCCCGAAGTCGCGCGCATCATGGCGGAGGAGTTGGGCAAGTCCGCGCAATGGCAAACCGATCAGACAGAGCGTTTCGATGCCTTCGCGCGGAACTGGACGTTATCCTAAGTAAAATCTCAGAACGCGTGACGCATGCCGATCATCGCCACGAACTGAGACGAACCGGAAGACGGCGATGCGTTTTGCGAGTCGCCCACCACGGCTACCGCATCCGCAATGGAAACGCCATTCGACGCGATCAGCGACTTGCCACGCGCACGCTGATAGGCCTGAAGCGCGTAGAACGTCGTGCGCGCGGACATCGCGTAAGTCTGCTCCAGCGAAATCTGGTGATACTGCGCCGGATCGTCGATGCCGTTGGCCTTGCTCGCGCGCGTGTAGCTGTATCCTGCCGCGACCGCAAACGCGGGCGTGAAGCGATACGAAGCAATCGCGCCGTAGTTGTTGAACACCGCTTCGTCCGTGAACAGCGAACCCGTGCCCGGCGCGTACTGCACGTTCGAATAGTTGAGGCCGAGCATCCAGTCACGCGCCGTATAACGCGCCGCGGCCGCGATCAACTGCGCACTGCGCGCGCTCGCATAGCCGTTGTTCACTGGCGAATTGATTGCGAAACTGCCGATCGCCGGACTGGTCGCCGTCTCCTTCAGCTTGAGATAGCCGGCCGCGATGGAAACCGGCTGATAGTCATAACGCACCGCCGCGCTGAACTGACTGCCATTGGCGATGCTGCCCGGCACGCCGCCCAACCCATACTGCGCGCTGAACGCGAGACCCGCGATCGTCGGCGATAGATAGGTAACCGAATTATTCAGACGCAGCGTTGTGTCGAGCGCATCGACATCGCCGGGATGCGCGCCCGTCGCACCCGTGAGCGCGCTGGTCGGCCCGAGCGCGCCGACCATGCTGAAGTAGGGCGTGTACTGACGCCCGAGCGTGAGCGTGCCGTAACGGTCATCGCTCAGACCGACATACGCCTGACGGTTGAACAGAAAACCCGTGCTGGACTGCGCGCCCGTCGACGAGTTGAAACCGCTTTCCAGACGAAAGATCGCACGCGTGCCGCCGCCGAGATCTTCCGCGCCCAGCAGGCCGAACTTGCTCGCCTGCAAATTGCCCTGACTCATATAAACGTTCGACGCGCCGCGCTGGTTGTTGACATAGGCGAACGCATTGTCCACCACGCCATACAACGTGACGCTGCTTTGCGCGTGCGCCGCGCAGCACACCAAAGATGCCGCGAGCGGCAGAGAGACTTTCAACGACTTCATTACAGACCTTTTTCCTTGCTATGTTTCAAGGCAACCGCACGGTGAGATGGCGCCATCCGCCTTCTACGCGGTCACCGGTCAATTCACCTACCATGCACGTGACATCGCGCCGTTCCGATGCCGGCACGCTCACGCGCACTTCCTCCTGCGCATGCGGCATTCGCCCCACGCGCGCAATCGCGATCCGCAGACTTCGCGCATCGCTTCCGATGACGACCCGCCAGCGTCCCTGCGCGCCATCGCGCCACGCGTTCGTTTCGCCATCGTCCTCGATGCAATCGCCCAGCGCATTGCCTTCCTCCGCACGCGGCAGCGCGATGAACGCGCGTTCATCCGCCGGTTTCGCGAAGTGCTGCTCCGCGATGTTCAACGGCATGACGTGCCCTTCGCGAATCAGCATCACAGGCCGGTCGCACGGCGCGGGCAGGGTGATCGTCTGGCCGCCTTCGAACACTTCGCCCGTCCAGTACGATGCCCACCGCGCGCCCATCGGCAGATACACCGTGCGCTCGCTCTGACCCGGCTCGACCACGGGCGCGACCAGCAAGGCCGCGCCGAGCATCATGTCGTCGCCGTCGTGCAGGCAGCGCGGATCGTTCGGAAATTCGGCGAACATCGGGCGCAGCACCGGCTCGTAAGCCTCGTGCGACTGCCACAGCAATTCATACAGATACGGAATGAACCGGTAGCGCAGCTTGATCAGATCGGCGATGACGCGCGTGGTCTCGGGATACATCCACGGTTCGTTGACGGTGCCGTCGTCGTTCCACGAATGAATGGAAAAGCGCGGCAGAAATATACCGAACGCCACCCAGCGCGCAAGCAGTTCCGGACCGGGCGCGGGACCGGCGAAACCGCCGATATCGTGGCCGCTGTTCGATACGCCCGACATCGCCAGACCCAGACCCATCTTCAGGTTGAAGCGCAGCGTCTCCCACGAGGTGAAGTTGTCGCCCGACCACGTCTGCACATAGCGATGCATGCCGACGCCACCCGCGCGCGAGACGAGAAACGGCCGCGTATCCGGCGCATGTTCGCGTTGTGCATCGCGTGAGGCGCGCATCATCAGTTGCGTTTGCAGGACCTTCGCTTCGCGTGCGGAAAACGGCTGGCCGAAGCCTTGCGCGATGGCATCGTCGGTCCAGATTTCGAACTCGTTGTTGTCGTTCCAGGTCGATGCAATGCCATGCCGCAACAGCCTTTCCTTGATGCGCGCCTTCCACCAGTCGATGGTGTCGGGATTCGTGAAGTCGAGATACGCGCCCACTTCGTCCCAGAACTGCACCCACGCGGGCTGACCGTCGCGCGCCTCGATCAGCAGGCGCGCGCGGGCGACGTCATCGAACTCGGGATGATCGCGCAGCAAACACGGCTTGATGTTCGGACACAGGCGCACGCCTTCATCCAGAAAGCCGCGCACGAAGCCGTCGATATCCGGAAACTTCTCGCGATTCCAGTTGAACACGTAACGCTTGTTGCCGATCGACGTATAGCCCGATGACAGATGGAACGAGTCGCACAGAACGTCGTGCTCGCGGCATCGGTCGATGAATTCGTTCATGCGATGCTGCGCGTTCGGGGCATCCGTGTAGCTCATGGTCGAGCCGGAATAGCCGAGTCCCCACTTGGGCATCCACGCGGGACGGCCCGTGAGCCATGTGAAGCGGCGCACGGCGTTGAGCGGCGTATCCGGCGACGCGATGAAGTAATAGTCGAGATCGCCATGCTCCGCGACGAAGTGACGATAGTGCCCGTGATAATTGTCCAGTTCGCGACCCATGTCGAAGCGGCAGTCGGACAGCGTGTCGTAGAACAGCCCGAAGCCCGTCGATGTCTCCGGCTGCCACGTCACATAGAACGGAATGTGCTTGTACAAAGGGTCGGTCGTGCGCGCGCTGTAGCCCATTGCATCGACATTGCGCATTTCGAAGCTCGCGTTCGCGCGGTCGAGCGCGCCCGCCCGTTCGCCCAGTCCCACGTACATCTCGCCCGGCTTGCGCTCGATATAGTGATAGACGCGCTCGTCCCACCAGCCGAAGTTGTACGCCTGCGTCTTGCGGTCGTTCATCACGCGATGCCACAGCTTGCCGCGCAAAATATCCCACGCGATGAAGCCGCCGTTGAGCGTGATCGTCATGCGCAGGCAGGGCGTTTCTATCATGAGTTCGCGGTCGTCGTAGACCAGACGGCCACCGCTCGCGTTGAAACCGCTCGTGTCCATCCGGTCGCGGCCGGTGAGCGGAACGTCTTCCTCGCCCGGCGCGATTGCCCATGTGCGCGGTCCGAGCACTTCGCCTTGCGGCAGCACGAGCACGCGGATGATGTCGTCCGCGACCGAAAAGAGGTGAATCTTGCAGCCTTCGTGCGATTCGAGCGTGACGTGCCCATGCTCGATGCTCGCGACGGAGAAAATCGGGGGATGATTCAAAGTTGCCATGATGTTCACCGGTGACTGACTATTGCATCGCGTTGCTGGTGCGGGGCTCCCCGCGATCCGCGAATGTTTCCGTGCGCACGCCGCGCATGAGGATCACGAGCAGCGCCGCGCCGATCAGATCGAACGCGCCGAGCGCGCCGAACAGCGGCCCGTAACCGACCGAATCCGCGAGTGCGCCGACCATGAGCGAAAACCCGAGTCCGCCGATCCACGCGGCCATGCCCGCGAAGCCCGCAGCGGTGCCCACTTCGCCGGGCGCGAATACATCGGCGGCGAGCGTGTTGACGAGCGCCGAGATCATCTGATGCGCGAAGCCACCGACGCAGAACAACGCGATCGCTTCATAGGGCGATGCCACCAGCCCGATGCACGCCGGGCCGATCATCATGAACGCGCCGAGCACCACGCCCACGATGCGCGACGCCACGAGCGGCATGCGCAGACGCTTCATCAAGAAAGGCGAAAGATAGCCGCCGAACAACCCGCCGAGATCGGCCGCAAGAAACGGCAGCCACGCGAACAGCGCGATCTGCTTGAGATCCATGTGGCGTTCGGTGGCGAGATAGAGCGGAATCCAGAAGCTGAACGTCTGCCACGCCGGTTCCGCGAAAAAGCGCGCCTGCGCGATGGCCCAGAAGCGCCGCGTTCCGAGCACTTCGCGGATGCGCCGCTTTTCGTGCGCGTTGCCATGGACGGGCGTCTGGCCGTCCGCGATCAACGCGCGTTCCTTCTCGCCAAGACGCGGATGCCCCGCCGGCGGCCGATACAGTGCGTACCAAAGCGCGGCCCAGACGAAGCCGAGCGCGCCCGTCACGGCGAACGCGCTTTGCCAGCCGTAGCGCAGCGAAAGAAACACGACGAGCGGCGGCGCGAACAGCGAACCGAGCGATGTGCCCGCGTTGAAGTATCCGACCGCGACCGATTTCTCGCGATTGGGAAACCATTCGGCGACGGCCTTGAGGCCTGCAGGAATGGCGGCGGCCTCGAACAAGCCCATGAAACCGCGCAACGCGGCGAGCGACATCCAGCCGCCTGCGAATGCGTGCGCGACACCGGTAGCTGACCATAAGCAAGCGAACAGCGCGAAGCCGAGCCGCAAGCCAATGACATCGACGATCAGTCCGCATACCGGCTGCATGATCGTGTAGCCGACCTGAAACGCGCCGACCACATACGAATATTGCTGCGTGCTCATGTTCATGAGCGTCTTCAGTTCCGACGCCATCACGCCGAGCGCATTGCGCGACAGGTAATTGACGATCGTCCCGGCGCAGACGAGCGCGATGATCCACCAGCGCAAGCCGACGACTGTTCTCAAGATGGAGCTCCGTGTTGTTGGTTTCGTCGAGTCGATCCGATATTTCGAGATGTTCGGATGCGAACATTCGGATGACTAAGCGAAGATGATGCTGCTGCGAAGCCGGAATGACGGACTAGGGAAAACCTTTAGGCCAAAGCGAACGAATTTCGCAAAGCAGACTTAAATAGTGGATTCCTCAAGGTTTTGGCAGCAAACCGCTTCATGCCACATCCGCGCGCCGCGACAATTCTTTTCCTTTGACGCGCGCACATGTTCGTTTTCGAGTGCATCCGCGCAACGCTTGCGCTTTCGCGAACGCAAAAAAGCCCGGGCGCATGTTGTCATGCGCCCGGGCTTTTTGCTGCTGTCAGTCAACGATCGCGCTTACGCGATCCGCTTGAAACTCGAATGCTTACTTCGGGTGATTCAGGATGAAGGCCTTGACCGCGTAGAAAGCTGCCTTCAGCGATTTGCCGTCGGATGCCATCAGGCCATAGTTGCCTTCGCTGTCGTCATACAGCTCGAACTGCTGGATCGATTGAACGTTGTACTTCGCCGCGACGTTGTAGTACTGCATCATCATCGTGGTGCCGGTCATGTAGGACGCGATCTGGTTGTTGTTGCCGAAGTCGGGACGCACGCCGTATTCGTTGATCCAGATCGGCTTGCCCATGGCCTGGAGCACGCCGAGCACATCGTGACAGCCCGTGCCGCCGCACGCGTTGGTGATGTTGCCTTCGTTCGAGTACCAGTGCCACGAGGTGATATCCCAGTTCACCGCCGGATGACCCGTGCTGCCGTCCGGCTGCGTGCCGCTGGCGAGCATCTGGAAGAACGCGTAGTGCAGCCACGTGCCACCCACGATGATCTTCGCCGACGAATTCACCGACTTCACGCCCGCGATCATGCCGCGAATCGCGCCGCGCGCCACCGTGAACGGCTGATTGTTGTAGTGCTGGTTGTACACGCCGTCGAAGTTGCCCGCGAGTGCGGCGGCTTCCAGTTCGTTGCCCACTTCGAAGTATTGATAGTTGTACGACTTCGCCACGATCTGACCGAGCGAGTAACCCGCGTTATAGGCGTCCTGCTCGCTGCCGTAGTTGTTGCCGACCATGATGACCGGATACATCTGCACGCCGCCCGCCGCGAACGTCGCCGCGCTCTTCGCCACCATGTTCGCGGACGACTGGCTGTACACATCGTTACGAACGATTTTCACGCCCAGGTCTTTCAACTGGTTCAGCATGGTGCCGGGCGTCACCTGATCGTATGCGCCGCCGTTGCTGACATGGGTGTTCATGCCGTAGAAGATCGAACCGTTC
The DNA here is from genome assembly GCF_057612605.2 of Caballeronia sp. A2-2. Taxonomy (NCBI): domain Bacteria; kingdom Pseudomonadati; phylum Pseudomonadota; class Betaproteobacteria; order Burkholderiales; family Burkholderiaceae; genus Caballeronia; species Caballeronia sp. A2-2. The sequence goes on along the minus strand of NZ_JBVFIR010000004.1, from coordinate 628,983 downwards.
GTCGCTGCCTTCGCGGTGGATTCCGGCAAGTTGTCCGCGCTGGCGCTCTTGGCGGTGGCTTCGAGGGCGTTCTCGGTGCCGCCGCCGCAAGCGGCGAGCATCACGCTTGTGAGCAGGGCGGTGCCAAGCGCGGTGACTTTGCGCGCGGAGATCGTGGAGAGGAGGGCAGCGATTTGAGTACGATTCTTCATGGCAGTTAGCATTACTAAAGGTCGAACGCAACGCTTGAAAAATTTCCGGCTCAAGGCCTGGGTGTTTCAGCGAATGTCATGCTCCTGACCGGTTGAAGCGCATCGTTCGTCCGAGGCTTCACACACCAAAAAGTCTTGAGCACTCCGCATCAACCTGTCTTGTTCGGCTTGTTCGCGGCGCTCGATTCTGCCTAGCGCGGCACAAACTGCCAGATGGGTTGATCGCCGAAACCGCCCAGACGCACAGAAAATCAAGCAAGCGTTCTGGATGGCGGAGAGCAAACGATTGCGTTTGCTCGCGTGTGACCTTGTTGAGTAATCGCGAGATCGGCTCGAAGGTCCGCTATCTTTCGGTAATTAATGCGGGATGAAAGAGTTCGTAGAAATTGCCGATCTAAACTCACGAAATCGCAACTTCAGGGAAGGCTTTCCGATAACCGGGACAGCGGAATGAAGATTAACGGCTTTAAGTATGATTGTAAACGTACGTAACAGGAAAATTCGCTTGATCGTTGACGGCCGTGCAGCAAAGATTGCCACTTTTTCTGGCTGCGAAAAGACTTTTCTTTAGTCTGCAGAAACGAGGAATGAATTCCTAATTTTTATGAAGGAAGTATAAATTACCGTGGATTGATCGCAACGAACTGTTTGAATGAATCGTAGGCCGGTTTAGTGGTCACGCCATCGTTCTTCAAAAGGCCGTACGGACCTTCGCCGCCTGCCGGATCGTCATAGAGTTCGTAGATTTGAATGGACTCGACGTCATATTTACTGGCCACGCTCACGAACTGCGCCATCATCAGCGTGCCTGTCAAATACGTGGCGATCTGCTGATCCGATCCGTAAGTCGGCCGCACGCCGAATTCATTGATCCAAATAGGCTTGCCGAATTTCTGCAATTCCGCGAGCACGTCATGACAGCCGGTGCCGCCGCACGCATTCGTGATGTTATTCATGTTCGAATACCAATGCCACGCGGTAATGTCCCAACTCACGGCCGGATAACCCGCGCTGCCGTCGGGCTGCGTGCCGTTGGCGAGCATCTGCAGGAAGCCGTAGTGCAGCCACGTGTTGCCGCCCATCACGATGGTCGCGTTCGAGTCCACCGATTTCACGCCCGCGATCATGCCGCGAATCACACCGCGTGCGAGCTGGAATTTGGCGTTGTCGTATTGCTGCGGAGAAACGCCATCGACATTAGTGTTGATGACCGAGCCCGCCAGTTCGTTCGACACCTCGTAATAGGCATAGCGGTAGGCGGTCGCGGTTTGCTGGCCGAGCGTGAAGCCTGCGTTATAGCCATCCGTTTCCGTGTTGATGTCGCTGATGCCCTTGAGCATGACCGGATAGATCGTCACGCCGCCTGCGGCCATCGTCCGTGCGATACCAGCGAGTTTGTTCGCGCTCGCCAGGTTATAGACCTCGTTGCGATACACCTTGATGCCAAGATCCTGCAATTGCTGAAGCTGCAGAGCCGGGCTCGAGATGTCGTAGGCGCCGCCTTCGTTGTTGTGCCCGTTCGCGCCGTAGAAAAACTTGGCCGTCGATGCCGGCGCGCCGCCGCTCACGGACGAGCCCGTGCCCGATGACACATTCGTGCTGCCGCTCGTCGTCGAACCGGTCGATGTCGTGCCGAGATTCGCACTCGGGCTCGACAAATCGGAACTGGTCGGCGCAGCCGCCGCGCCTGCCGCACTCGCTGCGCTTGCCGCACTTGCTGCGCTCGCATCGCTTGCGCTGCTGCTCGTGGTGGTGGCCGCCGTGCCCGCGCGCGCCGTGTTCGCGTCGGCGGTCGAGCCGCTGCCGCCGCCACCGCCGCCCCCGCACGCGGCAAGCAACACGCCCATCGCGAGCGCGCAAGCAGTCCGGCGCGCGTGGCATCGGACATCGGAAAAGATCAATGCGTTGACGAAGTCGATCATGTCGTTCGGGCAACTAATTAGTCAGGCGGATGGCGTGTCCACGAAGCAGGCGTGCAGCGCCCGGTGTTCCGCGCGCGGATGACGGGCATCGACCTTCGGCCCGCGATGCGGCGGGCGATGTGGAGAGATAAGCGACGGCGCAAACAGCGCGTTCTATGAGGGTTTACGGCAGCGGGTTTGCGAACTTGAACGCTCGTGCGATGGGTTCGCGCAGGCGCGCGCGCAAGGCTCGTCTGAGCGAAAAGCACGCAGATGAGGCAACATATTCAGGTTTTGCGACGCGCGCGCCCGCGTCGGCCGAAGCGGGCGAGACGCGCGAGCAATGTCCAACCGGAGGTCATAAATGGCAACAGCAGGCTACTCGGACACACGCCTTTTCATCGACGGCGAGTGGTGTGATGCCCAGTCCGGCGAAACGATCAACGTCCTGAGTCCCGCCACGGGCGACGTGATCGGCACCGTCGCGCGCGCGGGCACGCAGGATCTGGAACGCGCGGTGGCGGCATCGAAACGGGGCTTCGCGACGTGGCGCAAACTCACCGCGATCGAACGCGCGCAGACCATGCGCAAAGCCGCCGCGCTGATCCGCGAACGGGCAGACTCCATCGCGCGCCTGATGACGCAAGAGCAGGGCAAGCCGCTGGCGGAATCGCGCATCGAAGTGAATTCGGCGGCGGATATCATCGAATGGTTCGCGGATGAAGGCCGCCGCGTGTATGGCCGCATTGTGCCGCCGCGCAATATCAATGCGTCGCAGACGGTGGTGAAGGAACCGGTCGGTCCGGTCGCTGCGTTCACGCCGTGGAATTTCCCGGTCAATCAGGTCGTGCGCAAACTATGCGCGGCGCTGGCCACGGGTTGTTCGTTCATCGTGAAGGCGCCGGAAGAAACACCCGCATCGCCCGCCGAACTCATTCGTGCATTCGCGGATGCCGGCGTGCCGAAGGGCGTCGTGCAACTCGTGTATGGCGATCCGCCGCAGATTTCGCAATTCCTGATCGCGCATCCGGATATCCGCAAGGTCACGTTCACCGGGTCCACGGCGGTCGGCAAGCAACTCGCGGCGCTCGCGGGCCAGCACATGAAGCGCGCGACCATGGAACTCGGCGGCCATGCGCCGGTGATCGTCGCGGAAGATGCGGACGTGGAACTGGCCGTGAAGGCATCGGGTGCGGCGAAGTTCCGCAATGCGGGACAAGTGTGCATCTCGCCGACGCGTTTCCTCGTGCACAACAGCATTCGGCAGGACTTCATCGCGGCGCTCGTCAAGCATGCGGAAAGCCTGAAAGTGGGCGATGGCCTCGCCGATGGCACCACCCTCGGCCCGCTCGCCAATGCGCGCCGGCTGACGGCCATGAGCAAGATCATCGACGATGCGCGCAAGACGGGCGCGACCATCGCCACGGGTGGCGAGCGTATCGGCAGCGCAGGCAATTTCTTCGCGCCGACGGTCATCACCGATGTGTCGCTGGAAGCCGATGTGTTCAACTCGGAGCCGTTCGGCCCGATCGCGGCGGTGCGCGGTTTCGATTCGCTGGAAGAAGCCATCGCCGAGGCAAATCGTCTGCCGTACGGTCTCGCGGGCTATGCATTCACGCGCGGCTTCAAAAACGTGCATACGCTTACGAATCAGCTTGAAGTCGGCATGCTTTGGATCAATCAGCCCGCCACGCCCTGGCCTGAAATGCCGTTCGGCGGCGTGAAGGATTCGGGTTATGGCTCGGAAGGCGGACCGGAAGCGTTGGAACCGTATCTCGTGTCGAAGTCGGTCACGGTGATGGCGGTCTGATCGCTTCACCACGCATGGCAAACGCGGCACGCTTCGGCGTGCCGTTTTTTTTATCCACGCGCCTCAAGCATGAGGTCGATGTAATCGTAAGCCAGACGTAACGCGCTTTTGGTATCGAACGGCTCGCCGGACAATGCGCCGCGCAGCCATAAACCATCGATGAGCGCAGCAAGCCCGGACGCCGCGCGCCGCGCCGCAGGCTTGCTCAGCACGCGCGAAAAGTCCGCGCACAGATTGGAAAAGAGCCGCCGCGTGTTGACATGCTGCAAGCGTCGCAACTCGGCCTTGTGCATGCTTTCCGACCAGAACGCGAGCCACGTTTTCATGACCGGCCCGTTCACCTGTTCCACATCGAAATTCGCCGCGACGACCGCGCGCAGCTTCGAACGCGGGTCCGGCTTCGCGGCCTTGCGCCGCCGCGACGTGGCCTGCCAGAGATCGCGCAGAACGTGCCGCATGGTGGCTTCGAGCAGGCCGTCCTTATCCCCGAAGTAATGACTCACGATACCCGTGGACGTGCTCGCGCGCTGCGCCACCGAGGCGAGCGTGGCGCCGGAAAGCCCCACCTGATCGATGGTGAGCAGCGTGGCGTCGATGAGTTGCGCGCGGCGCACTTCGCGCATTCCGACCTTGGGCATGGTGACCTCGATGCTGTATCCGGGATAGCCAGAATGTCTCACGACATTTTTGACATGGTATGGTTTTTATATTGAACGGTCAATCAATAAAAGGTTTTTTCATATGACGATGAACCAAGACCGCACCGCGTCCCTCACGCACTTCGCCTTCATGCTGCTTCCGAACTTCACGTTGATTGCGTTGACGACGGCAATCGAAGTGCTTCGGATGGCGAACTATGTTAGCGGCACCGAACGTTATCGATGGTCGCTCGTTAGTCCAGATGGTGGTCCGGTCGAAGCGAGCAGCGGGCTTTCGCTCGACACGCATCCCATGCAGCAAACGGAAGTGCCCGATATCGTGTTCGTCGTCGGAGGAATCGATGTACAGCGCGCGACGTCGCCGCAACATCTCGCGACGTTGCGTGGTATCGCGCGTGGCGGCAGTGTGCTGGGCGGATTGTGCACCGGCTCATACGCACTCGCGCGCGCCGGTTTGCTCACTGGCTACGCCTGCGCGATCCACTGGGAAAACCTCTCAGCATTAAAGGAAGAATTCCCCGAAACGCGCTTTCTGCGCGAGCTTTTCGTGATCGACCGCGACCGCGTGACCTGTTCGGGCGGCGTCGCGCCATTGGACATGATGCTCAATCTGATCGCGCCCGCAGTCGGTGTCGCGCGCATCACGCAGATTGCGCAGCAACTCATCGTCGATCGTGTTCGAGACCGCGAGGCGCAACAGAATTTCCCGCTCGTCGCGCGGCTCGGCTCGGCCAACAAGTCGCTGTTCGAAGTCTTCTCGCTGATGGAGAACAACATCGAAGAGCCGCTTTCGCCCGAAGAACTCGCGCGTTTCGCGGGCATGTCGCAACGGCATTTGCAGCGGCTGTTCAGCGATCACGTCGGTCTTTCACCGATGCACTTCTATCTGAACCTGCGCCTGCGCCGCGCGCGCGAATTGCTTTTGCAAACCGATATGTCGATCATGGAAATCACGGTAGCATGCGGCTTTCGATCCGCATGTCATTTCTCGAAGGCGTATCGCGAAGCATTCGGCGCGGCGCCGTCCGTCGAGCGGCGCAAGCAGACGCCCGCGTTCGCGACGGTACGCGAGACACACCCGGCCGCCGCGCTCGCGCTTTGCTGAACGTGTACGGTCGCGCCTTCGTATTCAAGGAGCTTGGGGCAGATGGCAAGAACGAACGAAACAGGACAACCCATCGGCGATACCGTGCCGGACTGGACGCCGCGCGAACGGCCCGCGCGCATTGTGATCGAGGGTACGCACTGCAATCTCGAACCTCTGTCCGTCGAGCAGCACGCAACCGATCTCTTCGATGCCTATTCGCAAGCGTCCGATGCCAGCGACTGGACGTATCTGTTCGTCGGACCATTCACCGAATTCCATGCGTTTCGCGAGTATCTGGCGAAGGCCGCGCAATCCGCTGATCCGCTGCACTACGCGGTCATTGACCGTGCGACGGGCCGCGCGGTCGGCACGCTCGCGCTGATGCGCATAGAACCCGTGCATGGCGTGATCGAAGTGGGCAGCGTCACGTTTTCGCCGCGCCTCAAGCAAACGCGCATCTCCACCGAAGCGCAGTTTCTGCTGATGCGCTATGCGTTCGACACGCTTGGTTATCGCCGCTACGAATGGAAATGCGACAGTCTCAACGCGCCTTCGCGCAAGACCGCGCAACGGCTCGGCTTCGAGTTCGAAGGCATCTTTCGACAGGCGATCGTCTACAAGGGGCGCAACCGCGATACGGCGTGGTACGCGATCATCGACCGCGACTGGCCGCGCGTAAAAAGCGCGTTCGAACGCTGGCTCGCCGACGATAATTTCGATGCGAACGGCAAGCAGCGTGCATCGCTCGCTCACTTGCGCGACGGCTGACCATCATGCCGAAGATCGATCTCGCGAGCGTGCCGAAGCGTATCGGCTCCGGCTATCCGCCGCCGTTCGATGCGCCGTGCGCCGATCGTATCCGTCAACGTCTCGGCGATGCGGGTGGCCTCAACGATTTCGGCGTCAACCTCATGGTCTTGCCGCCGGGAAACTGGTCCGCGCAACGTCACTGGCATTCGCACGAGGATGAGTTCGTCTACGTGCTGGAAGGCGAGGTCGTGCTTGTCGAGGACGAAGGCGAAACCATTCTGCGCGCAGGCGATTGCGCGGCGTTTCCAAAGGGCACGGGCAACGGGCATCACATGATCAACCGGTCATCGCGCGCGGCGGTGTATCTGGAAGTCGGTTCGCGCGTGTATGAAGACCTCACGACCTGTTCCGATGTGGACATGATGAGCGCGAACGCCGATGGCCGTTTCGTGCACAAGGACGGGTCGGCCATCGACGGCGCATAGATCCATTTAAGCGGCGGGAATGGTGTTGCGGCGCTGACCAAATGTTTTCTGCGCATAGTGCGAACCGCATAGAATGCACGCCGTCATCGGCCGATTTCTACGGGGTTCACGCTTGCGCTTCCCTTTCATTCGCACCGCCTTTCTTCCGCTGATCCTTCACGCGATGCCGGTCTGCGCGCAAAGCTCGGTGACGCTGTACGGCAGTCTCGATACCAGCATCGAAGTGACTAATCCGGGTGCGGGTTATGTGGCGCGCATGGACTCGGGCGCGTATCGCGGCTCGCGCTTCGGGTTGCGCGGGTCGGAGGATATCGGCGGCGGCAACACGCTGCTGTTCGAGCTTGAAAGCGGCTTCAGTTCCGCGGATGGCACGCTCGCCGTCGCCAATACCATCTTCAACCGGCAGGCATGGATCGGCGCGGGTGGCGACTGGGGCGCCGTGCGCGCGGGGCGTCAGTATTCGCCGATCTACATCCCCTTCAAAGGACAACTCGATGCGTTCGGTGCGGGCACCATTGCATCGGGTCTCGACAACCTTTCGAAGATCACCCCTTACGAGAGCGATGCGATCACCTATCTGTCGCCCGACATTCACGGCTTCACGACGACGCTCATGATCTCGCTGCGCGATGGCACGACGGATGGCAACGGGCTCGCGGGTTCTATCGAAACGTTCGACTATCGCAATGGTCCGCTGCATGTGTCGTACGCGCATCAGCAAACGAATGGCGATGGTGCGTTGCGGGCGAATCTTGGTGGTGTGTCGTATGTGGTTGGGCCGGTGACGAGCTATCTATCGTTCTTTAATGGCGATGGTGGCGCGCCGCGTTATCACAGTGATGGGGCTTCCGTTTCAGCGTTGTATGCGGTGACTTCGAGGTTGCGGGCGTCGCTTGGTTATACGTATTTGCGTGATCGCTCTGGTGGTGACAATAACGCTGACCAGTTCAGCGCGGCGTGTGAGTACGATATGTCGAAGCGGCTTCTGCTCTACGCTAGCGCGGGTTGGTTGCGTAATCGGGGGGGCGCTACTTTTACGCTGCGCGGCGTTAATGTGACTGGGTTGACGCCTTCGTATGCGGGTGCGCCGGTGCGGGGGGTGCAGGTTGGGGTGTTGGATCGGTTTTGAGTTTTTTCTTGTTGTGCAAGGGGCTGCTTCTGTTTGTGTCTTTATTGCAGTAGCCGCCTCCCCGGCGGGGGGGTAACTTTCTTTGCTGCTGCAAAGAAAGTCACCAAAGAAAGCAGCTTTTTACCCCATGCACGCTGGCTGGAGAGGGTTGGTCTGGATTAACGATACAGTGGCCGCAATAGGACTTTCCACGCATAACAAGTCGCTTAGGCAACCTCGCGATTTCGCGCTTGAGTAATCAACGCTTAGTGGACCGCGCTCATTCTTTCGGCCATGCGCTTCGCGCGCCGAGAACGTAAGAACGGAACCCCGCAGCGTATAAGCGCCCAGCCACATCACACTTAGCCGCAAGATTGCTATTCGGCCCAACCTTGGTTAGCGCTTCGACGCTTAGCCACGCGCAGTCGCAGGCACAATCCCCAGATCGGCGCTAGTGCCGCGTTGGTGTTTTATTTTCAGTCGGAGCACTGACGAACGTAGGGCCGAATAGCAATACAGCGATGACGCGTGGGGAGGCTGGGCACGCATATGCTGCGGGATTCCGTTCTAAAGTTCTCGGCGCGCGCAGCGCATGGCCGAAAGCATGAATGCGGACCACTAAGACCAAAGGATTCGAGCGCGTAATCGCGAGGTTGCCCACGTGCTTAGCGAAACGTAGGACATCCTATTGCGGCCACTGCATCATTAATCCAGACCAACCCTTTCCAGCCAGCGAGCATGGTGTAAAAAGCTGCTTTCTTTGGTGACTTTCTTTGCAGCAGCAAAGAAAGTTACCCCCCCGCCGGGGAGGCGGCTACTGCAATAAAAGCCCAGAAAACAGCAGCCCTTTGCACGAAAAAAGAATCCCCAGAACCAGCGCCAGCTAACCCTTAACCCCACGCCAAACATTCTCAAACACACATTCATCGATCCCACGCCGCGTCGCCCAACGCTCCGTCTCGAGCATAGGTGCATCATAAAAGCGCTCGACATGGCCCACGCACAAAATCGCCACGGCACGCGCACCCTCCGGCATATGCAGCAATTCACCGACCTCACGCGGATCAAACAGCGACACCCACCCCAACCCCAACCCCTCCGCCCGCGCCGCAAGCCACATGTTCTGAATCGCGCAAGCCACCGACGCAAGATCCATCTCCGGCAGCGTGCGCCGCCCAAACACGTAACGCTCGCGATCTTCCATCAACGCCATCACCAGCACTTCAGCGCACTCGCGCAAACCTTCCACCTTCAGCTTCATGAAAGCATCACGCCGTTCACCGAGCGCGTCCGCAGTGCGCAGACGTTCCTGTTCCACTGCTTCGAGAAGCTGCCCGCGCAGCGAAGCGCTCGTGATCCGCACGATCCGCCAAGGCTGCATAAACCCCACGCTAGGCGCATTCAAAGCACTATCGATCACCCGCGCCATGACGGCAGGCGCAACCGCCTCCCGCGTGAAATGCCGCATATCGCGTCGTTCGCGTATCGCGCGATAAACCGCTTCGCGTTCGGCGTCACTGAATGCCTGATCCATGTATCTTGATGTCGATGAAATAACGGTGTAAGCGATGAAAGCCCTTTCACCCCGCGATCATATATTGCCGCCCAGTCACATTCCTTACACAAGTGGCGGATAAGCTTCGAGCGCTTCTCGTGGAACAGCCCCAAGCGCCGGAGAACATCATGTCGATTGTCCCAGCGCGTCACGCCTTCGTGGCGCTTTTCGTCGTGTGCACATGCGCAACCGTTGCCGCATGCGGTCAGGCACAGACGGGCGATGCGAACGCATCGCCGACACAATCGGCTTCCGCGAGCGGCAAGGACGCATCGCAAGCGTATCAGCCGAATCAGCTTCAAAGAAACGAGCTTCAGGACTGGGCTCGTCAGGCCACGTCCACTGAATCACCTCACACCGCATCGGCCGCACCTAAAGATGCACTCGATGCGGCCAGTCAAGCCGCCGTCGCGCGGACTGCGTCCGATGCACTGGCGACACCGGTGATTCACACGGTCGATTAGCACTTCAAACCCACAATTCCACGCTTTCCACGAGACGCATGACAACCAAGAACCGACGTGAATTCCTGCGCGCGAGCCTTGAAACGGCCGCCGCCGCCACCGCAATGAGCGTGATGCCGCTGGGCATCCGCCAGGCTCTTGCGATCCCCGCCAACAATCGCCACGGCTCGATCGAGGATATCGAGCACATCGTCGTGCTGATGCAGGAAAACCGCTCCTTCGATCACTACTTCGGCAGCCTGCGCGGCGTGCGCGGCTACGGCGACAAGGCGGCGGTCACGCGGTCCAACGGCAAGACGGTGTTCAGTCAGCCGCTTCTCGGCGGCGCAGCGGAACTGCTGCCGTTCCATCCGGGCGCATCGAACCTCGGCCTGCAATTCATTCAGGATTTGCCGCACGACTGGCCCACGGGTCAACAAGCGTTCAACGGCGGCCGTTACGATGGCTGGGTGCCCGCCAAGGGCACCACGACGATGGCCTATCTGCGCCGCGACGACATCCCGTTCCACTATCAACTCGCCGATGCGTTCACCATCTGCGACGCATATCACTGCTCGACCAATACCTCGACGGACCCGAACCGCTACTACATGTGGACCGGCTGGGTTGGCAACGATGGCAGCGGCGGCGGCCCGGTCATCGACAATGCGGAAGTGGGTTATGGCTGGTCCACGTTCCCGGAAGTGCTGGAACGCGCGGGCATCTCGTGGAAGATCTATCAGGACGAAGGCGAAGGACTGGATGCGAAGGGTTCGTGGGGCTGGACGGGCGATAACCCATATATCGGCAATTACGGCGACAACTCGCTGCTGTACTTCACGCAATACCAGAACGCGCAGCCCGGCAGCCCGCTCTATGAGAAAGCGCGTCGCGGCACGACTGCGCTGACCGGCGACGACTACTTCCGCATTCTCAAGCAGGACGTGCAGAACAATTCGCTGCCGCAAGTTTCGTGGATCGTCGCGCCGGAAGCGTTTTCCGAGCATCCGAACTGGCCCGCGAACTATGGCGCTTGGTATGTCGATCAGGTCTTGCAGGTGCTCACGTCGAATCCCGATCTGTGGAGCAAGACCGCGCTGCTCATCAATTACGACGAAAACGATGGCTTCTTCGATCACGTCGTGCCCGCGTTCCCGCCTGCATCGAGTGCGAACGGCTTGTCCACGGTGAGCACGGCCAACGAAATATTCCCCGGCAGTGCGAAGTATGCGACCGGCAACTACGGTCTCGGCGCGCGCGTGCCGATGCTCGTCGTGTCGCCGTGGTCGCGCGGCGGATGGGTCTGCTCGGAAACGTTCGATCATACGTCGGTGATTCGCTTCATCCAGAAGCGCTTTGGACGCCAGCACGATCTGGCCGAGCCGAACATCACGCCGTGGCGTCGTGCAGTGTGCGGCGATCTGACGTCCGCGTTCGACTTCCGCAATCCGAACGGCCGCCTGCCGACGCTGCCGAGCACGACCGGCTACGCACCACCGGACAAACTTCGGCATCCCGACTATATTCCGGTGCCGCCGGTGGCCCAGGCCTTGCCGCAGCAGGAACCGGGCGTGCGTCCGTCGCGTGCGTTGCCGTATGAGTTGTTCGTGCGCTCGCATGCCGAGAAATCGGGCGAGGGCGTGACCTTCGATTTCATCAATACCGGCGATGCAGGCGCGGTCTTCCTGCTCTATCGCAACGCCAGCACGGATGCACCGCGCACCTACACGGTGGAAGCACACAAGCGTCTGAAGGATCAGCTCACCGCGAATCAGGACGGCACGTACGATTTCACCGTGCACGGTCCTAACGGTTTTCTGCGTCGCGTCGCGGGCACGGCAAGCGCGCATGCGAACCAGTGGTCGAAGGAGCAGGCGGTTCCGGTGGTCGCGGAAGGTTATGACGTGGCGAACGGCAACCTGCAACTGCGGCTGGAAAATCGCGGTTCCGCTGCGTGCGTGTTCACCGTCGTGAATGCCTACGATGCGTCGAAGACCATCACGAAGCGCGTCGCGGGCGGCAACACGGCGCAGGTCTATCTCGACTTGCGCGGTGCTTATGGCTGGTACGACGTCGAAGTGAAGGTCAGCACGGATGCAACGTTCGTGCGCCGGCTCGCGGGTCGCGTGGAAACGGGGCGCGACAGCATGAGCGACCCGGCCTTCTGCAGTTGATGATGTGAAGCAAGGGCGGCGCGCAATGCGTCGCCCTTCAGCCTAAATACGGCTCCAATTCGCTCGTTGCTTGGGCGAAGCGTTCGCTCAGATCATCGAGCAACGCGCGCACACGCGGCGCCATGTACGGACGCCGCTGATACAGCGCATGCACGGGCACATCCGGCGTGCGCCATTCGGGCAGCACCATCCGCAGACGATCGGCCTTCAGATCAGCGCCGATATCCCACACCGATTTCATCGCGATGCCGTGACCTTCCAGCGCCCATTGCCGCGCGAGCGCGCCATCGTTGGTTTCGCGCGCCTGAGCGATCGACGCGCTGAACGCGTGCGTTTCGCCATCGCGTGCAAAGCGCCATTCGTTCGCGACGCCCGCCGCCGACGACAGCAACACGAAGCGATGCCCCGCCAGCGCATCGATGCTCTCCGGCACACCATGCGCCTCCAGATAAGCAGGCGACGCGCACAACGCCCGGCGATTCGGCGCCATGCGCTTCGCGATCATCGTGCTGTCGGCGGGCACGCCGAAGCGGATCGCCAGATCGATATCGTCCTGCAAAAGATGCGCGAGCGAATCCGACAACGTGAGCGCGATGCTGACTTCAGGATGCCGCGCGTTGAAGGCATCGAGCCATCCGCGCAGCACGTGTCGCCCGAAGTCCGATGTCGCCGAGACGCGCAGCTTGCCGCTCACTACCGCGCGGCCGGCTTGCAGCGCGGTGTGGGCATCGTCGAGTGTTTGAAGGGCGTGCTGGCAGTGCGCGAGATACGTGCGGCCTTCGTCGGTGAGTCTGAGGCTGCGCGTGGTGCGCTCGAACAGCGTGGTGTTCAGCGCGGCTTCGAGACGCACGAGCCGCGCGCTCGCGGCCGCAGGCGAGAGATCGAGCTTGCGCCCCGCAGCGGACAGACTGCCCAGCGCGGCTGCTTCCACGAACAGCCGGATATCACCCAGATTGTCCACGCGCTTCGGCTCCCGTTCCGATTCATGCGACGCCGCGATCATACCGCGCACTTATTAGCGACGACGCCAAGCTGCTGCAGGAACGTGAGGTTGTCTTCGAGATGCCAGTTGTCGGTGATCTTGCCGTCGCGCACGCGATAGATATCCGTCGCGATGAAATCGACCGGCTGGCCCTTGCCCTGCACGCCGTTGAACGTGCCCGTGAAATGCCCCGTGAAGCGCAAATGCGTGATGACGCGATCGCCCGTCACGATCATCTGTTCGACGGAAGCGTGGACGTCCGACACCGCAGCATGAAATCCTTTCGATGCAGCCAGCGGTCCTTCGATACCTTGCGGACGTCCCGGCGGCAACGTGCGATCTGTGAACGTGGCGGCGAGTGCTTCGCGGGCTTGCGCTTCGTCGCCGGTGGTCCAAAACGTGTCATAGAGACGCGCGGCGCGAATCTGCTGATCCGCTTGATGCTTCGACAAACTTTTATCGACGATGAGCGTTTGCGGCTTGACCAGATTGTTGTCGATGGACGCATTGGCGGAAACAGCAAACAACGTGACGCCGACAGCAGCCAGAACGGTACGTGCGATGGATTTGAAGGACATGATCTTCTCCTCTGAAGATAGCTCCGAAGGCGGCGCACGCTATGAAGTTGCGAAGCGCCGTGCAATGAAGCCATTCTGCTTTCAACCACGCGACTTGATAATTGAGCCGCGAGTTGAATGATCTTCAAGGAAAACTGAAAAGTCCTTCGAGCGCGGTTACAGCCCTTGCGCGTTGCCGTTCGGCGTCGCTTGGCCCGAATTGCTGTTGCCCTTGTCCAGACGTGGCTGCATGCCGCCCGAGCCTTGCGTCGTGCCCACGCCCGCGGCGCTTGTCCCATTTGATACGCCGCCGCGCGAATCGGTGCCCAGCGCAGGATCGGCAGGCGAATCCTTCGCGGACGGGTTGACCGTCATCGCGCCGCGGCTTGCGCCGGGCTGCGTTTGCGCGCCTTCTGCATAGACACTTCCCGCAAGCGCGGTCATCAAAAGCGAAAGGGCGAGTTTGCTGAGCGTTTTCATCGTGATGTCTCCCGGATCGATGACGCCGAACGCGGCGTCTCCCACATCACTCGCGCAAACGCCGTTCCGCAGACAAAGCACGGGCGTGCGAATCAATCGGCAAACAAGCGGCGATGCACATTGCGCAGATGCGCGCGCATTGCGTTCTTGGCGGCGCGTGCATCGCGATTGAGGATTGCTTCGCCGATCTTCTGATGATCGGCGTTCATGGCGACTGGAATATGCGGGTCCGCGTAATAGGTTTCGAGGTGCGTGAACATCGGGCTATAGCGCTTGTTCCAGAGCACGGTCATCACATCGGTGAGCACGGCATTGCCGGTCATCTCGCTGATGTGAAGATGGAACCGCTTGTCTTCGTCGAGGAAAGCCGCGTTATGCACCGATTGCGTTTCCAGCTTGGAGAGAATGCGCGTGAGCGTGCGGCGCTGCTTGTCGGTGCCGTTCTTTGCGGCGAGCGCGGCAATTTCTCCTTCGATCATCGCGCGAGCGGACAAAAGGTCAGCCGCACTGAACGACGCCTCGGCGTCTTCCTCGGCGAGCGTGGCCTGCGCGGCATCTGCTTCGCGCACGAACACGCCCGTGCCGGTGCGTATCTCCACGCGGCCCGCGATTTCGAGCGCGATCAGCGCTTCACGCACCGACGACCGCCCGACACCCAGTTGCCGCGCCAGATCGCGCTCGGCAGGTAACGCCTGTCCCGGCTCGTAAGTGCCGTTATCGATCAGACCGATCAGCAGGTTCGAAATCTTCAGGTAGAGGCGCTCGGACTTGAGGTTCGGCAGGTCCATCGGCAGGTTCATTCGCGCATCCTTACCCGTTTCGTTCATCGTTCGTTAATCGAATTGCACGACCCCGAGGCAGTCGTTATACTGCCTCGGCGGTCTGGTGGCCTGACCACTGCATCAAGCATGTCATTGGCCTGACCGCAGACACATTCACTGGCGAGAGGCCAGGCAGCGTTTTGAAAGCATAGCATCGGCAATTACGCGGATGCGCTCTTGCAAAGGCGTGCTCATGATGATGTCGTTCCCCTTCGCTTCCTGTCTGTCGCCGTCTTTGCACGCCCGCATTCCATCGCTTCGAATACGCTGAGCGGAACCACGCTCGCCCGCAGCAAAGCCAAAAATCAAAACAGGAGACAAGCCGATGTTCCGTTCAGGACTCAAGACCGCGCTCGCTTGCGCGCTCGTTTCAGGCATGACCGCAGGCGTGGCGCACGCGCAAGTCGCCACGGGCGACACCTCGCAAAAGAAGATCGCGCTTTCGAACAGTTTTGCTGGCAACGCGTGGCGTCAGTCGATGCTCAAGAGCTGGAACGCGGTTTCGCAGCAGGCGGTGAGCGACAAGAAGATCGCCGCCGCGCCCGCGTTCACCACCGCCGAGAATCAGGTCACCGAGCAGGCGCAGCAGGTGCAGAACCTTATTTTGCAGGGCTATAACGCCATCGTCATCGATGCCGTGTCGCCCACGGCGCTCAATGGCACCATCAAGAAAGCGTGCGCGGCGGGCGTGGTCGTCGTGTCGTTCGATGGCATCGTGGACGAGCCGTGCGCGTATCGCGTGAACTTCGATTTCAAGGGCTGGGCCGAGCAGGGCGTGGATTTCTTGGCCGAACGTCTGAACGGCAAGGGCAATATTCTGGAAGTGCGCGGCGTGGCGGGCATCTCGGTGGATAACCTCATGCACGAAGGCGTGATCGATGCCATGAAGAAGCATCCCGGCATGAAGCTGGTCGGTTCCGTGAATGGCGACTGGACGCAATCCGTCGCGCAGAAAGCGGTCGCGGGCATTCTGCCGACGCTCCCGCAAGTCGATGGCGTGGCGACCGAAGGCGAGATGTCGTTCGGCATCGCGCAGGCGTTCAAGGCGGCGAATCGTCCGGCACCGCCGATGATCATCGGCAGCACGTATCCCGAGCTTCAATGGTGGAACGAGCAAACGAAAAGCGGCTATCAATCGCGTTCGCTGTCGAATCCGCCGGGCGCAGTGAGCTTTGCATTCTGGGTCGCGCAGCAAGTGCTCGCGGGCAAGAAGATCCCCAAGGAAGTAACGATCAACGTGCCGCTGCTCGCCATCTCGCAACAGGAGTTGCCGGCGAAGCTCGCGGCCACGCCACCGGGCGGCATCGCGGATGTCACCTACACGCTGCCGCAAACCGTCGCGCTGCTCGACAAGAAATAAGCGCTGCATGGAGAGGTGAATGAGCACAAACGATGGAGATGAAGGCGGCGCGCTGATCCGTTTCGAAGGCATCGGCAAGAGCTTCGGGCGCGTGCGTGCGTTGTCCGACGTGAGCTTTGCCTTCAGGGCGGGCGAGTGCGTGGGCATCGCGGGACACAACGGCGCGGGCAAGTCCACGCTGATGGCGGTGCTCGCGGGCGTGTATCCGCCGACGCAGGGCGGCATCGAAGTGGATGGACAACACGCGCCGCATTACGATGCCAACGCCGCGCGCGAAGCCGGTGTGCGCTGCGTGTTTCAGGAGCTTTCGCTGTGCGCGAACCTGACGGTGGCGGAGAACATGTGCATCGTGCATCCGCAATTGAAGGGACGCGGATGGCGGCGCCGTGCGACTGCGTTGATGCGCGAGAAGCTCGAAGCCATCTTTCCGGGCAACGGTTTGAAGGGCAACGAACTCGTGCGCGATCTCACGCTCACGCAGCAACAGATGGTGGAAATCGCGCGCGGTTTCACGGTGACGGACACGCCCGTGCGTCTCGTGATTCTCGATGAACCCACGTCCTCGCTCGATGCCCACACCGCCGATCAGTTGCTCGCGTTCGTGCGGCACGCGGCGGAAAGCGGCATCACGTGTGTGCTCATCACGCACATGCTCGGCGAAATCGAGCGCGTGGCGGATCGCGTGGCGGTGATGCGCGATGGCGGCATCGTCGGCGTGTTGTCGCGTGAACAGTCGAGCCGCGAAGCGATCATTCAGGCGATGGGTCAACATCTCGAAGCGGACCGAACGCCGGGCGCGGCGCGTTTGAAAGCAGAACGCAGCGACGAACGGCATTTCCACTGGCAGGCAGGCGCTAAAAAGCAAACCGCTATCGATGCAGTGCGCGGCGAAGTAGTCGGCTTCGCGGGCCTCGCGGGACAAGGGCAAACGGAAGCATTGCTAAGTATTTACGAAGCCGCGACAGGCCACGGACAAGGCCGCGCGAAAGTGGCCTTCGTCGCGGGCGACCGTGCGCGCGATGGCGTGTTTCCGGTATGGTCCATCGCGCAGAATCTGGATTTACGCTGGCTGTTCGGCGGCGCGAAAGCAGGGCGCGGTCTCGTCGATTTCGCGGCAGCGCGTGAAGTGGTCGAAGCATGGCGCACGAAGATCGGCATACGCGGGGCATCCATGAATGCAGGCATTTTGTCGCTCTCGGGCGGCAATCAGCAGAAGGTATTGTTCGCGCGGGCGCTGGCATCGAATGCGGATTTAATCCTCATGGACGATCCCACGCGCGGCGTCGATGTCGGCACCAAGCGCGACATCTATCAACTCGTTCACGACGAAGCCGCGAAGGGCCGCACGTTCATCTGGTACACGACAGAAAACGAAGAACTGTCTCACTGCGACCGCACGTATGTGTTCCGCGCGGGCGCGGTAACGCGTGTATTGCGTGCCGACGAATGCACGGAAGACGCGCTGCTCGCAGCCAGTTTCGAGGAGCAGGCCGCATGAGTCTGGCGATCACACAAGCGCGCCTGCGCGCGATGCTTCCGGCCATTTCGCTCGTCGCGGTGCTCGTGCCGATCCTCGTCATGCAGCCTGCGGTGATGAGCTATTTCGGTTCGAGCCTGCTGCTCAATCTCGCGGTGCCCATCGTGCTCGCGACGCTTGCGCAACTCGCGATCATCACCGTCAACGATCTCGATCTGTCCATCGGGCCGTTCGTGAGTCTCGTTGCGTGCATCGGCGCGACGCTGCTGGTTAAGACGCCGTGGCTCGGCGTGCTCGCGCTCGTCGGCTGCGTGCTCGCGTATGCGGCGGTCGGCGCGTTGATCGAAATGCGGCAGATACCGTCGATTGTCGTCACGCTCGGGCTTTCGTTCGTATGGAGCGGATTGGCCATCGTGCTGCTGCCTTCGCCGGGCGGCGCAAGTCCCGCGTGGCTCGGCACCGCGATGAACTATCAGACGCCGTTGATCGCCGCGCCTATCGTGTGGTCCGTGCTGATCGCGATCATCGGGCATGTGCTGTTGATGCGCTCGTCGGCGGGCGTGCGCATACGCGGGGCGGGCGGCAATCCGCGCGCGATGCGCCGCTTCGGCTGGTCGCTCACGCGCAGCAAGGCGACGCTGTATGGCATAGCGGGCATCTTCGGCGTGCTGTCGGGTCTTTCGCTGCTTGGCCTCACTACGTCCGCCGATGCGAACCTCGCGCTGCGCTATACCTTGCTTTCGATCGCAGCGGTGATCCTCGGCGGCGGCGAGTTCATCGGCGGACGTGTGTCGGTGGTGGGCGCGGTGCTCGGCGCGATCACGCTGACGCTCGCGGCATCATTCCTCGCATTCCTGAATATCTCGGCGGACTGGCAGGTCGGCATGCAGGGCGCGATTCTGATCGTCGTGTTGTCGTTGCGCGTGCTGTTGCAGCGTGGAGAGCGCCAATGAGCCCGCAAACGCAGAGCGAAACCATCGCGGAAGAAAGCGGCGCGCGCGCACGCTTCCGAAGTATTCAGGCGCCGTGGGCGTGGTCCTTCGTCGGGGCGGTGCTCGTGTGGTTCGTCATCGTCGCTATCTTTGGCGTGGGCATTGCGAGCAATGTCGCGCAAACCGCGCTGACGTATGGCGTTTTCATGGTGCTCGTCGGTCTCGGGCAGATGCTCGTCATCACCTCGGGCGTGGGCAATATCGATCTGTCGGTGCCGTCCGCCATCGCGCTTGCCGGTGTCGTCGGCATGCATGTGATGCATGGCGCGAACGGCGATATCGCGCTCGGCATCGCGGCGGTGCTGGGCGTGGGCGCGGCAATCGGGTTCGCGAATTATGCGTTGATTCGCCTGCTGCGCATTCCGCCGATCATCGCGACGTTGTCGTCGAGCTTCATCATTCAGTCGATTGCGATCACGCAAGGGCGGCAGTTGCCGCCACCGCCGCCCGCGCTCGGTGCGTTTGCAACGGGGCGTTTGTTCAACATTCCTTATATCGCTTTGGTAGCGCTTGTTTTGTCGATTGCGCTTTCGGTGCTGCTGCATCGCGCGGTGTATGGACGCAAGCTGTCCGCCATCGGACAGAACTCGCGCGCGGCGTGGCTGGCGGGTGTGAATGTGCATCGCACGCGCTGTCTGGCTTATGTGCTTTCGTCGATGATCGCGGCCATTACCGCGCTGCTGCTGTCGGCGGTGTCGGGCGGTGCATCGCTCGACATGGGCGTGGAATACATGTTGATTTCGATTGCGGTCGTGGTGATCGGCGGCACGCTCGTGACCGGTGGCAAGCCGACCATTACCGGCGTGTGGGGCGCGTCGATGTTCCTGTTTCTCACCAATGCCGTGCTGAATGCCGTGGGCGCGGATGCGGGCGTGCGCTCCATTGTGTATGGCGTGTTGATCATCGCGGTCACGGTGGCTGCGGGCGGCAAAGTGCTGCGCTAAATCAAAAGGACAAGGAGACGATGAAACCGAGCGATTTCGAAGTTCACGACGCGCGTTTCAGGCTGATGTTGCAGCCCAACGCGTTCCTCACGAAGCTGACCGGCGACTGCTTGTGGGCCGAAGGACCGGTGTATTTTCCCGCAGCCGACATGCTTATCTGGAGCGATATCCCCAATAACCGCATGATGCGCTGGGCGCCGGGAATGGGCGTGGGCGTGTATCGCGCGCCGTCGAACTACAGCAACGGCAATACGCGCGATGCGCAAGGCCGGCTCGTGAGTTGCGAACACGGCGCACGCCGAGTCACGCGCACCGAGCACGATGGCAGCGTGACCGTGCTGGCTTCGCATTACGAGGGCAAGCGGCTCAATTCGCCGAACGACGTGATCGTGGATTCGCGTGGCGATTTCTGGTTCACCGACCCCGACTACGGCATCATCAGCGATTACGAGGGATATCGTTCGGATAGCGAAATAGGGCGATGCAACGTGTATCGCGTGAGTCCCGCCGATGGTCACGTGCGTATCGTCTGCGATGACTTCGTGAAGCCCAATGGTCTTGCGTTTTCGCCGGATGAATCGAAACTGTATGTGGCGGACTCGGGTGCATCGCACAGTGAAGATGCGCCGCGTCACATTCGCGTGTTCGATGTCGCGAAAGACGGCGCGTTGAGCGGCGGCCGCGTGTTCATCTCGATGCAAACGGGCGTGCCGGACGGCATGCGCCTCGACGAGCAAGGCAACGTGTGGACCAGCGCCGATGACGGCGTGCATTGCTACGCGCCCGATGGAACCTTGCTCGGCAAGATACTGATTCCGGAAGTCGTCGCCAATCTCACGTTTGGCGGCATCGATCGCAACCGGTTGTTCATTGCGGCGACGACTTCGATCTATTCGCTTTATGTCGGCATAAGAGGCGCAGCGCGCTAAGGAGACGCAGATGCACAAGATCACTCGAATCGCATTGGGCGCGGTGGTGACCGCGTTGTCGGCATCGGCCATGGCGCAGGTCGCGACCGGCGATACATCGTCGCTCAAGATCGCGCTGTCGAACAACTACGCGGGCAATAGCTGGCGTCAGCAGATGCTCAAGAGCTGGTCCAATGT
Organism: Caballeronia sp. A2-2; assembly: GCF_057612605.2. Lineage (NCBI taxonomy): Bacteria > Pseudomonadati > Pseudomonadota > Betaproteobacteria > Burkholderiales > Burkholderiaceae > Caballeronia > Caballeronia sp. A2-2. Next base: position 608,101 of record NZ_JBVFIR010000004.1, on the reverse strand, counting down.
CGCCGATCCGGCGGTCAAGCAGAAGGTCGTCGCGGCCGCGCCCACCTTCACGACGGCCGAGAGCCAGGCCACCGAACAAGTTCAGCAGATACAAAACCTCATCCTGCAAGGCTTCAAAGCGATTGCCGTCGATGCGGTGTCGCCGACTGCGCTCAATGGCGTCATCAAGCAGGCGTGCGCGGCGGGCGTGACGGTCGTGTCGTTCGATGGCATTGCGACGGAGCCGTGTGCGTATCGCATCGCCGTGGATTTTCAGGGCATGGGACGCATGCAGGTCGATTATCTTGCGAAGCGGTTGAACGGCAAGGGCAACTTGCTGGAAATTCGCGGGCTGGCGGGTGTGTCCGTGGATGACGAGATTCATCAGGGTATCGTCGATGAACTGAAGAAGTATCCGAACATGAAGATCGTCGGTTCGGTGCACGGCGACTGGACGCAGACGGTGGCGCAGAAACAGGTGGCGGGTATTCTGCCGACGCTGCCGCAGATCGATGGCGTGGTCACGCAGGGCGGCGATGGGTTCGGTGCCGCGCAGGCGATCAAGGCCGCGGGAAGGCCGACGCCGATCATCATTCTCGGCAATCGTCAGGAGGAGTTGGCCTGGTGGGCGGATCAGAAGAAGACCGGCTATGAAACCATGTCCGTGACCATTCCGCCGGGGGCTTCTACGTTTGCGTTCTGGGTGACGCAGCAGGTGTTGGCGGGGAAGAAGCTGCCGCATGATATTCGGATGCCGGTGCTTGAAGTCAAGCCGGAGGAGTTGGATGCGGTGCTGGCGAAGACGCCGGCGGGGGCGCTGGCGAATAAGGAGTATACGAAGGAGGAGGTGGTGGCGGTGGTGGATGGGAAGAAGTGAGTCAAAGCGGTGCTTTGAAAGCGCCGCCCGTAGTCGGGTCCGTTGCTGCTGCAACGGACCAGCAAAAGGTATTACTCGCCACATTAGTCCACAGTCTCTCTCATTTTTTATTGCCTAAAGTCAACGAATATTTATGACGAACGGCAACTTCTGCGCCCTGTAAATTCCGCCTTTCGAACACGCGTGTCGATGCCATAGCTCATTCGCTGGCAGGGGCGACGCGCGTCAGAAATCAAAGGAAGGCGATGAGAGATACTCTTACCGGGCGCGACGTGGCGCGTCTGGGCGACAAGACCGATCACGGCGGCGCGGTCATTCAGGCGGCGCAAGACCTCAGGCATAAGGGCATCGAAGTCGCACTCGACGGACACCTGAGCGAGTGTCCGAAGTGCGGCGGCACGTATCCCATCATCGCGAGCGGCACACGCACCCATCGTGGCATCAAGGTCGCGTTCATCGGCGATCGGACCGCGTGCGGCGCGACGATCATCGGAGCATGAACGCGATGGCGTGGAACGATCGAACCCGTACCATCACGTTCAGCGGTGAGTCGCTGCCCGAAATCGTAGGTCGTGGGCCGGGTCGCCGGGAATGGCGCGAATCGATGCTCATCACGCGCAGCGTCCGCGGACGCGAGGCGCTCGGCGAGTTGTACGAATACACCGTGCTTGCCGAGGTGGGACAACCCGACTTTCTGCGCCTCCCGGCCGATGCCGCACAGATCGATCTTGAGAAGATCGTCGGCAGCGCGGGGACGGTGGCCATCCAGCTTCCAGGAATCGGCACGTTGCGCGCAGGCCAGAAGGGAGAAACGGGCCGCGCAAACATCGGCGCGAACACGCGCTACCTCAGCGGCCATATCGCCTCGGCCCGCATCCTGTGCGTGGAGGATCGCGCGGCGGTCTATGAGTTCGTGCTGCGCCCATCCATGTGGTGGGCCACGCTCAATCGCGACTCACGCATCTTCAGGAATAAGTCGATCCTCGATGTGCTTTCCACGCTGCTGGGCAGGTACGGCACGATCGACTGGCGCATCGCCGGACCATGGAGTGGGCAGCCGCGCTATCCGAAACGCGATCTGATTCGTCAGGCGTGGGAGTCCGACTGGAATCTGGCCATGCGCCTGATGGAAGAATGGGGGCTGTTCTTCTGGTTCGAGCATGTGAAGGACGCCCATAGCATCGTGATCTCCGACACGCTCAGCGGCTTTCACGGTCACGGCATGGCCTACGAGACGCTGCGCTATCACGCGGGCGGGCGCATCGACGAGGAATACATCAGCGAGTTGTCGGTCACCTGCACCACGACAGCGGGCGCGGTCACGGTCAACGATCACGACTACATGCAGCCGCGCCTGAGAGAGAGCAACGCGCCGCTGCGCGAGCGATACGAGGACGAACGAGGCACGGCGCGCTCACGCATTGAAGTCTACGCACCCGCCGAGTTTGCCCAGCCCGAGACTGTCAACGGGGCAGCCTCGACGCACGACTGGCGAGACGAAGCCCGGCATCTGGCGCGCGTGAAGCTTGAGGCGCTGCGTTGCGCGGGACTGCGCGCGCAGGGCAAGGGCGCGTTGCGCGGACTTCAGCCCGGCCGCACTTTCAAACTGACGAACTATCCGCAGACGAAGGCCAACCGGGAGTACATCGTGCTCGGGTGCGATCTCGACATCACCGAAGCCGCGACATCCTCGGATGCATCGCGCCATTATTCGGTGAGCAGCGCGTTTGAGCTGCAGCCGATCGATGAGTTCTACCGGCTGCCTCAGGTGACACCCCGGCCGCACGTGGATGACGAGTACGCCGTGATCGTCACGCCGGTGCATCAGGAGCGCGAGCACTTCGAACAGTGGACCGACGACAAGGCGCGCGTCCTGATTCAATACGATTGGGATCGAGCCTCCCGCTACGACGGCGAGACATCGATCTGGGTGCGCATGGCCACGCAATGGCAAGGTAGCCAGATGGGAATGGTCACGCCGGGCCGCGCGGGACAGATGGTGATCGTCTCGCACGTTCACGGTGACCCCGATCGTCCCTACGTCTCCGGCTTCGTGGTGGACGCATTCAATCTGCCGCCGTGGGAGTTGCCGCGCAACAGCGCCTTGAGCGGATGGCGCAGTCAGGGCCTTGAAGGAAGTCTCGCCTCGAACCATCTCGCGCTGGACGACACGCACGGCCGGATGCAGGCGCAGTTGGCCAGCGACCATGCGAAGTCGAGCCTGAGCCTGGGGTTCAATACGCGTATCGACGGGAACAAGGGGCGACAGGACGCGCGCGGCGCGGGCTTCGAGTTGCGCACGGACGGCCACGGTGTCGCGCGTGCGGCCAAGGGGATGCTCGTGACGACCGAGGCACGCGAGAACGCGCGAGGTCATGCCACGGACATGGGCGAAACGCTCGCTCGGCTCACGCAGGCGAGCGACATTCACGAAAGCGTGGCCGAACTGGCGCAACGGCACGGCGCGCAGAGCGGAGGCGATCAGGCGGAGGTGGCCCGCTCGATCAAGCACGCCACCGACGCGGTACGCGGGGCGGGCGAAAGCGGCGCCGAATACACGGCGCCCCATCTCACGCTCGCGAGTCCTGCGGGCATCCAGACCACCACGGCCGGCAGCACGCACTTAGCAAGCGACGAAGATATGGCGCTCACCGCCGGGCGCAACGTGAGCTTTGCTGCCGCGCGTTCGCTGTTGGCGAGCGTGATCGAATCGGTATCGTTGTTTGCGCACAAGGCTGGAATCAGGCTCACGGCCGCGGCGGGCAAGATTCGTATCGAAGCGCAGAGCGAGGCGGTGCAGATCATCGCCCGGCGCAATGCAGAGATTGTCAGCGCGGATGGGTGGATCAATCTCACGGGCGCCAAGGGAATCCGGCTGAACGGCGGAGGGAGTGTGATCGAGATCGGCGCGCAAGGGATCACAGGCCTGACCAACGGGGCGTTTCTCGTTCACGCGGCGGATCACGCAACCGATGGGCCGCAGGACACGCCGGTGAAAATGCCGTTGACGGATGTCGCGGATGCGAAGGTGGTGGAGCATTTCGTTCTCGTCGAGCACAGCTCGGGCTTCAGACTGCCTGAACAACCGTATCGGATCACGCTAGATGACGGAACGGTTCTGAAGAGCGTGAGCAACTCACTCGGTGAAACGTCGCTTGTGCTCTCGGATGCGGTCCAGTTCGCAACGGTGGCGATTCTTCATGACGATGGCTCGGACAATCCGATCGGGATAAGCCGTGTTGCATTGACGCGAGATGGGGAAGCGATGGCGCCTGCACTATCGACGATGGAAAAGCGCAGCAGCCAAACCTTTGGAACGAAGGAGGCGTTCAAGAATCAGAACGTGCCGACTAGTGAGAACAAGTATGCCAGTCTGGCGAAGTGCAGCCCTAACAACTGGGGCATGCGGTATTCCGTGGCGCATGACAGTCAAACTGGAAAGCTGGCCTATCCGGTCGCAGACGCTTACGCGAACGCCATCCATCTGTGTCTGCTTGAGAAAGTGAAATGGGGTGAGAGTTACTTTGGAAAGAATGAGAGCGAGGCGACGCTTAGGTTGACGTGGCCAATTGACGGTGATTCTGCCAATGAGTTGGCCGACCTAGTCGCCCCAATACTCAAAGCGGCGCTCCAGAGCAAGCTTGGAGATTTCGCGCTCCCGGATGAGGCCTTACCGCTCATCGGGGTCGAATCTTTCCGCGCTTCGAAAAATTACCAGAATATCGCTGAATCGCAGGGGGGCTTCACTGCCTCCCGGTGGGACTTGTTCATCAACACCGACGCGCTGCAAGACATCTTCACGGGGACGATGAAAAATGGCGATGCACATTCACAGCGCCTGAAGCAGATTCGAGAACTTGCGAAGACGCTTTATCACGAGACCCGACACTGTCAGCAGATCTTCTGGATGTACGCTTTCGTACAACAGAATGCGCAAAGCTTCTCCGGTCAACTGGATAACGACAAGCATCCATTGAGAGATCTCCCGTTCATTGCCCAATGGCCAAAGAGAGAACTACTGCAATCAAATCAAGCCATTGCCCAGATTGCTGCGAACACAAAAATCCCAGGTGATACCGCCGCGCTGATCAGCATCAAGCGAATGGCGGTAGCCTACTATCTAAGGATCTTGACGTCGTGGAAGCGAGCTAATTGGCTGAGCAATTTCATCCCCGATAACAACACAGCGATCGAAGAGATTTCGAACGCAAGAGCTTTCGCACTTGATCTTTTGAAGAACACAGGCCTCGGAGGGACAGCAATTGATATTGATGACATGGCAGCTGATTACCCGACGAAAGATGTCGATTATGCGGGACGGCCTTGGGAAGATGATGCATTTTTCACGGAAGAAGTCGCGGGCTGCTATTGGGATGCTTACGTCGATCGCGGTGCCCTTGTTCTGCCTGAGCCCGACGTTTGCAGCCCAAAATTCAACAGCGATAGCCGGACCGCTTATTTTCTCGCCCATGCAAATGACGGACAGCCACGGCAGTAGCACGACAAATGGGGGAGGCGGAAGGGCGACGTCCAAGTTGGCTTCCGCAGAGCAGCAAGCCGTGATAGCTCAATGGCTCAAGGTTGGGGTCGATTGGGCACGCCAACGCATGCAGTTCGAAGAAGTGAACCGGATTGTTGGCAAGCCAAAGGTCGAGAAAACCATGGGTGGAATTCTATACAGAAGATACTATCCGGACTTCGGTGCAGTCTACCTTGAGGCAGACGCAAGATCAGGCACTCCGAAATCATTCACGCTCAAAGCTTTTTCAGTCGATACTTGCATTCGAAAAGAAAGCTTTGAACAGGCGCTGGGACTCCATCGTACCGTTGAAGGAGAACTCATTAATGAAAATAGAGTGGAGCAGCGACACTTTTTTTATCCGAATGTAATCAGCCCCGATCTCAATCCAGACGTCGTCACTTTCGACTATCGGCTCCCGTTACCACCAGAGTCTAAATTTGACGTATATGTCGACGTCGACTATCTGGGGCATAACGAAAACGATGGTCCGGGGTTCGACAGCTTAAGGAACCCAACCAACCTGAGGCAATTCACTGTGAAGCGAATCCCCTTAAGCCCTTCGGAACTCGATCAAGGCAATCAGTCCAGGCGCCAAGATCACGACTAACCATTTCGCCGACTCATCCCACGCGATGCGATTTCAAGGGCGCCAACACAAAGATGGCGCCCCAGTCCGCGCCATCAACCCCACCCCAACCCCAAACTCTTCTGCAACCCCACAAAATCCTTCAACAACTCCGCCCGCGCCGCCACCACATCCTGCTGCGCGGCGAACTGCGTCCTTTGCGCATCGAGCAAATCGATCAACGACGCCACCCCCGCCGCATACCGTTGCCGCACGAGCACCGCCGAGCGATCCGCCGACGCACTCACCTGCTCAAGTTGCACCACATGCTCCCGCTGATACCCATACCGCGAGAGCGCCGAATTCGCATCCTTCAACGCACCGAGCACCGTCTTCTCATACCGCGCCTCGGCCTCATCCCGTGACGCGCGCGCCGCATCCACGCTCGCCGCCGTGCGCCCGAAATCCAGCACGTTCCACTGCAAATAAGGCACCGTCAGCCACGAGAAATTCTCCTTGCGAACCAAATGCCCCGGATCGCTCGCAGAAAACCCGAGGTCGCCCAGCAAGGACACCTTCGGAAAATAATCCGCAATATGCTGCCCGATCTGCGCATTGCTCGATGCAAGACGACGCTCCGCCGCGCGAATATCCGGCCGTTGCTGCAACATGCCCGACGGATCGCTGACCGGCACCGACACCGGCAACGCCGGCAGCGGCGCATGCGCGGCCAAATCCGCATCGAGCGCGCCGGGCGCGCGGCCCGTGAGCACAGCCAACTGATCGAGGGAATCAGTGATCTGTTCCTGCAAGGGCACAAGGCGCGCACGCGTGGTATCGACCTGCGTGGTGAGCCGCTCGACATCGACATCGGCGGCGGTGCCGCGCGCGCGTCGCTGCTGGGTGAGCGTGAGCATCTGCTGCTGATAGTCGGCGGTGCGCTGCGCGAGCGCGAAACGCTCCTGCTGATCGCGCAAGTCGATATACGCCGATGCCACTTCCGCCGCGAGCGACACTTGCGTATCGGCGAGGTCGGCATGCACGGCATCGGCTTCGTCGGATGCAGCCTCGATCGCGCGGCGCGTGCCGCCGAACAAATCGATTTCCCACGATGCATCGAAACCCGCGGTATAAAAATCGATCGGTCCGCGACCGGTGGAACCGCCGCTGTTCTGATCGGAGAACAAGGACGTATCCGGCGAACGCATGCGCAACGCCGCCGCCGATGCCGACGCCTTCGGCAACTCGTTCGCCCGCTGTCCGCGCAACTGCGAACGCGCTTCACGCAAACGCGCCTGCGCGATCTTCACATCCGGGTTATGCGCGAGCGCGGCATCGACGAGGGCGTTCAATTGCGGATCGTTGAGCGCGAGCCACCATTGCGCGGGCGCGGGTGATGCAATCACGCCCTGCGCGGGCGTGCGCACGAACGCGCCGCTCTTGATCGCGTCCGGCGCGATATCCGGTGCGCCGCGATAATCCGGGCCGACGGTGCACGCAGCCAATACAAGCGCCGCGCTGAACAATCCCGCGCGGCATAGAGCAGAGAAAAACATCGAGTGATTCATGGTGTCAGTGACCGGCGGAAGGGGCATCGCCGGGATGCGCGGAGGGCGTCTTGAGCAACAGCGCGAGCGGCAGGCAGGCCAGCAACGCAATCGCGAGCACGTAAAAGGTTTCGGAATAAGTCATGACGACGGCTTGCTGGCCGATCTGCATCGCCAACTGGCCGAGCGCCTGCATCTTCGCGTGCGCCATGTCGCCGCCCTGCGCGAAGAAGTTCGCCGCGCTCGACGCCATGCGCTCTTGCCCGAGCACGGAATTCGCCGTCACGGATTCGCGAATGGCCGCCGTATGAAAATCGTTGCGCCGGTCGATCACGGTGCCGATGATCGCCAGTCCGACCGAGCCGCCGAGATTGCGCGCCATGTTGTAGAGACCGGCGGCATCGCCGGATTCTTCGCGCGAGACGGCGGCCATCGACGCTTGATTGAGCGGCATCATCGCGAGCATCTGGCCGAAGCCGCGCAGGATTTGCGAGCAGAAGAAATCATGGCCGACGCTTTGCGCCGTCAGCGAAATATCCAGCAAGCAGCTTCCCGCGAAGCACAACAGCCCGGAAATAACGAGCACCCGAAAATCCACCTTGCCAAGCAGGCGCGGCAAAATCGGCATGATGAGAAACGCGGGCACGCCGGAAATCAACATGATCGCGCCGGACTGCTGAGCGTTGTATCCCGCGACGATGCTCAAGAATTGCGGCAGCAAAAACGATACGCAATACAGCCCCGCGCCGACCGCGAACACGATCAGAATCACGCTCGCATAACGCGGATTGCGCAGCAGCGAAAGCCGCACGATAGGCTTCTTCGCCACCATCTGCGACAGCGCGATCAACAGCATGCCGAAGGTCGCGACGCACGTCAGCAAGACGATTTCGCTCGACTCGAACCACTGATTGCGCTGGCCTTCTTCCAGCACGACCGTCAGCGAACTCAGCCCGATTGCGAGCCCTGCAATACCAATCCAGTCAGCCGTGAGAAACGACTCCCAATGCGCCTTCTCCGCGGGCAGGCCGGTAATGAGCAGCGCGACGAGCGTCACGCCCACCGGGATATTCAGATAAAAGCACCACGACCACGAGATATTTTCTGCGAGCCATCCGCCCAGCACCGGTCCAAGCAACGGCCCGAGCAGCACGATCAGCCCGAAGATCGTCATGCCCACCGGCATCTGTTCGCGCGGCAATCGCGTGCGGATGATGGTCTGCGCCGTGGGAATCATCGCGCCGCCGACGAAACCTTGTCCGATGCGGCCCGCGACCATCATCGGCAGAGAGTTCGACAAGCCGCACATGATGGAAAACGCGGTGAACAGCACCGCATTGCCGAGCAGAAAATTGCGCAGCCCGAACACGCGCGTGAGCCACGCGGCGAGCGGAATCATGACGATTTCCGACATGAGATAGCCGGTGGAAATCCACGTGCCTTCCGTGCCTGTCGCGCCGATTTCGCCCTGAATCTGCGGCAGCGCGGAGTTGGTGATGGAGATGTCGAGCGTCGCCATCAACGCGCCGAGCGCGCCCGCCGTGACCGCGATCCAGTCGGTGGCGCTCGCGCGGGCGTGCGCCTGCGAGGCATCAGTCATGATGGTTTTCTTGAGCGATGCGCGCGCTGTCGTCGGTGGCGGATTTCGTATCGACATCCACCGTCACGGACAGGCCGGGCAGCAACACCTTGCGCGTGTTCGGACCGGTTTCGACGCGAATGCGCACCGGCACGCGCTGAACGATCTTGGTGAAGTTGCCGGTCGCGTTTTCCGGCGGCAGCAGCGCGAACTGAGCGCCGGTGCCCGGCGAAAAACTCTCGACGATGCCATGCAGATCCGTGCCCTTGAGCGCATCGACATGCAGCGTCGCGGGTTGGCCCACGCGCATGCGGCCCACCTGCGTTTCCTTGAAATTCGCCGTCAGATAGACGGATTCGACCGGCACGACCGTCATCAGCCGCGTGCCCGGCTGCACATACTGGCCGACGCGCACGGTGCGATCCCCGACGCTCCCGCCCAGCGGACTCACGAGCGCCGTGTCGTGCAGATCGAGCTTTGCCTGTTCGAGTTGCGCTTGCGCGGCTTCCATTTGCGCGTGCGCCTGCGCGATCTGCGCCTGAATCGCGCCCGTCTGCGTTTCGGCGGATTTCGCGGCGGCCAGGTTCGCGGTGAGCGTGGCGCGCGCCTGATCGCGCGTGCTCACGAGGCTCGACAAACGCTCGGCGGTTTCCGCGCCGGTCGCGGCGAGCGGACGATAACGCTGCACATCGTCGTCCGCGTGCTTCAGACTTACGCGCGCCACTTCCGCCTGCGCGCGCGCCTGATCGGCGTTGGCGTGCTGCTGCCGCAGATCGGCCTCGGCGCGTTGAATGTCGGCGGCGCGGGCATCGAGCGTGGCTTTCGCCTGATCGAACGATGCCTGATACTGACGCGAATCGAGCCGAACGAGCGGCGTGCCGGCATCGACCGTTTGATTGTCGCCGACCAGCACTTCGGTGATATAGCCGCTCACTTTCGGCGCGATGGTCACGCTGTCGGCCTTGAGATACGCGTCATCCGTGGTTTCGATGAAGCGGCCCACCGTCCACCAGCGCACGCCCCACGCGATGGCCGCGATCGCCGCGATGATTCCGACGATGACGAGCACACGCATGCGCGAGGACTTGCCCTGTTGCGCTGTGTCCGGATTGCCGCTTTGCGCGGGCGCTGCACCTGCCATGATGACTCCAGTCTCAAAGTAAAAAGCCTGCGGACTATGAATTGACCGCACTCGCCAAACTAGACGATGTCGTCTAGTATGCACGAATCTAGACGGAAGCGTCTAGTTTGACTCTGCCTTTAGCATTTGAGGAACGCAATGAAAAAGCCACGGCCCGGTCAGGACCACGCGGAACCGAAGCCGGAACGCGCGGGCAATGCGCGCTCGCCGTTGCAGGCGCGGGGGCGGGCGCGTATCGAAGCCGTGCTGGATGCCGCGGCGGAACTGATCGTCGAGAAAGGTTTGGAAGGCGTGACCATGCATGGTGTCGCGCGGCGCGCGCAGACGCCCATCGGTTCCATGTATCACTTCTTTCCGGATCGCGATACCTTGCTGCTGGCGCTGTGGGATCGGCACATGGCGGCGACCGGTGAGATCGATGAGGAACTCGGCAAGGTCGAGACGGAGACGTGGCAGGAGTTGTCGGCGGACGCGGTGATCGACCGCATCATGACGCCGTATATCAGCTATCTCGAACGTAATCCGGATTGCCTGATTCTCATGTCGACCATGCCGCATGATGAAGAAAGGGGCAAGCGGAAGTCTGGCACGTTGAGAAAGGTGATCGATGCGCGCATGCCTGGTGTGAAGGCTGCGGATCGTGCGTTGTATGTGGAGATGCTGCGTGCGTTGGCGAGTGGCGCGTTGGCGATCAAGCTGCGGCCTGCGATGGGTGATGTGCAATTGGCGCAGCGGTATTTGCGTGAGGTGCGGAGGGCGTTGGCTGCTTACCTTGCGGTTGTGGAGGCTGCGGAGTTGCGGTAAGAAACGTGGTGGGGGGTTGTTGTTTTGTCGTGCAAAGGGCTGCTGTTGTTTGGGGTTTTTTTGCAGTAGCCGCCTCCCCGGCGGGGGGGTAACTTTCTTTGCTGCTGCAAAGAAAGTCACCAAAGAAAGCAGCTTTTTACACCATGCACGATGGCTGGAGAGGGTTGGTCTGGATTAACGATGCAGTGGCCGCAATAGGATGTCCTTCGTTTGCCAGAGCGCGTTGGCAACCTCGCGATTTCGCGCTCGAATAATCAACGCTTGGTGGATCGCGCTCATTCATTCGGCCATGCGCTACGCGCGCCGAGAACGTAAGAACGGAATCCCGCAGCGTATGAGCGCCCAGCCACATCACGCCACATCGCACCTCTCCCATTGGGCCCTACCTTGGTAAGCACTTCTGGGCAAAGCACGCCCACCCACGCATGTCACCTTTTAGTCGGAGCACTAACCAAGGTAGGACCGAATAGCAATCTTGCGGAGAAGCGTGAGGTGGCTGGGCGCTTATAGACTGCGGGATTCCGTTCTTACGTTCTCGGCGCGCGTAGCGCATGGCCGAAAGAATGACTGCGGACCACTAACACTAAAAAATTCGAGCGCGAAATCGTCAGGTTGCCCACACGCTAAACCAACCGAGGGAAGTCCTATTGCGGCCACTGCATCGTTAATTCAGACCACACTTTCCAGCCAGCGTGCGGAGGGGTAAAAGCTGCTTTCTTTGGTGACTTTCTTTGCAGCAGCAAAGAAAGTTACCCCCCCGCCGGGGAGGCGGCTACTGCAATAAAAACCCAAAAACCAGCAGCCCCTTGCACGACAACAAAAAAACACCAGCCAAAAACCCCAACAAACAGCGAACGCGACACGCCAAATACATACAAACGCGTCGCGCTTCCAAGCCAACTCAGCGCGCCAGCACCATATCCGCAATAATGCCCGTCGCCGCCGCGATCAACAGATAATCGCCGCCAACCTGAACCCAGTCGTAACCACGCGGCGGCTGACGCAGGCCGTGACCATGCCAGTCATCGACGCGGTATTGATGGTCGCGGTAATCATTCGGAATCGGTTGACCCTTGCGCCAGTCCTGATGATGCGGCCCGTTGTCCGCATGCACCGGCGGCGGCGGACGATGATCCGGGCCACCGTGATCCTGGCGCCCATGATCGTCAAAACGCTGCCCGTGATCGTCGTGATAACCGGGACCGCCCGGTGCGGGTTGCGCAAACGTCGCTGCCGCCGACAACCCCATGCTCGCGCACAACAGCGCCGCGATGATTCGACTGGTCTTCATATCCACCTCTTAACGTTGATTGAGCTTCGTCGTTCGCATCTGCGATGCCCGACGAATCGGTGAAGTGGACTTTACGCAAGCGCCGTATTAAATGGCGTGAGGATGTGTAAGTTACGCTTACGAGCATTACGCCGGTAACGCCTGTTAAAAGATGTGCGAACCGTCGGCATGACCGGCCCGCGTTCAACGCATTACTTCTTGCGCGCTTCCTCATAACGCCGCGCGACTTCCTTCCAGTCGATCACGTCGAAGAACGCCGCGATGTACTCCGGCCTGCGGTTCTGATACTTGAGATAGTAGGCGTGTTCCCACACATCCAGCCCGAGAACCGGCGTATTGCCGGTGCCAATGCCCGCCATCAGCGGACTGTCCTGATTGCCGGTGTTCTCGACCGTGAGCTTGCCTTGCTTATCCACGCAAAGCCACGCCCAGCCGCTGCCGAAACGCGTGAGCGCGGCTTTCGTGAAGGCGTCCTTGAAGGCATCGAAGCCGCCGAGATCGGCATCGATGGCGCTTGAGATTGCGCCATCCGGATTGCCGCCACCCTGCGGCGTCATCACCTTCCAGAACAGGCTGTGGTTCGCATGGCCGCCGCCGTTGTTGCGCGCCGCCGTCCGAATTGCTTCGGGTAACGAATCGATATTAGCGATCAGCGTTTCGACCGGCACGTCCGGCTGGCCCTTTCCTTCGAGCGCGGCGTTCAGATTGTTGACATACGTTTGATGATGCTTCGTGTAGTGAATCTCCATCGTGCGCGCATCGATATGCGGTTCGAGCGCGTCGTAGGCATAGTCAAGTTCGGGCAGCGTATAAGGCATCTTGAATCTCCTTTCGATGATGTGAGGACGACGTCGAATCGACGTCAATGGCGCGCCGGACTGGCGCCATGCAGCGCGAGGTCGACGGCTTCGAGCGTGCGCGCGACGAGCGGACTGTGCCCGTGGCGCGCGAGATGACGGATGAGCGCGACATGCGTTTCGCGCGTGTGACGCAAGGCGGCTTGTCGAAGCGACAAAGGACGTTGCGCGTTCAGATGAAGCGCGGCGAGCGTTTCGTGCGCCGCGCAAAGATGATTCGTTGCACTATCGATATCGCCCAGCGCGACGTGCAAGTCGGCGAGATTGTGATGCGAAACCACGAGCGCGGCGAGACAATCGTCCGCGCGGCCGGGCGGCGGTGCATCGAGCAATTGCAGCGCGACGGAAAGCGCCTGCTCATAACCCGCCCGCGCCATCTCGATGCGACGCGCACGCTCATCCGCCACAGCCTGCCGCATGAGCGATTCCCACACAGTAAGGCTCGCGGGCGCGGCGCTAGAAGACGACTTCGAGGCAAGACCGGCAATCGATGGCTGCATGACGAGGCTCCGTTTTCTGAGCCCTTTGCGTCGACGAATGCCTGCGTACTCGGGATGTTTTAATGATAGCGGTTCTCATCTGAGCGTGCAGGAATACCCCTGCTGTACCATGCAGGAAACCGAATCGAACGTGACGAACGTGACATACAGGAGCGTTTTTGGCCGATTCATCCGTCGAACCATCAAGACGCACGACGCCCGCCGCCGCGCCGCAATCCAGCCCGTGCGACGAGCTGTTCATCCGCGCGCAACCCGCCGCGAGCGGCACGCCGTGCACGCGCCGACGCATGGCGCTCTGGTCGACGATCCTCGCCTCCAGCATGGCGTTCATCGACGGATCGGTGGTGAATGTCGCGCTGCCGTCGATCCAGAGCGAGCTGAACGCCAGCGTCGCGGCCATGCAATGGGTCGTCAACGCGTATCTGCTGTTTCTCGGCTCGCTGGTGCTGGTCGGCGGGTCGATGGGCGACAAGCTGGGACGCCGCCGCGTGTTCGTCGCGGGCATCGTCGTGTTCATGGTGGCGTCGGCGGCGTGCGGATTCGCGCCCGATTCACGCTGGCTGATCGCGGCGCGCGCGGTGCAGGGCATCGGCGCGGCCTTGCTGGTGCCGGGCAGTCTCGCGATCATCGGCTCCGTGTTCGAAGGCGCTGAACGTGCTCGCGCCATCGGCACGTGGGCGGGCGTGGCGGCCATCACTTCCGCGCTCGGACCGGCGGCGGGCGGCTGGCTCGTCGATGCTTTCTCCTGGCGCGCGATCTTCTTCCTCAATCTGCCGATGGCGGCGGCCACCATCACGCTCGCGCTGCTGGCGGTGCCGGACAGCCTCAAATCCGATGCGCCACCCTCGCTCGACTGGCTCGGCGCCGCGACCGTGACCGCAGGGCTGGGCGCGCTCACGTATGGGTTGACCGAAGCATCGTCGCGCGGATTCGGCTCGGCGGTCGTGCTCGGTTTGCTCGCGGCGGGCGTGGTGCTGCTGGCGGCGTTCATCGTCATCGAGGCACGCAGCCATGATCCGATGATGCCGCTCGACGTGTTCCACTCGCGCGATTTCTCCGGCGCGAATCTGGTCACGCTGCTGCTGTACTTCGCGCTGTCCGGCCTGCTGTTCTTCCTGCCGTACACGCTGATTCGCGCCTACGGTTACAGCGCCGCCGAAGCGGGCGCGGCCGTCTTGCCGATGCCGCTCATCATCGGCGTGCTCTCGCGTTTGACGGGCGGCCTGACGACCCGCTTCGGCGCGCGCGCCTTGCTCACGGTCGGGCCGTGCGTGGCGGCGGTTGGTTTCGTCTTGCTCGCGCGGCCTTACATCGGCAATGGCGAAGGTTATTGGACCGGATGGCTCCCCGCGCTGCTCGTGCTCGGCTTCGGCATGACGATCACCGTCGCGCCGCTGACGGCGACCGTCATGGCATCCGTGCCGGACGAACGCACGGGCGTGGCCTCGGGCATCAACAACGCGGTGGCGCGCGTCGCGGGGCTGTTGGCGGTGGCGGTGCTGGGCATCGTGTTCGTGCGGGTGCATGACGCGACATTGGCGCACGCGGGTCATTCCGAAGCCAGCGCGATTGCCGCCGCATTGCGTGCCGTTTCCTTCCTGTCCGCCGGATGCGCGTTCGCCGCCGGAGCACTCGCCGCCGTCACCATCCGCGCGCACGAACGTCAACCCGAAAAAGCCGCCTAATTTCCCCCTCACTGTCGGGGCGCAAGATGCGTTGCATCCACGGACCATCTTCACCACGACTGGGGGCGATCATGAAGATCGATCACACGCAGGAACCGGGTTTTCAGCCTTATATCGATGTCTTGCTCGACCGCCTGAACGCGCGCGCCGACGAAGCCGTCCTCCGCTATCGAAACGACGATGTAACCGGCGACGCACTACGCCGCGCGATCTTCCGTCATGCGCGGGCGCTGGCGGAACTCGGCATCGGACGAGGGACGCTGGTGGCGCTGTTCGCGCCGAATTGTCCGGATGCGCTCGCCGTGCGCTACGCCGCGAATCTGCTCGGCGCGGCCGCGATGTTTCTCGCCGCGCCAAACACGGCCGAACGCCGTGCGGCGTTGATTGCGCGCATCCGTCCGGCGCTGTTGGTGGTGTTTCCGGGCACCGCTCATCTCGTGCCCGAAGGCGTGAACGTGCGCGTGAAGCAGATCGGTTTCGGTCCGGCGTCGTCGCGGCTGGACGCGCTTGCCTACACGCAAGACGACCGGCCGATGAAATGCCGTGCGTTGGCGCGCGATCTTTGCGTGGTCGCATCGTCGGGCGGCACGACCGATATCCCCAAGGGAAGCTGCCGCTCGTTCGCCGCGTATTCGGCGCTCGCGGCCCACGCGCCGGATGCCACCGGCCAGCGCCGCCTCGTGAACGGACCGCTCGCGTATCTCTCGCAAGTGCTGGTGGATTCGACGCTGATCGGCGGCGGCACGGTCGTGCTGGAATCACATTACGATGCCGCCGATACACTCGCCGCCATCGAAGCCGAACGCGTCACGGACGTGCTGCTGGTCGAGCCGCAATTATTCGAAGTGATGGATCATCCCGACGTGCGCCGTCGCGATCTGTCATCGCTGCGCAGCATCGCGCATATCGGCGGCTCCGCGCCCGCGATCCTGCGGCGGCGCGCAATCGACCGGCTTGGGCCCGTGCTCACCCATCTCTACGGCGCGAGCGAAGCCGGTTTGGTGAGCGCGCTCACGCCCGCCGAATACCGGATCGATGCAAGTCTCTTGAATAGCGCGGGCCGCGTGCGTCCCGGCGTCGAAGTGCGTTTTCGTCGCGCGGATGGCGGGATTTGCAGCGCAGGTGAAGCGGGCAGTATCGAAGTGCGGTCGGCATCGGTGGCGCAGGGTTATCGGCATCAACCGGCGGATGAAGCGCGGAAGTTTCGCGACGGATGGTGCCTGACCGGCGACATCGGCTATCTCGACGATCGCGGCTATCTGCATATTCTCGGCCGCGCGGCGGACGTGATGCGTATCGACGGACGCGCCATCGGTCCCGCGCAAATCGAAGACGTGTTGTGTGCGCTGCCGGACGTGCGTTACGCGGTGGCGTTCGCGGCGGGCATCGCGTTCGATGTGGCGATCGAACCGTGGCCGGGCCGCACGATCGACCTGGCTCGCTGCGCGCGTGCGCTCGATGCCGCGTTCGGCCCGCGCGTGGCGAACACGGTCCGCGTCGCGATGATGCCGCGCGTGCCGCTCACCGAACAAGGCAAGCCGGATCGCACGATCATTGCACAACGTTGCCGCTCGATTGCCTTGGAACAGGTTTGATGTGCGTGGCCCGTAACATCGCTCGCGATGTTACGTAGCACGAACGCCTTAACGAGCGCGCATCCTCGGCAAACCCGCAAGAAACGCACTTGGCACGCTCCTCGCATAACGCTGCGCACCTACAAAAACAGAGCCCGACGCCGATGATCGCCGAATCCGCCCTCACCGAAAAAATCGCCGCCTCCGTGAGCGGCATCGACGAACGTCATGCGCTGCGGCATCCGCTGCAGATTGCGCTGTGTTTGCGCGGGCTGGCATCGCATCGTGACTTTCTCACGGTCGAATTCGGCGGCGCGCAACTCGTCACGCAAGTGCTCGATGTCGATTCGCGGCGCGCGTGCTTTCTGTTCGATCTTGGCGGCGTGCCCGAACGCAACGCCGCGTTGCTGCGCGCCGAGACGCTCGTGTTCCGCAGCCAGCCATCGGGCATTCGCACGGAATTCGTCGTGCCACAAGCATCGATGACGCAATTCGAAGGCCGTCCCGCCTTCGAGGCCGCTTTCCCCGCGCTGCTCTACTACGTGCAGCGGCGCGAGTTCTATCGCGTGGAAACACCGCTGTGCGATCCGTTCACCGCAACCGGGTCCGATCCGCACGGCGAAGCGTTCACGCTCGATTTGCAGGACATTTCGCTCGGCGGCGTGGCGTTGCGTACCGCCGACACGCGTTTCGCCGATGTCGAACGCGGCACCGTCTGGCGCGATATCACGCTCGATCTGCACGGTCATGGCGAGTTCACCGTCGATCTGGAAATCGTCGCGCCGCGTCAGGCTTTCACGCCGACCGGCGAACGCCGCACCGTGCTGGGCTGCCGCTTCATGGCGCTCGATGGAATCGCGGAACGCACGGTGCAGCGCGTCATCGCGCAACTGGAAACGCGCAATCTGCGACGCACCAACCGCGACTGAGCTTAAGAAGCGCGTTATGCTGGAGCTTTCGTTTTCCTTCGAGGCCTGCAGTGTTCACGCAGACGCGCGGTTTCCACGCATTCATGAAGCGTTGGGTCATGGCGATGCTGCTGTTCGCGGCATCGACGCTCGTCGCGCATGCGCAGGACGATGACGATGGTTTGTCCAATGCGCAGATCGTCGGCGTGCTGCTGGTCGCGAATCAGGCCGAGATCGCGGCGGGTCAACTCGCGGCGGGCCGCACGAAATCGCGCAGCGTGCAGGTCTATGCGAACCGCATGGTGATCGAACATCAGCAAGTGAATCAGGATGCGAACGCCGTGCTGCAACGCGCAGGCGCGACCGCACAACGCAGCAACACGAGCGATGCCATTACCCGCGAAGCCCGCGACGCGCTTTCATCGCTCGAAGACGCCAGCGAATACGACTTCGATCAGCGCTATCTGGCGCGCGAAGTGGATTTTCTCGGCCGGCTCGTCAATGTCATGGACGGATATATCCGCACCACTTCGAATACGGACCTCAAGAGTCTGCTGCTGCGTTCGCGGCCCTCGTTCATCCTGCAACTCGATCAGGCGCAAAGGCTTCGGATCGCGCTGGCAAGGCCTGGTTATAGCCGATGATTTCGCGCACGGCTTATCGTTCGCGGCGATAACCACATCGCTTATTCTTCGTTCTCGCGGCGCGTAACGGCTTGTACATTCGGACTTCTTTAGAAAGGAGACCGACGTGAACGCAGCTTACATTGCCCCGACAGAAACTCACTCCGCGATAACCGTCGAGCCGCAGTCGGCGCATATCGGCGCGTTGATTGGCGGCGTCGATCTCACGCGGCCGCTGTCTCAAACTCAAATCGATGCCATTCGCGCCGCGCTCCTGCGATGGCGCGTGGTGTTCTTTCGCGAGCAGTTTCTCAATCACGAACAGCATGTCGCGTTCTCTGCACAGTTCGGGGAACTGACGGTCGGGCATCCCGTGTTCGGGCATGTGGAAGGACATCCGCAAATCTATTCCATCGCCAAGTTTCGCAAGGCCACGCGATTCGAGGGTCAAGCGTTATTGCGTCCGTGGACCGGCTGGCATACGGATGTCACCGCCGCCGTGAATCCGCCGTATGCGTCGATTCTGCGCGGCGTGACCATTCCTCCTTACGGCGGCGATACGCAATGGACCAACCTCGTCGCTGCGTATGCGAAGTTGTCGGCGCCTTTGCGCGCGTTCGTCGATACGCTGCGCGGCGTGCACAAGTTCGCGCCACCGCAAGGCGCGCGTGGCACGGATGCATTCGATAAAGCCGTGGAAGATCGCACGCTGGTGAGCGAGCATCCGCTCGTGCGCGTGCATCCCGAAACGGGCGAACGCGCGTTGTATGTCAGCCCGTCGTTTCTCAAGTCGATTGTCGGACTCACGCCGCGAGAGAGTCAGGCTTTGCTCGAACTGCTGTGGGAACACGTCACGCGGCCCGAATTCACGGTGCGCTTCAAATGGGAGCCGGGCAGCATCGCGTTCTGGGACAACCGCGCGACCGCGCATCTCGCACCGACCGATATCTTCGATCTGGAGTTCGATCGTCAGCTTTATCGCACCACGCTGGTGGGCGATGTGCCTGTCGGTCCCGATGGCAAATCTTCCGTTTTGCTATCAGGTTCTTCGGTCGATGCCGTGAGCGCCACTGCGTTGAACTGAGCGATCGTACAATGAGTGCGTCCCGTCGAGCGACCTCACGAACGCACTCGCATGAGCCGAACCTCTCCGCATAAACCTTATCGTCCCCGCAAGACGCCGACGCAATCGCGCTCGGAAGACACGGTCGCTTCAATCGTCGAAGCGGCCGCGCAAGTGCTCGAAACAGCGGGCTTCGAAGGCTTCAACACGAACGCCGTGGCGGCGCGCGCGGGTGTGAGCATCGGTTCGCTCTATCAATACTTTCCGGGCAAGGATGCGTTGACCGTCGCGCTGATCCGCCGCGAAACCCAGCGTTTTCATGACGATGCCGCCGCCGCGCTGTATCAGCGCAGTGGCCGTGCCGCGCTCGACTATCTGATAGGCGCATGCGTGCGCCAGCAATTGCAGCGGCCCATGCTCGCGCGTCTGCTCGATATCGAGGAAGGGCGGCCTGCCGTGCGCCGCGAGATCGCCAAGGACGAGATGGAGCAACTCGTGATGAACGTCGTGAAACGCGCCGTGCCGCGTCATCGTGCGCCTGAACTGGCGGCGGCGGATTTGCTCGCCATCGTTCACGGCATGGTGGATGCAGCGGGCGAACGCGGCGAAACGGACATCGACGCGCTGCAAGTGCGCGTGAGCGCGGCTGTGTTCGGCTATCTTGCGCGCACCGGGAAATAGCATCGAATGTGAGCAACGCATCGCCTAAAGTAATGCGACGTCTGCGAAACGCCCTTGCCACAAGGGTTTGCGCGTTTGATCGAAGCGTGTCGAAAGCGAGTTGGGAATGTGAGCTTTTGCTTATATTCTGAAGTCGTCGGGCGAACTGGCATGGGGCCTTCGCCGCATCGACTCACTTGCGAGAACGACGATGAACGAATCGATCAAGAGCATGAAGCTCAACCACCTCAGCTTTCCTTCCTCGGACACCGCCGCCACGGCGCGTTTCTTCGAGCACTATCTCGGCTTCACCGTTTCCGGCACGTGGGAGAAGTGCTTCATCCTGAAGCGTCCCGGTTTCGATGTAGTCATCGATCATGTCGATGGCGATGCGCCCCAATGGCCGAAAGCTTTTCACGCAGGCTTCGAACTCGAAAGCCTCGATGAAGTGAGCGCGCTGTATGAGCGTTTCAAGCAGGATGGCGTGGAAATGGAAACGGGCGTGTTCAATAACGGGCGCGGTTCGCGTTTCTTTTGCCGCGCGCCGGGTGGCGTGATGTTCGAACTGAACACACGTTCGGATGCCGCGCCCGAATATCGCGGCACGTTCGATCAATGACGTCATGCGGTTTTCAGGGACGCGCGCCGTCGAGCATGTTCCTGAGATCGTCGAGCGGCAGCGCGCCGGTCACGAGATCGCCGTCGCTGAATACAATGGTCGGTGTAAGACGAATACCGAGTCGCGCGGCCATCGCGAGATTGGCGGCGACCGGCGAGTCATCGCAATGATGCGCGGGTGACGGTGCTTGCCCGCGCATCATCCAGTCACGCCATGCGGTGCTGCGATCCGGCGAGCACCAGATCGCGTCCGCTGTTGTTTTAGATTGCGGCGTGAGAATGGGAAACAGAAATACGTACACCGTAAGATTATCGATGACGTGAAGCCTGCTTTCAAGCCGCTGGCAAAACGGGCAATAAGGATCTTCGAACACGACGATGCTGCGTCTACCCGCACCCTGAACGATCCTAATTGCATGGTCGAGCGGCAAACTCGCAAAGTCGATGTGCCGCTCCTGCGCCTGCAATGAACTGCCAGGCGGCGTCGCAAATAAAAACACGACGCACGCACAGGCAAGCGCAAATACTTTATTCCAGCCCTTCATGCTCGAACGCGAGCTTGACGGCAGGCCGTTCGCGCACGCGCTCATAAAATCCATTGAGTCGCGGCGGAATGGCAAGGCCCATCTTGTTCGCCCACACAAGCATGGTAAAGAGATATGCATCCGCCACGCTCATGGACTCGCCGAAGATATATTCGCCTTCCATCATCTTCTCGATGAGCGTAAGCCGCTGACCGATCTTCTCCTTCGCCGCAGCGCCTTCCGCATCCGACGACGGCTTGAACAAGCGCGCGAACTGCTTGTGGATCTCGGTCGAGATGAACGCAAGCATTTCGAGCAAGCGCGTGCCATCGGCATCGTCCTTCGGTGCAAGGGCGGGCGCCTGTTTCGAAACCCACCATAAGATGGCGACGTTCTCCGTGAGCACGCGTCCATTGTCCATTTCGACGACAGGTACATAACCCTTCGGATTGATGTCCTCGAACTTCGCGCCGTTCTCGGTAACCTTATTCTTCAGATCGACCTTGATACGCTCGAAATCCAGTCCTGCTTCGTGCATGGCGATATGATCGGCCAGGCTGCACGCGCCCGGTGAGTAATAGAGCTTCATATTGCGGTCCTCCTTTATCTTTAGTGTGATGCCGATGCCTTCGGCCTGTCCACATAGACATCGCCGATCAGTCTGTCGTATTGCACCGGGTCCGCCCCGACGATGACGCGCAACATCTGAATGAACGCATTGCCGTCTTTCAAATTGGCGACGATGACCCGTGCCGTTCTGAGCGAAACGGAATCGGTCAACGTAGCGGAATCGTCATCCTCTAGTTCGAAAGTGAAGCGGTGAATCTCCTCGGAGGCCGGTTCCGCCGGTGTTTCATGAGCGATGATGGTGGCGCGCATCGATGACACTTCCTCGGATCAGTAGTTTTCACGTGAAAGCCTTAGTCTTTCAGCAAGGGGCATTCCGTGACGGGACTTTTATCAATGCGACAGGGAATGGCTTTTGCTAGTGATTCCATTAAGAGAATAAAACGCCTTCCCATGACGACGACCTCCAAAAGCGCGCCACAGGCCGCGTCGAACACGCATGCGGCGCGTACCGACAAGGCGCTTTCGGGCATGATGCTCGGCGCTTTGGGCGTCGTCTTCGGCGATATCGGCACGAGTCCGATCTATGCGCTGCGTCAGGGCGTGAGCGATGCCGGTCGCGTCGATGCGACCATCGTGCTCGGCATTCTTTCGATGATCGTGTGGGCCGTGCTCATTGTCGTGATGGGCAAGTACGTGTGCTATGTCATGCGCGCGGACAACGAAGGCGAGGGCGGCATCGTTGCGTTGACGGCATTGGTGCGCGCGGGCTATGAACAACAAGGACGCCACAAGCCGCATTGGCTGCTTCTCGCGGGCCTCTTTGGCGCTGCCATGTTCTATGGCGATTCGATGATTACGCCTGCTGTGTCGGTGCTGTCTGCGGTGGAGGGTCTGCATCAGGTCAGCGCGAGTTTCGATCCGTATATCGTCCCGCTCACATTGGCGATACTCGTCGCGCTGTTTGTGTTTCAGCGCTTCGGCACCGAGCTTGTCGGCAAATCGTTCGGGCCGGTGATGGCGCTGTGGTTCGTCTATCTTGCGGTCATCGGGATTTACCGCGTTATTCAGCATCCCGATGTATTGCGCGCGGTTTCGCCCACCTTTGCGTGGACGCTTGTGCAAACGCATCCCTCAATGGCGTTCACCGTGCTCGGCGCGGTCATCCTCGCGTTGACGGGCGCAGAAGCGTTGTATGCGGATATCGGCCATTTCGGGCGGCGCGCCATTCGTCTTGCGTGGCTGTTCGTGGTGTTTCCGTCGATCATCATCGGTTACTTCGGGCAGGCGGCGACGCTGCTTTATCAGCCGGGCGCGGAGAAGCAGCCATTCTTTCTTGCCGCGCCTTCTTGGGCGCTCGTGCCGACCGTGTTGATTGCGCTTGCCGCGACGGTGATTGCTTCGCAAGCCGTCATATCCGGTGCGTTCTCCATGACGAGTCAGGCCATCGAACTCGGTTTTTTGCCGCGTTTGCGCGTGATCGAGACATCGAAGACGCATCGCGGGCAGGTGTATGTGCCCGCGGTGAACGCGGTGCTGTTCGCTGCGGTGATTTTTCTTGTGCTCGCGTTTCGTAGCTCGGACCGGCTCACGAATGCGTACGGTATCGCGGTGGGACTCACCATGCTCATTACCAGCGTGCAGATGGTGAGTCTGACGCGGCAACTGTGGCGCTGGCCGTGGGCAGCGGTGGCGCTAATCAGCGTGCCTTTGCTTGCAATCGATGGCTTGCTCGTCGCGGCCAACGTCCACAAGATTCCGCAGGGCGGCTGGTTTCCCGTGGCGATCGGCGTGCTGTTGTTCGTGTTGATGTCGACGTGGCATCGCGGACGCAGGCTCGCCGCGCTGCATGCCTCGCACGCGCCACCGCTCGATGCTTTTCTGCGCGATGTCCTGTCCAGCGCAGAGCCACCCGCGCGCGTGGGCGGCACGGCGATCTATCCGGGCACGGCGCAGGGCGCGACGCCATCCGCGCTCGAAAGCAATGTGCGGCATAACCATGTGCTGCATCGGACGGTCGTGGTGTTCGCGAATCGTTCGGAGTCCGCGCCACGCGTGGATGAGCAGACGCGCATCGAAGTGCGTGATCTCGGCGCGGGTTGCTACGAAGTGATTTCGCGGCATGGATTCGTGGAGCGGCCGAATCTGCCGCGTTTGCTGGCATCGCTCGAGGGACAGCTTGGCGACTGGCGTTTCGAGCCTGCGCGCACGAGTTTTTTCTTGCCGCGCGATGAAGTGACGCCCGGTTGTTCGCACGGGCAGATGTCGCGTTGGCGCGAAAGGCTGTTCGGCGAGATGTCGTTTCATTCGGCATCGAGTGCGGAATATTATGGATTGTCGAGTGGGGATGTGGTTGAGGTTGGGGTGCAGGTGGTGCTTTGATCCATGGCGATGGACGCTTTCTTTAAACCCATGGCGTTGGTTTTTGCTGTCGTTGTTTTTGATTTTGTTGTTCTCTCGTGCAAAGGGCTTCTCTTGTTTGTTTAGCTTATTCAGTAGCCGCCTCCCCGGCGGGGGGGTAACTTTCTTTGCTGCTGCAAAGAAAGTCACCAAAGAAAGCAGCTTTTTACCCCATGCACGCTGGCTGGAAAGGGTTGGTCTGGATTAACGGATGCAGTGACCGCAATAGGACGTGCCACGCATAACGAGTCGCTTAGGCAACCTTGCGATTGCGCGCTCGAATTCTTTAGCGTTAGTGGTCCACGCTCATTCCTTCGGCCATGCGCTGCGCGCGCCGAGAGCTTTAGAACGGAACCCCGCAGCGTATAAGAGCCCAGCCACATCAAACCACATCGCACCCCTCCCATTGGGCACTACCGTGGTTAGCACTTCCATGAATGGCACACCGAAAGCGTTAGGCTTTGCTGGAAGTGCTGACCAAGGTAGGGCCGAATAGCAATCTAGCGGGGAGGCGTGAGGTGGCTGGGCGCTGATAGGCTGCGGGATTCCGTTCTAAAGTTCTCGGCGCGCGCAGCGCATGGCCGAAAGAATGAATGCGGACCACTGGCCCAAGTATATTAGAGCGCGAAATCGCGAGGTTGCCTAAGCGGCGGGTCAAGCGTGGAAAGTCCTATTGCGGCCACTGTACCGATTAATCCAGACCAACCCTCTCCAGCCATCGTGCATGGGGTAAAAAGCTGCTTTCTTTGGTGACTTTCTTTGCAGCAGCAAAGAAAGTTACCCCCCCGCCGGGGAGGCGGCTACTGCATAAAAAGCCCAAAAACCAGCAGCCCCTTGCACGACAAAAACAACAAACCCAAACCGACAGCAGGTCGACATCAGACCGTTAAACCTCACCGCTCAAACCTCCTAACCGCCCGCAAAATCTCCATCAACCCAAACGCCGGATTACGCCGCCGCTCGTCGGCGAGTTCCCGCGCTTGCGAATCCGTCACCCCAAGCGCACAAAGCGCCGACAAATCCTCAAAATTAAACGCCCCCAACACGTGCGGATGATTGGCGAAGCGCTCGCTCACGCGCAGGCAATGCCGCACATGCATGAGACTGGACAGGCCGAAGCGATCGCGTACTTCGTCGTACGCGGCCCACGTCGCTTGTTGCCGGTCGGTCTCCGTCGGGAACGACTTCGAGTCGATCTCCAGCATCGCCAGGCTGATTTCGTTGCCGGCCAGGATGCGTGGATCGATGCTTTTTTGTTTTGGTGTGTGCATTCGAGGGTAGTGCCAGAAGTACAGATGTTTTAGCGGCCTCCTTTGGGAAATCTTAAGCGTGGGTGGAAAAAAACGGGCGTACGCTCAAGTTTCCGGTTCCTTCAACCTTCTCCACAACGTCGAGCGACTGATCCCCAACTGCTTCGCCGCCATCGACAGATTCCCCTCGCATCGTTCGATCACTTGCAACAGCGTCGCGCGGTCGCGTGGCGGCGCGATCTCCTGCGCAAACGTTTCCTCGTCATCAAAGAGCGTCCTTGCGATATCCGCATCCACGGGCAAAGCCGATTCGCCATACAGCACCGCCGCGCGTTCCATCACGTTTTCAAGCTCACGCACATTGCCCGGCCACGCGTGCCTCAGCAAAAAAGGCATCAACGCATCGACGATATCTTTTGCGCTCAACGTAAGCGCGCGACGGCTCAATAACTTCTCTGCCAACAACCCAATATCGCTCCCACGCTCACGCAGCGCCGGTAACATGAGCCGCAAGATATTCAACCGATAATAAAGATCCTGCCGGAAAACCCCCTGCGTCACGCACGCCTTGAGATTGCGATTCGTCGCTGCCACCACGCGCACATCGATCGGCACGGGCTGCACGCCGCCGAGCCTCACGACCTCACGTTCCTGCAAGACACGCAGCAAACGCGTTTGCAATGGCATCGGCATTTCGCCGATTTCATCGAGAAACACCGTACCCGTATGCGCGATTTCGAATAGCCCCGGCTTGCCGCCCTTGCGTGTGCCCGTGAACGCGCCTTCCTCATAACCGAACAATTCGCTCTCCAACAACGACTCGGGAAAGCCCGCGCAATTGATCGCCACGAACGGCCGGTTCGCCCGCGCGCTCTCGTTATGAATGCCCTGCGCGAACAACTCCTTGCCCGTGCCGCTTTCACCGGTGATGAGCACCGTCGCGTCGCTTGCCGCATAGAGCCGCGCCAGCGCGATCATCTCCACCATCGACGGCGACTGGCCGACGATATCCTCAAGCCGATAACTCGCCGCAAACGTTGTCCGCCGCGCTTCGGCGCGAATCTGCCGGTCGGCGCGCTGCACGTTGCTCGCATCCTGCACGACGATCATCGCGCCGGTATGGCCTTCTTCATCGGGAATCGGCGTGACGCCATAAACCAGCGTGCGATGCCCGATGTTCAGCACTTGCGATTGCTTCGCCGCACCCGTCTGCATGACTTCCTCGATGCCGAACCACGCGCCCGGATCGCCCACCGGCTGCCCGACCATCTCGCCGACATCCACCTCCGTCAGCCGCGCGAAGGACGCGTTGGCCGCGACCACGCGACGGTTCGCATCCACGACCATCACGCCGTCGCCCAGATATTCGAGGATGGTGCTGAAGCGCTCGCGCCGCGCCGCATTCGCGCGGGCGTTGCTGGCAAGCGCAATGGCATCGTCGAGCGCACGTCTGATCGAACTGGGCGAATTGATGAGGATGCCGGTCAGCCCGCGCCGCGCGGCCACTTCCGTCACCATCGACGAACCGACGATCACCTCGTAGCCTTCCGCCGACAGCACGTCGATTTTCTGCTCGGCCTGTGCGAGCGTGGTGTACGTTTCCTGACGGCATCGCACGGTCAGGAGATCGGTCGCGATCTGCAACTCGGCAACGGGCCGCCGATAACTCAGCACGCCGACCGTCTTCGCGATTCGACGCGCCTGTTCCAGCGCGAAGATCACGTCGTAACCGGTGACGGGCATGAGCACGACGGGCGCATCGAGATGAGCGCGCAGATACGCGCCGGTCGCGCCCGCGCACACGAGCACGTCGAAGCCCTCGCGGCGCTGCGTGGATTGCGCGAAGGCGAGGGCATCGGCGAAGGGGACATCGACCACGCGGATATCGGCGACGCCCGCATACGCGGGCAGCACCTTCTGCACTTCATCGGCGAGGCGGCTGGGCGGCGTGATCAGCTCTAAATGGCTGATGAGGACGAAGATCTGCGGTAACGCCTTGCGGTGCGGCTCCACCATCGCCCTTGTCTCTCGAAGAAAGAATGAAGCGATGGTAGCACCGCGTTTTCAGTCCTTCGATGCCCGCCACGCGCGTTCGGCGTCGTCCCACGCTTCGAGCGGCTGCAAGTCGGGCACCCACGCCAGCCCCGATTTGCTGTCCGACGATGCCGCTTCCGGCGTCACCACGACATCGAGCAGCGCAGGCCGGTTCGCAAGCGCACGGCTGATCGCGCCCGCGAGATCCTCGGGCCGCTCCACGCGCTCCGCATGCATGCCGAAGCCGCGCGCCATCGCGGCGTGATCGGCGAATTGCAGCTTCGTGCCGACCACGCGGCCATGCGTATCCTGCTGATCGCGCACTTCGATCTGCCACGCACCGTTGTTCGCGACGACGACCAACAGCGGCGCCTGATGACGCACGGCGGTATCGATCTCCATCGCGTTGAAGCCGAACGCGCCATCGCCGGTCGCGACGATGGTGGTCTGATCCGGCCGCGCGAGACTCGCCGCGATGCCGAACGGCGTGCCCACGCCGATGCAGCCGAGCGGACCCGGATCGAGATACGTCTGCGCGGGCAGACCCACGCGCGCGAAGCTCAGGAAATCGCCGCCATCGGCCACGACGATGCCATCCTTCGGCATCTGCTCGCGCAGTTCCGCGATCAGCCAGTTCGGATGGATGCGGCCATCGCTGCCGGTCTGTTTCGCGCGCAATCCCGCGTTGAACTTCTCGACGCGCGCTTCATGGTTCTGCCGATGCTTCGTCAGCCACGCGCGATCGACTGCGCCTTCACGGTCGCCTATGGCATCGACAATGGCTTGCATGGAGGCCGCCGGGCTCGCATAGAGTTCGACTTCCGCGTGCCGGTTGTCGCGCAGTTCGGCGGGCGAATCCGCGAGGCGAATGAACTTCGCTTCGCCGAACACGGCAGGCGAACCGTATGCAAGCTGAAAATCCAGACGTCGCCCGATGGTGATGACGAGATCGGTATCGCCCATGATCGCGCCGCGCACCGCGCCGACCACGCCGGGATGCGAGTCGGGCACGAGGCCTTTGCTCTCGCCGGTATCGAGGTACGCGGCACCGGTTTTATCGAGCAGCGCGCGCAGTTCGGCACCGCCGCCCATCGCGCCGCGCCCGGAGATGACGAGCGGACGCTTGGCCTGCAAAAGCAAATCGGCGGCGGCCTGAACGCGTTGAGGATCGGGAAGAATCGATGCGCGCACGATCACGCGAAAGTATTCGTCGCGCTGCAATGCATGCGGCACGGTTTCGCGCAACGTGTCCGTCGGAAAGTCGAGATACACCGGGCCCGGATCGCCACCTTCGCCTTGCGCGCGCGACAACGCCTCGCGCAATTCCGGCAATGCAAGCGATGCCTCGCGCACCGTGCGCGCATAACGCGTGATCGAGCGCACGAGGTCCACATGCACCATGTCCTGCAACGCGCCGCGATTCTCTTGCTGACGCGGCGGAATGCCCGACAGCACCATCACCGGCGCGCGCGCCACATGCGCGTTCGCAATGCCTGTCATCGCGTTCGTGGTGCCCGGTCCGGCGGTCACGAGCGCCACGCCTGGCTCGCCGGAAAGCTGTCCGTGCGCATGCGCCATGTAGACGGCGGCGCGTTCGTCGCGCACATCGACGATCTGGATTCCTTCGGCATCGAGCCGCATCCAGATGGGCATGATATGGCCGCCGCACAGTGCGAAAACACGCGTCACGCCCTGCGCCTTCAGAAAGCGTGCGATGACGCCCGCAACGGTATCTTCAGTCAACGGTGGCAAATTCATGATGCGCTCCTCGCGATATCGCGCGTCGGCGCGGTGGCCGGCGCATGTTCCACAGGCTTCTTCTTCGATGCACGCAGATCGATCGCACCGGGCCGCGTGCGCGGATCGCCTTCTTTAAAGAGGCTGATCTTGTGCAGCTTCTGCGAACTCGTCGTGGGCAACGCATCGAGAAAGAGATACCACGCAGGCGCTTTGAAATACGCGAGCCGTGCCATGCAATAGGCGAGCAGATCGCGCGCCAACTTCTGATGATCGGTCACGTCCGGTGTCGGCACGATGCACGCCATGACTTCTTCCTCGCGCACTTCGTCGTTCACTGCGATGACCGCCGCCTGATGCACTTGCGGATGCTGCACGAGACACGCTTCGATCTCCGCAGGCGATATGTTCTCGCCCGCACGGCGGATGATGTGCTTGTGTCGGTCTACGAAGTAAATGCGGTGGGTCTCGTCGCGCATTACCATGTCGCCGGTATGGAACCAGCCGTTTTTCCATGCTTCGTCGGTGGCGGCTTCGTTCTTCAGATAGGCCGTGAAAAAGCCCTTGCGCGGCGCTTCCGCGCTATGACGAATAAGCAATTGCCCCGGCGTGTTGACGGGAACCTCTTGTCCGTTTTCATCGACGATGATCGCCTCGATGCCCGGCGCGGGGCGCCCGAACGCACGGCTGTCGATCGCGCGCGGCTCGACGTGATCGGTAATGAGCCGCCCGACTTCCGACATCGACCACATCTCGACGAGCGGAATGCCGTAGCGTTCCTCGAACTGCACGTGATGTTCCGGCTCGCAACCCGCGCACAACGCGAAGCGAATGCTGTGCTGCTTCTCGCGCGGATCGAACGCGAGCTTGAGGAGCACGTTCGGAATGATGCCCTGAAACTGCACGGCGGTGATGCCGCACTCGGTCACATCGCGCCACCAAGTGCTCGCATGAAAGCGGTCGGGAAACACGAGGCAATTACCCGTGAGCAGCATGGCCGAAACCGAAATCGACAGACAGTTCGCATGATGCAGCGGCAACGGGTTATACAAACGCTCGCAACCTTCGCCGATGGCCATGACATCGCCGCGCGTCACGTAGCACATGCCGAACATATGAAAGTATTCGTTGCTCATGATGCAGCCCTTGGGCCGTCCGGTCGTGCCGGAGGTGTAGAGCAGGGCGGCTTCCGTGTCGGCATCGGGCTTGCCTTCCGCATGCGCGATGCGCGGCACCGGCAGCGTGCGCGGAAAGTTCTCCAGCGGCAGCACGCCCGCGACGTTCGGACACGTGCGCGCCGCTTCGGCCACTTGTGCGAGACGGCATTCGATAGCGATGGCGAGTGATGCTTCGGAATGCGACAGAAGATATTCGATCTCGTCGTGCCGGTAATCGGGATTGATCGGCACCACGCTCACGCCGAGGCCGTTGAGCGCGAAGTAATGGAAAAGGAACTCGGGCCGCTGATCGAACAAGATTGCGACGCGATGGCCCATTCCATAACCTGCTTCCTGATAGATCTCGCGCAAGGCCGACACGCGTTGCTGCGTCTCGCGCCACGTGAAGGTCACGCCGTCGGGATGGTACGCGCGTCCTTGCATCGGCGGCACCATGTAGGCGGGGCGATCCGCGAAGCGGCTGACGGCGCGTTGCAGCGAATCGTAGAGCGTGCCGAAGGTGCGTGGATCGACATCGGTCAATTCAGCCATGATTGCAGTGTCTCCTTTGTTCTTTCGATGCTTCGTTCAAAGCGTGCTGACGAGATGCCCGCCATCGACCGCGAGCACCGCGCCTGTCATGTAGGCGCCTGCATCGGATGCGAGCAAAAGCAGCGGACCGTCGAGATCTTCCGGCTCGCCCAGCCGCCGTTGCGGAATGCGCTTGATGAGCGTTTGGCCTGCATCGCTTGCGAAGAATGCGTCGTTGATGCCTGTGCGGATATAGCCCGGCGCCAGCGCATTCACGCGGATGCCGTAACGCGCAAGTTCCAGCGCCATTGATTTGGTAAGCTGAATAAGCGCCGCCTTCGATGCCGTGTAGCCCGGCAACTGCTGCGCCACGCGCAAGCCGAGTATCGATGCGATATTGATGATCGAACCGCCGTGGCCGTTGTCCTTCATGCGTCGCGCGGCTTCTTGCGCCATGAAGAACGCGCCGTTCAGATTGACGGACAGCACGCTGTTCCAGTCATCGGGCGTTTGATCGAGCAAAGGCTTCGTCAACGCGATGCCCGCATTGTTCACGAGCACATCGACTGCGCCGAGCGCTTCCTGTGCATCGTCGAATGCGCGGCGCACGCTTGCCGGGTCGGTTACATCGAGCGCAATGGCGCACGCGCGTCCGCCCATGCCAGCGATGTCATCGCGCAATGCGTTCAACGTCTCGGTGCGACGCGCGCACAACGCTACCGCCGCGCCCGCTTTCGCGAGCGTCATGGCGAAATGCGCGCCCAGTCCGCCATTCGCGCCCGTCACCAACGCCACGCGTTTTTCAAGCGAAAGCTGCATATCAACCGCCCTCCGTGATGCGTTTCGGATTGGTCACTTCGAGCTTCGCATGCACGATTTCGCGCAGCCGCAGCAGATCGCCGGGATTGTCGAGACGCGCATCGAGATGGCCCGCGCGAATGTCATCGGACAGACGTTCGCGTGCGCTGGCAAGACTGTCTTCGAGCGCGCGATCCTGCGATACGGTCTTCGTATTAGCGCGCGCGGTATCGCCCGACAAGTGCGCCAGCGCTTCGAGTTCGGATGCGGCCGCATGACGCGAGACCTTGATCTGCCGCGACACACGCGCAACCGCGCTCGCAACCATTCGCGCTTCATAACGTTGGTGCTCGGGCAGCGCCGCGATCAATTCACGCGTGAGCACCGCATGACATTCGTCGAGCAAGTCGGCGGCGATGAAACCGTCAATCATCGAAACCTCCATCCAGAAGACGCACGATCTCCAGTTCGAGTTCGGGCACGAGTTGCGACGTCAACGCGAGTTCGAGCGAACGTTCCTCGTTCGATGCATGCCGCGCGGTCTGTTGCAGCGCGATCAACGCCCAGCGCAGATGCGCGAGCACTTGCCAATAGCGCAGTTCTTCCGCGCGGAACGTGATGTCGCTTTGATCGCGATAACCGGCGAGAAACGCATCGAGCGAAGCGATGCCGCCCGCTTCGCGGTCCGGCCTTGCGAAGCGCCAGCATCGCGCGGTGAACCAGCCGATATCCTCGCGACGATCGCCCCATCCCGCGAATTCCCAATCGAGAATGCCGGTGAGCTTGCCGCCATCGACCATGTAATTGCCGGTGCGGAAATCGCGGTGTAACAGCACCGGCGCAAGCGGTTCCGGTGCATGCACTTCGCACCAGCGCAGGCCCCATTCGAGCACGGGATAACGCTGGCCCAATGCATCGAAATGCGTGCGATAGCGTTCGATATCCGCGCGCACAGGATGTTCGCGCGGCGCACCTAGAAACGCGAGACCCGTATGTCCCGGCTCGATCGAATGCACGCGTGCGAGATTTGCGCCGAGCGCATGAGCGAGCGCGTTGGGTTCAGGCACGAGCGCCGCATCACGCGTCAGGCGATGCCCCGCCGCGCTGCCCGCCACGCGTTGCATGATGAAGAAGACGCGGCCGATTGGGCTCGGGTCATCGCATAGCCATAAAGGCTCGGGCACGCACACGCCCGCTGCGAAAACCGCTTGCAGCAAGGCATATTCTTCCGCACGGGAACGGCTCACCGCGATGGACGATGCGGAATCCGTGCGCAGCACCCAGTCCTGTTTGCCGTGATGCGGACCGCCGGTCACGTCCGCGCTCAAAGCCCAGTTTTCCTGAATAGCCCCGCCTGAAAGCCGTTTTATCGATGTGATGGCGAGTGCATTCGCGCCTGCTGCATTGCAGAGCCAGCGTGCGAGCGCATCGCGCGTGACAGGTGCATCGATAGGCGCTTCGAGGACCGTGGACATGATGCTCATGCCCACGACCAGAAATCGCGCCGCTCTTCGACGAGCCGTTGCGCGAGCACCATCTTATGGACTTCGGACGCGCCATCGACAAGCCTTGCCTGACGCGCATAACGATAGATCCAGCCCAACGGCGTATCGGTCGAGTAACCGTACGCGCCGCACAGTTGGATTGCCGTATCGACGGCCTTTTGCAGCGCATCCGCGACGACGATCTTCGCCATCGAGATTTCCTTGCGCGCGAAGCTGCCCTGATCGAGCAGCCACGCGGCGCGCATGGTCAGCGTGCGGCCGATGTCGATTTGCAACGCGGCATCGCCCAGCATTTGCTGCACGCTCTCGCGGTCGATCAGCTTGCCCGCGCCGGAATCGCGCTTTTCCACGTATTGCAGCGCGATATCCAGACTGCGTTTGGCAAGTCCGGTCCAGCGCATGCAATGCGTGAGACGCGCCGGGCCGAGGCGCATCTGCGTGATCTTGAGGCCATCGCCGACCGCGCCAAGCCGGTTGTTATCGTCGATGCTCAGTCCTTCGAACGCAATCTCGCAATGCCCGCCATGCTCCTCCGGCCCGATGATGCCGATGCGCCGCACGATATGCCAGCCGGGTTGATCGCGGTCGAACAGGAACGCGGTCAACCCTTTGCGCGGATCATCCGATGTGCGCGCCATGAGAATGAAATGCTGCGCTTCCTCCGCGCCGGTGATGAACCACTTCTTTCCGTTCACGGTCCACTTGCCGTTGGATAAACGCGCGGATGTTTTCATCATCGTCGGGTCGGAACCGGAGCCGGGCGAGGGCTCGGTCATCGCGAAGGACGAGCGCACGCGCCCATCGACAATCGGCTGAAGCCAGCGCGTCTTCTGTTCTTCGGTCGCGGCTTTTTGCAGGATCATCATGTTGCCGTCGTCGGGCGCAGCGCAGTTGAAGACCACGGGTCCGAAGATCGACCAGTTCATTTCCTCGTAGCAGGCGGCCATTTCGTGCATGGAAAGACCTAAGCCGCCGCGTTCGCGTGGCATTTGCGGTGACCACAGGCCGGCGCGCTTTGCCTTGTCACGCAAACGGGCCAGCGCATCCGCAGCGATATTTTCATGCGCGTCGTAACTGGACGGCAGGCTTTCGAGCGGTACGATTTCCTCGGCGACAAACTCGCGATACCGTTCGCGCAGCGCACGCAGTTCGGGGCTCAGGCTAAAGTCCATGTGTATCCTTTCTTTGTTTTCGAAATCGATTCAACGATTCACTAGCTTTGCAGGCACGAGCAGCACCGCGAACGCGGCCGCGGCGAGAATCAGCGCGAAGAAATACATGCTGCCGTTGGTGCTGTGCGTGAGGTCCGCGAGCAGACCCACGAGCCAGGTGCTTAGGAATCCCGCAAGATTACCGATTGAATTCACAAGCGCGATGCCCGCAGCCGCG
Organism: Caballeronia sp. A2-2; assembly: GCF_057612605.2. Classification (NCBI taxonomy): domain Bacteria; kingdom Pseudomonadati; phylum Pseudomonadota; class Betaproteobacteria; order Burkholderiales; family Burkholderiaceae; genus Caballeronia; species Caballeronia sp. A2-2. Next base: position 573,416 of record NZ_JBVFIR010000004.1, on the reverse strand, counting down.
GCCGCGCCGCCGAGGAACGCGGCCGGGAGGCTCCAGAACGCCGCCTGCGCGGCGGATGCGCCCATCGTCGCGAGCGTGAGGCCGGTCATTGCGAGCACGAGGTTGTGCGAACCGTAAGCGCTCAATGCGAGACCGATGGCGCACACGAGCGTCGGCACGACCGTATGCCAGCGACGCTCGCCGCGACGGTCCGCGCTGCGCGAAACGAGGTACATGGCGACCATCGCGAAGAGATAGGGCACGGCGGTCATGAGGCCGATATCGCGTGGCTGCGTGACGCCTGCCTGCTTGATGAGCGTGGGCAACCAGAAGCTCAGCACATAGATGCCGAGCGCGACGCCGAAATAAATCACGGAAAGCAGCCACACCTGCGGGCTTTTGAATGCCGAACCGATCGATGCATGCGAAGATTTGGTGGCATCTTCACGCGCGATATTGGCGCGCAGCGTGGCCTTTTCGCCATCGTTGAGCCACTTCGCTTTCTCGATGCTGTTCGGCAGATAGAGAATGATGACGACGGAGAGAATCAGCGAAGGAATGGCTTCGATGAGGAAGAGCCATTGCCAGCCGCGCAGGCCGTGGGCATCGCTCATCAATTGCAGGATCATGCCGGAGACGGGCGCGCCGAGAATGCCCGCCATCGGAATGGCGGCGAGAAAGAGCGCGGTGATGCGGCCGCGTCGCGCGGCGGGCCACCAGTAGGTCAGATAAAGCAGAATGCCCGGAATAAAGCCCGCTTCCGCCGCGCCGAGCAGAAAGCGCAGGATATAGAACTGCGTCGGCGTCCTGACGAACGCCGTGAGCGCGGAGAGAATCGCCCAACTGAACATGATGCGCGCAATCCACATGCGCGCGCCCACTCGATGAAGAATCACATTGCTGGGCACTTCGAAGATCACATAACCCACGAAGAAGATGCCCGCGCCGAGACCATAGATCGACTGACTGTAGTTCAGGTCCGCGAGCATTTGCAGCTTCGCGAAGCCCACGTTCACGCGGTCGAGATACGCGGCCAGATACGAGATGAAAAGAATGGGCAGCAGGCGGCGCGTGACCTTCGCATAGAGCGCGCTTTCCGAAAGCGCGCTGGACGCGGCGGCGTCGTCCCAGGGCGCGGTGGCTTGTCTCATGGGCTTGTCTCCGTAGTTTCGATGCGGCTGTGTGATGCGTGCCGCAACTACGGGATGACTTTGCAAGCATTGGGCCAGTTTTGCCCGCTGCCGAAAGAGCCTTGTTCGACAAGGCTCGGCGAGACGCCGTGCGGGTTTTCCCTCGGCATCCCGATTGTTTCAAGCGTGTTTCAACTACGTTGCATGTGTTTCGATTGAAACGCCGGTCTAGACGTAGAGATACCGCACGAGATGAAAGAACACTGGCGCGGCGAAGCAGATGGAATCCACGCGATCCAGCATGCCGCCGTGACCTGCGATCATCGATCCCCAGTCCTTCGCGCCGAGCGAGCGCTTGACGGCCGACAGGACCAATCCGCCGATGAACCCCGCCAGCACGATGGCAAGCGACATCCCGAGCGCGCCGGGAAACGTGAACGGCGTCACGCGATAAAGCGCCGCGCCGCACAGCGTCGCCAGCGCACCGCCGCCGATGAAACCCTCGACGGTCTTCGAAGGCGACAGCGCAGGCGCGATCTTGCGGCGTCCGAACAACTTGCCGAAGACATACTGCAAGACATCGCTGATTTGCACGACCAGCAGGAAATAGAACAGCAGCAAGGCGTTTTGCCCGCGATAAGCGGGAATATCCAGCGTAAGCAGCGCCGCTGCATGACTCAATCCGTAGACGCACACCATCAACGCCCAGTTGATGCGCGCATTGCGGCTCAGGAAATCGCGCGTGTCCTGCGTGAGCGCGGAAACCAGCGACATCGCGAAGAACAAATGCACCGGTACGAAGATCGAATACATGCCGTACCAGTCGATCGCAAGAAGAACGTACTGAACGGGAACCGCCACGAAGAAGGCAAGAAAGAGGGCAGTGTGATCGCTCGCCGTGGTCGGCGTGAGCGTGATGAATTCGCGCAAGGCGAGAAACGAAAGCAGCGCGAAGGCAATGCACGTGGCCGTCGTGCCGAGGCCGATAGCGACCGCCATGAGCGCGACCATGCCCCACCACGCGCGGATACGCTCGTTCAGATTGACGATGACTTCGCTGCGACCGTTCGGACGCGCACCGAGCATCACGCCGATGATGGTGGCCACGGTCAGCAACACGGCCACCGCCGCAATCAGTTTCCAGAATAAGACGGGCATGGTCAGGCTATCCGAGTGTCTGAGATGAGGAGGGCGCGAGCGCGATCAATGCATCGCGCATGCGTTGCAGGAAGGTAGCTTTGTCTTCGTGCGGCCGAGTGGTTTCATTCGCGCCGAAGTGCGCCCGGCAGATCAACGGAATCGGCAGAATCGCGCCCTTGGGCATGACCCGTTGAAGGTTTTCCAGATAGACAGGCGCAAGCGCAACGTGCGGAAACTCGCTTGCCAGATGGAATATTCCGCTCTTGAACGGTTGAGGCAACGCATCTGCGCCGCGCGTGCCTTCGGGAAAAATAATGATCGATGCGCCTTGTGCCAAGGCATCGCGAACGGGGTCGAGCGGATCGCGGCCGGTTTCGCGTTTCCGGTCGATCAGCACCGCATTGAGCAACTTGTTTGCGATGTAGCGCCGGACTGCGCCGCCGTTCCAGTAATCCAGCGCGGCCACCGGGCGCACTGTGTTGCGTACATCGCGCGGCAGGGCGGCGAGGATCGCGAGTGTATCGATATGACTCGTGTGATTGGAGAAATAAAGTCTCTGCCCGATGTCCGGCTTGGTTGCGTGCCAGACAGGATAAGCGCCCGCGATGAGTCGCACGAGCATGAGTAAGGCGTCGCGTTGCCACGCGTGGTAGGGCTTCATGGATGAGAGAAAGTCCTTTGAATGGGCGTGATGCATTTCTGGCACGCTTGCCGCGAATTGCCAAGACGCGTTGACAAGAAGTGTCGAATATCGAAGTGAGATAACAAATCTGCTCAAGAGATAGGCTTCGTCATCCTGATGGTTGACATGAGGTGAACGCGCACCGATAGTAGCGGCCACTCAGAACCGCCGGGGCATCATGCCGATGCCTACGCGTCCCTGTTGGATCACGCCATGAGCCTTTACGCCCTCAAGCCTCGGTTTCAAAATCTGCTGCGCCCTTTGACTAACGGTCTCGCTAAACGCGGCATCACCGCGAATCAAGTCACGGTTGCGGCGGCGGTGCTCTCCATCATGGTCGGTGCGCTCGCCGCGTTCGGCTATCCGCGACGTGGCGTGTTCCTGCTCGTGCCGTTGTGGCTGTTCATTCGCATGGCGTTCAACGCGATCGACGGCATGCTGGCGCGTGAGCACGCACAGAAAAGTACGTTGGGCGCATACCTCAACGAACTGGGCGATATCGTTTCCGATGCCGCGCTCGTGCTGCCGTTTCTTGTCGTGCCCGGACTGGCTTCGTTCGAGCTTTGGCTATTCGTTTGGGTAGCGTGTGTGGTCGAATGCGCCGGGTTGATCGGGCCGCTTGCAGGCGCGAGCCGTCGTTATGACGGACCGTTCGGCAAGAGCGACCGTGCGCTGGTTTTGGGCGCGGTCGCGCTTTGGGTGGGGATGGGTTTCGCGGTCGGTGAGTGGGGTGTGTGGTTGTGGCGTGTGTTGATCGCGCTATCGGTATGGACGGCGCTCAGGCGCGTGATGGCAGGCGTTGCCGAGACGCGCTGAGGGCCGTTGCCGATAATTATGGAGTCACGTAGAGGATCATCGACACCAACCCCACGGTGATGACGATGGCGAGAATCCATGCCGCTACGGGATTGGTGCCGCCTTCGACGCTAAGCACGGCGTCCAGTGCATCCGGCGACAGCCCGCGCGCTCGCAGTTTCGTGATCCTTCTTTGGACATGCTCGTGGTAAAGCACGTTGCCGCAAATCCCGAGAACGAACGGAAAGAGATTGGCCACGATTGTGCCGCCGGCCGGGATCACGGCATCCATAAGCAATTGAAGCAGGACTGCGACGACGAAATACGCAGCCGTTTGCCAATACATTTTTCTATAGAGCATCCAGACAGGGCTGATCAAAAACGCCGCTGCGTTCCAGCTTATCTTCGGTTGCCCTGTCTCCGAACGCTTCGCCCATTTGCGCGCATAGTAATCGGCGTTCTTTCCGACAAAGAGCTGCGTGTCTTTATCGAGTGCAGACACTGCACTCTGCTCCGGCGCTGGCTGTGTGGTTTGCGGAAGTTGGTCTTGTTCCATGATGCCTCTGTGTTGGTCGGTTGTTCGAATCATTCCCCGGGGATGGAGCATTGCACCGGGCATCGACCTTGTCCACTCAACACACGGGATTTGAGGAAATTTGAAGAATTCGATCGACTGAATTCAGAGGTCGATTGGTATGCTTGCGTTGCCGCATGAGAGAAGAAAAAAGTCGATAAGCTGCATGAATCAAATTCGCAAGTTCGTCATCGTAGGCTTTGGGAACATCGGGCAAGCCGTCACGCCCTTGCTTCGCAATACGTTTCCCGGCTGGCCGATCACCGTGCTCGAGCAACGTGGCGATCAAACGCGGCTGAATATCGCGGCGCAGTTCGGCGTGGCGTTGATCGAATGCCGTGTGACCGAAGCAAACTTCGGTGCAGTGCTGCGTCCGCTGCTGCAAGCGGGCGATATCCTCCTCAACCTCGCTCACGCAGTCAGTTCGTTTGCGTTGATCCGTCTTGCTCAGGATGTAGGTGCGCTCTATCTCGACACGGGCATCGAGCCTTGGGAATACGTATTTGAAACGGATTCCGAAACATCGAACTATGCGTTGCGCGAGCGCATGCTCGCCCTCAAACGCGAGCGTGCCGGTCTGAGCACAGCGCTCGTTGCTCACGGCGCGAATCCCGGCTTCGTATCGATACTCGTCAAAGCGGCGTTGCTGGAGATGGCGAAAACGTCCTTGCCGGAACGCAAGGCATCGATGCCGCCAGCGACACGCGAAGCGTGGGCGGAACTGGCCGCCGCACTGGATATTCGCGTGATTCAAATCTCGGAGTGCGATACGCAGCGTGAGCCCGCCCGCGCGTTGCCGAATGTATTTGTGAACACATGGTCGGTGGAGGGTTTCGTCGCCGAGTGCATGCAGGAAGCCGAGCTTGGCTGGGGCAATCACGAAGACGTCATGCCACCGGGTGCGCACGTTCATTGTCATGGCTGTCGCGCGGCCATTCGGCTCGCCACACGTGGGCACGAAACCATCGTCAAGTCCTGGACGCTGTTACGCGGCGAATTCTCCGCCTGTGTGCTCACGCATAACGAATCGATCTCCATCGCGGACTATCTCACGTTGGGCGCACCTGATGCGCCGATGCATCGGCCAACTGTCTATTACGCGTATCGGCCGATGGACGCTGCAATCGGGTCGATGCATCGTTTGAATAGAGATGCTGCCTTCGCGTGTGAACAAAGCCGCGTCCTCAAACACGAACTGATCGATGGAGAAGACGAACTTGGCGTGTTTCTGATGAGCGGTAACGGAACCTCGCTATGGCTCGGCTCGGCTTTGTCGATTCAACGAACGCGCAGCCTCGCGCCGCTGAATAACGCAACCAGCTTGCAAGTCGCCTCCAGCATCGTCGGTGGCATCGCATGGATGCTCGATCATCCTAACGAAGGCATCGTCGAATCGGATGAACTCGATCACGTCGCGCTGCTCGATTCGGTATTGCCGTATTGGGAGCCCATGCAGCGTTGCTACACGAACTGGCGTCCTTCTCATAAGCATCGCGAACTAACGTTTTCCGAGTTTCTTTTGCCTCAACGCAAGCTCGAACCCTCATCGAATCTCTGATACCCATGGAACGCATCCCGCAACAACCCCGCTTCGACTGGCCAAAGCGCCTTGAATCGATCGGCTTTCACTTTCACTCGCTCGATGAAAACGACGTTCCTCAGCCTGTCGATCAACATACCTTCGTCTATTGGCGCGAGGACATCGCCTATCGCTTTTCGGAAGCGGAAATAGAGCGCATGTATGCGGCCGCGCTCGAACTGAACCGCTGCTGTCTCGCGGCAGTCGAGCATGTGATCGAGCATGATCTGTTTCACAGGCTCGGCATTTCAGCGCCCTTCGCGAAATGGATTCGCACATCATGGGAGCGCGATGATCCCACGCTTTACGGCCGCTTCGATCTCACCATCGGCGCGGACGGTCAGCCGAAGATGTACGAGTACAACGCGGACACGCCGACATCCATCATCGAGGCGAGTCTTGCTCAGTGGTTCTGGAAAGAGGACGTGCGTCCCGGCGACGATCAGTTCAACAGTCTGCACGAGTCACTGATCGAACGCTGGCGCTGGATTCGCAGACATTATGCCGATGCGCGCCTGCTTCACTTCGCCTGCATGTTCGATAGCCAGGAAGATATCTGCAACGTGGAGTATCTGATGGACACCGCCGTGCAGGCGGGCTGGGCGGTCAAGCTGATCGACATGCAGGATATCGGCAGCGACGGGCGCGGTGGTTTCATCGATATGGAAAATCAGCATATCGAACTTATTTTCAAACTCTATCCGTGGGAATGGATGGCGAATTCCGCGTATGCATCGGATCTTTTCATGGACCAGTGCCGTTGGGTGGAGCCGCCATGGAAGGCGGTGTTGTCGAACAAGGGCATTTTGCCGATCTTGTGGGAGCTGTTTCCTGGGCACCCGAATCTGCTCGAAGCCTCGTTCGATGAAGCGCATTTTCGCGGGCGTCCATTCGCGAAAAAGCCGCTGCTTTCGCGGGAAGGCGCGAACGTCACGCTCGTGACGCCCGACGGACGGTTCGAGAACGGCGGCGAGTATGGCGAGGAAGGTTACGTCTATCAGGCGTGGGCGCCGACGCCGCGCTTCGGCGATCGCTTCGTCACGCTCGGCGCGTGAATCGTGGACGATGCGCCCGCCGGCCTGTGCGTGCGCGAGCAGTCTGGACCCATCGCCACGAATACCTCGAACTTCGTCCCTCACTATTTCAGCAAGCCCTGACGCATCATGGCCAAGAACAAGCAACATCCGCAGGATCGTGGTGGTTTTGTCGGGTCTCGCAAGCCGAGCGCGACATCGCCGGCCTTGGAAGTACGAAACAACACCAAACCGGTGCTGGTGATTACTGGTATCACTGCTGCATCGTTGACGGCCATTGTCGTCGGCATGCTGTGTACCGATCCCGCCGATCCGGTGATCGACGTGGAACGCGCTCAATACGCGACGCGGGAAGCGTGTCTGGATGACTGGAACAATCCGGCGGATTGCCAGCAGGTCGATGACGATGCGGACGTGGACCCGGACGTGAACGCGTTGGCATCTTTGGACAGTGGCGCGGCGAGCGAAACGACGAGCACATCGAGCGGTGGTTCCGTTGTGCATCATTCGCACGTGAGTCACAGCGGTTGGTACGGACCGTACTACACCCGCAGCGGCACGATCTATCACAACAACGGCTTGAGCACGACGGGTCACGTGCCCGCTACTGTTCATGGGCAAACGTCGTCTGTGACCATGCGCAGTACTTGGTTGGGTTCGGGATCGAGCGCCTACAGTCATTCGCCGAGTTCGGTTTCGCGCTGGGAGAGTGCTGTCGTTTCGCGTGGCGGATTCACGTCGGGGCATGGCGGTGGGTTCGGTGGATCGCAGGGCGGCTGACGTTTTCCAACCCAGCCGCGATCGCCCAAAAAATAGTTCATTTATTCAGTCAGTATGCTTCATGCCTCAAATCAAATTTTCTTACGCGAGCCAGGTGACGCATCCGGTTTCGCGATGGGTCGTCAAGCTCGTCGAACGTGTCGCCTCGCGCGCGAAGCTCGAGATCCTTTACCTGACCAATCGACATCGCCCGGTCCACGGCGAGACCTTCTGGAGCGCTGCCGTTCGTTTGCTGAAGCTCGACGTCCGATACGACCAAGGCGCGCTTGCGCGCGTGTCGGCGAAGGTTCCGCTCGTCGTCGTGGCGAACCACCCGTATGGCGCGCTCGATGGCCTCACGCTGTCATGGCTGCTCGAAAAGGTGCGCGGCGACGTCAGGATCATGATGAGTGCGGTGCTGGAAACGGTGCCCGAGCTGGCGCCTTATATCATCCCCGTCGATCTTTCGGACCGGCCTGAGGCCATGAGCAGGAATCTCGCGGCAAGGCGTAGCGCGTTCGACCATGTGCAGCAGGGCGGCGCGCTTGTCGTGTTTCCGGCCGGTCTGATTTCGACGTCCGCCGACCGATGGGGCCGCGGTATCGCCATCGACTCCGAATGGAAGACCTTCTCCGCGCAACTGGCCCGCCGCACCGGCGCGAGTGTGTTGCCGGTGTTTTTTCGTGGCCAGAACAGCCGGCTTTTCCAGTGCGCGAGCCACATACACCGCTCGCTCAAGCTAGCGCTGATCTTCAGGGAAGTGGTGCGCAGAACCAATTCCACGGTGGATGTCGTCATTGGCGAACTCATTGCGCCCGAGGAGATCGGCCGCATGGGCGATAACGGCCAGATCACTCAGGCGCTTCGACGGCGCACGTATGCGCTCGCGGCATCGACGCACGGCGACGAAGACCGAATGCTCTAACGCCGCGACACGCGCATTTTCATTCCGTATTGCGGCCGCGTGGTGATCCGCACGTGCGGGACGACGCGGTGTCCCTCGACGAGATCGAAGCGAAAGTGCCGCAGCAGCCAGGTCAGGACGATCGACATCTCGGTCATGGCAAAGCTCATGCCGATGCAGACCCGTCCGCCCGCGCCGAACGGTATATAGGCAAAACGCGGAATTGCCTCGCGACGCGGGGCGAGAAAACGCGCGGGATCGAAAAGATCGGGCTCTTCCCATAACGTGCGATGCCGATGCAGGACATACGGCGCCACGGAGACGACCGTGCCGGCGGCAATGGGCATGCCGCCGAGCACGTCGTCGTTCAGGGCAATGCGGCTCATCAGCGAGATCGGCGGATAGAGCCGCATGGCCTCTTCGATTACCGCGCGCGTGACGGGCGGCACGTCTGCGCCGGACGAATCATTCGGCATGCGATCTATTTCCTCTTCCACGCGCGCGCGCCATGACGGCGATTGCGAAAGAAGATAGAGCGTCCATGTCAGCGCATTGGCGGAGGTGTCGTGTCCCGCGCCGATGAACGTGATCAGGTTGTCGTGCACGTCCTGACGGCTCAAACCCTGATCCGAGGGATCGCGCGCGGTCAGAAGACGCGTCAGCAGATCGTCGGGGACGGCGTTCCCTGCATCGAGCAGGCGAAGACGGATGGCGATCATCTCATCGACGAGATCGGACGCGAAGCGGATTGCCTGACGCCCGCGAACTCGGTTCATGCGCGGCAGGTAATCGGGCAAACCGAGAAGGTCGAAGAGATCGTGGCGGCCAAGCGTCTCGAAGTAGCGTGCAATCACGCGCTGAAATTCACCCGGCGCGCAGGCGATGCCATCCGAGAAAAGCGTGGCTTCGAGCATTTGAAACGTGACAACGCCCATTTCCTCGGCAACGTCCAGCACCGGTGCCGGGTCGGCATGCAAGCGCTGTTCGAGTTCGCTCACATAGCGTTCCGCGACGTGGTTCATGGCGTCCGCCATGGCGGCGACGCGGGCAGGCGCGAACATCGGCGCGAGAAGATGCCGCTGACGACGCCATTCGTCGGTGCTCGCCGTGATAAGTCCTGCGCCGAGCGCAGGCCGCAAGAGCCGCAACTGAAGCTCGTTCTTCGGGTAGTTCCGCATGTTCGCCACGAAGACGCGATGTATTGCGTCCGGGTCGTTGATGAGCGCGCGGCGGTCCACGAAGGTCTTGCGTATCTGCACCGGAATTTCGAAGTCCGGTCTGGACCAGATATGCAAGGCATTCCGGCGCAGCGCCATGATCAGTGCAAGCGGCCCGAGCGGACGAGCAGGTGGAAGGGGAAAGGGAGGACGAAAGGATAAAGCCGAATTCATAAATGCCACATCGATACTGCAAAATCACGTTCAAAATGCGGCGGGCTTCCACCCACCGCGTCTTGCCTCACAAATAACTGCAAACATAATCCAGCGTCTCGATCACCTCGATATCAAACCGGCTCTTCCCCTGCACCGAGAACGATTCCCCCGCACCATACGTCTTCCACTCCTCCTGACCTTCCAGGCGAATGCGGCACTGTCCCGCCTGCACTTCCATCAATTCCGGCGAATCGGTTCCGAAGTTGAGCGTGCCCGGCAAAATGACACCGAGCGTCTTCCTGGAACCATCGGCGAAGAGCACGGTATGCGACACACACTTACCGTCGAAGTACACATTGGCGCGCTTGACGACTGAGACCTGATCGAATTGCGTGGTGGATGACATGGCGAAGTTTCTTCGAGTAGTGAATGAGCCCGTCATCATACCGAAGGTCGATCTCGGGCATTCCCCCTAGAAGAAATATTCCCCATCCGGCACGAACATATAGCCGATGCTCCGCAATGTCTGAATACGCCGAGGCACCGCCGGATTCTCTTCGAGCAAGCGCCGCAGCCGCCAAACCGGGACATCGATGCCGCGCTCCGTGACGGAAGAATGCGGCCCGTGCAGCATCTCGATCAACCGCACACGCGACAGCGCCTGCATGGGATGCTGCGTGAACACGGCCAGCAAGGCATATTCGCCGCTCGTCAGCCTGATCGGCGTGTGATCGCGTAACAGCGTGCGCGTGTTGTAGTCCACCATGAACGGGCCGAAATGAAACGGCGGAGTTGCAAGTGCAAGCGCGCCCGGCAGCGCGTTGCCATCGTGTCGTCGCAACACGGCATGAATGCGCGTGAGCAATTCATCAGGCATGCTTTGCTTTCCGAAGTAGTCGTCAGCGCCGAGGCCCAGGCTCGTCACGCGCTCCATGTCCGAATGGCTCGCCGTGAGCATGATGATGGGGCACGCCGCCACGTTCGCGCGCAGGATCTTGAGCGCGGTGAGCACATCGACGAGGGGCATGGTGAGGTCGAGCAAGATGACAGTCGGATTCGTATGGCCGATGGTCCGGCTCAATACATCAATATTCGAGATCAGGGAAAGTTCGACTTCGCGCCGCGTCAAGAATGCGCGCAACGAATTGCCTCGCGGGGCATCGTCACTGACAAGCAGTACATGAATGATGGATGTTTCGGACATGGGCAGCGCACGGGTCGATGTTGAGCGACGCGTCATGCATGCATGAGTCGCGAATAAAGAATAAGTCGAAAACAGCGCGTCGAACGATTACGGTTACTTCGTGGTATTTACCATTTATTACTGAGTCATCGCGCCAACGGCCGCGTTGAACATGGTTGCACGCTGACAAAAGCCCTGCATTTATTGACCTTCATGTTCATTTCTTACTCGACCCTGACCGCCTTGCCATATCGGCATTCCCTTCCTTACCGAAGCCGTTGAAGCAGTTGTAAAGATACGGCTTACACCGACGCCTTTAATAGTTACCGCACGGCATTTTCGTAACTCGCGCTTTCGCGGGCTCGGTTATTGTCGGCATTGCGCCTCTCGCGTGAATCACGGATCCATCCTGCCGTCGAAGAGGAGAAAGGCATGTCACGCTGTGTTCAATATCGCGTCCGGTGCAACAAGGCACGGGCGCATCATTCCGTGAGGCCAGCATGAGCGACGTGGCGACGCCTCAATCGCCGCCGACTCGCCGTTGGCTGCGTCTGTTGATTGCGATCATCATCATTGCGGCGATCGTGCTTCTGGTGCTGCGTTTGATTCATCGAAAGCCGCCTGCGCGCGCCACGCCCGCGCAAGTCATCAGCGTGGCGAAAGCGATCAATGGCGACATGCCTGAAACGCTCAACGCGCTCGGCACGGTAACGCCTATCTCGACGGTGACGGTCTTGCCGCAACTGAGCGGCTATCTCACGTCCGTGGGCTATCGCGAAGGACAGGATGTCGTCAAAGGGCAATTCCTCGCGCAGATCGATCCGCGTCAATATGAAATCGATAAGGAGCAAGCGCAGGCATCGCTCGCGAAGGATCGTGCATCGCTTGCGCAGGCACGCGCGGACCTCGCGCGCTATCGACGTCTGAACGAGCAGAAGTCGATTGCCGAGCAGACCTTCGCCGATCAGCAGTTCACCGTGCAGCAGGACGAAGCGGCGGTGCAGGTCGATCTCGCGAATATCAAGCAGTTCGAACTTGATCTCACGTATTGCCGCATCGTGGCGCCGGTGTCGGGACGCGTGGGCTTGCGTCTGGTCGATCCGGGCAACTACGTGACGGCATCGAGCGATCCGGGCATTGCCGTCATCACGTCGATGCAACCCACCACGGTGGAATTTACCGTGCCGCAGGATTCGCTCGGCAAGATCCTCGACCGCTTCCAGAGCGGCGCGAAGCTTACGGTCACCGCCATGAGCAGCGACAACACGAAGCAACTCGGCACCGGCACGCTATACGCTATCGGCAATCAGATCACGACGAGCACGGGCACGGTCACCTTGCGCGCTACTTTCGATAATGAAAAGAACGTGCTGTTTCCGAATGAATTCGTCAATGTGAAGCTGCTGGTGGATACCTTGCATGGCGCGTTGCTGGTGCCTACGCCAGCGGTGCAGAGCGGCGCGCCGGGCAATTTCGTCTACCGCGTGAATGCGGATAACACGGTCTCGGTGAACAAGGTCACGCTCGGCGCGAGCGATGGCGCGCATACCGTCATCACCTCGGGACTCCCGGCGAGTGCGACGGTCGTGACCGACGGCATGGACCGTCTGAGCGATGGCGCGAAGATACGCGTATCAACGGGGCGTGCGTCACCTGCATCCGCGGCCAGCGCCTCATGAATCTGTCCCGCCCGTTTATTCTGCGGCCCGTTGCGACATCCTTGCTGATGATCGCAATGGTGCTGGTCGGCTTCGTCGCCATGCATTTTCTTCCGGTATCCTCATTACCGGATGTCGATTATCCGACCATTCAGGTGCAGACCTTCTATCCCGGCGCGAGTCCCGATGTCATGGCGACCACCGTCACCGCGCCGCTCGAAGTGCAACTGGGCGAGATTCCCGGCGTGCAGCAGATGATTTCGTATAGCTCGGAAGGCGCGTCCGTCATCACCTTGCAATTCGACCTGTCGCTGAGTCTGGATGTTGCCGAGCAGGACGTGCAGCAGGCCATCAACGCGGCCAACAGCTATTTGCCGACGGGTCTCCCCGCGCCGCCCACTTACGCGAAGGTCAATCCGGCCGATCAGCCGATCATGACACTCGCCATCACTTCGAAGTCGATGTCGCTCACGCAGTTGCAGGACGTGGCGAACAACCGCCTCGCAACCAAGATTTCGGAAGTGCCGGGCGTGGGTCTGGTGACCGCTGCGGGCGGCAACGTCCCCGCCGTGCGCGTGGAAGCCGACCCGCGCAAACTCGCGGCCTACAACCTGAATATCGACGATCTGCGCACGCTGCTGGCGAACGTCAACGTTAGTCAACCTAAGGGAAATTTCGACGGCCCGGAACTGGACTACACGGTCAATTCGAACGATCAGATCACCGATCCCGCGGACTATCTGAATACCGTCATCGCGTATCAGAACGGGTCGCCGGTCTATCTGCGCGATGTTGCGCGCGCCACCAGCGGCGCGCAGGACTTGGAGCGCGGCGCATGGAGCGGCCGCACGCCCGCCATCGTGCTGAACGTGCAGCGTCAGCCGGGCGCGAACGTGATCGCAACCGTCAATCAGATTCGCAAGGAACTGCCGACGCTCGAAGCGGCCCTGCCTGCGGGCATGCAGGTGAGCGTGGTGTCCGACAGCACGGGCGTGATCCGCGCTTCCGTGCGCGATGCCGCGTGGGAACTCGTGCTCGCGGTGTTGCTCGTCGTCGCGGTTATCTTCGTATTCCTGCGCAATGTGCCCGCCACCATCGTGCCGAGCATCTCGGTGCCGGTGTCGCTCGTCGGCACGCTCGCCGTCATGTACGAACTGCATTACTCGATCGACAATCTCTCGCTGATGGCGCTCATCATCGCGACGGGCTTCGTGGTGGATGACTCCATCGTGATGATCGAAAACGTCGTGCGTTATCTTGAAGAAGGCATGAAGCCACTCGATGCGGCGCTCGCGGGCGCGGGGCAAATCGGCTTCACCATTCTGTCGCTCACGCTCTCGCTGATCGCGGTGCTCATTCCGTTGTTATTCATGGGCGGCGTGATCGGACGCTTGTTCAGCGAATTCGCGGTGACGCTCGCCGTCACGATCGTGATATCCGCCGTGGTGTCCCTTACCGTCGTGCCGATGATGTGCGCGCGCATTCTCCGCGCGCAAGAACAACGCAAGCCCAGCCGTTTCGAGCGCGTGAGCGAGCGTCTCTTCGACAACACGCAAAACGCCTACGAGCGCGGATTACGCTGGGTGCTCGATCATCAGATGTTGACGCTGATTGTCGCGCTCATCACGGTGGCGCTCACGGTGGTGATGTACATCGTCATTCCGAAGGGACTCTTTCCGACGCAGGATGTAGGCGTGATCGAAGGTATCAGCGTGGCGGACAAGGCGGTCTCGTATGCGGCCATGTCCACGCGTCAGGAAGCGCTGGCGGACGCGATCCTTAAAGACCCGGACGTTGTATCGATGACCTCGTATATCGGCATCGACGGGACGAATTCGACGCTGAACAACGGGCGCTTTCTCATCAACCTGAAGGACCGCGATCAACGCTCATCGAGTGCGGCGGAAGTCTCGCGCAGGCTTTCCGAAGAAACCTCGAACGTGGCAGGCATCAAACTCTATGCGCGGCCCGAACAGGATTTGACGCTCGATACTTCGGTCTCGCCGAACGCGTACAAGCTCACGTTGCGCGGACCGAGTCAGCAAGTGCTCGAACGCTACGTGCCTGCGCTTGTGACGAAGATGAAAGCGCTCGGCGATCTCACCGACGTCACAAGTGATCTGGATTCCTACGGTCCCGGCATTCAGGTCGATGTGAACCGCCAACTCGCCGCGCGTTACGGCATCACGCCCGCGACCATCGACAATGCGCTTTACGATGCACTCGGCCAGCGTATCGTATCGACCATCTTTCAGCAGTCGGACCAGCATCGCGTGATTCTGGTGGCCAAGCCCGAATCCATGACGACCATTCAATCGCTCGGCGATCTCTATCTGCCGACGCAAACCGGCACCACGGGACAAGTGCCGTTGCGTCAGATCGCGACGTTGCGTATCACGCAGGCGCCGCTCGTCATCAGCCGGTTGGCGCAGTTTCCGGCGGCGACTGTTTCGTTCAATCTTGCGGCGGGCGCATCGTTGAGCACGGCGGTGAAGCAGATTCGCGCGGCGGAAGATTCGCTGGCCATGCCTGCATCGATCAGCGCGTCGTTCGAAGGCGCGGCGCAGGCGTTCGAAGATTCGTTGTCGAGCGAAGTCTATCTGCTCGTCGCGGCGCTGATTGCGGTGTATATCGTGCTTGGCGTGCTGTATGAAAGCTTCATTCATCCGGTGACGATTCTTTCGACGCTGCCATCCGCCGGCATCGGCGCGTTGCTCGCGTTGATGATCGCGGGAAGCGATCTGGACGTGATCGGCATCATCGGGATCGTGCTGTTGATCGGCATCGTGAAGAAGAACGCGATCATGATGGTGGACTTCGCGCTCGAAGCCGAACGCGAGCACGGCAAGCCGCCGCGTGAAGCGATATTCGAGGCATCGCTGCTGCGGCTGCGGCCCATTCTGATGACCACGTTCGCCGCCATGCTCGGCGCGCTGCCGATGTTGATCGGCACCGGCACGGGTTCTGAATTGCGGCGTCCGCTGGGGCTTGCGATCATCGGTGGTCTCACGGTGAGTCAGGTGCTTACGCTGTTCACGACGCCCGTGATCTATCTCGCGTTCGATCGCGTGGCGCAGCGCGTGCGTGCGCGTCGTGCGGCGAATGCACCGGATGCGGCCAGCGAAGGTGCGCCGTGATGAACCCATCGGCGATCTTTATCAAGCGGCCTGTCGCGACCACGTTGCTGGCGTTTGCGATCGCGTTGTCGGGCTTGCTTGCGGTGTTTCGCTTGCCGGTCGGACCGCTGCCGAACACGGCCTTTCCCGTCATCGTCGTGCAAGCGATGATGGCAGGCGCAAGCCCCGAAACAATGGCCTCGACTGTCGCCGAACCGCTGGAAAAACGCCTCGGCACCATCGCGGATGTGAACGAACTCACATCGATCAATTCGGTCGGCACATCGATGATCGTGATTCAATTTGGCCTGACGCGCGACATCAATGGTGCCGCGCGCGATGTCGAAGCTGCGATTCAGGCCGCGCGTGCCGATCTTCCAACCACATTGCGCAGCAGTCCTACCTATCGTCAGTACAATCCCGCCGAAGCGCCGCTCGCGGTATTGGCGCTTACGTCCGACACACTCACCACGGCGCAGCTATACGATTCCGCCGATTCCGTTATCCAACAACAACTTTCGCAGATCAATGGCGTCGGGCAGATTACCGTGGGCGGCGGCGCGTTGCCTGCGGTGCGCGTGGAATTGCAGCCGGGCAAGCTGAACAGCTACGGCATCGGGCTGGAAGATGTGCGCGCATCGTTGAGCGCGGCGAACGCGGACAGTGCGAAAGGACATATCGATCAAAACGGCGAGCGCTTCGAAGTGCTGTCGAACGATCAGATATCGAAGGCCGCGCCTTATCGCGATCTCGTGATCGCCTATCGCAACAATGCGCCGGTCATGCTGCGCGACGTGGCCGATGTGGTGGACTCGAACGAAAGCATCCGCAATGCAGGGCTTTATAACGGCAAGGCAGCGGTATTGGTGATCGTGTTTCCGCAGCCGGGCGGGAACATCGTGAAGACGGTGGATCAGATACGCAGCGTGTTGCCGTCCATCGAAGCGACCTTGCCCGGGGATGTGAAGGTTCACGTTGCGGTGGATCATTCGCAGTCGGTGCGCGCATCGGTGGGCGATACGGGGCGCACGTTGTTCATAGCGGTGTTGCTCGTGGTGGGCGTGGTATTCGTGTTCCTGCGCTCGCCGCGTTCCGCGCTCATTCCTGCGGTGGCGTTGCCGCTTTCCATCATCGGCACATTCGGTCCGATGTACCTGCTCGGCTACAGCATCGACAATCTTTCACTGATGGCGCTGACCATCGGCACCGGCTTCGTCGTGGACGATGCCGTGGTCGTGCTTGAAAACGTCATGCGTCATATCGAAGCGGGGATGCCGCCGCACGAAGCCGCGTTGCAGGGCAGCAGCGAAGTCGCGTTCACGGTGCTGTCCATGAGCCTCTCGTTGATCGCCGTGTTTCTGCCTATTCTGCTGATGCCCGGCATCGTCGGATTGTTGTTTCATGAGTTCGCGGTCACGCTGTCGATTGCGATCCTCATCTCGCTCGTCGTGTCGCTCACCATTACACCTGCGATGTGCGCCTACGTACTTCGCGATCCGAACGAAAAGCAGCAGAAGCCGCGTTGGATCGATGTACAGTTCGAGCGCTTCACGAACGCGTATTCGCGCTCGCTGACGGCCGTGCTCGATCACTCGCTATTGGTGGTGCTGATTCTGATCGGGCTGATCGTTGCGAATGTCGTGCTGTTTCGTTATGTGCCGTCCACGTTCTTTCCCGAACAGGACAACGGCACGTTGATGGGGCAAATCATCGCGGATCAAAGCATCTCTTTCCCGGCGATGAAGAAAAAGCTCGCGCAATTGCAGGCCATCGTGCAGAAAGATCCGGCGGTGCAGTCAGTTGCGGGTTTCACGGGCGGCCGCGCGCTCAACACCGCGCAGGACTTCATCGCGCTCAAGCCGCTCAGCGAACGGCATGTGTCCGCGCAACAAGTGGTCAACCGCTTGCGTTCGAAACTCGAAGCCGTGTCGGGCGCGCGGCTCTTTCTGATCGCGCAGCAGGACTTGCGCGTCGGCGGACGGCAATCGGCGGCGGAATATCAATACACGCTCACCGCTGACGATGCCGACCAACTCTATAAATGGACGCCCAAACTCGTCGAAGCGCTGTCCAAACATCGCGCGCAACTCGTCGATGTGAATTCGGACCTGCAACAGAACGGCCTGCAAACGATGGTGCAGATTCATCGCGAAACGGCCAAGCGTTACGGCTTCGACCCGAATCAGGTGGACAACGTGCTTTACGATGCGCTCGGCCAGCGCACGGTCTCGACTATTTATAACGCCCTTAATCAATACGCGGTGGTGATGGAAGTTGCACCCGCGTACTGGCAATATCCGCAGCAGCTTGATCGTCTG
This sequence comes from Caballeronia sp. A2-2, assembly GCF_057612605.2. Lineage (NCBI taxonomy): Bacteria > Pseudomonadati > Pseudomonadota > Betaproteobacteria > Burkholderiales > Burkholderiaceae > Caballeronia > Caballeronia sp. A2-2. The sequence goes on along the minus strand of NZ_JBVFIR010000004.1, from coordinate 555,192 downwards.
TATCTCTCGACGGCGGCGGGCAACGCGAATGGCACCGCGCAGACGCAGATGATGAAAAGCACGGTCAGCGGCGTGACGGCGGCTTCAGCCGTGACGGTTGCGTCCGGCAGCGCGTCGTCCACGAATTCAAGTAATACGGATGCCGAAGCAAATACCACGACCAACAGCATTTCGAATTCGAAGGGCGGTGCATCGAGCGGCAGCGCGGACAGCACGTCCGCTGAAACGATGGTGCCGTTGCAGGCGTTGGCGAGCTTCTCCACGAGCCACACGGCCACGCAAGTGAACCATCAAGGCGGACTGGTCGCGGCTACGCTGTCGTTCAACTTGCCTACCAACGGCTCGTTGTCCGCTGCCGGTCAGGCCATTCAACAAGCAAGCGAAGAAATCGGCATGCCCGCATCCATTCATGGTGCGTTTGCGGGCGCGGCGCAGGCCTATTCGCAGTCGATGGGCGCGGTGCCCTTGCTGATCGCGGCGGCGCTCGGCGTGGTGTATCTCGTGCTCGGCATCCTGTACGAGAACACCATTCACCCCATCACGATTCTTTCGACGCTGCCGTCCGCAGGCATCGGCGCGACGCTCGCGCTGCTTATCTTCGGCACGCCGTTTTCTGTCATTGCGATGATCGGCATTATTTTGTTGATCGGTATCGTGAAGAAGAACGGCATCATGATGGTCGATGTCGCGATTCAATTGCAACGCCACGAAGGCGTGGAAGCGCGCATCGCCATTCACGATGCGGCGGTCGTGCGGCTACGCCCGATTCTCATGACCACGCTTGCCGCCGTGCTCGGCGCGGTGCCGCTTGCGATAGGCATCGGGCAGGGCGCGACGCTGCGTCAACCGCTCGGCGTGACCGTGATCGGCGGGCTCATTCTCAGTCAGGTGTTCACGCTTTACACGACGCCTGTGATCTATCTCTATCTGGACCGCGTGCGCGCACGCATCGCGCGCTGGTCCCAACGGCTGCCGTGGAACCGGCGCCCCGCGTCCGAGGCCGCACGATGAAGACCACACCCCTCGCGCGCATGCTTGCGCTCAACGTTCTCACGCTCGTCATGGCGGGATGCGCCGTCGGACCGGATTATCATCGTCCGCTGGTTTCGGTGCCTGCCACGTGGAAGGAACTCGATGGCTGGACCTCCGCGCAGCCGAATGCCGATGCTTTGCCGAAAGGTGACTGGTGGACCGCGTTCAACGATCCGTTGCTGAACGATTTAGAACCGCAAGTGGCCGTATCGAACCAGACCGTGCGCCAGAGTGAGGCCAATTATCGCGAGGCGCTGGCCGAGGTGCGGGAAGCGCGGGCCACGCTGTTTCCGACCATCGGCGTGACGGGCAGCGGCACGCGGCAGCGCGCGGGAACGAGTTCGACCACCAGCGCGTTCACGAACCGTCGCACGGTGAGCAATTCGGCATCGCTCGAAGGGGAAGTGGACTGGGCGCCGGACTTCTGGGGCAAGGTGCGTCGCACGGTGGAAGAAAGAGCCGCCACGGCACAGGCCAGCGAAGCAACGCTCGCGAATGCTACGCTCACCGAACAAGTTGCGCTCGCGCAAGCCGTGATCGATCTGCGCGTGGTCGATGCCAACATCGATTTGTTCGAGCGCACCGTGAAGGCATACACGGAGTCCTTGCGCGTGACGCAGAATCAGTCCGATGCGGGCACCATCGCGCCATCCGATCTCATTACTGCGAAGACTCAGCTCGAGACGGCGCAGTCGAGCCTCATTGCGCTGGGCGTGTCGCGCGCGAAGTATGCGCATGCGATTGCGGTGCTTGTGGGACGCAATCCCGAGGCGCTGGATATCGCACGCGGCGCGACTTTGCCCACGCAGCCCGAGATACCGGCGGGCGTGCCATCCACGTTATTGGAGCGCAGGCCTGATATTGCGGTCGCCGAGCGCGACATGGCTGCGGAGAACGCCGCCATCGGCGTGGCGGTTGCTGCGTACTATCCGACTATTTCGCTCACTGCAATCGCGGGATTTTCTGCATCGCCACTTGCCGGACTCCTGAATATCACGAACTACGTTTGGTCACTCGGCGGCAGCGCAAGCGAAACCATTTTCGATGCAGGCGAACGCAGCGCCGAGGTGGATGCTGCGAAAGCCACCTACGATTCCGCGGTCGCGAATTATCGCGGCACCGTGCTGACGGCGTTCCAAGACGTGGAGGACGATCTCTCCGGCCTGCGTATTCTTGCGCAGCAGCAGACGGCCATCGATCAGGCTGTGACGGATGCGCGGCGCGGCGCGGAAGTCGCGTTGAACGAGTATCAGGCGGGGACGGTGGATTACACGACGGTTGCGACCGCGCAGGCCACGCAATTGAGCAATGAGGAAACGGCGCTTAGTGTGCGGGAATCGCGGTTGATTGATGCGGCGGCGTTGTTTGGCGATCTCGGGGGTGGGTGGTTGGCGCAAGGGCTTTGCGATCCGCGGGAGGGGATTTGCACGAGGTGAGGGTTAATCGTAGATAGTGGCACTTGAGCTTTGTTTTTGCTGTCGTTTTGTCGTGGAAGGGGCTTCTCTTGTTTGTGTCTTTATTGCAGTAGCCGCCTCCCCGGCGGGGGGGTAACTTTCTTTGCTGCTGCAAAGAAAGTCACCAAAGAAAGCAGCCTTTTACCCCATGCACGATGGCTGGAAAGGGTTGGTCTGGATTAACGGAAGCAGTGGCCGCAATAGGACTTGCCACGTATAACTTGCCACTTAGGCAACCTAGCGATTGCGCGCTTGAGTAATCAACGCTTAGTGGACCGCATTCATTCATTCGGCCATGCGCTGCGCGCGCCGAGAGCTTGAGAACGGAATCCCGCAGCCTATTAGCGCCCAGCCACCTCAAAGCTCCCCACAAGATTGCTATTCGGTCCTACCTTGGTTAGTGCTCCGACTAAAAGGTGACTTGCGTTGGTGTGCGTGCTTTGTCCAGAAGCACTTACCAAGGTTGGGCCCAATGGGAGAGGTGCGATGCGGTGTGATGTGGCTGGGCGCTGATACGCTGCGGGATTCCGTTCTTACGTTCTCGGCGCGCGCAGCGCATGGCCGAAAGAATGACTGCGGTCCACTAAGATTCAAGGATTCGAGCGCGAGATCGTTAGGTTGCCCACACGCTTAACGAAACGTGGGACGCCCTATTGCGGCCACTGCATCGTTAATCCAGACCAACCCTCTCCAGCCATCGTGCATGGTGTAAAAAGCTGCTTTCTTTGGTGACTTTCTTTGCAGCAGCAAAGAAAGTTACCCCCCCGCCGGGGAGGCGGCTACTGCAATAAAGACCCAAAAACCAGCAGCCCCTTGCACGACATAAACCCGAACACCAACAAATAAAACCTCAATCCAATTCCACCCCCATAAGCTCAGGAATCAACGCAACAGTGGCAATCACATCAAGCAAATAAACGCACGCCAACCCCGCAATCGCGACACCAAAAGAATGCTTACTAGCAACCGCACCAACGACAAGCGGCCCAAACCCGCCCACCGCACGCCCGATACTCCAAAGCACGTTCTGCGCGGTACTACGCGCATGCGTCGGATAGAGTTCGGCCATCAACGCGCCATAGCCCCCAATCATGCCGTTCACGAACACCCCCATCACCATGCCGCCGATCAGCAGCGCGTCGGGCGTCGTCATGCGCGAATAGACGAAGACCATCACCAGCGCACCGAGTTGATACGCGACGAAGGTAGGCTTGCGGCCGATCCGATCCGCGAGTTGCCCGAAGATCCAGATGCCGACCAGCATCCCGACTATCGATGCCGCCGTCCACGTCGCGGACTTCGCGAGCGTGAAGCCGAAGGCCTTGGTGAGATAACCCGGCATCCAGATGATGAGGCCGTAGTAGCCGAAGTTCTGCACCGAGCACAGCACGATCATGCCGATGCTTCGTCGCGTGGTCTCCCTATCGCGAAATAGCGTTTTCAGCGGGAATTCATGGTGTTTTCTCACCGCGCGTTCGATGAAAATGTCCGGCTCGCCGATGGCTTTTCTAATAACAAACGACAGCACAGCAGGCGCGAGCCCGACCAGAAACATGCCGCGCCAGCCGATATGCGGCAGCAGCACCGGCGTGACGAGCGCGGCGATCAACACGCCGACTTGCCAGCCCATGCCGACATACGACGACACGCGTCCACGCTGATCTGCCGGCCACGCCTCGATGGCGAGCGCCATGCCGATGCCGAACTCACCGCCCAATCCCAGCCCCGCCACGAAGCGATACACGAGCAGGTCGTGATAGCCCGTGGCGAAAGCGCACAGTCCGGTGAAGACGGCGAACAGCAGGATGGTGTACGTAAGCACACGCACGCGTCCGAGATAATCGCTCAGGATGCCGAATAACATACCGCCGACAACGCCGCCAACGAGCGTCCACGTAACGAGCGAACCTGCCTGCGCGGACGTAAGCCCAAGATTCGCCGAAATCAGACTCAGCATGAAGCCGAGTATGAGGAGATCGAAGCCGTCCATCGCATAGCCGGAAACGGATGCAATCAGCGCGCGGAGATGCGGCCTGCCAGCGTTCGTCGCGGCGGGGAGGGAATAGGGGTCGTTCATTTTTGCTTCGCCCATGAGGTCAGTCTTCACATGGGAAGGCATTGTCCTACGCCATAACAAATCACGCGTGCCCTGCACCCCGCATCGGCAAGCCGCCGAGCAACGCTTTCAGATCGTCGATATTGAATGGCTTGGCGAGAATCGCGAAACCGGTGCGGCGCGCTTGTTCGAGCTGATCCGCGTAACCGGTCATCAACGTGACGGGCTGCCTCGGACGCATCGACTTGATCCATTCGGCGAGCTTGATGCCGTCATACGCGCCGGGCATCTGAATATCGGAGAGCACGAGGTCGAATTCGTGGCCCGCTTCGAGCACTTGCAGCGCGGCATCGCCGGAACTTTCATGCTGCGCTTTCCAGCCGAGCACTTCGAGCACGGCGCACAGACCCGCCGCGACTTCCTCGTTGTCTTCGACCAGCAGCACCGTGGACGAGGGCGCATCGCGCGGCTCGCTCGCGACGGGCGGCGCTTCCGTGAGCGCGTCGATTTCGCCGTTCCAGTGCGGCAGATAGATGGTGATGGTCGTGCCATGGCCCCACGCGGATTCGGCGCGCGCATCGCCTGCGGCTTGTTCGGCCATCGCGAGGACTTGCGCGAGACCGAGACCTGCGCCCGCACCGGCGCCCTTGGTCGTGAAAAGCGGCTCGAACGCGTGCCGGGCCACTTCGGGCCGCATGCCGGTGCCATTGTCCTTGCAGGAAATGACCACGTATTCGCCGGGCGCAAGACCATCGTGCGCTTCCGGATAACGCACGTTCGCGCAATGGATGGTGAAGTTGCCGCCATTGGGCATCGCATCCTTCGCATTCACGGCGATGTTGATGAGCGCCGACGTCAGTTCGGTGATGTCCACGCGCACCGGCCATGTCGCGCCCGAGACGCGCGTGGCGAGCGTCACCTTGTCGCCCACGGCGGCGCGCAGCAGCGCATCGGCATCGTCCATCCAGCGGTCCAGCCGCGTCACCTGCATGCGCAAGGGCTGACGGCGCGCGACGCTCATCAGACGCCGCGCGAGCGCCTGCGCATTGGCGGACGCGCGCTCGACCGCCGTCACTTCCTTCTCCAGCCCGTTGAAGCCCTTGCGCCGCGCGATCTCCATGTTGGAGCCGACGACCATCAGCAGATTGTTGAAGTCGTGCGCGACGTTCGCCACCAGCGTGCCGAGCGCGCCCATGCGCTGCATGCGCCGCGTGGCGGCTTCGGCCGTCCGGCGCAGTCCGAGTTCGGCGCGCCAGCTTTGCCACATCGCTTCTTCCGCCTTGAGGCGCTTGAGCGAAAAGACAATGAGCAGCCACAACGCCACGCATGGAATGAGCGCGATGGCACCGATCGAGACATCGCGCCGCCACCACGACAGCCGGATATCGGCGATCGAAAAGCCTGCGGCTGCATAGACGGGATACGCGCCCACGCGGCGAAACGCGGCGAGCTTTTCGTCGTTGTCGAGCGGCGAGACATAGCGTTCGAGGCCCGCCGCGCGGCCGGTCGCGAAGGCATCGGCGAGCACGGAATGGCGCGCGGGCGCATTCGGTGTGGCGAGCGCCGGATAACGCGCCAGCACGCCGCCATCCGCGCGATGCAGCGCCAGCGTGAGCGCCGGATTGTGCGCGGCCATCTCACGATAGAAGTCGATGAGGAAATCGCGCTTGACCGCGACCGAGATCGCGCCGATGAAGCGCCCGTCCTTCGACACGCGTGCCGCCAGCGTGTTGATGATGTCGGTGTTGTTCACGCGTCCGCGCTCCGGCATGGAGACGTGGAACTGCGAGAGCGTGTCGCGCGTGGCGATGAAATCCGCCCGGTCGCCGATGGACACATCCGGCACGGGCATGAAGCGGCTGCTCACCATCAGGCGGCCACGGGCATCGAGCACGGAAAGCGCGGCGATCTGCGGATGACTCTGCACGAGGCTTTCGAGCTGATCGTGCAGCGCTTTTTGGCTGCGCGTGATGGTTTCATCGGTGTGATCGCCCAGCATGGTCTCGACGCGCGAGACCAGTTCGCGGTTGATGCTCAGGACCGTATTGGCCTGTTCGTCGACGATCCGAACGAGCCTTTGCAGCGATTCGCCGGTTTCGGTCAGCGTCCGTTCGTACGTGTAGTAACCATAGAGGCCGAAGAACGCAACCGGAATGACGATGGACGCGACGAGCGCCGCGAAAAGCCGCTTGCGGGCCGCGCGGAAGTCGAGCGGCGGGAGGTTGGGTAAAGGCTCCGCCGCGCCGAATGTTTCGTGTTCTTCTGCTTCATTCATGACGCTGAGCGGGCGCTCGAAGCGTGCAGCGCCGATATCCGAACCAGAGTCTTGAGCGGCATGGCGCCGGGCGGGATTCTCCCGTCTTTTCCGGCGGTCGGTGAAATATTCTGAGGATTTACATTAACACGCGCGCAATGAAATGTCCCGCACGAACGTACAAGCAAGCGATACGCATCAGTCTTCCGGTTCTTCTGGAAGTTCGGCCTGGGGCGCCACGGCGGCGGGCATGCTGGCAAAGACCAGCGCGCCCAGCGCGACCAGCGCAAAGAAGATAGCGTTCAACACGACGAAAGCCGCAGCCAGATTCGCTCAGTGCTTGAGCGTCGTGCTGATGCTGTTGAACACGGACGTGATCTGAGTGGCCACGCCGGTGACGGCGGTCATGATGCCAAGCGAGAGCACGCCCGCGATCAGTCCATATTCGATGGCGGTGATGCCGCGCGAGTCGGCCAGAAAATACTTGATGAGGCGCATGGTGAGTTCTCGGTTTCTGAAGCGATTGTTGTTGTCGGCGAGCGTTCGCATCGTCTTCCGCGTTGCTCGGATCACGGACCTCTCAGCTATCCGTGGGCAATGTTGTGTGCGGTGACGAAATGCGCCTGCTTGCGCTCGCCGTCATTCATCGACCAAGGGCACGGTGATGGGCCGCTTCGTCGTGAATGCGTTATAGGCCGGTCAGGGCCGTGTTTGTTTTACGGCAACCCGATGGAGGGCTTTAGAAAGATTAGGTAAATTTAGCTTGGTTGATTGTATGAAGAAGCAAGAAATGCCGGATCAGCAGCGGGCTTCTTGTCGTACATGAACTTGGTTTTGGGTGCTTCGAAAAATGCCGAATGTGGTCGATCACACGGTATTACTGACCTTAGTTCTGAAGATTCGACAGCAGAATCGGCCACATTTGCTGCAGTTTGCGCCATCTCTGACGCCATTCGTCTGCGTAGATCCACCGAAGATGTACGCGATGCAACATTTTTCGATGGTCCCCTTCTGCCGTTCCGCCAGCGCCATGAAAACCCGGTGGAAAGCCCGCAAGCCCTTGCGCAACGGGCCTTCCGCCGGTTTAAACGCGATTACCGCTCCGTTTGCTGTCAGACCGATGAACACGGCTGCAACGTTTTTCGCACAGGCCTGCAGAAAGCTTTTCATGCAGCGAAAAATCCGACCGCGCGGACGGCCAGACCTTGTCAAAACCGACGAAACGCTTGCTGGACAAGCTTTCGGTCAGAAGAAACCGGTCGTGCTTCAGCGTGGAGTCGGAACGGACACCAATCCACCGACCTTTCACGTTTGAATCAAATTCGCACGGGGCAGGTTGGTGCGCCACGGCACACGGGGGACGTGCCCTTGCAAACATTGGGTCTGACATGACCTGGCACGGCTCTCGCTTATAGAGCATCCAAGCAAGGTTTCACCGCGAAACACAAACACAACGACGGTGATGCCTGCTACGGGGCTGGTTGCAGCAGGTTTCGATGAACGCCGCTAGATGCCTTCACGAAGCCTGCTGCGAACCAGTAAAAAAAGCGGCGCGATGCGCCATGAAAAGACAAGAGCGAAGACCATGTTGACCCTCCAATCCGATTTGCACGGCAACCATCTGTTGGGCGCGCTTCCGGCGCACGAGTGGCAAGCCATCGCACCGCATCTCGAACTCGTTCAATTGCGCACCGAGCAACTGCTGTGCGATTCGGGCCAGCGCATCCATCACGTGTATTTCCCGACGACGGCCATCGTCTCGCTGCTGCACACGATGGAAGACGGCGGCTCGGTGGAAGTGGCGGCGGTGGGTCGCGAAGGCATGACGGGCGTGCCGGTGCTGACGGGCGGCGACACCATGCCGACGCGCGTTCAGGTTCAGTGTGCAGGCACGGCGTACCGCATCAGCGCGGGTGCATTGCGTGAGCACTTCGGACGTTCGGACTTCTTCCGCCGCATCATGCTGCTGTACATGCAAGCCCTGCTGACGCAAGTCGCGCAAACGGCTGCCTGCAACCGCCATCATTCGCTGTCGAAGCAACTGGCGCGCTGGCTCCTGATTCAGACGGACCGCACCCCGTCGGATCAACTTCGCGTCACGCAGCAAATGATCGCGGACATGCTCGGCGTGCGTCGCGAAGGCGTGACCGAAGCAGCGGGCAAGCTGCATGACGCGGGTCTGATCCATCACAGCCGTGGTTGCATCAAGGTGCTCGACCGCGCGGCGCTCGAAGCCAACGCGTGCGAATGCTACGGCATCGTCAAGCGTGAATTCGATCGCATTCTGCCGCGCATGCGTCAGGTCGAAGCGATTGCCTGAACCCGAAGCCACGCGGTAGAAGCAAAAAAGCAGCAGAAGGACTTCAGCGAGCGGACGCGTTCATGCCGATGACCACATCGAGCGCGCCGCTCACCATGTCCCGCAGCACCGGCTCCACGTTTCTCGCGACATCCGGCAGATATTCGAACGGCGCGTGTTCGTCCATGTAAGTGGACTGGCACATCTCAAGCTGAACGGCGTGCACGCCGTCCTGTGGCGCGCCGTAATGCCGTGTGTTGTAGCCGCCCTTGTAGCGTCCGTTGGCGATCCACGTATAAGCACTCGCGGATGCGGCCTTGAGCACCGCTTCCTGTACTTGAGGTGCCGCCGTGCGTCCGTCCTGCGTGCCGATGTTCAGGTCCGGCAATTTGCCTTCGAAAAAACGCGGCAGCACGCTCGCGATGGAGTGCGCTTCCCACAGCAGCACATTGGCATGCTGCGCGCGCAGCCGCTGCAACTCCAGACGCAACGCGTCGTGATACGGCTGCCAGTAAGCGGCCACGCGGCGCTCGCGCTCGCTGAAATCCGGCACGCATCCTTCGCGATACAACGGCTTGCCACGAAAGGTTTCCGTCGGACAGAGCGAGGTCGTCGTCTGTCCGGGATACAGGCTTTCGTCGTTCGATGGCCGGTTCAAATCGATCACATAGCGCGACACGCGCGCACCGAGGATGGTCGCGCCGAGCGTCTGCGCGAACGCATAGAGACGGTCGAGATGCCAGTCGGTATCGGCGACGGTGAGGGCGATATCCGTATAGCGGTCGCGCACGGACTCGGGAATCTGCGTGCCGAGGTGAGGAATCGAGATCAGCAGCGGCGCATTGCCGCGTTCCAGGGTGAAAAGATCGCTCATAGCTTGTTTCCGAAGGGCTTGAATTCAGGCGCGCGCAAGCAGATGCCGCAGCGCGCGGCGATAGTCGTCGTAAAGGCGCGTTTCGTCGCGATGGCGTCGTCGATGCACCACGCGCTCGCCGCCGACGTGGACATCGAGCACGGGTATATCGCCATGTTCGCAGAATACGGTGGATGAGAGCCACGTGCCGGGCGTTTGCTCCGCGAGATTCGGATGCCGGGTCGAGCACGATCCAGTCTGCGCGTGACGTTTGTGAGCGTGCTGCATCGTTCCATTCGAGCAGGACGTCGCGCTGCCTGCCATCGGGCAACAATGCATGCGCGGCGAACAGGGCGCGGGTTGGCGGATTCATCGATTCGTCTCTCATCTCTTAGGTAGTTTGCAGCTTCGCGGAGATCGCCTGCGCGGTGCGCACGGTCCAGTCCGTCAACTGACGTTCGCGGCCGGCGGCGCGCGAAGAAGGCGCCATCAAGGTGATCGATGCACTCGCCGCCATCGCCCGTCCCGCGCGGCGAAACACGGGCGCGCTCACGCCCCACACGCCGGGATCGACTTCGCTCTCGGTGATCGCATGGCCGCGTTTGCGGATGCGCTGAAGTTCCGCTTCGAGCGCGGCGCGCGGTTCGGCATCGCCGGGAAACTGTCGGTCGAGCGTATCGCGGCGCGCCTGATCGGACATGAAGGCCAACAGCGATTTCGCCGATGCACCCGCGGTGAGCGGCACCGCGCGGCCTTTCTCGAACGAGCAGCGCAGCGAGAACGTGCTTTCCACCATCTCCAGACAAATCACCTGATCATTCACCGCCGCGACAAGTCCGACGCTTTCTCGCGTCGTGCGCGCGAGTTCGGCCATGCTTTCGCGGCTCGCTTCGATCAGATGCGAGTTTGCATCGAAACTCATGGCGAGTTGCAGGCTGACCGGCCCCGGTGCGTAGTAGCCCGCATCTTCCGTGACGAAGCCCCAGCGTCTGAGCAGCGCGATTTGCCGATACAGCGTGCTTTGCGCAAGACCCGTCGCGGCGAGCATGTCCTTGACGGACATGGCGCGGCCCTCACGCGCGAGCGCGCTCAACACGAGCAGCAAACGCTCGGCTCCGGTGACGTTCGATTCCTGACTCAATGGCTTGTGTGGCGCGCGCGGGTTGATCGGTCTTCTCAGCATGCCATAACGCTCCCGCTTGGCAAAAATCGCGTTCTCATCTGGTGAGAATTCATGAGCGTGATTCCTCTGTCCAAGAAAAATAAACGCGCACATGTGCCCTAAGGCACAAATGAAGCATCCGCATGGGACCTGCACGAATTGCGAATCGTTTTGTCGGCTGCGAAAATGTGTCCCTGTGTTGAATGTCAATCCGGGGGCGTTTTGGTTCCGTTTCGATGAAACGACGAAGCCACAACAAGGGAGACGGGGGATGAGATTACGGGCGACGGTGCTGCTGACGCGGCGTCACGCGGTTTTGCTGGTGAGAGAACGCGGCGGGCCGTGGCTTTTGCCGGGCGCGACAGTGGAACTGGATGAACTCGCGATGGTGGCGGCGGTGCGCGCGCTGTATCGCGATACGGGCGTGGAGGCGAGTGCGGCGGCCTTCATGTTCCAGCAAGGTTCGGCGCAGCACATGCATAGCGTGTATCGCGTCGCTATTCCGGATGATATCGATCCTTATCCGAATCCTTTGGGCGATTATGAAGAGGTGCGGTGGGTGGATTCTGCGCAGCTTGGCAGTATTCCGGTTAGTCCTGGTACGCGGGCGATTTTGAATCGTGCGATGGGGCCGGGGGGTGGGGTTGTTGAGGATACGCGCACTTCGTGGAAGCCGAATGGGCTTCGGGCGCGGGCTTATACGGATTATTGGAAGCCTTGAGGTTTGGTTTTTTTATGTCGTGGAAGGGGCTGCTGGTTTTTGTGCTTTTATTGCAGTAGCCGCCTCCCCGGCGGGGGGGTAACTTTATTTGCTGCTGCAAAGAAAGTCACCAAAGAAAGCAGCTTTTTACCCCATGCGCGCTGGCTGGAGAGGGTTGGTCTGGATTAAGCGATGCAGTGGCCGCAATAGGACTGTCCACGCATAACGAGCCACTTAGGCAACCTTGCGATTGCACGCTCGAATCATCAACGCTCAGTGGACCGCATTCATTCATTCGGCCATGCGCTGCGCGCGCCGAGACAGTAAGAACGGAATCCCGCAGCCTATAAGCGCCCAGGCACCTCACGCTTCTCCGCAAGATTGCTATTCGGCCCTACCTTGGTTAGTGCTCCGACAAAAGGTGACTTGCGTTGGTGTACGAGCTTTGCCCAGAAGCGCTTACCAAGGTTGGGCCCAATGGGAGAGGTGCGATACGGTGTGATGTGGCTGGGCGCAGATACGCTGCGGGATTCCGTTCTAAAGCTCTCGGCGCGCGCAGCGCATGGCCGAAAGAATGACTGCGGTCCACGAAGGCAAAAGAGTTCGAGCGCGAAATCGCGAGGTTGCCCATACGCTTAAGCGACCACGGAAAGTCCTATTGCGGCCACTGCATTGTTAATTCAGACCACACTTTCCAGCCATCGTGCATGGGGTAAAAAGCTGCTTTCTTTGGTGACTTTCTTTGCAGCAGCAAAGAAAGTTACCCCCCCCGCCGGGGAGGCGGCTACTGCAATAAAAGCCCAACCAACAGCAGCCCCTTCCACGAAATAAAGACAGCAAAACAAAAACACCCCAAGCCCCAGCGCGCTCAAACAAGAAACCTCAAAACGTATAACCCACCGAAAGAAAAGTAACGATCGGATCAAGCTTGATCTTAGACTCACTCCGCACGGTGCCAACAGCCGAATTAGTAGTAAGCGTGGCACGCGCCTTCAACCACATATACGACACCGAAAACGCCGCCGACCAATGCTTGGTAAAGTTATACGACATACCCGCATTCACAACCGGCGCAAACGAATTGCTGATATGCGCGCTCGTCGGACCAGTCAAAAGACCGCCGGTCTGCGGCGAATAAAGAAACGCCCCCTGCGACATCTGCGAACTCAGCTTCACATCCGAGAACCACACATACGATGCCCCCGCGCCAAGATACGGACGGAACTTGCTCTGCGAACTCAGGAAGTAATACTTGAGCAGCAGCGTCGGGCTCCATTCACGCGCATTACCGAGTTCGCCGAGCGGCCCGAGCGTGCCTTCGCCATCGAGATGAAACTTGGGCGGCACGCCGAACACGCCTTCAGCCGCGATGTGATCGGTAATGAAATACTGCAACGTCAGCCCGAACGTGTCGGCGTTGCTGACGTTCGCGCCCGAGCCCGTCGCGGTCGTGGTCTGACCCAGCGCCGTGACCTTGAACGGTTCGCTCGAATCCTGCGGCGCGAAGTGCATCCAGCCCGCGTTGATCTGGAAATCGCCCGCCGATTGCGCATGCGCCAGCGATGCGCCCATCACACCCAGCGCCGCCATGGCCGCGCATGCAAATCGTTTCAGCTTCATTCGTTTCTTCTCTTTCGTTCGTAAATCAAACGGTCATGGGCGAACGCTTCCGCGCGACGCGGGCGGAATGCTTCACGTCACGAATGGCGCAACAGGAGACGAGCGACGAAACCGTTTGCCTTTACAGGCAGCAGTCGAGGCTCACCTTGAAAAACTCGTAGCTCATCTGGATGCTGCGTTTGACCGCATGCACCTCATCGACGCCCGGCGCATTGCCGAGCAGTGTCGCCACGATTTCGAGCGCTTCCCAAGGGTGCGCGTCGTCGTAATGCGCGTGCAGACTGAGCCAGCGCATGGCCTTGCGCCGCATCGGCGCGGAAAAGCTGTTGGCATACGTATCGGTGCTGCATACGAGCGTGGACCATTCGCCGGTCACGCCTTCGATGGCGAAGTTCGTCGCGGCGATGCTCGCGGCCAGCGAATCGCCGCTGCTGCTTTTCCAGCACCAGTGCGACAGCGCGAGCGCCATCGCCGGCGCATTGCCCTTCATGAGCGCGCGCTTGGATACTTCATGCGCCAGCGCCCAGTCCACCCAATAATCCGCGTGATTCTGTTCGACGCGGATATTGCGCGTCAGATAACGCCGCGCGAGGTCCTCGCCGCGCGAATGTCCATAACGCAGCTTCTGAAGATTCATCGCCATGTACTGCGGAAACTGCTCGACGACCGGCCAGCCGTTGACGAGAAACGCCTCGGCCTGACGCTGCGTGAGTTGAGCCTCGCGCATCAGGGCGAAGATCGGATGGCCGACCACGGTCTGCTTCACCTCTTCGGTCTCGGCGAGCACGTCGCCGAGCCAGGCGGGATAGCTCGCGATAGCCTTCAGATCGCCAACCCGCTGAAAAGTGGGATCCAACATCTCCTCCTACGTGATTGCGAGAAATTCGACGTTTTGCGCCCAGAGCGCGGGCCGGCCGACGTGAAAGCCCTGAACGAAGTCCACGCCCATCGTGCTCAGCGAACGCAGGATCGCTTCGCTTTCGACGTACTCCGCGATGGTTAGTCGTCCCATCGAATGGCCGATGTCGTTGATCGCCGCCACCATGTCTCGGTTGACGGCATCCTTGAGCATGTCTTTAATGAATCCACCGTCGATCTTGATGTAATCCACCGGCAAATGCTTCAGGTATCCGAACGAAGACATGCCCGCGCCGAAATCATCGAGCGAGAACTTGCAGCCGCGCTTCTTGAGTTCGCGGATAAAGCGCGCGGCGGCGGCGAGATTGGCAACCGCCGTGGTTTCGGTGACTTCGAAGCAGATCGATTCGGCGGGCACCTGCGTCTGGTCGAACTGATCGGTCAGAAACTGCAGAAAGCGTTCGTCGCCGATGGACGCGCCCGACAGGTTGATCGCGTACTGCATGCCTTCGGGGTTGCCGGTGCGGCTCAAAGTCGCGAACACGGCACGCACCACCCAACGGTCGATGGCGGACATCAGGCCGTATCGCTCGGCGGCGGGCATGAAGAAGTTGGGCGAGACGATCTTGCCGCCATCGCCCACCATGCGCAGCAAAATTTCGACGTGTCCGGGATGCGTGTCGTCGCCTTCCCGTACCGCGCGAATTTCCTGCGCGTAGAGGCAGAAGCGATTGTTCGCCAGCGCATCCTTGATGCGTCCGCACCACGACATGGCGCTGGCGTGACGCGTCAGTTCCTTGTCGCCACGCACGGCCAGATGCACGCGGTCGCGGCCGCGTTCTTTCGCGAGATAGCAGGCGATATCGCCGAAACGCATGGCCGTTTCCATGTCGAGGCCGCGCAAATCGACCAAGCCGATGCTTACGCTGGTGGAGAGCGTATGCGTCTCGCACGACCATTCGAACGCGGCGACTTCCTGCCGCAACCGTTCCGCGATGATGACCGCAGTCTGTTCATCGCATTCGGACATGAGCGCGGCGAACTCGTCGCCGCCCAGACGCGCGAGCGAGTCTTCCTCGCGCAGACATTTCTTGATGAGCGCGGCCAGTTCGCGCAGCATCGTGTCGCCGGCGGCGTGGCCGTAGGTATCGTTGACGACCTTGAACTGGTCGAGGTCGAGCATCATCAGCATGCAGGGACGCTGCGCGCTTTCGAGAATGCCCGCCTGCGCATCGAGCGAGGCATGCAGACGCCGCTCGAACTCGGTGCGGTTGAGCAGGCCCGTCAGGCCATCGTGCGAGGCCTGCCACGAGAGGTTCGACACGTACTCGCGTTCGCGCGCCATGTTGCGCAGAAGCAGCACGACGCCGGTGAGTGTTTCGGAAGTGTCGTGAACGACCGAAGTGATTGCCTGCACCACGGTTTCCGTGCCCTGCACGTTGGTGAGCACGAGGTCCGCGCCGGGGTCCGTCTGATCGGTGCCGCGCAGCGCCTGTTCGATCAGGTCCACCGGACGCCG
Organism: Caballeronia sp. A2-2; assembly: GCF_057612605.2. Classification (NCBI taxonomy): domain Bacteria; kingdom Pseudomonadati; phylum Pseudomonadota; class Betaproteobacteria; order Burkholderiales; family Burkholderiaceae; genus Caballeronia; species Caballeronia sp. A2-2. Next base: position 539,385 of record NZ_JBVFIR010000004.1, on the reverse strand, counting down.
GTCCCATTCGCGCACGATGGAGACCAACGCCGTGAGCGGACGATTCACGCAGGTCGCGGCATCGCGGCAAAACAGGCGCTCGGCCACCGGGTTGATGAACTCGACGAGACCCGTCGGCCCGACCGAAATGACCGCCTCGCCGATGGAACCGAGCGTGGCCTTCGCGCGCGCCTCGCTGCGCCGCAACGCGTGTTCGGTCGCGAGCCGCGCGGTGATGAAGCGGCGCGCGTACCACACGGACAACGACACCAGCAGCACCGCGACCAGCACATTGATGCCGAACAGCAGCAAGGCGGTTTGCCGGAACGCCGCGCCGAGGACATCAGCGAAAGCGCGCGAGATCGGCGCGATCGATGCGTTGATGTTCCACACCTCGCCCGTCAGATGTTCGACCTCGACGCGCGCGGTCTTGCCCGCAGCCTTGGCGGCGCGCAATTCGGCGGCGGCGGTGGTGAGTTGTTCGACGAGTGCATCGCCGCGCGTCCAGTAGGCGACGGCCTGCTCGAAATAGCTCGCGCGGCGGAAGGTGCGGAAGACCCAGATGACCGAGCTGACATCGGCGGGATAAACGCCGCTTTCCAGCAGCGCGGTGCGGGCGGTGGCTTCATCCGGCTGCGGACGATCGAGCGCGAGCCGCGCGCGCTTGAGGTTCAGCGGAATGGCGATCGCGCCTTCGTACTGGCGAAACGCGTTTTCGTCGCCGGTCTGCGCATAGCGGATGAGGTAGAACACCGCGTCCTTCTGCCCCTTCGACCACGTACTTTCGCCGCCGATGTACGCGCGCACCGACGACATGATCGACAGACTGGTCGCGACGAGCGCGAGCAGCGACACCACGACCGCCACGAACGGCCAGGTAGTCTTGAACAACTGTCGATTCGTCTTCGAGGCCGCTGGCATGTCGAGCCTTCTTGGTCGTCGGTTTTGCGGGCGGGGTTGGGTGCATCGGCCGGATGATCCGGCCGGCGAATTCTTGTCCCTTCGATTGATAACGGCGTGTTTGTGGGAAAGTTGAGGCCGCATCGCGCCTATTTCGCGAACGGCAATAATACGCGGGCGAAATAGACTTTCGTCGGTTGTTAATAGGATTTGTCCGTGTTGTTGTTTTGATGCATGCGGTAATTTCGCCTATTGCGCGCGGGCGCAGGCGTTTCGCGCCGAACGAGAGGCGTCACGTCGGAAATTAGAACGGACGTGCGTAACTTTCTCTCGTTCAGACTAGCAAGAATGACCGGCTATTTGATCGGCGCGAGCGGCGCAAGAAAAGCGCGAACGTGCGGAAGCCAGATTGGAATGGCGTCGCGGGAAGCAAAGATGAGATGGCCGTTTTCGCCGTAGGGCGGTTCCATCACGAATTGCCCTTGTCCGCCTGATTGCTGGAAAGCAGCGAACCATGCGCGCGTGTAGGTTGGTCCGAAGAACTGATCGTTTTCGACGTAATGCCACAGCACCGGCACGCGGATCGTCCGCGAAAAATGCCCGAAGGCTGCTAGTTCGTTGTCGGGCGAGCAGGGCACGGTCGGATGTTTATCCGGATTGCCCCCGCGTCCGCCCGAAAAATTGACGACGGCGACAACGCCCGGCGGATCGAAACTCGCCGCCGCGATGGACGCGAATCCGCCCGCCGACTGTCCGACGAGCACCACATGCGCGCGGTCGATCTGCGGCAGCGTGTCCGCATACGCGATGGTCGCGAGAATATCCTGCGCGGCGGCATTGCCCGCGGCCACGTAGTCGGCGCTGTCGCAGCGCAGGCCGCTGCCTTCTTCGTAACTGCCGCCCGTCGCGCCGAAGCCGCGCCGGATCGGCACGATCACCGCGAAACCCATGTCCACGAAGGCGCGGATCTGCGGAATCGCGCGATAACGGCCTACCTTGCCGCGATTGAGCGGGTCGGCCGGGCTGCCGTGACTCAGCACGACGAGCGGAAACGGTCCCGCGCCGTCCGGTTGATAGAGCGTCGCCACGATCTCCCGTTTCGAATCGCCGAAGAAGCCTTTTTCGGTCATCGGCACCTGCACGATGGTCTCGTGCAGATCCTCGGCGAGCGTCACGGGCTCGGCGGCGCGCGCCGTGGCCATGCTCACGCACAATGCCGCCACGCACAGCCACGCGCGCGGCTTTCTGTCACGCATTCGCATCCACCCAGCCGCGCGCCCACGCCAGGCCGCTGGTCAGCGCCTCTTCCTCGGTCATGAAAACATCGAGGATGCCGCTGCTCTGGACCACGCGTGAGTCGCGCATCACGGTTCCGCTGGCGGCGTAGCCCTTGTCTCGTTCGATCGAATGGCCGTAGATCGAAAAGCCCTTGTAGACCTCTTCTTCCATCGTTTTTGTCCCGGATTCGCCGATGCGGTTTGCAAGAACATAGCATGCCGCGCGAGGAATGAGGGAGCAAGGAAATACCGATTTCAATGCTCAGGATGGCGAAGGAACGGACCGATATAACTTCCCCGCTCGCAACTAACTGTCGATGCTCCGCGACCCCGAACTTCGCTTCGCCCGATGCGTCAAACGCGCTGGAATCCAGTCGGCACCGAGAGCAGGTAATTGAAAGCAATTGGCGTTATTCGCCCGAGGGGCTTGCCTGTCGTGCCGCGAATGCGGTAGGGTGACGCCCAAACCGCGTCTATCGGCGCTCAATCAGGGAAATGTAATCATGAACAAACAGGAACTCATCGACGCAGTCTCGGCCGAGACGGGCGATAGCAAGGCCAGCACGGGCGCCGCCATCGACGCCATCTTCGATGCGGTCATGGAAGCCGTCACGCGCGGCGACACGGTCCAGCTGATCGGCTTCGGCTCGTTCTCGAGTGGCGCACGCGCCGAGCGCACCGGCCGCAACCCGTCCACGGGCGCGAGCATCACCATTCCGGCGGCGAAGACGGTCAAGTTCACGGCTGGCAAGGCGTTCAAGGATTCCGTCAACGCTTCCTGACGGCAGTCACGGGCGGCGTCGGCGCGCATGATGCGCGCCGCGCCGCCTTTTGCTTTTCTGCTCGTTAGGCATACCGAAGAATCACGCTTTCGGCATTGCCGGCTTGCCGCTGCGCTTGCGCGGTTTCGGCTCCACGCCGATGCGCGGGTCGCGCGTCAGCACCAACGCCGTGAGTTCGGCCACGGTGTCCTCGAACGCGGGATCGTCCTGCGGCACATAAAGCCATTTTCCCAGCACCGGATGCGGCCTGAGCGCGGCCAGCGCTTCCATGAGCGACGCGTGCTGCTCTCTCGATGTACACACCAAAAGCCCGTTGAACGGCGCATCGCGGTCGGCGGCGACGAGACACAGCAAACCGTCGATGTAAGCGGCATCGCAACCGAACATGCGGCGGCTCATATAGGTCGGCTCGCGTTCGAAGGCATCGAAAATCCAGATCAGCGAGTTGCGGACGGTCGAGGGCATCGGCTTAAACGTCAGTGACTAAAACTCGATGAGCTTACCGGAACATCGAGCAGCGCTTTTTTGCCGTGTTTAACTCTCCTTTCCTCATGCCAACCGAGCGAAGGAGTCGTCATGCAAACACCGCAAACACAGCAATCACAGCATTCGCAGCTTTCCCGTTCCGCGCTGACCGAGCAATGCGTCGCGCTCAAGACGCAACGTGGGCTTACGTACGCGGAACTCGCTGAAGGCACCGGCCTGAGCGTGCCTTACGTGACGGCAGCCATTCTCGGCCAGCATCCTTTACCCGAAGCGGCGGCGCATAGCGTCGCGGAAAAACTCGGACTCGGCGAAGAAGGCGCGGCGCTCTTGCAGACCATTCCCGTGCGCGGCAGCATTCCCGGCAACGTGCCGACCGATCCGACCATCTACCGCTTCTATGAAATGGTGCAGGTCTACGGCAGCACGCTCAAGGCGCTGGTTCACGAGCAATTCGGCGACGGCATCATCAGCGCGATCAATTTTCGGATCGATATCAAGAAGGTCGAAGATCCGGAAGGCGGCTCGCGTGCGGTCATCACGCTCGATGGCAAATTTCTGCCGTACAAGCCGTTCTGACGCTTACTGCGCCTCGCCGCCCGCGATCGTTTCGATGATCGTTTCAAGCTGCGCGCTCATCGGCATGTCGAGGCTCGTGCCGGACGGCAGGCGGCGCAGGAACCAGCGCTTGTATTGCCGCTCGATCTCGCCATCGGCGGCGAGTTCCTGAAACGCGCCGTGGATCACCTGCGCGAATTGCGCGTCGTTCTTGCGATACATGATGCCATATGGTTCGTACGACAGATAATCGCCGACGACCTGAAAACCGCCTGCGCCTTTCGCGGCGTTTTCCGCGATCAGGCCGTAGAGCAGTACATCGTCCGTGGCGAAGGCATCGGCCTGGCCATTCGATACGCGCGCGAAGCCTTCCGCATGATCGGGCACGACCTGCAACTGCAGACCGAGTTTGAACTTCGCATCGAGATCGTGCAGCGCTTTTTCGTTAGTTGTCCCGGCGGTCACGGCGACCTTCTTGCCTGCGAGATCGCGAAACGAATTGATCGGCAAGCCTTGCTTCACCATCACCTTTGTTCCGGCGACAAAGATGATCGGCGAGAACGCCACCTTCTTCTGGCGTTCGAGATTGCTCGTGGTCGAGCCGCATTCAAGGTCCACGCGTCCGCTCGTCACGGCATCGATGCGCGTTTCAGGCGTCACCGGCACCCACTGAATCGTCAGCGTCTTGTTGACGGCATCTTCGATGGACGACACCAGCGACTTGCACAACTCGATGGAATAGCCGATAGGCAGCTTGCGCGCGCCGAGATACGAGAAGGGCACGGACGCATCGCGATAGCCGATTGCGATGACGCCCTTGTCGCGCACCTTGGCAAGCGTGCCCGTAAGCGCGGCGGGCGCGGGTGATGTCGATTGAACGTCATCGGCCGCATGCGCGTTGGATAAAACCGCCAGCGCGCCGATCACGGCCAACGCTGCGATGAAGCGCCGCGTCGTCATGGCGGTCTCCGTCAGACTTGCGCCGGATGGGCGAGGGTGGCGTCCTGCTCGTTCTCGATGCGCGCCTCGTTCGCCTCCGCTTCCGGCTCCGACAACAGCTCGCCTTCCCACTTCGCGACCACGGCGCTGGCAATCGAATTGCCCACGGCATTCGTCGCGGACCGGCCCATGTCGAGGAACGTATCGACGCCGAGAATCAGCAGCAAGCCCGCTTCGGGAATGTTGAACTGATTGAGCGTCGCCGCGATCACCACCAGCGATGCGCGCGGCACGCCCGCCATGCCCTTGGACGTGAGCATGAGGATCAGCAGCATGGTGAGCTGCGTGGTGATCGACAGATGAATGTTGTACGCCTGCGCGATGAACAGCGACGCGAACGTGCAGTACATCATGGAGCCATCGAGATTGAACGAGTAGCCCATCGGCATCACGAAGCTCGAAATCTTGCGCTTCACGCCGAAGCGGTCGAGCGCATCGAGTATCTTCGGATAAGCGGCTTCGGAACTGGCCGTCGCGAAAGAAAGCATGAACGCTTCCTTGATGAGCGTGAGCAGCTTGAACACGCGTCGCCCGAGAAACACATATCCGGCGATGGTGAGCAAGCACCACAGCAGGATCAGGCCGAAGTAGAAATCCGCCATGAAAACCGCGAATTTCAGCAGAATCGATAAGCCGTTGACTGCCACGGTCGATGCCATCGCCGCGAGCACGGCCAGCGGCGCGAGCTTCATCACATAGCCGGTGATCTTGAGCATGACGTGCGAAAGCTGATCGATGGCGGCCAGCAGAATCTTGCCCTTTTCGCCGAGCGCGGCGAGCGCCACGCCGAAGAACATGGAGAACACGACGATCTGCAGAATCTCGTTATTCGCCATCGATTCCGCGAACGAGCGTGGCACCATGTGGCCGACGAAATCCTTTAGCGTGAATTTGGATGTCGCGAGATTCGCCGATGCGCCGATATCCGGCAGCGGAAGCCCGAGGTTATCGCCGGGCCGCAAGATATTGGACAGCAGCAATCCGAGCAACAACGAAACGATCGACGCCGTGAGAAACCACGCAATGGCCTTGGCGAACACGCGTCCGACCGAGGCCGCATCGCCCATGTGCGCGATGCCCACGACCAGCGTGGAGAACACCAGCGGCCCGATCAGCATCTTGATGAGACGCAGGAAAATATCCGACATCAGCGAGATATACCCCGCAATTTCGGCGGCGGATTTTTTATCGGGAAAACTCGTATAGACCATGTAACCCACCGCGATGCCGATGAGCATGGCGATCAGGATCCAGATGGCTGCGGAATTCTTCTTCATTTTTCCAGGCCTCCGTTAGCGGCATGTCGAATCATTGCATAACAAATTTCGGATGGAAAAGAAGGTTTTTTGTAGGCTCAATGAGAGCGTGGGATTTTCGGGTAAACGCTTAAGCGCGCTTTCCCTATACTGTCGAATTCATTAGAACGCAGAGACCATGCACATGACAAGAGACGAACATCTGCTTAGCATTGCAAGCGAATTCGATTTCGATACGCGCGAGGAAATCAAGGTCGGCGGCAAGTACACGCCTGTCTTGATCGAAGAAAATTTCGCCTATGTGGCGGGGCAGATTCCGCGAGTCGGCGCGACGGTGCGCTTCGTGGGCATCGTAGGCGATTCGATTTCACTCGACGAAGCGCGTCGCGCGGCGGGCACGTCTGCATTGCGCGCGCTGGTGTTGATCAAGAACCACTGCGGCACGCTCGATGCCGTGCGCAGCGTGCCGCGTATCACCGTGTTCGTGCGCAGCGCGCCCGACTTCACGATGCAAAGCGAAGTGGCGGACGGTGCATCGGACGTATTGCATGCGGTGCTCGGCGATGCGGGCGTGCATACGCGAACATCGGTAGGCGTGGTGCAATTGCCGAAGGGCGCGGCGGTCGAAATAGATTTCGTGTTCAAGCTGCAGGGAGCTTGATTTCAGGCTCGACTTCACTCGACCAGAACGCATTCCGGTCCAGATAATTCTGCAAAAACTGCTTCAATCGCGGATTCTCCGAGCGCCTGAAAACAAGCTGCGGATCGCCGCGCACTGCAATGCGACCTTGATCGATGAACGCAATCGTATCGGCCATTTGCGCGGCGAAACCCATTTCGTGCGTGACGACCGCCATGGTCATGCCATCGCGCGCGAGTTGCTTCATCACTTGCAGCACTTCGCCCACTAGTTCGGGGTCCAGCGCGGATGTCGGCTCGTCGAACAACATGATGTGCGGTTCCATCGCCAGCGCGCGGGCAATGGCCACACGCTGCTGCTGGCCGCCCGAGAGCTTCGCGGGATATGCATCGGCCTTGTTCGACAGCCCGACCATTTCGAGCATGCGTCCGGCCTGCGCCACGGCCTTGTCCTTTGAAAAACCGCGCACGCGCAGCAACGCTTCCATCACGTTGCCGAGCACGCTCATATGCGGCCAAAGATTGAACTGCTGAAACACCATGCCGATGTTGCGTCGCGCATGATTCAATTCGCCCGCCGATGCCCGCACGCGCTTGCCGCCGCGCTCGACATAACCGAGCAGTTCGCCTTCGATCTTCACGTCGCCGTGATCGTAAGTCTCAAGGCCCGCGATGCACCGCAGCAACGTGCTCTTCCCCGAACCCGATGGCCCGATGATGCACACCACCTGCGATTTCGCGATCTCCAGATCGATGCCGCGCAGAATGTCCGTCTCGCCGAAGCGCTTGAATAGCCCTTTCACTTCGATGAGCGGTGCCGCATCCATCACATCGTTCGTATTGCTCATAAAAACCCTCGATACTATTCGTGACATCAGGCCAGAAAGCGGCTCACGCGCGCTTCGGCCCAGTTGCCCGCGACCGTCGCCAGTTCGACCAGCACGAGATAACACACGCAAAGCGCAAGCAAGGTCTGCACATAAGCGAAAGTCGCCGAGCCGATGCCGGTCAGCACGAACGTCAGTTCCGGCACGGTCACGACAGACAGCACGGCCGTTTCCTTGCTCAGCACGATGGTGAGATTGGACAACGCGGGCAGGATCAGCGCGAGCATCTGCGGAAGCTGAATGCGCCAGATGGTTTGCCAACGCGTCAGGCCAAGACACGACGCCGCTTCCAGATGACCGCGCGGCACCGATGCGAAGCCGCCGCGAAAGACTTCCGCGAAATATGCGCCGCCGTAGAGCGTGAGACTCAGCACGCCCGCGGTGATCGGCGTAAGCGTGAGGCCGAACGACGGACCGCCGTAATACAGTAAGAAAAGCTGCACGAGAAACGGCGTGCCGCGAAATAGTTCGACGTACACACGAAGCATCGCGCGGGCAACCTTGCCGCCGAGTTGCTGAATGAGCGCGACCAACAACCCGAGCGCCGCGCCCAGCACGACACTCAACAGCCACATGCCGATGGTCGTGGCGAAGCCCGCGCCGATCTGCGAGAGATTGGCCGTGATGACGGAAGGATTGAAATGAGGCATCGCTTGAGCCGGTCCGGTTATCAGGCGACACGCAGCCGTCGTTCGGCTGCATGAGCGACCAACGAAAGCGCACCGCAAATGACGAAGTAGATCAGTCCGGCCGCCGCATACGCTTCCAACGGCTGATACGTGCTCGCCGCGATGTTCTGCGCGGTGCGCGTGACTTCCGCCACGCCGACCACCGAGATCAGCGACGATGCCTTGATGAGCAGCACCATTTCGTTGACGAGCGAGGGCAGCGTGGCGCGCATGACCTGGGGAATCTGCACGCGTATAAGCCGGTCGATTGGCGAGAGGCCCAGCATCATCGCGGCTTCGGTTTGTCCGCGTGGCAAGGTCGCGAAACCGCCGCGCAGAATCTCCGCGATATAAGCAGCGGTGCACAACGACACCGCGCTGATCGCGGCCACCACCGGCGGCACGTTGATGCCCACGAACGGCAGCAGGTAATACACGAACAGCAATTGCACGAGCAAGGGCACGCCGCGAAACACGCGAACATACACGGTGCCCGCAATACGCCATACCCGCACCGCCGATAACCGCGCACTGCACACCATCAGCGCGATAAAGAAGCCGATGACGAGGCCCGCCGCCGAGATTGTCAGCGTCATGATCGACGCATGCAAAAGCAGCGGCAGACCTTCGCAAAAGGCGGCAAGACTGAACATGATCAGTAGTTCGGCGTCGGCAACGAAGTCGGCAGATCGACCGCCACACCGAACCACTTCTTCTGCAACGATGCCAACTGACCGTTCTTGTTGAGCGTCACGAGCGCATCGTTGAAGGCCTTGATGAGCGATTCGCTGTCCGCATCCTTGCGCGTGCAATAGGCGAAATACACCTTCGCGCCGAAGGCTGGCTGCACGACCGCGAATACATTTGGCCTTTGCTTGGCGACATAAGCGATATTCGTCAGTGAGTTTGCCACTGCGTTCAGGCGGCCCGAAGCGAGGTCCGCATAAGCCTGATTGTTATCGACATATTCGCGAACCGTGGTTTCAGGCTTGAGCGTGGCGAGATACGCCTTCAATTGTTCGTTCTGCGCGCTGCTCTTTTGCGCGCCCACGGTTTTACCCGCGATATCCGACGATTGCTTGATGTTGGTATCGTTCGCGCGCTTGAGCAAGGCATCGGTTGCATCGGCGATAGGCAAGGTGAACGCATAGCGTTCCATGCGCGCCTTGGTCATCGTGAGCGGTCCTGCCACCATGTCGAACTTGCCCGCATCCAGACCCGGCAACACGCTGTCCCACGGCAAGTCGATGAAATGCACTTTCACGCCGAGAATCTTGCCGACTTCCGCGAATAAATCCTTATTGAAGCCCGCCTGCTCGCCGTTCTGAATGAAGTCGAACGGCGCGAACTGCATCTCCGTGCCGACATTGAGTTCGCCTTGCTTTTTGATGCGGGAAAGCACATCGTCCGCGTGTGCGGAAAGGCTGCTGGCGAAAAGCATCGCGGCGAGAAGATGACGTTTCCAGTATTTCATGTCAGGTAGCCCCATGACCGTTACCTTGAATAGAAGGATCGCATTCGTTTTAGTCTGCGACGACCTGTGAAATCTATCGCGCCAATTTCCCCAAAAAAATATGGTTTATCGATGTAATGCAAAGCTTTCTTCTATGCTGTGCCATTCGCTTTATCGCTTTAGCCTCGCAATTCGGCGAGTCCCTTGCCGGTCCAGCGCTTGAGCGCGCGGCGAAAGTTTGCTGCATCGCTGAAACCTAGCAACATGGCGATGTCCTCGGTCGTCATCTGCGTGGTCTTGAGGTATTCGAGCGCGAGCGAACGGCGCACATCATCGACGATGGCGATAAACGACGTGCCTTCTGCAAGCAAGCGCCGCCGCAAGGTGCGCGCGGTCATGTGCAAGGCGTCGGCCACTTCCTCCATGCCCGGAAACACGCCCGGCTTGCTCATCAAAAGCTGATACACCTCGCCCGATACGCCCGCCGAAGTCTTCGCCTGTCCGATCAACCGGTCGCATGTTTCCTGCAACAGCGTCGCAGTGAGTTTGTGCGCGAGTTGAGGTTTCATATCGAGAATGGCGCTGTCGTAGACCATCTCGCACTGCGGCTGATCGAAGAGACAAGGACAGCCTAAATACGATTCGTAAAGCGCGGCATGCGGCGGCGCGGGATACGAAAAACACGCCCGAAGCGGCGGACACGAACGCCCCGCGACATCCTGCAAATGCGTGACGTGCTGCATATATTGCTGCTCGATGATGAACGCGCCGAGTTCACGCGAAGGACTGGAAACGAAGGCATCTGGAAACGTCCAGACCATGCGGTCCGGGTATTCCGTCCATTCGATTGCGACCGTCGGCGTCGCCAGCCGGTGATATTTGACGCCCAGTTTGAAGTAGTCCCGCAGCGACAGACACGACATGAGCGCGTAGCCGTACATGCCATACGCCGACAAATGCAGCCGCATGCCGACCTTGAACGGCGTATCCGGCGCGCACGATAGCGCGATGCCATTGCGACAAACGAGCGCGTATTGCCCGACCGACGTCATGACCGCAGCATCGTAAAGCTGCTCCACCAGCACGTCCGTGCCTTTCAGACTCGTTTCAGGCGCGATGCCCTGTTCGGCCAGCACTTCCACGAGCGCGGCGATCTTGTACGGCGCGAACATGCGTTCGTTCAGCGGCGGTCGCACCGATGCCACGATCGAGTTCAAGAGAATGTCCTCACGAGACGTCCGGGTGTCCGGAAATGACCTTTTCGTAGCGATGCTATCGCTTTAGCATCGGTATCACAAGATCACAACGAAATCAGGAGACGTCATGAGCAGCACAGGCCGCAAGGTCATCATTTCATGCGCCATCACGGGCGCCACGCACGTTCCGTCGATGTCGGAATATTTGCCGATCACGCCGCAGCAGATTCGCGATCAGGCTATCGATGCGGCAAACGCGGGCGCGGCGGTCATTCATCTGCATGCACGCGATCCGCTCGACGGACGCCCCACGCCCAGCCCCGACGTATTCAATGAGTTTGTGCCCGCTATCGCGCAGGCGACGGATGCGATCATCAACATCACGACCGGCGGCAGCACGCGCATGACGCTCGAAGAACGGCTGGCGTATCCGCGTTTGCTCAAGCCCGAGATGTGCTCGCTCAACATGGGGTCGATGAATTTTTCCATTCATCCGCTGGCCGCGAAGATGCCTTCGTGGAAATACGGCTGGGAGAAGGATTATGTGGAAGGCATGGAGGACATGATCTTCCGCAACACCTTCCGCGATATCCGGCACATTCTGCTTGAGTTGGGCGAGCAGGGCACGCGCTTCGAGTTCGAATGCTACGACCTGGGCCATCTCTACAACCTCGCGCATTTCGTCGATGCAGGGCTCATCAAGCCGCCGTTCTTCATACAAGCGGTGTTCGGCATTCTCGGCGGCATGGGTGCCGATCCTGAGAACCTCACACTCATGCGCTCGACCGCCGACCGTCTTTTTGGCCGCGAAAACTACCACTTTTCCGTGCTCGGCGCGGGGCGTCATCAGATGCCGCTCGTCACCATGAGCGCGATCATGGGCGGCAATGTGCGCGTTGGACTGGAAGACAGCGTGTATCTCGGCAAAGGCGTGAAGGCACAATCCAACGCGCAGCAAGTGCAGAAGATTCGACGCATTCTGGAAGAGCTTTCGTTCGAAATCGCCACGCCCGCGGAAGCCAGATCGATGCTTGGCCTTAAAGGCGCGGATAAGGTTTCTTTCGAGCCACTCACTGCCTGAGCGTAGTACATATAAAAGAGTAAGGAGACATTCATGACGACCGACACGATTGCCGATGGCGGCGATGCGCTTCATCGGCAAGCAACGCTCAAAGCCATGGCGAGGCTCATTCCGCTGATGTGCCTCATCTATTTCATGTCCTTTCTCGACCGCACGAATGTTGCGCTCGCTAAAGGTCAGCTTGCCATCGATGCGGGCATCAGCGCGGCGGCGTATGGCTTTGGCGCAGGCATATTTTCGATTGGCTATGCGCTGCTTGAAGTGCCCAGCAATCTGGCGGCGCATCGCTTCGGACCGCGACGTTGGATTGCGCGTATCGCGGTGACGTGGGGCATCGTGTCCACGCTGATGATGTTCGTGCAGGGCGCGACCTCGTTCTATGTGTTGCGCGTGGTGCTCGGCATCGCGGAATCGGGGCTTTTTCCGGCATTGATGTACATGGTCACGCTTTGGTTTGCGCCTGAAGACCGGCCTGTTGCGGTGGGATGGATCTATACCGCGCCAGCGCTTGCGCTTGTCATTGGCAGTCCGATTGGCGGCGCGTTGATGCAGTTAGGCGGCATCGGCGGACTACACGGCTGGCAATGGATGTTCATGCTCGAAGGCATTCCGAGCATCGTGGTGGGCGTGCTGCTGTTCTTCAAGCTACCCGACCGGCCTTCGCATGCGCGATGGCTTACGAAGCCGGAAGCGGCCTCCTTGGAAGCGCGTGCCGTGATCGATTCGCAGGGTCACCCGGAACTGACATCTGCCGACTGGCTCGCCGCGCTCAAGCGGCCAACGACGGTGCTGATCGGGCTCATCTACTTTCTGAATCAGGTGGCGTTCGTCGGCCTGTACTTCTTCGCGCCCGCAATGATTCATCAGATGCATGTCGATTCGCCGTTCATCATCGGGCTGTTGTCCGCGAGTGTCGGCATTGGGTTTTTGTTCGGCGTGCTGATCTTGCCGCGTATTCATCGACGTATGAACAACGATTGCGTGTATCTCGGCTGGCTCACATTCGGACTCGTGGCGGGCGCTTGTGCGTATCTCGTCGCGGGCAGTCCGATGGCGCGCATCCTTTGTCTCGCGGTGACGGCGTTCTTCGGCGGCGGCGTGTTGCCGACCTATTGGGCCATCGCGATGAAACGCCTGCAAGGCATTCAGGCGGCGGCGGGGCTGGCGTTCATCAATACGCTTGGGTTGCTTGGCGGCTTCGTCGGACCGTATCTTTTCGGCATGACGGAGACGATCACCGGGCGCAGCGATTCGGGCTTCGGCGTGATCGTGGCGGCGTCGGTGCTCGGGTTGTTGCTTGTGCCGCTGCTGGCGCGCGCTATTCGGCGTGAATCCGGCGTGCGGGTTGGCATTGTCGCGAATGCGGGCGTGCAGCAACCCATGATGAGGAAGTGAAATGAGCGCACTTGATTTATTGAAGCCGCAACCGGGTTTGCGCGTTTTTGTCTCGGCGGGCGCCTCGGGAATCGGGCTGGCGATTGCACAGGCCTTTCTTGATGCACGAGCACAAGTCTCTATCTGCGATGTCGACTCGCAAGCGATCGAACGTGCGCGTGAAGCGCATCCCGGGCTTCATGCGAGTGTCGCGGATGTCTCGGACCGGGAACAAGTCGATAACGTCATTGATGAAGCCGCGCGCGTGATGGGCGGTCTCGACGTTCTGGTGAACAACGCGGGCATTGCCGGTCCGACCGGTGCTATCGAAGACCTCGACGTTGAACAATGGGAACGCACGGTGAGTACGAATCTTGATAGTCAGTTTTACTTCCTGAGGCGTGCGGTGCCGTGGCTCAAACGTAGTCCGAATCAGGCAAGCATCATCGCGATGTCGTCCGTCGCGGGGCGGTTGGGTTATGCGTATCGCACGCCGTATGCATCGACGAAATGGGCGATTGTCGGGTTGGTCAAATCGCTCGCTGTGGAGCTCGGGCCGAGCGATATTCGCGTGAATGCGATTTTGCCGGGCGTGGTGGAAGGGGAACGCATGAATCGTGTGATCGCGGCGCGTGCGGAGGCTACGGGTGTGGAGTTCGATGTCATGCGCGACCAGTATCTGAAGAAGATCTCGCTTCGGCGCATGGTGACGATGGATGATATCGCTGCGATGGCGCTGTTTCTTGCTTCACCGGCGGGGGGGAATGTGACGGGGCAGGCGATTAGTGTGGATGGGAATGTAGAGTATCTTTAAGATGGTGTTGGGTGCTGGTTTATGTATGTCGTGCAAGGGGCTGCTGTTGTTTGTGTCTTTATTGCAGTAGCCGCCTCCCCGGCGGGGGGGTAACTTTCTTTGCTGCTGCAAAGAAAGTCACCAAAGAAAGCAGCTTTTACCCCCATGCACGATGGCTGGAGAGGGTGGTCTGGATTAACGATGCAGTGGTCGCAATAGGACCTTCCACGCATAACTTGCCGCTTAGGCAACCTCGCGACCACCCGCTCGAATCCTTTGGTCTTAGTGGACCGCAGTCATTCCTTCGGCCATGCGCTGCGCGCGCCGAGAACGTAAGAACGGAACCCCGCAGCCTATCAGCGCCCAGCCACCTCACGCTTCCCCGCTAGATTGTTATTCGGTCCTACCTTGGTTAGTGCTCCGACTAAAAGTGAGTTGCGTTGGTGTGCGAGCTTTGCCCAGAAGCGCTTACCAAGGTTGGGCCCAATGGGAGAGGTGCGATGCGGTGTGATGTGACTGGGCACTCATACGCTGCGGGATTCCGTTCTAAAGCTCTCGGCGCGCGCAGCGCATGGCCGAAAGCATGAGCGCGGTCCACAGAACCAATAAGATTCGAGCGCGCAATCGCCAGGTTGCCTAAGCGACAAGTTATGCGTTGCAAGTCCTATTGCGGCCACTGCATCGTTAATTCAGACCACACTTTCCAGCCAGCGTGCGGAGGGGTAAAAGCTGCTTTCTTTGGTGACTTTCTTTGCAGCAGCAAAGAAAGTTACCCCCCCGCCGGGGAGGCGGCTACTGAATAAAGAGCACAACCAAGAGAAGCCCTTTGCACGAAAGAACAACAAAATCAAATGCACCCGCCTACACTTTAACGCGCTTAAAAAAGCGACCCAACACACTCCACCACGCGGCACGCTCAACCAAAGGCTCACCCGCATACTCCCTCAACGCATCCTCGATCAACAACAATTCAGGCGTAACAAAAGGCGCTCGCATCATGGCAGATTCCCTCCGCTTCATAACCCTTCAAAGCAATTTCAAGGCCGAGCAAAAAGAACCCATTCAGCGAACAAAGCACGCATGCTTATGCACCGGCATGAAGAACCAACGCACCGCCATCAAGCACGCTCACACTTCCGGCACCCACGTCCGCGTCCCCGGCAATGCAGAATAAAAACCTTCGAGCACAACAATCTCAACCGGTTTCGGCGTGTTATCCCCTTGCCCCTGAATCTTCACGATGTCCTGCGGACACGCTGAAAACGCCACGAAGCAATCCATCTCCGCGCGCAACGTGATGTATTCGCCAGGCTTCGTCACAGTCGGCAGCGTATGCAACGTGATGCCATCCGCCTGCACACGAATGTTCATGAAGATATTGAACGATGCGAGGTTCGCACGCGGCGGCGTCACGCCGAGCGCAAACATGCCTTCGAACATGTTGTCGCAGCAGTTGCGATGATAGCCGCGCACGCCGAGCAGTTCATAACGTTTGCGGTCGCAGGCGGCCATGAAGGTATCGTGAACGCCGGGCGTGGTGTCTTCCACGACAGTGAGAATGGGATGCCGCTGGTTCGTGACGAAACTATCGCCCGTGATGGGATTGAGCCGCTGATTCCAGACGCGCGTCGTTTCCATGCACATATACTCGCCAAGGTCGTAGGCGTTCCACGCCCAACAATCGACGACTTGCGTACCATGCGTATTGACCACGCGCACGGCTTGACCCGCTTCGAGACGAACGGCCTTGCCGTGTCTTGCCTCCACGATAAACTTCATAACTGATTCAACTCCTCCGCAGCAGCAAGCTCAAGCGCGCCAGGCCGGTCATTGCCGGGAATACCCGTGCAGCATGCGGACACGATGAACACCATATCCGCCACAACACGGCACGCGATGAAATCGCCTATACGTATAGCGTTTTCTCGCGGCTCGATCAGGCCATCTTGATGCAGATGCACATGCATGAAGAGATTGATCGGGTCCGGCATCTTCGGCGGCGTCAGTCCTTCTTGCGCGATGACCTTTGCCACCGATTCGACGCATCCAGTTTGTCCGCCATAACCTTTCTCTTCAAGATAAGCCGTGGTCGATGCAGGCAACAGCAAGTCATGACGCCCTATCGAATCCTTACCGAGCACCATCAACGCACGCCTCTTATTACTGACGATCCGCATGCCCGCCTGCAACACATACGAATTGCTGAACACACGCGTGTGATGCACCGACATGAACACATCGGGATTAGTTCGGCTGAAGCCGAACAGCGCGGCGGTTGCGCCCGCGTCCTTCGCTTCGATTCGAAAAATCTGCCCGGCCTTCACATCGATCGCACGGCTTTCGCCTGCCGGAACGAGCACACGCACAGGCGGCAGCGGCGCGCGCTGCGGAGTGTCTTTGAGTAAGAGCATGAACGTTCAGTTAGCCTGAGCATGAATAAAAATGGCGATGTCCGTCACACGCAGCCCATTGCCCGGAATTATGTCCTGCGGACACGACGACACCGCGCACAACAAATCCTCCAACACTTCAAACGTGATGCGGTCGCCTGCTTTACTCGTCGGGTCGGTCACCTGCATGCGGCGATCCGGCGTGACGGGTCCGTTCTGAAACAGATTGAACGGCTCGGGCACTTCGAACGGAGAAAGTCCATGCAGCGCAAGCCCCGAATGCATATTGTCGAGACAATTGCGATGCCCCGTCACGTTGAAATCGACGGTGAAGCGCGTGTCGTCGCAAGCGGGTACGTTTGCATCGTGCACGCCTACCGTGTCTTCGATCACGCGCAACAGCGGTCTTCCAAGCGATGAATACAACGCATCTCCTACGTTAAAGAAAAGCGAACGCAAGGCGCGGCGCGTATGCGTCGGCGATAGCTTCTCGTGCTTGTCCGATGCCGCCACCGCGACAAAATCCGCCGCTTGCTGGCCTTCGAGATCGATGATCGTGAGGAACTGGCCGGCCTTTACTTCGAAGGCGCGTCCGTGGCCTGCCTTGACGGTCAGCGTTTGAATGGGTTCGTTCATCGCGTACGCTTCCATTCGATCAACGCGGACGCGCAAGACGACGCGCGGCCCAGCGCGGCTGCGCGCAGATGTTGCCAAGGAATTCCACCACGGTCAGCGCGCCGAGATACGACGTCACGCCCGTACGTGCATCGAGCAAGGGATTCACTTCGACGAAATCGAAGCCCGCCACATCGTGACGCACGGCTATCGCCTTCAGCGAATCGCGCAAGTCGGCGTACGTCATGCCGTCCGGTTCCGCCGACACGCAGCCCGGCGTGAGCGACATATCCATCACATCGACATCGATGCTCACATACACGCGCGATCCTTCCGGCAAGGAGTCCGCCACGCCTTGCGGTCCCAACTCGCGAAACTCGTTGATCGGTATCACGCGATTACCCGATGCAATCACGTCCTCGATTTGCGCGGGCGCGTGACGCAGACTGCGAATGCCGACTTGCGTAAGACTCAGCGTGTTAGGCAATGCAGCCACATGACGAAACGCGTGCCCGTTCGTATGCTCCATTTCATGCTCGAAGGGCGCAAAGTCCGTGTGCGCATCGAAATGAATGACGTGCAGCTTTTCATCGAACGCGCGGAAGATGGAGTCGGTGATCGAGTGATCGCCGCCGAGCGCGACCGGCATCGCACCACGTTCGATGATGCCGCGCGCCATGCCCGTGATATTCGCGAACGTGCGCTCCACGTTGGTGGGATGAATATCGACATCGCCGACATCGGCGATCAGGCCATCGCGCATTTCTTCGACGAGATATTGCGTGCGCGTGCGCGGATCGTAATAGCCGCCTGCGCCCGCGCCGAAACGCAGCGAGTGCTCGCGCAGCGAACGCGGCGCCATGCGCGAGCCGGGAAAGAAGGGCGAACCTTCATCGAAGGGAACACCAAACACGGCGATGGCGGCATCGAGCTTGCTCAAGTCTTCACAGATGCGCGCGCGCAAAAAGGAAGGAATGCCAACATATGGCCGATTGACTCGTTGCATGCGGAACGACTCCTGAAAATGAAAGGCCTATTCGACGGCCAGGGAAAGACGTTCGGGCGCGGCATGTTGCAGAAAGGCGCGCAGACGTTCGGTGCGCGGCTTGTTCAGCAACTCACGCGGCGGACCTTCTTCGACGATGCGCCCGCCATCCATGAACGCCACACGATCGGCCAGCGCCGCCGCGAAGCCCACGCTGTGCGTGACGACGAGCATCGTCGTGCCTTGTGCCGCGAGCGACTTGAGCAACTCCAGCACTTCGCCGACGAGTTCGGGATCGAGTGCGGAAGTCGGTTCGTCGAACAGCATCACGGCGGGGTCCATCGCTAAAGCGCGTGCGATTGCCACGCGCTGACGTTGACCGCCCGACAGCGATTGCACGGAACGGCTCGCATAAGGACCGAGACCGAGCCGTGCGAGCAGCGTATTGCCACGGCTTTGCGCATCGCTGCGCGAACGGCCGAGCACCACGCATTGCGCGCGCACCACGTTTTCCAGCGCGCTCATGTGTGGCCACAGATTCAACTGCTGAAACACGAGGCCGATGCGCGGACGAATGCGGTCGATCTCCTGTCGCGTCTGCCGCTCGATCACGCCTTCGCCGATCTGCCTTCTGCCGAACGCCTGCCCGCCCACTTCGATGAAACCATCGTCAGGCGGTTCGAGCCAGGTCGCGCAACGCAGCAGCGTGCTCTTGCCACATCCGCTCGGGCCGAGCAGCGCGACGATCTCGCCTTCGCGCACATCGAGATAGAAGTCGTCGAGGACGGTGGCGTTGCCGTATCGTTTGTTGATGCCAGAAAGACGCAGCGCGATGCCTCCGGTACTCATTGCGCGCTCCGTTTTTCAAGCGACAGATAGCGTTCCGCAAGCGCGTTTCGCGTGATGCGCACATCGTGCGCGCCGCCCGTGCGACGTTCGAGCCATCGCGCTATTTCCGCTGTCGCAATCGCGATCAGCCAGTAAAGGCCGGCCACCGCCGCGAATACTTCGAACGGCGCAAACGTATTGCCCTGCACGATCAGCCCTTGATAGCTCAATTCGGGCACCGTGACGGACGAGAGCACGGCGGATTCTTTCATCATCGATAGCGTGATGTTGGTGGACGGCGGCACGAGCGCGCGCAAGATTTGCGGCACGATCACATGCCGCGTCGCCTGAATGGGCGACATGCCGATCACGCGCGCCGACTGATACTGTCCCGCAGGCAAGGCCTGCACGGCCGCGCGAATCACCTCGGCGTAATAGACGCTCGCGAACGTGGCGAGCGATACCGTGCCCGTGAAAATAGACGGCAGACGCACGCCCGCGAACGGCAATCCGTAATGCACCACGAACAGCAAAATGATGAACGGCACGCTGCGAATCAGCGTGATCCAGCCGCCTGCGAGCATGCGCAATGGCCGCTGCGGCGCGATACGCATCAACGCCAGCAACATGCCCATGAGATAGCCAATCACCAACGCGCACGCGCAGATTTCGAGCGTCAATAACGCGCCGCGCAGAAACAGCGGCATGTTATCGACGATGATGGAGAGATCGAATTTCATCGCGGATATCACCGTGTTTTAAGTACGCAGCGCGACGTTGCGTTCGATCACCCGCGCGCATACGTTGAGCAACAGGTTGATGACCACGAACATGAGCGCAGCGCCAAGCAGCGTTTCAAACGGCCTGAACGATGACGCCGCGATCTGCTGCGCGCGTCGCAAAACATCGACCACGGTGATGACCGAAAGCAGCGCCGTCCCCTTGATGACGATGGACGCTTCGTTCACAAGCACCGGCAACGCGCGCCGCAACACTTGCGGCAAGATCACATAACGCCAGATCGATGCAGGCCGCAAACCGAGCGCGGTAGCCGCTTCGACCTGACCGGGATCGAGCGTGCCAAGGCCCGCACGCAGAATCTCGCTCACGAACACCATGCTATTGAACGCAAGCGCCGCGACGCCCGCCGTTTGCGCGCTAAGATTCAGTCCCGCAGCGGGCAACACATAGAAGAAGATAAAAATCTGAATGAGCAAAGGCGTGCCACGCACGAAGCTGATGACCACGCCGATGATGCTGTTGACCCATCCGATCTTGGCCGCGCGCAGCACTGTCAACGCGATGCCCAACACAACCGCGAGCAAAATCGAAATGGCGGCGAGACGAAGGTTCGTCAGCGCCGCCGTGGCGAGCGACGGCAGCACGGACCACAGATAATCGAAGTTGAATTTCATCGTGCTGCTCCGCTCATGCGCGTGCCATGCGCTTACATCGCGCCGGGCGGCAGGTAACCGCTGTCGGGAATCTTCATCTCATAGCCGAACCACTTCTTCTGCAATGCGCCGAGGCGTCCGTCATCGCGCATCTTGCGGATCACGCCGGAGATGTAGTCGCGCAGGTCTTTGTCTTCGGGACGCGTAACCCACGCGAGATACGTATATGCACCTTCGATCTTCACCGGACCGCCGAGTGCGAAGCCATCGGGATGCTGCTTGACGAGCACGGCAAGACTTGGCAAAGATTGAATCACGCTGTCCACTTCGCCGTTCGACAACGCCACATATGTTTCGGGGAACGATGTATACAGCTTCAGTTGCTTGAAGCCTGCGCCGCCCGCTTTCTTGAGTTGCTCATCGAGAGCGCGCGCGACCGGTTCCGTCGATGAAGCGAGCTGCGTTGCCACGACCTTGCCGTTGAGGTCCGTCGCCTTGAGCGCTTCGCCCTTGCGATCGAGCAGATACGGCGTGCCATCCGCAATCGGCAGCGTGTAGGCATAGCGCTTCGCACGTTCTTCGTTGATGCCCACGGTCGTCGCGACGAAGTCGAATTTGCCCGCGACCACGCCCGGCAGAATGCCCTGCCACGGCAAGTCCATTTGCACGAGCTTGGCGTTGAGCGACTTGACCACTTCCGCGAGAATGTCCGACCCGTATCCGACGATCTTGCCGTCCTCCACGAATTCGAACGGCGGATAGGCGGCTTCGGTGCCGACCGTCACCGTGCCCGTGCGTCGGATTTTTTCGAGCGTCGTTTCGGCGAACGCGCTGTGCGGGGCGGCGACCAGGGCCAGTAGCGCCGTGCAGAGCGTCGTCGCGATGGCCGCGCGCGCCCGTCTCGGGAAACGAATCATGAAGCTCTCCGAAGTATCGATGTGGGGAAGGGTGTTCTTCGTCAGACGGGCGGCGCGTCGAAGTAATCGGCCCGCACGGCAGCGCCGATTAGATTCACGATCAGCCGTCCCGCCGTGATGCACGAAATCATGTTCACGTCCATGGACGGCGTGATCTCGACGATATCCATGCCGACCACGCGGCCCTTCTTCACAAGGCCGTGAATCAGTTTGCGCACCTGATGAAAGGTGAGCCCGCCGGGCGCGGGGCCTTCGACGGCGGGCATCACGGTCGGGTCGAGACCATCGGCGTCGATGGTGATGTAGTAGCGCTCACCATCGGGAATCATCGCGAGCACGGACTCGATGCCTTCGTCATGCACCTGAAACGCGGGCACGATATGCGAGCCGTATTCGGTCGCGGCCACCACTTCCTCGGGCCGCGCGCTGCCTTGCGCACGCATGCCGATCTGATAAATCGCCTTGACGTGCGGCATTTCCGATGCACGGCGAATCGGGCTGGACAAGCCATCGCGTACGCCGTTCACGCTGTCGCGCCAGTCGAGGTGGGCATCGACGTGAACGATGGTGATGGGTCCGGCATCCGCGAAACCGCGCAGCACGGGCGTGGTGATGCCGTGATCGCCACCGATGGTCACGGGCATCGCGCCCTTCGCGACGATCTTGCGAATGGCCTGTTCGGCGCGCACATAGTGGCTGCGCAGATCGTTGAAGTCGGCGGGGACGTTGCCGACATCGACCACTTTCAATGCGCGGCCTGCGTAGATCGGGCCGCCGACGTCGTAGTCGTAGCGTTCGAGCGAACGGCACACGCGGTCCGTGACCGAGCGCACCGCATCCGGCGCGTTGATCTGATCGTTGGAGATGGCGCGCGCATCGTAGGCGCTGCCGTAGGGCAGACCCATGATGGCGACGTGCGCATCGAGACGATCGAGATCGGTTTCGACGGGCGAATACAGGAAACTCCGATGCTGGCCCGCGAACGGCGGCACGGTCAGAGGCAAGGTGCTCATGCGCTTTCCTTTTGCGTTGGTGCAATCACGGTTGGAATGTGTCGCAGTCTAGGAAGCCATAAGCGCGCAAAGGAGTGCCGCCAAAATAACCATGCGTGCATACCTTGCAACCTAAGCAACTGGCACCGTGCTTGCATTGCACTGGAGAAAACGGGGAAATGCATGAAGCTGACGCAGATTTCGCACCGCCGCAGTGCCATCCGGCCCGCAATCGATTCTTCGACGCAGGCGAATGCCGCAACCTTTGCCATCGGCGAAGGTGATTTGCGGCTGTTCCGCATCTTTCGCGCGGTGGCGGAAGCGGGCGGTCTCGCGGCGGCGGAAATGGCGCTCGGGATGGATCGCTCGACCATCAGCCGGCAACTCAGCACGCTGGAAACGCGGCTGAATGCGCGGCTTTGCTTTCGTGGACCGAGCGGTTTTCAGTTGACGGAGTTCGGACGTGCCGTGTTGCGCGCGGCCATCAACGCCGACGATACTTTGCAGATGATCGGCCACGAACTCGACCGCGCGCGCAGTGTGATGAGCGGCAGCCTGCATGTGGGCGTGGCGGACAACTGCCTGACCAATCCCGATTGCGCGCTGGTCGAAGCGCTGGCGCAGTTCAGGCAGCTTGCGCCCGATGTCACCGTGCATCTGTCCATTCATTTGCCATCCGAACTACTTGCGAAGCTCACGGACCGTCAGTTGCAGCTTGCGATGACGGGCACGACGCTCGGCGTCACCGGCACCACGGTCGGCAGTGCGCGCATGTCCTGCGCGCCGTTGTTCGAGGAGACGTTCGAACTCTACGTGGCCGAGCGTGAAGGCGAGCCGCCGCCGTCGCTGGGCGAACTCGCGGAGCAGGGTTATGAACTTGTCGTGCGTGAGCGCGATCCGCATACTTCGCGGCTCGTCGAGCAAGTCGGCATTGCGCGGCATGGTGTATCGGTCGGGCTGGAAGCGGTCGCGACCTTGCTTGCCAGCGGTCGTTTCGCGGGCCTTCTGCCGACGCATTACGTCCGCGCGTTGCAGTCGATGTACCGCTTCGTGCCGGTGAGGAATGCGGAGTCGGTGAGCTATCGGTCCGTGTTCGCGCTGGTTCGCGTGGAGGACCGGCAGCTTGCGCCGAGCGCGGAGCTATTCATGCAGCTTTTGCAGGACGCGCATCGTGGCCGATGCAGCGAGGGTGCGCGCGCATCGGCCTGAGCAACATCAGGCGCTGCCACGCTCGACCACCGAAAACCCAAGATCGATACGCGGATTCGCGGGATGCACGCCATCGAGATAATCGAGCAGCATGGTCCCGGCGAGCCGCCCGATTTCGAGCGACGGCACGCGGATCGTGGTGATGCCGGGATGCGTCGCCGAAGCAATGGGCAAGTCCGCGAAGCCCATGATCGACAATTCCTCCGGCACGCGAATGCCACGCCGCTGACAATCGAACAGCGCGCCTGCCGCGAGCATGTCGCTCGAACAGAACAGGCCATCGAGTTTGGGGCGTTTTTCGAACAGCGTGTCGAGCATGGCGGAGGCATCCGTGATGCCCGAAGGCCGGTCGAGCATGATGGCTTCGATCTTCGGCAATCTCGCTTCCTTCGCCGCGGCGCGCAGCCCTTCCAGACGCGCATTCGAGCGCGCTTCGTCGCTGCCGAGATAGCCGATATATCGACGTCCTTTCGATGCGAGATGCCGTCCCGCCGCCGCGCCCGCATCGCGATGCGAAAGCCCGACGAGCATGTCGATTTCATCGTTCGAGGTATCCCACGCTTCGACAAAGGGAATGCCGCAACGGCGAATGCGCTTCTCCAGATCGGCGGGCCGTGAGGTGCGGATCAGCATGATGCCGTCCACGCGGCGCCCGACGAAGGCATCGATCAGTCGCATTTCTTCGCTGGCGTTATAGAGGCATTGGCCGAGCAGCAATTGATAGCCCTTGACCGCGAGCATTTGCGACAGCCCGCTGATCGTCTCCGAAAAAAACGCGTTCTCGATGGTCGGAATCACTGCGCCGATAATCCGCGAGCGGTTCGACGCGAGACTTCCCGCGTTGAGATTCGGCACATACCCCAGCCGTTCGATGGCCGCCTGCACCGCCGCCAGCGATTCCGCCGACACCAGTTCCGGCTGATTCAACGCGCGCGATACCGTCATGCGGCCGACTTTCGCTTCGCGCGCGACGTCTTCCATGGTCGGGCGAGCGAGAATTTTCCGTGTTGCAACATCCGTTTGATCCATGTTTTCTCGTGCTGGCTGAGGGTTTTCCCGTTTATTGACACCTCGTTCGAAGCACTATACCTTGAATGGGAGCGCGCACATCAGGCAGAGATTCAGGCAAGACCCGTGACGGATGACCAAGCGAATCCGACGCAAACATGCTGCAAAATGGGAGCGCTCCCATCATGTTTTCGAGGAGATGAACGTGCTTACGACGGAGCAGGTAGGGCAGTACGACAAGGACGGTTATGTGATCGTCACCGATGTTTTCAGCGAAGAACTCGTGGCGCGCATGCGTCGCGTCACGGACGAACTGGTCGAGAAATCGCGCACGCTGACGCAATCCGATGACGTGTTCGATCTCGCGCCGACGCACACCGCCGAGCGTCCGCGCGTGCGTCGCATCAAGGACCCGATTCGCGTCGATCCGGTGTTCATGGAAGCGCTGAAGCATCCCAAGCTGATTGCCGCGTTGACGAGCCTGCTCGGCCCGAATCTGCGCGTGCGCAACACCAAGCTCAATCTGAAGGAAGCGCATGTCGGCGATCCGGTCGAATGGCATCAGGACTGGGCGTTTTATCCGCATACGAATCAGGATGTGCTGGCCGTTGGCGTGATGCTCGACGACTGCGAATTGGAGAACGGCCCGCTGCTCATCATTCCGGGCAGCCATAAGGGCGAGGTCTATAGCCATCACACGGACGGCTATTTCTGCGGCGCGATGGACCCGACCACGTGCGATGTCGATTTCAGCCGCGCCGCGCCTTGCACGGGCAAAGCCGGTTCGTTCTCCATTCACCACGCGCGCGCCATTCATGGATCAGCGGAAAACACGTCGAACCGTCCGCGTCGCTTGCTGCTGTATGAAATCACCGCCGCCGATGCGTGGCCGCTGTCGGGTGGTGGTTTGCCGCTCAAGAGTCTCGAAGAATTCAACGAGCGCATGATCGCGGGCGAGCCGACCATCAAGCCGCGCATGGAAGACGTGCCGGTCATCATGCCGCTGCCGCCCGCGCCTAAACAAGGCTCGATCTATGAGAACCAGACGTCGCTCAAGAACCGTTTCTTCGCGACCAAAGCCACGGCGGATGCAGTCTCGATGTAAGCATCGAACGGGAGTGTCATGCAGCAATTCAAGGTGTATCAGTCGCTTTGGGCCATGGAGCGCCGCCGTCCGGACGGCCTCGAATGGCCGCTCGACGAACAGTTGCGCATGATCCGCGACGCGGGCTATGACGGCGTGGGCGTGCGCTTTTTCGATTACGCGTTCGCCCGTCAGGTCACGCATACGTTGAAGGAATACGGCCTGACGTGGCAGGCGCAGTGTTATCCGCAAACGGTGGATGACCTCAAGCCGATCATCGAGCATGTGCAGGAGTTGGGCGCGGATCACATCAACCTTCAGCCCGATGTCAGGCCGCATACGCTCGAAGCATGCATTCCGCTGATCGAAGGATGGCGGCGCCTCGCGCACGATGCGGGCATTGCCGTGCATATCGAAACGCATCGCAACCGCATGACGACGGACCTGTT
Organism: Caballeronia sp. A2-2; assembly: GCF_057612605.2. NCBI lineage: Bacteria > Pseudomonadati > Pseudomonadota > Betaproteobacteria > Burkholderiales > Burkholderiaceae > Caballeronia > Caballeronia sp. A2-2. The sequence continues at coordinate 513,189 of NZ_JBVFIR010000004.1, read as the reverse complement.
CTTCATGTTGCGTCTGCTCGATTGCTTTCCGGATTTGAGGCTCACCGGTGATCTCTCGCATTACGTCGTCGGACGCGAATTCGAATGGCCGGTGTCGAAGGAGAACCACGCGTTGATGCATCGCGTGCTCGACAACTGCTGGGGCTTGCATGGACGCGTCGCGAGCCGCGAACAGATTCAAGTGCAAATCAGCTTCGAGCAACACAAGGAATGGCTCGATCTTTTCATGGGCTGGTGGGAATACGGGCTGCGAAGCTGGCGGCGTCGCGCGCCGCCCGATGCCGTGTTCACGTTTCTCTGCGAACTCGGGCCCAAGGAATACGCGATGACCGACCGCAACGGCCACGAACTTTCGGACCGATGGGAAGAAGCGCTGATGCTCAAGAGCCTTGTAAAAGACCTTTGGGCAAGGATCGAAAAAGAAGATTGAGATAATCAAAGGAGACAACCGATGAACGATGCAGCCATCGAGAGAGCCGATTCTTCGGGTTCGGCCCGCTGGATCAGGATCACACTGGTGATCTTTCTCATGTACACGATCTCGTACTTCGACCGGACCAATATTGGGCTTGCGTTGCCATCGATCCGGCGCGAACTCGGCATGGATGCGACGCATGCCGGTTTGGTCGGCGGCATCTTCTTCTGGGGTTATGTCATCACGTTTCTTGCGGGCGGATGGCTCGTGTCGCGCTTTGGTGCAAGACGTGTCGTGCTCGTGTGTCTGATCTGCTGGGGCGCAGCCGCGATGGCCACCGGACTCGTTAGGACCGTGAACGAATTGTTCGCGGTCAGACTCGTGCTCGGTGTTGCGGAAGGGCCGGTGTGGGCGTCGGCATCGAGTTTGACGGCTGCGTGGTTCACACGTCGCGAGCGCGGCAAGGCGTTCGGCTTTTGGACCGTCAGTTCGCCGCTTGGCGCGTTGCTGGCCGGGCCGATCTCGGGCTATCTGCTCGCGCATCACGACTGGCGCGCGATGATGATTATCGAAGGCCTTCCTGCATGGCTCTGGGCCGTCGTGTGGTGGTCCAGCATTCCGAAGAACATTGCGTCCGCGCGCTGGTTGTCGGACGATCAGAAGTCGGGGCTGCTGCGTGTGCTCGCGCAGGAACAGGCCGAGTTCACCGAGGTCAAGTCGCGCTCGACCCTTCGCCGCGTGCTCTCGCTCAAGGCCACGTGGTTTCTCGGCGCGGGCTTTTCGATGATCAACCTCGTTGTTTATGGCTTCATGCTGTGGCTGCCGACATCGATTGCATCGTCAGGCCAGCATCTCGGGCCGGTCGAAGTCGGCATCTTCTCCGCGTTTCCGTGGGCGGCGTGCATCGTCGGCATTTTGCTGGCGACGCGCAGTTCGGACCGCTATCAGGAGCGGCGCCTGCATGCGGGCGTGCCGATCGTCATCGCCAGCGTGTTGTTGATGATCGCGGCCAACGTGCCGTCGTCATCGTTCGGGTTGCGCATGGCGCTGTTCACCGCGATGGGCTTCTTCCTCGAGATGTTCCTCCCGCTCATCTTCGTCTACGTGACCGAGTTGCTGTCCGCCGCCGATGCCATCGTTGCGACCGCCGTGATCGGTGCGTTCGGCAATCTCGTGGGCGGCTTCGTCGGGCCGACGCTGGTCGGCATGCTCGCGGGCAAGGGCACGGATTTTCAGTTTCCGTTTTCGGTGCTCGCGTGCTTTGGCGCGGTCGGCGGTGTGTTGATACTGTGCGCGCGGCCGCATCGCGAAGCGGCGACCGAAGCGCTTGCGGAATCAACGTGACGCGCCGCTCAATTTGTGTCCCGCATCGTGCGACAGCTTCACATAGCCGTAGATCGACACGAGCGTGAGCACGCCTGCGCACAGGAACGCGAAGCGGAAATCATCCAGCGTGAACGCGTGCGTACCGACCTTGCCATGAAACGACGATGCCGCGCGCAACGCCAGCGCGCCAAACGCGATACCCAGGCCGATGCTCATTTGCGCGGCCGCATTCCACATGGTGTTCGCGCCGCTCATTTGCTGCGGCGGGACATCGGCGTAAGCGAGCGTTGCCAGCGATGAAAACTGCATGGAACGCGTCACGCCATAGACGAAGATGACGAGCAACGTGAGCGCAAGCGGCGACGCGGGCGTGAGCATGCCGCACGCAATCGTGAACAGCCCGCACACGATGCAATTGATGATCGCCACATTCCTGAAGCCGTGTTTTCTGAGGATGGCGCTCGTCAATGCCTTCATGCCGAGATTGCCGACTGCGCTCGCGAGCAACAGCATCCCCGATTGAAACGCCGATAGACCGAAGCCGATCTGAAACAGCAGCGGCATGAGATACGGCACCGCGCCGATGCCGATGCGCGTGAACGTCCCCGTAATCACCGTCACCGAAAACGTAGGAATCCGCAGCGTTGTGACATCGATGAGCGGATGTTGCCGTCCCAGCGCATGCCGATACGCAATCGCGCCGATGACCAATCCGACCACGATCACGCCGAGACCGAGCCAAGGATTCGTATCCGGCTGGCTCGCCGTATCCGCGCCATACAGAATGGCCGTGAGCGCAAGACCGCTGAGAATGAGGCCGCCCACATCGAACGGACGCCTTTCTTCGCTGCGCAGATTCGGCACCCACTTGAGCACGGCGAACAGCACGACCAGACACACCGGCAGATTCAGCAGAAAGATCCAGCGCCACGAAGCATACGTGGTGATGAATCCGCCAATCGGCGGCCCGACCACCGGCGCGACAATGCCGGGCCATGTGATGGTCGAGATCGCCTGCATCAAATGCTTCTTCTCGATGCTGCGCACCACGGTCAGTCGGCCCACCGGCACCATCAGCGCCCCGCCGATGCCTTGCAGCACGCGCGCCGCCGTGAACTGCACTGTGTCCTGCGAAATGCCGCACAGAAGCGACGCCAGCGTGAACGTCACGATGGCCGTGAAGAACACACTGCGCGAGCCGAAGCGGTCCGCCACCCATCCGCTTGCAGGAATAAAGATAGCCAGCGCGATCATGTACGCGCTCATGCCGAGACTCAGCGCGTTCGGGCTGGTATTGAACGAATGCGCCATTTGCGGCAACGCCGTCGCAATGATGGTGGTGTCGAGATACTCCATGAAAAACGTCGCGGCCACGACGTAGGGCAGCGGGCCGAGCGAGACATTTTGAGTGGTCCGGTCTTTCATGTTCTGGTTGTGAGCGGTGTCGATGCCGTGAAGACGGATGCTATCAGTTATCCGTTTTTTTCATGCGTGAAGTAAATACATTGGCGCGCATCTAAATGAATGCTACAACGAAAAACCTCGCAGCGATAACCACAGGGAATCGTCCCATAAGCCAATTTCAATAGACGGCTATCACGCTTTTCTCCAGACTTCGTGGCGTCGGACCGTGCATAGATGCGGTCCGCCCTCGAAAAAAGCGCGTTCAAGCGCAATGGTCAGGAGGAGACAAAGCCATGCTGCATCGCCCCAAAGTCACCCGGTCGGTCCTCGCGCTGATGTGCGCGATGTCCTTCATCATGTATCTGGATCGCGTGAATCTGTCCGCTGCGGCGGGTTTGATTCGCGATGATCTGCATCTCTCCAATACCGATGTCGGCTTCGTGTTCGGCGCGTTCGCCTATACGTATGCGATCTGCCAGGTCATCGGCGGATGGTTCAGCGACCGCATGGGCGCGAAGACCACGCTCGTTATTTGCGCGACGATCTGGATCATCGCGACGATTGCAACGGGCTTCGCGGGCGGCGTGGTGTCGCTGTTCTGCGCGCGCATGTTGCTGGGCGTGGGCGAAGGCGCGGCATTGCCTGCGCAGGCGCGCGCGCTCGTCAACTGGTATCCGGCGAGCAAGCGCGGCTTCGTGCAGGGCTTGACGCATTCGTTCTCGCGGCTCGGCAATGCGCTTACGCCGCCATTGATTGCGATGCTTGTCGCGTTCGCTTCGTGGCGTGCTTCGTTTCTGCTGGTCGGCGCGTTGACGGCGGTGTGGGTCGTGGTTTATGCGTGGTACTTCAAGGACGATCCGCGCAAGCATCGGCATATCACGGCGGAAGAGGTGGCTGCATTGCCGCCGGAGACGGTGGCATCCGCGAAGAAAACGCGTGAGCCGACGCCGTGGAAACGGCTTATCAAGCGCATTGGGCCGACCATGATGGTGTATTTCTGCTACGGCTGGACCGGATGGCTGTTCTTCACGTGGCTGCCAACGTTCTTCATGCACGGGCGCGGCCTCGATCTCAAGAGTTCGGCGCTGTTTTCTGCGGGCGTGTTTTTGTCGGGCGTGGTCGGCAATACGGCGGGCGGCGTGCTGTCGGATCGCATTCTCAAGCGCACCGGCAACGTGGTGGCGGCGCGGCGCAACATGATTATCGTGGCGTTTCTTGGGGCGCTGGTGTTTCTCGCGCCGGTGATGATCGTGCATTCGTTGCCGGTGATGGCGGCATCGCTCAGTCTGTCGTTCTTCTTCCTCGAGATGACCATCGGGCCGATCTGGGCCGTGCCGATGGATATCACGCCGAAGCACGTGGGTATCGCGAGTGGGTTGGTGAATGCGGGTTCGGCGATTGCGGGGATTTTTTCGCCTATTGCGTTTGGGTTTATTGTGGATCGTACGGGGAACTGGACGTTGCCGTTCGTGGGATCGTTAGGGCTGCTGGCGGTGGGGATTGTGATGACTTTTTTTATGCGGCCGGATATTCGGTTGGATTCGGTCGAGGACGATTCGAGCGGAAATGGGTTGAGGCTGGCGGAGTCGCGCCATTAAGGGGTGTTTGGTGATGCTCGGATGTTGTTGTGTTTATGTCGTGGAAGGGGCTGCTTCTGTTTGTGTTTTTATTGCAGTAGCCGCCTCCCCGGCGGGGGGGTAACTTTCTTTGCTGCTGCAAAGAAAGTCACCAAAGAAAGCAGCTTTTACCCCTCCGCACGCTGGCTGGAAAGGGTGGCCTGGATTAACGATGCAGTGGCCGCAATAGGACTTTCCTCGGCTGGTTTAGCGCGTGGGCAACCTCGCGATTTCGCGCTCGAATCCTTAGGGCTTAGTGGTCCGCAGTCATTCATTCGGCCATGCGCTTCGCGCGCCGAGAATTTTAGAACGGAATCCCGCAGCGTATCAGCGCCCAGCCACCTCATACCTCGCCGCTATGTCGTCATTCGGCCCTACCTTGGTAAGCGCTGCTGGGCAAAGCGTGCATACCAACGCAAGTCACCTTTTAGTCGGAGCACTAACCAAGGTAGGGCCGAATAGCAATCTTGCGGGGAAGCGTGAGGTGGCTGGGCGCCTATAGGCTGCGGGGTTCCGTTCTAAAGCTCTCGGCGCGCGAAGCGCATGGCCGAAAGAACGAGCGCGAACCACAGAACTAAGAGAATTCGAGCCCGCAATCGCCAGGTTGCCTAACCGGCTTGTTATGCGTGGCAAGTCCTATTGCGGCCACTGTATCGTTAATTCAGGCCACACTTTCCAGCCAGCGGGCATGGGGGTAAAAGCTGCTTTCTTTGGTGACTTTCTTTGCAGCAGCAAAGAAAGTTACCCCCCCGCCGGGGAGGCGGCTACTGCAATAAACGCCCAACCAACAGCAGCCCTTTGCACAAAAGAAAATTCAAGTGCCACTATCAACAACTAAGCCCTCAAGCCCCCCGAATCGCCTCAATAACCAACTGCGTCGCCGGACTAATCCTCCGATTCTTCCGCAACACAAGCCCATAAGGCGCGAGCCTCCCACGCAACCCCGTGGACAACGAAGCAATCGTCTTGAGCGACGCATAATAATCCGCCACCGAAGCGGGCAAGACCGCGAGCATGTCCGAGTCCCGCAGCAACGAAAGCGTGGTAAGAATCGATGAAGTCTCCACAGTACTCACCGGCGGACTCACACGCGATTCGCGAAACGTCTGATCGATGATCTCGCGCATCGGGCTGGGATGCGGCTGCACGATCCACCCGAACTTCGCCAGTTCCATGAGCTTCGGTTTGCCAACCATCGAAAGCGCGGGATGATCCGGCCGCGCGACAATGGCAAGCGCTTCTTCCGCCAAAGTCTCGAAACTCAAATCCTGCGCGGGATACCCATACGGAATGCGCCCCACGACGATATCGAGCTGATCCTGCTGCAAGGCCTGCACGAGCACATCGCTCGTATCGATCTGCACGCCGATCTGCAAACGCGGATGAGCGGTCTTCAGTTGCACGATCACGCGCGTGAGCAAATCCGGCGCAGGCGCCATTACCGCACCGATGCGTACCTTGCCTATATCACCAGCCTCGATAGCCGCGAGTTCCTCGCGCAACTCATCGAGATCCTCGAACACCACGCGCGCATAACGCATCACCGCTTTGCCATAAATGGTCGGCTCCATGCCGCGCGCATGCCGCACAAACAGTGATACGCCGATGGTGTCCTCAAGCTCTTTCAATGCCTTGGTCGCGGCGGGCTGCGTCATCGCGAGATCGTCGGCGGCGCTGCGCAGCGATTCGGTTTCGGAGAGCGCCGTCATCAATTGCAAATGGCGCAGGCGAAGTCTTTTTCTAATAGTCGATGCAGGCGCGATCATGTTTAGGCAATAACCCTTAGAGCGATAACCACCGGCAATAAGCCGATGCAAATAATTCAATAGTCAGTTATCGCGGAGTTTCGCACACTAGCGCTACCCGAAAACAGCCGCGCAAACCCTCGCATGGTGCGGCGCAACTCAAATCGACGGAGACAGGCAACATGAAGATCAAGCATGTCCGCGCACGTGTATTCGAATGGAAAGGCAAGGTGGTGCCGCCGCAATCGCACTTCTGCACGAATGCAACCGACATTCTTTTCGAACGTGGCGATGCAATGGGTTCGTTCCGCTTTCACGGCTGGCTGGTAGTTGAAATCGAATGCGACGACGGCACCATCGGCATCGGCAATTGCGCGCTTGCGCCGCGCGTGGCCAAGCAGATCGTCGATGAATACCTCGCGCCCATCGCCATCGGCGAAGATCCGTTCGATCACGAATACATCTGGCAGAAGATGTATCGGCGCACGCTTGCATGGGGCCGCAAGGGCATCGGCATGGCGGCGATTTCGGCGATGGATATCGCCATTTGGGACATCATGGGCAAGGCCGTGAAGAAGCCGGTGTTCAAATTGCTCGGCGGCCGCACGAAAGAAAAGATCTGGTGCTATGCATCGAAGCTCTATAACAACGATAACCGCGATGCCTTTCTCGCCGAAGCGCAAGGCTATCTCGACCAGGGCTTCACGGCCATGAAAATGCGCTTCGGCTACGGTCCGAAGGACGGCCCGAAGGGCATGGCGAAGAACCTCGAACAAGTGCGTCTGCTGCGCGAACTCGTGGGCGATGAAGTGGACGTCATGGTCGAATGCTACATGGGATGGACGCTCGAATACGCGCGCCGCATGCTGCCGCGTCTGGCCGAATTCAATCCGCGCTGGCTGGAAGAGCCTGTGATCGGCGATGACATCGAGGGCTATCAGGAGTTGAAGAAGATGAACATCGTGCCGATCTCCGGCGGTGAGCACGAGTTCACGGTCTATGGCTTCAAGGACTTGCTCGAACGCCGTGCGGTCGATGTCATTCAATACGATACGAACCGCGTGGGTGGCATCACTGCTGCGCGCAAAATCAATGCAATGGCCGAAGCGTGGTCGGTGCCGGTGATTCCACATGCAGGCCAGATGCATAACTACCATCTCACGATGGCGTCCACCGCAAGCCCCATGTCCGAGTTCTTCCCTGTCTTCGACGTGGAAGTGGGCAACGAACTGTTCTACTACATTTTCGATGGCGAGCCGCAGCCGGAAAACGGCTTCCTGCAACTCTCCGATGAAACGCCGGGCCTCGGTCTCACGCTCTCGGACAAACATCTGAGCGACTTCAATATCATCGAATAAAAGCGCTTGATACGCGGGCCAAAGCAGCCCGCGACAAGGCATAAGGAGGCGACATGGAAAGCAGGATGGAGGCCCGCGCCGCCACGCGCGATGCAGCAATCGCAGAACGGGCGACGGGCGTGCGGTGGCGCATCTTCGGCGTGGTATTTCTCATCACGCTCATCAATCTGGTCGATCGCATTTCACTGTCGATCGCCATGCCGACCATCGCCAAGGAGTTCGAACTATCCCCGGCGATGCAGGGCCTCATCCTCTCCAGCTTCTTCTGGTCCTACGCGCTGTTGCAGATTCCCGGCGGATGGCTGATTGACCGCTTCGGTGCGCGCCGGGTCGTTGCGGGCGCTACTGTTTTATGGGGCTTGTTTCAGACGTTGATGGGCGCGGCAACCGGTGGACTTTCCATGCTCGTCATGCGCGTTGGACTTGGCGCCGCCGAAGCGCCGCTGTTTCCCGCAGGCAGCAAGCTCAACGCGCTGTGGCTCTCGAAGAAGGAACGCGCACGCGGCGCGGTGCTGATGGACGCAGGCTCGCCACTGGGCGCGGCCATCGGCGGGCTCGCGATCTCGAACCTTATCCTCATGTTCGGTTCGTGGCGCACGGCGTTCGTCGTTGCGGGTATCGCGACCATTGCGTGCGGCTGGCTCGCATGGCGCTATCTGCGCGACGATCCCGCGAAGCATCCCGGCGTGAATGGCGCGGAACTGGATCATATCCGCGATGGCGCGCCCGCGCTGGCAAGCGCTGCGGTGCAGGCGAGCACGCACGTGCAGGAATCGCCCTTGCCGCTGCGCTCCACGGTTGCGATGTGCGTGGGCCGCATGGCGTGGGCGATGATTTTCTTCGGTCTCCTGACATGGGGTCCGACGTATCTCACGAAGGCACGCGGCCTGAGTCTGTCGCAGATTGGCGCGGCGACGTTTCTCATCTTTCTGGCGGGCGCGTGCGGTTCGCTCACAGGCGGTTTTCTCTGCGATGCGCTGTGCTCATGGGGCTTCTCGCGCGGCAAGGTGGTGAAGAGCATGATCGGCGTATCGGGCCTGGCGACGCTCGCCGTGTTCGCCGCGCTGCCGGGCATTTCGTCGCCGGTGACAGCGGTCGCGGTGCTGTGCGCGGCGGCGTTCGTGCTGTTGTGGGGCAGTCTCTACTGGAGCTTGCCTTCGTTGCTCGCAAGTCCGGGGCGCGTGGGCCTGCTCGGCGCATGCATGAATTGCGCGGGCAGCGTCGGCGGCATTTCCATTCCGCTCATCACAGGCTTTATTCTTCAGCGCACCGGCTCGTTCGATGCGGTGCTGCACTTCTACAGCGTGTGCGCGCTCGTCTATATCTTCGGATCGTTGGCAATCGATCTGCGGCACACGCGCTGAAACTTAAACAAAGGCAAATACGATGAAACCACTCATTGCAGTGCTGCTCGGCGACCCCGCCGGCATCGGTCCCGAACTCATTGCGCGTCTGATCGCGCGGCCCGAGAATCGCGCGCGCGCCGACTTCGTCATCATCGGCGATAAGCGTGAACTCGATCTCGGCATGGAGATCGCGCAACAACGCTTCGAGTACACCGTGGTCGATGACGAAGCCCACGCGAAACGCGATACCGACGTGCCTTCGCTGATCGACTTCCGTCTCGCCGACGATGTGCCCTACGAGCGCGCCGTCTCCACCGAACGCGGCGGCCGTTACAGCCTGGAAGCCTTTAAAAAGGCCCTCGCAATGACGAGCGCGAATCGCACTCAAGCCATGTTGTTCGCGCCTGTCAACAAGACCTCGCTGCACATGGCGGGCATGGAAACGAACGACGAGATGGAATGGTTCGCGCGTCAACTCGATTACAGCGGCGCGTTTTGCGAGTTCAACGTACTCGATGAATTGTGGACTTCGCGGGTGACCTCGCATATCGCTTTGAAAGACGTGAGCGATAAATTATCAGAACAACGTATCATCGGCGCGGTGCAACTTATTCATGATGGACTGAAGCGCGCGGGCATTGCATCGCCACGTATTGCGGTGTGCGGCTTCAATCCGCATAACGGCGACAACGGCGCGTTCGGCCGCGAAGAGATCGACGTGATCGCGCCTGCCGTCGAAAAGGCGCGATCGCTCGGTTATGACGCGCAAGGCCCGTTTCCCGCGGACACCATCTTCGTGCGCGCACGCGATCAGAAAGCGTTCGACGGCGTGGTGACCATGTACCACGATCAAGGCCAGATTGCGATGAAGCTCATGGGCTTCTGGCGCGGCGTGACGGTGCATGGCGGCCTTCCCGTGCCGATCTCCACGCCTGCACACGGCACCGCATTCGACATTCACGGCAAGGGCCGCGCGGATGTCGGCGCCACGCAAAAGGCGTTCGATATCGGCGTGAGCATGGCGCAGGACCGGCTGGGCTGAGCATCATGATGCAAGAGCATATCGAGGCCTTGCGCGAGGGCTTCCTGCAAAGCGGGAACGACGACGATCTGCCCATCGTGGATGCGCATCATCACTTCTGGGATCTGGAGCGCAACTATCATCCGTGGCTGCGCGACTTGCCGCGCATCGCGTTTCGTTACGGGGATTACGAATCCATTTGCCGCGACTTTCTGCCGGATCATTACTTCGCGCAGGCGGGGAATCATCGCATCGTCAAGACGGTTATGATGGAAGGCGAATGGGACGCGCACGATCCGGTGGGCGAAGCGCGCTGGGCGACGGCGTTGCATCAGCGCACCGGGTTGCCGAATGCAATGGCCGCGCAGATATGGCTCGACCGCGATGATGTGGCGGATGTGCTCGCGGCCTATCGTGATCTGCCGCTGGTGCGCAGCGTGCGGCAGAAACCGAAGACGGTCGCGCGCGAAGCGTATCGCGATGATTATCACGCGCCCGGTTCCATGCGATGCGACCATTGGCGGCGCGGTTATGCATTGCTCGAACGAAGCGGTCTGATGTTCGAATTGCAGGCGCCGTGGTGGCATTTCGAAGAGGCTGCTGAACTCGCGCGTGATTTTCCGGCGACGACGATCATCGTCAATCACACCGGTTTGCCTGCGGACCGAAGCGAAGAAGCGCTTGCTGCATGGCGTAAATCGGTCGATGCACTCGCGCGTCATCCAAACGTATGGCTCAAGATTTCGGGTATCGGCGAACAGAATGTGCCGTGGAGCATTGAGCGCAACCGCTCCGTCGTGTGCGATGCAATAAAAAGCTTCGGTGTGCAACGGTGCATGTTCGCCAGCAATTTTCCTGTCGATAGCCTTGTCGTGACGCTCGATGATCTCTTCAACGGCTTCAAGGCAATGGTCGAAGACCGCACGCGTGAGGAACGTCTTGCGCTCTTTCACGACAACGCGTGCGCGCTTTATCGCATCTAGATTCATCCATAAAAGAGGAGACGTTCTCACATGGCTGCACCCGTTTATCGTGGCGTGTTCCCCGTCGCGCCTACCATTTTCGACGACACGGGCAAGCTCGATCTCGAAGGCCAGAAGCGCGCCATCGATTTCATGATCGATGCAGGGTCGCACGGCATCTGCATACTCGCGAACTTCTCCGAGCAATTCGCGCTATCCGATGCCGAGCGCAACACGGTGCAGCGTACCGTGCTCGAACACGTCGCGGGCCGCATTCCGGTGATCGTGACGACCACGCACTTTAGTTCGCATGTCTGCGCCGAACGCAGCCGCACAGCGCAAGACGCGGGCGCGGCGATGGTGATGGTCATGCCGCCGTATCATGGCGCGACTATCCGCGTGAGCGAGCGCGGTATTCAGGAGTTCTACCAGCGTGTGTCGGATGCCATCGACATTCCCATCATGATTCAGGATGCGCCCGTGGCGGGCACGCCGTTGTCCGCGCCGTTTCTCGCGAAGATCGCGCGTGAAGTGGAACATGTGTCGTACTTCAAGATCGAAACGGCGCAGGCTGCTTCAAAGCTGCGCGAGTTGATCGAACTCGGCGGCGATGCAATTGTCGGTCCGTGGGACGGCGAGGAAGCGATCACGCTGATTCCCGATTTCGATGCAGGCGCGACCGGCGCAATGACCGGCGGCGGCTATCCCGATGGCATTCGCAAGATCGTGGATGCCTATGCGTCCGGCGACACAGAGAAGGCCGCTGCGCTCTATCAGGAATGGCTTCCTCTCATCAATTATGAGAACCGGCAATGCGGGCTTGCCGCGTGCAAAACCTTGATGAAAGAAGGCGGCGTGATTCGCTCGGATGCGGTGCGTCATCCGTTTGCGCCAATGCATCCCAAGGTGCGGGAAGGGTTGTTCAAAGTGGCGAAGCGGCTCGATCCGCTGGTGCTGCGCTGGGGCAATTGATCAGGGTTGCTTCAACTCCCCAACGCATTCGGATCTCTCCACACCCGCTCGAACGGCAAACGCCACGCATGCGGCGCGACAAGTTGATGAATCGCATTCGGCCCCCACGAACCCGGCGAATAAAGCCGCACGGGCGGGGGCGAATCGATCAGCGCAGTCGACACTTCCCACAAGCGTTCGATGCCTTCCGCCGTAGTAAAAAGCGTGCGGTCGCCGCGCATGGCATCGAGGATCAGCCGTTCGTAGGCTTCGAGCACATCGCCGATCAGGCCGGTATCGCGCATGGCGAATTGCAGGCTTAGTTTGTCCAACCGCATGCCGGGACCGGGACGCTTGCCGTAAAAAGAAAGCGACATCTTCGATGCATCCGCGAGATCGAAGGTCAGATGATCGGGGCCTTGCGAACCTACGCCCGAGCCTGCGGGAAACATGCTCTTGGGCGGTTCGCGAAACGCAATCGAAATGATGCGTTGTCCTTCGGCCAAACGCTTTCCGGTACGCAGATAGAAGGGCACGCCTGCCCATCTCCAGTTATCGATCGAACATTTGAGCGCAATGAACGTCTCCGTTTCCGACTCGGGACTCACGCCTTCCTCCGCGCGATAGCCGGTGTACTGTCCACGCACCACATGCGCGGGTTCGATCGGCTGCATGCAGCGAAAGACTTTGTTCTTCTCCTCGCTGATGGGCGATGGTTCGAGCGATGTCGGCGGTTCCATCGCCACGAACGCGAGAATCTGAAAGAGATGCGTCACGACCATGTCACGAAACGCACCGGTCTGTTCATAGAAGCCGGCGCGTTTGCCAAGACCGAGTGTCTCAGGCACATCGATCTGAATATGATCGATGAAATTGCGATTCCAGATCGGCTCGAATAACCCATTCGCAAAGCGAAACGCGAGAATGTTCTGCGCAGGCTCTTTGCCGAGAAAGTGATCGATGCGAAAAATCTGCTGTTCTTCGAATACCTCATGCAGCCGCGCATTGAGTGATTTCGCCGTGGCCAGATTGGTGCCGAACGGCTTTTCCATGATGATGCGCGAGCGTTCGACGAGTCCCGCGTCCTTGAGCAAGGCCACCGCCGACAGCGCCGCATTGGGCGGCACGCTGAGGTAATGCAGACGCTGGCATTCGCCATCGAAGCTTCGCTCTGCGTTCTCCATTTCCGCCTTGAGCGCTTCAGCGCCCGCTGTCAGCGGCACATAACTCAGATTGGCCGCGAAGGTTTCCCACTCGTCTTGCGTGACCTTGCGCGTGGAGAATTCATCGAGCGCGCCTTTCGCGATCTTGCGAAAGCCTTCGATATCGATATCGTCCAACGCGACCGCGATGATCTTGCAACCGGGAATGAATCCCGCATTGGACAGATGAAACAGACCGGGCAATAACTTACGTCGTGAAAGGTCGCCCGTTGCGCCGAACAACACGACGACTTGCGGCATTTTGGGACCTACGCCAGCGGATATCTTGGCCATCGTGGGAGTCCTTCGGTTGTGCGGCTTCCCGTGAGTATCGCTGAATTAAAGGCGGTATGTCAGGCTGTGCAAAAATGGTTTCATCGAAAATTCATTGCGGAGAAGATCATGACGAAAGATGAGTTGATCGAAATCTATCGGGCCTATCTGGACTGTCTCAACCGTCGTGACTGGGATTCGCTGCATCGTTACGTCGAAGCCAACGCGGTGCATAACGAAAACGTGCTTGGCGTCGAAGGCTATCGCGCCATGCTCGAACGCGATGTCCGCGAGATACCGGACCTGCAATTTCATGCGGAATTCGTGATGGCCGATCCTCCCTTCATTGCGTGCCGGCTAAGATTCGACTGCGCGCCGGCGCATGTTTTTTTAGGCTTGAATGTGGATGGCAAGCGGATCGTCTTTACCGAGAACGTATTCTATGAGTTCCGTGATGGAAAGATCGTTCAAGTGTGGTCGGTGCTCGACAAGAGCGCGATAGAAGCGCAATTGCGTTAAATTCAGTGCAGGGCGCTTTTGAAGAATTGCACGATCTCTGCATTGAATTGTTCATGGAATGCTTCGCGATCGAAGCCCGGATGACTCATGCAGATATCCGGCTTCATCTGCTTGAGGCGCGCATTGCAAGGCGGCAGGAAATCGTAATGGCCTGCATCGGCGACGACATGATATTCGGGCGGGCGCGGAAGATTGGCGCGTATCGCTTCCTCATAGAATGGATTCGGTTGATGACGATCGTCGGCCGCGCGCCAGAGCTGAATGGGAATGTGCACATGCTCAAGGCTTTCCTTGCCGAACGTGAAGCCGAACGCGGGAGCGGCAATCACCGCCGCGTCTATGCGTGAATCCGATACCCACGCGTTAGCGGGAATATTCGCGACATGATCGGGATCGACGCCCGCATGCGCGAGTGTTTCGCATAGATCATGCTGCGGATGAGCATGACAATATGGCGCGATAGCGAATAGGTTCGGCTTACCGCCCGCAGCCACGAGCACCGTGAATCCGCCGTTGGAAAAGCCGAACACGCCAATGCGCGTGCTATCCACATGCTCATGGCCGGACCATTCCGCGAGCATGAAATCCACTAGCCGATGAAGCTGTGCCGGACGACGCCACAATTCGAGCACATGCGATTGATCGTCGAACGTGTCGCCTGCATGACTCACTGCAGCCGCCACGAAGCCCGCATGAGCGAGTGCGATGGCCGTGTCGCGATGAGCATCGTATGAGCCACCGCCGCCGTGAGAGATGACAATGAGCGGCCGCGTGTGGCTGGCAGTGAGTGCATCGGACGGATACCAAATTCCCGCGATCAAAGGCGGTTCAGTGCCATTGGCAATAGCGACTTTTTCGAATGCGACATCGGCGGCAAGGCATCGTGTGGCAAAGACGATAATCACTAAAGCAAGCAATCGTTTCACGAGCATGCGCCTCATGCTTAACCGAAACCTGCATCCACACCTTCGCGCGTGGCTTCCTCTTCTTCCTCTTTCCACTTCTTTCTCGACCGATACATCGTGCCGAGCGCCATGCGCGCCATCTTGACCCAACCCGAACGTCGCGGGTCTGCCAGCATGCTCAAGGCGCGTGCATAGTCGAGTGTGAGACCGGGCGTCCATGCCATCGTGGCCGCACGTTTGCGCACTTGCGCAGCGACCCATAATTCGGGCGTCGTCATGATGCGCCAGAGCGGACGCCATCCGCCGCCCTGACTCCATACGCGCGCCGATGCGCCTTCGATTGCCGCTTCCAGTGCGCGCGCCACCGTGCTTGAACAATTGCGATAGGTAAGGTTATAGGTCGTATCGCGCCGATACTCGCGCCAGAAACGCGCAAGCCTTTCGGGATCGTAATTGCGTATGCGTACCTGCATCGTGGAGGGACACCATGCTTTCGATTCTGTTTCGTAGTCCGGTTGATACATGCCGGGCACGTCGTTCTCGCGTGTGGCCCGCAGGATGCGCGAAAACTCGTCTGGCGAGCGGTCTATTTCCACCGATGGATACAGG
Organism: Caballeronia sp. A2-2; assembly: GCF_057612605.2. Lineage (NCBI taxonomy): Bacteria > Pseudomonadati > Pseudomonadota > Betaproteobacteria > Burkholderiales > Burkholderiaceae > Caballeronia > Caballeronia sp. A2-2. Next base: position 497,537 of record NZ_JBVFIR010000004.1, on the reverse strand, counting down.
CTGATATAGATGCCCTCGGGCGTTTCGAGCGCGGCATGGCCGGTCGAGATCGTGCCGTTGCGATCCACCGCCGCGATATAGCGATCGATGATCAACTGCCTGCGCGGCTGTTCCTTCGAACTGCCAACGGGCGTCCATACATGCACGGTAAGCGCGGCTTCATCGGGGCCGGGCGGGCCGTCCCAGACGCGGCCTGCGAAGTCGGGGCGCGCGGCCGGTGCGGGTGCGGTGCTCGTGTTCGCATCAATATCGATGTCCTTACTATCGACCGCCGGATTGCGCGCAAGCCGGCTCACGCGCATGGCGAGCAGCAGCATGTTCCATCCGCCGAAGAAAAGCCCGAAGGCCACGCAATACGCGACCGTGCCCGCATACCAGTCGGGATAAGGCTGATAAAAGAAAATGGCGATCAGTATTTCCAGCACGCCGCTTGCTGCCGCGAGCTTCCATCGACGAAAGCGCACTATGCGCGCGGAGATGATCTGCAATGTGCCATCGACCAGAAACAGCGTGCCGAAGATGAGTGACAACACGAAATTGCCATGGTCGCCGCCGACCAGCACCAGCAAGGCCGACACACAAAACGTCGCGCCCTTCACATAGCGCAGCGTGCGTTGCCCGCCCATGCCTGTCCATGCAATGGCAAGCGTGGCGAGTCCTTCGAGCAGCAGGATCAGGGCGAAGGGAACGATAGGGAAGTAGAGCGAGCCGTCGAGCGCATCCGTGAAGATGACTGCGCCGAGTGCAATGCTCAGCGCGCCGAGCACCATCACTTCGCGCCAGCGCGTGCGCAGATAGTCCACGCCAAGCAGGATCATGACGAGGCGAACCATCGCTTCCCCTTGAGAACGACCGCTCGATGCCTTGTGACAGTCACACGCCGCGCTCAAGGCCACGTCGCGGCTAGTGACTATATAAGGCATGCGAGGTCAACGGGCAAGCGTTGAGTGCGTCATCGTTCAGGACGCTTCGTCGGCGTTACGTATTACGAAACATCCTGGTGACGATGCTTTTAAGCTCAGGCGGCTTCTACTGACATTTCGAGCGGCGTCTCGATGAGTTCTTCGTCGTTGACCGCTGCGAACGCCTGCATGGCTGCGCGTGCCGCGGCCTTCCTTGTCTTGCCCGCGCGCGATGGCGGCTGACAGGCGCCGCACACCACACCGTGCTGCAGATCATGCTTGTGCGCGACGAACTTTCCCGTGCAGCGGCAACAGGGCGTCAGCTGAAGCATTTCCGCTTCGAAGAAGCGCACGAGCGTCCATGCGCGTGTCAGGTCGAGGACCGGTTCCGCTTCACTGCGCTCGCAATGTTCGAGATAGAGGCGGTATCCCTTCGTGAGTGCGTCGAGATGCGAACAACTCGCTTCCTTCTTCAGGAACAAATACGTATTGAAGAACAGCGATGCGTGGATGTTCGGCAGCCACGGCATGTACCAGTCGGCGGAGAAGGGCAGCATGCCCTTGGGCGGCGATGCGCCTCGCACTTCGCGGTAAAGGCGAATCAGCCGCTCGCGCGAGAGTTTCAGTTCGCTTTCGAGCACTTGCATGCGCGCCCCGAGTTCGATGAGTGCGATGGCGCGAAACACTTCTTGCGCGTCCTCGGCGAGGCTTTTCTTGTTGATCGTATTCATGAGCAGAGCCCGCTTCAGATCAGCGATTTCGCGGGCTGTCCTGCCATCAGGATGGCCGCGTGCGTGGAGGCGATATCCGCATGTTTCGGTGGCTGCGTGAGCGCGGATAACAGCATGTGGTCATTGAAGCGGAATGCGCACAGCATTTGATCGGAGGAGGCAAGCTTGACGACCTGAGGCAGCGACAGGCTGATGACCAGATCGGCGACTTCGGCGGACAGGCCCAGGCGGAACATGCCGGTCGCGCGGTCTTCGCGCAGGATGCGTTGGGCGAGGATGAGATAGGAGAGGTTGATTTCGCGGATGCTTTCTTGGATGTCGAGACTGTTCATGGCTTTGGCCCCGGATTTTAGGCTTTCCTTCTTAGTGCTCTCAGGATTTGCTTTTGGATTGTTTTTTAAAACCAGTGATTTCAGTTTAGGCAGATGAGTCGGTTAGATCAATGCTCTGAGGAATATTTTTATTTATGGATTAGGGATGATGGTTTAGGCTTTGGTATGCGTAAATTTTTCTTTATGTTTTGCGGTGGTGGTGGGGATTTTCCGATTTTGTTTGGGCTTGGGCTTCTCTTGGTTGTGCTGTTTATTCAGTAGCCGCCTCCCCGGCGGGGGGTAACTTTCTTTGCTGCTGCAAAGAAAGTCACCAAAGAAAGCAGCTTTTTACCCCATGCTCGATGGCTGGAAAGGGTTGGTCTGGATTAACTGATGCAGTGGCCGCAATAGGACTGTTCACGCATAACTTGCCGCATAGGCAACCTCGCGATTGCGCGCTCGAATTTTCTAGCCTAAGTGGACCGCGCTCATGCTTTCGGCCATGCGCTACGCGCGCCGAGAGAGTAAGAGCGGAACCCCGCAGCGTATTAGCGCCCAGCCACATCAAGCCACATCGCACCTCTCCCATTGGGCATTACCTTGGTTAGCACTTCCATAAAGAGAAGACCCAAAGCGTTAGGCTTTGCTCAAAGTGCTGACTAAGGTAGGGCCGAATAGCAAAAGAGCGGAGAAGCGTGATGTGGCTGGGCGCTTATAGACTGCGGGATTCCGTTCTAAAGTTCTCGGCGCGCGCAGCGCATGGCCGAAAGAATGAATGCGGTCCACTAAGCGTTGGTGATTCGAGCGCGTGATCGCCAGGTTGCCCAAGCGACTTGTTATGCGAGGGAAGTCCTATTGCGGCCACTGCATCGTTAATTCAGGCCACACTTTCCAGCCAGCGTGCTTGGGGGTAAAAGCTGCTTTCTTTGGTGACTTTCTTTGCAGCAGTGTATAGACGGGAGACATCGCTGACAAACGTACGAGGACATGGTTGACACTTTCGGGTACTGAAACCCCGGTGCCGACCATGACTTGGAACATAAAAGACACGATGAGCCTGCGACAAGAATTCGTTCATTTGGCCACTCAACACACCCTCACGATGACGGAGTTGTGCGAGCGCTTCAACATCAGCCGGCAGACCGGCTACAAATGGCTCAAGCGGGGCGAACAGGCGCTGGCCGATCGCTCGCGCCGTCCCGCCAGCAGTCCTTCGAAGAGTTCTGAGGCTATCGAGCAGGAAGTGGTTCGACTGCGTCTGGCCCATCCGTGCTGGGGCGGACGCAAAATCAGCCGACGCCTTCAGGATCTGGGCTTTGAAGGGGTGCCGCACCCCAGCACCGTGACTTCGATCCTGCATCGGCACCAACTCATCCTGCCGGCCGAGTCGGCGCGGAGCGAGCCCTGGAAGCGCTTTGAGCACGCGCAGCCCAACGCGCTCTGGCAGATGGATTTCAAGGGACACTTCGAGACGCTGGACAAGCAGCGCTGCAGTCCGCTGACCGTGCTCGATGACCATTCGCGCTTCAATATCCTGCTGCGTGCCTGTGGCCCGACCGACACCGCAGCCGTGCAGGCGGGGCTGTGCGAGGCGTTCGCACGGTATGGCTTGCCTGCGCGCATCAACACCGACAATGGTGCGCCGTGGGGCTCGCCCAGCAGTCCGGGGCAACTCACCGAACTGGCGGTGTGGCTGATCCGGCTGGACATCGGCATCAGCTACAGCCGGCCCTATCACCCGCAGACCAATGGCAAGGAGGAACGGTTTCACCGCACCCTGAAGGCCGAAGTCCTGAACGGGCGATGCTATGAGAACCTGGAGCGCGTGCAGACGGTGTTTGAGCGCTGGCGCATCGTCTATAACTGCGAGCGGCCGCACGAGGCAATCGGCATGGCCACCCCCGAGAGCCGTTATCGGGCAAGCTCGCGCGCGTATCCCTCCGTCCTGCCGGAGATCGAGTACAGCCCGGACGACGTGGTGATGAAGGTCAGATCGGGTGGGCGCGTGGACTTCGAAGGACGACGCATCAAGCTATCCAACGCGCTTTATGGGCTGCCGGTTGCGGCTCGTGCAAAGCCGGGTGAAGACGGGGTATTTGACGTCTGGTTTGCCCATCATCGGATCATGACACTTGACCTGAGGAGCGAAAAAGCCTGACCATAAAACTGTCAACGATGTCCTCGTACATCTGTCAACCATGTCTCCGGTCTATACACAGCAGCAAAGAAAGTTACCCCCCCGCCGGGGAGGCGGCTACTGCATAAAAAGCCCAAAAACCAGCAGCCCCTTCACCCTCACCCCTGCATCCAACTAACATGAGCACAAACAACCCTCCACCCATCCGAAACCCGAACCCAAGTCTGACTCTGCCTCCCAACCCGAGCCTCTCCTTCGCGTCGAAACTCGATATTCGCAACAGCAAAATCATCGCCATAACTTGTCACGACCCGCGACGTGACAGAACGCGCAAGCCCCTTCCCCGGCCGCGCCGCGCGAAACCCCTTGATCGCCTCATAGCCATAGAGATTCTCCGTCGCCCCATACCGCAAAGTCAGCGGCGAATCAAAAAACAGCCTGTCGAGCGTCTCGACATCGTTAGTCACGAGCGCATGCTCATAAGCATCGAACGCGGCATTCACTTCGGCGAGCACATCGGGCTTGTTGATAGCGTTCATGCAGTCATTCCATGAATTCGTGTGATGTCGTTAAACGAAGGCGGCAACGGGCAATACCGAACGCATGATCGAAGCCACCGCTTGAAGCGTCAAGGACTCATCAGCCGCGTGATCTTCGTGCCGTCGAGCGTGACGCCGGCCATGAGACCCGCATTCGTCAGCACGAAGACTTCCACGGGACCGGTCGCGGTGGTCGTATCGAGTTGACCGTTCGCGCCGATCTTGAGCACGGCGACGGTGGCATCCGTGCCGGCTGACCAGCCGTTGCGATCGCGGAATTGCGCGAGGGCATCGTCGGTCAGGAACACGAAGATCAGCGCCTTCGATTGCGCGCCGATCTGCAAGCCGAACGAACCGCCCACGAGGTTGTAGTAACCCTGCGTCTGTCCATCCACGCGCAACGCGCCTTCGCCGTATTGCGCGCCTACCCAGAAACCCGCTGCCAATACACGCGGAAAAACGAGCACGCCGCGCGCCTTGCCGACGAGTTCGCGCGATCCCGGCACCGATGCATACAGGCGTTGCATGGTGGCATCCGCCGCGGCGTCGATGGCTTTGAAACGATCGGCGGTGCCGGCTGCATTGTCGTCGGCGGAAGGGCCGGTTGTCGTGCATGCGTTCAGTGCGAGCGCGGTCAGTGCAACACCGCCTGCGAGAAAGAGACGTCTCTTGTTCTTTTGGCTCATACGTTTCTCATGATGACTTGTTATTAGGCTCATGAACTATACAGGCTGTCATCGCGCGAGATCAAAGAACTTCCATAATGTGCAGACGGAAACGGTTCGAAACGTGCTACTTCGCTTGTCGCCATGCAGGGACTCGCATGACATACAAAACGATCTGAACTTTCGGATTCACAATCATTCCGCCCGTCATCATCGACGGGTTGAGGAGGTGTGGCATGACGCCAAAAGTCTTCTCGGTTGATGCGCGCCATCGTCGGCGGATCATGACATGTGCGGCGCTTGTTCTATCGGGCTGGTTGAGCACAGCGTTCGCGGCGGACGAGGCGGCATCGACAAATACGAGCCATGCGGACCACAAAGCCGCGCAAGGACATAACCTCGATCGCTCCGGCAAGCCGCGTAAGGGCAAAGCATCTTATTACGGCAAAGACTTCTATAAAAAGAAAATGGCCGATGGCACGAAGATGAATCCGCAATCCAACGTCGCCGCGAGCAAGACGCTTCCTATCGGCACCAAGGCGCGCGTGACGAATCTGGAAAACGGCAGCAGTCAGGTCGTGGAGATCCGCGATCGCGGGCCTTATGTCGATGGCCGGATCGTCGATGTCACGCCGCAGACGGCGGACAAGCTCGGACTCAAGAAAGACGGCACCGCGCCGGTCGAAGTGAAACCGATCGCGGTGCCGCAGGCAGATGGCAGTGTGAAGCCGGGCGCGGGCGCTGAATAAGCGCGCTTAGCCGGGCTTGCGCTCGGATGTCGCTTCGCGATGCGCGTCGAACGAAGGCGAGTTGGCATCGTCCGGCAGCGAGGAGCGTTGCGTGGCCGAGAGCACATCCACGACCGACGGGCCGATGGCATCCGTGAATGTCTTGGGATGCACGCCGATGGCGAGCACCAGCACGGCGAGCGCGCCGAACAGCACGAACTCGCGACGGCCGAGATCGCGCAGGCGCGCGACGCGTTCGTTCTTCACGCGTCCGAACATCACGCGCTTGTACATCCATAACGTGTATGCAGCGCTTAGGATGAGCGAGAGCGAGGCGAGTGCTCCGATCCAGAAGTTGAAGCGGATCGCGCCCATCAGCACGAGAAATTCGCCGACGAAACCCGAGGTGCCCGGCAGGCCGACGTTCGCCATGGAGAAGATCATGGCGTAGGTGGCGAAGCGCGGCATGGTGTTGGCGACGCCACCGAAGGCATCGATTTCACCGCTTTTGGTGCGGTCGAACAGCACGCCGGTACATAGCAGCATGGCGCCGGAAACCACGCCATAGGACAGCATTTGCATGACCGCGCCTTCCGTGCCGAGGCGGTCGAACGTGAAGAGACCGAGCGTGACCAGACCCATGTGCGCGAGCGCGGAGTATGCGAGCAGCTTGCGCATGTCGGTCTGCGCGAGTGCCACCAGACTGCCGTAGATGACCGCGACGAGCGACAGCGCGATCATCGCCGGGGCGAAGAAGTGCGACGCGTCCGGCACGATGGGCAGCACGTAGCGCAACATGCCGTAGCCGCCGATCTTCAGCATGCCGAGCAGCACGGCCGCGCCGGTGGGACCTTCGGCGTTGACATCGGGCAGCCACGTGTGGAGCGGGAACATCGGCACCTTCACCGAGAATGCCGCGATGAAGCACGCGAACACCACGAGCTGCGGCACGAAGCCGAGCTTCAGGTTGCGCCATGCGTCGATGTCGAAGGTATGCGCCTGCGTCCACAGATAGATGAGCGCGGCCAGCATGGCGAGCGAACCGAACAGCGAGATGAAGAAGAAACGCAGCGCCGCGTAGACGCGCTTGTCGCCGCCCCAGGTGCCGATCAGCAAATACAGCGGAATGAGCGTGGCTTCGAAGAACACGAAGAACAACATGCCGTCGAGCGAGACGAACACGCCCTGCATGCAGCCCGAGAGCACGAGAAACGCGCCGTAGTACTGCGCGACCTGCTTCGTCACCGACTCCCACGACGCGATGAAAACGATCAGCGTGGTCACAGCCGTGAGCACCGTGAACCACAGCGAGATGCCATCGACGCCGAGATGGTAGGAACTGCCGAACTGCGGCAGCCAGTCCACGCGTTCGACGAACTGCATGCCGCCCGAGGTCGAATCGAACTGCTGAAGCAACTGGACCACCGGCAAGAGGCCGATGAGCGCGCCGAACATCGCGACGGCGCGCGCGAGCGTGGCCGACGGGCTGAACGTGAACACGAAAATTCCCGACACCACTGGAATCCAGATGAGAAAGCTGAGAACTGACGGCAGATGCATAGGCTTGGTGATTTTCGGGCGCAAAGGCGGCCCACACGCCAGATGGCGTGTGGGCTCAAAGTGCGCGGGATGACAAGCGGATTACGGGCGGGACGGAAAGCGCGATGGAACGAAACCGTTGAAACCAGTTTGTAACCTGAGACGCGAGCCGACTATACAGCAACCCTGCTTTAAGGGTTAACGAGCATAACTCAAAGCAATTTTTTTTGGGGATTTGTTGCGGATCAAATTTCTTGTTTCTTATAAGGTTGATTTTTTTACCGGATCGGGCCGGTAGACGCCGAAGAGTAAGGCTTTTGCTTCGGGCTTGCCCTGATTCTCCGGCGGTGTGCGGGCGCTTAACGTAGACGGTAAGGAGACGCACATGAAAAAGGTATTCCATGCCGTTGTGTTCGCGCTTGTCGCCTATCTGGTTGCCGATCGGGCGATGCTGCATGCGCAAGGGCGCGACGCCGGTCCGGGTGCGTGCGGACAGGCGGCATCGCAGGTCGAGTTCGATGCGTTGAGCAAGGGCTTTAGTCATGCCGCCGCGAGTAGTCAGAGCGATGCGTATCGCTCGCAATGTCTGGTGATGGGGCATACGCGCGGCGGGGAAGCGATGGCGATGCGGTAACGCTCAGTGGATCAAGGAATCACCCGCGCCGCCCTCAACCGCTCGAACAATGCAAAAAATGCGTCGGGCGTGCTCTGATAATCCAGAAAGCCTGCTTTGCGGCTTTTCGTCATATCGGTGAGCACTTCCATGGGGCGGCCGAGGTCGGCGTCCGTATGCCACCATGACACGAGCTTATCGATGTCCGGCTCGACCAGTCCGTGTTTCTCCGCAATCTCCTTCCATTGCGCCGCCGCGTCCTGCATGCGCGTTTCGAGCGGCTTCGTCACGCCATCGAACGGTGCGGGCTGAACGCCGAAGTAATCCGCGAGCTGCGTCCACATCCAGCTCCAGCGAAAGACATCGCCATTAACGACATTGAACGCTTCGTCGCGCGCATTCGGCGATGTCGCTGCCCATTCCAGATGACGCGCGAGCAGGCGCGCATCGGTCATGTCGGTCAGGCTGTTCCATTGCGCCGCCGAGCCGGGGAAGACGAAAGGCGCGTCGGTTGCACGGCATAGCGTCGCATAGACCGCGAGCGTCACGCCCATGTTCATCGCGTTGCCGAGCGCGAAGCCGATGATCGTATGCGGCCGATGCACGCTCCATCCGAAGCCATAGCGGCGCGCGGCTTCGAACAGGCGGTCTTCCTGCTCGTAGTAGAAGTTGTCGACGTCCTGCCGACCTTGTTCTTCGCGGAACGGCGTGAGTGGGACCTTGCCTTTGCCATAGGCCTCGAACGGGCCGAGGTAGTGTTTGAGGCCTGTCACCAAGGCGGCATGTTTGAGTGTGCCGGTGGGACCGAGGGCATCGAGCACGTTGCTGACCATCGCGCCGTTCACGCGGATATTCTCTTTCTCGGTGGCCTGACGTGCCCAGGCGGTGAAGAACACGTGCGTGAACGGTTGGTCTTTCAAGGCACTTGCGACGGATTCGGCGGAAGTCAGATCAGCGACGATGGACTGCACGCCTTCCAGCACTTTCGAACGGCCACGCGAAAGACCCGTCACGCTCCAGCCGCCACTATCTAGCAATTGCTCCGCGAGATTGCCGCCGACGATGCCCGTCGCGCCGATGATGAGTGCTCGTTTGTCCATGAGTTGCGGTCCGGTTCAGTCTGGTGAACGGGAAAGGGTACGCTTACTGAGCGAATCGTGCAGGGATTGGGTGCTGCGTGTGTTTATGTCGTGCAAGGGGCTTCTTCTGGTTGTGCTTTTATTGCAGTAGCCGCCTCCCCGGCGGGGGGGTAACTTTCTTTGCTGCTGCAAAGAAAGTCACCAAAGAAAGCAGCTTTTTACCCCATGCACGATGGCTGGAAAGTGTGGCCTGAATTAACAATGCAGTGGCCGCAATAGGAATTTCCACGCATAACGAGCCGCTTAGGCAACCTAGCGATCACATGCTCGAACATTCAAGGCTAAATGGACCGCAATTATTTTTTCGGCCATGCGCTGCGCGCGCCGAGAGCTTTAGAACGGAACCCCGCAGCGTATGAGCGCCCAGTCATATCACACCGTATCGCACCTCTCCCATTCGGCCCTACCTTGGTAAGCGCTTCTGGTCGAAGCGTGTACACCAACGCAAATCACCTTTTAGTCGGAGCACTAACCAAGGTAGGGCCGAATAGCAATATAGCGGGGAAGCGTGAGGTGGCTGGGCGCTGATACGCTGCGGGATTCCGTTCTGAAGCTTTCGGCGCGCGCAGCGCATGGCCGATTGAATGACTGCGGTCCACTAACACCAAGAAACTCGAGCGCGAAATCGTCAGGTTGCCCACGCGCTAAACCAACCGAGGAAAGTCCTATTGCGGCCACTGAATCGTTAATTCAGACCACCCTTTCCAGCCAGCGTGCGGAGGGGTAAAAGCTGCTTTCTTTGGTGACTTTCTTTGCAGCAGCAAAGAAAGTTACCCCCCCGCCGGGGAGGCGGCTACTGCAATAAAAGCACAAACAGAAGCAGCCCCTTGCATGACAAGGCAGCACGTCACCCAACGCTGTCTGATAGATCGACTACAGGCAAACACACATCAAAGCTTCGACCCCCCATCCACCCGCAACGTATCCCCCGTAACCCACCGCGCATCATCGGAAGCCAAAAACACCGCCGCCCCCGCAATATCCCCCGGCTGCGCCACACGCTTGATCGCCTGCATACCGAGCGTAAAATCCCGCCCCGCATCGGTCTTCGCAAAGCTTGACATATCCGTCTCCACGACGCCCGGCGCAATCGCATTCACGCGGATGCCACGTTCACCAAGCGCAGACGCAAAATGCCGCACGAGCGTATCGACCGCGCCTTTCGTTGCCGCATACGCCGAAAGATTATTCACGGAAGCACGCGCCGCCAGCGACGACAACAACACCACGCTGCTGCCTTCACGCAACGCGGGCAACAACTGCTGCACGAGAAAGAACGGCGCGCGCACATTCACAGCGAACAGATTGTCGAAGTCTTCCACAGTGGTTTCTTCAATCGGCGCGGCCTTTGAAATCCCTGCATTCGCGATCACGATATCCAACGCATCGCCCGTCATCTCACGCACTTGCGCCGCCAGCCGATGCGCCCCGTCCGCCGCGCTCAGATCCGCCGCGACCTTATCCGCCTTGCCGCCCGCCGCGCGAATCTCATCGACGACGGTATCCGCCGCCTGCGCCGCGCTGCCGTAGTGGATCAACACGCGTGCGCCAGCACGAGAAAGCGCGAGCGCAATGGCGCGGCCAATTCCGCGTGAGGCGCCCGTAACAAGCGCCGTCTTGCCGTTGAGGTTGTTCATGTCATGCTCCATTTGGTATATCGAGGAAACGCGCTTCATTGAATGCCGCGCGCCGTTGACACTTAATGTAGGCTCCGCTTGCGCAATTGAAAAAGACTTTGTAGGCTGGCGGTCATGCCTCGTAGGCATGGCTTTCAAGTGAAGGCATCGAGGAGAAATCGTGGAACTGCGTCATCTGCGCTACTTCGTGGCGGTCGCGGAAACAGGCAGCCTGACCATCGCCGCTGAAAAGCGTCTGCACACATCGCAACCGTCGTTGAGCCGGCAAATTCGCGATCTCGAAGACGAAGTGCGCACCGAACTGTTCAGCCGCAGCGCGCGGGGCGTGGAACTCACGGCATCGGGAAAAGTATTTCTGGATCACGCGCGTCTGGCGCTGGCACAAGTCGATGCCGCCATCGAAGCCGCACGCCGCGCCGCGCTCCCTAGCCGCAAGGTCTTCGCGCTGGGCTTTCTCACCGGTCAGGAAATGACGTGGCTCCCGCGCGCCATGCAACTCCTGCGCGATGAACTCCTGCACACCGATGTCACCGTATCGAGCGGCTATTCCCCCGATCTCGCCGATGCCGTCGCGCGCGGCAAGCTCGATCTCGCGTTCGTGCGGCAGGAGCCGGGGCTGGGGCTCGAATATCGCGTCGTCGAGCGGGAGAAGTTGATCGTGTTGATGCCGGTGGATCATCGGCTTGCGCGCAAGAAAACCGTGCGTGCGTCGGATCTCGAAGGCGAGACCTTCATCATGGCGTCCGACAAGGCGCGCGTGCTGCACGATGTAGTCGCGCGTTATCTGCGCGAACACGGCCTCGCGCCCAAAGCCGCGCACGGCGTCGATAATCTCGCGATGGCGATGTCCTTCGTCGCGTCCACGCGCGGCGTCGCATTGATGCCTGCATACGCGGTGAACCTGCTCCCTGCCTCCGTCGTCAGCCGTCCGCTCGCAGGCGATGCACCAACCATCGATCTGGCGATCGGTTACAGCGGCGCGAATGCATCGCCGGTACTGAAGCTGTTTCTGTCGCGCTTCGATGAATTGACTACCATCGACATTCCCTAAGCCCAACGCTTCGTTCGAATCGACAGGAGAATCACGATGGACCGCCTCGCGGCGATCGAAGTTTTTATTCGCGTGGTCGAGACCGGTTCGTTTTCGGCGACGGCGCGTCACATGGATATCGGCCAGCCGGCGGTGTCGAAAGCCATCGCGCAACTGGAGGAATGGCTCGGCGTGAAGCTGTTGCTGCGCTCCACGCGCGCGCTCACGCCGACCGAAGCCGGGCAGAACTTCTATCAGCGCGCGCGCCGTGCCGTGGAGGAAGCCGACGAAGCGGTGCTGGCCGCGCGTGGCTCGGCGGCGAGTCTCGCGGGCAAGCTGCGCGTGTCGGCGGCGGTGTGTTTCGCGCGGCTGCATATCGTGCCGCGTCTGCCTGAGTTCCTCGAAGCGCACCCGGGACTCGATCTCGATCTCGTGCTCGATGACCGCAACATCGACCTCGTGGAAGAGGGCATCGATCTCGCGCTGCGCATGGGCGATCTCGCGGATTCGAACATGACGGCGCGGCGCATCGCGATGGCGCGTCGGCGCGTATTGGCGACGCCCGCGTATTTCGAGCGGCACGGCATGCCGCGCACGCCTGCCGATCTGCTCGATCATCGCGCGCTGGTCTATACGCGCGATCTCGGCGGCGGCGAGGACTGGACGTTTCGTAAGGACGCCGATGAACACGACATCCGTCTGCAAGGCCGTGTGCGCATTTCCGCGACGGAAGGCCTGCGCGCCGCCGTGTTCGCCGATATGGGATTGGCCGTGGCATCCGAATGGGCGTTCTGGCCGGAACTGAAGTCGGGCGCGGTCGTATCGGTCATGGATGAATGGACCTTGCCGCCCATTCCGCTGTCCGCCGTTTATCCGACCGGGCGGCTTGCCAGCAGCAAGGCGCGCCGGTTCACCGCGTTCGTCAAGGAATGTCTCGCGCCTGACTTCGCGCCATCGCGTGGGTGATGAAGCGGCGTTCACGCGTTATCGGCTTCCATCGCGGACTGTAATTGCGCCTCGCAGTACGTGAGGAAGTCCGAATAATCCGCCTGCGTGCCGCCCCAGAACGCCGCGCGCACATACGGCGTGAGCGGCAGGCCATGTTTCAGGCGATACGGCAAATCCGGGTTCGACGAAAAATGCCGTCCGAACGCGACCAGATCGGCGATGCCGGATTCGACGATCGCATGCGCGCTCTCGCGATCGAAGCCGCCCGCCGCGATGATCGGGCCGTCGAAGTGCGGACGAAGATAGGTCGTCGCCACCGGCGCATGGCCTTCGTGCAAGGTGTCATCGCCTTTCACGCGCGGTTCGATCACATGCATATACGCGATGCCGTACGAATTCAGCACGCGCGCCACGTAACTGAAGGTCGCTTCCGGATCGCTGTCGGAGATGCCGCCCCATTCGCCCGATGGCGAAATACGCACGCCCACGCGATCCGCGCCCCACACGGAAATCAGCGCTTCGAGCGTTTCGCGCAGGAAACGCACGCGGTTTTCGAGCGGGCCGCCGTAGGCATCGGTGCGCTGGTTGGTGCCGTCCTGAATGAACTGATCGACGAGATAACCGTTCGCGGCATGCAGTTCGACGCCATCGAATCCGGCATCCTTGGCGCGCTGCGCGGCGGCGCGAAAATCTTCGACGATGCCCGCAATCTCCCCGATCTCCAGCGCCCGATGCGGCGACGCCGGCACGAAACCGTCCTTCGTCACGGCCACGCCATCGAACGGCACGACCGATGGCGCGACCGGCGCGACACCACCCGTCATCTCGACATGGCTCTGGCGGCCGCCGTGAATCAGTTGCAGGAACACGATGCCGCCTTTCGCATGCACCGCGTCCGTGATCTGACGAAAGCCTGCGGTCTGCGCATCGGTATAAAGGCTCGCCGCGCCGAGATACGAACGCGCCATCTGCGAGACGCTGGCCGCTTCCACGATTTCCAACCCGCCTTTCGATGCGCGCTGTCCGTAGAAGTCCGCCATCATCGGACTCGGAAGGTCGCCGGGTTGAAGCGTGCGCAGACGCGTCATCGGCGCGAGCGTGACGCGGTGTGAAAGTGCATATGCACCAACTTGGATGGGCGTAAAAAGTTTGGACATGATGTTTCCTTCGATTGGGTGGTGGACTGCCTTGATGCGTAAGTTACCCACTGCGAGCCCGCGCGGGAACGAGCAAAAACGGATGACGCTCATTCCATTCCGGGATGAGTCCCGCCGCCCGCTGTCCCGCTTTCGCGCCTGTGGGATAATTCCGAGCTTTGCCCGGACCACGACTCACGAGGCCGTCAAGACGGGCGCGCACGGACCTTCGATCTTGCGGCTGTGCTCCTTTTTTCCGCAAAAAAACCAGTCACGACCATGCCCACTTACCGTTCCAAAACTTCCACCGCCGGCCGCAACATGGCGGGGGCGCGCTCGCTGTGGCGCGCCACCGGCATGAAGGACGAAGACTTCGCCAAGCCCATCATCGCGGTGGTCAATTCGTTCACCCAATTTGTGCCGGGCCACGTTCACCTGAAGGATCTGGGCCAGCTCGTCGCGCGCGAGATCGAAGCCGCGGGCGGCGTCGCCAAGGAATTCAACACCATCGCGGTCGATGACGGCATCGCGATGGGTCACGACGGCATGCTGTATTCGCTGCCGAGCCGCGACATCATCGCGGATTCGGTGGAGTACATGGTGAACGCGCATTGCGCCGATGCCATGGTCTGCATTTCCAATTGCGACAAGATCACGCCCGGCATGTTGATGGCCGCGATGCGCCTGAATATCCCCGTGATTTTCGTGTCGGGCGGACCGATGGAAGCGGGCAAGACGCGCCTGGCGAATCCGGTGACGAAGACCATCGAGATGAAGAAGCTCGATCTCGTCGATGCCATGGTGATCGCCGCCGACGAACGTTATTCGGATGCCGACGTGGCCGAAGTGGAACGCTCCGCGTGCCCGACCTGCGGTTCGTGCTCCGGCATGTTCACCGCCAATTCCATGAACTGCCTGACCGAAGCGCTCGGCCTTTCGCTGCCGGGCAACGGCACGGTCGTCGCGACGCACGCGGACCGCGAGCTGCTTTTCAAGCGCGCGGGGCGGCGCATTGTCGAACTGGCGCGCAGTTACTACGAGCAGGAAGACGCGCGCGTGCTGCCGCGTTCGGTCGGCTTCAAGGCCTTCGAAAACGCGATGACGCTCGATATCGCGATGGGCGGTTCGACCAACACCATCCTGCATTTGCTGGCGATTGCGCGCGAGGCCGAGATCGAATTCACGATGAAGGACATCGATCGTTTGTCGCGCACGGTGCCGCAGTTGTGCAAGGTCGCGCCCAACACGAACAAGTATCACATCGAGGATGTGCATCGCGCGGGCGGCATCTTCGCGATCTTGGGCGAACTGGATCGCGCGGGCAAGCTGCACACGGATGTGCCGACCGTGCACGCGCCCACGCTCAAGGATGCGCTCTCGCAGTGGGACATCACGCTCACCGACGATCAGGCCGTGAAGACGTTCTACATGGCCGGTCCCGCAGGCATTCCGACGCAGACCGCGTTCAGCCAGAACACGCGCTGGCCGAGTCTGGATTCGGACCGCGCGGAGGGTTGCATCCGCTCGTATGAACACGCGTTCTCGAAGGAAGGCGGGCTGGCGGTGCTGACCGGCAATATCGCGCTGGATGGCTGCGTGGTGAAGACCGCGGGCGTCGATGAAAGCATTCTCGTGTTCGAAGGCTCGGCGCATGTCACCGAATCGCAGGACGAAGCGGTGGAGAATATTCTCAGCGAGAAGGTCAAGGCGGGCGATGTCGTCATCGTGCGATACGAAGGTCCGAAGGGCGGTCCTGGCATGCAGGAAATGCTTTATCCGACGAGCTATATCAAGTCGAAAGGCTTGGGCAAGGCGTGCGCGCTGCTGACGGACGGGCGCTTCTCGGGCGGCACGTCGGGCTTGTCGATCGGGCATTGCTCGCCGGAAGCGGCGGCGGGCGGCGCGATCGGTCTGGTGCGCGATGGCGATCGCATTCGCATCGACATTCCGAATCGACGGATCGATGTGCTGCTGTCGGATGAGGAACTCGCGCGTCGTCGCGAGGAGCAGAACGCGAAGGGTTGGAAGCCTGCGAAGGCGCGTCCGCGCAAAGTGTCGTCGGCGCTGAAGGCTTATGCGAAGCTGGTGATGTCGGCGGATAAGGGCGCGGTGCGGGATGTGTCCTTGCTCGACGACTGAGGGCGTTGGTTCAAGAAGAAAGCCGCTCTCTTGAGCGGCTTTTTTTTGCGCTCGTCAATGCAGCAAGCGCTATTTCCCAACGACTTCGAAATCCGGAAGCTCGAACGATTTATCCATCAACGCGTCGGTCGGGCCATAGAACCGCATGGTCGGAGCGGGACGTCGACCCGCCGTGGGAATCCAGTTCGACTCGAACCCCTTCGGTGCGCGAGGTATTGTCGCCGTCGCAAGAATCCACATGGTCGAGTTCATCATCTCCCGATACCTCTCGAAAGTTTGGCTATTGCGATGTCCCTTTCACCGGAAACACGACCTTCCAGTCGTTTTTCATACTAACGACGATCCAGCCGCGCGAAGCCGCCTCGTCCCACGCTTGGTCCAGACTCGCCGATCCGGCGTGCCGGTCATATGCGAACTCGCGCGCGCCGTCGTCGTGATGAAGCAGCAGCCCGAGCGTATAGCCCGAACCGCTGGTGACGTATTCCAGCATCTGACGGTCGCCATCGGAGTTGCCGAACGCGAGGATCGGACGCCGCCCGATCGCGCGAAAGATGCCTACGGGCTTGTTGGCGGCATCGTCCCAGAAATCGAAACCGGGCTTGCGAATCAGCAGTGCATGGCCCTCGCGCATCTCGAAGCCGAGTTTTTCCTCGCTCCCGATGATGTTTTCAGGCGGCACGCCATAGGCATCGCTCGCGAAAACGCGCATGAATTCCGCCGTGCCGCCCGAGACGATCCACACCGTGAAGCCGTTTTCGCGCAGCAGGCGAAGCAGTTCCAGTTGCGGTTGATAGACGAGCGCGGTGTAGGGCTGGCCGAGTGTCGGATGCCTTGCATTCGAAAGCCACGAACGGATCGACTCGTCGTATTCCTCGGTCGTCATGCCGCTGTTGGCCACCGCCAGCAACTCCAGCAGACCTTTTTCGTTCTTTGCGAGCGCGGCGGTGTCGTGCGCCATGAGCGCCTGAAACGCCGGGTTGCGCTTCCATTCCGGATGACTCGGCGCGGCCGCCTTGAGACGGTCGATCATGAAGAGCACCTGAAACGGCATCGGCTGTTCGCTCCAGAGCGTGCCGTCGTTATCGAACACGGCGATGCGGGCTTGCGGCGGAACATAGCGCGGGCTGGCGGGCTGCGTGATATCGGCGATGAAGTTGAGGATGGCGGTGCGGGCCGCGCCGTTCTGCCAGGAAGGCAACGCGGCTTCCACGGGCTCGCTGGCGGGCGGTGAAGGCGTCGCCGGTTCGTGGCTGGCGCATCCGCTCAGCGCGAGGCACGCACACACAACGAAACAAAAAAGTCCCTTGAGGAATGACATCTGGCCTCTCACCCTTCGAGCGAATGAAGCAGCCGCGTCAGGTTCTGCGGTTGCACGCGGATGATGCCGCCGCGCGGACTATCGACATCGGCGATCAACGCAAGCGACAGCGACACCGTGAACGGCAGGATCGTGATGAGCAATCCTCGACGGACCTTGCCCTTTGCTCCGTACCCCTGAACGACGCATCCGAACAGCGCGATCAGGATCATCAGAATCCAGATGCCAACGGGTATGTGGTTGATGCGCGCCGCTTCCGAATAGTCCTGCGAATTGAGCACGTCGTTCATGCCTGCGACGACCAGCGCGCCGATCGGCGTCGGTTTTTCCATGCTCACCTGAGTGGCGAGACGCCAGAGTTCCGCCTGAATCTGACTCGTATCACGGTTGATGCGCGCAAGCGCCTGAGGATCGCGCGTCTGAAAGTCGGCAAGCCTGAGTTTGGTGTAACGGAGCAGCGCAGCCTTCATCGGGCCGCCCAACTGAGGCGACACCAGATCGGCCCGCGCGAACTCGGTGCCGATTGCGTTGGCTTCCTCTTCTTCGAGATTCTTTCGTTGATCGAAGCGACTGACGGCCATCGACAAAGTAAAGCCGATCAACAGCGCGAGGAGCGTGAGCGTCGATGTCTGAACGAGATTGAAGTCCTCCCGCTCCGCGTCGGGCAGCGCGATGGTGCGCCGAAGGACGAACACGCCGAATGCCACCGCGCCGATGAAAAGCGCGATCAGCACGACGAAGAGGAGCTCGGGATGATCCACGAACGCGGCCACTCAGACCTCCGTCGAAAGCTTAAGAAATTCGAGTCGTCGATTGTTTCTCCGGCCTGATTCTTCCTTCAATACCTTTTCGCCAATGCGGTGTAAAGGGGAGGGTCTATAAAGCGTCAGACAGTGGTTACCGATATCACCCGTTTCAAATCCCATGCGTTTGAATCAACTCAATCCGCAGCATTCTTCATTTGATTGCGAAATCACCCGCGCACTCGAAACGTGCATAGAATCCAAACTCGGGTAATGCTTACCGACTGAATTAAAAAAACCTCGTAATGTGTTGATAAACCACTGTTTTCTTGTCTCGAAATCAGCCAGAATGACGCTAATCCATTCGTTACGAATAATCGTTTTCTGAGAGAAACCGCTAATCACATTAGCGGTGCATAAAAGGCGCAATCGTGAATAACGACCTTTGCCCCCAAGGGCTCGAGGCCATCGTGCGTCAAACCGATGGCACTTGCTGGCAGATTGAATTGCCACACGGCGAACGCCCGGACGCCGTATTCATTTCCTTTGTCAGAGATCAGGCAGAGGCGCTTTGGCTGGTGCGCAGAATGCGTCCGGATCTTCCGGTGCGCGTGGTCGCCTCCGGCATTGCGCGGTCCGAGGCGCTTTTGGCGGCGCTCGAACCTGCTGATAATCTGTAGTCCATCCGAATGGTCGTGGCGATCACGCCATCCGCACACTTTCATTTTCATTTTCAGGCAGGCGGATTCAGATCGAACTCGATGCGGATGCCGCCCGGCTCATACACCATCATGTGCCGCTTAGGTCCCTTGCCAAGCAGCTCTGGCGCAAACTCGATCTTCGCACCGGGCCAGTCCGACACGCGTTTGTAAAGCTCATCGAAGGCCGCTTCGTCCCGCGCACGCAACGCGACATGATGCAGCCCGACATTGGCTTTACGATCGAATTCCACTGCGGCGTCCGTGTTCTTCAACTGCCACAAGGTCACGAGCGTACTGCCGTCCGTGACGAAGATGGCGGGGTAATCGGGCTTCTCGCCCGCCTTCGTCCAGCCCAGACAATCGATAAAGAAACTGCTCGTCAGCGCAAGATCCTTGACAGTAAGACCGAGGTGATCGATGCCAGCCGTAAGCGTTGCCGTCGTCATGGTGATATTCCTCTGAAGCATTGAAGGTCGCGCCGTGGCGCACTGAAATTCTTCAAGAATAGCGAGCTTCATCATGCGCGTGAATGTGCATTCGGCTCAAGTATCGGCTCGAACGTCTCAAGTATCCCGGACGAGCGTGCGTTGCGCGCCGCCGGTATCATCGCCGGACATGATTTCTCTGACGACATGAAAAATATCGGCCAGTTCGTTCATTTCGCGGCGGTGGCGCGGCATGGCAGTTTTGCGCAGGCTGCGCGCGAACTCGGGCTCGCGCCGTCTTCCGTGGCGAAAAGCGTCGCGCGGCTGGAGAAAGAACTGGGCGCGCGTCTTTTCAATCGCACGACGCGGGCCGTGACGCTGACCGAAGAAGGCCGCACGCTTTATGTCAGAAGCGAGCGCTTGCTCAAAGAGATCGAAGCGCTCGATCTGAGCACCGTCGCGGACGACGACACGCCCTCGGGTGTGCTGCGCATCGGCGCGCCGATCGGTTACGGTGTCGGTGTGATCTTGCCGATACTCGCGCGTCTTCATGAAAGTCATCCGCTGCTGAAGTTCGATCTTCGCCTCTCCGATGCACGCGTGAGCCTCACCGACGAAGGGCTCGATGCCGCCATTCGTTTCGGCGATCTGGAGGATTCCTCGCTAATTGCGCAGAAGATCGACGAGCAGGCGCTGGTGCTCTGTGCAAGCCCGCGTTATCTTGCGCAACATGCGGTGATTTGCGCGATTACGGATCTCGCGCGGCATACGTTCATTGTGTTTCGTCTGCCGACGACGGGGCGTGATCGTCCGCTTGAATTTATCGAAAACGGTAAGACGGTGAGCATGGTGCCGGAGACGCCGCCGTTTCGCATCAGTCATGGAGAGGCGCTCGCGGATGCTGCGGTGCTTGGGATTGGGCTTGCGCAAATGCCGGAGTTTTTCGCGCGTGCTTATATTGCGGATGGGACGCTTGTGGAAGTGTTGCCGGGGTGTCGGCCGGCGCCGCTTTTGGTGAATCTTGTTACGCCGGGGTCGCGGGTGCGTGCGGCGCGGGTGCGAGTTTTGATTGATGCGCTGGGGCGCGGGTGTGTTGTTGGCCGCGGCGCTTGATCTGGGTTTGTTGTCGTTTTTATTGTTCTTTACGTGGAAAGGGCTTCTCTTGGTTGTGTCTTTATTGCAGTAGCCGCCTCCCCGGCGGGGGGGTAACTTTCTTTGCTGCTGCAAAGAAAGTCACCAAAGAAAGCCGCTTTTACCCCTCCGCACGCTGGCTGGAAAGGGTGGCCTGAATTAACGATGCAGTGGCCGCAATAGGACTTGCCACGCATAACTTGTCGCTTAGGCAACCTGGCGATTGCGCGCTCGAATCTTATTGGTTCTGTGGACCGTGCTCATGCTTTCGGCCATGCGCTTCGCGCGCCGAGAGCTTTAGAACGGAACCCCGCAGCGTATCAGCGCCCAGTCACATCACACCGCATCGCACCTCTCCCATTGGGCCGTACCTTGGTAAGCGCTTCCGGGCAACGCTCTCACACCAGCGCAAGTCACCTTTAGTCGGAGCACTGACCTAGGTAGGGCCGAATAGGAATATTGCGGGGAAGTATGATGTGGCTGGGCGCTAATAGGCTGCGGGATTCCGTTCTTACGCTCTCGGCGCGCGCAGCGCATGGCCGAAAGAATGAATGCGGTCCACTAACACCGAAAGATTTGAGCGCGCAAACGCCAGGTTGCCTAAGCGGCAAGTTATGCGTGGAAAGCCCTATTGCGGCCACTGTATCGTTAATTCAGGCCACACATTCCAGCCAGCGAGCATGGGGTAAAAAGCTGCTTTCTTTGGTGACTTTCTTTGCAGCAGCAAAGAAAGTTACCCCCCCCCCGCCGGGGAGGCGGCTACTGAATAAAAAGCACAACCAAGAGAAGCCCCTTGCACGACATATAGAACACCCCAAAATACGGAAAAACCGCCATGAAAAAGCTCATCAACGATCCGGCCGACGTCGTGCGCGAAATGCTCGAAGGCATTGCCCGGCAACAACCGGACATAGCCATCCTCGCCGATGAAAACGTACTCCTGCGCCGCAGCCAAAACGCCAGCACGAATCGCGATGTCGCGATCATCTCAGGCGGTGGAAGCGGCCACGAACCCGCACATGGAGGCTATGTCGGCACCGGCATGCTAAGCGCCGCTGTCTGCGGACAAGTGTTCACCTCACCCTCGACCGATGCCGTGCTCGCCGCCATCCGCGCGACAGCGGGTGCGCGCGGCGCGTTGCTCATTGTGAAGAACTACACGGGCGACCGGCTCAACTTCGGGCTGGCAGCGGAAATCGCGCGTGCGGAGGGCATTCCGGTGGAAGTCGCCATCGTCGCGGATGACGTGTCGCTGCGCAAGCACGCCGGGCGCGATCAGCGTCGCGGTATCGCGGGGACGGTGCTGATCCACAAGGTCTCGGGCGCAGCGGCGGCGCGCGGACTGCCGCTCGCGGAAGTGGCCACCGTCGCGCGCGAAGCTGCCGCGCGGCTCGGCACAATGGGCGTGGCGCTCGATGGCTGCACGCTGCCGGGCGTGGCGCATTCCGGCTTCACACTCGCCGACGATGAAATCGAACTCGGCTTGGGCATTCACGGCGAGAAAGGCGTCGAGCGCACGAAGCCGATGCCCGTCGATGAACTCGCCGATACGCTCATCTCCAACATCGTCGATGACCTTGCACTGCAGCGCGGCGAACGCATCGCGTTGCTCGTCAACGGGCTCGGCGCGACGCCGCAGATGGAACTGGATATCGTGCTGCGCGCAGCTTATGAAAATCTCACTCGTCGCGAGTTGAGCATCGAACGCGCATGGGCCGGTACGTTGCTGTCGGCGCTGAACATGCCGGGCTGTTCCATCTCGCTCATGCGTGTGGATGATGCAACGCTCGATCTGCTCGACGCACCGACACAGGCGCACGCATGGCCGCGTGGCGGCGCGATCAATCAAGCAATCCTGATCGATGTTCCCGTTGCTTCTTCGATTGCAGAAGCGAACGTGGATAGCGCGTCTTCCGCGCAATGGCGTGAGCGTATCCGTCCCGCGCTGGAATCCGTCGCGCACGCGTTGATGTTGAATGAGCCCAAACTCACGGAACTCGATTCGCTCGCGGGCGATGGCGATCTCGGCGCGAGCATGAAGCGCGCAGGGCAAGCCATCCTCGATGTTCCCGTCGATTCACTCGGCGCGCCCGATCGTGCACTCGCCGCTTTAAGCGCCGCGTTGCGCCGCGCGATAGCGGGCAGCTCAGGCCCGTTCTACGCGACAGCGTTGATGCGCGCATCGCGTCAACTAAGTGCAAGCGACGAACCGGCTCCGCTTGACTGGGCGATGGCCTTCGAAGAAGCCGTGCAGGCCATCGGCGATCTGGGCGGCGCGAAGGCGGGCGACCGCACCATGCTCGATGCCTTGCTGCCCGCCGCGCACACCTTCAAACAAGCGCTCAACGATGGAAAACCCGCGCACGAAGCATGGAACGCGGCTGTCGATGCGGCTCGACAAGGTGCCGACGACACCGCCGCCATGACGCCACGCGCGGGCCGCGCCAGCTATCTCGGCGAACGCGCGGTCGGCGTGCCCGATGGCGGCGCCGTCGCGGTCACGCTGTGGCTGGATGCGCTGAAGCCGCATATCGGCACGCGTTGAGCACGGCGTTGAGCAGCCGCGTGCCCGCGGGCGTCAGCGTGAGACGCCCCCACACGCCTTCGCGTGATACGAGACGCGCATCGAGAAGGGGGACGAGTTCGGCGCGTGTGGCATCGACTTGTTCGGGGGTACTACGTATCAGCATGAGTGTGGCGAATTCATGTGGGCTCAGCATGGCCGTGATCTCCAATTCAGGGTTCGCGCGCGGCGGAACTCATTCCACTGCGAAGCTGTTCGCGTTCTTCCGGCGTCATGCGCTGCCAGCGTTGCCATTGGCCGCGTCGATGGCAACCGCCGGCTCCGACTCCGCGAAAACCGCCGAACAGAATGCGGCACAGCACGAGCAGCCCAAGGGCGTGCGGATAGTCGATCAGTTGTGCATCGGCAAAGACGCCCGGCACGACCCAGTTCCACAGCCGCATGACGATCAGGCCGAGCAGCGCGATCACGATCAACATCAATAACGCCTTGGCGAATATCTTCCGTCTGAATCTCATTTCATTCTCCTGAATATCCATCATCCGACGCCTGCAATCGCGCTCGCAAATGCAGCACCGCGTAACGCTTGCGCGCCAGTAGCGTGTTCACGCCAACACCCGTCTCCGCTGAAATTTCCTTGAAGCTGTGTCCATCGAGTTCATGCGCGATGAACACATCGCGCTGATTCGCGGGCAACTCATCGAGCGCGCTTTGCAAGGTGGCGAGAAGCGCCGCGCGTGCATACGCCGCCTCGGGTCCGGCATCCGGCGAAGGCAATGCGAGATCGAGCCGGTACGCGTCCTCGGAGTCGTCCACATCGGGCAAGGGTGCTTCCTTCTTTTTGCGAAAGCGATCGACGATCCTGTTCTTAGCCACGCGAAACAGCCACGCGCCTACTTGTTCGATCGGATCGGTCAGCCGGTAAGCCTCGACGAGTTCCTCGAAAACGTCCTGCAAAATGTCTTCGGCTTCGTCCTGATCGATCACCCGCCTGCGAATGAAATTGCGCAGCCGTGGACGCTCGC
The DNA here is from genome assembly GCF_057612605.2 of Caballeronia sp. A2-2. NCBI lineage: Bacteria > Pseudomonadati > Pseudomonadota > Betaproteobacteria > Burkholderiales > Burkholderiaceae > Caballeronia > Caballeronia sp. A2-2. The sequence continues at coordinate 473,476 of NZ_JBVFIR010000004.1, read as the reverse complement.
GCGCAACGGCAGCCGTGATTTCACGGTCTTTCTCGGGCAGCGGGCTCGGGGTGTGCAGCGGTTCCATACCCTGTTGACGATTGGGGAATGGAAATATTGTGGCGCGTTCCACAAAAAGTTTTGTGGACGCATAGGGCAATGAACGGACGCGTCAGTCTTTCGGCGTGCCTGCGAGCGCAATGCGCGCTTTCGACTCGGGACTGCCATCGACGTAATACTTGTCGGCCCAGTGACGATCTGGCGCAAGCGCGAGCTTGTGCGCGGCTTTGTGTTTTGTTTGAGCCTTGATGGCGAGCGCACGCGCGCGGTAATGCTCGTACAGCCGCAAGAACTCGGCCAAATAAATCGCCGCAATTCGCCGGTCCTTTATTTCAAGCAGATTCTCATCGTTCTTGTGCTCGGAGTTGTTGCTCATGTTCGCCGAGCCGGTGTAGACGACCGGGTCCGTGCCTTCGGCATCGATCACAAGAAACTTGTGATGGATGATGACCGGCGGAAACGAAGGCCGCTTCTCGCCGGGAAAAAGCTGCATCTCGACATCGAAGCCTTCGGGCACCGTGGCGCTCGAAAAGTACTTTCCATCGACGACATCGCGTTGATGTTGGCTGCGGTGATACAACTCGATGCTTGCAAGCTCGGTCGCATTCAACGTTTCGCCGCTGTCCTGCTTTTGCTGGTCCGACTCGGCTGCGCGCTGCGAGATCGCGTTGACGAGGCCGAACATCATCAATCCCTTGTCGCCGGCGGCAAAGCAAGCCTCGCGCAAAGCCGCGTCCGTGGGCGAGAAAAGGCAGAAAAGCACCGAATGGCGGGCGGCCTCGATCGCGGCGACGATCGTGTCGATCTCGACGCGCCGATCGTCCGGTTCGGGCGAGAACGAAGCCCGCACGGATGCACTGCCGATCTGAAACGAAGGGCTCCAGCCTTGCCTGAGCTTTTTTGTCTGCGCGAGCGATGGGTCGCTTGCAATGGCGGCCGCGCGATCGCTGTATAGCTGCGCGAGCGCCGCCGAATCCAGCAGATGAAGCAAATTTGCCTGCTCGGTCAGCCCTTCGGTCGTGAAGTTCGCCGAGCCGGTGAGCACGCGAGCGGGTTTGCCACCGCTATCGGATGCATCGGTGACGATGAACTTGTCGTGCATGATGTTCGTCGCACGGCGCGGATGAAAGTCGATGATCTCGCCGAGTTCATCGACCGCGGGCTGATTCGGCGAAGGCGGCTTCGGCTGCCCCTTCGGCGCTTCACCCAAATGCGAGTCATAGACGATGGTGGTCGAATGCGCGGCGTGCGCTTGCGCGAACTTTTTGAACGCCGGAATGACCCATAAGGAATCGGTGAGGTGGTAGATGGCGCTCGCCGCGCGCGTGGCCCCGTCGAACGCCGCGTCGAAGCTCGTTTCGAGATCGTTGGCGAGCCAGCGGCGCAGAATGAGTGCTTGGCCGGCGGGCGGCGTTTTAGAAGGATCAAGGCCCATCGCGGCGACCTTGCGTGTGAACGCCTGCGAACTCACCACGGCGCGATTGAACCATGTGCCGATGCCATCTTCGACATGAGCGGGCAGGGTAATGGTCAGGTGCGTCTTCTCGTCATCGAGCAGCGTCAGCTTGCCCGGCTGTCCGGCAACCGGCCACACCGTGTAGACGAACTTCGTCTCGCGATCCGGCTCGTCGATCCGCGCATCCCACCACATGAACTTCTGCACGGGCGCTTCGTTCGAAGGCGCGTCGGGGTGCTTCGCATCGACGGGGCCATCGAATGTCAGGCGGTTGGGCAACCAGCTGGACGCTGCGCGATGCTTGCCATCCGCAGACCAGAAACCGGGCGTTCGCTGAATGGCGAAACCCAGAAAGTCCGTGCGCGTTTTGCCTTCGGCCCAATCGAGCGCGAGCAGAACGAGAGTAGGAGAAAGATACGCCCGCGTCTGAATGGCCATCGTCACCTCGCATGAGTGACGGCCATCCTATGAGTCTTGTGTGACAGAGATCGCGGCGGACAGCGCGAACGCATGCCGCCCGAATGTTCTGTAGCATACGAATCGCCGGATGCGTTTGCTCCGCGAATCTGCGATCATTGACGCCCCTGAAAGGAATGATGATGCCCGACTCTACTTCGCCCGCCCGCACCGGTTTAAATCTCTCACAGCCGGTTCTGGCCGATCACCAGATCCTTTTCTCCGCTTTCGAATTGGGTTGGGGCTTTGGCTCTTATTCTCTTTCGACGAGTCTCGTCATCGATCGCCTGGGCGCGGTCGATACCTCTGAAGATTCACTGCGGCTTGCATTTCATTTGAATCACGAACGCATTGCCGAAGCGGTGACGGAAGCGGGCAACGCCACGCCGAGCAAGCGCGTGATTCTCGCCGACGTCTAAGCAATAGGCGCCTTACTTTCCCCGGCTATTCTTGCGCTTCTGCCCCGCGAGCTTCACGATGTTGCCCGTGGGCGCGCTGGTCATGAGCCGGGGAATGTCTTCGGGCTGCACCCAGCGGCATTTGGAAATCTCATTGCTCGGGCGCGGCTTGGCGCGCTCCGGAATGTCGCAATAGAAAACGTGATGGTGCTTTTGCTTGCTCTTGAAGTCGAAAAGATATTTCGCCGACTTGCCGGCAAGACGCGTTTCTTCTTTGAGTTCTCTAAGCGCTGCGTCGGAGAGATGTTCGCCGCGCTTGAGCAGACCGCCCGGCAAGGCCCATTTTGACTGTCGCGCAACGAGTAGGATTCGTTTGCCTTTTCGACAGATGACAGTGGCACGTTTCTTCAAGCCTGAACTCCGCGTTGTTCTTTCGTGTGTCGTTGCCTGACTGTCTTTGGCGACGTGCGGCCATCACAGCTTGACGGTCCGAGACGCAAAGTATCCCGTAATGCTATTACAAAACTGCTTTGCGTCAACCTCGTTTTAAATAAAATTCAATCTCTTTCGGTTCTTTTGCAGTGTGACATAAAAAATTCATGGAGCTATGACACGCCAGAATGCGTGACGAATGAGTTCACTATGCTAAGGTCTGGACAAAAATTGATTCTTGTCCGACCAAGAGGAATAAATGGATATGGATGGTGACTGGCCCTTGCCAAGGCCAAACGCGCTTTTCAAGCTCGCCCGCACGAATACACCGTCGCTCTCCAGGTCGAGTTCCATCGCGCATTCTTTCTCGTTGATGGCGAAGCCGGTGGTCGCGGAAGCGGTCCAGCGAGCACGCGAACTCAGCACGCACGGCGACGAAGAAGGTTTTCATCAGCTTCGTGTGGCGTTCAGAAAGCTCCGCGCGCTGTATTGGGCCTATTCCCCGTATCTGGGCGCGGAAACCACCACGCAGGCCATCGATCGTTTCAAGCGGCTGGCCGATGTCGCCGGTGGCACTCGCGACTGGGACATCGCGGGACAACTCATGCGCGTCGCGCAGGAATCGGACGCCTCCATCGAACTCATGCTGAATGCCGCGCGCGAGAAGCGGGCGCAGGCCGTGGCCGTGAGTCAGTCGATCATCAGGACAGCCGATGTCGAAGTCTTCCTGAACCATGCCTTGCTCGATGCGGAAACCACGCTTCGTTCGCGCTGCGACGATCTTCCCGTCCGGGCATTCGCGGAGGAGCGCGTGCGCCTCGCACGGCGCGCCGTGAAAAAGCGCTGCAAGCGTGCGTCGCGGCGTGAAGCGTCGCTCGAAGAAGATCTGCACGACGTTCGCAAGGCGGGCAAGAAGCTACGATACCTGCTTGAATTTTTCGAGCCGGTCATCAAGGGCGGTCACCGCCGCGCCATCAAGCGTCTTGCATCGGCGCAGGACGAACTGGGCAAATTCAACGATATCGCGGCAAGCGAAAATCTCATTCGCGAAACATCGTTCGAAGCCGTTCCGCCAGAAGCCGTTCAGGCTTCGCTGCAATGGCTGGGAGAGCAGAAGGACCTCAAGATTCGTTCGGCGGCGCGGCGCGTGCGGCGAATCGCGGACTGAATCGGGCGCGCGCTCAGATCCATTTCAGTTTCCGGAACCAGCGGAACAGCAGGGTATCGATCGTGATGATCGCGGCGATGACGACCGGGTAACCGTATTGGCTATGAAGCTCCGGCATGTGCTCGAAGTTCATGCCGTAGATGCCCGCGATCATCGTCGGCACGGCGAACAGCGCGGCGAAAGTGCCGAGGCGTTTGGTGATTTCGCTTTCGGCCAGCGCGATCATGCCGAGATTGACCTGCACCGCCGTGATGACCATTTCGCGCCGTCCTTCGATGCCGCTGACAATGCGTTCGAGATGCGCATAAACGTCCTTGAAATAGGCGGTCATGCCTTCGCAGATTCTCGGCACACGTCCGCCGGTCAGCTTGCCCACGCCTTCGAGCAACGGCCCGACATGATGCCGCAGCAGCACGAGCCGCCGTTTGAAGCGATACAACTCCTCGATCAGTTCGCGCGCGTCGTTGTGCTCCTGTGGCTTGAAAATGCGGTCCTCCAGTTCTTCCAGTTCGCTGGTGAGCGTTTCCAGCACGAGGAAGTAGCCGTCCACGATGTCGTCCATCAACGCATAGAGAACGAATGCCGAACCCTGCTTCAATAGCGGCGGTTCGGCTTCGCATCTTTCGCGTACTTTCTGAAAGCCGTGCGCGACGTGCTTGCGCACCGAAAGCACATAGTTCTCGCCGACGAATACATTCACCTCGCCGAAGTTCAGGCCGCCATCGGCGAGCACTTCGACCGGGTGCATGACCGTGAAAAGCGAATCGCCATACTCCTCGATCTTCGGCCATTGATGATGCGCGCGCACATCGTCCACGGCGAGTTCGTGCAGCCCGAACTCTTTTTTCATGGTGTCGAGTTCGTCGGGCTCCGGGTCCTTGAGTGCGACCCAGACGAAACATTCCGGTTTCCTGACGAATTCGCTGATCTGTTCGGCGCTGATGTCGCCGAGTTTCTTGCCGTCCTGATACGCCACGCATGCGATCAACATAGTTCGTTAGCCTGATTGTTATTTGATTGAACGAATTTGCGCCTGACTCAATTCCCACGTGTGCGGCGGCAAGGGAATGAAGTGCGCCGCGTTCAGCCAAGCTTCGTTTTCCTCCGATGGCACGATGGTCCAGAGCAGGAAACGGCGAATGGCGTCGGCGGTGGCCGGGTCGGATTGCCGGGTCGAGACAACCGCGTATTCATAGTTCACGAGCGGATACGCGCCACTCGCTGGCGCGAATACGAGTGTGAGCCTTTCATCGGGCGGCGTGCGCGCACCGAGCGATGCCGCGCCCGCCATGATGCTGTCCCGCGTCGGCAACACGAACTCATCCGCGCCGTTCTTGAGCGCCGCCGTGCCGAGCTTCGCCTGCGCGATGCTGTCGCTGTAACTCACGCCGACATAACCGATCGAATACTCCGTCGATGCAATCGCCTTGACCATGCCCGCGTTGCCTTCGGCGGTCATGCTGCCCGGCGAGTTGGGCCATGCGATGGTCGTGCCGAATCCGTGGTCGCTTTCCCACGAAGGCGTCGAGAAGGTCAGGAATTGCGTGAACACGAACGTGTCGCCGGAACCTTCAGCACGGCGGATCGGCACGATCGCATGACGGGGCAACGTGACGCCCGGATTGAGCGCGGCGATCTCCGGCGCATTCCATGAACGCACGACGCCCGAATAAATGGCGGCGAGCGTCGGGCCATCCAGTTTCAGATGCATCGCGTTCAGGCCGGGAATGTTGTAGTTGACCGATTGCGCCGCAATCGCAAGCGGCACATTGATGATATCGGCATGCGTTCTGATGTCCGCGTCAGACATATAGGCATCCGAAGCACCGATATTCACCTTGCTTGCGATCACTTGCTGAATGCCCGCTTCGGAACCCGTCGCGGCGATTTCGATATGCGCGCCGGGATGCGACCTGGCATATTGCGCGGCCCATGTCGTGAAGAGCGGATACAGCAAGGTCGAGCCGGTCTCGGTGAGCGTGGTGTCCTGTGCAAAGCAGGACGCGCAGAAAAGCATCGTCAATGCGGCCATGCAAAGCGTTTTTCCGTGATGAACCATCTGAGTCTCCGTCGTGCATGTTGAAGGCCTAGCGGCCGATCTGGTCGAGGTTCACGCCATTGGTTTCAATACGGAAGATCCACGTGACAACCGCGCCCAGCAGCGACGTTCCAACGAGGATGTAGAGCAGCGGACCGGTGCCGATGCTGCTGAGCAAAATCGGAAAGAGAAAGGCCGTGGCGACCGCGCCGATCTTGCCGACGGCTGCGGCGAAGCCCGCGCCGGTGCCGCGTATCGAAGTGGGAAAGACCTCGCCCGCCAGCAAATACGTTTGCGCGTTCGGACCGAGATTCGTCATGAAGTTGAACAGCATGAAGCCCGCGAAAATCATAGTGGTTTTCATCGTGCCATCGAACTTGTCCGAGACCGATGCGACCAGCAGGCCCGCCGCGCATCCCACGAAGCCAACGACCTGCAGCCAGATGCGCCCGAACTTGTCGGCCAGCATGACCGCGAAGACAATGCCGATGATGAGCAGCGTCGTGATGAGCGCCGCGCCCTTGGCCGCGAGAATGTCGTTGAGAATCAGGTCCGCGATACTGCGCACGTGATCGGACTTCGCGCCGAACGCGGTGGCGAGAATCGTCGGCGTGAAGATGCCGATGCCATACGTGCCCAGATCCTGCAGGAACCACGGCGCGGAGGCGAAGATCGTCGCGCGCAGATTCTTTCGCTTGAACAACGCCAGGAAGCTGCCTTTCTCGTGTGCGCCTTCGGCTGCCGCCATGGCATGCGCGAGGACGATCTCGGCGGGATACTGCGGCGAGCGAACGAGCAGACGGCGCGCGGCCAGTTCGGCGCGTTCGGTCGCGCCGCGCACATGCAGCCAGTTCGGGCTTTCGGTGATGAAGAAGCGCCCGATGGTGACCAGCAAGGCGGGAAAGATCGCGGTGCCGTACATCCAGCGCCATGCATCGAGCGTCGGGTACAGCGACAGCACCAGAAAGCCCACGCCCGTGCCCGCCAATGCGCCGACCGCCTGAAACGCGAACGCCGCGAGCACGAGTTTGCCCCGGCTCGTGCTCGGAATACTTTCGGAGATGATCATGTGCGCGGTCGGATAATCGCAGCCGAGCGCCACGCCCAGACCGAACAGACAGATCACCAGCGAGATGAAGTTCGTGCACAGCACGAGCAGCACGAGGAACGCCACGAAGATAATCATCTCCGCGATGAACATGCGCTTGCGTCCGAAATGATCCGACATGCCGCCCAGTCCCACTGCGCCGACCAGAATGCCGCACAAACTCGCGGCGCTAATAAAGCCGTTCTGCGCCGCGCTGATGCCGAATTCCCGCGAGATAAGCGGCAAGGCCACGCCCGTCATGAACACGACGAACCCTTCGAAGAACTTTCCTGCTGCGGCGAGCGACCAGATGCGCCACTGCATCTTCGTCATCGGAATGGAAGGGATGCGTGTGCCGTCCGGCCACATCGGTTGTTCGTCGATGTAATCCTGAACCGATCGTATCGACGCTGCTCGCACGTTCTCTGTTGCTGCGCTGTTGGACATGCGAAAGCTCCTTGTTTGATATGGGGATAGACGGGTGGCTTACGTCGAGACTGTAAGGAATGTTGAATGATTTTCGTCAGCTACGGCGTCCCCGTTCGTGACGATAGGATGACGCTTGTGGGTGTCGGGGGCGTGACAGGCGTGAAGGAGGGCGTGGTCGGGGTTTGCGCAAGGGTGTTGTAATCTTCTGCGTGTGCGAGGGCTGCTAATTAATTAGGATGGCGTAGGGGGAGGGTTTTGTTGTTTTGTCGGGCAAGGGGCTGCTGTTGTTTGTGTCTTTATTGCAGTAGCCGCCTCCCCGGCGGGGGGTAACTTTCTTTGCTGCTGCAAAGAAAGTCACCAAAGAAAGCAGCTTTTTACCCCATGCACGCTGGCTGGAAAGTGCGGCCTGAATTAACAATGCAGTGGCCGCAATAGGACTTGCCACGCATAACAAGCCGTTTAGGCAACCTAGCGATTTCGCGCTCGAATCCTTAAGCCTTCGTGGTCCGCATTCATTCATTCGGCCATGCGCTTCGCGCGCCGAGAGCTTTAGAACGGAACCCCGCAGCGTATGAGCGCCCAGTCATATCACACCGCATCGCACCTCTCCCATTCGGCCCTACCTTGGTAAGCGCTTCTGGGCAAAGCGTGCACACCAACATAAGTACCTTTTAGTCGGAGCACTAACCAAGGTAGGACCGGATAGCAATCTTGCGGAGAAGTTAGATGTGGCTGGGCGCTTATAGGCTGCGGGATTCCGTTCTAAAGCTCTCGGCGCGCGCAGCGCATGGCCGAAGGAATGAATGCGGTCCACTAAAGCTAAAGGATTCGAGCGCGAAATCGCCAGGTTGCCCACACGCTTAACCGAACGAGGGACATCCTATTGCGGCCACTGCATCGTTAATCCAGACCACCCTCTCCCGCCATCGTGCATGGGGGTAAAAGCTGCTTTCTTTGGTGACTTTCTTTGCAGCAGCAAAGAAAGTTACCCCCCCGCCGGGGAGGCGGCTACTGAATAAAGAGCCCAAACAACACAAGCCCTTTGCACGACATAACGACAGCACCACCCACAACCCAAGCATCGGCTAATAAAAACTAAAGACCGCACGCGAAATGCCGTTATTGCAATGGCAATCGACATCGGCGAAAGACAAGCAATGGTTTCCATTATTTGCAGTGAATGCGGCGGGGAGGCGCGCACGCTCGTGGCGCAGTGCCCGAGATGCGGTTCGGCGCTCGAAGCGCCCATAAACGAGAAAGTGACAAGCGTCGAATTCGCGCCGATAAAATCGCGCAGGCGCACCCGCGCGGCTACGGCATGCGTCGCGGCATTCGTCGGATTCGCGCTCTGGTCGATTCAAACGCCCGGCGCACCGGAGAATCCCGTGGTGGCAGTGGGCAAGGTCGAAGCGGGCGAGGTTCGGCCCTAAGGGATTAGGATGAAAGTCCTGATGCTTTTGCGGACCGGCGAATGAGCGTAACGAACAACGACATCGAACAGTGCTTATTGAGCTTGCTGGCTCAACGCGCGGCCACGTCCTCGATTTGTCCGTCCGACGTGGCGCGCAGTCTTGCGCCCGATGAAGACGAATGGCGCGCGCTCATGCCGCGCGTGAGAGAAGTGGCGGCGCGGCTCGCATCGCAGGAAACGATCTCGATCACGCAGGGCGACACGACACTGGACCCCGCCGATATCGATCATGGCCCAATACGCTTGCGGCGCGGGCCGAAGTTCCAGCCTTAGACCGAGTTCAATAAGGCTCGCAGATCACCTCGAACCCGACCAGTTGCGCGTTTCCGAACGTCATGCTGATCGGCACATCCGCTGCGTCGCGGCCACGCGCCATGAGCACGCGCCCCGTGCGCGGCGCGTTGTTGCGCGGATCGAAGGTTTGCCATGTGCCGCCGATATAGGCTTCGAACCACGCGCAAAAGTCCTGTGGCGCATAGGGCGGCGGAAGGTTCACATCGCTGATATAGCCAGTGCAGTAACGAGCAGGAATGTTCATCGCCCGACAGAGCGCGACCGCCAGATGCGCGTAATCCCGACACACGCCGATTCCTTCCTGATGCGCTTCCGCAGCCGTTCGCGTGGCCCGCGCCGCGTTGTAATCGAACTTGATGTGGTTATGCACGTAATCGCAAATGGCAAGCACCCGGTCGCGTCCGGGAATCGTTCTTTCGAAGCGGCCCCACGCGGCGTTCAGAAGCAGGTCTGTTTCGCAATAGCGGCTGCCCAGAAGAAACTGAAGGCACTCCACCGGCAGTTCTTCGACCGCATGTTGATAGCCGTCCTGAGGATACGTTTCCGGTGTGTTCGGCACTTCGAGCACGCCTTGAGTGGCGACGGACAGCGCGCCATAGCCCGGCGTCACAACACGCGTGCACAGATTGCCGAACGAATCATAGTAGTGGGTCGAATACAAAGGCGGATCGAATGAAATGCGATCCGGTTCGACCACGTGATCCACCATCGAAGGATGCGTGTTCAGCATCAGCACGGCGGGCGTTTGCTGCGTGCAGACGTACTTCAAGTTGAAACCGACGCGTAGCTTCATGAGCTGAGTGTTCCCGCTGTTTTTGGTCGACAGAAGGACTCATGCAAAAGACAGGCCACATGGCTTTAGCCAATATTCTTAGTGCAGATGATGCGAAGTGGTGCGCGCATGCCCGGAAGCGAACGCGAACGGTGCATATGACGGCATCGCCCTTACAATAGATTCGACCCTGCGCTTCACAACTAAATCGCCTGAAGAATCGGTTCGCGTAACTTGCGACCCTTGGGAGCGTGCATGTTCGACAACCTGTTGCGCATCGAAGGCGGGCCGGGCTGGCCCAACCTGCGCATTTACACAGATAGCTGGTACGTCGCGGTGCTTCTCATCGTCGCGCTGCTGTTGTTGATTCTGCTGTCGAGCATCGTGTGCTACTACGTGACGCGTTCGATCGCGCTCCTGATCGTCGAGCGCTTCGCGCGCAAGCCGGACCGTGTGTGGCTGCGCGCGGCAGTGCGGCATCGCGTGTTTCATCGGCTCGCGCCGCTGGTGCCGATGGGCATCGTCTATGCATCCGCGCCGCTCTTGTCGGGCCTCACGTTTCCATTGATCGCGGCGCTGGGCGAGCCGCTCGCGGTGCTCGCGGCCTGCTATATGTGCTTCACGCTGCTGCGCGCGGGGCTGGCGCTGCGTGACAGCATCGAGGAACGCTATAGCCATTTTCCGTCCGCGAATGAAAGACCGATCAAGAGCTTCCTTCAGATCGCGACCATCTTCGCTTACCTCGTCACGCTCATCTCAGTCATCTCGCTTCTGATGGAGCGATCACCGCTTTATCTGCTCACAGGATTAAGCGCGGTCACGGCGTTGCTCATTTTCATATTCCGCGATGCATTGCTCGGCTTCGTCGCCAGCATTCAGATCGCGGCGTACGACATGCTGCGCGTGGGCGATTGGATAGAAGTGCCGGGTTTCGTCGCGGATGGCACCGTGATCGACATCGCGCTCAACACGATCAAGGTGCGCAATTTCGATAACACCATCGTGATGCTGCCGAGCCAGCTTCTGCTGACCAACAGCGTCAAGAACTGGCGCGGCATGACGGAATCGGGCGCGCGTCGCTTGCAGCATTCGATTCATATCGACGTGGAGACGATCGCCTTTCCCGACGATGCCGTGCTCGCGCGCGTGACTGCGTTGATGAGCGGACGCGTGATGCCCGATGACGACGAACGCCGCACGAATCTGGGCCTTTACCGCCGCTATCTGAGCGCGTATTTCAGCACGCATCCCGCGGTGCGAAGCGACTTGCCGGTAGTGATTCGTCACGTGCAGTCCGCGACCCCGCTCGTTGCGCTTGAAATCTATCTCTACCTCGATGAAATACGCTGGGAAGCATACGAAAACATGCTGTCCGATTTGCTCGATCACGCGTATGGCGTGGTGCCCTTATTCGGTTTGCGCTGCTGGCAGAGAGAACGCCTGAAGCCGGAATAAGGTCAATGACGCGGCACGTCGAATGCTAAGCGTGCGCCGCACCATGCAAGCCTCCTGCAAGCCCGTATCCCGGTATGTGTACTCGCTGCTCCGCAGATTGCAGTTGCCCTTCGCGAAGCTTAGGCTTGCTAAGCCTGAGCACGAGGAGACACCATCATGCGCCCGCAATCTCTTTCCTTTTCGCTGGCCGTTGTACTGTGCGTGCTGATTGCCGCATGTGGTGGAAGTAGCGGTTCCGGCGCCGCGAATGGCGTTTCCGAAGGCTTGACCGATGCCGGCATTCCAGTCAAGCAAGTTCGTTTCGCCACGCCGCCGATGGGCTGGAACTCGTGGAACACGTTCGCTTGCAAGGATACCGAAGCAATCGTCAAATCAGTCGCGGATGCGATGGCATCGAACGGCATGGCGGCAGCAGGCTACACGACCGTGACGGTCGACGATTGCTGGGTCGGCGGCCGCGATCCGGTGACTGGCCAGCTCTATTCGAACGCCACGACGTTCCCCGATGGCATGCAGGCACTTGCGGCCTACGTGCACAGCAAGGGCCTCAAGTTCGGCCTCTATACATCGGCGGGAACGAATACCTGTGCGGGACTTTCGCACGGCACACGTCCCGCGAGTTATCCGCAAGGTGTTGGCGCAGGCAGCCTCGGACATGAAGCCGTCGATGCCCAGACCTTCGCGAACTGGGGCGTGGACTACATGAAGTTCGACTTCTGCGGCGGCAACCTGAGCGCCTTCCCCGCGATGCGCGCAGGCATCGACGCTACCGGAAGGCAGATGTTCCTGAGCATCAACCCGTATAGCGCGAATCAAACGCTCGTCACCAACTTCGCTTCCGATGGCACGCTCTACGTGCCGGCGTGGTCCGATATGTCGCGCATCTCGCAGGACATCTCGGCGAAGTTCACCTCGGTCACGTCGATCATCGATATCAGCGCAGCGGATGCCGCGTGGTCCGTGCCCGGCTATTTCAACGACATGGACATGCTCGAAGTCGGCAACGGCATGACGCAGGATCAGGACACGGCGCACTTCATCATGTGGGCGATGATGTCGAGCGGCCTGAACGCTGGCAACGATGTGCGCACGCAAAGTCAGGCCACGCTCGCGCTCTTGACGAACGCGGGCATCATCTCCGTGAATCAGGACAAGCTCGCGTTGCAGGCGGTGCTCGACAGTGCCGACACCAACGGAAACCTGCAGGTCTGGACCAAGCCGCTCGCGACCAATGGCACGCGTGCGGTGGCGATGTTGAATCGCGGCGCATCGGCGGCGCCGATCACGGTGAATCTTGCCGCGCTGGGTCTGAGCGGTCCGGCGCAAGCGGTCGATCTCATGACGGGCGCGAGCCTTGGCACGGTCAACGGCAGCCTCACGCAGACGGTGCCCGCGACGGGCGCGGTCCTCGTCAAGCTCACCGGCATCGATCCGGTGGCGAAGGACGGCGCGCTCGCCGAGCAGGACTGGATCTGGGCGACGACGCAGTCCGGCGCGGTCATGGTCGAGTCCAATCCCAATCCATCGCTGGCACGGACTCCGACGGGCGCGGCGTCGGCGGCGTCCATCGATCTGCATGGCAAGCTCTATGTCGATGGCATCACCGTGAATGCGCCCGCGCAACTCGTCTATCGGCTCAATGGGAATTGCACGAGCTTCCAGTCTGATATTGGACTCGATGCAACCGCACCGGCCACCGGCTCCGTCGATTATCAAGTGTGGGCCGACAACATGATGCTGTACGACAGCGGTGCGGTCACCGCTGCGACGCCGGCCAAAACGATACGCGTGAAGCTCGCGGGAAAGCAGACGTTGCGCCTCGTCGTGACCGATGCCGCAGACGGCGTAGTAGGCGATATCGCCGACTGGGCGAATCCGTCGCTGGTGTGTTCTTCGTGAGGTCTCTCACGCGTTGTTAGAATCGAGGCCTGTCTTTTTGCAGGCCTCATCATGACCACACGCTGCGCTCCTGTCCGCGTTATCGCCATCCTTGCCTTTGCGGGCTGTGTCGTCTCGCCGCCGCTCATGGCCGATGAAACCATCGTCATGGTTCGTCATGGCGAGAAGCCCGAGCAAGGTTTGGGGCAACTCGATTGCCAGGGACTCAATCGCGCGCTCGCATTGCCGCGTGTGATCGAAACGAAGTACGGTCGTCCCGATGCGATCTTCGCGCCCGATCCAGCCAAGCAGAAAAGCGACCGTGGCGCGAAATACGATTATGTGCGTCCGCTTGCGACCATCGAACCGACAGCCGTGTACTTCGGCATGCCAATCGATTCGTCCATCGGATTCAAGCAGCAAGACAAGCTCATCGATGCGCTGCTCGCGCCGCAATATGAAAATAGCACGGTGCTCGTGGCGTGGGAGCATTCGATCATCGAAGAGGTCGCGCGCAAGATGGTGGGCGACCACGGCGGCGATCCCTCCACCGTGCCGCGCTGGGAAAGCGCGGACTTCGACAGCATCTATATCGTGCGCATGACGCAACGTGGCGGAAAGTCTGTTGCGTCCTTTACGCGCGAACAGGAAGGGCTTAACGGTCAGCCTTTGAAATGTCCGGGAAGCTAACGCCGCACTCTCTAGAGCTGCAAGAACGCGAAGATCGATACGCCGATGCCCGCCACGCCCATCAACCCCGCAAGCACGAACAGCTTGCGATTGCTCGTCAGCGACGTGATGGCCGCAAGCGATATCGCCACGCTCAACCACGCCAGCGCCTGACCGAACAAATGCTGCGGATGCTCTCTCGATTCCGAATGCGCATTCGCTTCTTCCACCTGATGTTCAAGCTCGTGGGCCTTGTCCGCGATCTGCTTCTTGCGGTCCTCGTACTTCTTGATTTCATCGCGATAGAAGCCTTGCCGCGCGGCAGGCGCGAGTTCGGCGGCAAGCTCCATCAAATGCCCCTTGCTCGATTGTGCCTGATAGTAGCTCCATTGGTCGCTCGCCTTGCTTTGCAGCAGCACGGCGTCATTCTTATAAACGAGCGCTTGCGTTTGCAGCACGCCTTCTTCGTAGTGAAGCAAGCCGGACAAGGCCGCGAGAATCGCCGTGAAGACTGCCACCCAGCGAGAAAGCGGATCGCCCGCATGCGCGGCATGTTCGACGAGATGATCGTGAGGTGCGTGTTCGTGGGACATTGAAATAGTCTTTATTTTGCTTAGGCGATAGAGTCCGCACATTGTATTGAATATTGAGTCTTAGCGAAAATAAGCTTTAGCGCTGTCATGACTTATTGAATGACGCGATCATTAGCAAAGCCCAAAGCATTCGTTTGGATGACGTCGCACGCGTAATAACATGAAAGGCCTGGCACGGTTCCGTGCGCAGGCGCTTTCATGGAAATCTTCATGCTATACAAGGGATACGACGTGGCACCGTCCGCGTATGCATTGCCAAGCGGGCTGTATGCCGCGAATCTGACTATCGAACGTCGCGCATCGACGGTTGGCTCGTCGTTCACGTTCGATGCGTTGGATTACTTCTTCGAGGCCGATCATGCCATTGCGTATGCATCGCGCTGGGCGCGGCTTTGGATTGATGACGTGTCGCGGAAACGCTAAACGCTAACGGCCCTTCCACGGCACGAACCGGCGTTCGAGTGCGCGCAGGCCGAAGTCGAAAATCCACGCAATCGCATTGATCGGGAATGATGCGGCGGCGGGGGAGTGCTGCTGTCTCTATGTCGTGCAAGGGGCTTCTCTTGTTTGTGCTTTATTTGCAGTAGCCGCCTCCCCGGCGGGGGGGGTAACTTTCTTTGCTGCTGCAAAGAAAGTCACCAAAGAAAGCAGCTTTTTACACCATGCACGATGGCTGGAAAGGGTTGGTCTGGATTAACTGGTGCAGTGGCCGCAATAGGACTTTCCACGCATAACGAGCCGCTTAGGCAACCTGCGATTGCGCGCTCGAATCATCAACGCTCAGTGGTCCGCATTCATTCATTCGGCCATGCGCTACGCGCGCCGAGAACGTAAGAACGGAACCCCGCAGCGTATCAGCGCCCAGCCACATCACGCCACATCGCACCTCTCCCATTGGGCCCTACCTTGGTAAGCGCTTCTGGGCAAAGCGCGCACACCAACGCAAGTCATCTTTAGTCGGAGCACTAACCAAGGTAGGGCCAAATAGCAATTTTGCGGGGAAGTGTGAGGTGGCTGGGCGCTTATAGGCTGCGGGATTCCGTTCTAAAGCTCTCGGCGCGCGCAGCGCATGGCCGAAAGAATGACTGCGGTCCACTTAGACTAGAGAGTTAGAGCGCGTAATCGCTAGGTTGCCTAAGCGGCTCTATACGTGGAAGGTCCTATTGCGGCCACTGCATCGTTAATCCAGACCACCCTCTCCCGCCATCGTGCATGGGGGTAAAAGCTGCTTTCTTTGGTGACTTTCTTTGCAGCAGCAAAGAAAGTTACCCCCCCGCCGGGGAGGCGGCTACTGAATAAACAACACAACCAACAGCAGCCCCTTGCACGAAAGAACAACAAAAGAACAACAAAAGCAACCCGCCAACAAACCTAAGCAGTCTTCTCAAACTTCCCAATCACAGCCACATTACTCGACATCAACTCCCTAACGCATCGCGCGAATTCCAGTGCAGCAGGCTGCACAGCCGCAGGCAATCGCAGACAAATAGCAAACGGCGGCAACGCAGGCAACCCAACCGTTTGAGGCACAAGCGTTTCAAGATCCGGCGGCACGGTGGACACGAGCCATGTGGTAACGGCAAGCCCCGCCCGCACCGTCGCGGCAGTCGCCTCGATGTTGCCGCTCTCGAACACCGTGCGCCACGCGATGCCTTTGTCCGCGAGCGCATCGAGCACGACCGGGCGGAACGCGCAACGCTCGTCCACCATCGACAAAGGCAACGGGCGCTTCTTCCATGCATCACTGTCGCGTCCCTTCACCCATGCGAGCGGCTCGATCCGCACCACTTCACCTTCGGCTTCGCTCGCCACGTATTCGACGAGCGACACGTCCACGCGCCCGCCATTCACCGCCTCGCTCAACTCCGGCGACGCCGCGCACACAAGCGATATCTCCACATGCGGATGCGCTTCCGCAAACGCTTTCATGGCGGGCGCAAGAGGCGTCACGAGATCGTAGGGAACACCCACGCGCAGACTTCCGCGCAAAGATTGCGCGGTCATGTCGGACCAGATTTCGTCGTTCAGCCGCAGCAGTTGCCGCGCCTTCACGAGAAACTGTTCGCCTTGCCGGGACAGTTCCAGCTTGCGCGTCTTGCGCACGAACAGCAGGCAATCAAGCACGTCTTCAAGACGTTTTATCTGCTGGCTGACGGCGCCTTGCGTCATGTGCAAGAGATTGGCCGCGACCGTCATGCTGCCACTATCGGCGACGGCCACGAAGGTGCGGATCAGATCGAGATCGAGGTTTCGGCTCATCGACGCATTATGCTCCGTAATGCACGGCATCAAGATTATTGCCTTTCATGATGCGTGCGCGTTCCGTAGAGTGCAAGACTCGTTCGATTCGATGCTCGCCTCCGTGATTGCACTTCTTCTTTTCGTTCTGGTGGCAACCGTGACGCCCGGCGGCGCGACGACGCTGGCCACCGCGTCCGGCGCCCGCTTCGGTTTCGTGCGTTCGATTCCGCTGATGCTCGGCATCGCGATGGGTCTTGCGGTGCTCGCCGCCGTCGCCGCGCTCGGACTCGGCAGCCTGCTGCTGGCGATGCCTGCGCTGCAAACCATCGTCAAGGCACTCGGTTCCGCTTATCTGCTGTGGCTTGCGTGGCGCATCGCGCGCAGCGGGCCGCCGAATGCGAGCAACGGACCCACGCAGCCGGTCACGCTCGTCAATGGCGCGCTGCTCCTCTGGCTCAATCCAAAGAGCTGGGCGATGACGGTTGGCGCGGCGGCATCGTTCGCGCTGCTTGCAAACAATCCCACTCATCTCGCGATGCTGCTCGGCGCGGCTTTTGGCGTTGCCGCGTGCGGGTCGCTTGCGCTCTGGTGCGCGCTCGGCGCGCTGCTTGCGCGGCTCTTTCGAACGCAGCGGCAATGGCGCATGCTCAATCTTGCAATGGGCGTGCTGCTCGCCGTCTCTGTCATTCCAACCTGGACGTAATCATGCCAACTCATCCTTTTGCGGAAATATTCGATCTGAACACGGCTTTCGACGATGTTACGGAGTACTGGTCGCCAAAAGTCGTCGCGCAGGTCAACGATCAATATGTGAAGGTCGCGAAAGTAAAAGGGCAACTCGTCTGGCACGACCACGCGCACGAGGATGAGTTGTTTTTCATCGTGCGCGGGCGTCTCAGGATCGAATACGAAGGCGGGCGCGCGGTCGATTTGTCCGCAGGCTCGATGCATGTCGTGCCACGAGCCACGCTGCACAATCCCATCGCCGATGAGGAATGCTGGATCATGCTGATCGAGCCGGTTCAGACGAAGCACACCGGCGATGTGGTGTCGCCGCTCACGCGAACCATCGACGAGCAGCTTGGTTAAGCGTTTTGTGCCGTATTCATACAATCGTATGAAACTTGAGCAAATGCTCTAAAACCATTTTCCTTCTGCCCTCAATGCAATCCCTTCGATTTCCGTCGAATAGGTAGCGTTTGCGCTTTGAAAGGTCAAAGGCGAAAACGATTGCGCGCCTGAAGCGCCGCAATAATATGATTCACGAGCAATTGACCGATGCAGAATAGGCTTCCGCCGTGCATATTTCATTAAGGAATAGCGATGCTATAGTGAACTCACTCGCGATGCACGGCGAGTCCTTCTCTCAGGTTCCAGCCGGCCCTCGGTGGCTTGAACTTTTAAGGCGTTGCTGCTTACAGCAACGCCTTCTTTCTTTGCTTCGCGTTCCTATGAATTCGTTAGAGTAAAAAAAGAACGACCGAACTGACGTAAAAATGACGTTGTTCACGCGCGACATGGACGAAAACTAAGCGAAATTCTTGCTTACGGTTTTTAAGGTCTGATATTTTGACTGCTTCCGAGGGCCTGTGCCGGACACACCAAGAACAAGTCAGTTCGGACGGCGGAAGCATTCGCTGGTGCAGAGTTAAAATGACCGACCAGATGGAGCCTGCGATATTCGTATCGCAGGCTTTTTTTATCTGCGCCGCTCATGCTTGACGGGAATTCAGGCTGTTTTCTCTTTGTATGTCCCTCAGGAAGTCATGACCCGTCTCACGCATTACGCGACGTTCTCCCAGCGCTCTCGTGCATTGTTTCTCGATTCGATCTGGTGGACCGTCATCGCGCTTTTCATTCCTCTCGGCTCGTCGATCGAGGACATTCCTTTATCGACCGATGGCATCGCCACCTTTCTCTTGTTGTCGGCGTTCGAAGCCCAACTCGTGCCCATTCTGATTACCGGTGTTCTGTGGGCGATGTGGCGAACGTCGCCGGGGAAACGTGTCGTTCGAATCAGAATCGTGGATGCCGACAGCGAACTACCGATGACAAGGAAGCAAGCGCTGCTACGCACGATAGGTTATCTGCTCACATTCGCCACCTGTGGAGCGGGATTTGCGTGGGTGTTCTTCAACCCGCGCAAGCAGGCCTTGCATGACCGCATTGCAAACACGGTCGTGATCGCCGAGCCGCCGCGTTCGGACTAACGAACGTGCTGCATCTTTCGACGCGGCCTCGTCGTATAGGTCGATAGCACTCCCCACACCTTCAGGAGCTTGAAATGACCAACAATGCGTCGTATGTCCGAAAGACCTGCATGTCGGCAATAGCCGTGTGTGCGCTCGTTTCGATGCCGGCCTTCGCGGGCGGTAATGGCAATGGCGGCAATGGCAGCGGCGGTGCGCATGGCGCGGCGACGTCCGGCATGACCTATCACAGCGAACCGGTGTCGAGCCCCTGGAACCGTGTGCCGGGCAATCTCAGCAAGAACATGGATCGGTCGCACGAAGCGCCGGACCAGACCATGTCCGAGAACGCGAACATGCCGCAGACCGTTGCCAAGTAATCCTGAAGTCAGGGCGTGACCCAATGGCCATGCCATGCGTCACGCCTGCGGGAAAACTGCGCGCGGCGTTGCACGACGTCTGAAACATCGAGAAAGTCGATGCAGCGAACGTGAACATCGATCAAACAAAAGTTCTCGAACCCGTTCGTTGCCGGAGGCCTTGTCGAAGGATCGTCAATCGTCGTGCCGGGCGGTATCGATGTGCGATAGATATCCAAGCTATGCGGGCGGCTCGCGTCCCATACACCGAGCCTTTCCTCACTATCTTCGACAGGCCGCGCCACACCTTCCAGCCGGATCTGAATGCCCGCATTCCAATCGCCGACATGAATCGCAACGTGCGGTTCATGTTCGATCTCGCAGACCTTTTCCGAACGCACATCCGTGTGGAAACTCAGGACGGAGCGCTCTTTGAAAGCGCGGCGCATGACGACGGTCCGCACCTTCGGCAAACCATCGACACCGATGGTCGCGAGTTGCATCATCGTATAGGGCGAGCGTGCGCCGGTGGGGTCGGCGCCGGATATCAAGAGACGCCAAACCTCGTCGAGCAGCGCGTGCAGCGTGGTATCCATTACTCCCGTCCCGGCGGTTTTTCCAGAAGCTGAAGCGATTGCGCGAGCGCCATCGCCGTATCGCCATCGATAATCAGGCCTTTCACGATACCACTGCGCAACAGTGCAATCGTCGCACGCACCTTCTCCAAACCGCCCGCGAGCAACACGACATTGCGCCCGCGCAAATCGTCCGTTGCAATCGCCACCGTGCGATGACTCAGCGGATGATTGACTTCATTGCCTTCGATATCGAACAGCTTGCCGAGCGAATCGCAGACCGCGCCGCTTTCCTTGATATTACGCATCTCATCGGACGTCATGATGTCCTGCGTGCGCAATACCGACGTTTCTTCAAGTTCCCCGACGCTGATGAGATAGAGATCGGCATCGCGCGCAAGTTGTATGGCGTCCTGCACAATTCGTTGCTGCAGGAACACCTTCACGTCCGCCATTGAATTGGCGATGAACGGCACCGGCAGAAAATGCACTTCGCCACCCGTGCGCGCCGCGAAAAACTGCACGACTTCGAACGGATTAGATGTCGAATTGCGCTTGAGCGACCCCAGCAAGGACACGAAGCGCGCTTCCGGATTGCGCACGCCCGCGAGTTGCGTTGCCACCTGTTCGATCGTGCGTCCCCAACTCACGCCGATGGTGATCGGCCCTTCCGACAACTTGCCCTTCAGGAAACTCGCGCCCGCCGCGCCGACCGCACGCCGGCTGATCGACGCGCGAATGCGGTCCGCTTTCGGGTCCACGGGGCCATCGGCGAAACCGAGCGCGGGCGTCGCAATGCAGAAGTCCAAACCGAAGTTTCGCGCGATGGCCTGTTCGATCTCGATGTCCCGCGCGGACTCGTGATTGATCGTCACGCTGATGAGACCACGATCGCGCGCCTCCGACAACAGCCGGTTCACGCGGCTGCGATGCAGCCCGAGCCGCGAAGCCGTCTGTTCCTGATTCAAACCGCCAACGTAATACATCCATGCCGCTCGGACGATCAGTGCGTCGTCGGATTCGTGCGCAAGATTCAACTCGAGCATTTTAGGTGTTTCCCCTTTGTCTACGTTCACCATCTTGACAAAGGCATCCCCGAAAATCAAACTCATCACAAATGTCGCCACAGACGACAAATGTGCAGAATGTGCAGAACGTACAGGAGACAGCATGAGCTACGTCATTGGAGTCGATGGCGGAACGGAAAGCATTCGTGCACGTGTGTTCGATTTGTCGGGCGCGTGTCTTGGCTCGGCGGCGCATCCGTATGTCACGCAGTTCTCGGCTGGCGCGCGCGCCGAGCAGAATCCCGAGGACTGGTGGAGCGCGATGGCGCTCGCCGTGCGGCAGGCCGTGAGCGAAGCGCGCATCGCGTCTTCGGACGTCGACGCAATGGCGCTCGCGACGACGAGTTGCAGCGTCGTCGCGCTCGATGCAGACGGCCACGCGCTGCGTCCCGCCATCATCTGGATGGATGTGCGCGCGGAAGCCGAAGCCGCCGACGTGCTCGCCACGAACGATCCCGCGCTCGTCGTCAACGGCGCGGGCGAAGGCCCGGTTTCAGCGGAATGGATGATCCCCAAAGCGCTATGGATCGCGCGTCATGAACCCGAGGTCTACGAGCGCGCGGCGACCATCTGCGAATACCAGGACTTCATGAATCTACGGTTGACGGGACGGCGCTGCGCCAGCCTCGATAACGTGTCGATCCGCTGGCACTATTCGACCGAACGCGGCGGTTACGCCAAGAGTTTGCTGGCCGCGCTGAAGCTCGATTCCTTGCTGGATAAATGGCCCGATGCGGTGATTGCGCCGGGCGAAGTCGTCGGCACGTTGACCGCGCGCGCCGCCGAACATCTCGGTCTGCCGCCAAGCGTGAAGGTCGTGCAGGGCGGCGCGGATGCGCTCATCGGCATGATCGGCATTGGCGTGGCGAAGCCGGGGCAGGTCGCGCTTATCACCGGGTCGTCGCATCTCATGTTCGGCGTGTCGGACCGCTCGGCTTCGGCCAAAGGTCTGTGGGGCACGTATGCGGATGCGGTTTATCCGAAGCGGCACATCATCGAAGGCGGGCAGACGTCGACCGGTTCCATCGTCAACTGGCTGCGGCGGCTGGCGGGCGGCAATCTCGATCTGGCCGCGCTCAACGACGAAGCGCGCAAGATCGCGCCCGGCTGCGACGGCCTGCTCTCGCTCGATCATTTTCAAGGCAACCGCACGCCTTATGTCGATGCACTCTCGCGCGGCGCGTTCGTCGGGCTGACGCTGGCGCACGGCATGCCTCATTTGTTTCGCGCGGTGATCGAAGGCATTTGCTTCGGCTCGCGCGCGATCTTCGAGCGCATGGCGCAGGCGGGTTTTCCGGCGACGGAAATTACCATTGGCGGCGGCGTGGTGGCGTCCGAACTGTGGCTGCAACTGCATGCGGATATCGCCGGATTGCCGGTCAGCGTGCCGAAGGCGAGCGAAGCGCCGTCGCTCGGCTCGGCCATTCTCGCGGCCACCGGCATGGGCCATTTCGGCAGCATCGACGAAGGCATCGAAGCGATGGTGAAGCCGGGCCGCCGGATCGAACCTCGTCACGCCGAAGCCGTTCAGTATGACGAAATATTCGAAAGGTATCAGAAACTCTATCCGGCGTTGAGAGGCTTCTCGCAGCGGCCGTCTTCCCCGACGTAATTTCGGTCAAAACCCTTACTCAGAGTCGAGATCATGCTTTCTCCACCCAAGTCTTCATTGCTGGAACTGTATCGAACGATGCGCCGCATCCGCACGTTCGAGGAACACGTCGCGGAACTCTATGCGCGTGAGTTGTCGGCGGGCTCCATGTTGCATCTGTCCATCGGCGAAGAAGGCGCGGCGGCCGGTGTGGTCGGTGCGTTGCAGCCGCAGGACAGCTTCACGACGCATCATCGCGGGCACGGCATTTTTCTGGCGCGCGGCGCGGAGCCGAACCGCATGATGGCCGAGATCGGCGGCAAGGCGGAAGGCTATTGCCGTGGCAAGGGCGGCTCGATGCATATCGCCGACATGGCGCTCGGGCATCTCGGCGCGAACGCGATCGTCGGCGGCGGCATCTCGCATGTGGTCGGCGCGGGTCTGAGCTACAAGGTGCTGAAGAAAGATGCCGTGTCCGTCGCGTTCTTCGGCGATGGCGCGATGCAGCAAGGCATTCTCTACGAAAGCATGAACATGGCCGCGCTGTGGGATTTGCCGGTGCTGTTCGTGTGCATCAACAATCAATATGGCATGGGCACACGCATCGACAAGGCCACACGTTCGATCGCCTTCGATCAGCGCGCCGCCGCGTTCGGGTTGCGTACCGGCATGGTCGATGGTGAGGATGTCGAAGAAGTGCTCGCCGTGGCCGAAGATCTGGTGTCGGGCGCGCGCGAAGGCAAGCCCGCGTTCATGGCGGTGTCGTGCTTCCGCTTCTTCGGGCATGGCCGCATGGACAAGAGTCCTTACCGCACGCCCGAAGAAGAAGAAACGGGCCGCAAGCGCGATCCGATCTTGCGTGCACGCTCGAAGCTGATCGAACGCGGCCAGTCCGCGGCGAAGGACATCGACGCGCTGGATACGGAGATTGCCCGCGAGATGAGCGAGGCCATCGATTTCACCGAAAAGGCCGCCGCGCCCGCGTTCGACACCATGTTCGAAGATGTTTATGGCGTTGGCGAACCGAAACCGGAATCCGTCCGCGCGCGTCTCGAACGCGTGCTCGCAAGGAGCTGACACGATGAGCCTGACCAGAATCACTTATCGCGATGCGCTGCGCCAGGCCTTGCGCGATGCGATGCAGGCCGATGAAACCGTGGTCGTGATCGGCGAGGAAGTCGGCGTCTACGGCGGCGCGTATGGCGTGACGAAGGACCTCATCAAAGAGTTCGGCGCGGGACGGTTGATCGATACGCCGATCAGCGAGCCGGCCATCATCGGCGCGGCGGTGGGCGCGGCCATGACAGGTTTGCGTCCCGTCGCGGAACTCATGTACGTCGATTTTCTCGGCATGACGATGGATCAGGTCGGCAATCAGGCCGCGAAGATTCGCTATATGTTTGGCGGTCAAATTGGTGTGCCGATGATCCTGCGCACGCAAGGCGGCACCGGGCGTTCGGCGGGCGCGCAGCATTCGCAGAGTCTCGAAGCGATGGTCATGCATACGCCGGGCTTGCGGCTCGTCATGCCTGCGACTGCTTCGGATGCCTATCATTTGTTGCGTCATGCGCTGACGCTGCCGGACCCGGTGGTGTTCATCGAGCATAAGGCGCTTTATGCACGCAAGGAAGACGCGGACCTGACCACGCCCATTGCGCCGTGGGGAAAGGCTGCGGTGCGCCGCAACGGCAACGATGTCACCTTGGTCACCTATTCGCGCATGGTTCACGTCGCGCTGGAAGCGGCGGAAACGCTGGCGCAGAACGGTATCGAAGTGGAAGTGATCGATCTGCGCACGCTCAATCCGCTCGACATGGAAACGGTCGTGGCGTCGGTGAACCGGACGGGGCGCGCGGTCGTGGTCACGGAGTCGGCTTCGACGTGCGGCGTTGCGTCGGAAGTGGCGGCGCGCATCTCCGAGGAATGCTTCGATTTTTTGGAAGACCCGGTGCTGCGCATCGCGGGCGAGGACGTGCCGATTTCCGTGTCGCCAGCGCTTGAAAGCGCGAGTATTCCGACGGCGCAACTCATCGTCGATACGATTTTCAGCATGGTGCCCGCATGAGCAAGTCCTTGTTGCTGCCGCGTTTGGGCGAAACGATGGAACAGGGCCGCGTGGTCGAATGGTTCAAGAAACCGGGCGATGCGTTCACGCGCGGCGAAACGCTCGTCGAGATCGAGACGGACAAGACGGTCGTGGAAATGCCCGCGGTTTTTGATGGCGTGTTGCGCAGCATTCTCGCGGATGTCGGTGAGGACGTGGACGTGGGCGCACCGCTCGCGGAATACGATGCGATTGGCGAGGAAAGCAGCGCTGCGCCGGAAGAGAAGGAAGAAATCACCCTTTCCGTCGAACGCGTTGCGAAAGCACCGGCAAGCGATTCCACACGTCTGCGCGCCACGCCCGCTGCACGAAGAGTCGCGCGGCAGAACGGCATCACGTTGAGCGATATCGAAGGCACCGGGCGGCGTGGACGCATCGAAACGCACGATGTCGAAGGGCGCGGTGAACCTGCAAACGTAGAAGGCGTGCAGTACCGCAACGTGGCGCGCGGACGCATCGCGTATCGCGAATGGCGTGGTGCCGATGCGAAGGGCGCACCGCTCGTCCTGCTGCACGGCTTCGGCGGCGATGGCCTCGTGTGGTCCGCGCTCGCCAGTCAGCTTCAACGGCGTGGACGGCATGTCATCGCGCCCGATCTGCCTTCGCATGGCGCGACCGCGTTCGACAGTACCGATATCACCGTCATGGCCGATGCCATCACCGCATTGATCCGCGAACTGAACATCGGCGAATTCGATCTCGCCGGGCATTCGCTGGGCGCGGCGGTTGCCGCGAAAGTGGCCGCATCGTCCGGCGTGAAAGCGCGCAGTGTGACGCTGATCGCGCCCGCTGGTCTCGGCTCCGAGATAGACGGCGATTTCATCGATGGCATGGCGAACGTGCGGCAGGGCGGCGGCCTCATGCATCTTTTACGACGCGCCGCGCTCAACCCGCCGCTCTTGTCGGCCACCCAACTGGATCAGATGGCGAACCAGATTCGCACGCGCGGCGCGCTATTGGCACTTGCAGAAAACATCGTGAGCGGGGGGCGTCAGCAGATCGACTTGAGCGGCGACCTCGCAAGCATCAAAGCACCCGTGCGCATCATCTGGGGACTCGACGATCACATCATTCCGTGGCATCACGCAAGCCGCGCGGGACCCGGCACGCCCGTGTATTTCGTGCCTCAGGCAGGACACATGCCGCACTGGGATCAGGCGCAGAAAGTGGCGGCACTTTTCGATTGACTCACGCAAAAAGCACGATCTTTCGCTGAATAACACGTAGTCCAGTACAAAGGAGACACAGCATGGAAGACAGCACTAGCCAGGACCCCGAATTTTCCCGTCGCAAGATGCTCGGCATGGCGCTCGCCGTGGGCGGCACGCAGTTCGCGCAGATGTTGTTCGGCGCAACGAACGCACATGCGCAAACCGCCGCGCCCGCCGCGAAGGGCAAGCCGCTGAAGGTCGCAGTGGTCGCCCAGCAAATGTCCGCGCAGTCCGATCAGCGTTCATGGAACGGCTTTCAGCAATGGCTCAAGAAGTCCGGCCTCGACAAGACCTGGCAGATCAAGCAGACCGACGCGAAGGGCGATCCGGGCCAGCTCGTCAGCCAGATCGAGGACGCCATCACCGCCAAGTCCGATGCGATCCTCGTGCTCTACGGCACGCTCACGGCAGCCAAGAGCGCGCTCGACCATTTGACGACATCGAAGATTCCGTTCTTCAGTCTCGACTCCGGCTGGCAGGCGCCCGCGATTGCCGACATCACCAGCAACAACTACGCGATGAGCGCGCAGACCTCGCAATTCATGATCGACACGCTGCTCGCCGAAGGCAAGACCAAGGCCAACATGTGCGCGGTGATCGCCAACTTCCACCACGGCACCCGCAAGCGCGGCAAGGTGATGAAAACGGCGTTGACGGAGAACGAATGGATCTCGCTCAAGAACGAGCGCGTGATCCAGTATTCCGGCTTTTTCGAAGCGACGCAGAACACGGTCAACGACTGGCTCACCACGTATGGCCGCGATCTCGACGTGATCTGGTGCCCGTGGGACGAACCCGCGATGGCCGCCGCCGAAGTGGTCATGTCGCGTGGCATGCAGGACAAGATCATGGTGATCGGTCATGACGGACACCCGACGGCGCTCGAACGCATGCGCCAGCCGAACTATCCGCTGATCGCGACGACCGCGCAGGCGTTCGAAGTGTGGGGCGCGTACACGGGCTGGCTCATCAACGAGATCGTGGCGAAGGGCGGCAACGCGAAGAAACTCGTTCCGGTGCCGACCGTGGAATTTCCCGCGCCGCTGCTGGTGCGCGGCGTGAACATTCCCGCGCCGGGCGAGCCGACCTATAACGCGAAAGACCTGTACTACATCTATCGCGACCGCGCGGTGGCGGGCATGTAATGACGGACGCGCCGGTGCCACGCTGTGTGGCCCGGCGTTGCGGCATGCAAGTGTCAGGAGACAAGACACATGAACGACAATCCGGCGGGCGGCGTCCCGCGTCTGAGCGCGCGTGGCGTGGAGAAACGCTTCCACGGCAATCCGGCGCTGCGCGGCGTCGATCTCGACCTGTACGGCGGCGAAATGCTCGCGCTGGTCGGTGCGAACGGCGCGGGCAAGTCGACGCTCGTGAAGATCATCTGCGGGGCGCAGCAAGCGGACGCGGGCTCGCTGTCCATCGACGGCAAGCCGGTCAATGTGCGCAGCGTCGGCGATGCGCTGGCGGCGGGCATCGCGGTGGCGCATCAGCAGATCGCGGTGATTTCGACGCTGACCGCCGCCGAGAACATCATGCTCGGGCGCGAACCGCTGGGCGGCGGATTCATCCGCACGCGCGCGCTGCGGGCCGAGGCGAGCCGCTTCGCGCAGCGCTTTGGCATCGATATCGATCTGGATCGCGAATGCGGCGAGTTGACGCTCGGCGAGAACAAGATTCTCGACATCCTCAAAGCGTTGGTGAGCGAACCGGCCATCCTTATTCTCGATGAACCCACGGCCTCGCTCACGCTCAACGAAAGCCGAAAATTATTCGCTTTCCTACGCGATTTGAAAGCGCATGGTCTGTCGATTCTTTTTATATCGCACCATCTCAACGAAATCTTCGAGCAATGCGACCGCGTGGCCGTGCTCAAGGACGGCGCGAAAGTGCATGACGGTCCGGTCGCCGACACGAGCTTGCAGGAAGTCGTGCATCTCATGGTCGGACGGCGCATCGAGAATCAGCAATGGGCGTCGTCGGCGTCGCAGGACAACGTGATGACGCGGATTCGCGGCGCGCGCATCGGTGCGCTGGATGTGCCGGAGCTTGTGGTGCATGCGGGCGAGATCGTCGGTATCGCGGGCGTGATGGGCGCGGGGCAGACCGGCGTGCTGGAAGCGCTGGCCGGATCGGCGACGGTGAAGACGCAAGGCGAATGCATCGTGAACGGCGAGCGGGGTTTTCCGCGCGATGTCGCCGATGCCATCGCGCGCGGCGTGTATCTCGTCGCGGACGAACGCTTGCGCAAGGCGCTGTTCCCGGGCCTGACCGTCGAAGAAAATTTGATGACCGGTGCGCTCGGACAGACGAGCAGCCGCAGCGGCTTCATGCAGCAGACGCTCACGCGCACGCTGGCGCGCGACACGGTGGCGCAACTCGGCATCAAATGCAGCGGTATCGGGCAGGACGTGCTGCAACTGTCGGGCGGCAATCAGCAAAAAGTCTCGTTCGGCCGATGGCTCATTCGCATGGGACGAAGCGGCTCCGCGAAGCAGCCCTTGTTGCTGCTCGACAATCCGACCGAAGGCGTGGATGTCGGCAGCAAGGCCGAAATCTACGCGCTGATTCACGACCTGGTGAAGGCGGGCGCGAGCGTGCTGATCGCAAGCGCGGAGTTCGAGGAAATGCTGAAACTGTGCGATCGCATTTACTGCATCGCGGATGGCGCAGTGGGCGAATGCCTCGGCCGCAACGATTTCTCCGAAGCAAGACTCTTGCTGGAGGTGAACTGACATGACTTCCAAAGGACACACCTTGGCCGCCAAGACACCCGACGAACACGCCACGCGCGCGCATCGCTTCGACTTCAGTCAACTGGCCAGCCGCTGGGGCACGGTCGCGGCGGCGGTCATCATCTTCATTGCGTTCGCGCTGTGCAGCGACCGCTTCGTGTCGATCGACAACTTGAGCAACGTGCTCGTGCAGATTTCCGTGCTGATGGTCGTGTCTTCGGGCCTGACCGTTGCGGTGGCGAGCGGCGAGTTCGATCTGTCCATTGGGCAGGCGGCGAGTCTCGCGGGCGTGCTCGTGGCCGGCATGCTGGTGCTGGCGCATCAGTCGGTGCCGGTGGCGATCGCGGTGGCGCTGGCATCCGGCGTCGTGATCGGCTTGCTCAACGGCATGCTGGTGACGCTGCTGCGCATTCCGTCGCTGATCGCCACGCTGGCGATGGGCCCAATCGCGCTCGGCGTGAACTACGCGTACACCGGCGGCGACTCCATCTACGCGACGATGCCCGACAGCTTCTACGCCATCGCCAAGGGCCGCGTGTTCGGCATCGTGCCGATGCCTATCGTCATCGCGCTGGTGACGGTGCTGGTGTTCTACGTGCTGCTGAACCGCACGCGTCTGGGCCGCAGCGTGATCGCGACGGGCGCGAACATTCAGGCGGCGCGTCTGTCGGGCATCAAGGTGAACCGGGCGCGCGTGACGGCGCTGGTGCTCTCGGCGGCGGGCGCGGCACTCGGCGGCGTGATGCTGACCGCACGGCTGGGCACCGGCCAGTCCGGTGCGGGCGACGCCTATCTCATGGACAGCCTGACCGCCGTGTTTCTCGGCATGACCGCGTTCAAGCCGGGCCGCGCGACCATTCAGGGCACGCTCGTCGGCGTGGTCATCATCGGCATGCTGGATAACGGGCTGAATCTCGTCGGTGCGCCGTTTTATCTGCAGAACATCGTGCGCGGCATCGTGATGGTGGCGGCGGTCGGGCTTGCGGTGCTGCGCGGCGAGATTCGCTTCTTCCGCTAAAAACAAGGAGACGCTATGAGCAAGGAATCGAACGGACGCGTCGCGCTGGTGACGGGCGCGAGCCGGGGCATCGGACGGGCGCTTGCATTGGGATTGGCCGATGAAGGTTTCGATGTGGTCATCAACGATATCGAGCGTCAGCGCGAAGCACTCGAAGCGGTCGCGGAGGAGATTCGCGGCAAGTCGCGGCGCGCGTTCGCGTTGGTTGCCGATGTGAGCGACAAAAAACAGGTGAACGACATGGTGGCGTCGGCAATCGAACAGGCCGGACAGGTCGATGCGGTCGTGAACAACGCAGGCATTCTGATCGCGCGCGCCGTCGATGAACTCGCGGAAAACGAATGGGACGCCGTGCTCGACGTCAACGCGAAAGGCACGTTCCTCGTGATTCAGGCGTTGCTGCCGCACATGAAAGCGCGGCGTTATGGGCGCATCGTGAATATCGCGTCGATTGGCGGCAAGCACGGCGCGCCGTTGCAGGCGCATTACTCGGCCTCGAAGGCGGCGGTGATGGGCTTCACGCGCGTGCTCGCGCAGGAGGTCGGGACGTTCGGCATCACGGCGAACGCGGTGTGTCCGGGGATCATCGTGACGGATATGGGGCGCACGAATCTGGAAGATCCGGTCATCGCGCAACAGTGGATCAACAAGACGGCGCTCGCGCGGCTCGGGCAACCGGAGGATGTGGCCGGTCCCGTGTGTTTCTTCGCGTCCGATGCGTCGGCTTTCGTCACGGGGCAATCGCTCAACGTGTGCGGCGGCATCGTGCTGAGTTGAACCCAAAGGCCCATTCATGTATCTCGACAAATTCAGGCTCGATGGCAAGACGGCGGTCGTGACGGGCGCGGCGCGCGGCATCGGTTTCGCGACGGCGCAGGCACTCGCCGAAGCAGGCGCGCGCGTGGTGCTCACCGATCTCGACGCCGACGCGCTCGATGCCGCCGTGCGCGAGATGACCGGCGCAGGCATCGATGCCCACAGCGTGCAGTTCGACGTCACCGACCCGCTCGCACCGCAACGCATCCATGACGACATTACCGCGCGCATCGGCCCGGTGGATGTGTTGGTGAACAACGCGGGCATCGCCATTTCCAACGTGCCCGCCGAAACCATGTCCGACGAGGTGTGGAACAAGGTCGTCGACGTCAATCTCAACGGCCTGTTCCGCTGCTGCCGCGCCTTCGGCTGGTCGATGCTGGAACGCGGCGGCGGCGCGATCGTAAACGTCGGCTCGATGGCCGGTTTCATCGCGACGCGGCCGCAGGAGCAGGTGAACTACAACGCGTCGAAGGCGGCGGTGCATCATCTGACGCGCTCGCTGGCGGCGGAATGGGGCGCGCGCGGCGTGCGGGTAAACGCGGTCGCGCCGACCTACATCGATACCGATCTGGTCCGCAACGTGTCGATGGACCCGCGCATGCGCCAATACTGGGTCGGCGGCACGCCCATGAACCGGCTGGGACGCGTGGACGAGATCGCCTCGGTCATCCTTTTTCTGGCGAGCGATGCCGCGAGCCTCATGACCGGTTCCATCGTCGTGGCGGACGGCGGGTATATGTGCTGGTAGCTTAGGGTGGGGTGGTTTGGCGGCCTACCCACCCGAATCGGGTGGGTGGGCCTAAGCAGTGATCGAAAGGCATCGACCGGGTCCTACAATCGGTGACGCATTCCGGTCCACGCTTTCAGAGTCCCGCATGTCCGACCTTGGCGAACCCGCAGTCGAATTTTCCGAGTCGTCCGCGCGCGCGGCGCACACGCGCTTGCCGCCACGCGGCGCGCGTCAGTTGATGCCGCGAACCGCCTTGATGCCGCGTTTGCTCGACGCGCGCCGGCAGCGTTGCGTCACCATTCAGGGTCCGGCCGGAAGCGCGAAAACGAGCACGCTCATGGCCTGGCGGCAGGCTTTGCTGACGCTCGATTTCGACGTGGCGTGGCTCTCCCTCGGCACCGCGGACGACGACGTTCGCACGTTCTTCGGCAATCTGCTGGCAAGCCTCGCCATGGTGGATGCGTCCATCGTCCGCGAAGCGCAACGGCTTCTCGCGCGTGACCATGAACCCGCCGTGGAACTGTGGGTGATCGCCCTCGTGCGCGGCCTGGCGGGCCACCCGCGCGAACTCGTCCTGATGCTCGACGATGCGCACCATCTCAAGGACTCGCGCATTACGGACGCGTTGCGCTGGCTGATCGACTACGCGCCGCCGCAATTCCATCTCGCGGTGACATCGCGCAGGCCGTTGCCGCTGTCGCTCGGGCGGTTGCGCGCGCAAGGTCAGGCCACGGCGTTCGATCAACGCGACCTGCGGTTTTCGGCTGAGGAATCGGAACGCTTTCTGAGCGAGCAACTGGGCCGCATCGGCAAACGCGACGCCCGCGTTCTGCACGAACTCGCCGACGGCTGGGCCACCGGCCTTCATTTGCTGGCGACGGAATTCAAGAGCAGACAGGGCGCCTCGTTCACGCCCGCCAGCGTGTTCGACTCCACGATTTTCGCGGGCTACTTCGAGCGCGAAGTGCTTGCTCGCCTCGATGACGCCGATCTGCTCTTGCTGACACACGCGGCGCTCTGCGACCGCTTCTGTGCCGCTTTGCTGAGTCAGACGAACGGATTCATCGACGATATCGCCGCGCAACTCGTGCGCCTCGAAGCGGACAATCTGTTCGTCTCGCAGGTCGCGGGCGAGCGTGACGGACACGCGTGGTATCGATTGAATCCGCTGCTGCGCGGCGTGCTGTTGAGCCGGATCGCGCGGCTGCCGGTGGACGCGCAACATGAACTGCATTCGGCTGCCTGGCACTGGTTCGACACGCACGGCCACATGGACGAGGCGGTGCATCACGCGGTGCTGGCGGGCAACACGAACGCCGCCGCCGACATGGTGGAGGGCTTCGCGCCCACGCTGCTGGCGCGCGGCGAATTGCGGCAACTCGCGAGCCTCATGCGCCGTCTGCCGCGCGAACAGGTGAGCGCGCGCTTCGATCTGCTCGTCATGCAGACCTATCTGCATATGTATGCTGGCGACACCGGCGCGTTGCTGCACGGCATCGAACACATTGCCTTGCACAGCGAACGATCCGGCCCGCGTGAGCGCTACGCGCTGGCCGTGCTGCGCGGCGGGCTGGCCTTGCAGCGCGACGATGCCGATTCCGTCGCCGCCTTGCTGCCGGAATTACAGCGCGTGCCGCCCGACGCCGATGCCTTCACGCGCGCGGGGCGCAGCAACATCCTCTCGTGGATGTTCATTCATCGCGGCGAATACGCCGAAGCGCGCAAGGTGCTGGAAGAAGGGACATCGCGCGCGGGCGCGCCGCGCGGCATCCTGCTCGGGCGCTGCATGGGCGGCATGACGCACGCCGCCGAAGGACACGTGCTGCTCGCCGAACGCGTGCTTCGCGACGTGCTGACCGAAGCCGAGCAGCAGGGCGCGGCGTATCTCGGCATCGCGTGCATGTCGGCGGCGCTCTTGGGCGAGGCGCTCTACGAACTCAACGATGTCGAGGCCGCGCGGGCGTTGCTGGAAAATCGCATCGATCTGCTCGAACGCGTGTCGATTCCCGATACCGTCCTGCGCGCCCTGACCGTGCTGGCTCATGCTCACTGGCTCGCGGGCAGACGCGGCGAAGCACTCGATTGCCTGACGCGTCTCGAACACTACGCGGTGCGCCGTCAGGTCGACCGGCTGCTGGCGGGCGCGCTGCACTGGCGTTCGCGCTGGCTGCTCGAAGAAGGCCGCGTCGATGAAGCCGATACCGCGCTGTCGCGGCTGGAAGCGCTCGCGGCGCGTTACTCGGGCACGGTGCACAGCACGGCGTGGGAGATCGGCGTGTTCGCCGATCTCGCGCGCATCGCGATGTGTCTGCATCAGAACGATTTCGATGGCGCGGTGGCGCGTCTCAAGCCGCTCGTCGCGCTGTCCGAGGCGGGCGGGCGCTGGTGCCGCGTGGCGGGTTTGCGTCTGCAACTGGCCATTGCCGAGCAGGGACGATGCAACGGCAAGACTGCCCGCGAGCATGCCGTCGAAGCGTTGCGCGTGGGGCATCGTCTCGGCTCGATGCGCAGCGCGCTCGACGGTCCCGGCGATCTGCGCGCGGTGCTCGGCAGCGTGTTGTCGGATGCGGACTTCGATCCGGTGCTCGCCTTCTACGCCCAGCGTTTGCTCGATGCCGCGAAGCCCGGCGCGCCGGTTGCCGCCGAGGCGAGCGGCGCGCACGCATGTACCGAGTTGTTGAGCGAGCGCGAAGCCGAAGTGCTGAATCTCCTTGCCCTCGCGCTCCCGAACAAGAAAATCGCGCGCGTGATGGATGTATCGCTCGACACCGTGAAGTGGCATCTGAAGAACATTTACCGCAAGCTGAACGTGACCGGACGCGATGGCGCCGTCGCCCGCATGCGCGACCTCAACGCTGGTTGACGTTGCGTTTCTACTCCACGCGGGTGGGCTTGTTCGACCCGAACGCCAAGCAGAATGACCTCATCGACGCGGCACGCCCGCGCCAACCAGTCATGAGGAGCGTTCGGTGGAAGTCAAGCGTACTGTCTATCGCGAAGACCACGAAATGCTGCGCGACACCGCGCGGCGATTCTTCGAGCGGGAATGCCTGCCGCATCAGGCGAAGTGGGACGAAGCCGGTTGCGTGGATCGCGAAACCTGGCTGAAGGCTGGCCGGCAAGGCCTGTTGTGCGTGACCGTGCCGGAAGAATACGGCGGGGGCGGCGGGGACTTCGGGCACTCGGCTATCGTCGCGGAGGAGTTGCATCGCGCGGGCGTGTCGGGCTTCAGTTTGTCCGTGCATTCGGATATCACCGCGCCGTATATCGTGCGGCTCGGCACCGAGGAACAGAAGCGCGAGTGGTTGCCGCCCATCTGTCGCGGCGAGAAGATTCTCGCCATCGCCATGACCGAACCGGGCACGGGCTCGGACCTCAAATCCATCCGCACCACGGCGGTTCGCGATGGCGACGAATACGTCATCAACGGCAGCAAGACGTTCATTTCCAACGGACTGAACTGCGACATGGTCGTGGTGGTCTGCAAGACCGATCCTTCGGCTGGCGCGAAGGGCGTGAGTCTCATCATGGTCGAGACGGAGCGCGCGGGCTTTCGTCGCGGACGCAAGCTGGAAAAGGTCGGTCAGGCCGCCGCCGACACCGCCGAACTTTTCTTCGACGATGTACGCGTGCCCGTCACGAACCTGATCGGTCAGGAGAACGGCGGGTTCATCCACCTCATGGAAGAACTGCCGCAGGAACGGCTCATCATCGCGGTGTATAGCGCGGCGAAACTGGAGCGTCAGCTCGAACTCACGCTGCAATACGTGAAGGATCGGCGCGCGTTCAATCAGACGGTGTGGGACTTTCAGAACACCAAATTCAAGCTGGCCGATGTCAAGGCGCAGGCCGTTGCCGTGCGCACGATGGTGGATCACTACATCCGCGAACACATGGCGCGCAAGCTCACTTTGCAGGAAGCGGCCATCGCCAAGCTGTTCGCCACTGAAACCATGTGGAAGTGCATCGACGAGATGGTGCAGTTGCATGGCGGCTACGGCTACATGCTGGAGTATCCGATCGCGCGCGCGTTCGCGGACATGCGGGTGACGCGCATCTTCGGTGGCACGAGCGAAGTGCTGCGCGATCTGATCTCACGAAAGTTATAAGTATTCCTACCATCATCGGAGTAAATTCATGAGCGAGACAGTGCTGGTGGCGGGCGTCGGAATGATCCAGTTCGCCAAGCCGGGCGCGAGCCTGAGTTATATCGAAATGGGCGCGCAAGCCACGCGCCGCGCGCTCGCGGATGCAAACATTCCCTACGATCTCGTACAGCAGGCCTTCACCGGCTACGTGTACGGCGATTCGACCTGCGGCCAGACCGCGCTGTACGAAGTGGGCATGACGGGCATTCCGATCGTCAACGTCAACAACAATTGCTCGACCGGTTCGACGGCGCTTTATCTCGCGCGTCAGGCCATCGCCACGGGCGAAGCGGAGTGCGTGCTCGCACTCGGCTTCGAGCAGATGCAGGCCGGCGCGCTGAAGTCGCACTGGGACGACCGTCCGGTGACGCGCGCCCGTTTCGTGCCGATCATGCATGGTCTGACGGCGGACCTTGCGCACCTTCCGCAAGCCTTGCGGACCTTCGGCGGCGCAGGACGCGAACACATGAAGCGTCACGGCACGAGCCTGGAAACCTTCGCCGCCGTGCGCGCGAAGGCAAGCCGTCATGCCGCGAACAATCCGCTGGCGCTGTTCCGCAAGCCGTTGAGCACCGAAGACGTCATGAACGACACGGTGCTGATTCCCGGCGTGATGACGCGCCTGATGGCGTGCCCGCCCACGTGCGGCGGCGCGGCGGCCATTCTCGTGTCCGAGCGCTTCGCGAAGAAACACGGCTTGCGTAACGATGTTCGCATCGTCGCGCAGGCGTTGACGACCGATCCGCCCGCATCGTTCGATCCGCCTTCCATGCTCAATTATGTCGGCACGCACATGACGCGTTCGGCGGCCAACAAGGTCTACGAGAAGGCGGGCATCGGACCGGAAGATATCGACGTGTGCGAACTGCATGACTGCTTCGCGCACAACGAAGTCATCAGTTATGAGGCGCTCGGCTTCTGTCCGGAAGGCGGCGCGGAAAAGTTCGTGCGCGATGGCGACAACACCTACGGCGGTCAGGTCGTGGTGAATCCGTCGGGCGGGCTGCTGTCGAAGGGGCATCCGCTGGGCGCGACGGGACTGGCGCAATGCTATGAGCTGACGCATCAGTTACGCGGCAGCGCGGACAAGCGTCAGGTCGAAGGCGCGCGGCATGCGTTGCAGCACAACCTCGGATTGGGCGGCGCATGCGTGGTCACGCTTTACGGCAGGCATTGACGTGAGCACGCTGCTCGATGCGTTTCATCTGACCGCCTTGCCGGGCGAAGCGGAAGCCTTTCGCGCGGAAGTGAAGGCGTTTATCGCGCTCCATCTGCCGCGTGTCACCGCTGACGTTCGCGCCCGTTCATGG
The DNA here is from genome assembly GCF_057612605.2 of Caballeronia sp. A2-2. Taxonomy (NCBI): domain Bacteria; kingdom Pseudomonadati; phylum Pseudomonadota; class Betaproteobacteria; order Burkholderiales; family Burkholderiaceae; genus Caballeronia; species Caballeronia sp. A2-2. Next base: position 436,744 of record NZ_JBVFIR010000004.1, on the reverse strand, counting down.
ATGGGTTTCGATGCCACGTTCAGCCGGCGTCTCGCCGCGCGCGGTTGGGTCGGGCTGACGCTGCCTGCTCGTTTCGGCGGCGCGGGCATGGATGCGTTCCGGCGTTTCGTGCTGGTGGAAGAACTGCTCGCGGTCGGCGCGCCGGTGGCGGCGCACTGGATCGCGGACCGGCAGAGCGGACCGCTGATTCTGCGTTACGGCACCGAGGCGCAGAAGGACTTTTACTTGCCGCGCATTTGTGCGGCGCAGGCGTTTTTCTGCATCGGCATGAGCGAACCCAACGCGGGTTCGGACCTCGCCAGCGTGCGCACGCGCGCGGTGCGCTGCGAAGGCGGCTGGCGGCTGAATGGCCGCAAAATCTGGACGACGAATGCGCAGCACTGCCAGTACATGATCGCGCTGGTGCGCTCGTCGGGCGTGCCGGAAGACCGGCAGAAGGGCTTGTCGCAGTTCATCGTCGATCTGAAGCTGCCGGGCGTGGAAGTGCGGCCCATCGTGGATTTGGCGGGCGATGCGCACTTCTCCGAAGTCACCTTCGACGATGTATTTCTCGCCGACGACACGCTCATCGGCGAAGAAGGCGCAGGTTGGGAACAGGTGAACGCGGAACTGGCATTCGAGCGCAGCGGCCCGGAACGGCTGTATTCGAGCGTGGTGCTGCTCGATTGCTGGATCGAACATTTGCGGCGTGAAGGCGCGAGCGAGGCCGATCTGACGTTGCTCGGCAGCTTCGCCACGCAACTCGCCACGCTGCGCGGCATGTCCATCGCGGTGACGGCGCGGCTGGCGCGCGGCGAAAGTCCGGTGGTCGAAGCGGCGGTGGTGAAGGACATCGGCACGGAATTCGAACAGGCCATTCCCGCGCTGCTGGAAGCCGCGATCACGGCCGATCCGGCTCGCGCCATTCCACCCGAGCTTTATCGCACGGTGGCGTATCTCAGCCAGATTTCCCCCACGTTTTCGTTGCGCGGCGGCACGCGCGAAGTGCTGCGCGGGATGATCGCGCGCGGCCTCGGCTTGCGCTGACGTGCGCGCATCAGTATCGGAAAGAGACATTCATGTTCACGGAAGCCATCGAAGCCATCCTGCGCGATCATGCGACGCCTGACGCCATCCGCGCGATCGAAAACGGCGGCGTGCCTTCGGCCATTTGGAGTGCATTGGAAGAGGCCGGTTTTCTGGAGCTGCTGACGCCGGAAAGCGCAGGCGGCGCGGGACTCGCGTTGTCCGCGCTCGCGCCCATTTTCGCGGCGTTGGGACGGTTTGCCACGCCGGTGCCGGTGGCGCAGAGCATCGCGGCGCGCGCGTTGTTGCGTGAGCGCGGCATCGCGGTTCCGGCGGGCATGATTACGCTGGCGGGTGGCTGCCGCCATCCGAACGATGACCCTCTCTGGCTCGAAGCGCCGCTCACGCCGTTCGGCATGATCTGCGAGCACGTACTCGCGAATCTGAACGGCGATCTCTTTCTGCTCGATGCACGTCACGCCGAACGCAAGCCAAGCGGCGTGCAAGGCAGTCTTACCGCGACGCTCACCTGGCGCGGCGACCACGTTCCCGCGCCGCTCTCGCGGACCGGCGAGGAAGTGCGACTGTTCAGCGCGGCCATCCACGCGGCGGCGTTGTCCGGCGCGATGGATCGCGTGTTCAACATGACGCTTCAGTACTGCAACGACCGCTCGCAGTTCGGCAAGTCCATCGGCAAGTTTCAGGCAGTGCAGCATCAGTTGAGCGTGATGGCGGAGCACACGGCGGCATCGGCGATTGCGGCCGAACTGGCGTTTTGCGGCGATGGCGCGGTGCCCGAGCGAATCGCGACGGCCATGGCCAAGGCGCGCACGAGCATGGCCGCGCCGCTGGTGGCATCGACCGCGCACGCGTTGCACGGCGCAATCGGCGTGACGGCGGAATACGATCTTCAGCTCTACACGCGCAGACTGCACGAATGGCGCATGGCCGATGGCTCCGAAACTTTCTGGAACCGCATGGTCGGAGAAAGCGTCCTCGCGCATAACACGCCCACGCTCGCCGATTTCGCGCGCACCGCGCCTCACTTCCTCACATCATGCTCATGAGCGACTTTCTGAAGTACGAGCAGGACGGCCATATCGTCACCCTGACGATGAACGAGCCCGAGCGCCGCAATCCATTGACCGGCAACACGGCGGTCAGCGAGTTGATCGAGGCGATTGCTCGAATCGAGAACGATCGGTCCGTGCGCGCCGTGATTCTGACGGGTGCGGGCACCGCGTTTTCTTCTGGCGGCAATGTCAACGACATGGAGCGGCATGCCTCCGGCTCCCTGTCCGGCATGGAGATTCGTCAGGAGTACCGGCGCGGCATTCAGCAGTTGCCGCTCGCGTTGTTCAATCTGGAAGTGCCGGTCATCGCGGCGGTGAATGGCGCGGCGATCGGCGCAGGGCTGGATCTGACTTGCATGTGCGATATCCGCATTGCATCGGAAAAGGCGAAGTTCGCGGAGAGCTTCGTCAAGCTCGGCATCATTCCCGGCGATGGCGGCGCTTGGCTGCTGCCGCGCATTATCGGCCTGTCGCGCGCGGCGGAACTGACCTTCACGGGGCGCATGATCGATGCGCAACAGGCGCTCGAATGGAATCTGGTGTCACGCGTCGTTCCGCACGATGCGCTGCTCGCGGCCGCGCGTGGTTTGGCTGAAGAGATCGCGGCCAATCCGCCGCATGCCGTGCGGCTCGCCAAACGGCTGCTGCGCGAGGGCATGCATTGCCGGCTCGATACGCTGCTGGAAATGTCGGCGGGATATCAGGCGTTGGCGCATCAGACGGCGGATCATCGGGAAGCGGTGACGGCGTTTATCGAAAAGCGGCCGCCTTCGTTCAAGGGATAGCGCGCGCCACCCGTGCCGGGTGGTGGCGCTCCCAATGCGCCGCCGAACAATCTAAAAGAGTGGAGAGACGATGGGTGTACTCAGCGGAATACGCGTGCTGGAATTCGAGGCGATCGGTCCGGGACCGTTCGGCGCCATGTTGCTGGCCGACATGGGCGCGGATGTCCTGCGCATCGACCGGCCGGTGCCCGCCGCCGATTTGGGTCCGAAGACCAACGGCAAGCGCGTGGACATCACGGGGCGGGGGCGTCGTTCGGTCACGCTCGATCTGAAGCAGCCCGAAGCAATCGAAGCCGCGCTCGATCTGATGTCGCGTGCCGATGTCGTGGTCGAAGGCTATCGACCCGGCACGATGGAGCGGCTCGGGCTTGGGCCGCAGGCTGCGTTGTCTCGCAATCCGAAGCTTGTTTATGGCCGCATGACGGGTTGGGGGCAGACGGGTCCGCTTGCCGCGCGCGCGGGACATGATCTCAACTACATTGCATTGTCGGGTGTGCTGTCGGGCATTGGTCGCGCCGACGAACCGCCGGTGGTGCCGCTGAACCTCGTCGGCGATTACGGCGGGGGCGGCATGCTGCTCGCGCTCGGCGTGGTGGCGGCGCTGTTCAACGTGCAGCGCGGCGGCGCGGGTCAGGTCGTCGATGCCGCGATGATCGAAGGCGCGGCGCAGTTGGGCTCGGTGATCTGGGGCATGCTCGCATCGGGTAACTGGCGCGAGGAACGCGCCTCCAATCTGCTGGATGGCGGCACGCCGTGGTACGACAGTTATCGCACGCGTGATGGTCATTACATGGCGGTGGGGGCGGTGGAATCGCGCTTCTACTCAGAGTTATTGTCGAAGCTCGGCCTCGCCGATGCGGGCCTTCCCGCGCAAAACGACCGCGACGGCTGGCCCATTCTGCGCGAGCGTTTCGCCGCTGCGTTTCTCACCCGCACACGCGATGAATGGTGCGCCATCTTTGAAGGAGTCGATGCGTGCGTCGCGCCGGTGTTGAGCTTTTCGGAAGCGCCGGCGCATCCGCAGCATCGGGCAAGGGGGAGTTTTGTGGAGGTGGGCGGGGTGGTTCAGCCTGCGCCGGCGCCGCGGTTTTCGGAGACGCCGTCGAGGATTGCGCATCCTGCGCCGCAGCGTGGGGAACGCGGTTTTGCTGCGTTGAAGGATTGGGGTTTTGATGATGTCGCTATTGCGCGGATGCGGGGGTGTGGGTTGGGGTATCAGGTAGAGCGGTAGTTTGGTTTTGTCGTGGAAGGGGCTGCTGGTTTTTGTGCTGTTTATTCAGTAGCCGCCTCCCCGGCGGGGGGGTAACTTTCTTTGCTGCTGCAAAGAAAGTCACCAAAGAAAGCAGCTTTTTAACCCATGCACGATGGCGGGAAAGTGTTGGTCTGGATTAACCGATGCAGTGGCCGCAATAGGACGTGCCACGCATAACGAGCGCTTAGGCAACCTAGCGATCACGCGCTCAAAGTCTCTACGCTCGTTGGACCGCGCTCATTCTTTCGGCCATGCGCTTCGCGCGCCGAGAATGTAAGAACGGAATCCCGCAGCGTATCAGCGCCCAGCCACATCACACCGCATCGCACCTCTCCCATTCGGCCCAACCTTGGTAAGCGCTTCTGGGCAAAGCTCGCACACCAACGCAAGTCACCTTTTGTCGGAGCACTAACCAAGGTAGGACCGAATAGCAATCTTGCGGGGAGGTGTGAGGTGGCTGGGCGCTTATAGGCTGCGGGATTCCGTTCTCACGCTCTCGGCGCGCGAAGCGCATGGCCGAAACAATGAATGCGGTCCACTAAGACCAAAGGATTTGAGCGCGTAATCGCGAGGTTGCCTAAGCGGCTTGTTATGCGAGGGAAGTCCTATTGCGGCCACTGTATCTATTAATCCAGACCAACCCTCTCCAGCCATCGTGCATGGGGTAAAAAGCTGCTTTCTTTGGTGACTTTCTTTGCAGCAGCAAAGAAAGTTACCCCCCCGCCGGGGAGGCGGCTACTGAATAAACAGCACAATAAACAGCAGCCCCTTGCACAACATATACACAGAAGCCTTTCACCTGACAGACAGAGAAGGCGAAACGTCACCTGACGCTGTCCGATAGGTCGAGTACCAGCTAATACACTTAACGAAACGTGGGACATCCTATTGCGGCCACTTTCAGACCACACTTTCCAGCCAGCGTGCGGAGGGGTAAAAAGCTGCTTTCTTTGGTGACTTTCTTTGCAGCAGCAAAGAAAGTTACCCCCCCGCCGGGGAGGCGGCTACTGAATAAACCAAACAAACAAGAGCAGCCCCTTCCCCGACATATACACCCCCCCCCCAAAAAAATCCCTCACTGCAAATTTCCCGCAACCGCCACCGTCTGCCCAGTAATGTAATTCGACTCCGGCGAACAAAACAAATAAACCCCACCCGCCGCTTCTTCCGGCGTCCCCCCGCGACCCAGCGGATTCATCTGCGCATGTGCTTTCAACCGGTCCGCATTGACGCCCACGCGAATATCCCGCCCATCGATCTTGACCGTCGCGCCCGAATCGGCATCCGCACGGGTCATGCGCGTGTGAATCAGCCCGAACGCCACGCAATTCACGTTGACGTTGAAGCGTCCCCACTCGCGGCTCAATGCACGCGTCATGCCGATCACACCCGCCTTCGCCGATGAATAATTCATCTGCCCGGCATTGCCCGTCAGCGCCGACACCGACGAGATATTGACGACCTTGCGATACACATCACGCCCGGCTTCCTTATCGGCCGCATGCAGCGCCTTGATATGCGGATACGCCGCGCGCAGAATTCGAAACGGCGCAGTCATGTGGCAGTCGATGATCGCGTACCACTGCTCATCGGTCATCTTCTGCACCACGTCATCCCACGTATAACCGGCGTTATTCACGATGATATCGATGCCCTTGAACGTGCTCATCGCCGTGCCGATAAAGCGCTCCGCAAAGTCCGGCGCGCTCACGTTGCCGACGACCGCCACCGCCTCCGTGCCCATCTTCTTCAGCACTTCGACCGTTTCGTGCGCCGGATCGGCGTCGAGATCGTTGATGACGAGGCGCGCGCCCTCGCTCGCGAGTTTCTCCGCGATGGCGCGACCGATACCGCGTCCTGAACCGGTGACGAGCGCCACCTTGCCGTCAAGCTTACCCATCTTGCTCTCCTCGTTGAATGCGAAACTACAGTGCGAGCAGCGCGTCGCCGAGCACGCGCGGTTCGCCGTATTGATTGGCGGTCTGAATCTCGACCTTCACGAGACGCTCGCCATTCGTCTCGGACTTCGCCACCACGCGTCCGCTACACGTGATCCGGTGCCCGAGATGCGTGATGCCGACAAAGCGCACGCCGAAATGCCGCAAATTGCGCTGATCGGTCCATAGCGTGAGCAGGCGGCCGAGCCAGGCCATCGACAACATGCCGTGCGCGAACACGTCCGGCATGCCGGCGCGGCGCGCAAAATCGAGGTCGATGTGAACCGCGTTGTGATCGCCGGAAGCGCCTGCAAAGAGCGCAAGCGTCGAGCGGTTCAGGGGTTCCAGCGTGAGCGGCGGCAGCGTGTCGCCGACCTTGATGTCATCGAAATTCAACATAGTCATTCGAGCCTTCCTCACCCGTTGCGATGCACCAGCACGCTGCGCAAATCTGCGACATGCTCGCCATGCTGGTTGGTCACGCGCGTTTCGCGCACCACGAAACTGAGCGCGCCGTTCTTCTTGTCGTAGATATCGGCGATGCGGCATTCGAAGTGCAGCACGTCGCCCGCGTAGGCCATCCGGTGATACGTGAACGACTGCTCGCCGTGCAAAATACGCGCGACCTGAATGCCGATCTCGTCGCGCCAGCTTTTGTCGGGCTGTTCCAGTTCGAGCGAGAACAGGAAGGTGGGCGGCAAGGGCAGGTTGGGGTGGCCGGCATCGCGGGCGGCGGATTCATCGAAATAGATCGGATTGGTCTCGCCGATGGCCTTCGCGAAAAAGCGCAGCCGTCCCGCTTCGGCCACCGTGCGAAACGCCGGAATGACCTTACCGATGTGTTTCTTGTCGATCATGTCGGAGTCTCACGCGCGCTTGTAGATGGTCGTGACGCACGCACCGCCCAGGCCGACGTTATGCGCCAGCGCGACTTTCGCGTTGTCCACCTGACGCTGATCGGCGGTGCCGCGCATCTGATGCGTCAGCTCGTAGCATTGCGCCAGGCCCGTCGCGCCCAGCGGATGCCCCTTCGACAGCAGCCCGCCCGACGGATTGACCACCCACTTGCCGCCATACGTGTTGTCGCCATCGTTCACGAGCTTTTCTGCCTGACCTTCGCCGCACAGACCGAGCGCCTCGTAAGTCAGCAGTTCGTTCTGCGCGAAGCAGTCATGCAGTTCGATCACGTCGATGCCCTCGGGACCGACGCCCGCCTGCTCATACGCGAGCTTCGCGCCCGCTTGCGTCATGTCGAAGCCGACCACGCGGATCATGTCGCGGCTGTCGTAAGTGCTCGGCTGATCCGTGGTGAGCGACTGGCCGGCGATCATCACATCGGTGCGCAAGCCGTGTTTGCGCGCGAACGTTTCCGACACGACGATCGCCGCCGCCGCGCCACACGTCGGCGGACAGGCCATCAGGCGCGTGAGCACGCCTTCCCAGATCATCGGCGAAGCGAGCACGTCTTCCGGCGTCACGACATTGCGGAACACGGCCAGCGGATTGCGCGCGGCATGTTGACTGGCCTTCGCGCGAATCTTCGCGAAGGTTTCGAGCTTCGTGCCGTACTTCTGCATGTGCGCGCGGCCTGCGCCGCTGAACTGCCGGATGGCCGGAGGCAAGTCCATTCGATCGACCAGTTCATTGACCAGGTTCAACGCACGCTCAAGAGCCGGTGCGCGGTCGCTCCACTTCGACGACAGCGCGCCCGGCTGCATGAACTCGAAACCGACCGCGAGCGCGCAATCCACCGCGCCGCTCTGCACGGCCTGACGCGCGAGGAACAGGGCAGAGGAACCCGTCGCGCAGTTGTTGTTGACATTGATGACCGGAATGCCCGTCATGCCGACCTGATACAGCGCTTTCTGGCCGCAGGTCGAATCGCCGTACACATAACCGGCATAGGCTTGCTGGACGAGCGCGTAGTCGAGCCCGGCATCGGCCAATGCCTGACGCACGGCACCCGCGCCCATCACGTCGTAGGTGTCGCTGGTGCCCGGCTTCTTGAACGGAATCATGCCGACACCGGCGACGAAAACGTTACGAGTCATATCACTGCTCCGTGAAAAAATGAATTCGATGGTGCGAAAGTTCGGCTCACAGCTTGCGCGAAATGAGATCGCGCATGACCTCGCTCGTGCCGCCGTAGATGCGGTTCACGCGCGCATCGGCGAACGCGCGGGCGACGGGATACTCCAGCATGTAGCCGTAGCCGCCGTGAAGCTGGACCATCTCGTCGAGCGCGCGGCCCAACGTTTCAGTGGCGTAGAGCTTGACGATGGCCGCTTCTTCCAGCGTCAGACGGCGGCGAATGTGTTCGGCCAGATAGTGATCGACCATCAGACGCACGGCGGTGGCTTGCGTCTTGACATCGGCGAGCTTGAACTTGGTGTTCTGAAAGTCCCACACGGTCTGATTGAACGCGCGGCGATCCTTCACGTAATCGAGCGTGTGTTCGAGGCAGGCTTCGAGCTTCGCCGCCGCGCCGATGGCGATCGACAAGCGCTCCTGCGGCAACTCGCCCATCAGGTACGCGAAGCCTTGCCCTTCCTCGCCGAGACGGTTGGTGACCGGCACGCGCACATCGTCGAAGAAAAGTTCGGCGGTGTCCTGTCCGTGCAGCCCGACCTTGTCGAGCTTGCGGCCACGGCGAAAACCATGCCGCGTCGATTCGACCACGATCAGGCTCACGCCCTTCGAACCCGCGCTCGGGTCCGTCTTGCAGATCACGATGATGAGGTCCGCATTCAGCCCGTTGCTGATGAACGTCTTGCTGCCATTGATGACGTACTCGTCACCGTCGCGGATGGCGGTGGTCCGCACGGATTTAAGATCGCTGCCGGTGCCGGGTTCGGTCATCGCGATGGCGAGAATGGCTTCGCCCGAACACGCTTTCGGCAGCCAAGCCTGCTTCTGCTCGTCATTGCCGATGCGCGCGATATACGGCGCGATGATGTCCGAATGCACGCCGAAACCCAGTCCGCTCAGGCCCGCGCGATTCACTTCCTCGTTGAGCACCGCCGCATGGCCGAAATCGCCACCGCCGCCGCCGTACTCGGGCGGCAACGTGAGACAGAGCAGCCCTTCGCGGCCCGCCTTCAGCCACGTTTCGCGATCGACGCGCCCGGTCTTGTCCCATTCGGTCTGCTTCGGCGCGCATTCCCGCTCCAGAAAACGGCGAATGCTGGTGCGCAGCATCTCATGATCGTCGCGAAAGACGGTCCGTGTAATATGCATGACTAAGTTCCTGCGAAGAGATGATCCCGCCAGATTCGCGGATGGAAAATTACCGCGCGCAGGCGATATGCGCGGCCGGTTCGGCGTGAAAGAGCGGGCCGATCAAATGCGCGCGGCGCGCACGGGTGACGGCCTGATTGACATAGCCTTTCTCGGCGATTTCGTTGGCGTCGATGGAAGGCGGTTCGGCCATCAACATCACGCGTTCGATGGTGCGGCTCGCGCCGCCGCCTTTCTGCGTGCCGAGGCGTTCGCGCAACGTGGCCACCACGAGCGGGTGACACGCCAGCGCGTGCGCATCCAGTTCGGCTAGCTCGGGCGCGAGGCGTCGGCACGCGGCCACGTTCGGCCATGCGAGCGCGGCGAGATAGTCGTGATCGTGGCCGCAGATCACCGCATCCGCGATAAGCGGGGCGCACAGTTCGAGCAAGCCCAGACGGACCGCGCCCGTGCGCACCCACGTGCCGTTGGTGAGCTTGAAGTCTTCCACCACGCGGCCCGCGAAGATCAGACCCTCGCCTGCGTCGGCGGGGTTGGCGAGACGCACGGCATCGCCTAGGCGGAAGAAGCCTTCGTCGTCGAAAGCGGCCGCAGTCAGTTCGGGATTGCCGAGATAGCCGTGAAACACATTCGCGCCGCGCATGCGAATTTCATAGCGCCCGTCGCCGCCATCGAGAGGCACCAGCTTCACTTCCGAACCCGGCACCGGCCCGCCGATATTGCCGAGATCCTTCGATGGCCAGCCGCAATACGTGCCCATGCCGCTCGTTTCCGTGCAGGCAAGTCCCGTCGAAAACACGATGCGCCGTCCGATGGTCTCCACAGCCACGCGCTGGACGCGGTTCCACACATCGGCAGGCAGGCTGGCGCCGCCGTAGCCGAAATACTGGACATCCGCGAAAAGACTGCGCGCGAGCACGGGATCGCGTTCGAGTTCGCCCGCCAGCACCGCCCACGCGGAAGGCACGCTCGTGAACACGGTAGGCGAGACTTCGCGCAGATTGCGCACGGTCCGCTCGATCATGCCGGGGAGCGGGCGGCCATCGTCGATATAGTGGGTCGAGCCGAACTGGATGGACCGGCCGAGATTGAGCACGCCGCCCAGCCCGTGATGCCACGGCAGCCAGTCGAGAAAGACCGGTTGCGTTTCCAGCAGCCAGCCGAGGTTGTCGGCGTAGTAGGACGCGACGGCCTTGAAGTTGCTGTAGGTGAGCGGGACGCCTTTCGGCACGCCCGTCGAGCCTGACGTGAACAGCACGCGAACCGTATGCGCCTCGCTGATCGAAGCATGCGCCTGCGCCACGGCAGCGATGCGCGCGGGCGTCAGTCCGCTCGCCAGCAGTTCGAACCATGTGCGATGACCACGCGTGGCATTGCGCACGGTGATGACCGGCGTATCCGCGAAAACGGGTTCGGCAAGCGCGCGTTCGAACAGCGCCTCGTCCTGCACGAACACCGCAGCGGGCGGGACCATCCGCAACACGCCCTTCAGACGCGCGAAATCCTTGCTGACGAGCGAGTACGCAGGCGACACTGGCGCGCACGGAATGCCGACATATTCGGTCGCGAGCAGCAGCACCGCCTGTTCGATCGAATTGCCCGAGAGCAGGATCAACGGCCGTTGCTGGCCCAAACCCATTTCGAGCAGCGCGGCGGCCACCGTCTGCACCTGAACCCACAGTTCGCGCCAGGTGATCGTGCGCCATTCGCCGGTTGCATCCCGCTCGGCGAAAGCCGCGCTGTCGCCGCGACGTTCCGCCCATTTCGGAATGAACGCGGCAAAACTGCGCTCGGCGATGGACGGCGGCGCGCTGGCCGAACTCAGGATCAACGTGCCATCCGAACGCTGCTCGATGCGCGGGCGGCGCTCCGGGAAACGCACGGGACGGTAGGGCGCTACGGTGAAATCATCAGCCTTGAGCGTTGTCATGACGCCTGTCTCCTGAGCTTCAGTGCGCGTCACGGCGAGCACTAGCATTTTTTATGGGAATGACGCGCGATGAACCCGCACACCTTCCCTTGAGTTCAAGGATAAGACGATGCGGCTGCGACGAACCCACCCGTAGCGGGTGGCGCAACCGTGCAACGGAAGCGTTCAGCCCACGGAGCCGAGCGACGAATTGCCGAGGTTGAGATCACGCACGCGGGCCACGGCTTCATCACGGCTGGCCACGCCGAGTTTTCCGTAGATGTTCTTCAGATGCCACTTGACGGTTTCCGGCGAAATCCCGAGCGTGCGGGCGATTTTCTTGTTCGGCAGCGCGTGCGCCAATAGTCCGATCACGCGGGTTTCGCGCTCGCTCAGCGTATCGATGCTGCTGGTTTGACTTCCGCCGCACGGGCCGTTTTTAGCCGCATTGCGCGGCGTGCCTTGTTGCACGTCACGCAGCCGGTCTACGTAAAAGCTGAGCACGGGATCATGCGGTTCGCCTTGCTCGATACGGGCGATGAGATCGAGCGCACCGGGCGCCGCATCGAGCAGACTGCGCACCAGACCGAGCCGATGACCTCGCCTGAGCGCGGCGAGCGCGGCCAGCCGCGCGGCGTCGTGCCGGCCACGCCGGGTATCGACGCAGGCCGACTGCATCTGCAAGATGGCGACGTGGCGCTGCCAGCCGCGCGCTTCGCATTCAGGAACGAGCGCTTGCAGGCGAACGGCCGCGCCGTCCCAGTCTTCGTGCGCGATGCAGGAGTCGATATGCGCGCGTTGCGCCATCGTCCGAATCTCGGCGATGGTCGTGGAAGGGGCGTCGTCGAGCGCTGCCATTGTGTCGAGGCGGGCAAGCGCGGTTCGCGCCGTGTCGAACTGCCCGCACGACAGATGTTGGCGCGCCTGCGCCGCCACGGCATGCGCGACGAGCCGCACGAGCCCATGCTTCGTCGCGTGATCTTCGAGCCGTTCGAGGTACGCGCGCGCACCCCGCCGATGCCCCGCCGCCCAGTGCGCGGCCGCCAGCACGCCGAACACGCGCAGCACCGAATCGGGAATGGAGACGCGCTCCAGCACGTCGATGCGCGCCTCCAGCAGCTTGCACGCGGCATCGCACTCGCCGGATTCGACCAGCGCCTCGCCCAGCAGCGCGGTGGCGAAAGAGGCGGCTTCCGCGGCAGCATGGCCGAGCGCGCGGGCTTCGTGCAGCACGTCGCGGGCAATGCGCTCGACCTGCACGAAATTGCCTTCCAGCGCGTGGCTGAACGCCATCATGCAACGGCCGTTCAAGGTGCCTGCGGGCGTTCCGGCGAGTAAGCGTGTGCCTTCGGTCTGAATGCGCCGCGCCGCGTTGTAATCGCCCTGGCGCATGTGGATCCACGACAGCAGGTTGTTGCGGCCGCCAGTCGCGAGCGGGTCGGCATCGGCGGATATGTTCAGGAGCGGCGAGAGCAGCGTGGCGGCATCGTCGGGATCGTCGCGCTGCACGGCGAGCGCTGTCCGCAAAAGCGTCAGACGGTGATGCGAATGGGTGTCGCCGGGCGCGATGGCTTCTTGCAGATGCGTGATGGCTTGCGCGCAGGCATCGAATTCGCGCGCGTACAGGTGCAGATGCGCCCGCCACAGCCGCAAGCCGATGCGCGCCTGCACTTCTTCTTGCGGAAGCAGGCGCATGAGCGCGACCAGCTCGCGCAACTTCCCGTCGATCTGCATGCTGCGCGCCACGTGCTGGACGAGATCGGCGGCAGCGGCGGCTTCGTTGGCAAGCAGCGCGTGGCGAACGGCGTCATCCGGGTGATGGTGATCGCGGAACCAGACCCACGCCGCCCGATGCACCGCGCGCCGATGCGCTTCGCCGCGCGCGCCAAAGCGTTCCCGCAGCGTCTCCCGAAACAGCGGATTGAATCGATACCACGATTCGGCATCCGAACTTTCAACGGTCTCGATGAAAAGATGCTCGCTCTCCAGCCGTGCGAGCAAAAGCCGAATGCTGTCCGGCGACTGTTCCTGACCGATCAGCGCGATGCACAGCGACGCGCAAAAACGCGCGCAACACGACATGCGTATCAGCAGATCGACTTCCCTGTCGGCGAGATGCGACAACACTTCCCGTTCGAAATAGTCAGCGAAATCGCGCGCAGGGTGCAGCTTGCCGGCCGTCGGCGGATTGCACTTTGTCTTGAGGCGCGTGGCGAACAACTGCAAGCCTGCCGCCCAGCCATCCGTTTGCGTGTGGGCGTGGCGGGCATCGCGCTGACTGATTTCGCCGAGTTGTGCGCGCAGGAATGTTTCGGATTCCGCAACAGTGAAGCGAAGATCGCGCGGACCCAGTTCGAGCGCGAGCCCCTCATCGCGCACGCGGCCGAGCGAAAGCGGCACGTTGCCGCGCGAAACGAACACGAGATGGAGGTTGGCGGGCGCGTAATCGATCAGCCATTGCAGCGCTTCGTGATTGCGCGCATGCGTGATGTGATGCAGGTCGTCCAGCACCAGCAGGACATCGCCCGGATGTTCCGCGATGCCGCGCACCAGCGCGATGACAGTGCGCTCCACGGCTTGCTCGTCCATGCCGTGTGCGCCCGGCAGCGCGGCTTCGCGCGAGATCGCGGGATCGACAAGCGCCAGGCTCGCGACGAGAGAATCGAGAAATCGGGCGAGGTCGTTGTCTTTCGGCGCAAGCGTGAGCCACGCGATATCGAAGCCGAGCGACAGCAGCGTTTCGCGCCAGGCCAGCAGCACGCCGGTCTTGCCGCAACCGGCCGGACCCTGAAGGACCACGCAACGTTTGCGGCGCGCATCGAGCAGAAGGGCAAGCAGACGTTCGCGCGCCACGATAGGGGTCGTGCGGCGCGGCGCGACCAGACGGGAGTGGATTTCAGGTTCGATCGTGCCGGCTTCGGAAGGGGAAATGTGCGACATGCTGACCTGCGCCTTGCGTGTTCCGATCGCGTGCCCGAACGGGTCGCTCCGGAGAACAAAATGATGACCGGCTCATTGTAGCGCAGCACCCGAGGCCGCCTTTTTGCGCCAAGCGGGGCGGCCTTGCAGCGCTCGGGGTATTCCCGTGCCCCCTCCGTTCGGGTAGTTGCTCGGTCGGGCCATCCCTGCAAGATGTAATCGCAACGAAAGAGACGCCGATCTCGATCCCGAACGCCGGCAGGTGTGACGGGTGCGTTGGCCGGGGAGCATCGTCAACATTTTGCATTGCTCATGTTCTCCGGATTCGGCAACACCAATAGGAGACATGCATGCGTTTCAGGATCAGGCCCGTTTGCGGGGCCGTGTTGATGCTCGCCGCCGGGGTCGCGTCCGCCCAGTCGAGCGTGACCTTGTACGGGGTAGCGGACGTCTTCGTTCAGTATCTCGATAATGGCGGCAAACATTCGTATTCCGAACGGAGCGGCGGTTCGACCGGTTCGCTGGTCGGATTGAAAGGCTCGGAAGACCTCGGCGGCGGACTGAAAGCCGTGTTCGATGTGGAAAGCGGCTACAACATCAACAACGGTTCGTACTTCGCGGACAGCACCGCGATGTTTTACCGGCAATCGTGGGTCGGGCTGAAACACGACAAGTACGGCCAACTGAGTTTCGGGCGTCAGTATCAGCCGAGCTTCTGGGCGGTGTATTTCACGGACCCTTTCCGTGGCAACGAAGTGATGTCGCCGCTCGCCGCCGCCGATCTCGCGGGCGCGACCGATCGTTCCACCATCGCCACGCAGTATGTGTCCGGGCGGACCAGCAATTCGATTGTGTATCAGTCGCCCGATGTGAACGGCTTCAAGCTCTTTGCCATGTATGCGTTCGCCGCCACGGTGACGCAGCCGGTGAACATCGCGTCGGGCAACATGCTCGATCTGGCGGCGAGTTATTCGGGCTATGGCTTTTACGCGGGCGTCGGCTATCAGTACCAGCACGGCGCGAAGGAAAGCGCCCCGCTGGTGCCGACCGCGCCTTCGTTGCTGGTGAGCTTTCCGTTGATGGCGACCGAGCATTTAACGGGTGCGCTGGCGTATCGGCTTGGCATCGTGAACTTCCAGTTCAACTATTCGTATAACCGTCCGAAGGACGTGCCGCAAGGCGCGGTGGTCAACGTCACGCCTGCCTTGAGCTTGCCGCTGGCGTCGCTGGTGCATTCGTACAGCATCATGGAACTGGGCGCGACCATTCAGGCTACGCCGTTCGATGTCATCGAGATTGCTGGCATTCAGCGCAGCGTGCGGGGCGTTCACGATAACAACATCGGCGTTGAAGTGGGCGTCGATCACAATCTTTCGAAGCGCACGAGTCTGTATATGCGCGCGGGTTATGTGAAGAACAATGGAAGCGGCAACATGAGCTGGCCGGGTGTGACGGGGGTGGCGGCCGGGTCGAAACAGGCGCTTGGCGTGGTTGGTATGACGCATCGCTTCTGAAGACGAATACGACGAGGAAATTTTGATGGGAACGATTAGAACGATGCGGGTTTTATTGCTCGCTGTCGCTTTGTGTGTGGTTTCTGGTGCTTATGCGCAAGGGAGTGAGGTTGCGGCGGCGGCGTCATCCGTATCTGATGCAAAGGCGGGCAAGGCGGCCGATCGCGCGTTGCAAAAGAACGTGCTGCGTGCGTTGAGCAAGACGAAGGATCTGCGGGTGGCGGGGATTACCGTTCGTGCGCATGATGGTGCGGTGATTCTCGAAGGCATGGTGCCTGAAGAGGCGCAGATCGGGTTGGCGACGCAGGCCGCGCAAGGGGTGGAAGGGGTGAAGTCGGTGAGGAATGCGCTCACGTTGTCTACGCTTTGAGTTTGTTTTTTTTTGTGCAAGGGGCTGCTGCTGGTTGGGCTTTTTATGCAGTAGCCGCCTCCCCGGCGGGGGGGTAACTTTCTTTGCTGCTGCAAAGAAAGTCACCAAAGAAAGCAGCTTTTTACCCCATGCACGATGGCTGGAGAGGGTTGGTCTGGATTAATGGATGCAGTGGCCGCAATAGGGCTTGCCACGCATAACTTGCCGCTTAGGCAACCTGGCGATTTCGCGCTCGATTTCTTTTGCCTCAGTGGACCGCGCTCATTCATTCGGCCATGCGCTGCGCGCGCCGAGAACGTAAGAACGGAATCCCGCAGCGTATCAGCGCCCAGCCACATCACGCTTCCCCGCAAGATTGCTATTCGGTCCTACCTTGGTTAGTGCTCCGACTAAATGATGACTTGCGTTGGTGGGTGCGCTTTGCCCAGAAGCACTTACCAAGGTAGGGCCGAATGGGAGAGGTGCGATGCGGTGTGATGTGACTGGACACTCATACGCTGCGGGATTCCGTTCTAAAGCTCTCGGCGCGCGCAGCGCATGGCCGAAAGAATGAGCGCGGTCCAACGAGCGTAGAGACTTTGAGCGCGTGATCGCTAGGTTGCCTAAGCGCTCGTTATGCGTGGCACGTCCTATTGCGGCCACTGCATCGGTTAATCCAGACCAACCCTTTCCAGCCATCGTGCATGGGGTAAAAAGCTGCTTTCTTTGGTGACTTTCTTTGCAGCAGCAAAGAAAGTTACCCCCCCGCCGGGGAGGCGGCTACTGCAATAAAAGCCCAAACAGCAGCAGCCCCTTGCCCGACATACAGACACCCCAATCCAACAAATCTCACCCCGTCACCGCCTTACACTCCAAAAACTCCAGCAACCCCTCCACCCCACATTCACGCCCATTCCCCGAAGTCTTATAGCCGCCAAACGGCACCGAAATATCCATCATCGCGCCATTAACGCGCACAGACCCCACTCTAAGCCGCGCCGCGACCCGCCGACCCCGCTCCGCATCACCCGTGGCGATATAAGCGGCCAGCCCATAGTCCGTATCGTTGGCGATCGCGATAGCGTCCTCTTCGTCGTCATAGGCGATCATCACCACCACCGGCCCGAAGATTTCCTCACGCGCGATGGTCATCGCGTTATGCACATCCGCGAAAATCGTGGGCCGCGCGTAGAAGCCACGGGAGAGGCCTTCGGGTCTTCCCGCACCACCCGCCACCAACCGCGCGCCTTCTTCCAGACCGACGCGAATCATGCGCTGCACCTTCTCATACTGCGCGCGATTCGAAATGCACCCCATCTTCGTGGCCGGATCGGCGGGGTCGCCGACGATAACCCCGTTCGCCACGGCAGCGGCGATCGTCACGGCGTCCTCATAACGGTCACGCGGCACCAGCATGCGGGTAGGCGCCACGCAGGTCTGCCCGGAGTTGACCATGCACTGAGCGACGCCGCTTGTCACTGCGGCGTTGAGGTCGGCATCGTCGAGAATCAGCAGCGGGGACTTGCCGCCGAGTTCCTGAGCCACACGCTTGACAGTAGGCGCAGCGCTCATCGCGACTTCTATTCCGGCGCGCGTAGAGCCAGTGATCGACACCATGTCCACATCGCGATGTGAGGACAAGCGCTGGCCCACGACCCGGCCATCGCCGAAGATCATGTTGAAGACGCCGGGCGGCGTGCCCGCTTCATGCATGACTTCCGCGAAAATCACCGCGTCGAGCGGAGCGATTTCCGATGGCTTCAAGACGACCGTGCAGCCCGCCGCAAGCGCGGGCGCGACCTTCGCGGCAATCTGATTCAGCGGCCAGTTCCACGGCGTGATGAGCGCGGCCACACCGATCGCCTCGCGCCGCACGTAGCTTTTCTCATGCTGCGTTTCGAACTCGAAATGACGCAGCGTTTCCAGCGCCGCCTGAAACTGCGCGAGTCCGATTGGCGCTTGCAGATGCTTGCACAGCGCGACGGGCGCGCCGATTTCACGACGCACGGCATCCGCGAGATCGTCCAGACGCGCGCGATACCGCTCGATCACGCGTTCCAGCAACGCAATACGCGTGTCCCGGCTCGATGCCGACCACGCCGGAAACGCGGCGCGCGCGGCCGCCACTGCGCGGTCCGCATCCGCTGCGGTGCCCATGGCGAGCGTGCCACTCACTTCCTCGGTGGCGGGATCGACGATATCGATCAGCGTGCTGCCCGCGGACGGTTCGGTCCACGCGCCGCCGATATAAAACGAGTTCAGGATTTTCATCAGGTATCCTTCAGGCCTCATTCAGGCCACGCGAATCGGACGATCGCCGATCACGGTGGCGCGCATCATATGGCGCGGCGCGGGGAAATAATCCTGCACGGCGTAATGCTGGCAGGCGCGGTTGTCCCAGAAGGCGATGGTGTTCGGCTGCCACTTGAGACGCACCTGATACTCGGGCGCCTGCGCCTGACGGAACAGGTATTGCAGCAAGTCCATCTCGGCGAGCTTGTAGTCGAAGCCGACGCGATACTCCTGCGCCGTCACATGCCCATAATTCGACAGATGCGTGGTGAAGGCTTCGTTGACGTAGAGAATCTTCTCGCCCGTTTCCGGATGCACGCGCACCACCGGATGCGTGACGGGCGGAAACTTCTGCCGCATGGCCGGATGTTGTTCTTTAGGCAACGCCGTGCCGAACAGAGGCAGAAAATCGTGCACCGCTTCGAGCTGCGCGATACGCGTCTTGATCTCATCGGGCAGGTTGGCGTAGGCCGCGACCATGTTGATCCAGATCGTATCGCCGCCCACTTCGGGGCACTGCACGCAACGCAGCATGGAACCCATCGACGGAATCTCGCGCCACGAAACATCGGAGTGGTAGAGGTTTTCGCGGCCACGGCGCGTTTCGTTGCGGCCCAGAATCACCAGTTCGGGATGGTCCGGGTGATGCGGAAAAGCCGGATGAATCTCCAGTTCGCCGAAGCGCCCCGCCAGCGCGACGTGTTGCGCCGGTGTAATGTCCTGATCGCGGAAGAACAACACCTTGAATTCGAGCAGCGCGCGGCGCAATGCCCGATAGGTGTCGTCGTCGAGCGGCTCGCGCAGGTCGATGCCGCCAATCGTCGCGCCGATGGTCGGCGTATGGCGTTCGACCGAGAAAGGCCATGCGGCCCGCTCGGTGTTGAAAAGGGATGCGCTTTCTATTGCGTGCATATCGTGCTCCATGTGAAGCTGTCCGAACTATCTCTGTCTGTTTCTATCTGTTCGCGGCGCGGATCAGATCCGCCGCTTTCTCGCCGATCATGATGGCCGGCGCGTTCGTGTTGCCGCCGATCAGCGTCGGCATGATCGAGGCATCCGCCACGCGCAAGCCTTCGATGCCGCGCACGCGCAGGCTCGGATCGACCACGGCTTTTGCATCGATACCCATCTTGCAAGTGCCGACCGGGTGATACACGCTGTCCGCCTGCTTGCGCACGAACGCGCGGATGGCGTCGTCGTTCGAATCGCCGGGGCCGAAGTCGTCGGTGAGCATTTCCTTGCCGCCTGCATTGGCGAGCGCGGGCTGCGCGTAGATGCGGCGCACGATTTTCACGCCCGCAATCAGCGCTTCCATGTCGGCTTCGGCAGTCAGAAAGCGCGGGTCGATGGAAGGCGCATCGCGCATGTCGGACGTTCGCAGACGCACGTGCCCGCGACTCTCGGGCCGCAAAATGTACGCGTGACACGAATAACCGTGCCCGAGCTTCGAGCGCTTCGTGCCGCTGCGGTCGCCGAGCAGCGCCAGCACGAACGCCAGTTGCACGTCCGGCACCGCGAGTTCGCGGCGCGTTTTCACGAACGCGCCTGCTTCCGCGAAATTGGAACTGACCATGCCGGTGCGGTCGCGCCGGTATCGCACGATCTCGGACATGAGCCGCAAGAAGCCGCCCGCCGAATAACCGTAGAGATCCGTTGACTTCACCTGCTTGTTCACGATGACATCGAGATGATCCTGAAGATTCTCGCCGACGCCCGGCAGATCGTGAATCACATCGATGCCATGCTCGCGCAGATGCTCGCCCGGACCAATGCCCGACGCCATCAGCAATTGAGGTGAGTTGAACGCGCCGCAACTGAGCACGATTTCGCGCCGCGCCCGCAAGGTCTGCTCGATGCCCGCGCGAATCACGCGAATGCCACTCGCGCGCTTGCCGTCGAACGTGAGACGCAGCGCCTGCGAATCCGTGAGCACGGCGAGATTCGGGCGGCCGCCGCTGAGACTCGGATCGCGTTGATCGCCGCCATGCAGATACGCGCGCGCGGCGTTCCATCGCTCGCCGTTGTGCTGGGTGACTTGATACAGGCCCGCGCCTTCTTGTTCCGCGCCATTGAAGTCGTCGTTATGCGGATACCCCGCCTGCAACGCGGCATCGACGAAACGCCTTGAAAAAGGGTTCGGCGTGCGCAGGTCGTTGACGTGCAGCGGACCGTCATCGCCGTGCAACGGATCGCCGCGAAAGCGCTGATTGCACTCGCTGCGGCGGAAGTAGGGCAGCACGTCGTCGTAGCTCCATCCGGCGCATCCGGCATTCGCCCAGGCGTCGTAATCGCTGCGATGTCCGCGGATGTACACCATCCCGTTGATCGACGAACTGCCGCCCAATCCCCGGCCGCGTGGCTGATAGGAAGGGCGTCCGTCGAGTTCGGGCTGATGCTCGGTGTAATAGGCGTAATTGCGCGGACCCGCTTTGCGCGCCGTGGCGGCGAGGCCGATCGGCGCCCAGACGCTCAGGTGATGATCGTGCGGACCGGCTTCGAGCAGCGCGACGGTCACCGACGGATCTTCGGCCAGTCTCGCCGCCACCGCGCATCCGGCCGATCCCGCACCCACGACGATGTAGTCATATTCCGCCGCGCCTGCATGGGGCGCGGCGTTTCTCTCAGGTCTAGTCATGGCCATCGTTCGTTCGGGCAGTTCTGTGCTTCAGGCGGTGGCTTGCGCGGCAACGTGTCTGAGCGTCGCAATGGAGCGCTCGGGATGCAGCCAGCGCAGCGCCGCCAGCGCCGCCGCAACCAGCAACACGGCGCTCACGACGAAGCCGAGTTCGTACGCGTGGCTGTTGCCGCCGCCGTGAATCTGCACGATGCGGCCCATCACCGCTGGCGCGATGGCGGCGCCCAGACTCGCCAGCGCCGTGTTGATGGCGACCAGCGCGCCACGTTGACTGTTCGGCACCATCTCCGCGAGCAGGGCGGGCGCGAGGGTGAAGCTCAGGGTCGGCAGCGCGCAGGCAATCGCCAGCAACGCGACTTTCTGAATGGGCGATGCGTTCAGCAGGATCAGCGCGACGAACATCAGCGCGCCTGCGGTGGCGCTCAGACAGAGCGGCCGGACCCGCGCGCGCCGGCTCGATGCGCCGCGCGCCAGCATGCGCTGCGAAAGCGCGCTCAGCGCGAGATTCACGGGTGTGGCCGTGGCGACGACGGCGGCGAAGCATCGGCCTGCATCGACGCCGGAAAAGCCAAGGCCTTTTTCCAGATACGTGGGCAGCCACGTCAGGCTAAGGCCGAGCGTCCAGTAGGCGGTGAAGCCGAGCGCGAACACGGAAAGCACCGAGCGGTCCGTGAGGATTCGCCGATACGGCAGCCGTGGCGCCGAAGCGTCCGCACCACGCGTCGAGCGTTGACCGTCGAGTGGCCCTTCGCGCCCGATGCACAGCCAGAGCAGGCACCAGATCGCGCCGATCGCGCCGAGCAGCACGAAATTCATGCGCCAGCCCCATTCGCGCGTCACGAGCGGAATCATGATGCCCGCGAGCAACATGCCAGCGGCGGCTCCCTGCGTGATGACAGCGACCGGCAGATTACGCTTGCGATCCGGAAACCATTTGAAGAGCGCATGCACGGAAACCGGAAACGCCGGGCCTTCCGCCGCGCCGAGAATGACGCGGCAGAGCAGCAAACCGATCACGCTCGTCGTCAGCGCTTGCGGTACTTGCAGGACCGCCCACACGAAGCCCATTGCGAGCAGGAGCCAGCGCGTGGGAATGCGGTTGGAGATGAATCCGACGACCACGGTGGACGCCGAGAACAGCCAGAAGAAGCTGCCCGCAACCAGCCCGTATTGCTGCGGCGACAGATGCAGTTCCGCCGTCAGCGGCACGGCGACCAGCCCGAGCACGATCTTGTCGAGGAAATTGATCAGAGAAAGGACCATGAGCATGACGGTCATGGTCCATGCGGAGCGCGGCTGGAAATCGGGCGAAGGCCTCGTGTCGAAACTGGCCGCGTGGCGCCTTGATTCCATGCTTGTCTCCTGAGTGCTTCCCGGCCATGCGGCGTGCGCTGGCGGGTTATCGCTATGACGGGTCTCGTAACGTCACGGTAATGCCTCGGAGGGAGTGGGAACCTACCCGGAACAGGTGGGGGAGGGAAAACCTTGGGGTGCTTGGGTGTGATTTCAGCGATACATCGAGAATTCGCGACTAACGATCTTCGCCGCCACCGTTCGCATTGCGGCTCGCGGCGAAGCGCATCAACCGTTCGTCGCGCCAGTCGCGGCGCATGGCGAGTCGATCCTCCGGCAAGTGCTGACGGCGGTCCGCTTCCACGCGCGCGATCAGTTCGTCATCCCAACCACCGTCTTCCGTGCGCGAACGCGTGATCGAATGGTAGAGCGGCCCGAGCCGCCGCGCGTAGTCCGCGACGCCGCCCGGCGCGTTCAGATCGATGGTTTCGAACGGCCCCATGAACGACCAGCGCCAGCCGAGCCCATCGCGCACGGTCTTGTCGATGTCCTCGCAACTCGCGACGCCATCGCGCTGCAAGGCCCACGCTTCGCGCAGCAACGCCGCCTGCAATCGGTTCAGCACGAAGCCTTCGATCTCCTTGCGCACATGCACCACGCTCTGGCCGATGCCACGCATGAGTTCATCCGCGAAGGCCACCGTATTCGGCGATGTCTGCGACGACGGCACCAGTTCCACCACCGGCACGAGATAAGGCGGATTCACCGGATGCGCAATCAGCACGCGCGGCGAAATGCGCAGATCGAGCGCGAAGTCGGATGCCTTGATGCCCGAACTCGAACTGCCGATGACCACATTCGTATCGGCGACGGCATCGAGTTCTTCCATGAGACGGCGCTTGACGTCCACGCGTTCCAGCACGGATTCCTGCGCGTACGCGACGCCATCGAGCGCTTCCGCAAGCGAACCGGCAAGCGTAAGACGCGCGGCGACCTGCGCGGGTTCTTCATCGATCAAGCCATGCCGATGCAGCGCTTCGAGTTGATTGAGCGCCCATGGCAGCGCGGCGGCAGCGGTGCTTTGATTGGAATCGTAGACGCGCACTTTGAGGCCCGCGCGCGCGAACGCGATGGCCCATCCCGCGCCCACGAGTCCCGCGCCGATCACCGCGACAGGCTTATCGAATGGAATCCCCGTTTGCTTCGTCATCTTTATTCTCCGAATTATCGTTCAGGCGGCCGTCCAGCCGCCGTCGAGCATGAGCGCGCTGCCGGTCATCAATGTCGATGCATCGCTTGCCAGAAACACGACCGCGCCCATCATTTCTTCCACACGGCCCACGCGCCCGAGCGCGATGCGCGACGTGACCCATTCACGAAAGCCGGGCTTCTCGAACATGGGGGCCGTCAGCGTTGTTTCGATGAACGTCGGGCACAGCGTATTCACGCGGATGCCGTGCGGCCCGAGTTCCCACGCGAGCGCTTTCGTCATGCCTTCGATCGCGTGTTTCGACGCGCAATACACGGTACGCCCCACACTGCCGACATGGCCCATCTGCGAGGACACGTTGATGATCGAGCCGCCTTTGCCCTGCTTAATCATGCCTTTCGCGATGGCGCGCGACATATAGAACACAGCCTTTACGTTGAGATCGAACACGGCGTCGATGTCTTCGTCCGGCGTATCGACGAGCGGCTTCGGGCGGTTCATGCCCGCGCAGTTCACGAGGATGTCGCAGGGACCGTGATCGTCGATGGCCTGATCGATGGCGCGTGCATCCGTCACGTCGAGCACGATATGGCGGCTCTCGCCGCCGGCGTCGTCGATTTGCTTGCATGCGTGCTTCAGTTCGTCGGCGGAGCGCGCGACGAGCGTCACGCGCGCGCCTGCTTCTGCAAGCGCCGCAGCGGCCGCAAGCCCGATGCCGCGTCCGCCGCCCGAGATCAACGCGGTCTTGCCGCTCAAAGAAAAGCTCGGCGTTTTTGGCAGCATGCGTGCTCCGGTGGTTGGCTGGCTGGGAGGCAAGCGTATCGACGCGCGTGTCGCATCGCTTGCATATCTGTTATGCAGACCGTGAAAGTAGCAGAAGTTCAAAATAATAACGACAAGACCTGAGACGTGCCGATAAAGGCAGTCTGTCACGCGCCGCGACGCTGCCCGGCGTGTCTGGCGCGCGGTGGAGTGATCAGAACCGGGTCAGTGCATCGGCGGGAACGGTGTCGTCTTCTTCTCGAACGGATGCCGCCTGTCCACGCCTGAACGTTGCCGCAGGAATCGACAACACGAGCACACCGGTACACAGCAGCACGATGCCGAGCGCGAACGTGCCGTTGTTGATGTTCCCCGTCATGCGTTTGACGACGTCCGTAATCATTGAACCCGCAATGCCCGACAAGCTGCCGAACGAATTGATCATCGCGATGCCCGCAGCCGCCGCCGTGCCCGACAACAGACTGCCGGGATACGTCCACACGACCGGCGTCAGCCCCAGCACGCCCGATGCCGCGATGCACAGGCAGAAGATCGCCACCGGCACATTCCCCGCGAACACCGCGCTCAGAATCAACCCCGCGCCGCCGATGAACGCGGGAATCGCGCCATGCCAGCGGCGCTCGCCGGTCTTGCTCGAATGCCACGCGTTGAAGACCATCGCGAGGAACGCGAAGAAGAAAGGGATGGCGGTCAGCAAGCCGATGTGGAACGTATCCTTCACGCCCGATTCGCGCACGATCGATGGCAGCCAGAACGACAGCCCGTACCATCCCGTTGCATACGTGAAGATGATGCCCGCCACGATCCACACGCGATAGTCGCGCAATGCCGCGCCGAATTCATAGGACTTGTGCGCACGTTCCGCGCTCACGTTGTTTTCTAGCAGCCTGTTGAAATACCCTCCTCCCGAGTCATCCATACGCAAGGCAGAAACGTTGATCTAAAGAATCGAACGACACAGAGACCAAAGCGATGCGCGGCCCCGACGGCTATACCGAATCGATGTTTACGATGTCCAGACTGGACGATTTCGTTCCGGCCAATCATCCGCTGCGACCCATTCGCTTGTGGCTGAACGAGGCGCTCACGCGCATGGACGCGGTGTTTTCGCGCATGTACGAGAGCGAGGCCAAGGGCGGTCGCCCGAGCATCGCGCCGGAGAAACTGATACGCGCGCTGTTGTTGCAGGTGCTGTATTCGATTCGCAGCGAACGCATGCTGATGGAGCAAATCTCTTACAACATGCTGTTTCGATGGTTCGTCGGACTGGCGATGGACGATGCGGTCTGGGACCACTCCACCTTCAGCAAGAACCGCGACCGGCTGATGGTCCACGATGTCATGGTCAGCCTGTTCAACGAGACTGTCGAGACGGCGCGCGGGCGAGGTCACCTGTCGGGCGAGCATTTCAGCGTCGACGGCACGCTCATTCAGGCGTGGGCGGGGCACAAGAGTTTCGTGCCCAAGACGAAACCGGATGACGATTCGCCGCCTGAGGGCGGAGACGGCTCGCAGGAGAACTGGCGCGGCGAGAAACGCAGCAACGACACACACGAATCCAGCACGGACAATCAGGCACGACTGTTCCGCAAGAGTCGTGGCACGGGCGCGGTGCTTTGCTACATGGGTCACGTGCTGACCGATAACCGGCATGGTCTCGTGGTCAACGCGCAGGTCACGCAGGCCAGCGGCACGGCCGAACGCGACGCTGCCGCGCAGATGCTTGCGGATGCTGCGCAATGTGCCGGTACGACCATAACGGTCGGTGCCGACAAGAACTACGATACGGCTGGCTTCGTGGCGACGTGTCGCGCGAACAACGTGACACCGCACGTGGCGCAAAACGATGCACGCGCGGGCGGTTCCGCGATCGACGCTCGAACCACGCGATGGCCCGGCTATGCAATGAGTCAGTGCAAACGCAAATGCATCGAGCAGGTGTTCGGATGGGGCAAGACCGTCGGGCGGATTCGGCAGGCGATGTATCGAGGTCTGAAGCGAGTCGACCAACTTTTTCTGCTGACTCAGGTGGCGTACAACTTGACCCGCATGCGAACGCTTGCTGCTCGGGCAGCTTGAAAACGTAAGCGAGAAGCAAAGCGGCATTGGCAGCAGATGAATCAAAGAAAAGTTGGCGTCAATTCATTTGAAACACTGCATCGTGCTAGCTCTTGCGGATAAACGAGCGCGCGTTCATTCAGGGATATTTCAACGGGCTGCTAGTACGCGCTTTTCCGCTTCGGTCAGCCAGGTCGCATCGCGGATCTTGTCGGTCAGGCCGAAGAACACCACAAACGCCAGCACGATGGCGGGCAAGCCTTCGA
The DNA here is from genome assembly GCF_057612605.2 of Caballeronia sp. A2-2. NCBI lineage: Bacteria > Pseudomonadati > Pseudomonadota > Betaproteobacteria > Burkholderiales > Burkholderiaceae > Caballeronia > Caballeronia sp. A2-2. The sequence continues at coordinate 410,227 of NZ_JBVFIR010000004.1, read as the reverse complement.
TGGCGAGCATCCATTGCCAGCCGCTGTAGCCGAGCACGCCATGCGAGTGTTGCATCAACCAGCCGGAGAGCGGACCACCGAACATGAGACTCGTGGGCAACGCGAGCAACAGGCCCGAAGTCACTTTGGTCTGCCGGTCGGAAGGAAACCAGTAATTGATGTAGAGAAGCATGCCGGGATAGAAACCCGCTTCGCAACATCCGAGCAAGAGCCGCAGGATGTAGAACATCGTCGCGTTCTGTACGCCGAACACATGCGCGAGTTCCGCCGTGAACATGGTGCCTGCGGAAATGAGGCCCCATGTCAGCATGATTCGCGCGATCCACTTCCGCGCGCCGACCTTGTGCAGCACGATATTGCTCGGAATTTCCAACGCGATATAGCCGACGAAAAACATGCTCGCGCCGAGCGCGAACGCCGAGTCGCCGATCTTCAGATCGCCCAGCATTTGCAGCTTCGCAAAGCCGATGTTGACTCGATCGAGAAAAGAAAACAGGTGGCAGAGAAAGAGAATCGGCGCGATGCGCCATAGGAGCTTGCGATACAGCTTTTCCTGGTCGATGGCTTGCGTGTGCGCGCCGTCGATCGCGTCGATGCTCATGGGCGTCTCCTACCCTGAAGAATTGGCTGTGCCCGCTCTGGATGCGGCGGGCGGATCGTGGTCAAGCGTATTGACAGTTCGTAAGACCTGCTCAGATACCTGTTATGCGGGGAATGCATATCGCCGGACGCATGATTGGCTAAAGCCTTGTTACACGGGCTTTTGCAGCCTTCTTGACTGACTTGCATGAAAGAGTTAACCCTGATCGTTCGACTGTCGACAGCCTGACAGAATGAATTGGAAGCCTCTGCGGCCATGTCCCGGAGAAGCTGTTCAGGAGACGTTTCGAATGTCCAATGCACTCGCCCGGCGCATCCGCCGCTCGATGCTCATCACGCCCGCGCATCGTCCCGATCGCATGGTGAGCGCGATGAAACTCGATGTCGATTCCTTCGTCTTCGATCTGGAAGACGGCGTGCCGCCCGCGCGTCGCGACGAAGCGCGCGGGCATCTCGCGGAACTCATGCCGACGCTCGACTTCGGCGGACGCGAGCGCGTGGTGCGCATCAACGCGATCGGCACGAATGATTGCCAGCGCGATCTCGACGCTATTCCGCTGGCCTTTTGCGATGCGCTGCTCGTGCCGAAAGTCGAATCGCCCGAACAACTTCGCTGGCTCGACGATACGCTCGCCGCCAGCGAAGCCTGGCAACGCGATCAATGCACGCAGCCGCTCAAGATCATCGTGACGCTCGAAACGCCGCGCGGCGTGTTGAATGCGCTCGCCATCGGCGATGCGTCGCCGCGTTGCTGCGCGTTCTTCTTCGGCTCAGGCGATTACTCGATGCAAACCGGCGCGGCGATCACACCGAACGCGTTGCTGTGGGCGCGCTCGACCATCGTCGCGGCGGCGGGTGCGGTCGGATGCGACGCCATCGACGCGCCGTATCTGCACGGTCTGCGCGACGCACAAGGCACGCACGACGACGCGCTGCGTTCGCGCGAGTTGGGCTTCAGCGGCAAGGTCGTGTTTCATCCCGCACAGGTCGATGCGGTCAATCGCGCCTTCACGCCGAGCGAGGAAGAAACCGCGCGGGCGCGGCGCATCGTCGAAGCGTTCGAGGCGGTGAAGGCGAGTGGCGAAGGCACGGCCATCGTCGATGGTGAATTCGTCGCGATCGATCTCGTGCCGCGCATGGAGCGTGTGCTCGAACTCGCGGCGCATGCATCGAGCCGAAGGGGGCGCACATGAACGTGAAACCCGCCACGCTAGGTTCATACGACGATGACGATGCACGCGCGACAACACACGCGCATACCGAATCGCTCAACATTGCCGGACGCATGGAACGGCTGCCGCTCGCGCGCTTTCACTGGACACTGTTCGCGATCCTCGGCGTCGCGATGTTCTTCGACGGCTACGATCTCACGGTCACCGGCTTCGTGATTCCGGCGCTGCACAAACACGGCTGGCTCACGCCCGCGACCACCGCGACGTTCATTTCTGTGCCGCTTGTTGCTGCGGCGTTTGGTTCCATCGCGGCGGGTTTGCTAGGTGACCGCATCGGGCGCAGACGGCTTTTTCAGGCGACGGTGCTGGCCTACAGTCTGTCGAGCATCGGCTGCGGACTGGCGACGAGCTACGGCATGCTGCTCACGTTTCGCACGATCAACCTGTTCGCCATCGGCACGGTCACGGTGACAGGCTATGCGTATCTGAACGAATTCACGCCGAAGCGCTATCGCGGACGCTTCCAGTCGGCGGTCGCGTTGCTGCTCAATGCGGGCTTGCCGTTCGGTGCGTTGATGGCGCGCGTCATCGTGCCGAACACCGCCGTGGAAACGGGCTGGCGCATTCTGTTTCTGCTGTCCGTGATTCCCGCGCTGCTGGTCTTTGCGAACAAGCGGTTGCTGCCGGAATCGCCGCGCTGGCTGGCGTCTGTCGGACGCGATGAAGAAGCCGCGCGCGTGCTCGATATGCTCGAAGAAGCCATCGTGCGGCAGCAAGGCAAGCCTTTGCCCGATGCACAAGCATCGCGCGATCCCGCGCGTCATCTCGGCTGGGATGCGCTGTTTTCGCCGCTCGTGCGCGGACGTTTCGCACTCGCCATCGTGTTCAACATATGCCATCTCACGGGCTTGTTCGTGCTCATCAGTTGGTTGCCGACGCTGTTCGTCTCGCGCGGGCTCACGCTCGGCTCGACGTTCACGTTCGCGGCGGTGAGCTTCATGGGCGGCTTTATCGGGCCGTTGCTTGGCATCGTGCTGGCGGATCGCATCGAGCGGCGCTGGTCGCTGGTGGCGGCGGCGTTGATCGCGGCGGCGGCGGGCATCGCGTACTCGCAGCAGACTTCGCCGCTCGGGCTGATGTGCATCGGCCTGTTGCTCGTGAGCGCGATCTTCTTTATATCGTCGGTGGGTTTTGCCACTTACATCCCTGAAATTTTGCCTACGGGTGTGCGGTTGCGTGGACTCGGCACTGCTGCGCTGATCGGACGGCTCGCATCCGCGATCACGCCGTTCGCCGTTGCGGCCGCTTTGCTGACGTTAAGGAATCCGTTCTATATCGTGTCGTCGATCGGCGTCGCTTATGTCGTGATGGCGATTCTGCTCGCCGCGCTCGGACCGAACGTGCGCGGCAGGACGCTCGAAAGTCTCGAAGCCGGACTCGACCGAAAAGACTCATCACGTTAAGGAGATTGTCGATGGCGTTGTCCCGCACGTTTCTGTTCGTTCCCGGCAATCATGCGCGACGCGTGGAGAAAGCGCTCGCCGCCGATGTCGATGCCGCAATCCTCGATCTCGAAGATGCCGTCGCGGCGAGCGAAAAGGCCGCGACGCGCTCGCAAGTGGTCGAAGCGCTGAGCGTCAAGCATCGTGCGCGCGGTTACGTGCGCATCAACGCGCTCGACACGGATTATGCGTTCCGCGATATCGAAGCCGTGGTCGCGCCGGGCGTCGATGGCATCGTGCTGCCTAAGCTCGAATCGCTGGAACAATTGCACACGGCGGACTGGCTCATCGCGCAATACGAACGCGAACGCGGCCTTGCGGCGGATTCGGTGGAGTTGATGCCGATCGTCGAAACGGGCACGGGACTCGCTGCTATCGGTGCGATGTGCGCATCCGCTGCGCAGCGCGTGCCGCGTCTGAAGCGCTTCGCGTTCGGTGCGGGCGATTTCTGTCTCGACATGAATCTGGCGTGGAGCGAGGACGAAGCCGAATTGCAGGCGTATCGCAGTGCGCTGGTGCTGGCGTCGCGTGCGGCGGGCTTGCAGGCGCCTATCGATACCGTATGGATTCGCCTCGACGATGCAGAAGGTCTCGCGCGTTCCGCGAATCGTGCGCGCGGCATGGGCTTTCAGGGCAAGTTGTGCATCCATCCCGCGCAGTGCGAGGTGGTGAATCGCGCGTTCTCGCCGACGCATGAAGAGATCGAACATGCGCGCCAAGTGGTCGCCGCGTTCGAACGTGCCGAGGCGGAAGGCGTGGCATCGATCCGGCTCGATGGTGCGTTCATCGATTATCCGGTGGCTTATCGCGCCAAGCGCGTGCTCGATTTCGCGGCGCAGATCGATGCGCGCGCCAATCAATCTTGACAGGAGACTTCGAATGACCGCATCAACAACCGGCGACACGATGCGCAATGTGCGCCCGCTCGATGGCATCCGCGTGATCGATGTATCGAGCTTTCTGGCGGGACCGTTCTGTTCGACGCAACTCGGCGAGTTCGGCGCGGAAGTCATCAAGGCGGAACTGCCCGAAGTGGGCGACGCGCTGCGCCGTTTCGGCTCGATGACGGAGGCGGGCGTGACGCTGCCGTGGTTGTCCGAGTGCCGCAACAAGAAGTCCGTGACGCTCGATTTGCGCAAGCCCGGCGGCGCGGCGCTGCTTAAAAAGCTCGTCGCGGATGCGGATATCCTCGTCGAAAATTTTCAGCCGGGGACGCTGGAGAAGTGGGGCGTGGGCTGGGACGTGCTGCATGAGGTGAACCCGCGGCTCATCATGGTGCGCATCTCGGGGTTCGGGCAGACGGGACCGTATCGCGACCGGCCGGGTTTCGGGCGCATTGGCAACGCGTTCGGCGGGTTGTCGTTTCTCGCGGGCTATCCGGACCGGCCGCCGGTGACGCCGGGTTCCGCGACCATCCCCGACTATATGGCCGGACTCTACGGCGCGTTCGGTGCCTTGCTGGCGATTCAGGCGCGCGAGCGGACCGGCGAAGGGCAGTTCATCGATATCGGGCTTTATGAACCTATTTTCCGCATCCTCGATGAACTCGCGCCTTCGTTTCAGCAGAATGGTTTCGTGCGGCAGCGCATGGGTCCGGGCACGGTGAACGTGGTGCCGCATAGTCACTATCCGACGAAGGACGGACGCTGGATCGCGATTGCCTGCACGAGCGACAAAATCTTCGCGCGTTTAGCCGAAGCGATGGGCATGCCGGAGGTCGCGGGCAGCGGCAAGTGGGGGCATATTTCGGGCCGCGAGCGCGACCGCGCGATGGTGGACCAGACCGTAAGCGACTGGACCGCGCAATTTCCCCGCGATGAAGTGCTTTCTCGATGCGAGCAGTTTCAGGTGCCGTGCGGTCCGGTTTATGGCGTCGATGAAATTTTCGAGGACCCGCACTATGCGGCGCGCGAGAACATCAAGTACGTGAGCGATGAACGTATCGGAGAACTGGCTATTCCGAATGTCGTGCCGCGTTTGTCGGCGACGCCGGGTGGCATCGACTGGCTCGGGCCGGAACTCGGTGAGCATAACGATGAGATATATCGCGGGTTGCTCGGCCTCGATACGGAACAGCTTGCGACGCTCAGGGAAGAAGGCGCGATCTGATGCCGCGCGGTTGACCATGAACGCGAACGATCAGACATGGGATCTTCCGCAGCAGCATTCGTTGCCGCGGCTGGTCGAGGCGCGCATCGTCACGGCGATTCGTGCTGGCGAGCTTGGGGCGGGTGAGCGGATCGTGGAGACTCAGTTGGCCGCGCGGCTGGGCGTGAGTCGCGGGCCGCTGCGGGAGGCGCTTAAATCGCTTGAGGCGAATGGGCTTGTTTTTACGGTGCGCGGGAAGGGGACTTATGTGGCGGCTGTGTCGCGCGATGACTTCGTGCGGATGACCGGTGTTCGTGCCGTGCTCGAAGGGTTCGCGGCGCGGTTTGTCGCGGTGCGGTGCCGGCATGAGGTGGAGGTTGTTGTGCGGCTGGAAGCGTCGCTGGCGGAGCTTGAGCGTGCGGAGCGGAATCGCGATGCGGGGGTTTTCAGGGACGTCGATTGGGATTTTCATGAACTGGTTTGCACGTTGGCGGATAACGCGTTGTTACGGAATACTTGGCATTCGATCAGTTCACTTGTGAGGTTATATCAGCAGGGCAATGAGAGTTATGAGGTGCGTGGGGGGAGTGTGGTGCATCATCATCATGAGTTCGTGGATGCGCTGAAGACGGGTGATCCGGATGTCGCGGAACGGACGTTCAGGAGGATTATTACGGAGACGACGTTTCGGGCGTTGGGGGAGGTGGTGCCGGAGGGGTTGGTGTCGATGGTGGCAGATGGATGAAGTTGAGTGATGCGTGATGGCGTTGGTCGAGCTTCGGGTTTTGACCGCGGCATTTGATCTAGCGTTGCGTTTTTTGCTTATTGATTGCGATGGAATTAATTGCTTGCTAGCAGTTAAATCGAGTCTTTATATTCGTGCTCGTTTGGGAGATGGGTTTGGCTGTTTCTCTTTGTGGGTCAAGACGTTATGATCTAGGGGTTCCTCCGCGTGTGCGGAGATAGACCGCTGTGCTTTCCGGGCGTGCAATGCGAGCTTGAGGTTCCTCCGCGTGTGCGGAGATAGACCATCACCCGCCACCTGCGTGAGCGCTGGGTTCTGGGTTCCTCCGCGTGTGCGGAGATAGACCTCAGGGCGTGTTTTCCAGCGGTGTTTTGAATGCGGTTCCTCCGCGTGTGCGGAGATAGACCCAGGTCGGAGAGGCAGCGTGCCTCACCCTGGAGGGTTCCTCCGCGTGTGCGGAGATAGACCCCGCTTTCACTGCATCGGGTTGCGCATTGGGATGGTTCCTCCGCGTGTGCGGAGATAGACCGGAGAGCGCATGAAACTGCACGTTGTTTCCTTGGGTTCCTCCGCGTGTGCGGAGATAGACCCTGGCAGACGGAAGCAAACTTCTGGTGCAGAACGGTTCCTCCGCGTGTGCGGAGATAGACCTGCGATTCTGCGGCATCCGCGCTATGCCTTCATGGTTCCTCCGCGTGTGCGGAGATAGACCACTGGTGCCGACCGAGATAGTCGAGGGGCGTGAGGTTCCTCCGCGTGTGCGGAGATAGACCCGCTTCACGCTTAACGCGGACGCGCTCGGCTACGGTTCCTCCGCGTGTGCGGAGATAGACCTACATCGAAACGCAGTCATTCCTCATGCTCAACGGTTCCTCCGCGTGTGCGGAGATAGACCGCGTGGTTGCCTTTACGTCGAAGACCGTAATGCGGTTCCTCCGCGTGTGCGGAGATAGACCCCGAGCACGCGACCCGGATCGATATCGCCGCGAGGTTCCTCCGCGTGTGCGGAGATAGACCGCGCTCCGCGATGTACCGCAACAGCCCCGCTTCGGTTCCTCCGCGTGTGCGGAGATAGACCCAAACAGACAAGAGCTGCGATCGCGGATCATGCGGTTCCTCCGCGTGTGCGGAGATAGACCGACGACTTTTGATGCGGTCTCGTGGTCGCGCATGGTTCCTCCGCGTGTGTGGAGATTGACCGGTATCACCGCATTTTTCATGCGCTGGACGCTGGGTTCCTCCGCGTGTGTGGAGATAGACCCAAAGACTTACCGACGTTTTTGAGAACAAATGCGGTTCCTCTGTGCGTGCGGAGATAGACCTTCGAATGGCCCATACCCCTGCGGGCGACATTCGGTTCCTCCGCGCGTGCGGAGATAGACCGAATAGGGCAAAAGCGTAGCCGTGGAAAAAATGGGCTCCTCCGCGCGGAGATAGACCTACGGAGAAGAAGCGGTCATTTGCCTAGTCGACGGTTCCTCCGCGCGTGCGGAGATGGACTGGGCCGCCGAGAGCATCGAGAAAGTCTCGACCGGGTTCCTCCGCGTGTGCGGAGATAGACCCTCGTGATGCAGATCAATCCCGAGTTGGCGCTTGGTTCCTCCGCGTATGCGGAGATAGACCGGTAGGCAAACAGCAGGCTACCGCGTGGGTCATGGTTCCTCCGCATATGCGGAGATAGACCTCAGGTTTGGCAGAACCAGCAGGCGAACGCGAAGGTCCCTCCGAGTATGCGGAGATAGACCTTGCACATCATGCGCATTCCTGTGCTCTGCACGTGTTTCGAACTCATCATCCGCCAGCTACCATGTGCAAGTTACTTGTCGGACACCAGATTAAGAATTTCCGTGTTCGGCTTTTCTCATGCTCCACAGATAATGCGCGCCGTGACCTCTTCCCCGGGGATGATTCACATCACTGCTGTAGGAGCCTTCATCCCGCCTCGTGCGGTCTTTTTAAAAAAACTAAACAACGGAGACGTATGGCAGACATTTTTCTGAAGATGGACGGCATCAAAGGCGAGTCCCAAGAGTTTGGTCACGTCGGTGAGATTGAGATACTCGCTTGGTCGTGGAGCATTCGCGCCGACTCCGCTCATTCTGGCGGTGCTGGCAAGGCGACAGTGCATGACATGGACCTTTCGCACCTTGTCGATTGCGCAAGTCCGAACTTCATGCGTTATGCAACGACTGGAAAAATAGTAGAGAAAGCCATCTTGACGTTGCGCAAGCCGGGCGGAGTGCCGCTCCCGTTTCTGAAGTTCACAATGGAGAACGTCAGGATAAGCCATGTCAATCCCGTCGGCTCGGGCGGCGTGTACATCGAGAACATCAAACTACGGTTCGCGAGAATCAAACAGGAATACACCGTCCAGAACGACAAGGGCGGCAGCGGTGGCGTTATTGCCGCCGCCTACGATCTGCGAGAAAACCGTGAAGTTTGATCTCAAACGTGTCAACTGGTACAGCGTGGTTGCGGGTGTGATCGTATTGCTCCTTTGGTCGCCGTTCTGGCAGATGCAAGCCGATTTCTACACGCATTCCACGGTGACCGTAGGCGTAGTCACAAAGTTGAATCACGGCGGACACCACCCAGAGGTTGAATTCACGGCTAGCAATGGCGAACGAATCTCTTTTCACGGACACGCATATTTTTCCGTGGACGAAGGGGATCGACTCGATGTGCGCTATCGAACGGACAACCCGAGCCAAGGCCCGAAAGTCAACGGAATACTTGGTCCGATCGACATCGGACCCGCCGTTATTGCAATCGTGTTCATCATCGCGGGTCTGCTCGGCAAGTCGGTATCGTACTTCTCAAACAAATCATGAGTTACAGAATAAGCAGTTGGACCTACAACACCGGTGCGAGCGTCGCGGCTGCGCTTGGACCTGTTGTCATTACCCGAGGCATGGTCGTGCTGAACGATCCTGCGAGGCAGCCACACCGGTTCGACTTCCTCAATGTCGGGTTCGGCCTCAATTTAGTCAGGATGCCAAAAAAGTGTCAACTCACTGAAATACCTTTTCCGGGAGATACAAGCATTGCCGCCGCCTACGACCTGCGAGAAAACCGTGAAGTTTGATCTCAAACGTGTCAACTGGTACAGCGTGCTTTCAGGTGTGGTCGTATTGCTATTCTTTTCGCCGTTCTTGCAGATGCAAGTGGATTTCTACACACACTCTGCAGTGGCAGTCGGAGAAGTCACAAAGTTGAATCACGGTGGCCACCATCCGGAAGTTGAGTTCACGGCCAGCAATGGCAATCGCATCTCCTTCCGTGGTCACGCGTTCTTTTCCGTAGCGGTAGGGGATCGAGTTGGCGTGCGTTATCAAAAGGACGACCCAAAGCTCGATCCGCAGGTAGACGAAATAATGAACTTGTTCACCTTCGAACCCATCATCGTCGCCATCGTGTTCATCGTCGCCGGCCTGCGCGGTAAGTCAGTGTCGCGCCTCTCATAAGAACCATGAGTTACAGAAAAAGCAATTGGACCTTCGACACAGGTGCGAGTGCCGCATTTTCGCTCGGACCTGCCGCGATTACCCGAGGCATGATTGTGCTGGACGATCCTGCCAAGCAGCCGCACAGATTCGACTTTCTCAATGTCGGATTCGGTCTGGGTTTAGCCAGGATGCCAAAAAAATATCAACTTCCTGAGATACCTTTGCCCGGAGGAGCAAGTATCAGCGGCTCCGGAGCGACCACTGATTTTTGGGGCAGTGGGAAGGTCTATGTGAATAACACCTTTCAGGGCTCTGAGTTGACCATCGATGATTTCATCGGCGCTGCTTTCATTGTGGACTTGGGCGGTGGTCTCTTTATCGCCAAAGGTGTCACGGTCATGTTCGTCGGCATCCCTGAACCGGTCATGCTCGCAGCCTCTACGGTCGCTGCTTTCGCACCTTTGGCGTCGCTACGGGCGAAAGCGTTTATCGCTCTGACCGGAGTTAGCGAAGGGCTCATCGATGGCCTCGGCGTCACAGGGTCTGTAGGATCGCTCAAATACACCGGCAAATATTCGGAGTGAACTTTGCCCCACCATTGCGGCGGGGCAATCGTCCGTGCCGCAGATCAACGTTGGCCTGTCACGATCACGAGCTACTTCTCTTCCTAGACTGAAGCCGTCCAATAGATCGAGCACAGCCCAACACACCTCAAAAAGCCGTACTCTCACTCTCCTCCACCGCCCCCCCATAAGGCACATCCCGCTTCCCATACCTTCGCACGCGCAAATTCGCCTGCTCCCCATGCCCCGCGAACCCTTCCAGCGCACACAACCGCGAGCAATACTCGCCGATCAACGCCGAAGCCTCATCCGTCATCACCTTCTGATACGTACACGTCTTGATGAACTTGCCAACCCACAACCCGCCCGTATACCTCGCCGCCTTCTTCGTCGGCAACGTGTGATTCGTGCCGATGGCCTTATCCCCATAAGCCACATTCGTGCGCGGCCCAAGAAACAGCGCCCCAAAATTCGTCAGGTTCTTGAGAAAGTAATCAGGATCACGCGTCATCACCTGAACGTGTTCGAACGCAAGATCGTTAGCAACCTTAACCATCTCCTCCTCGGATTCCGCGACGATCACCTCACCGAACTGCGCCCACGATTTCCGCGCGATATCGGCAGTCGGCAAGATCCCCAGCAAACGCTCGACCTCCGCCATCGTTTCGCGAGCGAGCTTCTCCGATGTCGTCAGCAGCACCGCAGGCGAATCCGGTCCATGCTCGGCCTGACCGAGCAAGTCAGTCGCGCACATTTCACCGTCCACGGTTTCATCGGCGATAATGAGCGTCTCCGTCGGCCCCGCGAACAGGTCGATGCCCACGCGCCCGAACAACTGCCGCTTCGCTTCCGCGACGAACGCATTGCCCGGACCCACGAGCATGTCCACAGGCGCGATACGTTCCGTGCCGATCGCCATCGCGCCGACCGCCTGAATCCCGCCGAGACAGTAGATCTCATGCGCGCCCGCCATGTGCTGCGCCGCGACGATCGCCGGTGCGAGCTTGCCCTGAAACGGCGGCGCGCACGTGATGATGCGCGGCACGCCCGCCACCTTCGCCGTAATCACCGACATATGCGCCGACGCCAACAGCGGATATTTCCCGCCCGGCACATAACAACCGGCCGCATTCACCGGAATGTTGCGATGCCCGAGAATCACGCCCGGCAGCGTTTCCACCTCGATATCCTTGATCGAATCCCGCTGATGCTGCGCGAAGTTGCGCACCTGTTCCTGCGCAAATTCGATGTCCTTGATATCGCGCTTCGTCAACTGAGCCAGACAGCCGTCGATTTCCTTCTGCGTCAATCGATAGTCTTCGCGGTCGAGCTTGTCGAAGCGGATCGACAGATCGCGGATGGCGGCGTCGCCGCGCGTTTCGATGTCGTCCAGCGTCGCTTCGACGGTTTCGCGCACTGCCTTCGCCGCGGACTTGATGACTTCCGCCGTCGCGCCATGCTTGAGCCATTTGGCCATGTCTGCTCCATGTCGTTGATGCTTGCATACGTATGCAACTGATTCGAAGATTAATCCGTTTTCGCGATGCCTGCAAGTTTGGGAGCGAGATGACGACGCTAACGTTTACCCGCGCATTGACCAGATAAGCGCGCCATCATCGGCAGTGACGAGACCCGCACGCGGCTTGCGTGCCGACCCGCGCACGATAAGCCGTCCCAGCGCTTCTTCATGCAACGCGCCGTCCAATGTGCCGTTGAGTTGCGCCAGCACGGCGGCCACGGCGCGTCGCACCATGTCGTCGAGCGGCTGGCTGTAGGTGGTGAGATCGAAGACCGGCCAGCGCGCCATGTCGATATCGTCGAAACCGATAATCGACACATCCTCGCCCACGTTCAGCCCGAAACGCGCGCGCGCCACGCTGATGGCGGCCAGCGCCATGTGATCGTTGGCGCAGAAGATGGCATCGGGCGGCTTGCTCGCGGACAGCAGCGATGAAACCGCTTCTTCCGCGCCCGACGCCGTGTAGTGACCCACGCGCCGCTCGATGGCCTTCACGCCTTTCTCCTGCAAAAACTCGAAGAACCCTTCCTCACGATCACGGCTCGTCGATGAGGTTTCCAATCCCGCGACATACGCATATCGCCGATGCTTCCCCGCATGCAAAAAGTCCGCGATACAACGCGCGCCGTCGCGATTCTCACCCGTCACGCTCGAAGCCGCTTCGCTGTCCGTCTTGCGATTGACCATCACCACCGGCAAACCGATGTTCATGCATTCGTCGGCGAAGCGCGAGGACAGGCTCGTGGAGATCAGCACGAGCGCATCGACCTGATAACGCAGGACTTCTTCCATCACCGGATCGGAGCCGCGCAGGGGGTCGCTCGTGAACATGAGCACGCCGAAACCCGCACGCGCGAACGCGGCGGTCAGCGCGTTAAGCGCCGCGTGATAGAACGGATTGGCGTTGGCCGGCACCGTCACGCCAATGAGATTCGAGCGCCGCGTAATCAGCGAACGCGCGACGAGATTCGGCCGGTAACCCAGTTCCCGCGCCGCCGCGACGATGCGTTCCCGCGTCGCGGGCGACACGCTTGCGCCCGGCGTGAACGCACGCGACACGGCCGATTGCGACACGCCCGCTGCACGGGCTACGTCATGCGCGGTGGCGGGGCGGCGCTCGGTGGGCGTATCGGACATCGGTTTCTGTCGCAAAGAGAATTGCCGCCAGTATGCCTCACGCAATCGAGCGCCAGACACCGTCGCGCACGAGCGCATCCGTTTCCTGCCGCACGATCCGATACAGCGCCTTCATGGCGAGCGTCGCTTCCTTCTTCGGCGAAAACGCGATCGACAACACGCCCGGCAAATTCGGCTCGACGATAGGCCGCGCCTTCATCGTGCCGCGCTCGATCCGGCTGCGCACCGCCGCATACGGCGCGACCGAAAAGCCCTGACCGGATTCGACGAGTTCGAAAATCGCCATCATCGCGTCCATCTCGAAGGCGATGTTGAGCGACAACGACCGCGCATGTGCGGCATCTTCCGCGATGGTGCGCAGACCGTGCGGACGCGCGGGCAAAATCCACGGCAGTTCGACGGCTTCGGCCAAAGTGATCGGCTTCATCGCGGGTTCGAGCACGCTGGCGGAAGTCGGCCCGACCAGCAGCAGATCGTCTGACAACAACGGCTCGATGCTGATCGTGCTGTGCGGCCCGATGTTGTACAACACGCCGATATCGAGCTGCCCGCTCAAGAGCCATTCGAGCATATAGCCCGACAGACCTTCGCGCATGCGCAGCCGCACATCGGGGAATTCCGCGCGAAAGCGGCGCACCAGCGGCACCAGCAGAAAGTCGCCGAGCATGGGTGGAACGCCCATCGTCACCGTGCCGCCTGGGACTGCGCGCAAGGCTTGCATGTGGTTCACGGTGTCGTCGCTGCGTTCCAGAATATCGCTCGCCCGCGCGAGAAACTTCTGTCCGGCTTCCGTCAGCGACATGCCATGTCCGTTCCGATACAGCAGCGGCGGCCCGAGTTCCTGCTCCAGCATCTGAATATGACGCGTGAGCATGGACTGGCTGATGCCGAGAATGGCCGCCGCCCGCGACACGCTGCCTTCGCGCGCCACCACCTTGAAATATCTGAGCTGCTTGAGCTCCACGTGCGTCTCTCCTCGCTATTTTTCAGTCATTCTGCCCGATATGCATAACAGATATGCAAGCAGCCTGCAGCCCGTCAAATTACGCTTCGATCATCGAGGAGTACAACGGAGACGACAGCGCAATGGAAGAACTCAGATTGCTCAGCACAACCGCGATTCTCGGCTACGGCTTCGCGCAGAGCGCATTCGAAGCAGGCCTGGAACGCAATCCCCACCTGATCGGCGCCGATGGCGGCAGTTCCGACCCCGGTCCTTACTATCTCGCCTCGGGCGAATCGTTCACCTCGCGCATGGCGACCAAGCGCGATATGCGCATCATGCTCGCCGCAGCGGTGCCGCGTGGCATTCCGGTGATCGTCAGCACATGCGGCGGCGCGGGTGGCGCACCGCATCTCCAGATGATGGTGGAGATCGTCAAGGAAATCGCCCGCGAAGGAAGTCTGTCATTCAAGCTCGCGGTCATCAACTCGGAATTGCCCAAGGACGTGCTCATCGAGCATGTGAATGCGGGCAAGACGCGCCCGCTGTACGGCTTGCCGGCGATGACGCCCGAACTCGTCGATCAGGCCGTGCGCGTGGTCGGCGCAATGGGCCCGGAACCGTACATCGCCGCGCTCGATGCCGGCGCGCAAGTGATCCTCTCGGGCCGCAGCACCGATCCCGCGCCGTGGGCCGCCATGGCGATCCGCGCGGGCTTCTCGCCGGAACTCGGCTGGTACGCGGGCAAGATGCTCGAATGCGGCGCGGAACCGGCGCTGCCCAAGCGCGAAGGATGCCTGCTCGCGACGCTGCGCGAAGATCACGTCGAACTGGAGCCGATGCATCCCGAGCAGGCCTGCACGCCGCGTTCGGTCGCGTACTTCGCGCTGCACGAGAACAGCAGCCCGATTCATCATCACGAGCCGGGCGGCATGCTCGATACCTCCGAATGCACGTTCGAAGCGGTGAGCGAGCGCGCGGTGCGTGTGTCCGGCATGCGCTGGCGTGCGGCGCCGTACACGGTGAAGCTCGAAGGCGTGGAAGCGCGCGGGCATCGCGTGATTACGCTGTGTGCGACGCGCGATCCTGTCCTGCAGGCGCAGATGGACCGCTATCTGGCCCGCTCGCGCGAGATCGTCAACGAGAAAGCCACTGCGTTCGGCGCACCGTCCGATACCTACACGCTCAACTTCCGCGTCTACGGCCAGAACGGCGTGATGGGCGATCGCGAGCCGCTGCCGCTGGCGGAACGGCATCCGCATGAGACGGCGATCATCGCTGAAGTCGTGGCGCAAGACCGCGATACCGCGAAGGCCGTGCTGGCGATCGCGCGCACGACCATTCTGCACTCCGAGTTTCCGGGACGGCTCTGCAAGGAAGGCAACATGGCCATTCCGTTCTCGCCGTCGGACCTCGATCTGGGACAGGTTTATCGCTTTTCCATTTGCCATCTCGTGGAACCGGAGAACGCGTTGTCGCTGTTCCCGATCCGCTATGAAGATATCGGAGACCGCCATGCCAGCCATTAAGGATTTCGCGAGCGTTTGCCGCAGCAAGAACGCGGGGCCGTTCATGGTCACGCTCGATATCGTGTTCGAAACCGACGATATCTACGACCGCGTGGCGGCCACCGGCATCCTGAAGGCGGAGTTGTTCGCGCGTCTTTATAACGTGAAGCCGGAGCAGGTTCAGTTCACGCCGTATCGCGCCGCGCGTGCGTTCAAGGCGACCTTGCCGCGCGAGATTTCCTCGGGCGATATCGGCGATACGGACGTGTACGGTTCGCAGCAGCACGCGCCCTTGCTCGACATCGACATTCCCATTCAACTGGAGAACACGCGATGAGCGAAGCCGACCTTCAGCCGCGCTTAGTCGATGCCGAAGACCTGCAAGCCACTTTCCGTCAGGCGATGCGGCGTCTTGCGGGCGGCGTCGCGCTCGTCTCGACGGTACACGATGGCGTGCGTCACGGCATGACGGTAACCGCCGTCACGTCGCTGACGATGGACCCGCCCGCGCTCGTGGTGTCGGTGAATCGCCACGCTTCCGCCTTCGATGCCTTGGTCATGAGCGGCCGCTTCTGCGTCAATCTCCTCGCTCAACCGCATGCGGATTTGGCCGTGGCGTTCTCGCGCAAACCCGATGGCGATGCACGCTTCAGCAACGGTGCATGGCGCACGGGCGATTCCGGCTTGCCCACGCTCGATGGCAGCGTCGCATCGATTGCCTGCCGCCTGCACGATCTCGTCGAATACGGCACGCACGCCATTCTGATCGGCGCGGTCGAGCATCTGGAAATCGAACCGCAACCGATGGCGCCGCTCGTCTATCTCAGTGGACAGTTCGGCAGTTTCTGGCCGATGACCGCGTAAGGAGCGCTAATGTTCGACGCGAAATATGAGCGCAGCAATTTCCCGCGCGTGCGGCCCGAATGGCTGGCGCAGGTCGCGGAACCGGCGGTGGAGCCGGAGCTTGCCGTCATCGATCCGCATCATCATTTGTGGGATGTGGAGAGCGCGTTCTATCACGCGCCGGAACTCATCGCCGATGTGAGCAGCGGGCATCGCGTGGTCGCGACGGTGTTCGTCGAATGCAAAGCCCATTTCGATGCCGACGCGCCCGCCGGATTCGAACCGGTCGGCGAGACGCGCTTCGCGGTGGAACAGGCGCGTTCGGCTGGGCATGCGGGATTGGTCAAGGGCATCGTCGCGTGTGGCGATCCGCTGGCGGCGAATGCGCGTGGTGTACTCGAAGCGCATCTCGAAGCAGGACAGGGACGCGTGCGCGGTGTGCGCGTGCGTGCGGCGTGGCATGCCGATCCCGCGTTCGCCGCGCCTGCGGATGGACCGAACGAAGGCACCATCGCATCGCCCGAACTGGACCGCTATTGCGCGTTGCTCGCCGAAATGGGCCTCGTGCTCGATTTGTGGGTGTACCACACACAATTGGATCAGGCGGCGGCGTTGGCGGCGCGGCATCCGCGACTGGCTATCGTGCTGAATCATTGCGGTGGGCCGCTCGGCATCGGGCCGTATGCGGGAAAAGGTGCCGAGGTGCGCGCTGCGTGGAGCAAATCGCTTGCGCGCGTGGCGGAAAACAAGAACGTCATCGTGAAGATGGGCGGCCTCGCCATGCCGCGCACAGGTCTCTCTTTCGCCGATGCGGACAAGCCCGCGAGCTGTCTCGAACTCGTCGAACGCTGGACGCCTTATGTGCGGACGTGCATCGATTTGTTCGGTGCGGAGCGCGCCATGTTCGAAAGCAATTTTCCGGTGGACAAGGGCAGTTGCAATTACGTGTCCGTGTGGAATGCGTTCAAGCTCATCAGCATGGCTTATCCGGCGACGGCGCGGCGCGACATGCTCGCTGGAACGGCCAACCGCGTGTATGCGTTGGGCGTGGAGGAACTTGCTTCATAAAAGACCATCCGGCGCGTGGCATCACGCGCACGGAGCACCGGAGGAGACACATGCGAAATCGCCGCATCTTTATTTATATCTTTCTGTTTTCGCTTACCAGCATCAATTACATCGACCGCGTGGCGTTGTCGGTGGCGGCGCAGCCTATTGCGCATGAATTCGGCATCAGCCCGATTCAGATGGGCTTTCTGCTGTCGTCATTCATCTGGACTTATTTCGTTAGCCTGATTATCTGGGGACTGGCGCTCGACAAGTGGGGCACGCGCTGGGTCAATGCCGCAGGCATGGCTATCTTTTCGCTGGCGACCATCGCCACGGGCTTTGCATGGAGCTACTTCTCGATTCTCGTCACGCGGCTTGTGATGGGCGCGGGCGAGGCGTCGTCGTATCCGGCAGGCGGCAAAGTAATCCGCGAATGGATGCCCGCAAGCGAGCGCGGCATTGCAGCGGCGACGCTCAATAGCGGATCGTATGCGGGACCGGCCATCGGTGCGCTGATCGTCGCGTTCGCGGTGCAGATGTTCGGCTGGCGCATGGGCTTCGTGATCGTCGGGAGTTCGGGCGCGATCTGGCTGATCTGCTGGCTCAAGTGGTTCAGGAAGCCCGAGCTTGCCACTTTCATCGATGAAGATGAACGCGCGTTCATTCTCAACGAACGCAATGGCGGCTTGCCCGATCAGTCGGAAGGCCCGACGCTCACCATTCCCGATCTGCTGAAATCGACGAGCGTGTGGGGTCTGCTCATCACGCAAGCGTTCTGCTCGTATGCGCAATTCCTGTTTCTCACATGGCTGCCGAGCTATTTGCAGACGGAGCGGCATCTCAACATCGTGAAAAGTGGCTATTTCACGGCGCTGCCGTATGCGTTGTCGGTGATTCTTGCGATTGGCATCGGACGTCTCAGTGATCGCATTTTGACCACTGAAGCGTGCAATCGCGGCGGGCGGCGCAATGTGGTGGCGGCCTCCATGCTGCTGACTGCGGTTGTGCTCCTGACGCCCTTCGTCGATGACGTGTGGTTGATGGTCGCGGTCTTCACGCTCTCGCTGACCGGCGCGCAAGCCGCCATCGCGATGAACATTGCCTTGCTGGGCGACTTGCTGCCGTCATCGGCGGAAGCGGGGCGCGGCACGGGGCTGTTGATTACGGGCGGTGCATCGTTCGCGATGATCGCGCCTATCGCGACGGGTTATGTCGTCGCCATCACGCACAGCTACGACAACGCTTTCTATATCGCAGGCGTGCTCGCGCTGGCGGGAGCTTTGGTGAGTCTCCTGATGACGCGCGCACCCATCCGCCGAAACACCGAAACCGCGCCCGCAGGCGAAGTCTCGCTCAATGCGTGACGCTCAACCCGATAACGAGGATACCGAAATGACTCTACCCAATCGACAAATGACGCTGATCGGCTTTCTGCAAGCACAGAACTGCTCGACCTATCCCGGCTCATGGCGTCACAGCGCTGCCATGCAGGACTTCACGACGCCCGAGTATTACCAGCGCATCGCGCGCACGCTCGAAGAGGGCAAGTTCCATCTCGCCTTCTTCGATGACCGTCTCGCCATGCCGGATATCTATGGCAACGATCACGCGCAAACGGTAGAACACGGCGTGCGTGCCGTGAAAATGGACCTCGTCTCCATTCTCACTGCGATGGCGATGGCGACATCGAAACTTGGTTTGGGGGCAACTTACTCGACGACCTACTACGAGCCGTTCCATATCGCCCGCACTTTCAGCACGCTCGATCTGATGACAAAAGGCCGCGCAGCATGGAACGTGGTCACCTCGCTCAACGATTCGGAACCAGCAAACTTTGGCGAAAGCGCGCATCTGGAGCACGATTTGCGCTACGACCGCGCCGATGAATTCGTCGAAACGGTGATGGGCCACTGGGACACATGGGAAGAGGGCGCGCTTATTCTCGACAAGGAAACCGGCCGCTTCGCCGATCCGTCGAAGGTGCATCGTCTGGATCACGAAGGAAAATTCTTCAAGTCGCGTGGACCGTTCACGGTGCCGCGTTCGCAGCAAGGCCATCCCGTGCTGATTCAGGCCGGGCAGAGCGGACGGGGGCGCACGTTTGCATCGCGCTGGGCCGATTTGATTTTCGTGGTGTATCCGAATTTGGCGGTCGGCAAGAAGCAGTACGCAGAAATGAAGCAAGCGCTCAAGGACGCGGGCCGCAATCCTGACGACGTGAAAATTTCTACGGCGTGCTACACGATCGTGGCCGAATCGGACGAGATCGCGCAAAAGGAACGCGAATATATCGATGCGCTCGCCAAGCCGATCGATTCGCTCGCGCTCTTGTGCGAAGTGCTGAACACGGACTTCTCGAAGCGCGGCTATGACGATCCTTTTAGCGATCCCGAAATGGCCGCCATCTCGGGATGGACCGGTTTTCGTGATCGCGTGGTTACGTTGTCGGGGAAGAAGAATCCTTCTGTGCGCGATTTCGTGGACTTTTCGAAGCGTGCGCGCATTGACGAGTTTCCGGTTTTTTGCGGCACGCCGAAGACTGTGGCCGATCAGATGGAGCAATGGTTTGTCGAAGGTGGCGTGGATGGGTTTGTGATTGCGCCGACGCATGTGCCGGGGGCATATGAGGATTTTGTTCGCTTGGTGGTGCCGGAGTTGCAGCGGCGTGGGTTGTTCCGTAAGGAATATGTGGGTTCGACGTTGCGGGAGAATCTTGGATTGCCGATTCCGAAGTCGGGGGATTGGAGGAAACAGGCGTTTCCGGAGCCTTCGAAGCTTAAGATAGCGTGAGTTTTTTTTGCTGGCGCTTTGGTGGGGTGGGTAGTTAGATGGCGCTGCATTTAGTTTGTTTTTGTCGTGTAAGGGGCTGCTGTTGTTTGTGTTGTTTATTCAGTAGCCGCCTCCCCGGCGGGGGGGTAACTTTCTTTGCTGCTGCAAAGAAAGTCACCAAAGAAAGCAGCTTTTACCCCTCCGCACGCTGGCTGGAAAGTGTGGTCTGAATTAACCATACAGTGGCCGCAATAGGACTTGCCACGCATCACGAGCCGCTTAGGCAACCTGGCGATTGCGTGCTCGAATAATCAAAGCTAAGTGGACCGCATTCATTCTATCGGCCATGCGCTACGCGCGCCGAGAGCTTTAGAACGGAATCCCGCAGCCTATCAGCGCCCAGCCACATCACACTTTCCCGCAAGATTGCTATTCGGTCCTACCTTGGTCAGCACTTCGAGCAAAGCCTAACGCCTTCGGTGTGCCGTGTTATGGAAGTGCTAATCAGGGTAGGGCCCAATGGGGCGGGTGCGATGTGGTTTGATGTGGCTGGGCGCCGATACGCTGCGGGATTCCGTTCTAAAGCTCTCGGCGCGCGCAGCGCATGGCCGAAAGAATGAATGCGGTCCACTAAGGCAAAAGGATTCGAGCGCAAAATCGCGAGGTTGCCTACGCGCGGGTTAAGCGTGGAAAGTCCTATTGCGGCCACTGTATCCGTTAATCCAGACCAACCCTCTCCAGCCATCGTGCATGGGGTAAAAAGCTGCTTTCTTTGGTGACTTTCTTTGCAGCAGCAAAGAAAGTTACCCCCCGCCGGGGAGGCGGCTACTGCAATAAAAGCCCAAAAAACAGCAGCCCCTTGCACGACAGAACAACAAAAACCACCCCCTGTTGCCCTGCACAATTCTTGACCCAAAACCCCTAAGCACTAACCCGAATGCAAAAAAGTATCAGCCCACAGTCTTATTTTAAGTGGTGAAATAACCCCGTCCGCGCTACTTTAAATACATGGCAGCCGAATTCGAAACGCGCGAAGACGCAAAAAAAAATCCGCAGGAGACAACCCATGACCTTCGACCGGAAAGCACCGGCGCGCGCCGACGCCCATCGCGGCAGAGTGACCGAACCAGATCTGGAGCTAGTCGCTGTGCCGCGCGACGAATCGTTCAAGGTATGGTCGCATGGCTATCCATACAGGACGGTGCGCTGGCACTTCCATCCGGAATACGAAATCCATCTCATCACGGCCACCACGGGTAAATACTTCGTCGGCGATCATATCGGCAACTTCGCGCCCGGCAATCTGGTGATGGTCGGCGCAAACGTGCCGCACAACTGGGTGAGCAACGTGCCGGGCGGCGATCGCATCGGCGAACGATGTCTGGTGCTTCAGTTCGATGCGGGCTTCATGCAGCGCGCCACCGAAGCGTTTCCGGAGTTCCGTCGCGCCGAATGCTTGCTCGACGATGCGCGCTGCGGGCTTTTGTTTGCACCCGAAGCCGGAGCCGCCGCCGAGCCGATCATGCGCGAAATGCTCAACGCGCAGGGCATCCGGCGCATCGCGCTGTTCGCGGAACTGCTGGACCTGCTTACCCGAAGCGAAGCGCCAGCGAAGCTCGCGAGCGCCGCCTATCGCGCCGATCCGGACCGTTATGGCGAGACGCGCATCAACCATGTGCTGACCTTCATCGGCAAGAATCTTTCGCAAGACTTGCACGAAACCGAACTGGCCGCACTCGCGGGACAAAGCCCGAGCGCGTTTTCGCGCTACTTCCGGCGG
This sequence comes from Caballeronia sp. A2-2, assembly GCF_057612605.2. Lineage (NCBI taxonomy): Bacteria > Pseudomonadati > Pseudomonadota > Betaproteobacteria > Burkholderiales > Burkholderiaceae > Caballeronia > Caballeronia sp. A2-2. Next base: position 388,562 of record NZ_JBVFIR010000004.1, on the reverse strand, counting down.
CATACGGGTATGCCGTTCGTTCAGTATGTGAACCGGCTGCGCATCGATCTCGCCTGTCAGCTTTTGATGTCGGATGAACTGAGCGTGACGGACATCTGCTATCAGGTGGGTTTCAACAATCTTTCGAATTTCAATCGGCAATTCCTGTTGCTCAAACAGCGCTCGCCGTCGCGTTGGCGAGGAGATCAACGGCTGAATGCGGCCAGCGCGGAGCAGTCGTCCGAATTGGCATTAAGCAACTAGCAGTCAGCCCGGCCCGCGCTCACGACGCGCCATCTATATACGGACTACGAATCGACAAGCGAAGACGGCGCGCCTGTCGATGCAACCCAACAAGCCGCACACCACGAAGTGTTAAAAAAAGGAGACATGCGATGAACCCGCTTAAATCCCACCGCCTGATCGGCGCAGGCGCGCTGAGTCTGGGCCTGATGAGCAGTGTTTCGGCCATCGCCGCGCCCAGCGGAACGGTCGCTTTCCTGATGCCGGATCAGGCCTCGACGCGCTACGAACAACACGATTTCCCCGGCTTCAAGGCGGAAATGGGCAAGCTCTGTCCCGATTGCAAAGTGCTTTACCAAAACGCCAATGCCGATGCCGCGACCCAGCAGCAACAGTTCAACTCGGTGATTGCGCAGGGCGCGAAGGTCATCGTCATCGATCCGGTGGATTCGACTTCCGCCGCTTCGCTGGTGCATATGGCGCAGAGTCAGGGCATCAAGGTGATTGCGTATGACCGGCCGGTGCCCTCGACGCCCGCCGATTACTACGTTTCGTTCGATAACGAAGGGATCGGCAAGGCCATTTCGCAATCGCTGGTGGAGCATCTCAAGTCGACGGGCGTGGCGGCGAGCAAAGGCGGCGTGCTCGAAGTGAACGGTTCGCCGACCGATGCAGCGGCGGGCCTCATCAAGAAGGGCATTCACGAAGGGCTGGGCAGCAGCGGCTATAAGACGCTCGCGGAATACGACACGCCGGAATGGGCGCCGCCGAAAGCGCAGCAATGGGTCAGCGGCCAGATCACGCGATTCAACACGCAGATTATCGGCGTGGTCGCCGCGAACGACGGCACGGCGGGCGGCACCGTCGCGGCCTTCAAGGCGGCGGGCGTGAACCCCGTGCCGCCGGTGACGGGCAACGATGCGACCATCGCCGGTTTGCAACTCATCATCGCGGGCGATCAGTACAACACGATCCTGAAGCCGAGCGAGATCGTCGCGGCAGCGGCGGCGAAGGCGGCGGTGGGCTTCCTCTCCGGCCAGGCGCCGAAGGGTGAAACCACGTTGTTCAAGACTCCGACGCAATTGTTCAAGCCCGCCGTCATCACCGCGCAAAACCTCAAGGCCGAAGTCGTGGACAAGGGCTTCGCGAACGCGAAGGAACTGTGCACCGACCGCTATGCAGAGGGCTGCAAGAAGCTGGGCATCGCGAACTGATGTCCGACCCGCGACGGCATCCGGCACCGTCCGGATTCCGTCGCCATGAAAGGGTTTTCGTCATGACTGAACATTCCATTCCCAATGGCCGTTCCGGCCAGCCCGTGCTGAGTCTGCGCGGCGTATCCAAGCATTTCGGCGCGGTCTCGGCGCTGACCGATATCGAACTCGATGTCCACGCAGGCGAAGTCGTCGCGCTCGTCGGTGACAACGGCGCGGGCAAATCCACGCTCGTCAAAGTGCTGGCGGGCGTGCATCAACCGAGCGCGGGCACGATCACCTTCGATGGCCGCGAGGTCACGCTGGCGAATCCAGGCGCGGCACTGGATCTCGGCATCGCGACCGTGTTTCAGGATCTCGCGCTGTGCGAGAACCTCGATGTGGTCGCCAATATCTATCTCGGCCGCGAGATGAATCCCATGCGTCTGGATGAAGTGCAGATGGAAGTGCGCGCGTGGACCTTGCTGAATGAGTTGTCGGCGCGCATTCCGAGCGTGCGCGATGTGGTGGCTTCGCTATCGGGCGGGCAGCGTCAGACGGTCGCGATTGCACGTTCCTTGTTGCTGGACCCGAAGCTCATCATGCTCGATGAACCAACCGCCGCTTTGGGCGTGGCGCAAACCGCCGAAGTGTTGAACCTGATCGAGCGTGTGCGTGATCGCGGGCACGCGGTCATCATGATCAGCCACAACATGGAAGACGTGCGCGCGGTGGCGGACCGGATCGTCGTGCTGCGGCTGGGGCGGAATAACGGCGTGTTCTTTCCGGACTCGTCGAATCAGGAACTGGTGGCCGCGATTACCGGCGCGACCGAGAACGCCGTGTCGCGGCGCGCCGGCCGGCGTCAGGCCCAGCAAAACGCGTAGTGGAGACATCATCATGAGCAAGCAACCGCAAGGCGCGGCGTCGCCGGAAGAACAGGGCGCGCCGCCATCCACGCTGCTCGACCGCAGCGATGTCCGCGTCAAACACGCAAGCGGCGCGGGCGAAACCATCAGTGCGTTCATCGACCGCGTGAAATCGGGCGATCTGGGATCGCTGCCGGTGATCGCGGGTCTGGTCATCATCTGGACCGTGTTCACGAGTCTGAATCCGGTGTTTCTGTCGGCGGGCAACCTCGTCAATCTGCTGTTCGATTGCTCGACGATTGGCGTGATTTCGTTGGGCATCGTCTGCGTGCTGCTGGTCGGGGAGATCGATCTCTCTGTTGGTTCGATGAGCGGCTTCGCCTCCGCGATGGTCGGCACGTTATGGGTGAACGAAGGCTGGCCGATCGTGCTCGCCATCATCGCGGCGATCGTGGTGGGCGGGTTGATCGGCGCGCTGTACGCGTTTCTGCTCAACAAGCTCGGCATGCCGAGTTTCGTCTCGACGCTGGCGGGTTTGCTCGCGATTCTGGGCATGCAGCTTTACGTGCTCGGCGCGACCGGTTCGATCAACCTGCCGTATTCCACGACTATCGTGAACTTCGGGCAACTGATGATTATCCCGGCGCTGGTGTCGCACATCATCGCGCTGCTGCCGGGCGTGATGATTCTGGTGCTCGGTCTGCGCACGCGTGAACGCAGGCGTGCCGCGCGGTTGTCTGCGCCATCCGTGACGAGCCTTGCGATGCGCGCCGGTGCGATCACCGTGTTTCTGGAAATCGTGGTGGCGTATCTCAACACGGGACGCGGCGTGCCGCTCATGTTCGGCGTGTTCCTCGGCCTTGCCGTCATCATGGATTACGCATTGACGCGCACACGCTGGGGCCGTTCGATGAACGCGGTCGGCGGCAATCGCGAAGCCGCGCGCCGTGCGGGCATCAAGGTGAATGCGATCTATACGAGCGCCTTCGTGCTGTGCGCAAGTTTTGCGGCGTTGGGCGGCATTCTGACGGCGGCGCGTCTTGCTTCCGCGAGTCAGCAGGCCGGCACGGGCGACGTGAACCTCAACGCCATCGCGGCGGCGGTGATCGGCGGAACGAGTCTCTTCGGCGGACGCGGCAGCGCGTATTCGGCGGTGCTCGGCATTATCGTGATCGAATCGATTGCGAGCGGGTTGACGCTGCTGAATCTGTCGTCGTCGCTGCGCTTCATGATTACCGGCGCGGTGCTGGCGATTGCGGTGATCGTCGATTCGCTGGCCCGTCAGTCTCGCGTGTCGCATGGCCGCGCGTAATATCAATCAGGAGAGCCATTCATGTCTGAATCGCTGAAGGGAAAAGTGGCCGCCATCACCGGCGCGGCGTCGGGTATCGGTCTGGAGTGTGCGCGCGTGTTGATCGAAGCGGGCGCGAAAGTGGTGCTTGTGGATCGTGCGAAAGAGCGTTTGGATGCGTGCTGCGCGGAACTCGGTGAGAATGCGTTTGCGTTGTCCGTCGATCTTCTTCAGCCATCCGAAGTTTCATCGATGTTGCCGAAAATTATCGATCTCGCGGGCGGGCTGGATATTTTTCATGCGAACGCGGGCGCGTATGTCGGCGGTGAAATCGTGGAAGGCAATCCCGATGAATGGGACCGCATGCTGAACCTCAACATCAACGCGGCGTTCCGTTCCGTGCATGCCGTGTTGCCGCATATGGTCGCGCAGAAGTCCGGGGATATTCTGTTCACGAGTTCGATTGCGGGCATGGTGCCGGTCGTCTGGGAGCCGATCTACACGGCATCGAAGTTCGCTGTGCAGGCGTTCGTGCACACCACGCGGCGGCAAGTGGCGAAGCATGGCGTGCGCGTCGGCGCAGTGCTGCCCGGTCCGGTCGTCACCGCCTTGCTCGATGACTGGCCGAAAGCGAAAATGGAAGAAGCGCTCGCAAACGGCAGTCTGATGCAGCCGCGCGAAGTGGCCGAGTCGGTGTTGTTCATGCTGACGCGGCCGCGCAACGTGACCATCCGCGATCTGGTGATTCTGCCGAACAGCGTCGATCTGTGAATCGCACATCATTGAAAGAACCATGAATGCAAAACATGTGATCGGCATCGATGTCGGCACCGGCAGCGCCCGCGCCGGTATTTTCGATGCGACGGGCGCGACCATCGCCACCGCGAAGCACGACATCACGCTTTATCGCGAGAGCGGGGCGATTGTCGAGCAATCGAGCACGGAGATATGGCAAGCCGTGTGTCATGCGGTGAAGGATGCGTTGGCGCAGGCCGATGTCGCGCCGGAGTCCATCGCGGGGATTGGTTTCGATGCCACGTGTTCGCTCGTCGTGTTGGGCGAGGGCGGCAAGCCGTTGCCCGTGGGGCCGTCGGAAGAGGCGGAACGCGACATCATCGTGTGGATGGATCATCGGGCGCTTGGGCAGGCCGAACGCATCAACGCGACTGGGCATGAAGTGCTGAAGTTTGTCGGCGGGCGTATTTCGCCGGAGATGGAAACGCCGAAGCTCTTATGGCTGCTCGAAAACCGCCCGCACGTTTTCGCCGATGCGTGGCAGTTCTTCGATCTCGCCGATTTCCTCACGTGGCGCGCGACGGACGATCTCGCGCGGTCCACTTGCACGGTCACTTGCAAATGGACTTATCTTGCGCACGAGCATCGTTGGGATGAAGGCTATTTTCGAACGATGGGCCTGGGTGTGCTCGCCGATAAAGCCTTCGCGCGCATCGGACAACGTATCGTCGAGCCGGGGACGCCGCTCGGACGCGGGCTGACCGAACGCGCTGCGGCGGAACTTGGGCTGCTGCCGGGAACGCCAGTGGCAGCGGGGATTATCGATGCACACGCGGGCGGCATCGGCACGGTCGGCGCGCAAGGCCATCCCGAAGCGAGCCTCGCCTATGTGTTCGGCACCTCGTCCTGCACGATGACGACCACGCGCGAACCGGTCTTCGTGCCGGGCGTGTGGGGTCCGTATTTCTCCGCGATGGTGCCCGAAGCGTGGCTCAACGAAGGCGGGCAGTCGGTCGCGGGCGCGGCCATCGAACGCTTGCTCGCCATGCATCCTGCAGCGCCTGAAGTAACGCGACGTGCGCATGAAGCAGGTCAATCGCTGCCGGGCATGCTCGCGGACCTCGCAAGCCGCGAATCGCGCGGGTTGTCGGATGTGGTGAAGCTCGCGCACGGGCTGCATGTCGTGCCCGAGTTCCTCGGCAATCGCGCGCCGTTCGCCGATCCGCATGCGCGCGCGGTCATCGCGGGCCTCGGCATGGAAACGGATGCGGACAGTCTCGTCGCGTTGTATGTGGCGGGCGTGTGCAGCATCGGCTACGGGTTGCGTCAGATCATCGATGCGCAAAGCGTGGCAGGCGCGCCCATCGAGCAAATCATGATAAGTGGCGGCGCAGGGCGGCTCGATCTCGTGCGTCAATTACTCGCGGATGCAACGGGAAAAAGCGTGCTGGCCATTCAAGCCGATGAGCCCGTGCTGCTCGGCTCCGCGATGCTCGGCGCAGTCGCAGGCGGCCTGTTCGGCGATGTGAGAACGGCCATGAGCGCGATGGCGCAAGTGGACAGACGCTATGCTCCGGCGACGGGCGATATCGCTTCGTTGCACGATCGCCGTTACGTGGCCTTCAAGAAATTGCAGGACGTAGCGCGGGAAATCGAAAAGATGGAGTAAAAAAAGGGGAAGGCGCGCAGCCTTCCCCTTTTTGCTTTACAGCTTCAGTCCACCCAACAGGCTGCCGACCGAATCCACCGACTTCGTGACGTTCTTCACGTCCACGCTGGTGTGTTGCGAAGCGTCGATCTGCGTCACCGGCGCGACGTTGACCTGCGGACTGGCGAACGACACGCCGCTTTGCAGGTTGCCATTGAAGGCAGAGTTCGAGAACAGCGACGTGCCGCCCTTTACAGCATCCATTTCGGCACGGTCGAGGTCTTTCTCGGCGGACAGGTTCTTGATCGTCAGCATGATGGTCTCCTTAGCGCTTCAATAAGTGGATTAGAGCTTCACGCCAGCCATCAGGCTGCCGATGGACGTGAGCGACTTGTTGACGGTCGTGGCATCGACATTGGTATGCGACGAAGCATCGATCTGCGTGACCGGCGCGACGTTCGACTGAGCCGAACCGAAGGACACGCCGCCTGCCTGAACGTTGGCATTGACAGCGGAATTCGAGAAGAAAGACGTACCGCCCTTGACGGCAGCCATGTCTGCGCGGTCGAGGTCTTTTTCAGCGGCGATGTTGGCGATCGTGATCATTTTGAAGCTCCTTTAAGCAGGTTGGGTGGGTGAGAGCGTTTGGTTTGTTGCGCTCTACCACTCTAATGCGAGAGGTATGCCAGCATGATCTTCGAAGGCTGTCGGATTGCTGCAATCTATTGAAATTAAACAATAAAAATTTTATTTAGGCTTGAGTCAAAGCGCTTCGACGAGCATCATCAATTAGCTTTGTGATCGCTATAAACCAACATCATCCGCGAAAGATGTTTGGCACAACCAGACAATCGCCGCTGCTCCTCATGGCAGGCAGCGGCGCTCGTCAAAAAGCGATCAGATCGCCTTGGAAACCGGCGCAGTCGCCGCCGGATCAGTTGTACTCGCCAGCCCCGTCTCCACATGCCCGGCGATGCGTCGAACCCATGCCGGGTTAGCCTGAATCGCGAACGTCAAGTCGTACCACTGCGCGTTGCACGACAAATCCCAATGCGCTTCAACCGTCTTGCCCGCAGGCACCGAAATGGTCTGCGGTGCCTGCGCATAGGCGTTATCGCTTGCGGTCACCGTCAACGCAGCCGTCCCCGTATTGGCGACCGCGACATACACGTTCCCGTTAGCCACGTCATAGCAAGTCGTGATTTCCGGATGAGCCGCCGCATCCGCCGCCGCGTTGCCGGAAAGCCGACGGAAAAAGCCATTGGGACCGTACACGTTGACCGCATAGTTGCCGTTGGCATCGAGCGCCCAGGTGTCTGACAACTGCTTGCCCGCTTCCACCGTGTAGTGACGCGGCGTGGCGGTCGGGTCGGACGTATAAACCCAAAAATGCGCGCCTTGCTTGCCGGAGTTTGCGAACGTCACCACATAGCCGCCCGATTGCAACTGCCCGTTCACGTGCAATTCATACGGAATCGCGCGCGCCGGACGCGTGCCCGTTTCCTGCGCCTCGATCGTCTGCGTCGCCGTGCTGGCGGGCGCGGTCTGCGAAGTCGGCCGGGCGCATTGCTGATCGGCTTGCGTGATGTAGGTCGTCGTGCTCGGCAGCGTCGGGAAGGTTGCATCCGACTTGCTGAAGTCGAGCGAAGTCGTCAGATCGCCGCACACGGTACGACGCCACGGCGAGATATTCGGCTCGTTCACGCCGAACCGTTTCTCGATGAACTGCAACACCGACGTGTGATCGAACACCTGCGAATTCACATAGCCGCCGCGCGACCACGGCGAGACGACGAACATCGGCACGCGCGGCCCGAGACCATACGGCAGATTGTCGGCGGTGTACGTGCCTTGCTGCGCGGCCGTGACCAGCGTGTGACGTTCCAGCGAGATATCCACCGTGCTCGCGCCCGTGTTCGGCAGCGTCGGCGCTTGCGGCGGCACCATGTGATCGAAGAAGCCATCGTTCTCGTCGTACATGATGAACAGAACCGTCTTGCTCCAGACATCGGGATTGGATGTGAGCGCATCCAGAATCGTCGCGATGTAGTTCGCGCCATAAAGCGGCGTGAATTTCGGATGCTCCGAATACGCGGCGGGCGGCAGCAGCCACGACACTTGCGGCAGATTGCCCGCCTGCACATCGGCCTTGAGCTGCGTGAGATTGCGCGTGCTCATGCCGCGCGAAGCCAGCGACGAACCTGCGGGCGCATTCACGAAGTTCTGAAAACACGCGAGCATGTTGGTGCCGTAATTGCCTGTGTAGTTATCGAAGTCCGTGCCTTGCTGATAGACCTGCCACGAGACGCCCGCGGTTTCCAGACGTTCGGGATACGTCGTCCACGAGAAGGGATTGAGCTTCGTGGTATCGAACTGATTGTCGATGTAATCGATGTTGTCGAGCAGCGGCCCGCCGCCCGTGCCGAGCGGATCGACCATGCCGGTCATCAGATACATGCGGTTCGGGTGCGTGTTGCCGGGAATCGAGCAGAAGTAGTGATCGCAGACGGTGAAGGCATCGGCCAGCGCGTAGTGAAACGGGATGTCCGCGCGCGTGTGATAACCCATCGTCATGTTCGTTTTTTGCGCGGCCCATTTGTCCGCGCGGCCGCCGTCGATGGCGCCGTGCGTGGTCATCCACGTATGCGGCAATCCGCCGATGCACTGCGCATTCACGCTGGCGTTCGTCGTGTCATAACGAAACGGCGCGATGACTTTCGTTGCGTCTTCCTGACGCGGCTGAAACCACACCGGCTGACCGTTCGGCAACGTGACGGGGAAGCGGTCGTTATAGCCGCGCACGCCGTTCAGATGCCCGAGGTAGTGATCGAACGAGCGGTTTTCCTGCATGAACACGACGATATGCTGCACATCCTGAATGGTGCCGGTGACCGTGCTCGGTTCGATGGCGAGCGCGCGGCGGATCGAATCGGGGACGAGCGCTGTTGCGGCGGTCGCACCGGCGAGACCGGCGGAGAGCTTGAGGAAGTTACGGCGTGATTGAGTGGCCATGTCTTGATCGGAATGTGGATGCTCGGAGGCCGCGAGCGCGGCGTCGCAGGACTGCCCCTGTCTATTCAGGACTTTGGTTGGACGAAGCCGGGCGGGCAGTGCATGTCGGTGCTGGCGACCGTTGCGCCGCCGCATGCAGCTTTGGCGGTGGGAGTCGGCGTGGGCGAGTCCGAATCGCCGTGGCAGGCGCTCAGGGCGAGCGCGAGTGCGGTTCCGCCGATGGCGGCGAGCAGCTTAATGGCCGGCGTCTGCATGGGTTTTCTCCGTTGTGGGGTGGCAGACGCGAGGTGCGCCCGGCGTGCGCCGAGAGATGGGTTACGCGGGCGGAAAGATAGTTGCTTTATGTTTCAGGGGAATGTCGTATGTGGGGGACGCGGGTCCGCGGTTATCGGTTTTTGGGGCTGCGTTTGGTTTTTTTGTTCTGTCGTGCAAGGGGCTGCTGTCTGTTGGGGTTTTATTGCAGTAGCCGCCTCCCCGGCGGGGGGGTAACTTTCTTTGCTGCTGCAAAGAAAGTCACCAAAGAAAGCAGCTTTTTACCCCATGCACGCTGGCGGGAGAGGGTTGGTCTGGATTAACGATACGGTGGCCGCAATAGGACGTTCCACGCATAACTTGCCGCTTAGGCAACCTAGCGATCACGCGCTCTATTTCTATTGACTTAGTGGACCGCATTCATTCCTTCGGCCATGCGCTACGCGCGCCGAGAACGTAAGAACGGAATCCCGCAGCGTATCAGCGCCCAGCCACATCACGCTTCTCCGCAAGATTGCTATTCGGTCCTACCTTGATTAGTGCTCCGACTAAAGGCTGACTTGCGTGGGTGTGTGCGCTTTGCCCAAAAGCGCTTACCAAGGTAGGGCCCAATGGGAGAGGTGCGATGCGGTGTGATGTGGCTGGGCGCTAATACGCTGCGGGATTCCGTTCTAAAGCTCTCGGCGCGCGCAGCGCATGGCCGAATGAATGAATGCGGTCCACGAAGACTGAAGGATTCGAGCGCGTAATCGCCAGGTTGCCTAAGCGGTCTGTTATGCGTGGCAAGCCCTATTGCGGCCACTGTATCGGTTAATCCAGACCAACCCTCCCCAGCCATCGTGCATGGTTTAAAAAGCTGCTTTCTTTGGTGACTTTCTTTGCAGCAGCAAAGAAAGTTACCCCCCCGCCGGGGAGGCGGCTACTGCAATAAAGACACAACCAACAGCAGCCCCATGCACGACAGACAGAAAAAAAACAAACACCGTCTATCAGCACGAGCGCTGCTGCTTACAAATCATCGGTTCGCGCCGCAGTAAACGCCCTGACAATCACAACACACACAACACTAAGAATCACCAATACCGCAGGCATTTCGAACAAGCTCGCATCCACGATAAAACTCCTCGACAGGCCGACTAGTCATCAGTCTAGCCAGCCCGAAACACATCGTAAAACGAGGATATTTCACGTGCATGTGAGCAGAATTAGCAGCGATTCAACGCCCCGCAGGAAACCGCAATTTCGAATGATTCCGGCCATACGAAACATAAATCACCATACCGATGATGAGCCAAACCACCAGCCGCACCCACGTCACCAGCGGCAAACCCGACATCAGCAAGAGGCAGAACAGAATGCCCAGAATCGGCACGATTGGCACGCCCGGCACGCGGAACGGACGACTGGCGTCCGAATCGCTGCGGCGAAGGTAAATGACCGCGCCACACACGAGGATGAACGCAAACAAAGTGCCGATACTCACCATCTCACCGAGCACGCTGATGGGCGTGAGCGCCGCCACAATCGCCACGATCGAACCGATCAGGATCTGGCTCAAATGCGGCGTCTGCAAGCGCGGATGCACGCGCGCGAACATCTTCGGCAACAAACCATCGGTGGACATCGTGAAGAAGATGCGGCTTTGTCCGTAGAGCAACACGAGAATCACCGTGGTCAAACCCGTGAGCGCGCCGATCTTGATGAGGATGGAGAACCAGTTCATGCCGATGGCATCCACACCCTTGGCGATGGGATCGGGCACGTTGAGTTCGCCATAAGGCACGAGTCCCGTCAGCACGGCGGCCACGAGGATGTACAGCACCGTGCAGATGACGAGCGAGCCGAGAATGCCGATCGGCATGTCGCGCTGCGGCTTCTTCGCTTCCTGCGCGGCGGTCGACACCGCATCGAAACCGATGAACGCGAAGAACACCACCGCCGAGCCGCGCAAAATCCCGCTCATGCCGAAGTTGCCGAATTCGCCCGTGTTCGCCGGAATGAACGGATGCCAGTTCGCAGGCTTGATATAGAAGATGCCCAGCGCAATGAACGCCACCACGACCACGAGCTTCACCGCCACCATGATGTTGTTGAGCCGCGCCGATTCCTTCGTACCCAGAACGAGCATGGTCGTGAGGATCGCGATGATGAGCACCGCAGGCAGATTGACGATGCCGGTCGCAGTCGTGCCATCCGCGAGCTTGATGACGGTGCCGGGCGCGGCCGCAAGCGTCGGCGGCACCGTGATGCCCACGTTATGCAGCAGACTCACGATATAGCCCGACCATCCGACAGCTACGGTTGCCGCGCCCATCGCGTATTCGAGAATCAAATCCCAGCCGATGATCCACGCGAAGATCTCGCCGAGTGTGGCATACGTGTAGGTGTAACTACTGCCGCAAACGGGCAGCATCGCCGCGAGTTCCGAGTAACAGAGGCCAACGAACGCGCACGCAATCCCGCCCAGCACGAAGGACAGCGTGATGCTCGGGCCCGCGAATTGCGCAGCGGCCGTTCCCGTCAGAACAAAAATGCCCGCACCGATGATCGCGCCAATCCCCATCGCCGTGATGCTGGTGGCGCCCAGCGTTTTGGACAGCGAATGGCCTTCTCCCGCATCGGCGCTTCCTACGATATCGGCGACGGATTTCCGTGCCATGTAGCTCGTGTCTGCCATGATGGTTCAGTCCCGTTGAAATTGGTGTTAGGCACGAACCGACCCTGGCTTGCACGGCTCGCGGAGCACGTCAAACGCATCTGCTTTGAAGACCGACGAGGTCAGGTGGAAGGGGACGACCAATTCAGTGTAGGCCGAACAAAAAGCAAAGTGAACCGTTGGCTTTCGTTCAGAAGCGATAGGCTACGGACGCCACGCCGTTCAGATCGAGCCGGCGTTCGGTGACAGGGCTGCCTGCGGCGTAGCGTTCGAGACGTCCGACCACGGCCGCGACGTTCGCGGACCAGTGTTTGTCGAACTCATAGGTCGCATCGACATTGAAGTGGACATCTCTCAGACCGGAACCGGTGTTGTAGCGAGCGAGTCCCGATGCGGCGCTCTCTTGCGACGAGATGCCGAAGAAGGTGTTCGTGTAGGTGGCGTTCGCCCATGTCACGCCGGGGCCCATCGAAACAAGCAGTTTGCCGAGCGGCGCGGAAACGAGAAAGTCGGCCATGGCCGTGAGACCCTGACCCGTTCCTCCGATGTCCTGATAAATCGCCGTCGCGCCGGTGAACGCCCACCACGTGTAGTCTGCAAAGAGCCGTAGTTTAGGCCCGTAGTGCACATTGGGCAGACCGATGAGGCGCGAATCATCGGAGGACGATCGCGACTGAAAATCGAAACTCACGGACATGCCGACGTGATAGTTCTCACCATGCAACGCGTTGACGCCGAGCACGTCCGGGCCTTGCGAAAACACGGTGTCTTTCCACGAGATGTCCTGCACGGGAAAGGGCAACGCCTGAAGCTTGGAAGAACCGGGAAACTCGGGGAAGAAATACACGCCGGGTCCGATGGAGATTTTCCAGTCGCTATCCGCTGCATGGGCGACGGTCGTCATGCACAATAGACCGCACGCAAGTCCCGCGACAACGCGCTTCATGCTTTCCCCGCGACGGTCGCCAGTTGCCTCAGACGGCGTGCCAAAGCGCGCGATACCACGGGCGTGGGCGTGTCGCTCGAAACGCTCGCCGCCGCGCTTTCGCGCAGAAAGAGCGCACATTCGCGCGCCACGACTTCGCGTTCGTTATCCGAAGTAATCATGTGGTAGGAATCGTCGAGCCAGATGGTCCGCAGAAACGATGCTCCGACATTCGCCGCCACGAGTCGCGCGTTATGCGGGCTGGACGTTTCATCGTCGATGGCGTGAATGATAAGGCAATCCGCGACGATGGACTTGAGCGACTTGCGCACCGAATCGGCGAGCCGGCTGGCTTCGTGCAGCGCGGGCATCGAGATGGACGCGGGTCCGACTTCGCTGATCTCGTTCTTCTGCAACGCGCGCGCGATCTTCGAGCGCAAGGCCTCGTTGCGCAGGCCATACGGTTCGTGTTCGCGATAGCGGTAGCGCGAACGCATGGGCGTGTAGTACACGTAGTCGAGCAGAAAGCGATACCAGGGAATGGCCCAGCCGTCGTAGTTGAGCGTGACGGAGAGCAGCAGCAGCGAGCGCGCGGCGGGGCGCCGTTGAGCGACGGCGGCGGCGAGTGTCGCGCCCATCGAAAGTCCGCACACCGAAACATGCCGATATCGCGTGGCAAGCTCGTCGAACTGCGCGAGAGCGGCATCGATCCACTTTTCCATTGGCTCATGACCGGCGCCGGCGCTGTAGCCTTGCAGTTCGGGCGTGTGCGTGGCGAAGCCTTCCTCAGCCAGAAAGCGGGCGAGAAAGCGCAGTTCCAGCGGCGAACTCGACAAGCCGTGCAACAGCAGGACAGCGTGGTCGTTGCTCGCTGTGGCAGAAAAACGAGGCGTGTTCATGGTCAGTCTTCTGCCCGCAAAATCAGGAATTCGCCGGAAGTCGTGGTGAATCGTTCGCACACACATTCGACCGGACGCCAGTCCTCGGCGCCCGCCAGGAACCGCATGCGGTGATGCCCCGGCAGCAGCCGGTCGCTCACGCGCGCGAGGTCTTCCTGGTGCACCTGCGAATGCTTCGCGCCATAGGCCACGCCCGCCTGCAAGTCGTCGTCGATGGCGCGGCCCGGCGTCGCGGTGGCCGCTGCGGCAACGAGACTGCCGGGCGACGCGCTGTTCGCCGGATCGATCGCCTTGATGAGAATGAGCGAGCGGTTGTACTGCGCGATGTGATGCAGCATGCGGTGCATCTCGCCCGTGGCGCGTTGCGCCAGCAGCCGTTCGTTATCGTGCCGAAGCAGCATTTCGTAGCGCGATTGCGCCACCGCCGCCAGCAGCTCGGCGCGATACTGCGCGCGCCGCAAGCGCTCGACCAGCGTGAGCACGACAATCGTGATGAGCGGATACGACACCAGCAGCCTGACGTCCGACGCGTCGATGTACTCGATCCGTCCATACGGCGGCACGAAAAGGAAATCCGCCAGACACAGCCCCGCGAGCACGACGCAGACGGCAGGCGCGAGACCGCAGTAATACTCCACGAGCACGGCTGCGATCAGAAAAGCGGTTCCCGGCATGATGGGGCCGAGCAGCGGGTGAAGCATCGTCCGGATGGCGGCAGCGGCAAAAAGCGCCGCTCCTGCGATGAGCCATCTTCTACGGCCGCGCGGTGCCCAGCGTCGAGAGTTTTTGACTTCCATTTATTTGATACGCCGTATGACTTTCGTCTTCTAACGGCATCGAAACGTCAAGCTTTAAGAATTGATTTGGCAGGCAAGTGCAAGGTGGCTTGAAGGTGCGGGCAGCAAGCGGATTCGCCACGGCGAGTGTCCTTATACTGGCGCGGTGGCCCGTCCAACCGATCGCGCGAATTTTACATGCGGATGCTTTCATATTTTCTACGTTTTGCTGTCGCCGCCTACCTCGTCGCGGCGCTCGCGCTCTATCTCATGCAGGACAGATTGCTTCTGCCCTCCACGCCGGATGCCGCCGATCTGCGGGCGACCATCCATCCCGGCGATGACATCGCGTTGTGGACCGTGCGCGATGATTATTTCGGCTATGTAGCCACGCCTTCGGGACAGGCGCCGCGCGGCACGTTCATGGTCTATCACGGCAATGAGGAGTCGGCCGAGACCAAGCTGCCGCTCGCCGATATCTTTCTGCGAACGGGCTATCGCGTGATGATCGTCGAATATCCGGGGCATGGCAACCGGCCCGGCGAACGCACGATGAAGGCGGCCATGCAGGCATCGCGCGAGGCTTTTTCAGCGGCGCGCGCGCAATGGCCGGGGCCGCTCTATCTGGTGGGCGAGTCGCTCGGCGCGGGCATGGCGGCGCAGGTCGTGAAAGGCAATGAAGCGGCGATCGACGGCGTGGTGCTCATCACCCCGTGGGATTCGCTGGCAAGCGTGGCCGCCGAACAATACCCCGTGTTCCCGGTACGCTGGATGCTGCACGACGAGTTCGACTCGGTCGCGGCGGTCGCGCGGTATCGCGGGCCGCTCATCATTGTCGGCGCGGAGCAGGACACGCTGATTCCGGTCGCGCACGCGCGCCGCTTCGCGCGCGAACACGATCATGCGCAACTCATGCTGTTGCCCACGGCCGATCACGACAGTTGGTTCGACACGATGAAACCGCCCGACTGGACGCAGATTCTGAATCAGCTTCACGCCGGTTGAACATTTCGGAGGCGATATGGCGAAGGCACAGAAGATCATGGTGATCCGGCACGGCGAGAAGCCCAAGGGCGCGTTGCCGCCTTATGGCGTGAATGTCGACGGTGAACAGAACGCCGAATCGCTGCGCGTGACCGGCTGGGCGCGCGCGGGTGCGTTAGCCGTTTTGTTCGCGCCGAGTCGCGGACCGTTGCAGGTTCCTGAAATCGCGACACCGCAGACCGTTTTCGCGGCTTCCAACGCGTCGGGCGAGACGAGCATGCGTCCGCTGGAAACCGTGAGCATCGTGGCGCAGAAGTTGGCGCTCGAAGTGAACACGACCTTCGACGTGGGGCAGGAAACGCAACTGGTGCGCGCCGCGACGGCATGCGGAGGCGTCGTGCTGATCGGCTGGGAACATCATCACATTCCGCTCATTGCGAACGCGATTCTCGGCAACACGTCCGCGCCGCAGAAATGGCCAGGCAAGCGCTTCGACATGATCTGGGTGTTCGATCTCGACGAAAACGGGAAATCGTACCGCTTCAGTCAGATTCCCGAACTCGTGATGCCGGGCGACAGCGCGGAACCGATCGTTAGCTAAGACTGCTGGCCCACCGGCGGCGCGATGCCGAAAGCAATTGCTCAGCGCACCCCGCGAAGCGCCGGTTGCTGGCCGCGATTCCATATTCCTCGGCGCGCCGCAGGGCGCGTGTGGACATGGAGACGCGCAGTTCCTCGCTGGTAAGCACGCGCCGCAACGCGTCGGCCAACGCATCGACGGAACCCACCGGCACGAGAATGCCGGAGCGCCCGTCGTCGAGGATCTCGCGCGGGCCGGTCGGGCAATCGCTCGCGATCACCGGCTTGCCGAGCGCGAGCGCTTCGAGCAGCACCATCGGCATGCCTTCGTAGCGCGAACTGAGCACCTGCACGCGCGCGGGCGCGACCAGTGCTTGCGGGTTGTCGCGATACCCCGAGAAATGCACGCGCGACACGATGCCGAGTTCACGCACCAACGCTTCGAGCTCGCCGCGAAACGCGCCATCCCCGACGATCACGAGATGCTCGCGAATGTCCGTTGTCGCGACCAGTTGCGCATAGGCGCGCAACAGCGTGCGATGGTCCTTCTGAATTTCATCGAGACGCGCGACCGACACGATATAGGGCGCGTCGCAGGGCGAATCGTGTTCGGCCCGTGCGTTGTCGCAAATGCGCGCGATGTCGATCGGATTCGGCAGCACGAAAACGTGTTGCAGCACGCTGCCGAACATGGCGCGGGCTTCATCGGCCATGTGCTCGTTGAGCGCGGCGATGCCGTCGTAGTGCGCGTATTGCGCGGCGAGCCGGCGCTGTTTGGCCGGACGGCCGCCCAGGCGCGCATCGAAGCTGAAATGATTCACGCCGAGCCACGCCACGCCGAAATTCCCCGCGATCCGCCGCAGCGACATGTCGTAATCCACGATCAGCGCGTGACGTCGCGCAAGCGCCGCGACCCGCCGCTTGATGTACGGACGCACGGCCAGCGTGTTGAACACATCGCGTCCCACGCGGCCGAGCTTCGACAGACGCTTCGCGTAGCGGCGCGTCTGGAATACGTTGAGCCAGTCTTTGTCGGCGAGGATTTCAATCTCGACGTCGGATGGGATGAGCGCGCGAAAACGGTTTTCGAACGCGGGCGAATTGAACATGACCGACAGCGTGACGCGAAAACGCGCGCGGTCGAATACGCGCAGCCATTGCACGAGTGACGATTCAATCCCGCCATCGCCGAAATCGACGATATGAAACAGCACGGGCACGCGTTCGTCCGCCGGTTTCTCAGTGCGACTCCAGGCCGTTGGCGGTGCACTCGAATTGAAAGATGACACGGGCGTCCTTTTCAGCCGGAGCGAAAGGCAAACCGTTATCCTAACGCACGTACTTTACGAATGCTTTCCGTCTGAAGATTGCGCTTGATAACCAACCGTTACGCGCTTCGGGTCACGCGATATAGCGGAAATACTTTGCGTGCTTCAAAACCCAATCTTCGATAAAGCGCGATCGCCGATGCATTGTCCTCTCGCACATGAAGAAACGGCGTATCGCCGCGCTCTGCGATTTCGTGACGCAGGATGTTCATCAGCCGGCCGGCAAGACCTTTGCCGCGATGATCGCCGTCCACGCAAACGGCGCTGATCTCGACAAAGCCATCGAGGTTCATGCGCTCGCCCGCCATGGCGATGAGCCGCCCGTGCTCGCGTAGTCCGATGTAGTTGCCCGTTTCGATGGCGCGGCCCGCAAACGGTCCCGGGTTGGTTTTTCCGGCGAGTTCGAGCATTTCGCCGACGTGGCTTGCGTCAAGCCGATGCACGTCGCTCGTTTCCTGAGGCGGCAGGCGCGCGCGGTCTGTCATCTGCAAGGCCGAGAACAGCCATTCTGAACGCAGGCCATCGGCTGAAGGAACATTGTCTGAAGTCTGCAGCAAGACCGATTCACCCGGATTCATCAGTTCTCCGAGGCATTTCAAAGCCTCCGGCGTCATGCGTTTCACCGCCGCGAATGGCGCCACTTCCGGATCGTAGCGAACAGCCAGGTCGTTGCCTCGCGCCAGATGCCTTTGACGCGTGACGAGTGAAAACCATGTCGGATTGTCCAGTTGATTCGCCTCGGCGTGTTCCATTTGATTGCCCCGTCCGAATGTCGGATTCGATTCGATGCGCTGATTCTAAGCAGGGTCCGGCACGAAGGCCACGGTCATAAATGCCATCTTCAGCGTCATTCACGACAACAGATTTTCGTTTGGTCATACCACCCTGGGCATACCCATTGCGGTAACTCTCAAAACCCCGACACCATTCCCCAGGAGCCCCACATGAACAACACATCGACGATTCATCCGCTGCCGTTCGACCCGACTTACGAGCAGATTCCCGAAGACGAAGCCGAGACCACGCGCGAACTCGTCGAAACCATGCACAGCATTCTCGAAACGACGTCGAGCGACTATGAGCATGCGGTGCGCAGCGTGCATGCCAAGAGTCATGGACTGCTCCACGGCGAGCTTACCGTGCTCGACAATCTGCCCGTGGAGCTGGCTCAAGGTATCTTCGCGCAACCCGGCGCGCACAAGGTTGTCATGCGGTACTCGACGAACCCCGGCGATATTCTCGATGACAGTGTTTCGACGCCGCGCGGCCTCGCCATCAAGATCGAGGATGTCGAAGGCGTGCGCCTGCCGGGCAGCGAAGGCGGTAACACGCAAGATCTCGTGATGGTCAACGCACCGGCGTTCACGGCGGCCACGCCCAAGGCCTTTCTCTCGAATCTGAAGCTGCTGGCCAAGACGACCGACCGCGCACCGGCTGGCAAAAAGATCCTGTCCGCCGTATTGCGTGGCGCGGAGAAAGTCGTGGAGGCGGTGGGCGGCGAGAGCGGGACGCTGAAGAATCTCGGCGGCCATCCGGAAACGCATATTCTCGGCGAAACGTTCTATACGTGCGTGCCGATTCTCTACGGACCGTACTTCGGCAAGCTCAGCGTCGCGCCGGTTTCGCCCGACCTGACTGCCTTGACCGATGCCCCGCTCGATGTCAATGGTCATCCCGATGCGCTGCGCGATGCCGTGAACGAATTCTTCGCCACGCATACCGGCGAATGGGAAGTGCGCGTTCAACTTGCGACCGACATCGAAACGATGCCTATTGAAGATGCGTCCGTGCAATGGCCGGAAGACCAGAGCCCATATGTCACTGTGGCGCGCATCAAGGTGGCGCCGCAACCCGCATGGGACGATGCCCGCGCGGCCGCCATCGATGACGGCATGGCGTTCAGTCCGTGGCACGGGCTGGCGGTTCATCGTCCGCTAGGCGGGGTCATGCGTTCGCGCAAGCCGGCTTATGAAATGTCGTCGGCGTTTCGAGGCCAGTTCAACGGTTGTCCGATGCATAAATAATGCGCCGATGAAACGTCGCGACATCCACGACCATTGAGGGAATAGCAAGCATGAGCAAGCTGCCGAACATCAGAAAATACGATCATCCGGCGGGCGGATGGGGATCGGTGAAGGCAGTCGCGTCCGCGCTCGTGAAAGAGCACGTCGCGCTCAATGGAGCGCGCATTCTCTTGCATCAGAACAAGCCGGATGGCTTTGCGTGCGTGAGTTGTTCGTGGGCCAAGCCCGCAGACCCGCATCTGTTCGAATTCTGCGAGAACGGCGCCAAGGCCACCGCGTGGGAATTGACGAAGAAGCGAATCGATCAGGACTTCTTCGCACATCACACGCTGGCCGCGCTCGAAGCATGGACCGACATGGAACTCGAAGCGCAAGGCCGGCTGACCGAGCCGATGCGCTACGATCCGCACTCCGACCGCTATGTGCCCGTGCCGTGGAAACAGGCGTTCGAGGAAATCGGCGCGATGCTGCGCGACTTCAAACCGAAGCGCACGGTTTTCTATACGTCCGGGCGTGCGTCGCTGGAAACATCGTACATGTTTCAGTTATTCGCGCGACTCTATGGGACGAACAATCTTCCCGACAGTTCGAACATGTGCCACGAAAGCACGTCCGTGGCGCTGCCCGAGACCATCGGTGCGCCGGTGGGCACGGTCACGCTGGACGATTTCGAACATACGGACTGCTTCTTTTTCTTCGGCCACAACACGGGCACGAATGCGCCGCGCATGCTGCATCCCTTGCAGGAAGCGAGAAAGCGCGGCGCGCGCATCATCACGTTCAATCCGGTCAAGGAACGGGGGCTCGTGAGTTTCGCGAATCCGCAATCGCCGGTGGAAATGCTGTCGAGCAAGCAAACGGCCATCAGCACGCAGTATCTGCAAGTGAAGATCGGCGGCGATATCGCGGCGGTCACGGGCGTCTGCAAGGCATTGATCGACGCCGATGACCGCGCGCAACGCAACGACGAACCGCGTGTGCTGGATGCCGCGTTCATCGCCGAACACACTCATGGCTTCGAGACTTTCGCCGATGCCATGCGCGCCGCCGAATGGCGCGACATAGAAGGGCAGTCGGGCCTCACGCGCAGTGCGCTCGAGGCCGCCGCCACGGAATACGCACGCGCCAAGGCCGTGATGATTCTGTTCGGCATGGGCATCACGCAACATCGTGAAGGCGTGCTCGCCGTGCAGATGCTCACGAACCTGATGCTGCTCGGCGGGAATATCGGCAAGCCGGGCGCGGGCATCTGTCCGATTCGCGGTCATTCGAACGTGCAAGGGCAGCGCACGGTCGGCATCACGGAGAAGCCGGCGCTCGTGCCGCTCGACAAGCTGGCCGAACTCTATGCGTTCGAGCCGCCGCGCGAAGAAGGCATGTCCACGGTCGATGCCTGCGCCGCCTTGCGCGATGGCGGGCTCGATGCGTTCATCAGTCTCGGCGGCAATTTCGCGCGCGCAACGCCCGACCATCATGTGCTGGAACCTGCATGGAAGACGCTGCCGCTTACCGTGCAGATCGCCACTCATCTGAACCGCAGTCATTTGCTGCATGGGCGAGCGGCTTATCTGTTGCCATGCATCGGGCGAATCGAAGTGGACCGGCAGGCAAGCGGTCCGCAGAGCGTCACGGTGGAGGACAGCACGGCATGCATTCACGCGTCCAAAGGATTCGCGCAACCGGCAAGCGACCTGCTGTTGTCGGAGCCTGCCATCGTGGCGGGTCTTGCGAAGGAAACCTTGCAGGGTCGCGGGAAAGTCGATTGGGATGCATGGACCGCCGATTATTCGCTCGTGCGCGATGCCATCGAGAAGACCTATCCGGATCAGTTCAAGGACTTCAATGCGCGCATGTCGCAGCCGGGCGGTTTTCATCGGCCGATACCGGCGGCCAAGCGCGAGTGGAAGACCAAGAACGGCCGGGCAAATTTCATCACGCCGGAAGGCATGGGCGAAGATCCGGATATGTCCTTCGATGGCAAGCGGACCTTGCGCCTGATGACCACGCGCGGCGACGATCAGTTCAATACCACCGTGTATGGTCTCGACGATCGCTTTCGTGGCGTGTACAACACACGTGAAGTCATCCTGATGAATCGCGATGACATGACGCGATTGAATATCGCGGAGGATCAGGCGTTGACCGTCACCACCGTATCGAACGATGGCGTTTCGCGCAGCATAGACGGACTGCGCGCACATGCGTTCGATATTCCCGCCGGCTGCGCGATGGGCTATTACCCGGAATGCAATCCATTGATTCCGCTGGCGCATCATGCCAAGCGCAGCAAGGTTCCGGCGGCCAAGGCCATTCCGGTGCACGTGCGTGCGATGCAGCCTTAATCGCTTGGGACAACGATCGATCGTGCGGCGCGTGGATCAAACCGATACCGATCAGGCTTTGAAATTGCTCGTCATATCGCCGGCACACAGCGAATGGAGCACCCATCGTGACCCGGACAGCCCTGATTGTCGTTCAACGCGAAGACCCCTGGTCCGAAGACGCGCGTATTCTTCTCGATGAACTGAGCGCGATGGTTTCGCTGCATGCGGGCTGCAGTGGCCAATCGCGCTTTTTCTTGGAGGAAGTCTGTTCCGCGCGCAGCGCCTTTGTCGTCGCACGCGACATGCACGGCGATGCAGTGGGTTGCGGCGCGTTTCGACGTTTCGACTTCGGTATCGCGGAACTCAAGCGAATCTATAGCCGACCGCTCAACGCAGGTGTGGGCCGCGCGATTTTGACTCAGCTCGAACTCGGTGCGTCGGCTGCGGGCTACCATACGTTGCTGGTCGAAACGTCACTGGCGAGCCGTGCCGCGAAAGCGTTCTTCTGGCGCGCGGGTTTCGAGCCGTCCATCTCCTACACCGCGTACGGTGCAAGGCAGCACGATGTCTTTCTGGAAAAAGCGCTGGCCTGAACGTTCCGATCACGGTGTGGTGGCCACGGCATCCGCCAGTTGCCAGCCGCCGCCCAGCGCGAGATAAAGCTGCACCAAAGCGTTTTCCACGGCCATCTGGTTGTCGGTCATCGCGCGGCGGCTTTCCAGTTCGGCGGCAAGCGCGGTGTTGACATCGAGATAATCCGCCGCGCCTTGCACGTATTGTTCGCGCGCAGCCAGCAAGGCACGATGATCCTCACGCTCGGCAATGGCAAGCGCGGTGCGCTGCTCCTGAAGGCTTGCATAGGCGGTCATGGCGTCGTCCACTTCCTGCCACGCGGTGAGCACCGTTTTCCTGAAATCGATGGCCGCCTCGCGTTGCTGTGCCTCACGCAGGTGCAACATGCCTTTGAGCCTGCCGCCCTCGAAAATCGGCAAACTGACCGCGGGGCCGACGCTGAACGCGCGATCGGGCATCGCAAACATATTCTTGAATTGCAGGCCTTCCAGATTGAAGTTTCCGGTGAGCGAGATGTCCGGATAAAAGTCGGCCTGCGCCGCGCCGATTTGCGCGGTCGCGGCATGAAGGCGCGCTTCTGCTTCGCGAATGTCGGGACGCTGGCGCAGCAAACCGGCGGGTAATCCGACCGGCACGGCGGGCGGTACATCGGGCTGCGCCTGGGCGCCGGCCAGTTCGTCGGTGAGGGCGCGCGGCGTTTCACCGAGCAACAGTCCGATCGCATTGATCAGGCGTGCTTGCGATATCCGCAGCGCGGGCAATGCGGCTTCGATGGTCGCGGCCTGCGCATTCGCGCGCGCCACATCGAGCGTGGCGGCGGTGCCGTTCATTCCATAAAGAATCAAGGCGGCCGCAAGCGCGAGAATGGGAATGGCCTGCAGGAATACGAAGCGCCAGCCGACTACATCGACCCAAAGGGCCGCGAGTGTCGGCGCGAAATTGGGCGTGAAAGTGGCGGTGAGCGCATAGACCGCCAGACCGTAAAGGCGAATGGGTCGCGAGAGCACGCGCAGTGCGTTGGCCATCAGAAGTGGAATGGCGAGACCGCCCGAGAGGCCTTGCAATACGCGCAGCGTGTAGATCAAGGGCAGAATGTTCGTGGAAGGAATCAATGCGCTCGTGACGAGATTGAGCGCGATCACGAACATGAGAAAGAGGCGAGGCGAGAACGTCACCGAGCACCAGGGCGCGACGATCATGCCGATGACTTCGCCGCTCACGTAGAGGCTGCGAATCCACGTGCCCGGATCATGGCTGAGCGAAAGGCCGCCGAGTATGTCCACGAGCGCGGATGAAGACACCTGTCCATTGAACTCGCCGCCCATGGCAGTGAGCAATACCCCGAGCAGGCCGAGGAGCGGTTTGATTTCGAGCTTCTCGCTCATGCTCGCCCCAGTGCGCCGCGATGTCGATAAATGCGTGGTGAGTGCGAGTGAGTTCTGGGCATGGAAAACACAAGGGAGGGTCCGTGCGGGAAGGCGTCATTGCATCATGGATTCAAAATTCCTGCGTGCCCGGATGCCTTGGCATGTGCTTTCGACTTCGAATCAGCAGTTGATTCGAAGTGTCTTTGATGTCCCGACATGCTTGGCGGAATGTGTTCGAACCTAACGAACTTAAGTTTGAAGCGTGAGCCGGACGATTAGCTAAGCGTGAAAAGCTTTAGCGAGGTAAATCATAGAGTTATAAAGATATTGCGGATACGCGGCATATCCTGGCACGGCTCTCGCAATAGAGTGGTGGAGCGCAACAAACCAAACGCTCTCATCCACCCAACCTGCTTAAGGAGCTTCAAAATGATCACGATCGCCAACATCGCCGCTGACAAAGACCTCGACCGCGCAGACATGGTTGCCATCAAGGGCGGTACGTCCTTCTTCTCGAATTCCGGCGTCAATGCCAACGTTCAGGCAGGCGGCGTGTCCTTCGGTTCGGCTCAGTCGAACGTCGCGCCGGTTACGCAAATCGATGCTTCGTCGCACACCAATGTCGATGCCACGACCGTCAACAAGTCGCTTACGTCCATCGGCAGCCTGATGGCTGGCGTGAAGCTCTAATTTAAAGCGCTAAGGAGACCATCATGCTGACGATCAAGAACCTGTCTGCCGAGAAAAACCTCGACCGCGCCGAAATGGATGCTGTGAAGGGCGGCACGTCGCTGTTCTCGAACTCTGCCTTCAATGGCAACCTGCAAAGCGGCGTGTCGTTCGCGAGCCCGCAGATCAACGTCGCGCCGGTGACGCAAGTCGATGCTTCGCAACACACCAGCGTGGACGTGAAGAACGTCACCAAGTCAGTGGACTCGGTCGGCAGCCTGGTGGGTGGACTGAAGCTGTAAAGCGCAGTGACGAGGAGGAGGGCGTGCTTCTCCTCCTCGAATCCTTCGTGCTTAAGTTCTGTCGAAGGAAGCGTCGTGCTTCAATCGCAGGCCTTCGAGAATGGCCTGCCGGTCTTCATAGAGCGATTCGAGCAGCATTTTTTCTGCATGAAGCGTTTGTTCTTCCATCGGTGTCAGCCAACCGATGTCCGCTGACAAGTCCGCGACGAACGCTTCGATCATCTCAATGTGTCGCTCGATCTGCGCGAGGCTTTCGCGCTCTATTGCACCGTTGGGCATCTTTATTGTTCTCTGCGGGGGCATCACACCGCAATCAAGAGCGGTCGCCCCAAAAGTAAAAACCACTTAGCTTTTTATAAGTGAGTCGGCGACATGAGCCGCGGCGGCTACACCTGTCGTTGATGGCCTTGTCGATCATACAGAGACCATGCGACACGATTGTGGCACGCTCATGCAGCTTCTCTTTGAGCGCTAAAGCACGATCCAACATACCGAGTGCTCCCTCCTATTCCGGCTTGCTTAATGTCTATTGCTAGCTGCGGATATCCTTTTTTTACCGTGCTGCGAATGCAGCAGGCGTCGCGGTGTCTTGACCATTAAAAAGGGTCTATATGCCCGAGGGCGGTGGTCTCAATTCGAACTGTTCATCATCATAAAAACACGAATGTTCGAACATAAATAGCCAGGATCAGACCGATCAAACTGCATTTATTACCGAAATGTCTTGGTTCAATTCCACCTCATCGAGCCAGTTCAGAGAACTTTAGGCCAAATCACTGGATTTTTAGCGTCATTTCGCGACTAAACAGTAACTATTGCGTTGTTAAGCAGTTGCTATAACGTTTTTACCCGTAACAAATATTTACAGCCCAAAAATTAGACGATACTCTGCACACTGTTGACCTGAATTGGGAAACGTTTGCCGGATAGAGACTTTATGTTTCTCTGAATAGGTAATAAATACCTTTTAATTGAGAACATCCATCTCCCGGCACGGGCCTTTGAACTGAAGTCGTTTAGTCATTTCGTGGGCCTCGTTAAGGCGAACCAATTGGTTGTTTGACTTCGCCAACAAGAGCGCTTGGGTTTTGCTCGCAGGACCGCGACAGAAGTACCGCATGGCTTCAGATTGTCTTCGCGTGCGTCGTTAGATGGAAAGCAAGACCGACACCGAAGCAATCGTTTGCGTTACTGCCCGATCGTTTGAACTTTGAACTGCCGAATGATCCGGGATGTGTGTCGTGGTTCTCATGCATTGCTCCTAGAAAGTAGCACTACTAACTGAAATGACTAACCGAAAGCTGACCATGAAAAGCTCTTTCAATCTCTTTTCCGCACTGAAAGTCTCGTCGATCGCCACGGCCCTGATGACGAGTGTGTTGCTTGCTGCCTGCGGCGGCGGCACGGATGGCGCGCTCGACGGCGCAGTTGCCAAGAGCGCGTTGCCGGAATCGACCGCCAAGGCCGCGACGAGCACCTCGATCTTCTATGGCGCGAACGGTCATAACACGAACGGCGGCGCGTACGACAACACGGCGGCCACCACGCAGCTTGCACAACTGCAGGATCTCGGTGTGAAGATCTACCGCAACGACACATACAGCCTCGCTTCGGCAAAGGTCGTGGCGAAGGTCGCGCAAACGATGGCCGCAGGCGGCGTGACGGTGTATCCCGTGATCATGCTGGGATTGGGTTTCAACACGGAGCAGGATGCCTACAACGCGGGTTACACGCTTGGCAAGCAGGTCGCCGGTACTTATAACTACAAGTACATTGAAGTGGGCAACGAACTGGAAGCGGCGACCCTCAACGGAAACGTCGATGGCACGAACTGGACACACTATTCGAACCAGCCGTTCATGATTGCGCGCGGCGTGATCCGCGGCCTGATTGCGGGCGTGAAGACGACGAACACGTCGGCGAAGATCATCGTGGACGGCACGTGGCTTCACTACTCGTTCTTCCAGATGCTGGCGGACGGATCGCAACCGGACGGCACGCATGGCCATCCGACCGTGAGCTGGGACATCACCGCGTGGCACTGGTATTCGGATCAGGGTGACATGACGCACGCATGCGGCGGCAGCGGTTGCTACAACATGCTTTCGATTCTCTCGTCGTTCGGCAAGCCGGTTTGGATCAACGAATTCGGCGTGCGTCCGAATTACGGCAGCTATCAGCAGATCGCGTCGTATCTGTCGGGCAGTCTGATGATGGCGCAGTTCCAGAGCCTTGCCGCAACGTACAACATTCAGTCGATTCAGTCGTTCGAACTCTATGACGATGGCGACGGCAACTACGGCTTGATGCAGGCCGACGGCAAGACGCAAAAGCCGGCGTACTCGGCGTATAAGAGCTACGTAGCCGCGCACCCGATGTAATCTGAAACAGGCGCGCTTCCGCTCCATGCTTCCTGAAGCAAGGAGCGAAGCGCTTCTCGCTCGATCGGTCTGGGATTCCAGTACGGATTCGACAGAGCAATCTCGCAGGCCCGATCGAGATCGCTCTCTTTCATGCCGATGTCGCGTAGTCCTGAAGGAATCTCAAGTTCGCGGCCAAGTTCGAAGATGCCGGGCGCGGCGCTTTCGGTTCGCAGTGCGCGAGCGATTCGTGTCATGGCATCGGGCGCGGCGTGGCTGTTGTAGGCCAGTGCGTGGGGCAGGACAATGGCGTGGGTCTGCGCGTGAGGAAGGTCGAAGCTCCCGCCCAGGGTGTGACAGAGCTTGTGATGCAAAGCCATGTCTACATGACCCAGCACGGCACCGCACAGCCATGCACCGTATAGGCAGTCGCTGCGTGCTTGCGGATCGCGAGCGTCTTTCTTGATGCCGCGCAGACCTGTTGCCAAAGCGCGTATTCCGTCTTCCGCCATCAACGACATGACCGGATTGCCATTGCGTGCATAAAGTCCTTCGGCAGCGTGCGCGATTGCATTGAGACCGCTCACGAACGACAAATCACGCGGTAATCCGAGTGACAACATCGGATCGTAGATCACGGTTTTCGGGAGGACGCGCAAGTCGCGTCCCGTGCGCTTGACTCCGTTTTCTGTCAGGCCATAAATCGGCGTCATTTCGGAGCCTGCGTAGGTTGTCGGAATGGCAAGTATCGGCAAGCTCGATTCAAGCGCGATGGCCTTGCCCAGCCCAACCGTGGAGCCGCCTCCGATTGCCACCGCGCAGTCTGCGCCGATGCTTCGCGCATGCTCGCGTGCGCGTCGCGCGGTTTCTATCGGAACGTGCATTTTTGCTTCGGCGAAGATGCCAGCGCTCAATGGTCCCAGGAGTTTCGAAACCTCGCTTGCTTGTGCTGTCTGTTCAGGCGTGCAAAGGATCAGGGCCCGTCGAGCGCCCAGCGCTTCGACTTCAGGCGCCACTTGAGCCAGCGCGCCTGCACCGAAGATGACTTTCGAAGGCTGGGATTGATAGATGAAGTCATGCATGTGCAGGACTCAGCACGAAATCGTATTCGACCGTGTAAAACGGGCTTTCCATCTTCGATCCATCCGGCGCCATGCCTGCTTCGTGTCGGGTCCAGTCGGCAATCAGGGTCGAGCGAACGCCGAACACGGCGTCGGAATCGAGATATCGATCGCCGTCCCGGAACACGTGCGTGATGAGCGTTTCGAAGCCCGGCGCCTCGATCATGAAGTGTAGATGCGCCGGCCGCCACGGATGCCGTCCCAAGGCTTCGAGCATGCGGCCCACGGGACCGTCATGCGGAATGGGATAGGCTTCCGCGAGAATCGAGCGAAAGTGAAAGTATCCTTCAGGATCACTACGCAAGCGTCCGCGCGCCTGCATGGAAGCGTCAGACGTTTTTTGGACATCGTAGAAGCCGTCTTCGTCGGATTGCCACACGTCGATTCGTGCGTTCGCGACTGGCGTGCCGTCCAGGCCGCGTATCTGTCCGCTCACGAAACATGGCTGACCGCGCGCGCCGTTGGCGATATCCGCACCGTTTGCAAATTCCGGCGCATCCGCGACATAGAACGGACCGAATACGGTGGCCTCCGTGCATTCGGCCGGCTTGCGGTTGTTCTGCGCCATGACGAGCATCGACAGACCAAGCGTATCGGAAAGCAGAATGAATTCTTGCCGCTTGTCGCCGGTGATATGCCCGGCATCGGTCAGAAACTCTATCGCCTTGAACCATTCGGCTTCGGTGAGTTTGACTTCGCGCGCGAAGCTATGCAGATGCTGCACGAGGCTCGTCATGATCGTGCGCAGGCGGCCATCGCACTGGTCGCTCATCGACGCGAGCACGGCCTGCGTAATGTTGTCTTCGCTGATGTTGCGCATCGCTCGTGTCTCCTGTGTGCGCTCGGGTATTGAGAAGGATAAGGTTAAGTGCCTTAAAGTGGAAAAGAAATGCGCTATAGTGAAATGACTTTTCCATCAGGCGGATAAATCACAAGAATGGACCGCTGGACGCAAATCGAATTATTCGTTTTGACGGCCGAACTGGGCAGTTTGTCCAAGGCGGCGGACCACCTCGGAATGTCGAATGCAGCGGCCAGCCGCACGTTGAGCGCGCTGGAAGAACGTCTTGGCGCTCGCCTGATCGAGCGCACCACGCGCCGGCAATGGCTCACGGATGCAGGACACGCCTACCGCAAAAGCTGCGTGGCAGTGCTCTCCGAGATGGCCGAAGCCGATGCCGCCGCGAACGAAGCAACCTTGCGCCCAAGCGGAATATTGCGGGTGACCAGTTCGGTGTCCTTCGCCGCGCTCCACATCGCGCCATTTCTGACTGAGTTCAATCGAAAGTATCCGGACATCTCCGTGCAGGTCACGGCGGCGAATCGCTATCCGGACTTTATCGAAGCAGGAATCGATATCGCCATTCGCACGCGCGAACACGAAGGCGATTCGGGAATCACAATACGCAAGCTGGCGGATACATCACGCGTGCTCGCGGCGTCGCCCGCGTACCTCAACGAACACGGGAAGCCATCTCGTCCCGAAGACTTGAGCCTGCACCGGATGCTGGTCTATAACCTCGCAGCCGACCCCTATCTCCTACATTTCACGCGCGGCGAAGAAACGCGAGATATTCCGATCACCAGCGTGCTCGATTCCAACGAAGGGCAAGTGATCGTCGCGGCGGGCAGGGCGGGATTGGGCATCGTGATTCAGCCGCTCTACATCATTTACGACGATATTGTCGCGGGGCGGCTCGTGCCCGTTCTCGACGAATGGCAGTTGCCGCGCCTCACCATCAATCTGGCTTATCAAAGCCGCCGCTATCAGCCCGCGAAGATCAGAGTCTTCACGCAATGCCTGATCGAATGGACGGAACGCCGGCATCTTGCCGTCAAGTGGACGTCCGTTCGCTAAGGCTCGCGCCTCAACGCTTCCCTCTTTACCGCTCGCAGAACCCGGGTTTGTCCTGATCGCAAATCTCTTGGACATGATTTTTGATCTTGTGTATTGTTTATCAAACAATAAGCACAGAGCAAAGATGCATGATGGTGCGCGCCTTGCTTTTATGGGGCATACGGGAGAAAAGCTCGCTGCAGTCAGGCTCAACGCTGTCGTTTTTGAGATTATTGGGCGATTAATAAAGGTAAAGCCATGCCAATCAGGAAATTAGGACATTTTTCGATTCGAACGTCGCGCCTCGAAGAATCCAAACGCTTCTATGTCGAGATTCTCGGCTTGCGCGTGGGATACCGCCCGCCGCTGGATTTCCCGGGCATCTGGCTGTATCAGGGCGGCGACGAGGCCGACTTCGGCGTGGTGCATCTGATCGGCACGCAAGGCGAGGGACGCGGCCTCGCCGATTACCTCGGCGAGAAAGCGTTCGCCGGACAAGGGACGGGCGCGCTCGACCATCTGGCGTTCCTCGCCACCGATATCGAAGGCTTTCGCCGCCGGCTCAAACGCGGTGAGATCGAGTATCGCGAGCGGATCTTGCCCGCGCTCGGATTAAGGCAAATGTTCTTCGCCGATCCATCGGGCCTGACGATCGAAATGAATTTTCCGGCCGTGGAAGAACAGGATGCGATGCAAGGCGCTCACGTACAGCGCGTCGACTGAAAACGACTGAACCAACCGAACCAATCTATAGACTCAGCACGGAGAACATCGAATGGAAACCTTGATCAAGATGACGAACAGTCAAGTCAATGGCGCCGAACTGGTCGGCCACGCGCAGGAAATGATTCCGTTCCTGCGCGAAATGGAGCAGCTCACCCAATCGATGCGCCGGCCGCCCGAGGAAGTCCGCTTGCGGCTCAAGGAAACCGGCCTCGCGCGGCTCTGGCAGCCGAAGCGTTACGGCGGCGCGGAAGGCGGTCTGGTCGAAGGCGCGGACATCCTGCGTGAGATCGGGCGCGGTTGCGGTTCCACGGCCTGGATTCTCGCGCAGAACATTCAGCACAACCTCATGCTGGCAGGATGGCCCGAACAGGCGCAGGACGAAATCTGGGGTGAAACGCCCGATGCGCTCGTCAGCGGCATTTTGATTCCGGGCATAGGCCGCGCGGTGAAGGTGGAGGGCGGTTATACGCTCTCCGGGCGCTGGCCGTTCGTGAGCGGCTCGGAAATCGCGGACTGGATTATTTTTACCGGCGATTGCCCGATTGGCGATTCAGGTGAGAAAGAGGAGCTTCATTTCGCCGTGCCGCGCAGCCAGGTTCAGATCCTCGATACGTGGTACACCATCGGTTTGCAGGGTTCGTCGAGTCAGGACTGTGTGCTCAAGGACGTATTCGTTCCCAAACACATGACGGTCACGATGGAAGACCTCAAAGGCCATGGCCGCAGTCCCGGCTCGAAGGTGAACAAGGGCTGGCAATACAGGATTCCTACGTATGCGCTGTTCGGATGCTATATCGGATGCGCGGCGTTGGGCATTGCCGAGGCCGCCGTCGAGCGTTATATCGATCACGCGCGCAAGCGGGCCTCCACCATGTCGGGCAGCGGTGTGTCCAGCTTCACGACGCAGCAAGTGAAAGTAGCGGAAGCGAAGACGGCTGTGCTGTCGGCGCGCCAACTCATCTATTCGGTGCTCAAAGAAGTCGAAGCACTGTTTCAGAATGGCGGAACGACGACCGTCGAGGACAGAACGCGTTACAGGGCCGTCGCGACGTACGCTGGAAGGCTCGCGGCATCGGCGGTGAATCTCGTGCTGGAAGCGGGCGGCGGTGGCGTGATTTACGAACGTAATCCCATTGCGCGTTGCGTGCTGGACATGACGGTCGCCAATCGTCATATCACGCAGAACTGGGACGTCAATGCATCGGCCTATGGCCGGGTACTGCTGGGTCTTCCAAGCGGCTCTCCGGCTTTGGACGACTAAGTCACCCGCGCGCAAAAAAGGACACACGACATGCCCACTTTATCCACCATTGAAAAGCGCGAACCCATTTCGCGCGATGCCTTTCTCACCGCCATGCGGCAATCGGCTTCGCCCGTATGCGTGGTGACCACGAGTTTCGAAGGCCAGCGCATGGCCTTGACGATCAGTTCGTTTCTCTCGGTTTCGGCCGATCCGCCGTTGATCTCGGTGTGCATCAACCGAAACAGCCGCATGTGTCAGGCGCTGACCGAAACCGGTACGTTCGCGGTACACATGCTCGCCGAAGATCAGGCGCATATCGCGGATACCTTCGCGGGCCGGCCGCGCGTGGGCGAGCCCTACGATTTTTCCTGCGCCACGTGGGTGTGTCAGGGCGAGGATTGCGAGCCGTTGATGTCGGGTGTGACGGCATCGGCGGAATGTTCGGTGATTTCCGGTGTCGATGCCGGCTCGCATCGATTATTCATTGCCGAAGTAAAGAGTCTCGCCACCAGTGAACGACGTCCGCTGCTTTTCTGGAACCGGCTTTATAGCTTTCCCGCTTCATCTTCGGAATCCTGAGCATTCAGTCGTAGCGATAGTTAAGAAATCAATCGGACCGAACGCTTGAGTTTGGTCTGCAAGCATGAAAAAACACGCTAAAGAATTGCGGACTTCAAAGCCGCAAGGGCGGAGCTTTGTTTAATTTCCATTCACCACCGAGCAGAGGGCGGTCATGAAAAATCGTTGGCTAGCGCTGGGCATTATTTTCATATCGTTTTTACAGTTCACCTTGAACTGGTTTTGTATCGTGCCTGCGTTCGGCGATATAGCCAAGGAGATGAACCTGTCATTCACGCAAGTGGGCGGCATCGTCGGCATGTTTATCGCCGGTTATGGAATCGCGCATATTCCCGGCGGCTGGTTTGCGGAACGCTACGGGATGCGCGCCGGGATGATCTTCGGCATCGTGGTCGAGACGATCGGCGCGGCGCTTTCGTCGTGGTCGCCTTCTTACGGGATGCTGCTGTTCGGGCGGCTGCTGTGCGGCATCGGCGGATCGGTTTATATCGGCAGCGCGATCGGGCTGACCGCCGCATGGTTTCGCGGCAAGGAATTGGCGACGGCAAACGGCATCATGCAGGGCGCGGGTTTCACGGTAAGCGCGGCCATCGGCCTGTTCGCATGGGGACCGGTCGTGGCTTCGCTCGGATGGCGGCACGGCTTGCTCACCGGCGCCGCGATCGGCCTCGCGACGCTCGTGTTCCTACTGGCGTTCTTTCCCACGCCGCCCGCAAGCGACAGCGACGTGCTCGAAGGTCATCATCTGGGCAAGAACTCGCTGCGACGGGTGTTCGGCAATCCGGTGCTGTGGATCATGGGACTCGCGTTGCTCGGCGCATACGGCAGCTACTTCAGCGCCGCGCAATTGCTCGGTCACTATGCGCAGGAAAAGCTCAAGGTGGGCGCCGCCGCGGCGGATTCCATCGGCGTCATTCTGATGCTCAGCGGCATTCTCGGCGGGCTCATCGGCGGCTGGTTGACGGACCGTGTGTTCGGACTGCTGCCGACTTTCGTTTCCGCGTGCGTCGTCGAAGGCATCATGTTCTTGCTGATGCCGCACCTCAACCTGTTCGGCGTGCAGATCGCGGCGGCGGTGGTCGGCGCGGCATTGATCGCGGCGTTCGTGCCGTGGGTGTCGATTCCGGGCGAGGCCGGCAGCCGCTTCATGCTCTCCGATGTGCCGACCGCCGTGGGCCTCATGCTCAGCATCGTGGCGATTGGCGGGGCGACCATTCCGCCACTGTTCACGAAGATCGCCACCGAATGGGGTTTCGATGCAGCGTGGCGGTTCCAGGGTGCGGTGTCGATCGCCTTTTCCATGCTCGCGTTCCTGACGAAAGCCCGGCGTGCGCCGCGTCTCCGGATGACCCGCGACATCGAGTTGGGATAAGGCATTTTCGAAGCCTCATGCGCTCACCCGAACGGCATGCTGGTCTATACTATCAGCCGATAAATAAGACGATTTCGCACGATGCGAAGTCGCCGTACTTCGAGGAGACGCGCATGAAAGCGACCAAGGCGAAGCCGGCGGAAGCAAGCAAGCCCCGAGCGAAAGCCGCCACCGTTCGGCTCTCGAAGGAAGAACGCGAAAGGCAGATCGTCCAGAAGGCAATTCAGCTTTTCGCGGAGCGGGGCGTGGGCACGAGCACGCATGAAATCGCGCGGGAACTGGGAATCACGCAACCGCTTTTGTATAACTATTTTCCGACAAAAGAAGCGCTGCTCGACCGTGTGTACGACGAAGTATTCGTGCGCAAGTGGGACCCGGTTTGGGAAGACTGGCTCGCGGATGGAACGATACCGCTTTCGGACCGGCTCAAGCGCTATTTGAAGGACTACGCGCGCTATATCCTCAAGAGCGACTGGATTCGCATTTTCATATCCGCGGGCTTGACGCGTGAAGGCATCAATCAGCGTTATGTCGCTCGATTGCGCGAGCGGCACTTTCTTGTCATCGCGCGTGAAATGCGCCGTGAATACGATATTCCCGAACCGCGCAACGAAGAAGAACTGGAAGATGAAATCGAACTGATCTGGTCGATGCACTCCAGCGTGTTTTATATCGGCGTGCGGAAATGGATTTACGCGCTGCCTGCGCCGACTGAACTCGACCGGCGAATCGACATGCGTGTCGATAGTTTTTTGCTGGGCGCGCCGCAGGTCATCAAGGAAACGCGCTGTCTCGCGCGTCGTGCCGAAGCTTCACAATCGACCTTGGTCAAGCTGGACGAGTAGGGCGCATCACGCCACATGGCTTGTCTTTTGACGCGCATCGAAATCGGCGCGCGCGGCTTCTATTTTGCTGAAGTTTCCTTCCGCCCATAGCCAGACGCCGCAAAAGGCCGCGCCGAGACTCATGCCCAAATCCGTGAGCTGATATTCGACTTTCGGTGGAATCACCGGGTGGACCGTGCGCTTCACCAATCCGTCGCGCTCCATCTGCCGCAGCGTTTGCGTGAGCATCTTCTGGCTGATGGTCGGAACCAGCTTGCTGATTTGCGTGAAGCGGCGTTCGCCGTGATCGGCGAGCACTTCGAGGATCAACATCGTCCATTTGTCCGCCACGCGCCCGATGATATCCATGACGAGCGCGTTGATGGCGGGATCGCTGTCCGGCCACGGTTTCTCGCGCGTTCCGTCCGAAACGTTCATCTCACTCTCCTTTTGGTAAGTACCCGACTTTTCGGTGCCTTCTTCCCAAAATATCGTAGCAGTGAAAAGATGACGCATCCACTTCAACGGAGCGAAACATGAAAGCCCAGGGCAATACCATCCTTATTACCGGTGGCGGTTCGGGAATCGGCGAAGCGCTCGCGCATCGGCTGCACGATCAGGGGAATACCGTGCTGATCGCCGGACGCCGGTTGGATACGCTAAAAAAAACGGCGCAGGGGCGCGACAACATCGTGCCGGTCGAACTCAATATCGACGATCCGAAATCGATCGATGCCTTCGCCGCGCGCGTAACAGCGGAACGTCCCGCGCTCAATGTGCTCATCAATAACGCGGGCATCATGCGCATGGAAAAGCTCGACGAAAAGCGCGATCTTACGGATGCCGAAGCGACCATCACGACGAATCTGCTCGGGCCCATTCGCCTCATCAACGCGTTGATCGACCATCTTTCGAGCCAGCCGGATGCGGTGATCGTCAACAACACATCGGGTCTCGCGTTCGTGCCGCTGATTTTCACGCCGACGTATTCCGCGACCAAGGCCGCGATTCACTCTTACACCGTGTCCTTGCGCGAAGTGCTCAAGGGGAAGGTCGAAGTGATCGAACTCGCGCCACCCGCCGTGCAGACGACGCTCACACCGGGTCAGGAAACGCGCGAAGGTTACCAGCCGCTGAACGAATTCGCGGATGAAGTCATCGCTCTTCTGAACACGCAGCCGACGCCTTCGGAAGTGCTGGTCAAGCGAGTCGGGTTCCTGCGTTTCGCGGAGAAGGAAAACCGCTTCGCCGAAACCTTGAAGACGCTGAACTCACGCGGTTAAGGCACTTGAACCTCGCGCGGCAAGCACATCGTCGATCAGGCCGTAGCTTTTGGCTTCATCCGCCGACATGAAGTTATCGCGCTCGGTATCCCGCTCGATCTGCTCGACGCTTTGCCCGGTGCAGTCCGCGAGTGCCGTGTTGAGCCTTTTCCGCAGATACAACACCTCGCGCGCCTGTATTTCGATGTCCGCCGCCGTGCCCTGACTGCCGCCCGAGGGCTGATGGATCATGATGCGGGCATTGGGCAGCGCGTAACGCTTGCCTTTTTGTCCGGCAGCCAGCAGCGACGTTGCCATGCTCGCCGCGAACCCGGTGCACAGCGTGGAAACGGCGGGCTTGATGAACTGCATGGTGTCGTAGATCGCGAGTCCGTCATAAACCGAACCGCCGGGCGAATTGATATAGAGCGCGATGTCCTTGTCCGGATTCTCCGATTCGAGAAACAAAAGTTGCGCGACCACGAGGCTGGCGGATTGCGCATCCACGGGACCGACCAGAAACACGATGCGCTCACGCAGCAGGCGCGAGTAAATATCGTAGGCGCGTTCGCCGCGTCCCGAATGTTCGACGACAGTGGGAACCAGCCCGAGCGCGGCGGGCACGGATGACGGATAAAGCGTGTTCGGCATGAAGGCGTCCATTGGCGAGGAACAATACCTACATGACGGCGCGCATCCCGGCCATGTGACAGACAAATTTTTCAAGCGGCGTGTCACGTTTCAGGCGCTTGCTTCGTCATACGCATGAACGACGGCGTTCTGGCAGACTAAAGACGCCGGCCCAACTTGCACGGAGCATTCAGCATGACCGACTCATTCGATGTTTTCGACACCCAACGCCGCCGCCTGCTGTCCCTGTCTTACCGCATGCTCGGCAGCCGCGCGGAAGCCGAAGACATCGTGCAGGATGCGTGGCTCAAATGGCATGCATCCGACCGTACCGAACTTCGCGAGCCCGCCGCGTGGCTGACCACCATCGTCACACGGTTGTCCATCGACCGGCTGCGGGCGTTGCAGACAGAACGCGCCGCGCAGGAAAGCGGCTGGTTGCCGGACCCGTGGATCGACGCGCTCGCGCCATCGGCGGAAGAGGGCGTGCTCGACGGCGCACAACTGTCGTACGGCCTCATGCTCTTGCTCGAACGGCTCTCGCCCGACGAACGCGCGGCGTTTCTGCTGCGCGAGGCGTTCGATAGCGATTACGCCGCCATTGGCGAGGCCATCGGCAAGCACGCGGTGCATTGCCGGCAATTGATTCATCGCGCCAAATCCAAGCTGGCGCGCGCGGGCGCGTTGTCGAAGCGCAGTGACGCGGTGGCACAACGGCGTGTCGTCGATCAATTGCGCGATGCGATTTCCGCGCAGGATCACAAGGCGCTGCTCGATGTGCTCAACCGCGCTCACGTCATCAGCGACACGCCGGAGCCCACCGTCGCGAGCGCGGCGCACGCCGAGGCTGTTTCGGTCGGAAAGGAAGCCGGGGTCGCGTTCCTGGTCGAAGGCGATATCGTGGCGCTGTGGGTGCCGTGGGTCGACGCGCGCGGCGTGTTGATGTGGCACGTCGTGACGCAACCGGCGTCGCTCGTCGGTGTGAACCAGATTCTCGGGCGTGCGGCCGTCGTGCGGCTGCTTACTCGCCCGGCGGTCCGTCCATCTTGGGATTTCTGTGAGGCACTTGCGTAGGCGCGGCGGATGGGCTCGCGCCATCCTGCGATGACGAACTCGCCTGCGCCGCGCATCCGGCCAGAATGAGCAGCAGAGCACCGAGCGCGGCTCGAATCATGTTGGCATCCCGAAGAAAGATCGAAGTCAGGAAAGACTTTGATCTGTCGATGCTACTACGCGCTGCTGCACATTCACCGACTCCAACACCGCTTGCACCACCCGATCCACGCTCGGCCAGTTCTTTTCATGCTGATTCTCGACATAGCTTTCCGGCGACACGCTGCGATACTGCTCCGGATAGCCCCAGATGGCATCGTGGACCGTGGGGCGCGTGATGCTGCCGCCCACTACCGCGACGGTCGGCCGGCGAAACGCGGCGGCGACGTGCATGAGCATCGACGAATTCGACAGTACGACGCTCGCGCCTTCGGCAAGGGCGAAGACGGTGCGCATCGGCACGGCGCCGGCGAGCGTACGCACCGGTGCGTTTTGCCCGACTGCGGCGATGACCTTGTTCGCCGCCGCCCGGTCGGCTTCGCTGCCGACGATCACAATGTCGCACACGTCGCCTGCCTGCTTCACGGCCGATGCGATTTTCACGAGCGCCGCCGCCACCTGACGCGGTTCCCACGCCTTGGTCTGCACGCCCGCTCCGACGCCGACCAGCACGCGCACCACACGTCCGCTCACCGGCGCGGCATTCCAGAACTTCGCCGCACGCGAACGCTCATCCGCCGTGAGAAAAAGCTGCGGCCGCGCTTCCGGAAGCTCGGTCGCGCCCAGCAATTCCGCCTGCGCCAACGCCGCACGTCCAGACTGACGGCGTGCGAAATCGATATATTCCTGACATCCCGTATGACCCCCGCGATAACCCCGCACGCCGATGCGATAGCGCGCCCCGAGCCGCATCATCAGGATCGCGCCCATGAAGCTGCCGAGCACGTCGATGCAGACATCGAATCCGCCGCGTTGGCGCAGCGCCGCGACCTGCGGCGATTTCCAAAGAAACCGCAGAATGTCGCGCGGCGAGCGTTCCTTGACGATCTTGTTGTTCCACGGCGCATCGATCTCGACGATCTCGTCGATATACGGATTGTTTTCCAGAATCGGCCGGCCCCAATGCCCGATGCCCGCGACAATGCGCGTCGTCGGAAAGCGCTTTTTCAGCGCCTCGAAAATGGGCGTGGTGGTCAGCAGTTCGCCGAAGTCGTTCGGGCGCAGGACGAGGATTTCGCGCGGCGTGTCGCGGTGCGGATCGTGTCGCGGCGGATAGAAGCGCGCGAGGGTCCAGACCGGCATTTCCGTCAGCAATTTCTTCCAGCCCATTTCTCCTCCGATGCATGCGACAGGCAGCGCTCGACAATCGGCGCCGCGATACGGGAAGGATTGTGCCCGCTGAAGATATGACGATCTGTTGGAAGCCTGACGGAATTCGTCTTTTAGCCGCGCGTTACACTGCAACTTTTCCGCATCGGACAGCGCCGTGCCCAAAGTGTCCACGATTCGCGAAGTCGCGGAGTACGCCAAGGTCTCGAAAGCGACCGTCTCGCGCTATCTGAACCGCAGTCTCGCGTTGCCGCCGGAAACGGCCGAACGCATCGATGCCGCCATCGTGGCGCTGAAGTACCGGCAGAACAGTCTTGCGCGCCGCCTGAGTCTGGGCAGCAGCGAAACCATCGGTCTCGCGATGCCGGACGTCGCCAATCCCTTCTTCGCCGAGATCGCGGATGAAGTCGAACTCGCCGCGTCCGAGCATGGTTATGGGCTGTCCTTGTGCATCACGCGCAATCAGCCGGAGCGTGAATCGCTGTACGTTGGCTGGCTCGACACGCAACATCTCGACGGGCTGATTCTCGTGTCGAACCGGCCGGATCAGGGTTCGTTGCGCGCGTTGATCGGCACGCGCAGCAATATCGTCGTGATCGATGAAGACGTGCCGGGCGCGGAAGTGCCCAAGGTCCTCGTCGATAACGAGCAGGGCGGTTTTCTGGCGACGCAGCATCTCGTTCAGGCGGGGCATCGGCGGATTGCGCATGTCAGCGGGCCGCGCGGGTTGTTCACGGTGCAGGAGCGTTGCGAGGGATATCGGCGGGCGCTGACGCAAGCAGGCATTGAGTTCGATGAAGCGCTCGTCTGCTTCGGTTCCTACGAGCGCGAGTTCGGCGCGACGGCGCTTGGGCGGCTGCTCGCGTTGCCATTGCCGCCGACCGCGATTTTCGCCGCGAGCGATTATCTTGCGGTCGGCTTGCTCGAAACCTTGCGCGATCGAGGCATCGAGGTGCCGCGCGATATGTCGATCGTCGGCTTCGACGACATGGAGTTCGCCAGCCTGCTGATGCCGCCCATCACCACGATGCGCCAGTCCGCGCGCGATCTCGGGCGCACGGGCGTCGAGTTGCTGCTTGCGCGTCTGACTGGCGATGCCGCGCCCACCATTCGGCGTTTGCCGGTTCGGTTGATCGAACGAGCGTCCGTCGCGCCGCCTCGTTGATGCACTAACGTCCAAGAACGGTCTAAGAACGCTCAGGGAAAGCACATGTTGAAGCGCGCAGGCACGCCGTTCAGCACCACCGCGCCTATTTCGTACGAGCCGGTCGGCGCGGCTTCGTAGAGGTACGTGCCGTTTTCTCCGGTGGCGACCGTGCTTTTGCAGTTGTCGAAAAAAGTGGTTTGACAGGGTTTGGGACCATAAATCTGGTGGCCCGCCTTGTCGGCGGACCCCGACGCGATCGTGCACGAGCACACGATCTGGTCTTGTCCGAGCCGGCCCAGACCGGGAAACGATTGGCCTCGTGTGCTTGAGAAACAGACCCCGCCGTCGCACGAGGCGTAGGCGCCGGAAGCCGGCGACGGAGGGCAAAAGTAGAGCGCGCGGTCCCCCGATCCTCCGACGCTGGAGGGTGGCACGCTGAAGGTGCTCACCACGAAGCCGTTGCCCGCGCCTGCAGCGTTGAAGGTGCACACGTCCCCGCCGGGGTATGACAATTTGCGGCTGACACTATCGCCGAACAGCAAGTTGCAGCGGCAATAGGCAACGCTGTTATAAACAAAGCAGCGCACACCGGCGCACAGCGCGTACTCCTGATTGCGGCAGATCGAGAGTCCTTTCTGCGCGGCGGCAGGCGCGATATCGACTTGAGTGCCGGTAGGCGTACTGCTCGCGGCCCAGCTTTTCCTTGCGAGCGAGGTCAACAACGCACCGAACAGACCACCGCCCAGCAGTTGTAGGCTTTTGCGCCGGGCCGGTTGGCGCGCGATTGCTTTGGTCCACTCATCGAATTGAGTTTGCCTTGCGTTTGAGTCGGTGGAGTGGGCTTTCATGGCGGCTTCCTGAAATGTGCGGGCATTGAATCAGAGAGGTTGTTCGCGCAATGACAAATAACCTTCGGCATGAAGTTGATCGTCGTTCGAAGAAGCGCTGGGTCTGGCCGCCAAGGCCAGAATGGCGTCGGAACCCTCCGCCATATCCGATTCCAGCACGCCACGCTCATCGATGAGATAACCCACCGGCGTGGCGAACGTGGCGTATTGAAGCGAGACCTCCCAGTTTCTCTGAAGCACTATCGGGAGCGTCAGTCCGAGCTTGGCCACCTTCTGCCGGTTAATCTCGATGTCTTGCCGGCTGACCATGAGCACCACCAAATCTTTCCGCTCGCGATGCACACGTTCCAGGTGCGGAGCCAAAAGCTCGCATGGGCCACAACCGGGATCGGTGAAGACAAGCAGCAACCGCTTGCCCCGAAAATTCTCAAGCGTGAGTTCTCTTCCTTCCAAACTCGGCAAGCGAAAATTTGGCGCAGGCGTTCCGGCTTTGAGTCCGCTGCGATTCAGCCTGCTTTTGTTCAAGGGTTTGTTTCCGCGCAAAGCATGGGGCGTCGGTGACGCCGCTAACGTCACTAACGCCATCAACGCTTCCGCACCCAAAGCCAGCTCACTGGCGAGCGTTCCGTTTTCGTCGACGAGGTAGCCCGTCGGCGTGCCGTGAGCCTCATATTGCGCGGCCACTTCCGTATCCTTCTGAAGCAACACCAGGCAGCCGATGCCGTGCGTCTGGAAAAATTTGCGGTTCGCCTCGGCGTCTCCCGTGCTTATCACCAGCAACATTGGCTTGCCATCTTGTCCTTCAGATGCGAAAGCCGCCAGTTCCGGCGCCATGCCCGTGCAGAAACCGCAGGCAGGGTTGAAGAAGGTGAGCAAAACAGTCCGGCCTCGAAACGCCGACAGCCGATGAAGCGTGCCCGAAAGGTCGGGCAGTTCGAAGTCCGGGGCCTTGGAGCCTATCGGAAGTCCACTCGGGGCAGTCGATGCAGCATGGCCCGGCTCCGGCAATCCGCCCGCAAATCCGTTTTCGAGCCGCTCAAGACTCAGCAAGATGCGCCCATGTTGGCGCACTAGCTGATAGCCGAACCAGCAGCCGAAGACGATCAGTAACCAAGGCAAACCTATAGCGAAGACCAGGAGTGTCGTCATAGGAAACTCGATGCGTGGCTTCCGACCAAATGAATTGGTGATAGTCCAAGGGATGACGTACGTCAAGCCAGCGCTCCCAGCGGTCACTCGCAGCCGTTGGCAACGGCAGATTCGTCAGACGCAAGCTTGCTTAGCTTTACCAACCACTTTCACCACAGCCGACTTTTATTTTGACCGATTGACACGAGCGGCATGGCGGAAGTAACTTAGGTAAACCGGTTTACAAACCCGCGATGGAGGGCTGTGATGAACGCCATGTTGTTACGCCGAATCGTATCGATGGTCGCCCTGACGACCGCCGGATCGATGTTTGCCATGTCGGGCGCGCACGCAGCCGACAAGAAAAAGATCGCACTGGTCCAGATCAATCAGGAAGCTTTGTTTTTCACCCAAATGGACGATGGCGCGCAAAAAGCCGCAAAGGCTGCGGGCGCGGACCTCGCCATCTTCAATTCGAACAACGATCCGAACGCGCAGAACAACGCCATCGAAACGTATATCCAGCAGAAGGTGGATGCGTTGCTGGTGGTCGCCATCGACGTGAACGGCATCAAGCCCGCGATTGCGGAGGCCAAGAAGGCGGGCATTCCGGTCGTCACCATCGATGCCATCGTCAACGGCGACAACGATGTTCAGGTAGGCGTCGACAATCTCAAGGTCGGCAAGGATATCGGCACGGTCACGGCGGATTACATCAAGAAGTCGATGGGCGGAAAGGCCAGCGTCGGCGTGGTTGGCGCGCTGAATTCGTACATTCAGAACGTGCGTCTGGACGGCTTCAAGTCGGGACTCGCGGGCGCGCCGAACGCGAAGATCGTCTCCACGGTCGATGGCCAGAACGTGCAGGATCAGGCGCAGACCGCTGCTGAAAACCTCATCTCCGGCAATCCGAACATGCAGGTCGTGTATGCGACCGGCGAACCGGCGCTGATCGGTCTGGTTGCCGCCGTCTCGGCGCAAAGCGCGACCGACCGCGTGAAGATTTTCGGCTGGGATCTGAGCGCGCAGGCGATCAAGGGTATCGATCAGGGCTTCGTCGTCGCGGTCGTGCAGCAAGACCCGGAAGGCGAGGGCAAGGCGGCCGTGAACGCGGCGCTCAAGCTGATCGCCAAGCAGCCGGTGGAGAAGAACATTTCCGTGCCGGTGACCATCGTCACCAAGGCGAACGTGGCGAAGTACCGGAGCGTGTTCAAGTAAGGGGACGCACATGGCGGTTGCAGACACGGCCGTGCCGCTGCGCGTGCGGATGCGCGGCATCACCAAGCAATACGGCGCGATTCAATCCCTGCGCGGCGTGAATCTGGATGTCGCGCCGGGCGAAGTGCTCGGCCTCGTCGGCGACAACGGCGCGGGCAAATCCACCTTGTCGAAAGTGCTGTCGGGCGCGGTCGTGCCCGACAGCGGTTCCATCGAGATCGACGGCAAGACGGTTCATTTCAACGATCCGGGCGATGCGCGGCTGCATCGCATCGAGATGGTTTATCAGGACCTTTCGCTGTGCGATACGGTCGATGTCGCGGGCAACCTGTTCCTCGGCCGCGAACCGATGCGCCGCGTCCTCGGCATGCCGATGCTCGATCACGCGAAGATGCACCACGACGCGCGCAGCATGCTCGATGGCCTCGGCATCCGCATTCCTGATACGAAGCTCGATGTCGAGAATCTGTCGGGCGGGCAACGTCAGGCCATTGCCATTTCGCGCGCGGTGTCGTTCGACCCGAAAGTGCTCATCATGGATGAACCCACGGCGGCGCTCGCAGTCGCGGAAGTCGAAGCGGTGCTCGAAGTCGTGCGCACGGTGAGCGCGCGCGGCGTCAGCGTGATTCTCATCAGCCACCGCTTGCAGGATCTCTTTTTGGTCTGCGACCGCATCACGGTGATG
The DNA here is from genome assembly GCF_057612605.2 of Caballeronia sp. A2-2. Classification (NCBI taxonomy): domain Bacteria; kingdom Pseudomonadati; phylum Pseudomonadota; class Betaproteobacteria; order Burkholderiales; family Burkholderiaceae; genus Caballeronia; species Caballeronia sp. A2-2. Next base: position 344,572 of record NZ_JBVFIR010000004.1, on the reverse strand, counting down.
TACGAAGGCACAGCCATCGCGGACCGGCCCATCGGCGAGACGAATCTTCAGGAAATCGTCGATCTGATCGTCGGGCACAAATTCAACGCGCGTTCGGCGCGCCCTCACGCCGAACATTGACCATGGGTACGACCGTGTCCACCGAAACTCCCGCACGCCACGCGCTGTCCCTGTCGCACCGGCTGGGTCATCGCGCGGGCGTCGCGAGCATCGCGGCGTTCTTCGCGATCTGCGTCGTGGCCTTCACGTTGTCCACCGACACGTTTCTCACCACCGGCAATCTGCTGAACGTGCTGCGGCAGAGCGCGCCGCTCTTGATCGTCGCCACGACGATGACGCTCGTCATCACCACGGCGGGCATCGATCTGTCGGTGGGTTCGACGCTCGCGTTCGTCGGCGCGCTCGCGGCCATCGCGTTGCATGCGGGCATGAACGACACGCTCGTGCTGATCGGCGGGCTCGTGCTCGGCGGGCTGATCGGGCTGGTGAACGGTTACTTCATCGCGATTGCGGGCATGCCGGCGTTTATCGTCACGCTCGGCACGCTGTCGATCGTGCGCGGCGCGGCGTTGCTCATCACGCAAGGTTATTCCGTGCCCGTCGATGGTAACGGCTGGTTCGTCGCGCTCGGCCGCGAGTGGTTTCTCGGCTTGCCGCTGCCTGCTGTCATCGCGGTGGCCGTGATGTTCGGCGGATGGGTCGTGTTGCGGCATACGCGCTTCGGGCGCTACATCATCGGCATCGGGACGAATGCGGAAGGCGTGCGGCGCGCGGGCGTGAATACGCGTGGCGTCATCATCAAAGTCTATGTGTTGAGCGGGATCGCGGCGGGGCTGGCGGGGCTCATTACCACGGCGCGGCTGGGCAGCGGATCGTCGAATCAGGGCGTGGGGTTCGAACTCGCGGTGATCGCGGCGGTCGTGCTCGGCAGCACGAATTTGTTCGGCGGGCGCGGGACGATTCTCGGCACCTTGCTCGGCGCGTTGACCATCGCGGTGCTCGGCAACGGGCTGATCCTCGTTCACGTCTCGCCGTTTTATACGCAGATCATTCAAGGGGCCATCATGCTGTTCGCGATCTGGCTGAACACGCGCATCTTCTCCACGCGGCGCGGCAAGAAGGGCTGAAGCATGACATCGACGAAACCCGTATTCGGACATCCGGAGACGCTGCCTATCGGCGTCGAAAGCGGTCACGTGATGACCGTGCTCGGCCCGCTGCCGGTCGAGCAAATGGGCATCACGCTGATGCACGAACACATTCTGGTCGATGCCTCCGGCAAGTGGGTCGCGCCCGCGTGCTGCGGCGAGCGCCATATCGGCGAGCAGAAAGTGCATGTCGGCATTCTGGGCGCGCTGCGCATGAATCCGCTGATGAACCGCGACAACTGCCAGCTTTTCGATGTCGATGCCGCCGCCGAAGAACTGATGAAGTTTCGCGACTTAGGCGGCCAGACGGTGGTCGATCCGACCAATCTCGGCATCGGTCGCGATCCGCTCGCGTTGCAGCGTATCTCGCGGCGCACGGGGCTGAATATCGTCATGTCGACGGGGTTTTATCTGGAGCCTTCGCATCCTGCTTACGTGCGCGAGCGGTCCATCGACGAACTCGCCGAACAGATGATCTTCGATGTCGGCGGCGCGCAACGCAAACCCGATGTGATCGCGGGACTGATCGGCGAGATCGGCGTCTCGGCGGCGTTCACGGCGGCGGAAGAAAAGTCGCTACGCGCGGCGGCGCGTGCGAGCGCGGCCACGCGCGTGCCGCTTTCGGTGCATCTGCCGGGATGGGTGCGGCATGGGCATCGTGTGCTGGATATCGTCGAGCATGAAGGCGCGGACCTCGCGCATACGGTGCTGTGTCACATGAATCCGAGCCATGCGGACATCGAGTATCAGCATTCGATTGCCCAACGCGGCGCGTGGCTCGAATACGACATGATCGGCATGGACTATTACTACGCGGACGAAGACGCGCAATCGCCTTCCGACGAAGAAAACGCGCGCGCCATTCGCGGGCTGATCGACGCGGGGTTCATCGGCAATCTGCTGCTCTCGCAGGACGTGTTCCTCAAGATGATGCTCACGCGTTACGGCGGGTTCGGCTATGGCTACATCCTCGAACATTTCGTGCCGCGGTTGAGGCGTCATGGCGTGACGAACGCGCAGATCGAAACCCTGCTCGTGACCAATCCCGTTCGCGTGTTTTCGCGGCGGCATCCGGCGTAAGCAAACGGAGAATCGGAGAATCTGAATGACGAAGAAAGTCCTGCTCGCCGGAGAATCGTGGACCAGCACGGCGACGCATGTGAAGGGTTTCGACCTGTTCGCATCGGTGACGTATCACACGGGTTCGGAACAGTTTCTCGCGCTGTTCAAGGACTCTGCGGAGTACGCGATCACGCATATGCCGAGTCACGATGCACAGACACAGTTTCCGACGACGCTCGAAGGGCTCAAGGAATACGACGCGATCATTCTGTCGGACATTGGCGCGAACACGTTGCTGCTGCATCCCGACACATGGGTTCACAGCAAGCGCACGCCGAACCGGCTCAAACTGCTGCGCGAATACGTTGAAGCGGGCGGCGGGCTGATGATGATCGGCGGCTATCTGAGCTTTCAGGGCATCAACGGCAGCGCACGGTTTCGCAATACGCCGGTCGAGGAAGTCTTGCCGGTGCGATGTCTCGCCTGGGACGACCGCGTGGAAGTGCCCGAAGGATTCACGCCGCAAGTCGTGGCGGAGCATCCGGTGGTGGCGGGCTTGGGCGCGCAGTGGCCGCATCTGCTTGGGTACAACGAAGTCGAAGTGAAGCCGGATGCGACGTTGATTGCAACGGTGCCGGAATCCGGTCATCCGTTGCTGGTGGCGGGACAGTATGGCGCAGGCCGCACCCTCGCGTGGACGAGCGATATGTCCGTGCATTGGTTGCCGCCCGAGTTTTCCGCGTGGGATGGCTATGCGCGGCTTTGGCGTCAATGCCTCGACTGGCTGACGGAGTGATGCAGTCGTGAGCGGCGGCGCGCGCGTGTGCGTGATCGGCAACGCGGCCATCGATCTGACGCTGCACGTGGCTTCGTTGCCGAAGCCGGGTGAGACATCGCTTGCGCTTGGCAGCATGCTGGATTTTGGCGGCAAGGGCGCGAATCAGGCGGTGATCGCAAGGCGTGCGGGCGCGGAAGTGAGTTTGCTTGCAGCGGTTGGCCGCGATGCGGATGGCGCGCGCATCGTCGCCATGCTCGATGCGGAAGGCATCGACACGCGCCACATCACGCGGCTCGATTGCGCGACGGATCTGTCCATCGTCACCGTCGATGCCAACGGCGAAAACACCATCGTCACGCGCAACGAAGCCGCGAACGCGTATGCGCCCGATGCCGCGATGCTCGACGGCGACTGGTGCGTGTTGCAGGGCAATCTGTCGCGCGACGTGACCGCATCGCTGTTGCGCGCGGCGCGTATCGGCGGACGGCATACGATGCTGAACCCCGGGCCGGTGCAGTTCGACATCGGCGCGATGCTGCCCGATGTGGACGTGCTCGTGGTCAATAGCGTGGAAGCGGCGATGCTGTCCGGCGAAACCGATGCGCATCGCGCCGCGCTTTTTCTGCATGCCGAAGGCGCAAAGGATGTGCTGGTCACGCTCGGCGCGTGCGGCGTGGTCTGGTGCGGTGGCGATGGGCGTATCGAACACGTACCCGCATCTCCCGCGAAAGCAACGGATACAGTCGGCGCGGGCGACGCGTTATGCGGCACGCTCGCCGCTGGCCTTGCACGAGGTTTCGCGCTGCGCGACATCCTGCCTCGCGCGATGGACGTGGCCGCGTTCGTCGTCAGCCGTCGCGGCACGCAGGCGAGTTTTCCGGATCGCGCGCGCATGGGCGAACTCGCGCGCTTCAATCATCGACAGGACGCTCATGAGTAATGCAAACGAAGTAGGACGCGGACGCACCGATAGCATCGCGCAGATTTTCGGCCGCGCGAACGGCGTGGTGATCGGCGTGGTCCATTGCCCGGCGTTTCCCGGTGCGCCGCGTTTCGACGGACGCACGAGCGAGGCGCTGTACGAAACCGCTTTGGCCGATGCCCGTGCGTATGCGCAAGGCGGCGTGGATGGTCTCATCGTCGAGAATCACGGCGATGTGCCGTTCGCCAAACCGGACGATATCGGCCCGGAAACATCGGCGTTCATGGCGGTGACGGCGGACCGGATCGCGCGTGAAACGGGCTTGCCGATCGGGATCAACGTGCTGGCCAATGCATCCGTGCCGGCGCTTGCCATTGCGGCGGCGAGCAACGCGGCGTTCGTGCGCGTCAATCAGTGGGCGAACGCTTATGTGGCGAACGAGGGCATTATCGAAGGCGAGGCGGCGCGGGCGTTGCGCTACCGGGCGCGCTTGCGGGCGGAAGGCATCCGCGTATTCGCCGATGCGCACGTCAAGCACGGCGCGCATGCCATCGTGGCGGATCGTGCGCTGGAAGAACTCGTGCGTGATGTCGAGTTTTTCGATGCCGATGCGATTATTGCCACCGGTCAGCGTACCGGCGATGCCGCGAGCCTCGATTACCTGAGGCAGATTCGCGCGGCGACGCGGCTTCCGCTTTTGGTCGGCAGCGGGTGCACGGAGGCCAATATCGCTTCCATTCTTTCTGTCGTGGATGCGGTGATTGTCGCGAGTTCGTTGAAGGTGGGCGGGGTGTGGTGGAATCCTGTGGATGAGGGGAAGGTGCGGAGTTTTGTTCTGGCGGCGCGGGGGGGATAGGGTTGGTGTCTGTGTGTCGTGTAAGGGGTTTCTTCTGTTTGTGTCTTTATTGCAGTAGCCGCCTCCCCGGCGGGGGGGTGACTTTCTTTGCTGCTGCAAAGAAAGTCACCAAAGAAAGCCGCTTTTACCCCCATGCACGATGGCGGGAGAGGGTGGTCTGGATTAACGATGCAGTGGCCGCAATAGGACCTTCCACGTATAGAGCCGCTTAGGCAACCTAGCGATTACGCGCTCTAACTCTCTAGTCTAAGTGGACCGCGCTCATTCTTTCGGCCATGCGCTTCGCGCGCCGAGAGCTTTAGAACGGAATCCCGCAGCCTATCAGCGCCCAGCCACATCACACTTCCCCGCAAGATTGCTATTCGGCCCTACCTTGGTTAGTGCTCCGACTAAAAGGTGACGCGCGTTGGTGTGCACGCTTTGCCGAGAAGCGCTTACCAAGGTAGGGCCCAATGGGAGAGGTGCGATGCGGTGTGATGTGACTGGGCGCTCATACGCTGCGGGATTCCGTTCTTACGTTCTCGGCGCGCGCAGCGCATGGCCGAAAGCATGAGTGCGATCCACTAAGACTCAAGGATTCGAGCACGAAATCGCTAGGTTGCCTAAGCGGCAAGTTATGCGTGGAAAGTCCTATTGCGGCCACTGCATCGGTTAATCCAGACCAACACTCTCCAGCCAGCGTGCATGGGGTAAAAAGCTGCTTTCTTTGGTGACTTTCTTTGCAGCAGCAAAGAAAGTTACCCCCCCGCCGGGGAGGCGGCTACTGAATAAACAGCACATACAAGAGAAGCCCCTTGCACAACAGACAGACAGAACAACAAAAACAAACACCGACTATCAGTTCGAGTATTGCTATCTAAAGCCTAGCGCTTATCTTTGCTCAAGAAATGCACCCGAACGAGCCTACGCGCCTCCTCCCACAACACCGGCGAGCCGCGCTCGATCACAGGCCCATAACGCTCCACGACCTGTTGCTCGGTAATGCCGTTCTCCGTCCACGTTCCGCCCCCAGTCAGCGTATTAATAAGCAACGGTTGCAACCGATCAAGCGCCTTCGCAAAAATGGCCTCAGGCGTTTCAGCGGCCTCGAACTCTCCCCACAACGCGCGAAGTTCGCCAAACTGATCATCCGGCAGCAAACCAAAGATCCGTTCCGCCGCCCGATGCTCAGAAGCCTCGATGAGCACAACATCCGCGCCCGGCGCGTGCATAGGATGATCGCCCGCGTCGATCTCGACGATATCGTGAACGAGGAGCAGCTTGATGGCGTGAACGGCGTCGATATCGCCGGCGTGATCGGAAAGCACCAGCGCGAACATCGCCAGATGCCACGAATGCTCCGCCGAATTTTCCTTGCGGCTTCGATCGATGAGCGGAGATTGCCGGAGAACGGACTTGAGCTTGTCCAGCTCGATGAGAAATCTGAATTGTTCGGTGAGCCGGTTGGGGCCGGTGTTTTGCGTCATGTGCACATCAAGACAGGCTGTCAGCCTTCGAGAAAGAAAAGCGATTCGAGGCAAACCGCTGCATCGCCCGAATTGCAATTGACCGAACTCATGGCGTGGTTGAACACGTTCACCAACGCCACGCCACACACCGCGGTCAACACGACAATCAACCAGACCAGTCTCACGGTGTCCTCGTCGAGGGAAGTAATTCGAGTCGATTATAGGGAAACGAGAAGGACGGCTCCACGGTTTATTTATATGAGTTGTGCGGGTGTTGAATGCAGAAATCAGAAGGCCGACAGTGCGTTTAAGTTCGCCTTTCAAAGCGGCCTGGAAACCCTCAATGTGCGCTTGCTAACACTTTGTTGCAATTTGTTTCAATTGGCTGGAAGGCCGGCCTGTCAAGGGTTTGAGCGATTCGAGGTGGATGAAGACCGGTTGCGCGCGTCCGGGGTTGGTAAAGACTTCAAACCTCGCACCGTTAAAGAACTTAACAAGTGAGGAACGGATATCATGAAGATCGAATCGGGCAACAGCAACGCACTCGCAGCACTCCAAAGCGACTCCCTGCGCGTGAAGAAAAGCGATGCAGCGGGCGCCGTCGGCAGCGTGCAGCAAACGAGCGGCGCGAGCGCAAGCAGTTCGAAAGTGAATCTGTCGTCGGTGTCGGCGTTGCAAGCCGCGGCCGGCTCGGATATCGACACGGCCAAGGTCGAATCGATCAAGGCGGCGCTTCGCGATGGCAGCTATAAGATCGATTCGGGCAAGATTGCCGATGGCGTGTTGGGCCACGCGCGCGACTTGCTGCAATCGAAGGGCGTCTGACTTTCAAAGGCGCTCATGGCGTCTTTCCCGAAAGCAGCAGCGCGCGAACGACCATCGTGATGCGTTCAGCGCGCGCATCGGGCGGAATCCGGCCCGAGCGTTCGAGTTCGACTAGCCCGTGAAGGGCGGCCCAGAACGCTTCGGTCGCGACATCCACATCGACGCAGAAGGGCGCGATGACCGCCGCAAGCGATTCGAAAGCGGCACGCAGTTCCGGCCGGGTTTCGGCATCGGCGAAGCGGAGATTGGTCGGGAGGACGAACATTGCTTCGTAGAGCGCGGGGCGGCTCAGCGCAAAGTCCACATACGCCCGGGCGACATGCTCGACGACCTTTCTTTTTTCCTTTGACGCAGACGCAGCCTTTCGAAGCACCGCAGTAATTTCCCGGAAGCCTTCGACCGCAACCGCCTCGACGATTGCATTTCGGTCATCGAAATGCGAGTAGAGGACCGGTTGACTGTGCTCGATCTCATCGGCCAGCCGGCGGATGGTCACCGCGTTCCAGCCCTCGCGTTCCGCAATCTCCCGCGCCGCGCCAATGATCCGCGCCTCGCGCTCCGCCCGATGTCTGCCTTTCCGTTCAGCAATGCTCAATTTGCGTGCTCCGATTTGATTCGGCCATGGTATCGAAGCTTGTTAATCTAGCAATGCTAGATTATATTGTGCCGATACGATTTGCGGAGCGTTCCATGCATTGGCTGACAAACGGAATGGCGTTGTTGCTGGCGCTGGCGATCATCGCCATCGGTGTTTGGTATCTGCTGAACCCGCTCGCCGCGACGCGAAATTTTGGTCTGCCGCTTCCCGAGGAAGGGGCGAACATTGCGTGGTGGCTTCGTCTGAAGGGCGTGCGCGATATTGCGTCGGGATTGCTGGTGCTCGCGTTCATGGCGTGGGGCGCCACGCGCGGACTCGGTGTGATTCTGCTCGTGGAAACGGTCGTTCCCGTTGGCGACATGCTGCTCATTCTTGCCGCGAAAGGCTCGACCCGGAGCGCGCTCGGCATTCACGCGCCGACCGCCGTGCTGATGGCTCTGACCGCCATTCCCATGCTGACGGGTGTTGCTTCCTAAGAGCTTGTTACCGACTACCAGCGCGTTGCTTCGACCGCGCGCCATATCGCCACGATGGCGGCCAGACCGACTGCCACGAAAACCAGCCAGAACTCGAACAGCCAGACCGGCATGCCAAACGTATCAAGCACGTTTCCGAGCGAGTGCGCGAGTGGCAGCGCGAAGAAGCACAGCGCGGCACCTAGCGTCGCGAGCAGCGCGCAAACGATTGCGGCGTAAGACGAAAAGCGTTGCATGATGTTCCCCCGGTTACCGCTGTTTACGGCCTAATCTCCGGGGACTTTAGGGTTTATATGGGTAAAGGCAGATATTTGAGCTTTCGACGCACACAAAAAGATCCGCTAATTTGTATTATGTCAATGTGCGCACCCACGAGAGCGTGTGACCCAAAAGCGCTCACTGACTCGCAACCCACCACGTCGTCCCCGCCGCATCGCGAAAGCCGCCTCGGAAGTCATCGTCGGGACGCTTTCGTTCGGGTGGCTGCACCGGCTGCGCACCATTCGCGATTGCGCGGTCGAAAACCGCTTGCGCATCGGGAACGTAGACATGCACGTGCGGCGCCGTCGCATGCTCCGCAGTCGCTGCGCCGCCGATCATCACGATGCTGTCGTCGATGCGAATTTCCGCGTGCATCAACGTGCCATCGGGCCGGTCGATGCGCCGGACGATCTCGCCATCGAACACGGTCTGCAGAAAGCGGATGATGTTCTCCGCATCGCTACAAATGAGATACGGACTGACCGATGGATAGCCAGCGGGTTTCCAGTCAGACATGAGCGTCTCCCTGATTCAAGGCTTCACGAATTTGAGCGTCATGCGATCCGACTCGCCAATCGCCGCATAACGCGACCGGTCCGCGTCCGCGCCCCGATACGTCGGCGGCAGCGACCACACGCCGTGCGGATAGTCCTTCGTATCCTTCGGATTCGCATTGATCTCACTGCGCGCGAGCAGCCTGAAGCCAGCCGCCTGCGCATGCTCGATCACGAACGCCTCGGTCACATAACCCGTGTCGATCATCTGCTGCACGCTCGTTCCCGACTGCGCGCGATGTTCCTCGACGCCGAGTTCGCCGCCTTGCTTCAGCGCGCCGTAGAAGGCGTGGAGATTCGCATCGAGTTGTCCGTCCTTGATCCAGTTGTGGATATTTCGGAACGTGAGCACGCGGTCGAACCGCGCTTGCGAATCGAATTCAAAGAAGCGGCCCGCGTGCAGTGTCCCGACCACGACGTTTCCATATACATCCGGCGCGCCTGCGAGCTTGCGCCGATATGCGGTATCCGTGGCGTTGTCTTCGGAGGCGAGATCGAACGACGTGCTGATGTATTGCGCTTCATAAAGATGACCCGTCGCATGCAGATACGGCGCGAGAATGTCCGTGTACCATCCGCCACCGGGCGCGATCTCCAGCACGGTCATGCCCGGACCGAGATCGAAGAATTGCAGCGTTTCCTCGGGATGCCGATAGACGTCCCGCGCCCGCGCCTGGTCACTGCGTTGCGGGCCGTCGATGGCGGCTTCGAGCGCGGTCGCGTTCGACGAATGCTGCGAATTGGAAGACGCACAGCCCGTCAGCGCAAGCATCAGGAACGTAATGGCGATCGCGGCCGGGCGCGACCACCTAATTCGATTGAGGTTCATGGGGGCACGTGCAAATGTCGACACGAGACACGATACCCGCTTCTTTCAAGCTCTGCTTTCAGTTCGCGTCGCGTGGTCGCGCGAGGATCGGAGCCGTCTCGGCCGGATTGACGAGACGCCATGTCAGCATCGCTGAAAACAGCATGAACAACGCGGCCACCGTGAACAAGGCCTGATAACCCTCGGCGAAACTCGCTGAACCGAGCGCATGCAAGGCCGCTTCGCTCCAGCCCGGCAGCGTCGCCGTCGAGAGATGCCCGGCGGTGATGTCTACCACCAGACGCAGGCGGTGGTCCGCATCGGCGGACGGCATGGCATCGGCGACGACTGCCTGCACGCGCGCGAACATCACCGCGCCGAGCAGCGCGATGCCGATCACAAGGCCCGTGAAACGCGTCGTGCCGGACACGCCTGAAGCCATGCCCGAGCGCTCTTTCGGAATGACCGTCATCGCGACCTTCGTTGTCTCGCCGTTGAGCAAACCCGCGCCCGTGCCCGTCACGATCATGCCGACGATCAATGGCGCGTAAGTCAGCGTCGTCACCACCGCGGCGAAGCAGACCAGCCCCACGCACACCAGCAACAATCCGAGCGCAAGCAACGCACGCCCGCTAAGCCGATGCGCAAGATGCTTCGACACGAGACGCGGCACGATGAACAGCGGCCCGACCATCGGCAGCATCATCAAGCCCGCTTTCGATGATGTCGCGCCCAGACCGCTCTGCAAAAAGATAGGCACGAACGTCAGCATAGTTAGCATGCCGACGGAAAACGAGAACTGCGCCAGTGTCGCGCCAAGAAAGGTCGGATTCCTAAAGTGCGCGAGATCGAGCATGGGCCGATGCTGACGCCGCTCGACGACGACGAACAACACGAACAGCACGCACGCACCCGACAATTCGCCGATGATCCAGCCATCGTGCCAGCCGCGCCGGTTGCCTTCGATCAGCGCAAGCGTCGTGAGGAACAATGCCGTGCCGAAGCACGCGACGCCCGGCAGATCGAGCCGCATGGCGTGCGGGTCGCGCGACGATTCGATCACGCGCACGATCAACGCTAGCAGCGCGACGCCGATCGGCACGTTCACATAGAACGCCCATTGCCAGCCGAATGCCTGCGTGATGAGCCCGCCGACCACCGGCCCGCTCGCGATGCCGATGCCCACCACCGTCCCCCAGAACGCAAACGCGCGCGCCCGCGCTTCGCCGTGAAACGCATGCGACAGCGTGGCGAGCGCGGCGCTCAGTTGCATGGCGGCGCCCGCGCCTTGCAACGCGCGCGCGGCGATCAGCATCGGCAAACTCCACGCAGAGCCGCACAACAGCGACGCGAACGTGAACAACGTCAGCCCGGTGACGAGCAAGCGCTTGCGTCCGAAGCGGTCAGCCAACGCGCCCGCCGGCATCAGCAGCGACGCAAAGCTCAGCATGTACGCCGTGATGACCCACTCGATGCCCGCGAAATCCGCATGCAGCGAGTGCGCGATGGAAGGCAGCGACACCGAAACGATGTTCGCATCGAGTTGCAGCATGAACGACGGTGCCGATGTGCAGATCAGCACGAGCCATTCATGACGTTTCGTGGTCGCTTCCATGAGAGGCGTCGCTTCAGCTTGCGTATTGCGCGAGGCCGTCGCCGAACGACCAGTTCTCCTTCTTCACTTCGACCAGATTGATGAACACGTTCTGCGGCCGGATTCCCGGCGACGCCGCGAGCCCATCGGCAATGGCGCGGTACAGCGCTTTTTTCTGATCGAGCGTGCGGCCTTCGTTCCACGTAATCTGAACGATCACGAGGTCGTCGTCGCGTTGAATGCCGAGATAGGTGGGGTCGAACAGAAAATTGCCATCGTCGTGCTCGTGGATGACCTGAAACCGGTCATCCTTCGGCACGCCGACACTGAGCAGCGCTTCATAGACGACACGGCCAATCTTCTGGCGATAGTCGGCGGTCTTACCCTTCTTCAGATCGATACGAACGAGCGGCATGTCGAAACTCCGGTGAGTGGAACAGGTTCGAAGCGATTATCAGCATATGCTTGCATCATGTCAATTGCCTGCGTATGCTGACAATGCATTGGCAAAGGAAACATGAAATGGCGACAAAGATGGCGGCAAAAAATGCGAATCGCGGGCGTTCGGGTTGCAGTTGCACCGCGCTGCGAAAAGTCACGCGCCGCGTATCGCAGCTTTACGACGAAGCGCTGTCTCCGTGCGGCCTGAAGATCACGCAACGCGGCGTGCTGGCGCAGATCGGGCGCTCGGAGCCGACGAATGTCGGCATGCTCGCGGCGGCGCTGGTGATGGATTCGGGCGCCCTCGCCCATACGCTCAAACCGCTGGAGCGCGACGGTTTCATCTCGCTGGAGGTCGACCCGGAGGACCGGCGGCACAAGATCATTGGCCTGACGCCGGCAGGACGCAAAAAGCTCGCGGAATCCGAGGTGCTATGGCGCCGTGCGCAGGGCGTGTTCGATGCATCGTTCGGGCGTGCGGAAGCCGAACTTTTGCGCGGCTTGCTGGACAAGCTCTTGTCGGATGAATTTGCAGAACGCTTCGAGAAAGACATGCAGCGATAGCTTTATAGCTTCATTCCAGGAGAAACGACATGCCGACTTACCTCGTATCAGCCACGGATGGCCTCATTTCCGATCACACGCAAGCCGAGATCGCACGCGAGATCACGCGCGCGCACAGTCAGGCCACCGGTGCGCAAAGTTTCTTCGCACAGGTCATGTTCAACGCGATTCCACGCGGCACGCACTTCATGGGCGGCACGCGGATCGAGACGAATCAGGTCTTCGTGCACGGACACATTCGCGCGGGACGAACGCCCGAACAAAAGGCGCAGTTGCTCGCGGATATCGTGGAGTCGCTGCATCGGCTGACGAAGCTGGAAAAGCGCTTTCTGTGGGTTTATATCTCGGAGTTGCCGCCCGCGAACATGATCGAATACGGGCAAGTCTTGCCGCAGCCCGGAACGGAACAGGCGTGGTTCGACGGTTTGCCCGAGGCCGACCGCGCCTACTTGCTGTCGCTGATGAAGACCCCGCCCGCCTGACCCGATGGTTGATGCAGCGCCTTCCGAATTTCGGCGACAAGCTGATTCTGCAAATACGGCTTGCGTATGCGCGGAATGTCGTTATCCGCGCCGTCGGGCAATTCGGCGTAACCCGTGGCGAGAATGACGGGTAGATTCGGCCTGAGCACACGTGCCGCGTGCGCCAGTTCGAGCCCCGTCATGCGCGGCATGGAATAGTCGGTGAGTATCAGGTCCACGCGCTTGCCATTTTTAAGCACATCGAGCGCGGCCGCACCCGAGCCGACTTCGACCACTTCGTGTCCGAGATCTTCGAGCAAGTACGTGGTGCTCGTGGCGATGAGCGGATCGTCATCGACCACGAGGATGATGGCGCGCGCGTCCGCTTGTTCGTCGGATTGCGCGGCGACGGGAAGCGAATCATGCATCGCAATCACACTGTGTTCGCTGACCGGCAACCAGAGCGCCGCCCGTGTTCCGCTTCCCGGACTGCTTTCCAGCCGCAACGAGCCGTTCAACTGGCGCGCCAGGCCGTGAATCATGGAAAGACCCAACCCAGTGCCCTTGCCGATCTCCTTGGTTGTGAAGAACGGCTCGGTGGCCCGCGCGAGCGTGTCCGCGTTCATGCCCGTGCCGGTATCGCTCACGGTGACGCGAACATATTGTCCCGCGCGCAGTTCCTTGCTTCCCGATGACTGCGCGGTGTCCACCGTGATGGTGAGCGTGCCGCCATCGGGCATGGCATCGCGGGCGTTGACGACGAGATTGAGAATGGCGAGTTCCACCTGGTTTGCATCGAGCATGACTGGCAACGAAGCCGGACCGGTTTCGATCACAAGTTCGATGGCAGAACCGATCGACCGTTCCATCAGATCCGACATGCCCGCGATCAGCGAAGACATCGACACCGGCTCGACCTTCAGTTCTTGCTGACGCGCGAAGGCAAGCAGCCGCTGAGTCAGCGCCGCGCCGCGTTGCGCGCCTCCGAAAGCGCCATCGATCAAACGCATGATGCGCGAGCCTTCGGGCGCTTCCTTGCGCGCAAGTTCCAGATTGGCGATGATCGCCATCAATAGATTATTGAAGTCGTGCGCAATGCCGCCCGATAGCTGACCCACCATTTCGAGCTTCTGCACTTGCCGCAGGAACTCTTCGGTTTGCTCGCGTTGCCGAATCTCGTCGAGCACTTTCTTGTGTGTTTGCTGAAGCTCCGCCGTGCGCGCCGCGACCTTGGCTTCGAGCGATTCATTGAGTTGCCGCAACGCATCTTCGGCGGTCTTGCGTGCCGTGATATCCGATGAAACGCCGACGAGCCGATCAGGATTCGCGCCTTCTCCCGTCAAGTAGCGAGCACGAATATCGACCCAGTGAACGGTGTGATCCGGCCACACGTTGCGATATTCGATGGAGTAATCGGCATGCGTTTCCAGACTCACCTTGACGGCTGCACGCATCCGTTCGCGGTCGTCGGGGTGAATGGTGGAAAGCAGCGTCTGGTAAGTGAATTCAGCGTGGGCAGCGTGACCGAAGATGGCCTTGCAGGTCGTGGAGGCCGTCAGGACTCCGGTGGAAATATCGAGTGACCACGAGCCGAGATGGCCTGCCGTCAACGCGGTCTGAAGTCGTGCCTCGCCCTCATGCAATTGTTCGATACGCGAGCGCGCTTCGAACTGGCGGAAGCGTCCGCGAACGGCGGTGGTGACCACGCTCGCGAACGTGGTCGGATGAAACGGCCGCTCGATGAACGTGACGTTTCCGAATGTCCTGGCAAGCCGTCCTTCGGGCGCGCGGTCCGTCACGCCCGCACGGCGCGTCAGCACGATGAAGGGCAAGTCCGACCACGCCGGTTGCGCATCGATCCATGCGGAAAGCGCCTGAAGATCGGCATTGACGAGCGCTTCTTCCGTGACGATGACGCAGCACGTATCGTCACCGACCTTCGACGAAAGATCGCCCACATCGCGGCAGATGCACGAGGCGACATCCACTTCGCTGAGCAGCGCGGCGGCGATGCTGGCGTCGCGTCCCGAAGGCGCGAGAATCAAGGTTGGACACGACGCGTCAGACATGGCTCCCGCCGCCTTCGTTCGCCGAGAGCAAGGGGCCCGCGTTGCCGATGAATGTCGGCACGCCACGCAACACGCCCTGAAATTCGACCAATGGTTTGCCGACCGTCAATCCCGCCTGCGTGATGCGAAACTCGCGAATGGCTTCTTCGTGATGCCCCGTGCGTTTCTTGATGATCGACACGGCGCGGCGCACGCGGCCCATTGCTTCGAAATAGCGCAGCAGAATGACCGTATCGGCGAGATAGGTGACATCGACCGGCGCTTTCATGTCGCCGACCAGACCATGCTGCGCGACCGTGAGAAACGTATTCGCACCTTGCCGGTTGAGATATTGCAATAACTCATGCACGTGCAGAATGAGTGAATTCTCTTGCGGCATCGCGGCCTGATAACCGTTCAGACTATCGATGACGATGGTCTTCGCCTGCGCCATGTCCACGCGCGCCCGCACGCGATGCGCGAATTCGCCGGGCGACAGTTCGGCGGCATCCACCTGTTCGATTTGCAGACAACCGGAATCGCGCATCGTTTCGAGGTTCAGTCCCATGCCGCGCACGCGATCGAACAACAGGCCGAGTTCTTCATCGAACACGAACAAGGCGGCCTTCTCTCCGCGCGCCACGGCCGCAGCAATGAACTGCAACGCGAAGAGACTCTTGCCCGTGCCCGCAGGGCCGAGAATGAGCGTGCTCGACCCTTGCTCGATGCCGCCGCCCAGCAAGGCATCGAGTCCTTCCACGTTGCTCGTGACCTGATGGCGCACGAACTTGGTGTAATGCTCGCCGGACACTAGGCGCGGAAACACGGACACGCCGCCCTTCTTGATCGTGAAGTCGTGATAGCCGCCGCGATAAGACTGCCCGCGATACTTCGCGACCTTGAGCCTGCGCCGCTCGGCGCCATAATCGGGCGCCAGTTCTTCGAGCTTGATCACCCCATGCGCGATGCTGTGAACCGTCTTGTCCGCCGCATCCGATGTCATGTCGTCGAGCAGCAGCACCGTCGCGCCATGCCGCGAGAAGTAATGCTTGAACGCGAGAATCTGCCTGCGATAACGCAATGAGCTTTGCGCGAGCAGTCGGATTTCGGAGAGGCTATCGATCACCACGCGTTGCGGCCGCACTCGCTCGAACTCGCCCAGAATCAGCCGCGTGGTTTCACCTAGTTCGAGGTCCGAAGAATACAACAGGCTTTGCTGCTGATCCGCTTCCATCAAACTCTCTGGCGGCACGACTTCGAAGATGGTGATGCCGCTTTCCAACTGCCAGCCGTGCGACGCCGCACCGTGACGCAACTCCTTCTCCGTCTCCGACAGCGTGATGTAAAGGCCGTGTTCACCCGCTTCGAGACCCGCCATGAGAAAGCGAATGGCGATGGTCGTCTTGCCGGTTCCGGGGTCGCCTTCGAGCAGGAACAAGTTACCTTGCGTCAAACCGCCTGTGAGAACATCGTCGAGGCCGGGCACGCCGGTCCGTGCGATGGGAGTCGAGCTGTTACTGACGTTCACCGAGCGCTCCGATCTGTTTCATGACTGCGCGTGAGAGGTTGTGCCGCGGAATGTGCGCGAGGACATCGACAAGCGAGGCGCGGGCGCGATCGAGATCGAACGCGCTCTGACGACGCAGCCAGAACATGGAAGGCACGCCGGTCAGCGTTTCGATTCGCGCTGCCATGTCCGGTGTGACGCTTGCCGTGCCATCGAAAATGCGATGCAGCGTTTGCCGCGAAACCTGAAGCTCGCGCGCGGCCTGGGAAATCGATAGCCCGATGCCGGGCAGCACATGGTCACGAAGCAGCGCGCCCGGATGGGGGCGTTCATCGGGACCGGCATTTTCGGGGCGATGATTTTTCATTGGCCTGTAAAGCCGCACGAGACAGAGGAATTCAGGGTAGCACACTGGCTGCGGGCGCGACTATCGTTGGCGGGCCTGACAAACGCGATTACAAAACGCCGGACGCGTGTCATAATCCGCGCAACCTCGACCTGGTGCATCGCCCGATGAGAAGCCGCTTCCTTCGGATGACCGGCAGCATCCTTGGATTGATCGCAATCCTCATGTGCTCGGTTGCGCCTGTCGTTTCGCAAACGTTGGCAGCGGAGCAAGGCGCTCACGAAAGCGGCATGCATTGCGACATGCCTTCGATGCAGCATGATCGTTCGCATGACGCCTTGCATCGCTCGTCGGATGCCTGCGGCTATTGCAGTTTCTTCGCGCATCTCCCGCTTCTTACATCACCATCGCTGGTTCTTGCTCACGCGAGGTCGGATGCATCGCAGACGAGCGCGACGCCATTCGAGAGCGTCCTGCTTTTGCCGCCGGTCAGACCCGGTCAGCCGCGCGCCCCTCCCCGTTCTGTTTCCTGAATCGCAGCCGAATCGCCTTTTGATACGCGAAGCGCCATGCGCGAGCACATGCTCGTGCGCGTTCGTCGTGCTCCAGGCGAAGAGATCACTCGATCGAGAACAGGATCAACATGAACACGCGATACATTCGACGTGCGGCCACGCGTGGCGTGCCGCTTTTATTTGGCATCCTGACGATGTTGCCGCTTCACACACAAGCCCACGCCATCGCGGGCGACCGGGTATTCCCCGCAACGATGGGAATAGACGACCCCGGCGTCGGCGACGAAGCCAACCTGCAATTCGGACACGTTCGCGCGCCCGGCGATGATGGCGATCAGAGCATCAACACGTTCGACTTCGAATACGACAAGCTCATTACGTCACGCCTCGCGCTTTCTGTCGGCGGCACGTACGTGATGCAAAACAATCCCACCGCGCATGGCTTCGATAATTTCGATGTGGGACTCAAGTACCTGCTCTATGTGAACGACGCCCACGAGTTCATGACTTCGATTGGCGTCGATGCCGAACTGGGTGGCACGGGAAGCCGCGCCATCGCGGATAACTTTTCGACGATCTCGCCCACGCTTTATGTCGGCAAAGGCATGGGCGATCTGCCGGATTCGCTCGCATGGTTGCGTCCGGTCGCCATCACCGGCGAATTCGGCCCTTCGCTGACTACCGGCGCGGGTCAGCCTAATGCCTTTAATTATGGCTTCACGGTGCAATACAGCCTCCCTTATCTCGAACAGCACGTGCATTCGCTGGGCTTGCCGCAACCGCTGGCGAACATCATTCCGATCGTCGAAATTCCGCTTTCGAGAAGTCAGGGTCAAACGACAGGAACGGTGAATCCCGGCTTTATCTGGATCAATCGTTATGGACAATTCGGCGTGGAGGCGCAGATACCGATCAACCGCGCGAGCGGGTCGCACGTGGGCGTGATCGTGCAGGCGCATATCTTCTTCGATGATGTCGCGCCGACCACCATCGGCAAGCCGTTGTTCAACTGGTAGCGGAGGTCGCTCATGTTTGCACGTCATATTGCGCTCACGGCTTGCCTGATGGCATGTGCGTGGGCGGGCGCGGTTCAGGCTCACGTCTTTCCGCGCACGCAGGTGCCTGCTGCCGGTGCTTCCGTTGCGTCGCCCGCCGAGGTTCGTATCGTTTTCGATGGCCCGCTGGAACCAGCGTTTTCCTCGCTGACTGTCACCGACGCGAACGGCAAGCCGGTCAATGCCGCGAAAGCCTCGGTCGATCCTCAGCACACCGATACAATTTCCGTCGGCGTCACGGCGCTGCCGCCGGGGCATTACAAGGTCCACTGGGTCGCGGTCGCGGACGATGGACATCGCACGCACGGCGATTATGGCTTCGATGTAAAGTAAGACGGCGTTTTTTCGCACGAACAGGAGCTTGAACATGAAACAGGACATCGCACGTCACGCACTTGTTGCTGCGGCTTTGGCGGGCCTCACTGTCGGCACGCCCATGACCGCGCACGCCGAGAAAAAAGTGCAGTGCTACGGCATTGCGAAGGCCGGGCAAAACGACTGTTCGAGCAAGACAGGCGTACACGGTTGTTCGGGCGAAGCCAAGATCGATCACGACAAGGGTGACTTCAGGAACGTACCGGCGGGCACTTGCAAGAAGCTGGGCGGCACGTTCGAGGAATGACTTTATCGGGCGTTGGCGTCGGGCTGCGGCATGCGCACTACGCGGACTTTCTCGATCGACCACCCGCCGTCGATTGGGTCGAAGTGCATAGCGAAAATTACTTCGGCGACGGCGGCTACGATCTGCATGTGCTCGAAACCGTTCGGCGCGACCTGCCTGTTAGTTTGCATGGCGTCGGCTTGGGTCTGGGTTCGGCCGCTCCGCTGGACCGTGCGCATCTCGCGAAACTGCACAGGCTTGTTCAGCGCATTTCGCCTGCGGCCGTGTCGGAACATCTCTGCTGGAATCGCGCGGCATCGGGCCATGTGAACGATTTGCTGCCCATGCCGCTGACCGATGACGCGCTCGATCATCTTTGCGCGCACGTGAACGTTGTACAGGACGCGCTCGGCCGTCAGATCCTCGTCGAAAATGTTTCGACGTACTTACGCTTCAGGGACGATCAATACGGAGAAACCGCCTTTCTCGCGGCGCTCGCGCGCAGGACGGGATGCCGCGTTCTGCTGGACATCAACAATCTCTATGTCAATCAGCGCAATCATGGCGAGAATGCGAGGCATGCCATCGATTCGCTTCCGGTTCATGTCGTCGGCGAGTTTCATCTGGCGGGTCATGCCGTCACGGATGCGCTCGTCGTCGACGACCACGGTGCCCGCGTCGCGCCTGAAGTCTGGTCGCTTTATGAGTACGCGTTGCAGCGCATAGGTACGCGCCCGACGCTGATCGAGTGGGACACGAATGTGCCACCCATCGAGGAGCTTCTCGACGAAGCGAACAAGGCGCGAGCGCTGTATGTGGAAAATCGATCATGAGCATTCGCTTCGACGAACTTCAGCGGGTTTTTATCGACGCTTTGAGTGATCCACGAAAAGAGTGCGTCCTAAGCGAAGCGTTGTCGGTCGAGGACACGAAGCGCCTCGACGTTTATCGAAACAACATGCGGTCGAATTTGCGCGCAGCTTTGAAGAACGCTTATCCGGTGCTGCGCGCGCTGACAGGCGACGCTTACTTCTCCGATCTTGCTCGTGCTTATGCTGTGGCGCATCCATCGACTAGCGGCGATCTGAACATGTTCGGCGCGGAGCTCGCGAGCTTCATAGAAGAATGGGAAAAAGATGCCCGGTACGCTTATTTCAGCGACATGGCCCGGCTCGAATGGGCGATTCATCGCGCGTATTACGCAGCCGATGTCATGGCGATGGACTCGGCCGAGTGGCAAGGCATCGACAGTCGGATTTTATTGGCGAGTTCGCTTGCCGTGAATCCCGCGTGCACGGCCATTCGATCTTGCCATGCCGTGTTCGACCTATGGCGAGGGCATCAAGCGAATGAGGCGCTGCCCATGTGCGTCGATGTTCCCGCTTGCGGGCTTGTCATACGCACCGAATGGCGACCGACCGTGATCGATCAAAGCGCCGCCGCGCATGAAGCCTTCCTTGCGCTGCAACAAGGACTCAGTTTGGACGACGCGATCGATGTCGCGTTGGCCGTGGATCCTGCCTTCGATATTCCGACCCAGCTTCGGGCCTGGATCGAACTTCGCGCGATCACAGGTCCACGAGACACCCACGGTTAATTCGCGATGCGTTTGAAACTTGCGTAGTAATCCTCGGTGTAATAGCAATCGACCGTCTTCCCGCGCGGCCCACCGCATACGATGCGTCGCAATCCGCGATCGGTCGCGCCCGGCGTGCGAACGGTATAGGCGCGGTAATAGCCGCGAGGATGCTGTGGCAGCGAGCCTGCGCTGTTGCGGAAAAGAACGCCATCTTCGGCAAAGGGAAATGGTCCGCCCTTCTTGATCAGACGAAGTGTTTCCGTGGCTTCTCCAGGCAATTGCGCCTGTGTGATGGAGCTTGGCGCGCTTTGCATGGCGGTTGCGCCGGACGCAGCCGCCATGCCGCTCGCAGCCTGATCCGGCGCGCTCGCTGCGCTGGCAGCCGATGCGCCCGTCTCCTGATTGGCGGTTCGCGATTTGTCCTTGTTGCATCCGCCGAGAATCGCACTCGCGGCGAGGATGAATATTAAAGCCCGTGCTCGCTTCAGCAAACGATTGTCTCCGGGTTGACCTGCACTCGACCATCATGGCCCTTTCAAGGGTATCGCTGATGGCGAAGCGAAGCAACGTTTGGCCGGAAAGAGCGTCAAGCGGGCGTTTGAGTCGGCTTGCTCGCGCTGTTAGAGCGAGGAAGTCGTCGTGCTCTCACAACGCGCCCCGCCATCTATGGAGCCGCGAATATCCTTTTGAACTTTCCTTCCCGGCGCGCTGCATGAATTGTCTGTGGATAGATTCGCAGGGCCTTCGCCGACGCTCGAAACGTTGAGGGTCGAATTTTCCGGGGCATTCAATTCGTCCGCCTGAGCGGGCACGCTCAACGCGGCCACGATTAAAACGGGAAGAAAATAAAGTCGCATGACGGCTCCAGACCGAATGATGGACGATAGCGCGCACGCTTCCATTCAAACGGCATGAGGCCAAAATGGTGCGTTGCACAACATCAGATTTGGCCGTCCAAAATCGGCTGTCAACCAAAACAAAATAACGCGCTCACAGACTTCCTTAAGGTTTGCTTAAGATCTTCTTCTAATGCCCTTCTCCCTGCAGAAATAAACTTCCCTTCGGACAGGGTATTGAAAGTCAATTTTCATCGGTTCGCCGTAGTCCTCCTTCAGATTGTCAGTGCCTTCAGCAGTATTCAACAATCCATGACGAGGACGAGACATGACGCGCCAACGTAATCCCATTCTTTTGAGAAATCGCATGGCTGCCGCAGGACTGACAGCCGTCGCGCTCCATGCAGCGAATGCAATGGCACATGACGACGATCATTCGCCGGGGCGGGAGCATCGCCTCACTCAACATGTGTTGTTGATCAGTTTCGATGGTCTTCATGAAAAGGACGTCGCGCGCTGTGTCGCCTCCAATGCATGCCCTAACCTTGCGTTGCTCGCCAAGGCAGGCACGACCTTCACGAACGCGCATACGCCCGGTCTGTCCGATTCGTTTCCCGGACTCGCGGCGCTCGTCACCGGCGGTTCGCCCAAATCCGCCGGGCTTTTCTACGATGTGTCGTATGACCGCACGCTCTACGCACCATCCGATACGAGCTGCACGGGCACGCAAGGCTGGAACGTGGTCTTCGATGAAACGACTGGCATCGATGCCGAGAATGGCGGCGCACTCGTGCATCTCGACGGTGGCGGCGCGTTCAATCCGCAAGCCATTCCGCACGCCAAGGTGGACGGCAAGTGCGTGCCGGTCTATCCGCACGACTATCTGAAAACCAATACCGTTTTCGAAGTCATCAAGGACAGCACGCCGCACGCACTCACTGCATGGTCCGATAAGCACGCCTGGGGCTATGACTGGCTGAACGGCCCATCCGGTGCAGGCGTGGACGACCTCGCAAGAACCGAAATCAATTCGATCGATCCCAAGACCAAGACGAACTACACGGACATCTACACGCATACCGAAGTTTTCGACGACATCCACGTTCAGGCGCTCATCAACCAGATCGACGGAAAGAATTCGACCGGCGATGCCACGCCCGGCGTGCCGACGCTTTTCGGTGCGGACTTTCAAACGTTGAGCGTGGCGCAAAAGGCCACCGTGGCGACAGGCGGCGGCTATCTCGATGCAGACTTCACGCCCGGTCCTCAGGTCAGCGCGGCGATTGCCTATATCGATGCATCGCTCGGCCGGCTTGTCGCCGAACTGAAGCAACGCAATCTGTATAAGACGACGGCGATCATCGTCACGTCGAAACATGGCCAGTCTCCGACCGACCATACGAAGCTGGTGAAGAATGGCGATACGCTGACCAAGCTGCTCGAAGCGAATAACTATATCGACCCGAATGGAAACTTCGGCCAGAACGCGACCAAAAGCGGCAACCTCAACGACGGAACGGGACTCGTGGGCACAGGCTTTATTCAGACCGATGACGTAGGGCTGATCTGGCTGCGCGATCAAAGTCAGCTTGCGCAAGTCATCAAGACGCTCAAGGACAATCTGAGTTGCAATGCGCCGGGCATTTGCGCGGACGGCCCCTACTCCTATCTGCTTTATGGTCCGCGCATTTCGAATGTGTTCGGCAATCCGCAGGCAGGCCGCACGCCCGATATCATCGTTCAGCCAAATCCGGGCGTGATCTATACGTCGAGCACAACGAAAGACGAAGAGCACGGTGGCAACGCACCGAACGACAATCACCTCGGTCTGATCGTCTATGTCCCCGGCGAGCAACGCGCGGGACGTGTCGAAGACGAACGCGTGCTGACCACGCAAGTCGCGCCCACCATTTTGCGCGTGCTCGGAATCGAGCCCAGACGTCTGCATTCCGTGTCGATCGAAGGCACGAAAGCGTTGCCGGGTTGGGAGCGCGAGCGGTTTTGATTCAAGACCTGCAGCGTCAGCAGGAATTCTCAATTCCTGCCGACGCTCTGTACGTTAGCTTTCCGAATCATTAGGCTGGCTTAACCTCCAGCCTGATTTTTCATTCATGAGATTCCGCTCCGTTGCAATTGCCTTGAGTCTGGTCTTGTCGTCGATTCATCCTGCCTCAGCGACAAAAATCACGCTTATCGACGATATTCCGCTGCCTGCCATCACCGGCGGCGACTTCGACCACTTCGCCGTGGATCTGAAACGCGATCGCCTTTACGTCGCTGCCGAAAAGTTCGGCTCCATCGAAGTATTCCATCTGCCCGACGGGCAACATATCGCGAGTATCCGGTCGGTCACTGTCTCACCGCGCAAGATCGAACTCGCCAACGACGGACGCGACCTGTTGATCGCGGATGCGGGCACGGCGGATCTCATCGTCGCGGATACGCGCAGCTTTTCCATCGAGAAACGCATACCGCTCGTGCCGCAACCGGACAGCGGCGTGGCCGACGCACGCACGGGCATTCTTTATATCGGCAATGGCGGCAAGGGCAGCGACGACGACAGTTCGTACATCAGTCTCGTCTCGATGCACGACGGGGCGCTGCTCGGTCGCATCAAAGTGCCTTCCGCGCAGGTCAAGGCGATGGCCATCGATCCTGTCACGGACCGGCTGCTCGTGAACTTCAGAGACAGAAATCAAATCGGCGTTGTCGATCTGTCCAGCAGAAAACTGGTCGATGTATGGAGCGTGCCCGGCCCTTCCCGCAATTCCGCAATGGCGCTCGATAGCCGGGCGCGACGCCTGTTCATCGGTTCGCGCAATCCCGGCAAGCTGTTCGTGTTGGATCTGGATAACGGCGAGGTGTTGCAATCGCTCGATATCACCAACATATCGGACGAAATCGCAATCGATGCATCAGGCAAGCGCATTTACGTCGCGGGCGAAGGCGGTCTCGACATCCTGCAACGAGATGCGAACGGAAGCTATTCCATCGCGCAACATATCGATACCTTCGGCGGAAAAACCTTCGCGCTCGTACCTGAACTCGCGAAACTCTATGTCGTTCACACCAAAGGCCCGCTGGCCGATCAAGCCGGACTTCAGGTCTTCGACGTGAAATAGAATAGACCGCACATTACAAGCTTGTCATGTGGCGGTCAGAATCGGGTAAGTCGGCGGCACGCACACTCCACGCATCGTGCAATGTGGATACCTCTCGTGTGGATCGTTCGACTGGCCCTTCGTCGGCCCTATACCTTTATCGTTCTTGCGCTGCTGCTTTTCATGATCGGGCCGCTCGCGATCATGCGCACGCCGACCGATATCTTCCCCAACATCAATATTCCGGTGGTGAGCATCGTCTGGTCCTACAACGGCTTTTCCGCCGAGGACATGGCGCAGCGGATCACGACCAACTATGAACGCGCGCTGACATCGGATATAGAAAACATCGAGCACGTGGAGTCGCAATCGCTCAACGGCGTGTCGATCATCAAGATATTTTTTCATCCGGGCGCGGACATCAATCGTGCGGTGGCGCAGGCAACGTCGAGCTCGGCATCGATCCTGCGCATCCTGCCGCCCGGCACGCTGCCGCCCAATATCATCACGTATAACGCGTCCACGGTTCCCATTCTTCAACTGGGCCTGACGAGTTCGACGCTGCCGGAACAATCGCTGTACGACCTCGGCAACAGCTTCGTGCGCACGCAGCTTGCCACGGTGCAGGGCGCGGCCGTGCCTCTGCCCTATGGCGGAAAAATCCGTCAGGTGATGGTCGATATCGATCCGAGCAAGCTGCAGGCGAGAAACCTCTCACCGAGCGATGTCGTCAACGCGGTGAATGTGCAGAACCTGATCTTGCCGGGCGGCACGGCGAAGATCGGCACGCGCGAATACAACGTGCAAATGAACGGCAGCACCGAAAGCATCGGAGCGCTAAACGATTTGCCGATCAAGGCAATCGACGGCGGTGTGGTTTATCTGCGCGATGTGGCGCAAGTGCGCGACGGCTATGCGCCGCAAACCAATATCGTGCGCAGCGAGGGCAAGCGTGCGGCGTTGCTGACCATCGAGAAAACCGGCAGCACGTCTACGCTCACCATCATCCAGCAAATACGCTCCATGCTCCCGACGATTTCTGCGGGATTGCCCAAGGCGCTGCATATCGTGCCGCTGGCCGATCAGTCGGTGTTCGTGAAGTCAGCCATCACGGGCGTGGTGCGCGAAGCGTTGATCGCGGCTTGCCTCACCGCGATGATGATCCTGCTCTTTCTCGGAAGCTGGCGCGCAACGCTCATCATTGCGGTGACGATTCCACTGTCTGTCATCACGTCGTTGCTTGCGTTATCAGCGCTTGGCGAAACCATCAACATCATGACGCTCGGCGGACTCGCGTTGGCCGTGGGTATTCTGGTGGACGATGCAACTGTCGCCATCGAGAACATCACGCATCATCTGGAGAATGGCGCGCCGCTTGCAGATGCGATTCTCAACGGCTCCGGCGAAATCGCGGTGCCGACCTTCGTCTCGACGCTTTCCATCTGCATTGTTTTCGCGCCGATGTTCCTGCTCTCAGGCGTGGCGCGCTACCTTTTCGTGCCGATGGCCGAGGCCGTGGTGTTCGCGATGTGCGCGTCGTATTTCTTCTCGCGCACGCTGATTCCGACGCTCGCCATGTACTTGCTCAAGGCAAAATCGAAACAAGCACCGCGCGGCCCGTTCGCGTTTTTATCGCGCTTTCAGAGCGGCTTCGAAAACAGATTCGAACTACTGCGCAATCGATACAAAGATGCATTGACGCGCAACACGAACCGCCCGCTTATCGTCGTGGCGATCTTCGTGCTCTTCTGCGCAGGCTCGATGGCGCTCATCCCTTTTGCGGGACGCGACTTCTTCCCGACCGTCGATACCGGCGAAATTCGCCTGCATATGCGCGCACCGACCGGCACGCGCATCGAGGAAACCGCGCGGCTCGCCGATCAGGTCGAAGCGAAAATCCGCACGGTGATACCCAAGTCCGAGGAAGCGTCGCTGCTCGACAATATCGGCTTGCCGGTGAGCGGCATCAACCTCACGTATTCATCGTCGGCACCGATCGGAACGGAGGATGCCGACATCATGATCGCGCTCAAGCCCAATCATGCACCGACGGCTTCCTATGTTTCGCGCTTGCGTGGCGTGCTGAACGCTTCGTTTCCCGGCACCACGTTCTCGTTTCTTGCCGCCGACATCACGAGTCAGATTCTCAACTTCGGTCAGCCCGCGCCCATCGATATACAGATCGTCGGGAAGAATCTCGAAGGCGATCGCGCCGTCGCCAACGATCTGCTCACGAAGATGCGTCACATACACGGACTCGTCGATGCGCACATTCAACAACCAGGCGATGCGCCCGCCATCAACATTCGCGTGGACCGCACCAAGGCGATGCTGGCCGGTCTCACGCAGAAGGAAGTCGCGCAGGACTTGCTGATCTCACTGTCGGGAAGTTCGCAGACCACACCCAATTTCTGGCTCGATCCCAAGAATGGCGTGAGCTATCCGCTCATGACGGAAGTGCCGCAGTACGACATTCATTCGTTGCAGACGTTGGCGAATCTACCGTTGAGTCAGCATGCGGCGTCGAACGCACCGCAGAGCATTCTTGCGTCGCTTGGCAGCATGCAGCGTGGCGCGCAGCAAGCGGTCGTGTCGCATTACAACGTGCAGCCTGTCATCGATATTTATGCGTCGGTGCAGAACCGAGATCTGGGCGGCGTAGCATCGGAAGTATCGAAGCTGATCGCGCAAAGCCGCGCGCATTTGCCCGGAGGCTCGACCATCGTCATGCGCGGTCAGGTGCAGTCGATGACGCAATCGTTCAATGGCCTCGGGCTGGGACTGGTGTTCGCGATTGCACTCGTCTACTTGCTGATGGTCGTGAATTTTCAGTCGTGGCTCGATCCGCTCATCATCATCGGCGGTTTGCCCGCTTCGCTCGCGGGCATTGCGTGGATGCTCTTTGCGACCGGCACCACGTTGAGCGTGCCGGCGCTGACCGGAACCATTCTGTGTATCGGCATCGCGACGGCGAACAGCATTCTCGTGGTGAATGCCGCGCGTGAATTGCTAGACAAAGGCATGGCACCCGTGCAGGCCGCGATCGAAGCGGGTTTCTCGCGCTTTCGGCCTGTTTTGATGACTGCGCTCGCCATGCTGATCGGCATGTTGCCGATGGCGCTCGGTCTCGGCGATGGCGGCGAACAGAACGCGCCGCTCGGACGCGCGGTGATCGGCGGTCTCATGCTCGGCACCGTATCGACGCTGCTTTTCGTGCCGGTCGTGTTCGGTGTCGTGCATGCATGGCTTGCGCGTCGGCGCTCGACTTCGTTTGTCGGTTCGGCCGATGACGTCCAATAAAGATGACCATCATGAATAAGCAAGACAAACAATCCAAGTCGTATCTTCTTCCTGCCCTGCTGCTCGGAGTCGCTGCTGCGTTGCTGGCCGCAGGCATTGTGCCGCGCGTCCATATGCAGGACGCATTGGCAGCGCAAGCCGACGCCCAAAGCATCGTGACCGTTTCGGTGATCAATGCACGTCAGGCGCCTGCCACACAAGACCTCTTGTTGCCCGGCTCGGTATCGGCCTTCTCGGATGCATCGATCTATGCGCGCACCAGCGGTTATGTGCAGCACTGGTACGCGGATATCGGCGCACACGTGAAGCAAGGCCAGTTGCTCGCTTTGATTCAAACACCCGAAGTCGATGCCCAGCTTCAGCAAGCGCGCGCCGATGAAGCCACCGCACAAGCCAATTACGCCTACGCACGCGATACGGCGCTGCGCTGGCAGGACATGTTGAAAACGCAATCGGTTTCACAGCAAGATGCCGACACCAAGTCCGGCGACATGCTCGCCAAGCGCGCCATGCTGGCCTCCGCGCAAGCCAATGTGCGCCGGCTCGCGGAACTCGTTTCGTATGAGAAAGTCCTGGCGCCCTTCGATGGCGTCCTCACTGCGCGCCATGTCGATGTCGGCGCGCTCGTGACAGCAGGCGGCGCACCCGGACTCGCGGGCACGACCGGCGAACTGTTCCATGTCGCGCAGAGCGATACATTGCGCGTGTTCGTCGATGTACCGCAGGCGGATGCGCCCTACATCACGCCGGATACCACTGCGTATCTCACCTTGCAGCAGTATCCGGGCCGTCATTTCGCGGCACGGGTCGCACGCAATGCAGGCGCGCTGGACCCGGTG
This sequence comes from Caballeronia sp. A2-2, assembly GCF_057612605.2. Taxonomy (NCBI): domain Bacteria; kingdom Pseudomonadati; phylum Pseudomonadota; class Betaproteobacteria; order Burkholderiales; family Burkholderiaceae; genus Caballeronia; species Caballeronia sp. A2-2. The sequence goes on along the minus strand of NZ_JBVFIR010000004.1, from coordinate 316,049 downwards.
TCGCGTACCTTGCGTGTCGAACTCGACGTGGCGAACAACGACGGCGCGTTGATGCCCGGTGTCTACGCGCAGGCGCATCTGGAATTGCAGAGCGCGTCGCCCAAGCTCGATGTGCCTGTCAGCGCGTTGCTTTTCCGGCCCGATGGCGTGACCGTCGCCACCGTGGATGCATTGAATAAAACGAGTCTCAGGAAGGTGACGCTCGGCCGCGATTTCGGCACGCATGTCGAGGTCATGACGGGTATTCAGGATTCCGACAAAATAATCGACAATCCCGGCGATGCGATCACGAACGGAGAGCCGGTCAAGATCGCCGCGCCGGGGAACGCGTCATGAAGAAATTGCATAAAGCGGCCGCCGCGCTGTTGTGCATGTTCATTTCTGCATGCTCGACCGTGCCGCGCTATCAACAACCGGAAGTGGCCGTTCCCGCGCATTTCGCCGCCACGCCGGACTGGTCCGTCGCCGCGCCCAACGATTCGACTCCACGCGGACCGTGGTGGACAGCGTATAAAGACCCCCAACTCGACGATCTCGAAGCGCGCGTGAATGTGTCGAATCAGACTTTGAAGAAGGCGGCTGCGTCGTTGCAGGAAGCACGCGCCATGCTCGATTACCAACGCGCCGGATTTTTCCCGACGATCACCGCAGGCGCATCTCAAAGCCGTTATCGCACGTCGCAAAACCTGCTCGGCAAATCGCTTGCGGGCAAGACGATTCCCGACTATTCGGCGAGCGTGTCCGCATCGTGGGAACCCGATCTGTTCGGCCGCATTCACGATGCCACGCTCGCCGCGCAAGCCGACGCCGATGCAACGGCCGCGGACGTGCAGGCGCTGCATCTCTCACTAGCCAGCCAACTCGCGGTGGACTACTTCGATCTTCGTTCGCTCGACACGCAAAAGCAGCTTCTTGACGATAGCGTGACCGCCTATGACGCGGCGCTGCAATTGCTCAAGCGTCAGCTTGCCAGCGGCGCGATCGATGCGTCCGCCGTCGCGCAGGCGCAGGCGCAACTGGAGAGCACGCGCACGCAGGCCACCGAGGCCGCATCGCAGCGCGCCATGCTGGAACATGCCATTGCCACGCTGGTTGGCGAACCGGCATCCACGTTCTCGATTGCGCCGCGCAAACAGGCTTTCCTGTTGCCGGACATTCCGCGCACCGTTCCTTCGCAATTGCTCGAACGAAGGCCCGATATCGCGGCTGCGGAGCGACGCGTGTTCGCCGCAAATGCGCAGATCGGCGAGGCGCATGCCGCGTTCTTCCCGAGTCTGATTCTGAGCGCAAGCGCGGGACTTGAGTCCAGCTTCTTCGCGCCGTGGCTGACCGCGCCGAGCCTGTTCTGGTCGCTCGGTCCGCAACTCGCGGGCACCTTGTTCGATGGTGGCCGTCGCGAAGCCGTGCTCGATAGCGCGCATGCGCGATACGACGGCACGGTCGCGGATTATCGGCAAACGGTGCTGACTTCGTTTCAGCAGGTCGAAGACAACCTCACCGCGTTGCGCATGCTCGCCGACGAAGCGCGTAGCCAACGTCTGGCGTCGGACGCGTCGGCGCTTTCGCTGAAACTCGTGCAGAACCGCTTCCACGCAGGAGCGGTCAGCTATCTCGATGTCGTCACCGCGCAGACTATCGCGCTCACGAACGAACGCACGGCAGAACAGGTCGATGCGTGCCGCGCGGTCGCATCGGTGGGCTTGCTCGTGGCGTTGGGCGGCGACTGGTAAGCGTTCGAATTTAACGAAGCTATCCTAACCAAATGAATCAGCTCGATTCCATGCGCATTTTCGCCAAGGTCGCGGAATGCCTCAATTTCACCGACGCGGCGCGGCAACTCGGCATCTCCAACTCGGCGGTGACGCGCGGGCTCACCGCGCTCGAAAATCATCTTAACTTGCGGCTCATCAATCGCACCACGCGGCATGTTTCGCTCACGCCCGTCGGCCAGAGCTACTTCGAGGGCTGCGCGGACGTGCTCACGCAACTGGCGCGCATGGAGCAACGGGTGCGCGCGGAGTCGCAAAGCGCGGCGGGCCGTCTCAAGCTGGCCGTGCCAGCGTTCTTCGCCACGACGGAGTTGCCCAAGCTGCTCACCGAGTTTCGCGCGATGCATCCGCTCGTCTCGTTCGATCTCACCGTGTACGAAAGCGCTTCGGAAATCATGCCCGAAGACTTCGAAGTGTGCGTGATGTTCGAACGCAAGCTCAAGGATTCGGCGCTGGTGTGCCGCACGCTCGGACATTCGCGCGATGTGATCCTCGCATCGCCCGCTTATGTCGAGCGACGCGGAACGCCAGCCGCGCCCCGCGATCTCGCCGATCACGATATTCTACTGGACTCCGAATCGTTGATGCGCTACTGGACCTTCACTGACACCAACGGGGTGCATCGAATCACGCTCGTGCCGATTCTAAGCGTGGAAAGTATCGGCGCGATCCTGCGCGCCACGATGGCGGGGCTGGGTATCGCCCGGTTGCCGCGCTTGCTTGTCAGCGATGAACTCGCGGTGGGCAAGCTGGTGTCCTTGCTGGACGACTTCGAGATCGAAGGCGGCGAGCGCACGGTCTGGATGCTTTACGCGGGGCAGCGTCGTGCCACGCAGACCGCGCGCGCCTTCGTGGATTTCGCAGTGAGCCGGCGCACTACGTGTCCCTCGATGCCCATCGACGCTGGAAAACAAGATCTCTGAACAATATTCGCGTCATGCCCGCGAGTGGGTTGGACACCACACACGTCGGCAAAACAGTTTTGCATGGCGATAGCGTTTTTGTGCCTTTTAAAGTCCGTTGTCGCAACACGACGTAACCACTCATCAACGGACTTACACAATGAAAAAACTCTTGCTGGCCGGGGCGAGCCTCGGCGCACTCATCCTGCCACTGTCCTCTCATGCGCAAAGCAGTGTGACGCTTTACGGCGTCCTGGACGAAGGATTCGACTATACGAGCAATGTCGGCGGTCACTCGAACGAGCAGCTCGCAAGCGGCTTCGCTCAAGGAAGCCGTTGGGGTCTCAAAGGATCGGAAGATCTGGGTGGCGGCATGAAAGCCATCTTCCAGCTGGAAAACGGTTTCGATGTGAATAACGGCAAGCTCGGTCAGGGCGGCCGCATGTTCGGCCGGCAAGCTTATGCCGGACTGAGTTCGGCCACGCTCGGCACGCTCACGCTCGGGCGTCAATACGATTCGGTGGTCGACTATCTTGCGCCGCTCACTGCGAACGGCAACTGGGCGGGCTATCTTCTTTCGCATCCATTCGATAACGACAACACGGACAACTCATTCCGGCTCAACAATACCGTGAAGTACACGAGCAACACCTATGGCGGCTTCACTTTCGGCGGCCTTTATGGGTTCAGTAACCAGGCAGGCGGCTTTTCCGACAATCGCTCATACAGTCTGGGTGCTCAGTATGTTCGCGGCCCGCTCTCGGCCGCCGCGGCGTACATGCAGATCAACCATCCCGGTTCGAATGCGGGAGGATCGCTCTCGACAGATGACACCGATTTCTTCGCGGGACGTCAACGTGTCTGGGGCGCGGGCGTGAACTACACCTTCGCCGAAGCGGCGACGTTCGGCCTCGTGTATACGCACACCGACCTGAACGATGCCACGGGTTCCGTCTATGTCGGCAACTTCACGAACACGGCGAACTCACTCAAATTCGACAACTTCGAAGTGAATTTCAAATACCAGTTCACCAAGGCTATTTACGCCGGCGCCATGTACAACTATACGATCGGCAAGTTCGACAGCAACGCCGGAAACTCGAAGCCCAAGTGGCATCAGTTCGGGCTGATGGCCGACTACGCGCTTTCCACTCGGACCGATGTCTATGTACAGGGCATGGTTCAGCACGTCACGGGTGGAGATGCTTCGGCGTCTCCACTCGATCAGGCTTATATCACGGGTGCGGACGCGCCTTCTTCAACACGCAATCAGTTCGTCGGCCGCGTCGCTATCCGGCATCTCTTTTGATCTGGGGACATTCATGAAGCTTATTAAAATTCTTTTGGCGCTCGGGTTGATCGCGAGCATCGATATTGCGCATGCGGCTCAAGAGAACAACGCGCGTTTGCCTGCGGGCGATAACGTGCAGAATCAGACGCAGGCCAAGGTCAAACAAGCGCAGCCACGTCCGCATCGCAAGAGGAAGAAGCATCGGACGCAATAATGTGCAAGACGCTGTCGCGCGAGCGGCAGCGTCTTGCGAGCATCAGTTCGATGCGTGTTCTTCCGTCACACCGCCATAGCTCGCTTGCGAAGCGTGAGATTGCTCGCGTGCTTGAAAAGCGGCCTTGTTTCGCGCAATGGCGCGCGCGTTGGGCGGATAATTCACGCCATTCGACGGCACCAAGCCTTGCGATTCCGCCTGCACAAGTTGTTGCTTGACTTCGCCGCGCGTCAATTGAGTGCTTTGCGCGGAAGCCTGCCCCGCCACACCGACTGCGAAAGAAGCGATAAGAAGCATGATGATCTTTTTCATGATTGATATTCCCTTGGAAATGGATTGAGTCGGTTCAATTGGCTTTGGAAACGCCGCTTTGATGCGCACCGCCATCATTGCCGCCGTAGGATTGATTCTGATCGTGAAGCGCCGCGACTTTCGCTTCGGCGGCCATGAGCGCGCCGGGATAATCGGCGTCATGCGTGCTCGGCCGATAACCGACCGCTTCGAGTTGAATGAGATCGTTACGCACTTGCGCGCGCGTCACGTGATCCGCGGTGGATTGCGCGAATGCGCTAAGCGGCAGGAGAACAGTTGCTGCAAGCGCCGCACAGGTCATGGTTTTCATAATCTTCCCTCGCTGAGTTTGAAGACGAGGGAATTGCCGGAATGCAATTTACCCTCCTCACGCCGGCTTCAATGAATGCTGACGTTGGAGTAATTGTGGATTCCAGGCGTTGGCCGAATGCTGACCGTGGGATTACAAAATTGATATCTGATTCGGGAAGGTCAGCACGAAGCGCGTGCTGCGTGCATCGCTTTCCGCATGAACGTGTCCGCCGTGCAGGTCCATGATCGTGCGGACGATCGCCAGTCCGAGTCCTGACGATCCCGCGGAGCCCGATGCACCTCGCGACGGATCGGCGCGATAGAAGCGGTCGAAGATCCGCTCGATCAAAACAGCATCGATCTGCGCACCTTCGTTCTCGACGCATACCCGGACGATGAACCCGGCCTCGTGTATCGATAGCGTGATCACGCCCATCTTCGGCGTGAACCGCATGGCGTTGGCAAGCAGGTTGCCGATTGCACGCCGAAAGAGTTCGACATCGACCGTCAATGGCGCGGACCCGCATACGACGATATGAACGCCGGCTTCTTCAGCAAGGCCTTCGAAATACTCGGCGATGTGCGTCAATTCCTTGCCTCCGTCGATAACCTTCATGTTCTTCGCAAATTGGGGATGCTCGGCGCGCGCGAGGAACAGCACATTCTCGATCATGCGCGAGAGCCGGTCGCATTCCTCCAGGCTGGATTCGAGCGTCCCCTGATATTCGTCGACAGGACGCGGACGCGCCAGTGCGACTTCCATCGCACCACGCATGTTGGACAGCGGCGTGCGCATGTCGTGAGCAAGATCGGCGGTGAACTGCGAGAGCCGCTGAAAGCTGCCTTCCAAACCTTCCAACATCCGGTTCAGCGATGCGACGAGCGGTTCGAACTCCGAAGGAATATTTGACGTTTCGATTCGTGTATCGAGCTTGTCCGACGTGACGCGTGCGGCATTGGCCGCCATTTCGCGCAGGGGCCGCATGGCGCGGCGCACGAGAAAATAACCAATGCCGAACGCCAGCAGAACGCCCAGCACACCCGCCGCATGCAGCTTGTCGCGATACCGGTCCAGCAACAGCCAGCGGTCGTGCATGTCGCGCATGACGACGATGGTCGCGGTGCTGCCGTCCTGCAGCCGGGCATCGACGGCGAGCGCGCGGATGGGCGTGCCGCTGGCACTCAGCGGCGTGATGGAGCGTTCGTTGATCTGCCCGGCGGCGGGCACGACGACAGGCACCTTGAGCGCGGCCTTCGCTGCATCGACGTTATGCTGCACGAGCGTCTTTCCCGCTGCATCGGCAATGCGCAACGACAGTGCTTCATTGCCGAGCACCTGACTCTCCAGCCGTTCACGGTGCTGCAACACGTCTGCGTAGTTAGTCAGTTCGTTGGCGAGGCGTCGCGTATGCCTTGCAGCGAGCACGATATCGAGGTCATCCTGCACCCTCACCTGCTGCGCCAGCGCGAAATAAACGAAGCTACCGACTAGCCCGAACACGGCGAGCGTGGTTGCCGCGAAAGCGAGGGCGAGCGTGGTGGTCAGCGAGCGCGGCCGGATCACTCGGGCTCATCCAGCGCAATGACATAGCCGACGCCGCGCACGGTTTGAATGAGTTTCGTCGGAAAATCGTCGTCTATCTTGGCGCGCAGTCTTCGAATGGCGACTTCGACCACATTCGTATCGCTATCGAAATTCATGTCCCACACATAGGATGCAATCTGCGTGCGGCTCATTACTTCGCCATGCCGTCTTGCAAGCAATTGCAGCAACGCAAATTCACGCGGAGTGAGTTCGATGCGCTTGCCCGCGCGCTTTACACGGCGCCGCGTGATGTCTATCTCGAGATCGCCCAATACAATGAGATCGCTTTCTCTTGGCGGCCCGCGCCGCGCAAGCGAACGCACCCGCGCCAGTAATTCCACAAAGGCAAACGGTTTCACGAGGTAGTCGTCGGCACCGAGTTCGAGTCCGCGCACGCGGTCCGAAACGTCGTCGCGCGCAGTGAGAAAGAGCACAGGCGTGGACTTGGATTCACGTAAGTTCTTGATGACAGACCAGCCATCCATGGAAGGCAGCATGACGTCGAGCACGATCACATCGTAATTTTCTTCTTTGGCGAGAATCAGGCCTTCTGCACCATCGCCGACGACATCCACGAAATAGCCCGCTTCTTCAAGTCCCTTCTTGATATAAGCGCCCGCCTTTTGCTCGTCTTCGACAATGAGTACCCGCATGCCCGCTGCCCCGTTCAAGAGAGGTTCGTCTGCGGCAATTCTACGCCCGCTCAAAGCGGGCCTGATTTCCCCACAAGCGTGCCGATCAAAAAAAGCCCGGCGATAGGCCGGGCTGAAAGGACAATCCAATTGCGTCGGACTGTCCGCGTGGTCATGGTGAATCATGGCGCAAAAGCAGCGGTGCGCCGCGCGCAAGCCGGATGTGTTTCGATATGCAATTGAATCAGCCAGCCATGCTGCGCGCGGTGATCGATTGTGGCGGAGCTCGAATCGTTCGCTTCGAGACGCCATTCGACGTACGCTTGCTTTATCGCCTGTTCATAAGCGAGACGCGCCTTGAGCCGCACGAAAACAGAAAGAACGGCGGCGGCGACGAGTATCGAAACCCTCACACTGCGCAGACCGATCAAGTCGCCCTCGCCCGCGACGACGGCATACATCATGCACAGCGAGGCGATCACGACGACAGACAGTCCAAACAGAACGATATTCGCCCGAATTGCAGACATGGCGTCTGGTTTCATCATGTCCATTTAGTGGTTTCACGCAAAAAATGGTACAGCGGAATTCTTATGCGATCCTTAGCGCGGACCTTTGTTTCAAATCGATGAGTAAAGTATCGGTCGGGCGATGGCTCAGGATCAAGCCTGTCGGGCAGGAAATCTGTTTTTCACGCTTACGCGTGGTATGCGGAAGTCCTTTCGAAGTCTTTCACTCTTTCATTCGACCGCCGTGAAATCGACCGAAATGTCTCGCCGAAAACACGCCGATCGCCAGCATGCCCAAGCCGAGCGCGATTGCGTCGGCCGACTTGCGCAGATCGAAATCTCCCACGCAGAAGACGAGCACATAAGCCAGAACCAGATTGAAAAGACCCCACAGCACATTGATTGTCGATGACGAAAGGCCCTCGCCCGGCGGCTTGGCGAATGGAGTCTGGAAAGGTTCGCCTCGCACGCCGCTCACAAGGTGCGGGACTGCGTTGAGGAGCGACATGCCGCCGAAAAACCATGAAACGAAATGTAGCCACGCCATGTGCCGGCCTCCTGCCGTCATGCTCTGAACAATGTCAGCATCCCTGAATGATCCGGGTCAAACCGGACTCGGTCATCGGCTTGGTGACATAGCCATCGAATTCCGAAATCTCGGCTTCTTCGAGATCCACCCTGCCCGTGACGGCCACGATACAGGCGTGCGTCGAGTTTCCGGCTGACCGAATGTACTTACACAGCGTAAGACCATCGATGTCGGGCAATCCGATGTCCATGAAAATAGCATCGTAGGCCGTCGACGCCGCCATGCGCAGTGCGGCGCCGCCATCATGCGCGAGATGAGATTGATGACCGAGCGACGCGGCGAGCGCGGCGAATGCCTCCGCCGAATCGACGTCGTCCTCGATAAATAGAAATAGCATGTCGGCCTCGAACAAAATGGCGCCCGGGAGCATCGTCACGGTGCGAAAGGCCCGTTCTCCATCGAGTGTCATTTGCAGCGTTGCACGTGCCGTGCCTAAAAACGGCAACGGGCTGAGCACAAGGTCTTTCTTCCCGCTGCACGTCGCAACGAAGCAGATACCGCTTATTTGCGCGCTATTCCGCGTTCTAAGCTTGCTGATGAGGCCCACGCGGCTACGCTTGTCCAACTTGGGTACATCCGTTGCGTCCTCTGCCTTGCGCGTTGCGGCCTGCATGACCAATTCGTCTCGACTCGAAGCGCCCGCCCTTGCCTCCATAATGCAGGCCGAGTGAGGCATGGGCTGTCAGCGCTTGCCAATCCTTCCGAGGAATAAATATGTGCGATAGCGCTGACACCGTCGCTGTCGCTCGCCTATTTACCGTATCAACACTTTTTTCGATCAGGCAGCAGGAGCATTAATCCCATGAAACTTCGCGTTGGCTTCCAGTTGACCTACTCTTGTGTCCAGGCAACGCCCGCTGTGCTGATGATGAACACGCATCCCTCGATGGCTGAAAACATGCTCGAAGCGGATCGGATTTCGTTCGATCCGCCCTTGTCATTCACGCACTATTACGATGCATTCGGCAACCTCTGCACGCGCATCGTGACACCGCCGCTTGGCCCGCTTACCGTGACGACCGAGGGCGTGCTCGACGTACCCGACACATTCGAAACTTATCCGATCGATGGCACGCAGCATCCGGTCGAATCCTTGCCTGTCGATTCGCTTCAATTTCTTCTGGGCAGCCGCTATTGCGAAACGGATCTGCTATCGGACACGGCATGGCGTCTGTTCAGCGGTATCGTTCCCGGACGTGCGCGGGTCCAGGCGATCTGCGATTTCGTACATGCGCATATCAAGTTCGACTACAAACTCGCGCGACCGACCCGAACGGCGTTCGAGGCTTATAGCGAAGGTATCGGCGTATGCCGCGACTACGCGCATCTGGCAATTACGCTGTGCCGCGCGTTAAACATTCCAGCCCGTTATTGCACGGGTTATATCAGCGATGTGAACCTTCCGCCGCCCTACGCAGATCAAGACTTCTGCGCATGGTTCGAAGCGTACCTCGGCGGCACCTGGCAAACCTTCGATCCTCGCAACAATGCGCCGCGAACCGGACGCGTGCTGATGGCGCGCGGTCGCGATGCAGCGGACGTGCCGATCAGCATGACCTTCGGAGACGCTGACCTGATCGGCTTCAAGGTCATCTGTGAACCGAGTTGAATGTATTCGCACTTGCACGGCTCGTCCGATTGACACAGGCTGATAATGAAAACTTTCCACTGTAGCGCTTGTGGACATCTGATTTTTTTTGAAAACGTTAAATGCGAACGATGCGGCGTGTTGCTCGGCTTCATTCCCGAAAAGAGCGAAATGAGCGCCTTTGTAAAGGACTCTGCAGGTCGCTGGAAAGAGCAGTCAAAGGCCGGCGGTGGACTCTATAAGCCATGCCATAACTATGCCGTCGAAAAGGTATGCAACTGGATGCTGCCGGCCGATTCTCAAAACCGCTTATGTCCGTCATGCCGCCTGACTGCCATCATCCCGAATCTCAGGGCGCCCAGACGCAAGGATTATTGGGCGAGGATGGAAGCGGCCAAGCGCCGTTTGCTCTACACGCTCGCGGCTTTAGGATTGCGGGTAGAAACGAGAGAAGAAAATCCCAAAGGCGGTTTGCAATTCGAGTTTCGCGAGAATCGCCGTGATTCGAAGGTGACGACCGGTCATGACAACGGCCTTATCACGCTCAATCTCGCGGAGGCGGACGACATGCGCCGGGAGCGCGTACGCATTGCATTGGGCGAGCCCTACCGGACTTTGCTCGGGCATTTCCGGCACGAAATAGGCCATTACTATTTCGACCGGCTCGTGGAAGGCACCCCGCACATGCGCACGTTCCGGACATTGTTCGGCGATGAACGCAAGAGCTACCGCGAAGCGCTGGAACTGCATTACCGTGAAGGTGCGCCGGCGGATTGGGAAGAAACGCACGTCAGCGCTTATGCCACGATGCACCCTTGGGAAGATTGGGCCGAGACATGGGCGCACTATCTGCACATGGTGGACACGGTCGGCACCGCGCAGGCGTGCGGAATCAGTATCGAAGCCGACATTCTGAGTGAGCCGAAATTATCGAAGAACGCCGATCCGCGCTCACCCCATTTCGATGCGCTCATCAAGCAATGGTGGCCGCTCACCTATGCGATGAACAGCCTGAACCGAAGCCTTGGCATGCCCGACCCGTACCCGTTCACGCTTGCGCCGGCAGCGGTGCGCAAGCTCGAATTCGTCCATCATGTGATCAACACAAAAGGAACGGCGGCTTAAAGTCTGCATCAAGCGCTATTTTTTCTTGGCGCCATTGCTTGCGGCCGAAGCCTTGGGCTGGGGGACCTTAAAAGAATCGGCGGCCGGAGAAGCGACTTTCTTCGGTTGTTTGGGCTTTTTCGCCTCGCGGTTGCTCCGCACTTGACCTTTAGCCATTTCTTTACCCCTTTTTATACCTGTGTGGCAACCACGGACGGGTCGCTCTTAGCAGCATTTTGGACGCATTCTCAAGCGTTGTCGCGATCTATTTCCACGCCTCGATTAATCGCGCGTTGACGATAATCCTTGCTTTGTTGCGACATTCGGCGCACGCTCGCTTGGCTCGCCCTAAGCGCTTTCCCTGCACACAGGTGCGAGCTCCTCTTCAAAGGGTTCCAGCATGCTGACGCGCAACGCGACCTCGACCTATCCGGCCACGCAAACCAGAAAGCCCGACCTGACGTCCACTCAGAAAGCCCGTGTCGAATCCTTGCGTCAGGCCGATCTCGACCGCGCGGAAAAGCGCCTCAAGGACGATGCACGAATCAACGTCAACGCCGCGAAATGGCGGTATGTGGGCGCGAGCGACTAAGTCTGACGCCACGCCCATAGCAACTTCATGTTGAAGCGGAGAGCTTCTTCATCTCCGCGAACAGATCGGCCTTTCCCTCGAAGCCAATGCCCGGCAAGTCAGGCATGCTGATGAATCCGTTTTCGACCTTGACGCCATCGGGAAAACCGCCGTAAGGCTGAAACAAGTCCGGATAGGATTCGTTGCCGCCCAGGCCAAGGCCAGCCGCAATGTTGAGCGACATCTGATGGCCGCCGTGTGGAATACACCGGCTTGCAGACCAGCCGTGTTCGTGCAGCATGTCGAGCGTGCGCAGATATTCGACGAGTCCATAACTCAATGCGCAATCGAATTGCAACCAGTCACGGTCGGCACGCATGCCACCGTAGCGAATCAGATTGCGCGCGTCCTGCATCGAGAACAGGTCTTCTCCCGTGGCCATGGGATTGTCGTAGTAATTGCGCAGCGTGGCCTGCAATTCGAAGTCGAGCGGATCGCCCGGTTCTTCGTACCAAAACAGATCGTATTGCGACAGTGCCTTCGCGTACTGAATGGCGGTATCGAGATCGAAACGGCCATTCGCATCCACCGCGAGTTTTTGACCGTCCTGCAGCACGCTAAGAATCGAGTCGATACGACGCAGGTCTTCATCGAGCGATGCGCCGCCGATCTTCTTCTTCACGACCGTATAGCCACGGTCGATGTAGCTGCGCATTTCATCCTTGAGCTTTTCATGATCTTGCCCGGGGTAGTAATAGCCGCCCGCCGCATACACGAAGATTTTTCGATTCGGTTGACCATTACCGTAGCGGTCTGCAAGTAATTGAAATAGCGGCTTGCCCTCTATCTTGGCGACCGCATCCCAGATCGCCATGTCGATGGTGCCGATGGCGACGGAACGTTCACCATGACCGCCGGGCTTCTCATTGGTGAACATGGCCGCCCAAATCTTATGGGGATCTAAATTGTCGCCTGCGTCGTTCACGAGCGAGGCAGGATCGGCTTCGAGAATGCGCGGGATGAACCGTTCACGCATCAGCTTGCCTTGACCATACCGGCCATTCGAATTGAAGCCGTATCCAACCACTGGTTTGCCATCACGAATGACGTCGGTTATCACGGCAACCAGGCTCAGTGTCATCTTGCTGAAGTCGATATAGGCGTTGCGGATTGGAGAACTGATCGGAACGGTCTTCTCGCGAATTTCAACGATTCTCATGTCATTGCCTCCGGGCTTTTCTGAATGAGCCTTAGCTTAACCGCCTGAGCCGCTGCTAAACTGCACTTTCATTCATTTCATTCTTCACATCCGGTGAATACCGAAACGCAGACCGCGAGCGATTTCGAGTTCTTTATCCTGCTTGCGAAATTCAGGAGTTTGTCCGCTGCCGCACGAGCGCTGGATCTCTCCCCGCCGGCCGCAACAAAGCGGCTAGGCGTGATCGAGCAGAGGCTCGGCGCGCGTCTGGTGAATCGCACCACGCGAAGCGTGAGTCTGACGCCGGAGGGCGAGACCTACCTGCAATACGCATCGCAGATCGTGGGGCAAGTCCGTGAGATGGAAGAAGCCATTACCGGCGCAAGGCGCGATCCGTCAGGGCTTTTGCGCATCAACGCAACGCTTGGCTTTGGCCGGACGACACTGGCGCCGCTGGTGTCGGAGTTCGCGAGGCGATTTCCCGGCGTCGAGGTTCAGTTCGAAGTCACGGACCGGCCTGTCGATTTAATAGAAGGCGCTTTCGACATGGCAATCCGTTTCGGGGAGCTTCCCGATAGCCGTCTGAGCGCGCGGCGCATCATGAGCAACAGGCGGTTTCTGTGTGCATCGCCGAAATACCTTGAAAAGCACGGCGCACCCGAGCGCGTGGAGGATCTCGCCGGACACCGGTGCATTATTCATCGGCAAAACGACGATACATACGGCGTGTGGCGCTACATCGTCAACGATCATATCGAGGCGATCAAGGTCAAGGGCGCGTTATCGAGCAACGACGGCGATATCGTGCTGCGCTGGGCCCTCGACGGGCACGGCATACTCATTCGGTCGGAATGGGATTTGGCCAAGTATGTTCAAAGCGGGCGGCTCAGACTGGTATTGCCGAACACGGTGCTTCCTTCCGCCGACCTGTTCGTCTACTATCCGCGTCAAAAGAATCAAACAGCCCGCGCACGCGCCTTTATCGACTTTCTAGTCAGCCGGTTTCAGGCACCTTTCACGCCGGTCGAACCCGGCATGCAAGTGCATCAGCAGAACAAGCGAAGTGCCCGAAAATAAAGGGCACAGCGTCCTTGCACGACCTCTGGTAATACTGATGGAGGATAATAAGAAAACGTCATTTATTCGACCTTCATCATGAGCGATTTGACAGACGATTCACCGGCCGCGCTGCGACGAGACATCGAAGCCGTGTCCAGAATCGAGGCGGTTCCCAGCATTCTGAGGGTCATTTGCGAGAAAACGGCAATGGGTTATGCCGCCGTCGCACGCGTGACCGATCACACATGGATGGCGTGCGCCGTACAGGACAATGTCCATTTCGGATTGACGGCGGGTGCGGAACTGGACCTGAGAACAACCTTGTGTTTCGAGTCTCGCGCGGCGCGGGAAGCTATCGTCATCGATCATTTCGATGAAGACCCGCAGTATCGCGGACATCACACGTCCAGGATCTATTCACTTCAAAGTTATATCTCCGTGCCGATCGTCCTTTCCGACGGCCGGTACTTCGGCAATCTCTGTGCAATCGACGCTCAGCCCCGCTCGCTTAAAGATCCGCGAACCATCAGCATGTTCGAGGCATACGCGCAGCTCATTGCCCTTCAGCTCGAATATGAGGAGCAACGCAGCGCATCGGAATTCGCGCTTTCGAAAGCACGCGAGACTTCGGAACTCCGGGAGCAATTCATCGCGGTGCTCGGGCATGATTTGCGCAATCCGCTTTCGGCTGTCAGTGCCATCGCCGAGGTGCTTGTCCTCAAGGCTGAATCGCCGAACACGGAACGGCTCGGTCTGAGACTTCGTTCGTCATCCAGACGAATGTCCGCACTGATCGACGACGTGATGGACTTCGCCCGTGGCCGCATGGGTTCCGGGATCGGCGTGAATATCGCGCCTGAGACGGACATGTCGGTCGCGCTGCGCAATGTCATCGACGAATTGCGGCTTGCGCATCCCAACCGGCTGATTGAAGATGGGATCGGCACTATCGGCACGGTCCATTGCGATCGCGCGCGCGTGCAACAACTGCTGTCGAATTTACTCGGCAATGCCATCACACATGGTTCGAGTGAGTTTCCAGTCTGCGTGGAAGCATCGGCCGATGACGGCTCGTTCTCGCTGACCGTTCGCAATGGCGGCGACGTGATGGGCCCGGACACGCTAAAGAAAGTCTTCCAGCCGTATTGGCGTCCCGCCACGAGCGCGCCGGGCGGTGGGTTGGGACTGGGCTTGTTTATTTGCAAGCAGATCGTGTCCGCTCATGAGGGCGACCTGACGGTCACCTCGTCGCTGATCGAAGGCACACGCTTCACCGCGCGCTTGCCGATTCATGGAAGACGTCAGGACTGACGCCTGAATTAATCCAGTGAAGCGCTGAGTCCGCGAGCACGCGTTCGAGATCGGCGATCGCCGCCGGCTTGACGAGATGATGCGTGAAGGCCGCCTCGGACGACAATCATTTGTCCTCCTTCCGACCATATCTCGTGTGCCCGGCAATCCTATATCTTTAATGCAACTGTCGAACGTTTCTTTCTTCGCACGTTCGATGGCGCGTTGCGCATCGTGCGCGACGGTTACGTCGTGACCGAGCATTTCGAGCACCATGCCCACGGACTCCGCCACGTCTCGACGGCATCCTTGGAACGACTTTTTCGTAACACCGTGGATTTGGATAGCTGATTGTCGTGAAAGAAAAAAGCCCAGACACAGGCGCTGGGCAAGCCATCGGCGAGCCGGTGGCGGAGGTTCGAAAGCACACTGGCCGTCCGTCGATCACGACGGCGGCCAGTCTTTAGTCTTTAGTCTTTAGCGTTTAGTGTGGGGAACCTAAGCGTTCTCCATGTATTGCCTCGTTCTTGTTCAATGGCCGAAATAAACGGGCGCCACGTTATTTCCGGTATGAGCCGGGGCGCGGTAGCTGCCCGAAGCAGAGGCACCATCGGTCACGCCGCCATAACTATTCTGATTGTTCTGCGCGGCGATCTTGGCGTCCGCTGCTTGAATTTCAGCCGGATAGGTCGTGCGGTCCATGCCGGGGTTATAGCCAGCGCGTTCGACCTGAACAAGTTGCGCCTTCACTTCGGCACGCGTCAAAGGTTCGCTTTGAGCGAAGGACGAGACGGCGGGAATAGCGAGCGCAGCGGCGACGATAACGGTTGCGAGTTTCATGACACTTCCTCCGAATCTTTGTTTTCCGCAAACAGCCCTGTTTGCGTTTCAGTGAATTCAGTATAGGTAAGTGCACGCTTAACTTTAAGAATCGCGATGACAAAGCATTCTTGTCGATTCCGCGATAACTGTAGGACGCGGCTTACACAACTCAATTCTCGTGATAATCGGTAAGGCTTTCCTAAAGGTATAGACGTAACTGCTATATCCCTCTAGTTTTCTCAAGTTTTTACCGAATGGGCCGTAACTTCTTAGACATCGAGCGCTGTCTAAAACCAGCGCGATAACCAAAAAATTCATGAGAGGCGGTATGACGGGGCATCACGGGAAAGCCGTATTCGCAGCGGCCGCGGCAATTACACTGATTTCAGCACTCAGCGCGTGCGGTGGCGGAGGTAGCGGCACGCCCGGCGCGGACACCAGTAAGACAGCAGTCACCGCAAGCGGTGCAAGCACGGCTTCCGGCACCACGACACCCACGACCGTCACACCGACGAGCGACGGGAAACTTCACGCGGCATGCGATAACTGCGCGGCGACCGATGATTCCAGTTATTCCGGAAGCGGTGTGGGCCTCTGGCAGGCGATCAATGCAAGCGATCAGAGCAGCGTGGTCAATGTCAGCCTTGGCAATGTCGCTGGCCGAAGCGCGTCGCTCGTTTTTACCAATGAAGGCGCCGCGCAACCGATATCCGCCATCGCGACGAATGAAAACCTCGCGGCGTCGGTCAGCAAAAGCGCGGTGTCGCCCGCTTCGCTCACCGCCTTGACTTCGGCTTTTCCGCTGTCGTTCGAATCGGCAAGGGTCAAGGCCATTCATGAATTCAACCGAACCGGCTGGACCGCTTTAACGAACCCCGCGCCGCTTCTTCCCACTGCCGCGAGCTTGCTCCCTTCTTCGACTTCGAAGGCCGCGACACCGGCGAACGTCGTCGGCGCGACCACGCGCACGTTCTGGATCGGCGATGACTCCAGCCGCGTGATGACGCTCGAAGGCACTCAGCAGGCGTCGGACGGCACGATCATCAATCTCTGGGTCGAGACCTCCGAATACGGCGCCTCGAAAGTCACGCAGAGCATGGCCCAACAACTCTTGCAGACGTACGCAAGCGCCGGCGGCGTCTACGATCTCGTCAAGAGCATCGGTGGACCGTTCTGGGGCGCGACAAATCATACGGGTGTGATTTCCGGTACGGGTCAGCCTGTCGATGTCGTCATTGCGAACCTCACGCCCGACGGCAAGGCTTTCGGCGAGCTCGGCTATTTCTATTCGCTGAACAACTTTGTCAATCAGGGCAGCGGCGCGACCGCGCACAGCAATCAGGACTTGTCCATTTATCTCGATTCGGAGACCTTATATCTTGGCGGCACGCTCGGCATGACCGTGATGAAAACCGTGATGGCGCACGAGAGCCAACACATGCAGAGCTTCTATCGCCGCGCCATGCTGCTGGGCTCGGACTACGTTTTCGATACGTGGCTTGAAGAAATGATGTCGATGATGATGGAAGACTGGCTGAGCACGAGTCTGGATTCCTCATATGCGCCAATACGCGACGACCGCTTCAAATCGCTCTTGAGCTATAACAGTCACGGCGCGTATTCGTGCAGCCTGACCACGTGGACGCCCTTCGTGGATGCCTGCGACAGCTATGCAATGAACGGGTCGTTCGGCGGCTATCTTAATCGTCAACTGGGCCTGGCGTTCTATAAATCCATTCTGACCGACAAGAGTTCGACGGACACATTGACTGCCTTGAACAACGTAATCAGTCAATATCATGCGGGTTCGAGTGTGTCGCAGGAATTCAGATACTTTACCGCGACGGCAGATGGTCAGGTTCCGGCAAGCGCCAACATGACGCGCTATGCGTTCCCCTCGCGCACGGATAGCGGATTAACGCTCGTCCCGATCGACCCTTCCGCTTTCACCCGCGACCTGCCCGCGTCTTCACCCGCCACACTGGCCGGATTGTCGAGTCTTCCGGCGGCGCGCACCAATTTGCAAGGCACTTATAGCGAGTCCGTCACGCTTGCGCCTCACACGACATTATCCGTTGTGGTGCAATAAGAACCTTTGATAAGACGCTAAAGAGGAGTCGAATGAAGAAGGTCATCGTCGCGTTGATCGCATTGTTTTCGACGGGCGCGGTACTCGCCTCCGACTGGCGTTTCATCGCGACAACCGACTCATTCGATCTCTACGCCGACGCCGCCAGTTTCACGCCCGCACCGCTCGTCAAGGTTTGGGTACGTTTCGACGGCAAGCCGCCGTTCAAGACGGAGAACGGACATATCCAGGTTCAGGGCATGGAGCACTGGTCGATCGATTGCTCGAATAAAACCATTGCAACGAGCGACTACACCGGTTATGACGCAAGCGGCACCGCAGTGATCTCGAAAGCGGGATCGACGACGCAATTCCATGAGATCGCGCCGGATTCGCTTTGGGATCTGGCCGCGACTCGACTTTGCGAATCGGATGCAATGAAATGAGCATTGCAACGTAAGGAAAGCGAAATAACCTGAAAGGAAATTTCCGGTAATGGAACAACAGCCCGGCGTCCATTCAGTGTGAAACCTTTGCGCCGTAATAACGGTTACGTCCAACGGGCGGGTTTCCACTTTCTTCACGGAGCACTTTCATGTCCCTCTCAGCACTGACCGGAACCACGTCCAGCGCACAGGTCTCACAAACCGCGCACGTCAGGCATTATCACGCTCCGAGCAGCACGGACGACACCTCCGGCACCGATTCAGGCACGACCAATCCGCTCGAGGCGGCGATCGCTTCTGCGCTTTCGCAGTTGGGCGTGACGACCAGCGCGTCCGGCTCATCGGCGTCCTCATCGGCGTCCTCATCGTCGAGCGATTCAAGCACGGTTGGTTCATCCACGAGTTCGTCGGGAACGACTTCAGGCAACGCCGTGCAGGACATCGCGGCGGCGCTCCAGCAATTCATCGGCGGCCTGTTTCAGACGCTCGGGCAAAACGGCGCTTCGTCCACGGCTGATGCGGGCAGCGATACAAGCTCGGCCACGAGCACCGCAGCGAGCACACAGCCGACACTTCCGCCGCCTCCGCCACAAAAGGCCAAAGGTTACGGTGGCGATCTTTCATCGGCCATCGAGAATCTCGCGCAGTCGCTTTCATCGGGCAGCACCAACGCCACGGCCACGAGCAACAGCACGGCAGCTTCGAGCGACAGCGCGTTGTCGAGTGACTTTCAAAACCTGCTCGCCACGCTTGGCAGCTCGTCCAGTTCCGGCAGCGGCAACGCCACGCTTCAACAATTCCTGACCAAGCTGGCAAGCAATCTGCAAGGCGGCGCATCAGGTGCAAGCGGGATGTTCGTCAGCACTACGGCATGAGTGTCATGGGCCGTCGCCGCCGTCCTGTTCATTGGTTTTGCGGCGACGCTTGTCCTCATACATCGCGGCATCGGCCAAAGCCATTGCCTGATCCGCGCTGACAAAACGAACCGCGACGACACCCACGCTCGCACCGCGATAGTCCACCGTCTTGTGGCCGAAAACGTATGTGCCGCTTGCGGCACGCGCGGTTCGTTCACGAATGAGTTCGGCGGTTTGGTTGGCGTCGTCGGGATCGACGAGGCCCGGTCCGACGAAGGCAAACTCGTCGCCGCCGATGCGCGCGAGCATGTCGGTCTCGCGCGTGATCGACGAAATGCGCTGTGCGCAGGCCTTGAGCAGACTGTCGCCGGCGCCATGCCCGTGCTCGTCGTTGATCGCCTTGAAGTCATCGAGATCGATCATGCCGACGATGACATAGGAACCGTCTCTCGCGGCACGCGCGAGCAGCCGCCCCAATTCGTCCTGCAAGGCGCGTCGATTGGGAAGACCGGTGAGCGCATCGGTCAACGCGAACTTCGCGAGGTATTCGTTCGAGCGGCGCAATTCATCCAGCAGACGCTCTCGCTCGATATGCTGCGCAATGAGTTTTGAAAACAGGTTGAGCGCGCTGTGCGCGCGTGGACCGATCGACTTGCTTTGCTTGCTTGCCGCGCACAGCGTCCCGATTACCGCGCCATTCGACGAGCAGACCGGCGAGCTCGCATACGTTTCTATACCGAGTACCCTCGCCGCTTTGGATTCGCCCCATACTTCACTGACTTTCGACGTAAAGCGGCGCCCTTCCTCTATGCAGCGTTTGCAAAGCGTGTCCGACCAGGGCACTTTCAATCCCTCGGAAATCTGCAGGTCTCCGGAATTGCGCGCGAGGTCGACCGTTTGAATGCCGGCTTCCTCGTCGATGGATGTCAGATAGACAGACTCCAAACCCGTGACGATCTGCAGCATCTCGAGTAAAGGCCGCGCAAGTTCTTCGAGACTCTCGGCAGTCGCCACCGATCGGGATAGTTGCTCAAGAATGACCTCCATGAATGCTCCGCACAGACAGGCAATCCGGAATTGTAGTCCTTCCGAAGATCGTGACTCTCATGTTGGCAATGGCAAGGCAAAAGTCGAATGACAATGTGGCGATAAGCATTCGCGCGCAGGGCCAATCGTTTGCGTTTCTTTTCTGGCGGATCAGGCGGCGTCCTTGGCCGATGCCGCATTCGCACATTCCTACAATGGGCGCTTATATAAGTAAAACGCACAGACCAGTCATGACCCAAGAAAAAATTACCTTAAAAGACCTTTCGTTGCTTTCGGGTTTCCTCGGCCGCGCACGGCCCCGCTCCACATTCTCTGACGATCGCGCCAGATAAAACCTTTAAAGTCCGCCGCATTTCGCCGCTGACTTTTGCCTGCCTTTCGAACGTCCGAAGCCTACTCCGTAGGAATCCAGACGATCCGTGGCCGCTCGTGCGGCAAGGATTCGTGTTGCCTGCGACAGGCGGCGCGGTGGCTGTCTCCAGAACCGAAAAAGAGAACTCCTGCAATGCGACCTGAACCGCCGTTTTTCTCGCTTCCACGGCTGCTGAGCCTCGGCCTCGTGCTCAATCTGTTCATCATGCGCCCTTCCGCGCTGGGTGAACGTTTCACGAGCATCGGCGTATTCATCGCGCCGTTGCTCACGGGCCTCTATCTATTCCACACACGCCGCACAACGCGCTACACGACCCCACGCCTGCGCGGCGAAACCATGGGGATGCTGGCGCTCGTCGCGATCTACTGGATCTACATGGGACCGGTATCACTGGTGTCCGAGCAATCGCAACTGACCTGGACGATGACCGAACTCGTGACGACGTTCATCATCATGGTCTCGTACAGCGCGTTTCTGCTCGACGTCAACGCCAACCGGCTGTTCTTCCGCCAGCTCTGCAACGCAATCGCGCTGCTCGGCCTGTCGAGTTGCATCACGTGCCTGCTCTCCATGTGTCTGGGCGGCAAGACGAGTCTGTACTTGTTCACGCTCGCCATCAAAGGTTATGGGGACACCGAAGGAAATGCGCAAATCGCGACAGGTGCGGTGTATTTTCCCTTTTCGATGCTCTATAGCGACTACAACGCGGGGCTCGTGTCGCTCGACCGCTATTGCGCGTTCTTTCGCGAGGCCGGCATCTATCAGGCCGTGGCATGCTTTTGCCTGATCTACGAAGCGCTCACACGCCGCTCATGGTTGGTGATGGCGTGCCTCGCGGGCGGCGTCGTGTGTGCGTTCTCGACGCTTGGCATCGCGCTGCTCGCGATGTCGCTCGGCCTCGTGTTCCTGCTCTCGGGCGGCGCGAACAAGCGCCTGCTGATGGGACGTATCGCCATGACGGCGTTATTCCTGGGACTCGCTTATCCGGTCGCGCTCTACACGCCGGTTATCGGGCTGAAGGACAAGCAGCAGACCCACGGCGAATCCGTCAGTGACCGCTCGTCGTCCGTGCTGCGCAGCATGGAGCGCGTGGCGCTGCATCCCTTCGGCACGGGACTGTATAGCGGCACGGAAAAGAACGATGGCATTTCGCTGCTCGCGCAGCTCGGCATGCTCGGCCTGATCGGCTTCGCTTGTCAGGTCGTCATCATGTCGGGATGGCGGCCGGGGATCAAGGTGAGCTGGCCGAAGATCGGAATCTGTTCGCCCTTGCTCATCACCGCGCTGTTGTCGCAGCCGATCACCGGCGCGCCGATGGTCTACGTGATCCTGCTTGCCTATCTGCCGCGCATGCGCCGGCAGAACGTGAGCGTGCCGGTCGAGCGGAAAACACTCGCCTACGCGTTGGAACAACCATCGCAGGCGCCGTTGATGAAGCCGGCCGACCTCGAACTATCCGAGCCTGCGTGATCACGCAACAAGGTTCGCGGCCTGCACGCTGTCCTTCGTGAGACGAAGCGGCGTGCGGCATGCCGTGATGACATTGCCTTGCACGAGGCTTCGCGCGACCACCGTGATGCCTTCGTCGAAACGCGCGATCACGTTGTTGCCGATCACCGTGTCGACGGTTTCGACATCGGGAATCAGAATGCCCGTGCCCGCCCGGGCCGCGCCGCTACCATCGATATGATTACCCGCGATCACGATCTTGCGCGGCTGCGGTGCATCGCCGCTGACACTCGCGCGCGTGCCGACCTGAATGCCGTTGTTGCGCTCGGTCACGCTCACGACGTTGCCGGTGATCGACACCGCGCCCGAGGCATCTTCGACATGCAACGTGCCATTCGCGCTCGCCACGTTGGACATCACCGTGTTGCCCAAAACCGCCAGGTCCGTCACATGCGCGATATTGAGCGGCAAGTCCATGCCGAGTGCGTTAGCGGTCATCGTGTTGCCTTCGACGACGACGCTCGAACATCGAACATGAGGCGTGTTGATGCCGATGGCCGCATCGATGCACACATTCCCCGCGATATGGATATGCGACGAAGGACGGCCCAGCGGCGCGCGCCGGACATCGCCGTTCATGCCTTTCTGATTATCGACCTGAACGCCGTATGAGCAGGTTTCGAACTGATTGTCCGTCACATACAGGCCGCTCAGGCCCGTGCCCATGAACCATGCGCCGAAGATGTTCGCTTGTTTGCGGCCGGGCGCGGTCGTGCGGCAGATCACGTGATTGTTGCGAAAGCGCTGGTTGCGGGCGTCGTGCACACCGTTGAGAATGCCCTGCATGTCGTTCTTGCCCGTATTGGACAGATCGAAGTTCACGCTATCGACCCAGGTTCCGCTGCCGCCCCATTCGAAGGCTGCGCCGCCGCGCGCACTGTCCAGCACGGACACAATGGTCGCCCCTTCGCCCAAGGTAGACACGCCGTTCGTATAGATGCCCTGCGTGACGCGAAACGTCGCGCCGCGCAACGACACCGCCGCGATGCGCTGTTGCCGCGCATGCGCATACGTGGCGTTCAGCGCGGCGGTATCGTCGGTGCGTCCGTCGCCGCGCGCGCCAAAGGCGAACGGCGTGATGACCGTGGATGCATCGGTGCGCGCCGCGCGCACGGGTCGAACGGCGAATCCCGCCAGAAGCAGACCACCATTGATAAGAATGCGGCGACGAGTGAATGTCGATGTCATAAGGCGAGCGAAAATCCAGGGGCCGCGTGACCATAGCACGCGGTTCGCTCGCTCACTGTTACCTAACGCTTAGTTTCGCGCTATACGCCGTGTACCTTCAGGCGTGCGTCATACCAGCGCGAAAACTGGTCGAGATAAGCCTCGGTATATTGCGAAAACGGTCCGGGACGATAAGCCGGGTCTTGTGTTCCCCTGTGCGCATTTCGGACTAGTTCGGCATCCTGCGCAGTTGTCGCGACCCAGACTTCGGTCAGCTCGTCGAGCTTGTAATCGACACCTTCGACCGCATCCTCATGCACCAGCCATACCGTTCTCACCTGCGTTTTATCCGGCGCCAGGGGAATGGCATACGACACCAGCGTATGGTCGCTCATCACGTGAGTCCATGAATGATGTCCCCACATGTGCACATCGCCGAGATCGCGCCGCGTCAGTCCGCCAAGCAGCTTCGTGCACGCGACTTTCGTGCTCATGGTCTGCGATTCCCCGGCGCCCGCGATCACGAGGCGCTGAGTACGGAAATTCGTTTCCACGGTCTCATCCAGCGATTCGAAACTGGCGCAGACGAATCCTTCGCTCTCCCATTGCGCATGACTGGCGGCATTGCGCTGCTGATATTCCTCGAACGCGAGCAGTGCGTCCTCACTTTGTCCGTCCGGACAGAATCCAAAATCTTCCGGCAGGAATGAGTTCACCAGTTCGGGATGCGTGCCGGCACAGTGGTAACACTCGCGGTTATTTTCCATGACGAGTTTCCAATTGCCGTTTTCGATAATCGTCATCTCGTGCGCGACCTTCGTGCGCTGCAATTCATAAGGTGCGAAACGCGGCGCCATGACGGCTTCGAGTGTAGAGAAATCCTTGGGTGGAGTGTCGTCGAGACAAATGAAAATATGCGCCCCCACCACTTTGAGATGCACGGGAATGAGGCTATGGCATTTCGGGTCGAAGTCTTGGCCCATGTGCGACGTATGGCGAAGGTTTCCATCCAGCTCATACGTCCATTGATGGTAAGGACAGACGAGCATGCCGACGCTCGCCTTGCCTTCCTCCTTCATGAGCCGCGATCCGCGATGCCGGCATACGTTCCGATAAGCCCGCACGTTCTCGTCTTCGTCGCGCACGACCATGACCGACGCGCGCCCGATATCGATAGTAAATACGTCGCCCGGTTCGGGAATGTCGGCTGTCACTGCAACCAGAATCCACAGCTTGTTGAAAAACACATCGAGGTCGGTTTCGAATATATCCGGCCGCCCAAACAATTCACCGGGCATGCCGTGGCCGGCCTCGCGGTCATCAAGCAACTCGCGATGGGTTTTGATGCGAATCTCAGCCATGATTGGATTTCCCGGAAGAATCTCGACACGCGGTGAATGCGTTTAATGACGCTGAGTATCGAGCCGGCAAATGAGGGCGTCAACGCGCATTTTTAGCCTGTTCGCATTACTTTAAATTATGCATTTTCTTAGGCTTTTAAAGCAAAGAGCGGGCTTGGTCCAGCAGCGCGGCGGCGGCAAGGTATTCTTTTCGGCCCGCCATCTCAAGCGAAGCCGCCGCCGTCGCCATGAAAAGTTCATCGTTACTCGTTTGTCGGAGACCGGGCGAATAGGCGCGTTTCTCTTGCATCAAGAAAAAAGCACGCAATTGCTGCGCGTTCATTCGTTGGTCGAATGCGGCCTGAGCCGCAAGCAAATCGGCAGCGGCGGCCAGTTGCCGAATAGCGGTGTCGAAGTCTTCCTGTTGCATTGTTCCCGCCGCGGCTAGAGGTCTTTTACGAGGCGAAGCGCATCATAAATGGCAGCATGCGTGTTTCGCGCGGATACGGCATCGCCTATTCTGAAAAGCTGAAAGCGCCCTTCGGGATGACGTTCGATGACTTGCGGCTTGCCGTCGATAAGATCTTCATAGTCGATCGCGCCGAGATTTTTCGATAAAGGCTTGAGTTCGAAATAAAGATCGTCCATTGGAATAGTGCCGTGATTCACCACGATCTGATCGTGGCGTTGCTCTTTCGTCACGCCGCCATAATCGCTGCCGATGGTCGCGACAAGCTCCTTGCCCTCACGACGCACCGATTCCAGCCGGAACGTCACCGTGAACGTGGTCGCGAGTTTTTGAAGCGAGCGCATGTAGGGCACGAGGTTCATGCTCATGACCTCGGGCGAGAAGGTGCGATCCGGGGTCATCACCTCGACGCGTCCGCCCGCTTGCGCGATGGTTTCCGCTGCCTGAAGCGCCGCGTGATCGCCGGCATCGTCGAAAATCAGCACGTTGGCGCCCGGCTTCACATCGCCCGAAATGATGTCCCACGAAGACACGACATGCTCGTTGCCTTCTGAACAAACGTCCGTGTGCGCCATGCCGCCGGTCGCGACGATCACGACATCCGGATTGTGCGCAAGCACGGTTTCGGGATCGGCCCACGTATTGAACGAAAATTGCACGCCGAGCTTTTCACACTGCGCCATGCGCCAATCGATGATGCCCATCATCTCCTTGCGGCGAACGTTTTGCGCGGTGAGACGAATTTGTCCGCCGGCATCGTTCATCGCTTCGAGCACGATCACATCATGGCCACGCTCACCCGCGACGCGCGCGGCTTCCAGTCCTGCCGGTCCCGCACCGACGATCACGATCCGCCGCTTCGTCTGCGCAGGCTCGATCTTGTGCGGCATCTCCAGCTCGCGCCCGGTCGCGGCGTTGTGAATACACAGCGCCATGCCACCTTGATAAATGCGATCCAGACAATAATTCGCGCCCACGCAAGGACGAATATCGTCTTCCCTGCGCTCGATGATCTTGCGCACGATATGCGGGTCGGTCATGTGCGCACGCGTCATGCCGACCATGTCGATCCTGCCCGACTCGATGGCGAAGCGTGCGGTCGCCACGTCTTGAATGCGGGCCGCGTGGAAGGTGGGGAAGTCGGTCGCCTGACGAATTTCGCCCGCGAAATCCAGATGCGGCGCGCTTCGCATGCCCATGATGGGGATGACATCGGTGAGTCCCGCATCTGTATCCAGATGTCCACGCACGATGTTCAGAAAATCGACGAGTCCGCTTTGCTTGATCCGCTTCGAAATCTCGATACCCTCCTCCTTCGTGATGCCGCCTGCCATCATTTCATCGGCGGTATAGCGAATGCCGAGCAGAAAGTGCTCGCCGACGCGTTCGCGCATGGCGCGCATCACATCGAAGGTAAAGCGCAGCCGATTATCGAGCGACCCGCCGTAAGCGCCGTCAAGCGTGTTCGTCAGCGGCGACCAGAACTGATCCATCAGGTGACCGTACGATTCTATTTCCAGCCCGTCCAGACCGGCGGCTTTCATGCGCTCGGCGGCATCCGCGAAATCGCGCACGATACGCTCGATATCCCAGTCTTCCAGCTTCTTGGGAAACGCACGGTGAGAGGGCTCGCGATGATGCGAAGGCGACACGGCCGGCAACCAGTCTCCCTTGTCCCAGCGCGTGCGACGGCCGAGATGCGTGAGTTGAATCATGACCTTCGCGCCGTGCTCGTGGCATTCGTCGACGAGATCCTTCATCCACGGCACGACTTCGTCTCTGTACGCAAGGATATTGTTGAAAACGGGTGGACTGTCTTTAGACACCGCCGCGGAACCGGCTGTCATCGTCAACGCGATACCCGCCTTCGCGCGCTCGACGTGATATGCACGATACCGCTCCTTGGGCATGCCGTCCTCCGCATACGCTGGCTCATGCGATGTCGTCATGATGCGATTACGGAACGTGAGATGTTTGAGCGTGTACGGCTGAAGCAGCGGGTCCGTCGACATGGGCGTCTCATTGAAGCGTGGAGATGGAATGACGTGCTGTGCGCTCAGATTAGGACGCCAGTACACAGGTGTCAAGTATCGTGACAATGGTGTACATTAGGACTGTCAAAGATTACATCGCTAATGATTGCGCAGTCCTCATACGAAAGGAACGGCATGGATCAGACAGTCGAGAGCGTTCGCGGCTCCTCCGAGATGTGGTTGGATTGCGCCTATGAGAGCCTGCTGGAAGGCGGGGTCGATTCGCTTCGAATACTCACGCTGGCTAAAAAACTCAATCTGGCGCGAACGAGTTTTTATTGGTTCTTTCGCGACAGAGAAGAACTGCTCGATAAGCTCTTGGCCCGCTGGGAAGAAAAGAACACGGGCAACTGGATCAGCCGCAACGAGGCTTACGCCGATAGCATCTGCGAAGCCATGCTGAACGTGTTCGATTGCTGGTTCGACGACACGCTTTTCGACACCCGCTTCGAAGCCGCCATCCGCAACTGGGCTCAGCAATCGCCCGACATCGCGCGGCTCATTCAGAAAGACGACGCGCAGCGCATCGAGGTCTTGACGGCCACGTTCGTTCGTTTCGGCTACGAGATAAGCGTGGCGGACGTGCGCGCGCGCACCACCTATCTCACTCAGGTCGGCTATGCCGCGACGCAACCGAACGAGGACTTCGCCACGCGCATGAAGCGCATTCCCGAATTCGTCGAGGTATTCACCGGCGTGCGTCCGCAAGCGCACGAGATGCAGCGCTTCTATGCGCGCCGCGCTTACGGGGACGACGGCTGAAGCGGTGCCCCGTCGCATAACTCAAAGTAATGCCGGCGCGAAAACAAATCACGTTGACATAACCTTTATGCACTCGAATACTCAAGCGCCGAATTAACGCAAGCGCCTGACGCCCGGCTTGGGGCAGCCATTTCATTCAACTCGCTAAAGGATAAATCGTACCGTTCGACTCTGGATTTCCGTCCCACGTCCAGCTCGTTTCGTTGTCGTCATCGCGATAAGAACTCAGGGAACCCCTCATGAAAAATTCCTCAGTCGTACGATTTGTTTTCAACGTTGGCCTGGCGGTTTCCACCGTGACCTTTGCGATGTCCGCGAGTGCCGCCGATCCGCTCAAGATCTCGCTGGTCAACTGGGCCGACACGCAAGCGGTCACCTACACGGCGAAATACGTGCTCGAAACGAAGTTGAATCAGCCTGTCACGCTTATCACCGCCGATCTCGGACTTCAGTTTCAAGGGGTCGCGCGCGGGGACGTGGACCTGATGCTCGGCGCGTGGCTTCCGGTCACGCACGCGGCCTATTACGCGCGCTTCAAGGATGAGATCAACGACATGGGCACCATCTATTCGGGCGCCAAGATCGGCTGGGCGGTGCCGGACTATGTGCCTGAAAGCGAAGTGTCGTCGATTGCCGATCTCAACAAGCCCGCGGTCAAAGCCAAGCTGAACGGCAACATTCAAGGCATCGAGCCGGGCGCGGGAGAAATGGCGGCATCCGAAAAAGCGATGAAGGAGTACGACCTCGCGGGCTACAACCTGATTCGCGCCAGTGAAGCCGGCATGCTGACGGCAATTTCGCGCGCTTATCCGCAACAAACTTGGATTGTCGCGACGGTATGGAGTCCGCATTGGCTGTGGCAGAAATATAAGATGCGTTATTTGAAAGACCCCAAGGGCGTGCTGGGCGGTGACGAACATATCGGTGGGTTTTCATCGAAGCAATTTCCGCAGAAATTCCCCGCCGCCGACAAATTCATTCGGCATTACAAGTTGACCCTTTCCGATGTCGAAGCGATCGAACTCGATGGCAATGCAACGAATGACTGGAATGCGGCGGCCAAGAAGTTTGTCGATTCCCATCCTGAGAAAGTGAAGGCGTGGCTCGAGCAATAAGAAGCCCGCAATCGTGGCAGGTACGTTTCGAGACGTGCCTGTCTAGGTCCTTGAATAGCGCCTTGTGGATGATCGCTCATGGAGGGCGTTGGATCGCCTCGCCTCACGCAATTCCAACGGGTAAACGATAGTGACATTGCTCCTCCGATGAACCATATTAAGTTCGGGTTACTGACGTAATCTATACAAAATCATTCGGAGCGAGACATGAACGAGGACATCATGAAACGCGCGGCGTGCCGCGCGATGGCAGGGCTTTGCCTGGCGTTTCTGGCTTGCGTCCCGCCGCTTGCAGCCGCTCAGGCAGACGATGCAAGCAACCAATGGGTATCGACGTGGACGGCCAGTGCGGACCGCAACAACAACATCGGTAATCCGCAATTCTTCAATCCCGGCAGCACGATTCGGCAAGTGGTCCATCTGAGCGTGGGTGGAGATCGTGTGCGCGTGCGCTTCACCAATGAATTCGGTACTGCGCCCGTGACCATAGGGCCGGTGCATATCGCCTTGTCCGCCGGGGCCGCCAAGACCGCGCCCAACACGGACCGCACGCTCACCTTCAACGGCAAGTCGACCACGACGCTTTACGCGGGCGCGCCGATATTGAGCGATCCTATCGACATGAAAGTGTCACCATTCGCGGATGTCGCCATCAGCTTCTATCTGCCCGATGCCACGCAGGCGCAAACAGTCCATCAACTCGCGGTGCAGACGGCCTATGTATCGAGCGGCGACAACACGGCATCGGCGGATCAGCCTTCGCCGCAGAAGTGGCTCAACCGCTTTTTCCTTTCGGGCGTAGTGGTCGATACGGGGCGCGTGACGCCTGCCGTGGTGACCTTCGGTGACTCCATCACCGATGGCTTCGCCTCGACGGTCGATGCAAACCGCCGCTGGCCCGACGATCTTTCGGTGCGGCTCAATTCAGGCTCGGCACGCAACGGCTATGCGGTGATCAATCAGGGTATCAGCGGCAATCGCGTGGTGAGTGATGGTTCCGGCGTGAGCGCGCTGGCACGCTACGATCGTGATGTGCTGAGTCAGGGCAACGTGAAGTGGGTGATCTTCCTGGAAGGCATCAACGATATCGGCTGGCCCGATACCCCGCTCGACCAGTCGGGGCATATCGTGAGCGCCGACGAGATCATCGCCGGTTATAAGCAGATTATCGCGCGCACCCATCTACGCGGAATCAAGATCATGGGCGGCACGCTGACGCCTTTCAAGGGCGCCCTCCACGATACCGTCAACGGCGGCTACTGGAACCCGAGCAAGGAGGCTATCCGCCATCAGGTGAACGAATGGATTCGCACCAGCGGCGCGTTCGATGCCATCGTCGATTTCGACGCCGTGTTGCGCGATCCCCGTCAGCCCGATTCCGTGCTGGCCAACTTCGATAGCGGCGATCACCTGCATCCGAACGATGCGGGCTACGCCGCGATGGCCAACGCGGTCAATCTGTCGTTACTGCGCTCAACGAGCGGCGACTGAGCTAACGCTGTCGGCCAGAGAAATCTGGCCGACAGGTCCCACGATTATCTGGGACGGTATTGCACAAAACTCTTGTATGCCCAGTAGGACGGCTTCTGCGTTTTTCCATCCGCCTGCATCAGCCCGTATGCGCCTTCGTTGTCGTCATACAGTTCATAACCCTGAATCGACTGGATGTTGTACTGTGACGCCAGGCCGTAATACTGCGCCATCATCCAGCTTCCCGACAGATACGATGCGATCTGCGAGAGCGAACCGAGATCGGGACGCACGCCGAATTCGTTGATCCAGATCGGATGGCCCATCTGATTGAGCATGGACAGCACGTTGTAGCAGCCCGTGCCGCCACAGGCGTTCGTGATATTCCCTTCGTTCGAATACCAGTGCCACGCGGTGATGTCCCAGCTCACCGTGGGATGCCCCCACGTGCCATCGGGTTGCGAACCATCGGCGAGCATCTGGAAGAACGCCGTGTGCAGCCACGTTCCGCTCACCACGATCTTGCCGCCGCTATCGACCGAACGCACGCCGGCAATCATCCCGCGAATCACGCCACGCGCGATCTGATACGAGTGATTGTTGTAGTTCTGCCAGTTCGTTCCGTCCACGTTGCCGTTCAGCGTGTACGACTCCAGCTCGTTGCCAACCTCGTAATAAGCATAGTGGTATGCGTTCGCGGTCTGCTGACCCATCGCGTAGCCCGCGTTGTAGGCGTCGCTTTCGTTATTGAAGCCGAGGCCCATCATCATTACCGGATACACCGTCACGCCGCCATTGGCCATGACCTGGGCGACACTGGCGAGACGTTGGGCGGAAGCCTGGTTATACACGTCATTGCGATAGATCTTCGCGCCCAGATCCTGCAATTGCGAAAGCTGTTGTTGCGCGCTCGAGGCATCGTATGCGCCGCCGCCGCTCACGTGACCGTTCATGCCGTAGAAGATCGAGCCGTTGGTGCCGGCCTTTGCCGTCGCTTTCAATTCCGTCGCGCTCTTTCCCGTGGCATCGATGGCGCCGTCACTGCTGCCGCCACATGCGGCGAGCAGCACGCTCGTCGCGACCGCGGCCGCGATCGACGTGAACTTCATTGCGCGGAACGAGGAGAAATCCGGAAGGGTTGTAAGTTTCTTCATAGGAGTTCGGTGTACTAAAGAAAGGTTTGGATGTGCAGGGGCCTGAGCGCATGCCCGGGGCTTTTTTGCCGCACTGACTGATTCCATCCCGGACGATTCGATTCGCGTGGCCCCAACTCGAAGGCCAATTAAAATGCACGAAGCGAACGACCGTTAGCAGCCCGAATGACTTGGGTCTGATGTTGAAAGAGGTTGTCCATGCGCCAGACGTCGAACGCTGGCGGGCAACCGCGACGGCGACACGAATGTGCTGATGCGACCCAAGCCCGGCCACGGTAAAGACGAGCCGGGAGGTACGCGCGAGTTCGACCGTTCCCGGCGACTCGGACGTGTGCCACATTGCGGACAGCACAATGACTGTCTAAGATTTACCGATATATGTAACAGTTCGGCAAGCGTTGCCGAAACTTAGGCAACGGCGAGAGGTTAACGGTTTATGAAGCTGATGTAAACCTATGTCACACAATTTACTGGCTCACTTGCCTAGAAAAATTGCTTATTACTCGCTCAAAGCCTCGACGCGTTAAATTTTTGTCGGTCATAAATATATCGCCATCCTGACTAAAATAAAAATCAGCCGAAATGTTTCTGAGGCGTTACATAATCCGCGCTCATTAAATGGACAACGCGGGTACATGCCTTGCGCCATTGCATGGGTCGTTACGATTCAATCGCACTACTTCCTTGCAGACCTCGCGCGGCCTGATGGTCGCGCCCACGCCGGGGCAATTCGCCCGAGACCTTGAGCTGAACTAGCCAGCGTCGCTTCGGCGTGCCTCGGCCAGTCGCTGCAAGGCACTTCCTACTTCATGTCTCGATCTGCGCCTGCACGCAAGCAGCGCAGCGGATCAGTTCGTCCTTAAAAAAGGAGTTTCAAATGTTTGTTCACAATAAGCGTCTCCAATACACCGTCCGTGTTGCTGCACCGAACCCGGGTCTTGCCAACTTGTTGCTCGAACAATTTGGCGGCCCACAAGGCGAACTTGCCGCCGCATGCAGGTATTTCACACAGGCCGTAAGCGAAGACGACGCAGGCCGCAAGGACTTGCTGTTCGATATCGCAACGGAGGAGTTGAGCCATCTTGAGATCATCGGGTCGATCGTCGCGATGCTGAACAAGGGCGCCAAGGGCCAACTCGCCGAAGCGGTGGAGTCCGAAGCGGAGCTGTATCGTTCGATGACCGGTAACGGCAATGGCTCGCACACCACGGCGCTGCTCTATGGCGGCGGCCCCGCGTTGACCAACTCGGCGGGCGTGCCCTGGACATCCGCTTATATCGATACGATCGGCGAACCGACCGCCGACCTGCGCTCGAATATCGCGGCGGAAGCGCGCGCCAAAATCGTTTATGAGCGCTTGATCAACGTCACCGATGATGCGGGCATCAAGGAAGCCCTGGGCTTTCTCATGACGCGGGAAATTGCTCACCAAAAGTCTTTCGAGAAGGCATTGCATTCCATTCAACCCAATTTCCCGCAAGGCAAGCTGCCGGGCGTGCCCGAATACACGAGCGTGTACTACAACATGTCGCATGGCGAAGATGTGCGTGGCGCGTGGAACGAAGGTAACGACTGGAAGTTCATCGACGATCCGGAACCGGCTGTCGATGGCGGCGACGGCACGGCGCGCGTGGGCGTCGACAAGGCTGATATCGAAGTACTTCAGGCGATGGCTGCACGCACTGCATCGGATACATCGAGTGATCCGGTGACGGGTGCCGAGATCGGCTCGGGCCAGATGAACTAAATATTTCAGCGTTCCCGGCGAAGGTCGCATCGTGACCTTCGCCTTCGCGGTCCTATCTAGACATTGCCATGGTGACGGTGTTTGACGTTGATATGGCGTCTGCTTGAACGATAGATCGTTAGTTGCACTTGGCAATCGGTAGTGCTCACCCATCAAACGACGCACCGTCGCGTCAGATCACACCTTCTCGACGCAGCACGGCAATATCCGCCTCACTCATCCCAAGCCATTCTCCCAACACGCTGGCATTGTCCTCACCTAGCAACGGTGCGGATTTGCGAATGCTTGCAGGTGTTGCGGAAAGACGGATCGGCAAGCCTTGCATGGTTACCTCGCCCGCTTTCGGATGATGAACCGTCGTGACATGCCCGGCCTCACGCATGTAGGGACTGGCGACGACATCGGCAACCGTGGCTACCTTCGAGCACGACACTTCCACCGCGCGCAGTTTCGCGACGACTTCATCCGCATCGTGTTGCGCGACCCATTCGGCCACGATCGTTTCAATCTCCGCGATATGACTCATGCGCGATGCATGCGTGGCGAAGCGCGGATCGTCGAGCAACTCGGGACGCTGCATTGCGCGCGCGAGACGCGGAAAATGCGCGTCGTTTCCGGCGATGAGATAGACC
Source organism: Caballeronia sp. A2-2 (assembly GCF_057612605.2). Classification (NCBI taxonomy): domain Bacteria; kingdom Pseudomonadati; phylum Pseudomonadota; class Betaproteobacteria; order Burkholderiales; family Burkholderiaceae; genus Caballeronia; species Caballeronia sp. A2-2. The sequence goes on along the minus strand of NZ_JBVFIR010000004.1, from coordinate 282,134 downwards.
CAGTGACCATCGCGCGATTGAAACGTCTGCGCAGGCGATGAATAACGATCGCGACTGCCGACACGCGACATCGTGCGGCCGAGCACAGCCTGCTCGGTCACGGCCGTGAGCAGCAAGGAGACGCCGCTGCCCATCAAACTTACATCGACCATCTGCCCTTCGCCGGTCTTGTCGCGATGCGACAGCGCCGACAGCACGCCAATGGCCGTATAGAGCGCAGTCGTGTAATCGACTACGAAGGTGCCCGCCACGGTCGGCGGTCCGTCCGGCTGGCCGGTGAGATCCATCAGACCCGTGGAGGCCTGCGCAATCGCGTCAAAACACGGCTCGGCGGCCATCGAACCGGTCTGCCCGTAACCGGAGATGCGCGCCATGATGAGCCGCGGATTGAGCGCATGCAGCGTGTCCCAGCCGCAGCCCATCTTTTCCATCGTGCCGGGCCGGAAGTTCTCCACGACGACATCCGCCTTCGCGATCAGATCGCGCAGCAACGCCTGCGCGCGCGGCTCCCGAAAATTCAACGTGATGCTGCGTTTATTGCGGTTGAACACCATGAAATAGACGCTCTCGTCTTCGATCTTCGGCGCGAGCGCGCGTGTGTCGTCGCCGGTGCGCACGCGTTCGACCTTGGTCACGTCCGCACCGAGATCGGCGAGTTGCATCGCGCAATGCGGGCCGGCGATGAAGCGCGAGAGGTCCAGCACTTTGAGGCCGGCAAGCGGACCGGGGCACGTGTTCTCTTTGTTTTGCGATGTCATGAATGCAGTCTCCTCAAACACATCAAGCCCGCAACAACACGCGATGCGGATCGATCACCGTGCGAATCAAGCGCAATTCGTCGGCGCTGGGCAATTCAGTTTCAGAAATCGATGCAGGCACACGCGGCTTGAACGACATGTTGTCCAGCACTTCTTCGAGCGTCACGCCGGGATGCAGCGAGGCAATTCGCATCTGCTTCGACGAAGGATCGAAATCGAATACCGCCTTGTCCGTCACCACGCGATGCGGCCCGCCACCGGGCAAGCCCAGTTCTTCGCGCGAACGTCCCCGGCTGACGTGCCCCACGCTCGTGATGAAATCGACTTCCTCCACGAACGTACGCTGATCCAGATCGACGACGACAATCGGCCGCGCCACGAACGCGAAGTGCTCCGTCTGCGCAAGGCAGCCGACCAGCCGCACCTTGGGATGCCGATAATCCCCGATAGCGGTGATGTTCAGATTGCCGTGCCGGTCGATCTGCGCGGCGGAATCGAAACACACGTCGAAGGCCAGCCGCGCGAGCATGTCGCACTTGATGCCAGTGTCGCTCGGGCTCGCCGCTGCGGGCCACTTCGTGAAGGTATCCTGACGAATATCGGTCGGCACGTTGCCCAAATCCGGTTCGAGCAAATTGCCCCAATACACAGCGGACGATGGCGCATGCATGAGTTGCGCGAGCCGCACGGCAGTGAGCGGAATGCCGACCGCAAGCGTGAACGCGCGCCCGTTCGTGCCTACGCCAACGAAGACGAGATCGCCATCGCGCACCAGTCGCGCCACCACGCTCGTCAGCAATTCATTGCCCGTGAAGGTCTCTGTGTTCATGGCTTGTCCTCAGGCCGTGACATCGAACGCGCGCAAGGCGTCGATGCCACCGACCTTCTGCAAATACGCTTCATGCGATGCCACGTAGCGCGCGAATTCATCGAGATAATCGGATGCGCCTTTGCGCGTGCGGCATCGTGCGAGGTAGTCGGCGAGATGCGCTTCGTCCTCGTTGTAATGCCCGTCACACGCGACCGGATGCGCGCCGTAAGGCACTTCCACGATGGCCTCGACCCAGTTGCCCGGAATGTAGGTGAGCGTCGGTCTACGCTTGATTTCATCGTGCGGAATGATCTTTTCCACGGTCACGATGAGGCGCTTCGCCGAACTGCCGATCATCTGATCGATGTCGTCGCTGTCGCGCACGATTGGCCATTGCACGTTGCCGTAGCAGTCGCCCACATAGCCGTGAATGATCGTGAAGTCGGACTTGGCAGCGGCAATCGCATGCAGCGGCTTGGCGGAAAACGGGCACGTGAACTCGCGGATCTGCTCCGGGTTCAGCCGCGCGATATCCGAGCCGAGCAGCGTGCGAATGGGATGAAACTCCACGCCCGCCGACGCTGCCCGAAAACGCGCGACCATTGCCGTTTCCGAGAAATCGCGTACTTCGATCTCGCCCGCTTCCACCGCGCGCCGAAAGTTCGGCGCAAGACCGTGGCTGAACATGCCCGCGTAAATGCCTTCCCATCGACGCACCGCGCCCGCCGCCGCGAGCATGTCGGTAGCAGTAGTGGTGGCCCAAGTCAGCAAGGTCAGATCCGTGATGCCGCGTCGAATGAGCGCGCGCACCGCCGCGTTCGGCTGACGCCTGAGCAGACTGCCGCCGAGCGCGAGCGTGCAGCCCGATTCGACCGGCGCGAGCGCGGTATCGAGGTCGACCAGCTTGTCCTTCATGATTGCGATGTCCTCCTAAATGAGCGTGACTTGAGCAAACGTGGCGGCGCGGTGGTGCCTCGCACGACGAGCGATGTATCCAGCGTGACCACGCGCGGCCCGTCGCCACGCTCGCCTTCGATGCGGCGCATCAACAGCCGAGCCGCATTCACGCCGATATCGCGCTTCGAGTAATGCACGGTCGTCAACCGCACGAGGGGATGATTCGAGAGAAAGATGTCGTCGAAGCCGACGACCGACACCTCGCGCGGCACGTCGATTCCCATTTCCTTGAGCGCCCCGAGCGCGCCAATGGCCATCAGATCGTTCGCCGCGACGATGGCAGTCGGCGCAGCGTCACGCGCCCACAACTCGCGCGCCGCGATGCTGCCCGACTCCATCGTGTAATCGCCCTGCACGACGAGCGCCGCATCCGACACGAGCTTGTGCGCGCGCCGCGCTTTTTTGTAGGCCACGAAGCGTTCCTGCGCCGAAGGCGACGAAGCCGCGCCCTTCACGAACGCAATACGCGTATGCCCGAGCTGCGCGAGATACTGCACCGCCGCGCGAATGCCGCCCGCGCCATCCACGCCGACCTGATCCGCGTTCAACACTTCGCACGGACGATTGACGGTGACAACGGGCACATCCGCGAGATTGAGCAGGCGCGCTTCTTCCTCGCTGAAGGTCTGCGAAACGAGGATCAGCCCTTCGACGTGCTGATCGAGCAGCGAGGCGGCATACGCCATCTTGCGGTCCGCGTCGAATTCGGTATTGCAGAGAATGAGGTTGTTGCGCTTCGCCCAGAGCACTTCTTCCACTCCGCGCACGATTTCCGCGACATACGGGTTCGAAATGTCGCCGATGATGAGCCCCACCGACCAGCTACGCCCGGTGCGCAAACTCTGCGCCGCGCGCGATGCCCGATAGCCGAGTTCGGCCACCTTCTGCTGCACGAGCAAGCGCGTTTGTTCCTTCACGTAAGGCTTGTTCGCCAGCACGTTCGACACGGTAGCGGGCGACACACCGCATGCCGCCGCGACATCGAGGATGGTGGGCCGATCGGGTGTTTCGAGCGGTTCGGGCGCGGTCGTCTGTTTCGACATCAGGGATACACCCAAGAAAAAAGAGCTTGCGCCGGAATAAAAACGTTTCAATAATTCTGACTCATCGAAGGTACGAACGCAACAGGGTTCGCCCGAAGTACGTGCAATGAGCCTGCAAGGCGCGAATCTTTTTCCGGCTCAAACGGCGTTTTCTTAAAACGTTTTAAATTTCAACGCCGGAGACACGGCGCGATCCACGCCTCAGGAGACAACATCATGCCCAGCGATCCCGAAGCACCCGTCAAACGCAGCCGCCGCGACATCCTCAAGCTCGGCGTGGCGGGCGTGATCGCCGCAGCGGGACCGGCGCGCGCGGCATCCGGCGACAAGCTCACCATCGGCGCGATCATCTACGCGCGCGACTCGCAGTTCTGGCAGCAGATCGAGCGCGGCATGCGCGATGCCGCCAAGGCCAACAACGTCGAACTTCTGGTCGGCATGAACCGGCGGCAGTTGCCGGTGGAAAGCCAGCTTGTCGATGACTACATGACCCGCAACGTCGATGCGCTCATCATCCCGCCGCTCGACAAGCAAGGCACCGAAGCCGCCGCGAAACGCGCGAAGGTCAAAGGCATCATGGTCGTGGAATACGACACGCAACTCGCGGACAAGTCCATCGCGAGCCATTCGATCGGCGTGGACAGCTTCGCGCTGGCCTCGGCGGTCGGCAAGCAAATGCACGACTACATCGAGAAGCAACTCAAGGGCACGGCTTCCATCGGCCTGATCTCATTGCCGCCGATGAACGCGAACAGCGCCCCGCGCCGCGACGGCATGATGAAAGCGCTCGCCGATGTGAAGCTCAACGTGGTCGCGGAAGTGTCCGGCAGCACGCCGGAACAAGGCGCCAACGGGCTGGAAAACATTCTTCAGCGCGACCCGCACACGCAGATCGTGTGGGCCTCGAACGCAGGCACGGTGGCGGGCGCGGCGGTGGCGGCGACGCGTTCGAAGGCGCAAGCGCGGCTCTATGGCATCGACATGAGTCAGGAACTCGCGAACATGCTGCTCGACCCGAAAAGCAATCTCGAAGCGGTCGCGGATCAACAACCCTATCGCGTCGGCTATCTCGCGGTCGAAACCGCCGTGAAGGCCAAGCGCGGTTCGAACGAACAACGTTACGTACTCGTGCCGCCCAAGCTCTATACGAAAGAAGACGCGCCGAGCGTGAAGCAATACCTCGATCTCGTGAAATCCCTGTCGTAAATCATCCAAAGCGAAATGACTGCACCAGCAAGCAAGCTAAGAACACTCGATGAAGCCGTCGCGCTCGTGCCCGACGGCGCACGGGTCGCGCTCGGCGGTTTCGCCGTCTATCAGAAGCCGATGGCCTTCGTGCGCGCACTCGCCCGCGCGCGCCGCCGCGATCTCACCATCGTCGGCACGGCCAATAGCTACGATATCGATCTGCTCGCGGGCGCGGGCTGTCTGAAAACGGTCGAGACGTCCTACGTCGGACTGGAAAAATACGGGCTTGCGCGCAACTTCCGGCGTCATGTGGAAAGCGGCGCGTTGAAGGTGGTCGATTATCCTGAGCTTGCGAGTTGGGACCGTTTCCGCGCGAGTCAGGAAGGGCTCGCCTTCTGGCCCGTGAGCTTTCTCGGCGGCAACGACGTGCTCACGCATAACCCGGCTATCAAGTCGTTCGCCTGTCCGATCACCGGCCGACCGATGCAGGCGCTGCCCGCCGCCGAGCCCGATGTCGTCGTGATCCACGCCGTCGCCGCGGACGAGCAAGGCAACGTGATCTTTCCGGCGCACAGGCTGTTGCCGCAGAACGGCGACGTGCTGCTCGCGCGTTCGTGCGAGAAGGTCATCGTGACGGTCGAGAAGATCGTCTCGAAGGCGTTCATCCGCAAGCATGCGCATCTCAACGAAGTGCCGTCGTATCGCACGACTGCGGTAGTGGAAGTGCCTTGGGGCGCGCATCCCACGCCGGTGTTGTCGCGCTATCTCGCCGATGAGCAGCATATGAGCGAATATGTGGAAGCATCGTCGAGCGGGGAAGCATTCGATGCTTACCTTCAGCGCTACGTCATCGAGCCGCACGATCAGCACGATTATCTGGAGCGCGTCGGCGCGGCCCGCCTTGCGCGTCTTTTCGATCTCGAGTCCCTGCTATGAACCCGTCCGCCACCCTTCACGAGACGCTCGCCGTCGTTCTGGCCCGCACCTTCGTCGATGGCGAAGTGGGCTTCACCGGCCTTCTGACGGGCGCTGCCGCCGCTGCATACGGCACGTCGATCCCGCTCGCCGCCATGGAACTCGCACGCCGCACGCACGCGCCGAATCTCACCATTTTGCTTGCAGGGTGTTATCACAATCCCGTGCTCGACGATCTCGAACGTCTGCCCGATTCCGAACACGACGCCCTGCTGCGCGATCTTCCCTGCGAAGCGCAAATGACCAGCCATCCCGGTCCGTGGGTGTTGAAACGTGGCGATGTGCGCTTCGGCTTCAGCAGCGCGGGACAGGTCGATCGCGTGGGCAATATCAACAGCGTGTGCATCGGGCCGCATGACAAGCCGAAGGTGCGGCTCGTCGGGCCTATCCTTCAGCCGGAACACATGACCTTATTCGGCCGCGAATACGTGATGATGCCGCACCACGACCGGCGCAATTTCGTCGAGAAAGTGGACTACGTATCGGGCGTGGGCTATCCGGGCGGGCTGGCGGGACGGCGCGAACTGGGGCTGGATTCGGGCGGTCCGTGCATGGTCGTGACGCCGAAATGCATCTTCGATTTCGATCGTGAAGCGGGCCGCATGAAGGTCGCGTCGATCCATGCGGGCGTGAGCGACGAAGCCTTGCGCGATGCCACCGGCTTCGATCTGGGCGATCTCGGCGGCGTGCCCCGCACTCAATCTCCGAGCGATGAGGAACTGCACATCCTTCGCACGCAAGTCGATCCGCGCAATATTCTCGGACTACGAAATTAACGAAGCGGCAGCGTGTCGATGATGTCCGGCAACTCCGCGAACGCCTTCAGCACACGATCCGAACGCGCCGCCAACCCGGCGCGCGGATCGCCGTAACCGTAGCTCGCCCACGCGAAATAAGCGCCGATATTGCGCGCGAAACCGAGGTCCGCCGCGGTATCGCCGACCATCACGACTTCATTCGGCGCGATGCCGGGAAACGCAGGCGCGATCAGTTGCGTGTATGAAGCCGGATCGGGCTTCTTCGGCACGCCCTGAGGATCGCACACGGCGAAGTCGATGAACGGCGCCAGCCCGTAATGCGCCAGCGCGATATCCACGGATGCAGGCGCCTTGTTGCTCGCGATCACGAGCGCGCGCCCGCTCGCCTTCAGTTGCGCGAGCGCTTCGTTCACGCCCTCGAACAAATGACTATGCGCGATTCCATGCTCACGATAAAGCGCGCGATACGTACTCGCCCATTGTTCGGCATCGCGTGCATGCGGCGTTCCGGCGTTGAGTATCGCCATGGCTTCGGCCATGACCACGCCGGTTTCGATCACCGCCTCGCGCCGCTCGATACTCGGCCGCGCCACGCCGTAATGATCGAACGTATGGTCGATGCAGAACGCGATGGCATCGTGCGTGCCGCATAGCGTGCCGTCGAAATCGAGAATGCAGAGGCGGATCATCGCGCCTTCTTCTTCGATGGAGCCGGGCCCGTCGAACCGCGCACGATGAGCTTCATCGGAAAGAGCACTTGTTTGGCTTTCTTGCGCTTCTTGCGGATACGGTCCATCAGCAAGGCTGCGGCCGCCGCGCCCATGTCGCGCCGCTGAAGCGCGATAGTCGTCAGATCGATGCGCGCATATGAAGCGAGTTCGATATCGTCCAGACCGACGAGCGAGAGATCGCCGGGAATCGAGAGGCCCGCTTCGGACGCGGCATTCATCACGCCAATCGCGCTCATGTCGTTGGCGGCGAGGATAGCCGTGGGACGCTGATCCATCGCGATGAATTCACGCGCCGCGCGATAGCCGCCATCCACCTGATAATTGCCCTGAATGACGAGCGCGGGATCGTTGTCGAGCTTGAGCCGTTCGACCGCGATGCGATACGCATCGAGCCGCTCATCCGCCGTGGTGGATTCCGTTGGCCCGCGAATGAGGCCGATACGCTTGTGCCCGAAACTCACCAGATGTTCGATGGCAGCGGTGATGCCTTCGTGGTTATCCGCGCCGATGTAATCGTCCTGGAACTGGCGCGAACGCCGCTGAAGCAGCACGAACGGCGTGCCCGAGTTGAGCAGTTCGCGCACGAGCGGCGGATCGCAGTATTGCGACAAGAGCACGAGACCGTCCACGCGACGATCGAGCAACACATGCATTTGCGCGATCTGTTTTTCGAGCAGGCCATCGGTATTGCACACGAGCAGGCTGCACGACTCGCGCTCCGCCATGTCTTCCACGCCGCGCAGAAAATCCGGTGACGAAGGGTTGGCGACATCGGCGAGCAACACGCCCAGCGTGAAGGTGCGCTGCATTCTCAGCGCGCGCGCCACGACCGATACGCGATAACCCAGACGGTCGGCGGCTTCCTGAACCTTCAGCCGTGTCGATTCCTTCACGTTGTCCTTGCCTGAAAGCGCATTGGACACGGTGGACAGCGCGACGCCCGCCTCTCGCGCGACATCGTGAATGGAGACTTTCGTTTTGATTGCGGTGGCTTTTTTGACCATTGCATCTTCCATGGTGGCCCGCCGGTGCGCCGCTTCTGTGTCGGCAGACTACCGGTTCATCGTGCCGCCATTATTGCATCTTTGCCACACGGGAAAAAACGTTTTCATTGCGACGCGTCAGAGTGGGTTTTCATAGACGGTTCGCGAGCCGCCGCGTGAGTAAGAACAGCCTGCGCGCGCCGATTTGCTGCAAGTACACATCGTGGGTTTCGGCGTTCGTTTCGATGGCGTCGGGGTCGTGGTCGTAACGTGAATCGCAGGCGCTGGGGTGCGCGCCGTAAGGGACTTCGATCACGCAGGCCACTTCGTCCGCATGCAGTAGCAAGGCGTGCGAATTGCGGCGGATGGTTTCATCGCTGACGATTTGCTCTACTGACACGATCACGCGTCTGGAGGCGCGCGCCAGGGTGGCATCGAATGCGGGATCGCTGTGCGCGTCCAGCACGACATTGCCGTGACAATCCGCCCAATGCGCATGAAGGATCGCCACATCGGGATGCAATGCGGCTGCCACTAAAATCGTCTTGCCGGTGAACGGATCATCGACAGCTTTTATTGCGCGGTCGGCGCTCCGGTCGGTAGAAGGATCGAGCGGCATGAAAGCGAGGCCCGCTGCCGCGGCTTTCAAGCGCGCGCGCAGGACATGTTCGTCGCCGTCCACGATATGCAGATCAGTCTTTCCCTGACGCGCTATCTCACGCACGAGCGCCATCGGCACGCGCTGGTTCTTTCGTCCGCCGATGGCGATTGTCGCGCCATCGCGAATCATGGCGACGGCATCCGTCAACGAACCTACTTTGTGTTGTCGTTCCATGCATGCCTCATGCGCCGAGATAAACGCCTTCGGGATCGATCACCTCGCGCAGCAAGCGCAATTGTTCGTCGCTCGGCGTGGCGAACGTGCCGAGTTCATCTGCGAGGCCGAGTTCGAAACCGCAGCGCGATTGCACATCGTCCACGCTCACGCCGGGATAGAGCGCATCGATCCGCATCCGCACACTCGAAGGATGAAAGCCGAGCACCGCGAGATCGCTGATGACGCGCACCGGTCCCGCGCCCGGCAAACCTGCGGCTTCGCGCGCGCCGGGGCCATCGAGAAAACCCGGCGTCGTGACGTATTGCAAGCGCTCGACGAAACGCCGCTTGTCCAACCGCGCGATCACGACAAAGCGCCCCGCCATGCTTGCTATATCGTTCGCGCCGCCGCTTCCCGGCAACCGCACTTTCGGCGTGCGGTAATCGCCGATCACGGTTGAATTGAGATTGCCGTATGCATCGATTTCCGCCGTGCCGAGAAAGCCCAGATCGATCACGCCGCCTTGCAGCAAGCTCAACGCGTAAGACGTGCCGGCGATCATCGGTGCGCCGTGTGCGAGACGGTAATCGCCGACGCCGCTCGCCAGTTCGCGCGGCTGCGGATCGATGATGCCGGATTCGAACACCAGCTTGACCTCGGGCGCATGCGTGGCCTTCGCAAGATACGCGGCGACCATCGGCAGACCGGTGCCGATAAACGCGACATCGCCATCGCGAATCTCGCGCGCGGCGGCGACCGCCATGTATTCATCGGGCGAAATATCACGCATGACCGCGCTCCGCAGGGGTATAACCGAGCGCGGGATCGACGCGCAAACGCAGCAGCCGCGCCACGCCTATGCGGTCGAGATACGCCCAATGATCGGCGGGCGCCTGCACCCATTCATCGAGAAACGCTTGTGTACTTTGCAGCGTGCGCGAGGCGTCGTAATAGTCCTGAAGATGCGCCTGATCGTGCTGGTAATACCCGAAATTGCCCAGCGGATGCGCGCCGAACGGCGCGTGCACGACCGCATCCACAAGCAAACCGGGCAGCACCGTGAACTCGGGATTGCGCCGGATGATTGCCGTATCGACGATTTCTTCCACCGACACGATCACATGCCGCGCCGCCCGCGCCTGTTCCACGATCACCGATGTCGGCCCGTACAACTGCACGTTGCCCTGCTCGTCCGCACGCGCGGCGTGGATGATCGCCACATCCGGCGTGAGTGGCGACACGGCGAGCACACGCTCGCGCGCATCGAACGGCGATTCGATCAGACGCGACTTCGTTTCTCGCGGCTCGAAGCCGGGCTTCGCGAGAATATCCGTGCCGGACATGGAGCGCATCGGCATGAAAGGCAAGCCCGTTGCCGCCGCGTTCAACCGGTTCACCATGCCGAAGTGACTATGATCCTCGACTTCAATCGAACCGCGCTCCACGCCTTCGGAAAAGCGCCGGCATCGCCCGAAGCCTTCGAACATGAAGTTTGAAAAGTACGCGCGATCCAGCGCATTCGCCGCCGCAAGCAACTCCGCGACCCAGCATTCGGCCACGCCCATCAAGGTGAGATGTTTCACGCCGCGTTTGATGAGCGCGCGCAACAGCGCCATCGGCTGATGCGAATGCGCGAAGCCGCCTGCGGTGATCGACATGCCGTCGCGCAGGGCATCGAGCGCGGCGTCCATCGAAACGAGCTTGCTGCTCATGCAGGCTCCTCGATCCACCGCTCCGTCGCACCCGTGATGAGCGACACGATGGCATCCGCGCTGCCGAGCTTCGAGGTGGACACATCGCCCACTTTCTCGCCGCGCCGCATGACCACCACGCGGTCGCTCATTTCCATCACCATCGGCATGTTGTGCGTGATGAGCACGACCGCCGTGCCTTCGTTGCGAATCTGCCGGACGCTATCCATGGCGCGGCGCGTTTCCTGCACGCCGAGCGCGGCGGTGGGTTCGTCCAGCAGGATCATGGAGCGTTCCCACAGACGCGCGCGCGCCAGCGCCACCGCCTGACGCTGACCGCCGCTCAGGCCCGCGACGTTGGCCGTGGTGCGCGGCACGTTGATCGACAAATCCTTCAGCACATGCGCGGCGCGCCGATGCATCTCACGCTTGGCAAGCATCTTGATCGGCCCGAGCCGCCGCACGATCTCGCGGCCCAGATAGATGTTCTCCGCGACCGTCAGATTGCTGCACAGCCCCAGATCCTGATACACCGTTTCGATGCCGAGATCGCGCGCGATATCGGTATTGTCGAGCGCGACGTTCTTCCCATCGAACTCGATGCCGCCGGACGTGGGCCGCGTCGCACCCGAGAGAATCTTGACGAGCGTGCTCTTGCCCGCGCCGTTGTCGCCGACGAGCGCCACCGTCTCGCCGCGCGAGATGTGAAAATCCACGCCGCGCAGCGCCTCGACCGCGCCATACGACTTGCGGATCTCGCTTGCCTTCATCAAGAAGGAATGGCTCATGATCGCTTACTCCTGGCGCCAGCCGGCGCGACGCAACATGCTCCACCACACGGCCAGAATGATCACCAGACCTTGCGCGATCATGAAGACAATGGGATCGACGCCCATCAGCACCATGCCGTTGCGCAGCGTCGCGACGAACAGCACGCCGAGCACCGTGCCCGCCATGCGTCCCGCGCCGCCCGCGAGCGTCGTGCCGCCGACGATCACCGCCGCGATCACATCCAGTTCCAGCAAATCGCCGACGGACGCGCTGCCGCTGTTCAGGCGCGCGACGAACATCACGCCGCCGAGCGCCGCCAGACATTGCACGATCGCGAACACAGTGATGCGCATGCGATGCACCGGAATGCCGTAGCGCGTGGCCGTCACCGCGTTGCCGCCCAGCGCGTACAAATGCCGTCCGAAGCGCGTGTTCGACAGCGTGAACCATCCGTAGGCGACGACGATCAACGTGAGCAAGATGGGCACCGGCAAGCCGAACAAATGCCCGAACCAGAGCGAGGCCAGCGAATCCGGCAACGGGCCGATATTCGTGCTGTCGCTCACGAGAAACGCGAAGCCGCGCACCGCCGACAACAATCCGATGGTCGTGATGAACGACGGAATGCCCCACAGCACGCGCAGCCCGCCGATGAACATGCCGATCAACGCGGCCACGCCCATCACGCAGACGAAGGCGAGCCACATCGGCATGCCGGCCTTGACGACGAACAGCGCGAACAGCGTGCCCGCGAGACCCACGCTCGCGCCCACCGAGAGATCGATCTCTCCCGCGATGATGACCATCGTCATGCCGACCGCGACGATGGCCGTGACCGACGTTTGCGTGAGGATCGACGATGCGTTGTCGAGGCTCGCGAAATGCGGCGCGATGGCGCTGAACAGCGCGATGAGAATCAGCAAGCCCAGACCCACGCCGATTTCCGTGCGCCAGGTGCCGAGCGTTTCGCGCCATCGTCCCGCTTCGGATGATGAGCGGGAATCGTGAACGGCTCGTTGTGTCGCGTCCAAGATGCGTCTCCTTGCTTCTATTTTTTGCGCGTCAGGCGATGCCCCATCCGCGCAGCACTTCGTCCGTATGCTCGCCGAGCACCGGCGGCGCGCGGCGTATTTCGCCGGGCGTCTCGGAGAGCGATACCGTCACGCCATGCGTCGAATAGCGGCCCGCAATCGGATGATCGATATCGACGATCTGCCCGCGCGCCAGCAATTGCGGATTGGTCACCACTTCGTTCAGCGTCGCGACCTTGGCGCACGGCACGCCTGCACGGTCCATCGCGGCGACGACATCGGCGGCGTTTTGTTTGAGCACCCACGCAGCGACGATATCGCTGATGGCGACCGCGTTTTCCAGCCGCGCGCGTGCGGTGGAAAAACGCGCATCGGCCAGCAGGCCCGGCTGATCCATTGCTTCGACCAGACGCGGGAACAATGCATCCGTGCCTGCCGAGATATAGACGAACGCGCCATCCGCCGAGGGATAACTATTCACCGGCGCGGTGTAGCGGTCCACGTTGCCGCAGCGTTCCATCGCTTCGCCAAGCTGCACTTGCGCGGGAATCGCGGAAATGAGCATGCTGATGGCGCTTTCCAGCAGCGTGGCTTCGACGAGTTGCCCGCGTCCGGTCTGAGTGCGCACGTTGAGCGCCGCCAGCGTGCCGATGGTCGCGTACAGGCCCGATGCGTAGTCCACCATGAACGTGCCCGCCATCATCGGCGGGCCGTCTTGCTGACCGGTGATGCTCATGAGGCCGCTCATGGCCTGCGCGATGGCATCGAAACACGGACGCTGCGAGAGCGGCCCCGTCTGCCCGAAACCGGAGATGCGCACCATCACCAGACGCGGATTCAGCGCATGCAGCGTGTCCCAGCCGCAGCCCATTTTCTCCATCGTGCCGGGACGAAAGTTTTCGATCAGCACGTCCGCTTTCGCGATCAACTTGCGCAAGGTTTCCTGATCCTTCGGATTCCGAAAATCGAGCGTGAGGCTGCGCTTGTTGCGGTTGAAGCTCATGAAATACAGGCTCTCGCCGTTGAGCTGCGGCAAGTTCTGACGCGTTTCCTCGCCCTTGCCCGCGCGCTCGACCTTCACGACATCCGCGCCCAGGTCCGCAAGCTGCATGGCGCAGAACGGTCCCGCGATGAAGCGCGACAGATCGAGTACCTTGATACCTTCAAGCGCGCCTGCCATCTGTTTCCTCACTGTCTTTTTCGTGGATGAAGACATCGCCGCCCGCCGCGTGCAGCAGATGCGCGAACGCCACCATGCCGGGATCGTCCATGCCGATTGAACGTTCCGCGAACATGCGCGCCCGGCCGATGCGGTTCGGACGCGTGCGAAACGTGTCGAGCGTGGCATCGACGGCGCGCGTTGCTGCGGCGTATTGCGTCGCGCTGCCGGTTGCATCGGCGATGGCCGCGCGCACCGCATCGAGCGGATCGAGCACGGTCTTGTCGCCGAGCGATGCGCCGCCGCGTGCGATCAGGGCATCGAGCACGTTCTTGAGCAACGCGGGCATCTGCACCGCTTCTATCGACGACGAACCCGCCGTGAATTTCGCGCACGCGACGAACGCCACGCCGAGCAAGGTGCCGAAGCTCGAACCGGAGGCGCGCGCACAGGCCATCGCGCAGGCTTTGAATACAGCATCGACGGACGATGCAGGTTGTTCCAGCGCCGCGAGAATATTCGCCGCGCACTTCTGCAAGGTCGCGCCGAGGTCGCCATCGCCGAGCTTGCCGTCCAGCTCGTTCAGTTCGGCGGCGAAGGTATCGACCTGTGACGCGCTGCGCCGCAGGATCGTGGTCAATGCTTCGACTGTGATCGCCATGTCAGAGCGCGCTCCAGTACGGACACTTCGCGGGCGCGGCGAGCAGCGCTTCGAGTTCGCTGTCCAGTCGGCACAGCGACAAGGACGCACCGGCCATTTCCATTGACGTCGCATAGCGGCCGACGCGCGGCATCGCAATGGTGATGCCCTGCTCCTTCAAACGCCCGCTGACGCGCGCATAGAGAATGTACAGTTCTTCGAGCGGCGTCGCGCCGAGCGAATTGACGAGCACCGATACGCGCTCGCCTCGGCCGATGCCCGCATCGTCGATCAGACGCGCGAGCATGTCGTCGGCGACTTCATCCGCGCTCTTGAGCGGACCGCGCACGATGCCCGGCTCGCCGTGTATGCCCATGCCGATTTCCATCTCGCCCTCGCCGATGCCGAAGGTCGGCTTGCCCGCTTCCGGCACGGTACACGGCGTGAGCGCAACGCCGATGGTCACGGTCGCATCGACCGTCTTTTGCGCGATGGCGGCGACATCGGTGAGACTCGCGCCATCTTGTTCGGCCTTCGCGCCCGCGATCTTGTACGGATAGATCAGCCCCGCGACGCCGCGACGCTTCTCGCGCTCCGCACGCGCCGCGCTGCCGACGTCATCCGCGACGAGCACGGTTTTCGTCGGAATGTCCTCCATTTCCAGCATTTCGGCGGCCATGTTGAAGTTCATCTTGTCGCCGCCGTAATTGCCGTACAGCAGCAGCACGCCGCGTCCGCCGTTGGCTGCTTTCGCCGCTTCCATGCAATCGAGCACGCTCGGTCCGGCGAACACGTTGCCGACGGAACAGGCATCCAGCAGACCTTCGCCGACATAACCCGTGAAGGTCGGCAGATGCCCCGAGCCGCCGCCCGACACGACACCGACCTTGCCCTCGCGCATGCCGCCCGCGCGCGCGATCACGCGTCCGGTTTCGCCCAGTTGACGGTAGATATGCGGATGCGCCGCGCACAGTCCGGCGAGCGCTTCGCCGGCGTAGGCATCCGGCTTGTTCAGGAGTTTTTTCATCGTGTTCAGCCTCCCAGTGCGTTCTGCCCTTCGAACATGGTGACCGGCGGATACGCGTTTTGATCGGTCACGACATCGATCACGGTCACGCCGTCGAACGCGCAGGCGGTCTTCAACGCAGGCAGGAAATCAGCCGGATTTTCGATGCGCACGCCTTCGCATCCACACGCCCTGGCGATAGCCGCGTGATCCACGGGCTCGAAATCGCAGGCGTCGGTGTAGTCGTCGAAGATGACTTTCTCGGCGTGTTTCTCGTAGCCGAGAATCTGGTTGTTCAGCACGATCAGCACGAGATTGAGCTTCATGCGGCGCGCGGTTTCCAGTTCCGACCAGACGTGGCCGAAGCCGCCATCGCCTGCGAGTGCCACGACCGTCGAATCGGGACGCGCGACCTTCGCGCCAATGGCATACGGCAAGCCCCAGCCCAACCCGGCCAGCCCGCGCGGCGTCACGAAACGCATGCCCGCCGCGCGCGCCTTCAGAAAGTTCGCGACCCAGATCGACGAATAGCTCGCGTCCGCGACCACCACCATGTCTTCGGTCAGCACGGTGTCGAGATCGGCCATCAGACGTTCGGGGCGCACCGGCGCGGCGTTCAGATCGACGGCCTGCTTCATGTCGGCTTGCCATGCTTCGTGCGCCGCCGAAATCTTTTGCGCGATGTGCGGGCGGGCGGCGTGACGGGCGCTCAGGTCGCGCGTTTTCAGGGCATCGGTGAGGGCGGCAAGCGTGAGCTTCGCATCGCCAACGAGGCGCAGTGCATCGTAATTGCGGCCCACTTCCTGACCGTCGATGTCGAGATGGATATACCGCGCATTCTGCGGATACAGCTTCCAGCTATCCGTGCCGTTCTGGTTCGTGCGATTGCCGATCAGCATCACGACATCGGCCTGTTCCACCATCTCGCGCAGATGCTTCGTGCGCCCGCGCGTGCCCATGAAGTAACCGACCACGCCGAGCGACAACTCGTGTGTCTCGCTGACGCTGCCCTTGCCCATCGCCGTGGTGCCGACCGGCAATGACGCGGCTTCCTGCAAGGCCGCGAGCTCCTGCGCCGCGTCCGACACGTGCACGCCGCCGCCCGCGATGATGAGCGGCGCCTTCGCGTTGGCAAGCAAATCAGCCGCCGCCGCGACCGATGCCGGGTCCGCCACGCAGCGATCCAGCGGAAACGTGCCGAGATTCGACGCATGCTTGCGCGGCACGATGGCCGCTGGCTCGTTGAACAGATCGATCGGCACGATCAGCACGACCGGACCCGGACGTCCCGACGCCGCCGCGGTAAAGGCCATGTCCACGTAATCGTCGATGCGATCCGCCTCGGTCACGCGCCGCGTCCACTTCGACACGCCCTTGAACAGTTCGAGGTGATCGAGTTCCTGAAACGCGTTCTTGTCCGTCTGCTTGCGATGCACGTCCTGCACGATGGCGACGACCGGCACGGACGCCTTCAACGCTTCCGCGAGACCGGCCACCAGCAGCGTCGCCGCCGGGCCGTTCTGCGCGGTCACCACCGACACTTTGTGCGAGAGGCGCGCGTAGGCATCGGCCATGTAGGAACCCGCATTCTCGGCGCGATAGCCGATCTGGCGGATGCCGCAGTGCTTCGTCGCCAGGAAAAGCGCGGCCGGAATGGCCTGACCGAAGATCACTTCGACGCCGTGACGCTTGAGCGCCGCTGCCATCGCATGCGCGACGGTTTGCGGCTGCGCCACTGCCGCGACTTCTCCACGATTCACCTGCATGACCCCTCCTGAATATTCATTGACCACTTCAATCTAGCATGAAAACGTTTCTATAAAAACGTTTTTATTTGATGATATCGAAGGGCACGTTGACCCTTCTTTACAGTGTTATTTCCCGACGATGCCCGAAGCCCAGCCCACGGTAGTGAGCCGCTGATCGGAGGCGCGGCGCGCCCACACTTCCAGTTCCACCTTGAGCTTTCCGCCGCTGATTTCCGTGATTTCCGTGACCACGCCCGACAATTCGATCGGATCGAACACCTGCAAGGGCGACACGAACTTGACCTTGAACCAGCCATCGGTAAAGAACGATGCACCGAACGCGCGCGCCATGACTTCGCCGATCAGACCCGCCTGCTGCTGGCCCTGCACGATGAGCGTCGGCAACTCGCCCGCCCGCGCGATTCGCAGATCGTTATGAATGTTGTGCACGTATTCGCCGATGCGCGAAAACACCGCCGCCTGTTCCGCCGTGATGGTCTTGAGCGTGGGCGCGAGCACATCGCCCACGCGCACATCGCGCGTGATCGTATCGATGCGGCGCGCATCGCTGCTCACTTCGCCGGTCACGCGCTTTTCGGGCTTCTCGCTGCCGCGTCCCGCGATCTTGCCCGGCACCGTGCGCAGAATCTCCACGCCGCGATGCCGCACGATGCTGCGTCCGTCTTCACCCGTGGCCTGCGCTTCCATCACGACATAACCTTGCCCGCGACGCTCGTACGCTTCCACATAAGTGCCCTTCATCGTGACGCGTTCGCCGAGTTTCGCGGGGCTGTCGAACCACATCTGTTCCTCGGTATGAAAACCCACCGTCTTGCTGGCGCGATAACGCGTGGTGAACAGTTGCACGAGATCGTTGCCGAGCAGACACGGCTGGCCGATGCGCGCGCCATCGAAGGGACTCGCGCCATCCGTCAGATACCACGGCGAATAATCGTCCTGCGTGAAGGAGAAGCGCTTGATCTTGTGGTCATCGACGGTGATCGTCACCGGGCCGAGCGCTTCGGGAATGTCGAGGTTCTCGAACACCGGCTCTTTCAAACCCGCTTCGAGATCGTCCACGCCGATTGCGCGGCGCGGGTCGGTCAGATCGCGCCACGGGCGCTCCGTGTTGGTCGTGTCAGTCATCGTTCTGATGTCTCCGCTAGGTCGGGTTCAGCGCGCGATGGTCTCGCGCTCGTCGTGATCGAGCTTGGTGAGATCGGCGCGATTCGTCTCCGGCGCGATGAACGCGCACGCCGCGCCGATCAGGCACGTGACCGCCGTGATCGCGGCGATCGGCCACGGATCGCCCTTCGACCACACGAGCAACGCGGCGGAGGCCATCGGCCACAAGCCCACGAGAATGCTCGGAATCTGCGCCGCAAGCGAAATGCCGGTGTAGCGCACCTTCGTCCCGAACAGCTCCGAGAAGAAGCTCGGCTCGACCGCATACGTAGCGCCGACGCCGACCGTGTACGCGATGAAGTACGCGAGGTACACCATCGGAATGTTGCCCGACTTGAGAATCCAGAAGAACGGGAAGATGAACAGGATGCCCGTCACCGCGCCGATGATGAACGTGCCGCGCCGCCCGATCTTGTCCGAGAGCGCGCCGAAGAAGTAATACGTGAACGCGCCGCCCGCCGCCGCCAGCGTGCCGGCCCAGAGAATGTGCGTGTTCGGCACCGTCGTGTAATGGCTCGCATAGGCCAGACCGATGGTCAGGATGATGTAGCCGAAGAACGCCTCGCCCAGACGCATGCCCATGGCGAGCAGCAGCGGCTTGTAGAAGTGACGCAGCACGAGCGAGAGCGGCAGTTTCGTATCGACCGGTTCCTTGCGCGTCATGTCGCCTGCGTGCTTCTTTTTCGCCGCCTCTTGTGCCGCGAGGAACGCAGGCGTTTCGGTCAGCCGAAAACGGATGAACAACCCCACCAGCACGAGCACGATGGAGAACAGGAACGGCACGCGCCAGCCCCACGCGAGCATGTCCTCACGCGGCATGCGCGAGACCAGCGCGAACACGCCCGTCGCGGCCACGAGGCCGATGGCGTTGCCGATCTGCGGCACGCTGCCGAACACGCCGCGCTTGCCCGGCGGTGCGTATTCGACCGCGACCAGCGCCGCACCGCCCCACTCGCCGCCTACGCCGAAGCCCTGACACAGCCGCAACACGACGAGCAGGATCGGCGCCCACAGCCCGATGCTCTGCGTCGTCGGCAAGAGTCCGATGAGGAAGGTGGACAAGCCCATCGTCATGAAGGTGATGACGAGCGCTTTCTTGCGCCCGAAGCGGTCGCCGATATCGCCGAAGATGATGCCGCCCAGCGGCCGCACGAAGAAGCCCACGCCGAACACGGCGAAAGCCTTGATCGCGCCGATCATCGGATCGGTGCCGGGGAAAAAGAGTTCGCCGAACACGAGCGTCGAGGCTGTCGCGAAGATGAAGTAGTCGTACCACTCCACTGCTGTCCCGACCAGACTCGCGAAGACCGCGCGCCGGACGAGCGCGGCGCGCTCTTCCGCTGTGCCCGGAAGCAGTGTTTCGCCGGTTGTCAGCCCGGCCGCCCCATCGAATGATTTGTCCACGTGCTCCTCCTCAATGCCTTGTTGGTCTATGCAATTCGCGGCAGACGCGAACCGATGCGCAAGGCGATGCGGGACAGGCAAGCCACCTTGCTTTCAGGACTCAACGATAAACATAAAAACGTTTCTACGAAACGTTTTTATTCGAGGACTGGGGTAATTACCGAGAAACCGCGCCGGGTGTATTCTGCGTGTTCCCCGCCATCGGCGCTCATTGTCGGAGAAGCGATGAACACCCGTGCAACCACGCCTGAATTAGCCGCCTGCAGATTGGTGCAGGCCGGAGCCGAATTCGAAGGCAAGCAAGGACTGACCTACGCGGTCGGCATCTCAGCCGAGAGCGTCGGCGCGAAGCACGTGCATCTGCAACTCGCGACCATTCCGCCGGGTGCGCGCGCGAAGGCGCATTTGCATGCGCAGCACGAGACCGCCATCTATCAGATGAGCGGCATCTCGGGATGCTGGTATGGCGAGCGGCTGGAGCACCACGTGACGGTTCGCGCGGGCGATTTCTTCTACATTCCGGCGGGCGTGCCGCATGTGCCGTATAACGCGAGCGCGGATGAACCGTGCGTCGCGGTGATCGCGCGGACCGATCCGAACGAGCAAGAGAGCGTCACCATGCGGCCGGACCTTGACGCGCTACCGAATTGGGCCAGCGTCAGCCCTTGACCAACCCGCCATCGACGACGAGATTCTGGCCCGTCACCGCGCGCGCCCACGGCGAGAGGAAGAACAACACGGCGTCGGCGAATTCGGCGGGCGTCGTGACGCGGCGCAGCGGCGTGAAACCCGCGACCATGTCGAACACGGCTTCGGGCGTCGCGCTGCTGGCGTCGGTCGTGCGCAGCAATCCGCCCGACACCATGTTCACCGTGATGCCATCAGCCCCGAGATCGTTCGATGCGGTTCTCGTCAGCGCCAGCAAAGCCGCTTTCGCCGCCGTGTAATCGTGATACGGCACGACGGGGTTCTGAAAAAGATTGGTCCCGACATTCACGATGCGCCCGAAACCGGCTTCGCGCATGGCGGGCAGCGCGGCCTGAATCGTGTTGAGCGCGCCCTTCAACGCGCCGTCGATCTGCTGCTGAAAGCGCGTCCATTCGATCTCGCCGATCTTCGGGCGCGCATCGCCATCGAAGCTGAAATCGGCGAGCGCGTTGTTCACTACGGCGTGTATGGGACGGCCGGTTTTCGCGCGCGCTTCATCGAAAAGACGTGCGACTGAAGAAGGATCGGTGATGTCGGCCTGCACGGCGACCACGCGCGAACCGAGCCGCTCGACCAGCGCGTGAGCCTGCGCATCGCTGCGACGATAGTTGATGACCACGCCCGCGCCTTCGCGTGCGAGCGCTTCGGTAATCGCCGCGCCAAGGCCGCGCGCGCCGCCGGTGACGAGTACGTTTTGTTCGGACAGCAGCATGGGTTCTCCGTCAAGCTTCGAATTGTTTTGGATGTTGTGCGCGCAGCGTGACCCACGCCAGCGCCGCCGCGACGATAAACAGCGCGGGCACATCGCCAAGCAAATGCCCGACATGCCGCTGGCCGTCCATCTCCACGCCGAACGACTGCACGGTCATGATCGCGCCATGCACGATGCTCGACCATACCGTGAACCAGATCAGACTCAAGTGCTGCATTGGATCGCGCGACGCTCGCAGCAGGAACACGCCAAGCGTCGCGTAAATGCCGACGATCATCAGAGGATAGTCGGAATGGCCGCTGTGCCACGCCCATCCGGACGGCCAGTAGATCATGAACGGCCCGATCGCGAAAATGGCGATCAGCCCCACCACGATCAACACGATACGCAAGGCAGCAAGGCGTTTGGCGTCGTCCATGACGGTCTCCTCGATACGGCAACGTTCACCGCATCAAGGATACGCCCGCGCATGTCATGTCACGTCGCTTCAGGGCGCAACCTGATCGATGCCCTCATACACGCGATTGAGCCACACCTTCACGCGCTGCCGCTCAAGCAAGCCCAGCCCCGTGGACGCACGATCGGGATGATGCGCCGCCGCCCAGAAGCTCGTATTGCCCTGATCGATCTTCTGCATGGTCGCATCCGAAAGATGACGCAGCGAGACGAAACGCGCGCCCATTGCTTCCGCGCGCTGCCGCTCGCCCGAGGCTTCCAGCAGTTCGAAACGCTCGCCGCGAATCTCGTTGAGCACGACGACCAGACGCATCTTGCCGCCGAACGTATCGAGCCATTGCCTGAGCAGATCCACCGAATCGCGGCCCGCATCCATGACATGCCACCACGTCAGCGTGATGCCGTTATCCGCCGCGATGGCGAGCACGTCGGAGTCTTCCATCCACTTCGACATCGACTCGCGCGTCTGAGCCGCGAGATCGACGAGGATGCGCTGTTCCGGGTCTTCCAATGCGCGTTCGATGAGCGGATCGAGGCTTTCGAGACCGTCGATCGCGGCGGGCGCGGTGTATGGCGCGTAATAGCGCAGCAACGCGCCGTGCGAACGGTCCGTATCGAACGCGAGGAACTTGATGCCGCGATCGATGAAGTATTGCGCAAGCACACGCGCCACGAGCGATTTGCCCACGCCGCCTTTCTCACCGCCGATGAAGTGCACGAAGCTCACGTGTTTCTATCCTTATGTCTTAGTTGAGGTGGCTTTTCGACCGCGCTACAGGGTACACGCGAAAGATGTCGGAAGCGGGTTTTGCAAAAAGGCGCGGGCATCGTCGCGAGTCGTGAAGTTCTTCACGTTGATTCAATCAATCAAGATTGACGCCTTCGTACTGCACCGGTTTAATGCAACGCGACACCTTCACCGAAGATCAATCATGAACAAGCCGGTCATCCTCAACGCAGCCGTCCTGCCCGACTGGGCGCACGCGGAACTGAACGATCTTTTCGACGTGCTCGATCTGCCGAAAGACCCGCAGGACGCGCCCGCCTTCCTCGCGAAACACGGCCGTAAGGTGCGCGGCGTGGCGCTGCGCAAGACGAAGATCGATGCTGACTTTCTCGCTGCCGTGCCCGCGCTCGAAATCATTTCGAGCTATAGCGCCGGGCTCGACAACGTGGACGTGCAGGCGGCGAAGGCGCGCGGCATCGCCATCGAAAACACTTCGCATATCCTCGCCGATGACGTGGCGAACGCCGCGCTCGGCCTCGCGCTCGCGATCACGCGCGATTTCGTGAACGCGGATGCCTTCGTGCGCGCCGGACGCTGGCCGGAGCAGACGCAGTACGCGCTCGGGCGCTCGATCTCGAACATGAAGGTGGGGATCGTCGGGCTCGGCACGATCGGCACGGCCATCGCGAAACGTCTGCTCGCGTTCGGCGCGGATATCGCCTACTTCGGCCCGAACCGCAAGCCCGTCGATTTCCCCTATTTCGACGATGTGACGCGCCTCGCGCAACACAGCGACATGCTGATCCTCACCTGCCCGCTGTCCCCGGCGACATTCCACCTGATCGACGCGAAGACACTCGATGCGCTCGGTCCGCGCGGTTTCGTCGTGAACGTCGCGCGCGGTCCGGTGATCGATGAAACCGCGCTGATCGCGGCGCTCGCGGCCGGCAACATCGCGGGGGCGGCGCTCGATGTGTTCGAGCACGAACCCGCCGTCCCGGATGCTTTGATCCACGACCGCCGCGTGATCCTGACGCCGCACATCGGCTCGGGCACCGAGGAAACGCGTCAGCGCATGGCGGAAAACGTCGTCGATGCGCTCGGGGCGCATTTCGGCATCGCGGGCCCGCGCGGCGCGCATTCAGCGGCGAAAATCGCCAAATTTGCCTGAAAATGCACAATTCGGAGAACGGGCAAACGACCGAGGCCAGCGCTTTCGATGAAATATTTTAAGAACGCTGCAATTGATGCTTGACCTGATCGATGAGAAACGGCACAATGCTCAGCGAAGTTCAAGAAGTCGATTGCTGTTCATCAATAGTCCGTCGGTTGCGGAATTCGTTGTCCACTCCCTCCTTGATGCTTCTCCCGCCCATTCGGGCACATTAAATTTTTTACCTCAAGGATCCAAATGGATATCGGTACCGTCAAATGGTTTAACGACGCTAAGGGCTTCGGCTTCATCACCCCGGAAAGCGGCGGCGACGACCTGTTCGCGCACTTCTCGGAAATCCGTGCAGACGGCTTCAAGACCCTGGCCGAAGGCCAAAAGGTCAGCTTCGAAACGAAGCGCGGCCCGAAGGGCATGCAAGCTTCGAACATCAAGCCGGTCTAAGCTGAAGTTCGTGCTGTAGCGACATGGGGCCCTTCCGGGCCCCTGTTTTTTTCTCCCTCGCTTTTTCTATCTTCGCCGCGCGTCTGCTCGGGCGATGTCTCGCTTCTCGCTGTCAATCCATCACTCGTAGTAAATCGCAAGCCAGACGGTGGCCTGCTCGTCGTGCGTCCACGCCACGCGATGCCTGCAATGCGGCTCGATCAGCACGTAATCGCCGGGGTGCATCTCATGCAGCGTGGGCTCGCCTTCGAATTCGAGCGCGGCCTCGCCCGACAGCAGCACGACCCATTCGGCGCGCGCGTCGTCGTACCAGAAGCCTTCGGGACTGGCGTGTCCCATCGATACGATTCGCTCGATGTTCAAACGCGGCTCTTTGATAAGCACGTCGATGTGTTCGTCAGCGCCGCGCTTTTCTGCGACGCGCAGCAGGTTGCCTGTTCGAAGCGGCATCAATGCTTGAGCGTCCTGTCGAAGAACTCGATCATCCGCGACCAGCCGCGCTCGGCGGCTTGTTCATCGTAGACGGGGAAGTCGGGTTTCATCCAGCCATGCGCGGCGCCTTCGTACGTCTCCGAGCGATACGTCACGCCCGCCTCATCGAGCGCGTCTTCCAAACGCTTCGCCATCTCGGGCGGATAGCTCTTGTCGCCATCCGCCACGGCGATGTATAGCTCCGCCTTCAGCCGAGACGCATAACCATGCGGACTGTCCGCCGCATCCGTGGCGAGATTGCCGCCATGAAAGCTCGCCACCGCCGCGAAGCGATCCGCATGCGCGCCCGCCGCCGCGATCGCCATGCCGCCGCCCATGCAGAAGCCGACCGCGCCGATCTTGCTGCCTTCGATATCGCTGCGCGTGTCGAGATAGGACAGCAGCGCTCCGGTATCTTCGGCAGCAATTTCGTTGCTCGTGGTCGCCATCAACGGACCGAGGATCGCGCGCACGTCGCCCTTGAAGACTTCAACCGGAACGAGCGGACCATAAGGACCGTAGCGATAAAAGAGGTCCGGCAGCAGGACGACATAACCCGCATCGGCCAGGCGCTGCGCCATGTCGAGTTCGGCGGGACGGATGCCGCCCGCATCCATGTAAAAGACGATGGCGGGCGAGCGCGTTTGTTTGTTCGACGTGAAGACATGCACCGGACACACGCCGTCGCGCGTCGGAACATTCACCTGCTCATGGGTCATGGCTTCGTCCTTTCGACACGATGCGCGGCAGGATCGCCGCATCCGACAGATTACCCACGATACGCCGCTTCCGGGCAACCCTCGACATCGGTGCCGAGCGAGAACAGCGCGCCTGCGAGCGGTTGTCGATCCGACTCAGCAGCAGAGAGCTTGCGCGTGGCGCTGGTGATAAACAGCGTGCGCATGTCGGGACCGCCGAATGTGCAACTGGCGGGCTGGCTCACCGGCATCGGCACGACACGATCCACGCTTCCGTCCGGTGCATAGCGCGTGACCACGCCGCCGCCGTATTGCGCGCTCCACAGATAGCCGTGGCAATCCACGGTCGCGCCATCGGGAATGCCGGTGCCGGGCGTGAGGCGCGCGAACATGCGGCGCTCGCCCGGCTCGCCGCGCGCGGTGTCGAAGCGAAACGACCAGATGACGGGTTCGACGCCATCGGCGAAGTACATCGTCGTGCCGTCGGGCGAGAAGCACAGGCTGTTGGGCACGGCGACGCCTTCGATCATCCGCGTATAGCGGCCGTTCTCGAAGCGATATAAAGCGCCGACCGGGCCGCGGCCTACATCGTCCATCGAGCCGACCCAGAAGCGTCCCTGACGGTCGCATTTGCCGTCGTTGAAGCGCATGGACGGCTGATCGGCAAGTGGTTCGCCGCAGCGTTCGAGCGCGCCGGTTTGCGGATCGAAGAACGCGATACCCGTGCGCAATGCCACGATCAAACCACGCCGAGAAGAACAAGGCGCGATCGATCCAACCAGTTCCGGCATCCGCCAACTCAGCGTGACGTTTGCGCCGTCAGCACGTCGACGAATCCACTGCCCGCGAATATCGACCCAATAAAGCGCAGCTTCATCGACGGACCAGAACGCGGATTCGCCGAGCACATCGCGCGTCGCGCCCAGGCGTTGCAGCGTCGTCTGCACGTTCAATGCGCGATCTCCTCCAGCGCCCGCCCGGTCACGCGCGGCCCGCACCACGCCACCGTGGTCGCGATGATCGCCATCGCGCCGCCGATGAACGCGAACACGCCCGCCTGACCGAACTCGCGCAGAAAGAACGCGATAAAGAAGCCCGCGAAAATCGAACTCAACCGGCTCCACGAAAACACGAAGCCGACCGCGCGGGCACGCATCCATGTCGGAAAAAGCTCGGACTGGTAGGCGTGCACGATGGTGGACATCCAGTTGACCGCGAAAGTCTGCAAACAGCCGACGACGATCAGCCACCCCGGCGCATCCAGCATGGCGAAGATCGAACCGATGACCGCCACCGAGATCACGCTCGACACGAGCTGCCACTTGCGTTCGTATCGGTCGATGATGAACATCGTCACCAGCGGCGCGACCGGATACGTGAGCACGATCAAAAACGTGTATTCGAGACTGCGCGTGACGAGAATGCCCTTGGCGATCAGCAGCGTCGGAATCCAGCTCACGAAGCCGTAATAACCGATGGTCTGGCAGAAGTTCACGATCATCAGCATGATCGTGCGGCGGCGATACACCGGCCCGAACATCTCCGCGATGGTGCCCGGCGGATGCACCTGCGCCACGA
The DNA here is from genome assembly GCF_057612605.2 of Caballeronia sp. A2-2. Taxonomy (NCBI): domain Bacteria; kingdom Pseudomonadati; phylum Pseudomonadota; class Betaproteobacteria; order Burkholderiales; family Burkholderiaceae; genus Caballeronia; species Caballeronia sp. A2-2. The sequence goes on along the minus strand of NZ_JBVFIR010000004.1, from coordinate 255,513 downwards.
CCTTATCCGGCTCCGGCAGCGGCTTGCCGTATTCGGCCTGCACCTTCGCCTCGATCGCCGACACGATACGATCCGCTTCGGCCAGCCGTCCGTGCGCCGCGAGCCAGCGCGGCGACTCCGGCAAACCGCGTCGCAGAAACAGCACGAGCACCGCGCCGAACGAGCCGAACAGAATCACCCAGCGCCAGCCGTCGAAGCCGAAGGGTTTCATCGGCACGAACATCCATGCGAGGAACGCCACCAGCGGCGCGCTGATCTGCGCCAGCCCGTAGAACAGCGCGAAGGCCTTGCCGCGTGCGCTGCGCGGCGCGAGTTCGGAGATATACGTATCGATCGTAATCATCTCCACGCCAATGCCGATGCCGCCAATCAGCCGCCATATCTCCAAGCCATGGACAGACGCCTGAAACGCGAGAATGAAGGTCGTCGCGCTATACCAGATCATCGAGCCGAGAAAGACCGTGCGCCGTCCGAAGCGATCCGCGATATAGCTAAAGCAGATCGTGCCGATGAACAGCCCCAGGAACAGCGAAGCCAGAAACGCGGCCAGCCCCGACAGATCGAAGAACGACGCGGTGGTCGATGTCAGCAGCTTGCTCTGGAACAGTCCCGGCGCGATATAGCCCGTGAAATAGATATCGTATTGCTCGAACAAGCCGCCCGCCGCGATCAGCGTGAGGAGCGTCCAGATATGCCGCGTCATCGGCAGGCGGTCCAGACGCCCGTTGATGTGACCGGCGAGGACTTCGGGGTCCACGGATTCCATCGTCGTCTCCGGTGCGCGTTGCAATCAACGTGCGATGTCGTCGAGCGCGAGGCCCGTGGTGCGCGGCCCGAACAACGCGACCGCAACGACGACAATCGCCATCGCCCCGCCGATGAACGCGAACACGCCGCCCACGCCGAATTCGCGCAGGAAGAACGCGATGAAGAAGCCCACGAAGATCGATGAGAGCCGGCTCCACGAATACACGAAGCCGACCGCACCCGCCCGCATGCGCGTGGGGAACAACTCGGCCTGATACGTATGCACGATGGTGGACAACCAGTTCACCACCAACGTCTGCACGATACCGACCGCGATCAGCCATCCCGGCGCATTCAACCGCGAAAACAGCACGCCGATAATCGCTACAGAAATGGCACTGCACACGAGTTGCCATTTGCGCTCGAAGCGGTCCGCGACCAGCATCACGACGAACGGCGCAATCGGATACAGCAGGACGATCAAAAACGTGTATTCGAGACTGCGCGTGACGAGAATGCCCTTCGCGATGAGCAGCGTCGGAATCCAGCTCACGAAGCCGTAATAGCCGATCACCTGAAAGAAGTTGACGACCGCGAGCATGATCGTGCGGCCGCGATATTGCGGACTGAACGCTTCGCGCAGCGTGCTTTTTTGCTCGTCTGCTTCGACCGTTTCTTCAGGCGCGGGAAGCTCCTTGCCATATTCGGCGCGCACGCGGCTTTCGATATCCTGCATGACCCGTTCCGCTTCCTCGATACGCCCTTTCTGCACGAGCCAGCGCGGCGATTCCGGCAGACGCAATTGCAGATACCACACGAGCAACGCGCCCGCCGATCCGAGCGCGATCACCCAGCGCCATCCCTCGAAGCCGAGCGGCGCGATCGGCACCAGCACCCAGGCGAGAAACGCGATCAACGGCGCGCAAATCTGCGCCACGCCATACACGAGACCGAAGGCCATGCCGCGCGCACGACGCGGCGTGAGTTCCGACACATACGAATCGATCGTCACATACTGCACGCCCACACCGATGCCGCAAATCAGCCGCCACACGTTCAACCCGAGCGCGGTGTCCTGAAACGCAATGACGATGGTGGCGACGCAATACCACAACATGGACGCAGCAAACACGCGCCGCCGTCCGAAGCGATCCGCCAGACCGCCGAACACGAACGTGCCGATGAACAGGCCAATGAATAGCGACGCCAGAAAACCGGCAAGGCCGTTCATCGCGAAGAAGGTGGGCGTGGTCGGCGTGAGAATGCCCGAGCGAAACAGCCCCGGCGCGATGTAACCCGCGAAGTACACGTCGTATAGCTCGAAGAAGCCGCCCAGCGCCACGAGCGTCAGCAGCTTCCAGAGCGTGGCGGTCATCGGCAGGCGGTCGAAGCGCGCGGTCACGGCGCCGGCGGTAGTGAGTCGCGCGCGGACTTCTTCCCGTTCGAGCGACCCGGCGACATCCGCGCCCATCGCCCTGTTTGGGGTGTTCATCGTGTCTTCCTCCTTGCACCTTGTGGACGGGCTCTCGATAGCGGGCCCGCTTCGTCTCCGGCATGAATGTCGGGATACTAATTATTTGCGCAAGGAGGTCTTCGCGATGAACCCGCACGCCTTGCTTTCAAAGCCCAGTCTAGTGACGCGCGGCAAGCGCCACAATACTTGATCGTTGAATCAACCGTGGCTTTCAGCGTTGTCATGCGCAAAGACGAACGGCCCTTGCGGGCCGTTTCGAATACGCGGTAAGGAAGCGGTCAGCGTGTGACGTCTGCAATCGGCGAGTTCGCCGCTTCTTCCCTCGCGGGAATGGCTTGCAGATAATCCGCGCGCGGGCGGATCAGCGCGCCGGACTGTCGCTGTTCGACGATATGCGCGATCCACCCCGCCAGACGGCTGATGATGAAGAGACAAAACGCGCTGCGTGCCGGCAATCCGAGCGCGATCGTCAGCAAGGTCAGCCCGATTTCCAGACTCGGCGTGCAGCCATGTTTTGCGGCGATTTCGAGTGCTGCGTGCAAGGGTTCAACGGCTGCATGACGCCCTTCGAGCCTTCGCGCGACATCGATCAGATACCGGGCGCGCGGATCGCCTTCGGGATAGAGCGGATGGTTGAACCCCGGCAAATTGCGATGCGCCGCGTAATGCTCCTCGAACAGGCGCTGCGCCTGCGCTTTCGTGCGGCAGGCGCGCAGCAAGTCTTCCGTGGCTTCGTAGGAACGCGCGGATGTGAGGCCCGTTTGCGTGAGAATGGCAGCGGCGACGCATTCGCCGACATCCGCACCGGCAGAAGCCGCGATGCGCGCAACGAACGTGGCCTGCGCCAGTTCGTGATCGGCGCACAGCACGAGCGCGGCATCGAGTGCGGCGATGTGTTGCGGCGTATGCGTGCCGCCGAGCACATCGAGCAAGGTGGCCGCGAGCCCTTCGTTGCGCTTGCGGCCGATGGTCGCCGCCGCGCCTTCCGACGAACGTCGCAGATGCGCGAGGCAATGCCCCATCGTCGCGATCATGCGGCTCGCGGCGATGAACTGCTGATCATCGGATGCACGCGACGCACGCAGATGCTCGCCGCCGAAGCGCAGCGCGATATCCGCGAAAAAGCGCACCAGTTCCCGGCGTGGATGCAAACCAGCGGTATGCGACCAGGCATCCGCGAAACGCAGGGTCTTGGCGCACGGCTGCCATGAAAGCGCCATGTCATCGCCCACATTCCACAGCGTTCGCACGACCGCTTCGAAGGTCTGCCCGCCACGCGCCATGTCGATGGCCGCGACACCGCGATAGCGCGGCCCCTGCGCCGTGATTTCTGTGAGCGTGCTTGCGATGATCGGCTCGCCCCAGCGCATCGCGGCGGCGGCGACGGGCGCGTGGCCGCTGCGGGCATCGGCGCGGGACTTCATGCGCTCGACATCCTGCCGCGCATACAGACGGCGGCCACCATCGCCCTGCGGCACGCTGCGGATCAGGCCACGGCTCACATAGGCGTACAACGTTTGCAGCTTGATCTGCAGCAGCGCGAGCGTTTCCGCGCGCGTCAGGTAATCGCCGGGTATGTCGGCGCTGTCTCGATGATCGGAATGCACCGCGGTCTCCTTGACGGCTTTTGGACGCCGTTCGAGGGCACAATGCACCACAAGATAATCGAACGCATGGGCGCTCACAATCGGGTCATGCCAGCAGATTCGCCGCGCTCACGCATGAGCGATGGCCTGCGCGCGGTAGGTCTTGGGAACGCCCGCTTTCGGCACCTGACCGTACATCGGCTCGGCGGGCACGCCTTCGTGCAGCAGTTCGCGCGCGGCAATCAGCCGGTCCAGATCGATGCCCGTATCGAATCCCATGCTCTCCAGCATGAACACGAGGTCCTCGGTCACGATATTCCCCGACGCACCCGGCGCGAACGGACAGCCGCCCAAGCCCGCCAGTGCCGAATCGAAGCTGCGGATGCCCTCTTCCAGCCCGGCGAGCGCGTTGGCCAGCCCTAAGCCCATCGTGTCGTGCAAATGCAGCTTGGTCAGCTTCCCGCCGATTTCCGCGCGCACGGCCTTCACCATGCGGCGCACTTGTGCAGGGTTGCCGTAACCCACGGTATCCGCCAGCGCGACCGCATCGACGCCCGCTTCCGCCAGCGCCACGGCGGTTTCGATCACTTTCTCCAGCGGAATCACGCCATCGATCGCGCAGCCGAACGCGGTGGCGCAACCGGGTTCGACCGCCATCGGCCGCTCCTGCTCCCGCACCCATTCGACGATGCGGCGCACCTCTTCCACCTGCTCCATCGTCCCTTTGCGCGTATTCGAGCGGCTATGCCCTTCGCTCACCGACACCGGCACGCCGACGCCATGCGCGCCCGCCGCATACGCCGCCTGCGCGCCGCGCAAGTTCGGCACCAGCGCCATCACCCGCAAGCCCGGCTGCGCGAGCGCGGCCTTCACGATGGCATCGGTGTCCGCCATTTGCGGCACGAGCTTGGGCGGCACGAAGCTGCCCACTTCGATTTCGCCGACGCCCGCCTGCGCAATGGCCGCGATCCAGCGCGTCTTGAGCGCCGTCGGCATGATTTCATGCGCCATTTGCAGGCCATCGCGCGGCCCGACTTCGCATACCGCTACTTTCTCTTTCATTTCAATCTCCTCGATTTGCCCTCAACGCAGCACGCCCGCTTCGGTCAATGTTTCGATATCGTTCGCATCGAGCCCGAGCAGCTCGCGGAACACGTAGTCGTTGTGCTCGCCCAGACGCGGCGGCGGCGCGAATTCGCCGCGAAAACCGTCGCTGTCGCGCCACGGCAAGGCGATGCTGCGCGAGCCGTCGGCCAGTTCCGGGAACAGGCCGCGCTCGCTGAAATACGGGTCTTCCATCACCGCGCCGATGTGCCGGGAACGCGCCGCCGGAATGCCGCGCGATTGCAGCGCATCGAGCGCGCGCGCGGCGGGCTGGTCCGCGAGCCACGCGGCCAGCAACGCGTCCGCTTCCGCGCGATGCGCGGCGCGGCTCACGGCATCGGCGAAACGCGGGTCGGTGGCGAGATCGGGCTTGCGCATGGCATCGCACAATGAATGCCACTGGCGGTCATCCTGCACCGATACGGCCAGCCACGCGTCATCGCCCGCGCAACGGAAGCAGCCGGACGGCACCGCATCCCATTCGCGCGCGCCGCTTGCCGCGGGCGTTTCGCTGCCCAATGACTCGCGGAACAACAACTCCGGCAGCAAGGCAACCGTGCTTTCCAGCATCGACAGGTCGATGAAAGCGCCCTCGCCCGTCGCGCGCCGGTGGCGGATGGCCGCGAGCACGGCGCAGCATTCCCAGAGCGCGGTGATCGGATCGGTCCACGCAGGAAGGATGCCCATGGCTTCGACGCGTTCGTTCGGCGTGCCGACCACGCTCGCGCGGCCGCTGTAAGCCTGCAAGAGCGAGCCGTAAGCGAGCGCATCGCGTTGCGGTCCTTCGCGCCCCGTACCGGATGCCGACACGAAGATCAGGTCGGGACGAATGGCGGCGAGCGTCTCGTAATCCAGCCCGAACTTCGCCAGCACGCCGTTCGAGAAGTTCTCGACCACCATATCGCTCTGCGCGATCAGGCGGCGGATCAATTCCGGGCCTTGCGCGCGGCTCAGGTTGATCGTGCAGCTTTTCTTGCCCGCATTCACCACGGCCCACCACGGCTGACGCTGCGTATGTTCGCGGCGCGTCGCCGATTCGATCTTGATGACTTCGGCACCCATGCCCGCCAGCATCTTGGTGGTCATCGGGCCGGCCAGCACCCAACTGAAATCGACCACGCGCAGGCCGGCCAATGTCTGCTTCCTCATCACACGACTCCCTGCTGACGCAGCGTTTCGATCTCGCCCGGCGTGAGGCCGAGGCGTGTTTCGTACACCGTGCGATTCGCGGCGCCCAGCGTCGGGGCGAGCACGTCGCGGCCGCGCGGCAGTTCGGCGCCGGAACGCGTGCGCATGCGGAACGGCAAGCCCGGCATCGGCAAAGGCGTGACGCCCGCGCCCTGCCAACGGTCGAAGAAATCGCGCGCGGCCAGTTGCGCGTTGTCGAGCAGATCGCGCGCGCCGCTTACCGGAAAACACGCGACGCGTGCGGCCTGCGCGCGTTCGAAGACATCGGCGCGAGTGTGTTCGCGCGTCCACTTCGACATTTCGTCTTGCAGGATCATCCAGTTTTCATTGCGTGCGGTGCGTTCGCCGCACAAGGCTTTATCGCGCGACCACGGGGGATTGCCGAGCAACTCGACCCAACGCTCCCACTGATGCTCCTCGCGCGGCGAGATCATCACGAAGCCATCGCGGCACGGCAGCAGCCAGATCAGCCCGCCCGCCACTTCGGTGCCCTGCAATTGTTCGCGCAGACGGCTGAAGGTGCGTTCGCCGCGACCGTAATCGGCTACCGGTTCGATCAGCAGATGCGCGATCACTTCCAACTCCGCGCATTCGATGCTGCGTCCTTCGCCGTACATTTGCGCATCGAGCAAGCCCCACAGCGCGGCATTGGCCGCAGCAACGCCCGTCGCCAGCGCGACTTCGCGATCCGCGCACGCCACGGGCGGTTGTTCGTCGGGTGCATGCACGGGCCTTGCCTGATGAAAGGCATAGCCTGCGTGATGGGTCAGCGTGAAATCGGTGTGTGCATCGTTTAGCGCGGGCGTGCCGAACGGTGTTACGGCAAGTGTGACGAGTGCGGGTTGCACGCGGCGCAATGCATCGCCATCGAGTGCGTGTTCGGACGTAATCAACAAATCCGCCTGTTCTACAAGCCGCTTGAGCAACGCTGCGCCGCTGCCGCGTGAGGGATCGAGCGTCGCGCTTTCCTTTCCGTGATTCAGATACGCGAACAACGCGCCATCATCGCCATAACGCGCGTCGGATGCGAACGGACCCACTCGCCGCAACGGATCGCCCGCGCCGGGCGGTTCGAGTTTGAGCACATGCGCGCCGAGATCGCACAGCACGCGCGCGCAGAACGATGCGGACATCGAACCGCTCCATTCGATCACGCGAACGCCTGCCAGCGGCGCGGCGTTCACGCGGCCTCCTCCAGCACCGCAGGATCGAACGGATAAGGCACGCGCGCCCCATTCCGCAACGGCAACACGACCGTGGCGCTCCCCGGCGTGCTCTCGCGCCCTTCCTGATTGCGCAAGCCGATTTCCAGATGCACGAGCCCGAAAGCACCGCGCCGCTCGCGTCCGGTCACGCGTCCCCATGCGGTGATGACATCGCCCGGCACATTCATGCCGCGAAACTGGAACTGGAGCTTCCACGCCCAGCCGCTTTCGCCCACCCAGTCGGTGAGCAATTGCAGCATGACGTGCTGCTTCCACGAACCGTTCACCATCACATCGGGCAGCTTGTCGTGCTGCGTGGCGAAGCGCCAGTCGTAATGAATGCGATGCCAGTTCTCCATCGACGCCGACCATCGCACGATATGCGCCGTGGTCATCGGCCCTTTCACGACAGGCGGAATCTCCATGCCTGTTTCGACATCCTCAAAACATAATCCGGCCATGACGATCCTCGCCTAACGCATGATCTGGGTATTCGTGACTTTCATGAGCGTTTCGCCCGCTTCGGTCGTATAGGTTTCCTCGATGATGACGAGCACCATCGGCCCGCTCTTGCCTTCGCGCTGCACGATGTCCTTGTAACGCGCCCGGCGCATCACCTTCTCGCCGACGCGCGCATAGCGGTATAGCTCGTATTCGTAGCCGCCGTTCAGATCGCGCGGCAAATCCACTTCGACGGCGGGCAGACCGCTGAAACTGCGGCTCAGTCCGTCGTAGTCCGGGCGGTTCATCTCGTCGAGCGGATCGGGTGAATCCGCTGGACGTCGGAACGCATGCACGGGAAAACCGGGCGGCGCCACGCGCGCGCCATAGCGGCTCGTCGCGGCCCAGTCCTCGTCCCAGTAGCGGCGCGCATCGTCCATGGTCGCGTGATGAAAGCGCCGCACTTCGCTGGCCTCGACCGGATGAGTGGATTCCACCCACTCGGTCTGCGCCCCGATGATCGCCTTCACCTTGTCGGTGATGTGCTCGTTGCTCATGCATGTCTCCTCGTTCCACGGCGAACCCAGTCTAGGTGAGCATGCGTGCGGCGCACAATACTTGATCGTTGAATCAACGTCTTCTCAGTGGATGAGCGATCGACTATCGTCGGTCACCGAGCCCGATTACACGGAGAAGTCGATGGAACCAGAACGCCACGATGCGCAAGCCTTGCGTGACTACGCTGTCGAACTGTTGTGCAAGGCAGGACTTGCACGCCACCACGCGCACGATGTGGCGCGCACACTAGTCGAAGGCGATCTGATGGGCCACGATACGCACGGCCTCGCCTTGCTTGCGGGCTATGTCGGGCAACTTGAAAATGGCTGGATGACGCGCGAGGGCGTGCCCGAAGTGCTCAACGATCGCCCGGCTACGTTGTTGTGGGACGGCCATCGTTTGCCGGGTCCTGCGCTCGTTCATGCGGGCATCGATGCACTCGCCCCGCGCGCCCGCGAACTCGGCAGCGCGACGCTCGTGATCCGGCGCAGTCATCACATCGCGTGTCTGGCGGCGTATCTGTTGCGCGCCACCGAATTGAATCTGGTGATGATGCTCGCCAGTTCCGATCCGAGCGTGCAAAGCGTCGCGCCATTCGGCGGCACGCGCGCGCTGTTCACGCCGAATCCGATTGCGATGGGCGTGCCGACATCGACCACGCCGATCCTCATCGATATTTCGTCATCCGTAACGACGAACGCGATGACCGCGCGGCGTCATCAGGCGGGCGAATCTTTCGAAGAACCGTGGATGCTCGACGCACAAGGCAACGCCACGCACGACCCCGGCGTATTGTTCGCCGACCCGCCTGGCACTATCCTTCCGCTCGGCGGGCTCGCAGCGGGTCACAAGGGCTTCGGTCTTGCGTTGCTGATCGAAGCGCTCACGGGCGGCCTCGCGGGCTTCGGACGCGCGGACCCGCACGAAGGCTGGGGCGCGACGGTGTTCATTGCGCTATATGATCCGCAAGCGTTCGGCGGCCTCGATGCGTTTCGCCGCCAAATGGACTGGCTCGCCGATGCAAGCCGCAGCAATCCACCGCGCTTAACCGATGACCCCGTGCGCCTGCCCGGCGACCGCGCGATGGCGCGCCGCGCCGAACAACTCGCGCACGGCGTGCGTTTGCATCCGAATATCCGCGCGCCGCTCGAAGCGTGCGGCGCGCGTTACGGGCTGGCGTTTCCGGCGTGCATCAACTCGTCGCCTTCGACCTGAAGCGTTCCCGATACTCCGCCGGATTGATCTGCAAGCGGCGGCTGAACGTTCTTCTGAAGCCATCCGTATCCTCGAAGCCGCAGCGCCGCGCGATCTCCCTGAGCGAGAGATCGGAGGCTTCGAGCAGATGACGCGCCGCATCGATACGCGCATTGGCGAGGAACGTCATCGGCGTGATGCCGCTTTCCTTGGCAAACGTGCGCGACAGATTGCGCGCGCTCATGTGCACGCGCTGCGCGAGCGACGCCACCGTATGCCCGAGTTGCAGGTTATCGAGCATGTACTCCTGCAACGCGACCGTTTGCGAGCCCGGCGACGCCTGCGTTTCGAGCAGCGGACTGAACTGCGATTGCCCGCCCGCACGGCGCAGATAGACGACGAGATACTTCGCCACATCGAGCGCCATCTGCCGGCCGAAGTCGTCCTCGATCATCGCCAAAGCCAGATCGATGCCTGCCGTCACGCCCGCCGTCGTATAGATATTGCCGTCGCGCACGTAGATGTGATCCGGCTCGATCTTCGCCTTCGGGAAGGTGGCGGCGAGACGCGGCACATCCATCCAGTGCGTGGTGACCACGCGCTGATCGAGCAGCCCCGCCGACCCGAGCGCGAACAAGCCATTGCAGATGGCCGACACGCGGCGGCACTGACGGCTCTGGCTCTTGAGCCATCCGCTGAGCGCGGGGTCGTCGAAGGCATCGAAAATACCCAGACCGCCGGGCACGATGATCGTGTCGAACTCCGGGCAAATGTCGAAGATCGTGCGGTCCGGCACGGTCGTGAGTCCGCTCGACGACACCACGCTGCCGCGCGTCGTGCCGACTGTCAGCATTTCGTACTCGCATTCGCCCTGGCTCAGGACTCTGACTTCCGCGAAGGCGTCCTTCGGCCCCGCGATGTCGAGCAGTTGAAACCCCGGAAACACGAGCATGCCGACCTTGATGCGTTTCTTCGCGTCGATTCGCTTCTCCTCGAAAACGCGTATCCGACCTCACTTTACAACGCTAAAAAACGCTTGCGGCGAGCGCTTTTCAGCATTGGATGCACGCTCGGCCAGCACACCAAAAATTGCGCCGATGCCGGTCCACACGATCGCCTGCATGCCGAGCGACGCCATGCGGAACTTCCACAGCAGCGCGGCGGGAAAAGCTGCGGGCACTTCGTCGATCTCCGGCAAGCAGGCGAGCACGAGCGCCACCATCACGACATACGCGACGATGCCGATCAGCGCACCGTTGCCCTCGCCGAACTTTCGCGCGGCCATGTCGCGAAGGTTGAGCGACAACACCATGATCGCGATGGAGACGGCAATCGTCAGAAAATACAGCGCCGTGCGATAGCCGATGGTGTCGGGATCGCCAACCGAAGGCGGATTTGCCGGATATTTGAGGCTCGGCACCGCGACCAGCGCGACGAATGCGGCGAGCGCCAGCCATCCGGCGAGCGGCCGTGCGCCGAGTTTGGCCGCGCGTCCGCGTCCCCATGCAAAGGCGAAGGTCAGCGCGAACAACCCGCCGAACGCCGCGCCATACGCCACCACGCCCGTCAGCAAACCAATGCCCGATTGCGTGGCGCGGCTCACGAGTTCCGGCTCGGGCGCTTCACCGGCTGCGGCGTGTTCGTGCGTCTCGAAAGCGATGGCGCGTTCGACTTGCGGCTCGCCGAGCATGCGCCCGAAACCGAACGCGAGAAGCCCGGCGATCACGCCCGCCAGCATGCCGCGCAACAGAAGTCTGCCGATCATGTCGCGCTCCTCATCAATGGCACGGAAAGCCGAGCAGATGGCGTCCGTCGTGTACGAACTCATGCACGTACATCCCTGAGACGAGCGATGTAGCGCCTTCTTCCGCGCCGACGAAATACAGCATGAGCAACATCAGCAAGCCGCCGAAGACGACCCACGGAAGCAGTTCGCGCACGGGAATGGGCGCGATGGCATCGACGGGATTGAGAACGGTATCGTTCATGGAAAACCTCGTTATTAAATGAATTTAGTTGGCTGGACGGCGCGCGGTCGCGATCTTCAGAAGTTCATCGCGCGACAGCGTGCCGCTCGCATCGATCACGTTCAGCAGCGCTTCGAGAAAGCGTTCGTAGTAATCCCAGCGCGGCTGGTTCTCGCACTCGGCCGCTTCCCATTTCGCAATCGACGCGATCAGGCTTTGACGAAAGTCTTCCCATTCGAAGCAGCCCGCCTTTGACAAGGACAACGCCAGCCCGAATACATCGCGCTCCCAACGGTTCGTGAAAAACAGCTTGCCGTCCAGACGCGGCGGCGAATCCAGCGCACCGAGCATGGACGTGGCCGCGTATTCCTCGAAGCGGGTGAACATGGTGTGCTCCTTAAGATGCAGTGACCAGCGCGACGCCCATCATCGATTCGGGCGTGACGAGCGCGGCAAGCTGTTCCTCGTTCAAATGCTCCGTGCCTTCGGGCCTTTCCGGCACGACGAACCAGCGAATCTGCGCGCTGCTGTCCCACACTTTCACTTCCTTTTCCTGCGCAATCTCGACGCCGAATTCACGCAGCACCGCACGCGGCTCACGCACGCCGCGCGCGCGAAACACCGGGTCCTTGTACCAGTACGGCGGCAGCCCGAGCACCGGCCACGGATAGCACGAACACAACGTGCAGATGATGAGGTTATGCACGTTCGGATCGTTGGCGACGGCGGCCATGTGCTCGCCTTCCGCGCCCGCCATGCCCAGCGGCAGCGAAAGTTCGGCGATGGCTTTCGGCGTGTCTTCGATCAAACGCTTCTTGTACTCGGGATCGGTCCACGCATGCGCGACGATCTTCGCGCCGTTGAACGGGCCGGCCATGGTTTCGAAGTGCTGGAGCACGGCATCGACGGAATCGCTGCCGATCACGCCCTTCTCGATCAGCAGCGCTTCGAGCGCACGCACCTTCGCGGCACTGGACGCTTCGCGGTCATCGGGATAGTCGAAAAGTAAGGTCATCGTGGTCTCGTGTGAGTTCAGGGCGCGGGCTGCACGTAGGCTTCGTACAGGTCCGCGTAGATCGTGGTGTTGGGTTCGCTCTTGTCGGGGCCCCAGATATCCGTCGCGCTGAACGCGATGCGATAGACAGGCATCGGCGCGCCGATTCCATCCGGTCCCGTCGAGACGAAATAGGAAAACGCGCCCGGATAGACGAGATCGATCTCGCCGATGTGATTGCGCAAATAGCCCGGCAAACGCGTGTGATCGACATCTTCTGGATCGCTAATCATTACCTTGTCGCCTGCCTTGAAGCGCGCGGTGCCGTCGAGCGCGTGAAGGCCCGAATCGCCCTTTTCCAGATACGCGGCAATCTGCGTCGCGAGTTCGGCGCTGGGCTGCTCCGGCAGCGGCGCTTGCGGATCGGCGCGAAACTCGGCGGTCTTTTGCGCGAGTTCAGCGGCAGTGATATAGCCTTGATCGACGAAGAACTGCGAGATGCCACCCAGCCACTTTTCGTAGTAACGGTACTTGAAGTATTCGAACGGATGCATGCCCTCGGCGCCCGTGCGCAACGAGGCCCACGTCCAGTCGTTCTTGAAGGTCGTCGGCAACTGGCCCACGGGATACGCATGCAGCGCCTTCGCGAGATGCGCGCTTTCCGCCATCATCACCGTGTGAATGCCGAAGATGCGCTCCTCCCACGGCTCGACGAACACGCGCGTTTCCGTGCTGACCGGACCGAGGTTCTCGATGCCGCCCAAATGATGTTGCAGCTTCATGATGTGCTCCGCGTTGTGATGCTTGTTTTATCCGAGCCCATGCTCGCGCCTGAACAGCAGCGCTTCGCCCACGACTTCGGACACGAATCCGAAGACCGCGCCGGTCACGAGCGCCGCCGCCGCGATCAATGCCGGATTGCCGATGCCTGCCGTGGTGATCGCATGCCCGGTCGCCACGGTCGTGCCCACGGTCGATGCGAAGCCCCATACGATCGCGGGCAATACATCGAGCAATTTGATCTTCGATGTCTGCACCATCGCCGCACTGCCGATGCCCACGCACACCGCCACCACCAACGCACCGCCGCTCGATCCCGCGATACACAGCAGCGTCAACGACGCGATCACCAACCCGGTAAGATTCGACGCGACGCTCTTGACGAAACCCGCACGCCCGCCGCCCAACACGAAAAACGATGCCCACGCGATGAACGTCACCCAAACGGGCACAGGAAAGATAGTGGCGGTGAGCCACGTATCGGCAACGGCCAGCACGCCGATGCTCACGGTATAAGCCTCAGGCTTCTTCATTTGCAGGTTCCTCCGGTAGAGTTGAAAGCGATTGAACGGGTCGATGCATGCAGTCCATCAGGCCTTCGCGCAGACGCGCTGCATCGAGATGACGGCCAATCACGACGAAGCGGTTTTCGCGCGGTTCGTCGTGTTTCCATGCACGGCCGAAACGTGCGTCCAGCAGCATGTGGACGCTGTGGAAATGCAGGCGGCGTGCTTCTCCGTGCAAATCCAGCACGCCTTTCATGCGCAGCAGTTGCGGGCCTTCTACTTGCGTAAGTTGATTGACCCATCGATTGAAACGTTGCGCATCGAGTGCGCCCTGCATGACGAACGCACAGGACACGATGCTGTCGTCGTGCTCGTGGTCATGTCCTTCGTCATCCAGAATATCTGGCTCGATAGCGAGCAACGCGTCGAGCGAAAAACTGCGCACGCCGAGCAACGCGGGCACATCCACGCTCGCATGATCCGCGTGATCGATTCGCGCTGTCGGATTGAGCCTACGAATCTCCGCGAGCAACGCGCTCATGCCAGCAGGCGTCGCCACATCCGTTTTGTTGATGAGGATGCGGTCCGCGAACACGATCTGCTCGCGCGCGATGTCATCGCTCAGTTGTGCGTGGGCATGCAGCGCATCGACGACGCACACGACCGATTCCAGTTCCACGCGCTCGCGCACTTCGAGGTCCGCCAGAAAGGTTTGCAGAACGGGCGCGGGATCGGCCAGTCCCGAGGTTTCGACGATCAACCGGTCGAGCCGCTCGCCGAAGCGCGCGAGTAAATCACGCACGCTTGCCACGAGATCCGTGCGCACCGTGCAGCACACACAGCCGTTCTTGATCTCGATGACGGCCTGCTCATCCGCGGCAATAAGCTGCCCGTCGATGCCGACCTCGCCGAACTCGTTCACGACGATGCCGATCTGCATCGGCCGCGTCGCATCGAGAATGTGATTGACCAGCGTGGTCTTGCCCGCGCCGAGAAAGCCGGTGATGACCGTGGTGGGAATTCGCTTGAGTTGCATCTCAGTGCCTCGCGGCGCGTAGGTTGAAGACCGGCTACTCATAGCGACTTCCACGCCGAAAACGCTGTGCTGTCCGTGGCGGAACGCGAGTTGGCAAAGCGTTGAACTGCGCGTGTCTGTTTTTTATGGTTTCAGCGCAAACAGCCATTTAAAGCGCTTTCGTCATGCACTCGAAAGACGCGTGCGCGCCCCTTAACACGGCAATGACGCGCCGTATTCGTGCATAAATCCTTAAACCTAAAGCTTATTTTTGGCGAGCCGATAGAGGCGTGATCGACGTGCAACAACACCGCTGACGCAACCGATCGCAAGGTGCCCTCTTGAAGCATCGAACTGCCTCACTTTCGGCGCGGACTTTCACGCGCAACGCTTTATGAAACGCAATCCGTTTTTCAGGCTGCTTGCGCGTCTGCGCGTGGGCCACAAACTGCTGCTCATCTATCTGCTCGATCTGAGCGCGGTGATCTACATCAGCGGCATTCTGATTCACGAGAAGTATCTGGCCATCGATTTCTCGAACAAGGAGATCGTCGGCAACGCGTATGTGCATGAAGTTGAGCGCGCGATCACGGGCATCGCGCTAGCGGGTGCGGGCAAAGCGCCGACATCTGCTGAACTTGATAAGCAAGCCGAACGACTTGCGCACGCGGAACAGCAATACGGCGATCGCATGCAGAGCGCGGAGCCAAACCGCACGTTGCGCGCCGATTTACAAACGATGGCGCGTGAAGCAACGCCCGCCATTGCCTCGACGGATGCGGCGCTCGATGCATCGCGCGAACTCATCACGCGCATCGGCAATCAGTCGAACCTGATCCTCGATCCCGATCTCGACAGCTATTACGCGATGTCGCAATCGATCCTGCGTTATCCGGCTTTGCTGGCGGCGGTGAATGGCATCGGACGGCATCTTCACGATGGCGTGCATGCGCGTTCGCGCGAGGAAGTGCGCTCGCATTATCTCGTGCTCGAAGGTCAGCTCGATGGCGTCATGCAAGGTCTGCGCTCCGACTTCGCCGAAGCGGGCGCGGCCAATCATGCGCTCGAACAAACGCTCACGCCATCGTTCGAACGCATGCGTACCGCTGTCGAAGCGTATCGGCACGCGACGCGTATCGTCGTGGATGACAACGCCGCGCCCGATCCCGCCGAACTCGCGATCGTCGATACCGCGCAACAAGCCTTGGTGCGCAGCGTGGACGATGTATGGCGACAAACCGGCGATCAACTCGACGGCCTCTTGCACGCACGCGTGCATGGCTTGTTCTCGCGCATGTGGCTGCACTTGGGCACCGCGCTGTTCCTGCTCTGCGCCATCCTGACGATGGTGTATTGCGTCGCGCAGCAGATTTCCTCGCCGCTGCGCAAACTGGCACGCGTGATGGACCTCGTGCGCCGCACCGGCGATCACACGAAGCGCGCAAGCTGGCACAGTCAGGACGAAATCGGTCAACTCGTGCGTGGCTTCAATGAAATGCTCGCGCAGCTAGACCGCGAACGCGATGTGCAAAAGGAACTGGCCGCGACCGCGCGCGCCTCGGCCGCGCAATCGGCGCTCGTAGAAGCCACGCCCGTGCCGATGGTCGTCACCGCCATTCCGGGACATGAAGTGCTGCATGCGAACGCGCCCGGCCTGTTCTGGCTCAATGGTTGCGCGACCGATCCGTGGGCCTTCGGTCTCGATTCCTCCACCCGTGCCCGCTTTTTCCAGCAGATTTCCGACCGCGAGGCCATCGACGAATTCGAGGTTCACTGGAAAGCCACCGCACAACCGAGCTGGGCGATGCTCTCCGCGCGCCGTCTCGACTTTCAGGGGCGCGACGCCATTCTCACCGCCTTCACACCAATCAATCAGATCAAGCTCATGGAGCAACGGCTGGAGTTGTGGGGCAAGGTGTTCGAGGCGTCGTCGGAAGCGATCGTGATTCTCGATGCGGATGCGTTGCTCGTGACCGCGAATCCTTCGTTCTATCGCGCGACGGGCTATCGTACCGACGATGTGGCGGGTAAGCCGCCGGGTTTCATCGTGGCGCTCGCAGAAGATGATGAACGCGATGTTCTCGGCAACTTGCTTCATCGCGTGGGACGCAGCAGCACGTGGCATGGCGAGGCGCATGTGCGGCGGCGCGAAGGCGGCGATTATCCGGCGTGGTTGATGGTCAGCGCGGTGCATGACAAGAGCGGCCACGTCTCGCATTACATCTGCACGCTGATCGATATCACGGACCGCAAGAAAAGCGAGGCGCGCATTCAGTTTCTCGCGCAGCATGATGTGCTAACCGAGTTGCCGAATCGTGCGCTGTTCGCGTCGCGGCTGGGGCTGGGCATTGCGCAGGCGCAACGGGCGCGGCAGCGCGCCGCCGTGCTGTTCATCGATCTCGACCGCTTCAAGAATATCAACGATTCGCTTGGGCATCATATCGGCGACGGGCTGTTGCGTTCGGTCGCGCGGCGGCTGCTCAAGGCCGTGCGTGGCAACGACACGGTCAGCCGTCTGGGCGGCGATGAATTCACGATCCTGCTCAATGGCGTCGGTCATGCGGCTGACGTCACGCGCACCATCGAACAACGTTTGATTCCGCTGCTGCGCGAACCGCACGAAGTCAGCGGGCTGACGCTGGAAGTATCATGCAGCGTGGGCGTCGCGCTCTATCCCGACGATGGTGAGGATATCGATACATTGATGCAGAACGCCGACGCCGCGATGTATCAGGCAAAGTCAGCAGGCCGCAACCTCGTGAAGTTCTTCTCCGCCGACATGGCCGAACAGGCGCGTCACAGGCTCACGCTTGAGACGTGTCTGCGCACCGCCATTCAGGAGCGCGAGATGCGGCTTGCGTGGCAACCGTGTCTGGATGCGCACACCGGCGCGCTGACGAGCGTCGAGGGCTTGCTGCGTTGGCGCAATGCGCAACTCGGCGATGTGGGTCCGGCCGTGTTCATTCCGGTCGCGGAGGAAACGCGGCTCATCATCGGGATTGGTGCGTGGGTGGTCGATGAAGCGTGCCGACAGATTGCCGCGTGGCGCGATGAGGAAGGCATCGAGATGCGCGTGTCGGTGAATGTCTCCGCCATTCAGCTTCGCGATCCCGAACTGCTGATGGCGCTTTCGAGGAGTCTGCATGCGTATCGCGTGCCGCCGCATTGTCTCGAACTCGAAATCACCGAAACGGTCTTGATGGAAGGCGCGGAACATTATGTCGATGCCATCCGCGCCATTCGCGCGCTTGGTGTGAAGCTCTCGCTCGATGACTTCGGCACCGGCTATTCGAGTTTGAGTTATCTGAACCGCTTTCCGCTTGACCGCCTCAAGATCGATCGTGCGTTCGTGCGCGACATGCTCGATAAACCTGCTGATCTTGCCATCGTGAAGGCGATCATCGAACTGGGACATGAGCTTGGTTTGCGCGTGGTCGCGGAAGGCGTGGAGACGGAGCATCAGGCGCAGGTGTTGCGTGGCATCGGTTGCGATGAGTTGCAGGGCTTTCTGTTCTCGCCCGCGATTCCGGCGAGCGAGTTGCACGCGTGGTCACAGACGTTGGCTGCGGCTTGACGTTCATGTTTCACCGAAGCGCTCGCGCCATTGCGCCGGGCCAATTTCGAATTGCCTGACGAACGCATTGCGCAAGCGTTCTTCGCGCCCGAAGCCTGTTCGCCGCGCGACGGCCGATAACGAAAGCGTGGTCGTTGTCAGCAACGATTGCGCGCGTTCGAGACGCAATCCTTCGAGCGCCTTGCCCGGGGTCTTGCCGGTCTTTTCCGTGAAATGACGAATGAACGTGCGCGGCGACATGTTGGCTTCGTCGGCAAGATCGGTGACTTTCAATGAGCGATGCAGGTTCTTGTCGAGCCAGTCGAACAGCGTGCCGAATGCATCCGACGATTGCAGCGCGAGCGGCGTGCTGAACTGCGCCTGTCCGCCCGAACGCCGCATGTACACCACGAGCCTGCGCGCGGTCTGTGCCGCCAGCGCGCTGCCGTGGTCGGCTTCGACCATCGCCAGTGCGAGATCGATGCCAGCGGTCACGCCCGCCGATGTCCAGATGCGGCCATCGCGAATCCAGATCGGATCGGGCTGCACGCGGATGGCCGGAAACTCTTGCGATAACGCGCTGCACGCGCGCCAATGTGTTGCTGCATCGAGCCCGTCGAGCAACCCGGCTTGCGCCAGCAGGAACGCGCCCGTGCAGACGGAGCACACCCGTTCCGCGCGCTTCGCCAGGTTCTGCACATAGCGCACGATCTCCGGCGATCGACGCGCCGCATGCACACCCGGCCCGCCCGGTATCAGCAACGTATCGATGCGCGCGCCCTTCGGCAGCTTTTCGGTGAGCACGGTCATGCCGCTTTGCAGACGCACCGCGCCGCCCTCGGCGGAAACGACGCTGCATTTATAACGCGCGCTTGCGGATTCTTCGCCCGCGGTGTCGAATGTCTGGAGCGGGCCGGATACGTCGATGGGCTGCGCGCCTTCGTAAGCGAAGATCACGATCCGGCGTGCAGCAGATTTAACGATTTTGGTCATTGGCACAAAATACGCGATTTCTGTCTTTTTTGCCAATGCCTCTGCAGGTCTAATGTCGTCATCGAATGGAGGAATTCATGACGCAATCCAACCAAACGAAAGTCGCAGGCTTGCTGCTTTTCCCGGAGATGACGCAACTCGATCTCACCGGCCCGCTGGAAGTGCTGGCGCGCTTGCCGGGATGGCGAACGGAAGTCGTCGCGCCGACGCGTTCGCCCGTGCGCACGGATAAAGGTCTCGTCATTCAACCGGATGTGGATTTCGAAACCGCTTCGACCTACGAACTATTCGTGGTGCCCGGCGGACCGGGAACGGATACCGCCATGCTCGATCCGAACATCGTGCGCTTCGTTCGCGAGCGGGCTAAGGCGGCGAAGTATGTCTTCGGCATCTGCACGGGTTCGTTGCTGCTGGGCGCGGCGGGTTTGCTGCGCGGACGTCGTGCGGGAAGCCACTGGCAAGCGCGCGAACTGTTGGCTCGATTCGGCGCGGTTCCGTCGGATGATCGGATGACCATCGACGGGAATTTTTATACGTCGGGTGGCGTGACGGCGGGAATCGACATGGCCTTGCGTGTCGCGGCGGATGTGGCAGGCGATGCGATCGCGCAGCAGATTCAGTTGCAGATCGAGTACGATCCGGCGCCGCCGTTCAATGCGGGAACGCCGTTCGTCGCGCCGAAGGACATTGTCGAGCGCGCTTTGTCGCTTAGTGCCGAGCGTCGGGCGATGCGTGCGGCGGCCGTTGAAAAGGCCGCGCAAATGCTTGCCGATTGATTACGCCGCCACGCCGGTATATTCGCTGACCTTATCAAGATCCATGAGATGTTCGCGCGGGATCTCACCGCCGAGATGCCCGCGTCGAATGACAAGCACGCGCTGTGAGACGGCCGCGATGAAATCGAGATTCTGTTCCACCAGCACGATGGTCAATCCGCGCCGCTCACGCAAGGTCACGAGCGTTTCCGCTATTTCCTCGATGATCGAAGGCTGAATGCCTTCGGTCGGCTCGTCGAGCAGCAAGAGCGTCGGTTCGCCCGCGAGCGCGCGCGCCAAGGCGAGCAATTGCTGTTCGCCGCCCGACAGCGACCCGCCCGCGCGATCGAGCAAGGGCTTCAATCGCGGAAAATCTTCGAGCAGCGCGCCGAGGGCTTCGTCAGGCTTGCGCCCGGTCTTCACGAGCCCGAGCCGCAGATTGTCGTAAGCGGTGAGCGTGGGGAATATCTCGCGCCCTTGCGGCACATACGCCATGCCGCGTTTGGCGCGCGCGTGCGGCGGCAATGAGGTGATGTCTTCATCGTTGAGACGCAGCGTGCCCGCTGTCGCTGGCAATGCGCCAATCAGCGTGCGCAGCAGCGTGGTCTTGCCCATGCCGTTATGGCCGAGTATGCCGATGGATTCGCCGTCGCGCACGGCAAGCGCCACGTCATAGAGCACCGGAATTCCGCCGTATCCCGCGCACAGGCCTGTTGCTTCCAGCATCGCGCCTCCGTTCAGTGCGGCTTCTTGCCGAGATAGATTTGCTGGATGAACGGATCGCTCATGATGCGCTCGGGCGTGTCTTCGCGCACGACCGCGCCCTGATGCAGCACCGTCACCGTCTTGGCAATGCGTCGAATGAAACTCATGTCGTGTTCGACGACTACGAGCGCATGCCTTCGGTTGATTTCCATGATGAGCTCCGCTGTGCGCGCGACTTCGAGATCGCTCATGCCGGCGGCGGGTTCATCGAGCAGAATGAGCGGCGGGTCGGCGGCGATCACCACGGCGAGTTCAACCCATTGACGTTCGCCATGCGCCAGAAGCCCGGTTATGGCTTCGCGATGCGACAGCATGCCCACACGCTCGAGCACTTCACGCGTCACGCGCTCGGTCTGTCTGGGCGTATTCACGCGCCGCGCCGCGAGCCATACGTTCTCCCACACGGAAAGCCCGTTGAACAGGCTCGGCACCTGCGTTTTGATGCCGATGCCAAGACGCGCCGGTTCGTGCGGCTGCATCGACGTAATGTCTTTTCCGCGAAAAAGTATCTCGCCCGAAGTCGCTTTGACCTGACCCGTGAGCAACTTGAAGAACGTGCTCTTGCCCGCACCATTCGGGCCGATCACACACCGCAATTCGGCTTCCGCCAAGGTGAAGTTGACATCGCGCGTGGCGTGAACGCCGCCGAATCGAACATTGAGCTGACGGGTTTCGAGCAGCGGCGTCGTCATGCGGCTTCCTTCGCTTCGTTCGTTACTTTCGGCGGCACACGCTTGGGTCGCATTGCGCTGAAAACACGCATCCCTACTTCGCCGATGCTCGGCACGATGCCCTTCGGCACCATCAACACGAACACGACGAGAATCGCGCCCAGCACCAGATTCGAGTTGATGGTCTGCTGCGTGCCGATTTGCGTGGTGATCCACTGAATCGCGACGCATCCGACCACCGGCCCGACAAGCGTGCCCAGCCCGCCCACGATGACCCAGATGATGATCTGCGCCGATTGCGCAAGACCGAACACGCCGGGACTCGTAAACGCGCCCCAGTTGGCAAAGAGGCATCCCGACAATCCCGCGATAGCCGCGCCCAGCACGAAGGTAAAGAGCTTGTAGACGCGCG
This sequence comes from Caballeronia sp. A2-2, assembly GCF_057612605.2. NCBI lineage: Bacteria > Pseudomonadati > Pseudomonadota > Betaproteobacteria > Burkholderiales > Burkholderiaceae > Caballeronia > Caballeronia sp. A2-2. The sequence continues at coordinate 233,605 of NZ_JBVFIR010000004.1, read as the reverse complement.
AATCGTAACCGAGCAACAGCAGGCGTTGTTCGTTCTCCTTGCTCGCCACGATCACGCGTCCGACCTTGTAAGCCAGCAACACGCGCAACAAGAGATAAACGCCAAGCAATGCGCCGAGCGACAGTTCGAACAGACCGCGCGGGCTTATTACGTCATCGATATTGCCCGGCGTGTTGAGCGGCGCGATGTTAGGAATGCCATTGAATCCGCCAAGCGGTGCATTGCCGATTTTCCATTCGGGGCCAGCGGTGGAGTTGACCACATTGAACAGAATCAGCGTGACAGTCAGGGTAATGACGCCCATGTACACATCCGACAATCGCCCGTAGAAAATCAGATAGCCGAGCACCGCTGCAAACGCCGCAGGCAAGACGATGGCGAGCAGAAACGGCACCGTGCTGTCGCCCATGTTCGTCACGGCGATGGCATACGTGTATGCGCCAAGCCCGAAAAACGCCGATTGCCCGAAACACAGAATGCCGCCGAATCCCCACACGAAACCGAGACTCACGGCAAGGATCGCCATGACGGCATAGACGGTGGCCTGCACGAGCGCGAAGTCGTCGAGCACACGCGGCAGCACGATCAGCATGATGACGCCCACCGCCAGCGACAACGCCGCGCTTTTCCACGACTTCGAGAAACGCGAGAGCGCGTCGGGCACGGGAATGGAGCGGGCACCCTCGAACGGCGTCATCACAATGCTCCCTTGAAGAAGCGTCCGGTGATGCCGCGCGGCAGCAGCCGCAACATCACGATGGCGCCGATCAGCAGCGCCACTTCACCGAACACGGGCGTGGACGCGAAGGTCGCGATCTGGTTGATCGCACCGAACAGCGCGGAAGAACTCACCAGTCCCGCGACGATCGCAGGCCCGCCGCCGATCACCGTGATGAACGCCTTCGCGACGAACGCGCCGCCCATCGTGGGCACGACGCCGGTCATCGGCGCGAGCAATGCGCCTGCGAGCCCCGACAAGGCCGCGCCGACCGCGAAGGTGATCGAATAGACACGTCCCGGCGCGATGCCGAGCGCATCGGCCATTTGCGGGTTCTGCATGGTGCCGCGCGCGATCAGCCCGAGCGACGTATGCAGCAACACCCAACGCAACGCCACGCCAAGCACCACCGCCACCGCGATGATGACGAGCGTGTAACTGCTCACCGAATATCCCCCGATGGCAAAGTTGCCGAGCGGCGCGGAGATGCCTGTAGTCGTGTTGCCCGCGATCGACGTGACGATGCCGATCAGCAGCAGCGACAAACCCCACGTCGCGAGCATCGTGTCGATCATGCGGCCATAGAGCCGCCGAATGAACACGCGTTCGAGCACGACGCCGATCAACGCAACCACGATCGGCGCGACGACGAGAATGGCTATCCACAGATTCACGCCGAGCCGCATCGCCTCGATGGCGGCATACGCGCCCAGCATCATGAATTCGCCGTGCGCGAGATTGATTACTTTCATCATGCCGAAGATGACGGCGAGGCCCGACGAAATCACCACCAGGCTCGCTATCGCATACAGAATCTGAATCAGGATGATCGCGGCTAGATCCATCGTCGTTCCTCGTTATGACCGCTTCAAAGCTTGATGACGTACTGCTGATTGTCGCGCGGGTTCTTGATCAGATTGCACACGGCGCTCGTATCGACCGGCGGCTGATTCTGGAACGTCTGCACGATATCGAGTTTGTGGTTCTTCACCTGTGCAATGCTCACGTTGAGCACGCAATGGTGCGTGGCAGGATCGATGGACACCTTGCCGCTCGGCGCATCGATGCTGATTCCAGATTCGAGCGCCTCGATCACCTTCATGCGGTCGATGCTGCCCGCCTTCTTCACGCCCTGCGCCCAGAGATTGAAGCCCTGGTACGTGCCCATCGCCAGTTCGGTGATGTTCGGATAATCCGCGCCGAAGCGCTTGTGGAAGCGCTCCTTGAAAGCCTTGTTGGTGGGATTGTCCAGATTTTCGAAGTAGTTATACGACACCAGAAAGCCGTCGCATTCGTCAGGAGACAGAATGATCTGCTCGTTGCCGCCCGCGAATGTGGTGGAGGCGAGCGGAATCTTCTTGTGCAGCCCCGCCGCCGCCCATTGACGATAGAACGAAACATGCGACCCGCCGACTAGCGCTGACACGAGCATGTCCGGCTTGGCCGATTCGATCTTTGAAATCGTGGAACCGAAGTTGGTGACATCGAGCGGAAAGAAGTCGATTGACGTGACCGATCCGCCGTTGTCCTGAACGAATTTCTTCACCCATTGCGAGGTGATCTGCCCGTAGTTATAGTCCGCCGCGACCACGTAGACCTTCTTGCCCCATTGCTTCATCGCATAAGGAATCAACTTGGCCACTGTCTGCCCCGGCGTCACGCCCGTGCAGAACGTGTTGCGGTCGCACACGCCGCCTTCGTATTGCGTGTTGTAGAAATAAAGCGTGCGGTAACGGTCCAACACCGGCCGCATGACTTCGCGCGAGGCCGACGTAATGCCGCCATGCACCACCGCCACCTTGTCCTTCAACGCCGACTGCTGCGCGAACTGCGTGTAAAGCTGCATGCTCGACTGCGGATCGTAGTTGAGCAGCTTGATCTGCTTGCCGAGCAGGCCGCCCTGCGCGTTCCATTCCTCGACAGCGATGGTCAGACAATCCGCCATCGGCTTGCCGTAGATATCGAGGCCGCCCGACTGATCGGTAATACCGCCGACGAGAATCTCATCAGCGGCCTCGGCCACGAAGGGAAACGATCCCGCCATGCCCGCGGCCACCGACGCCGCGGACGACTTCAGAAACGAACGTCGATCCATATGGAAGTTCCGGAAAGGGACGCGCAACGGTTAGATAACGAGGGTCGGGCTTAGAGCTTCATCCAGTCTACGGATTGTTCGAATGCATACGCGCCGCGATAGATGGTCGCTTCGTCGAAGTGCTTGCCCACCAGCATCATGCCGACGGGAAGGCCATCGACCATGCCGCATGGCACGCTCATGGCGGGGTGGCCGGTGCAATCGAACGGACAGGTATTGGGCAACATCTCGAATGCGCGCGTGATGACTTCTTCCACGCTTGCGCCCGGTTTCGGCAGCGGCGTGGCGGTAAGCGGCAGCGTCGGCATGAGCAGCAGATCGTAGTCGGCAAAGGCTGCGTCATAGGCGGCCGTGAGCTGGCGCGAGAGGTTCTGCGACTTCGCGTAGTAATGCCCGCGATAGTGACGAATGAAGTATTCGCCGAGCACCATGGTGATCTTGAGGGTTTCGGAGAGTTCGTCTGCGCGCTCGTGCCATCCGGCGTGATAGTCCACCATGCTGGTCACATACAGGCCCTTCCAGTTGTAGCCGTGACCGTTGTCCTTCATCATCTGTTGCGTAGCGCCTTCGGCTGCAATCGGCAACCAGATGGCCGGACCAATGCGATGCATCGGGATGGATACTTCGCTCACCTTGGCACCGAGTTCGGCCAGATGATCGGCGGCGGCGCGCACTTTCGCATCCGATGCTTCGAGCGATTGCGGCCAGCCGAAACCTTCCGTCACCACGCCGATGCGCAGGCCGCGTATGCCTTCTTTCATGAGGTCCGCGTAAGGCTTCGCTACTTGTCCCGCGTACTGGCGCGGATCGAGACCATCGGGGCCGGCCAGCACTTCGAGCATCAATGCGTTGTCGGTCACGTTGCCGGTCATCGGGCCGGTGTGATCGATCGTGAGCTCGATCGGCATCACGCCCGTGTAGGGCACGAGGCCGTGCGTGGGCTTCATGCCGTAGATGCCGCAATACGATGCCGGCATGCGAATGGAGCCGCCCTGATCGCCGCCAATGGCGAGATCCACTTCGCCCGCGGCCACCAGCGCCGCGCTTCCTGACGACGACCCGCCCGCCGAGTAACCCATCTTGCGCGGGTTATGCACGGGCGCCGGTGAACTCGTGTGCGAACCGCCGGAGAAGCAGAAGTATTCGCACGTGGCCTTGCCGAGTATGGTCGCGCCTGCATCGAGCAGACGCGTGACGATGGTGGCGTCCACATCGGGCACGTAGCCTTCGAGCGTGGAGGCGCCGTTCATCATCGGCACGCCGGCCAGACACACGTTGTCCTTGAGCGCCACCGTCTTGCCCGCGAGCTTGCCGGTGGGCGCGCCCTTCACTTCGCTCTTGACGTACCACGCGTTGTAGCGGTTTTCTTCAGCGGGCGGCCGGTAGCCCGGCGTGCGCGGATACGTGACGCGCGGAACATAGTCCGGCAGCGCGTCGATGATGTCGTAGGCATCGAAATTGGGTTGCAGCAGGGTGTGATAGGCGGCGAGCTGCGTCTCGGAGAGATGCATGCCGAGACTCGTGGCGACTTCGTCAAGCTGAGCGGGCGTGGGACGTTTCACTGCCATGACTTCTCCTCACTCGAACGGATTCGTGACGGACGGCGCCTGAGGTCGTTTAGGCGTACCTTGATCCGAGAGCCATGTTAGGAACACATATTTTCCGCGTCAACTATTTATTTTCCATGGAAACTAAAACGGGATGACGGCGCTTTCGTCTTACAGCGGTGCGATCACATCGAACTGATGCCCTTCCGCGCGTGCGAGATAGATCGGCACGCGGTTCACGCGCCCGCCCGCGTACGCGGCGTCTCGTGCGCTGCGGTAAGCCATCGGCGCGAGGCCGAGCTGCGCGAGACCGGCATCGCTTGAAATACGTCGGCGTTGTGCATCGTCCACGAGTGCGCCGAGAAAGTGGATGCCTTCGTAGGTGGACTGGCCGAACGTGTCGAGCGTGGGCGCACGCGCGCCGTAACGTCCGCGATAACGCTCCTTGAAAGCGAGATTCGCATCCGTGCGCAGCGAGGCAAAGTAGCCGGACGCCACATAAAGCGATGCCGTGTTGCGCGCGCCAATGCCCAGCAATTCGTTCTCGCCGAGCGCGCACGACAACCGCACGACGCGGTTGGAAAGCCCCGCATCGCCGAATGCACGATTGAAATCGATGGTGTCCTGACCAATCAGCGATAGCAGCACGGCATCCGCGCGCGATTTGCGAATGGCATCCAGCACCTCGCCGTAATCGCCCGTGCCGAACGGCAGAAGCATTTCGCCGACGACCTGCGCGCCCGCCTCGTTCACGAAACGATGCGCGAGCCGATGCGCCGCATGCGGCCACACATAATCGTTGCCGACGAAAAACCAGCGTCGTGGCCGGTGCCGCGTGCCGATCCAGTGAATGGCGGGCTGAAGCTGCCGTCGCGTGGTCTCACCGATGGCGAACACGCCGGGCGTGCGTTCGCCGCCTTCGTAAAGCGGCGTATAGATGAACGGAATCTGACCCGCGACCGCTTTCAACAGATCGAGCCGCACCGCGCTCGTATGCATGCCAACGAGTGCATCGATCTCGCCGTCGCCGATCAAGCCGGTCAGCGTGGATTCGAGTTCGCGCGCGTCGTCGCCTGCGTTGATCGTGACGAGCTTGCATGGCCGGCCCGCCATGCCCGAGGCCGCATTCAGTTCGTCTACCGCAAGCTGCGCTGAGGCCAGTGCGCACGGGCCCCACAGTCCTGCCGCGCCGCCCAGCGGCACGCACAATGCAATGGTCATCTCCTGCCGTGGACGGCGGGACCGGAAACGATGCTTCATCGAATGAGCCACCCGGCGGAATCGAGAGAGTCGGAATGCACCAAGAGATGGCGCGGGCGCACCATCACGTACCGGGAACAAAGAGTCTTTGCACCGGTACTTTCCGAAAAAAATTTGTTTGCGTAAGATTCGTTTTGTCCGCCCCCACTCAAGCATCTACCATGCCGGAATCCGATCTCTCCTCATACCTGGCTTTTCTCATCGCTTCCGCGCATCGGCAGATGAAAACGGGGCTTGCGCAACTTACCGCCGAGGAAGGCGTGAACGAGGAGCATTGGCGCATCTTGCATGCTGTGTCGGACGAAGCGGGCCACTCCATGAGCGAACTCGCCGCGCAAGTATTGATGAATCTGCCCGCGCTGACGAAGAACGTGGACAAGCTCGTGAGCCGCGGTCTGGTGCTGCGCGCCGCCGACGAGGTGGACAGCCGCAAGGTGCTGGTCTATATCACGGACCGTGGCATCAAGCTGCTGGACCGTCTGCAACCGGGCGTGGATGCGCACCATGCGGCTATCGAGGAGGCGCTCGGCTCGCGCAATGCGAAGCAACTCAAACGGCTGCTGGAGCGGTTCATTGAGGAAACGCGGACGCCGCGTTAAATGTGTTGGGCGGCGGCACTTGACCTGAGAGGCAGTGTTTTTTTCCCTGTCGTTGGCGTGCATTTGATTTTGTTGTTTTTGCTTGCAAAGGGCTGCTATTGTTTGTGCTTTTATTGCAGTAGCCGCCTCCCCGGCGGGGGGGTAACTTTCTTTGCTGCTGCAAAGAAAGTTACCAAAGAAAGCAGCTTTTTACACCATGCACACTGGCTGGAGAAGGTTGGTCTGGATTAACGATGCAGTGGCCGCAATAGAACGTCCCACGTTTCCTTAAGCGCGTGGGCAACCTCGCGATTACGCGCTCCAATCCTTTGGTCTTAGTGGCCCGCATTCATTCTTTCGGCCATGCGCTACGCGCGCCGAGAACTTTAGAACGGAATCCCGCAGCCTATAAACGCCCAGCCACCTCACGCTTCCCCGCTAGATTGCTATTCGGCCCTACCTTGGTTAGTGCTCCGACTAAAAGGTGACTGGCGTTGGTGTGCGTGCTTTGCCTAGAAGTGCTTACCAAGGTTGGGCTCAATGGGAGAGGTGCGATGCGGTGTGATGTGACTGGGCACTCATACGCTGCGGGATTCCGTTCTTACATTCTCGGCGCGCGAAGCGCATGGCCGAAGGAATGAGCGCGGTCCACCGAGCTAAGAGCATTCGAGCGCGCAATCGCAAGGTTGCCTAAACGGCTCGTTATGCGTGGAAAGTCCTATTGCGGCCACTGCATCCGTTAATCCAGACCAACCCTTTCCAGCCAGCGTGCGGAGGGGTAAAAGCTGCTTTCTTTGGTGACTTTCTTTGCAGCAGCAAAGAAAGTTACCCCCCCGCCGGGGAGGCGGCTACTGCAATAAAAGCCCAAAGACACGAAGCCTCTTGCACGCAAACCCAAACCGCAACACCCAAAGAACACCCAAAGAACACCCAGAAAACACCCCAAACCCAATCTTTGAACCGTTTCGGAATTAAAAAAAGGCAACCCGACGCTATCCGATAGCTCGAGCATCGCCCAATACAATCAAAGCTGCACACCGCGCGTAAGCGCCCCATCCACCACAAAATTCGCACCGCTCACGAAGCTCGCCGCCGGGCTCGCGATAAACGCAACTGCATTCGCTATTTCCTGCGGTTTCGCCATGCGCCCCGTGGGATTCAATGCGAGCGCCTTGGCGAACAGCGCCTGATCGTTATGCTCGATCCAGTCCCACACGCCACCTTCGAAATAGACATTCCCCGGCGACACCGTGTTCGCGCGAATGCCCTTCGCGGCAAGCTGATTCGCCAGGCCTTGCATGTAATGCACGAGCGCCGCCTTGAACACGCCGTAAGGGCCAGCGGCAAAGTCGATCTCGCGCCCCGACACACTCGATATCGCAACGATCGACGCCGCCTTGCTCGCTTCGAGATACGGCATGGCGGCATCGACGAGATTCACCGTGCCAAGCAGATCGGTCTCGAACTCCTTGCGCCACGATTCGATATCGTTGCCGATGGCGAGCGCGCTGACATTCGCGACGACGATATCCAGCCCGCCCCATTCTTCTGCGACGTTCTTCACCCATGCCTTGAGCGATGGACCATCGGACACATCGAGCGGCGCGCCTGAAGCGCGTACGCCGTTCGCTTGCGCAAGCGTTTCCGCCGTCGCCTTGACGCTGGCTTCATCGCGCGCGCAAATGGCGACATCCGCGCCTTCTTTCGCGAGCGTCTGCGCGATCGCAAGACCAATGCCCTTCGTTCCGCCGGTGACGATCGCTTTTAAACCCTTCAATTGCAAGTCCATCTTCGTCGCTCCCTTGAGTTGCCGTTCAGTCTTCGTCCGCTGCGATGCCGCGCTTGATCTGCAATACTTCGCCGGCCTGAATAACCGAATGGCACACATCGTCGATGGTTACGCGCTTTTCCATGGCCTGCGCGCGCAGCATGTCGTACGCTTCCGTCTCGCTCACGCGATGCATCGTCATGAGAATGCCCTTCGCTTCCTGAAGATGCCGACTGTCGAGCAGTTTCTGTTCGAGCCGCGCGATACGTTGCAGATGTTGCCGCGAGCGTTTGGCGTGATGCAGCGCCATCACCACGGTGGACAGCAAGCCCGATGCGCGTATCGGCGTGGTCACGATGCCATCCGAACCCAAGCGGATAGCCTGATCGATAAAAGTCGGGTTCTCATACGCGATCACGCAAATGGTGGGCGGCGCATTCGGTCCTGACCAGTCCTCGTTCGGCGCGCGTTCCTCGGGGCGCAGCGCACGGAAAACGAGATCGATATCGTCAGGCAAGTTTTGCGGCGGCGGCCAAAAGCGTTCCACCTGAAAGCCCATGCGGCGCAGGTGATTGGTCAGCGTGAGGCCGTCGTCGTCGTCGGGATGGATCACGAGCACGCGTGGATTGCGCTCAAGAATCGATCCCGTCAGGCTTCGTTGGCCTCTGTCCGCGCGCGCGTTCACGTCAGTAGTCCCGTGAACTCAGTTTTGTGACCCAGTCGCCCAAGGTCTGACGCGTCATGTACGGGTCGGGGCCGACCGCGAACTTCGATTCGCGCATCACGATGAACTGACCGTCTGCTTTCACGCGGCCAATGCGCGGATACAGCGCCATGTGATGATTCACCGGATCGATGCGCACACGGCCCTGCGGCGCGTCGAATTCCGAGCCGAGGAGATGCGGCATGATCGTGCCGATATCGTCCGATCCTGCGCGCGCGCACGCTTCGGCGAACATGTGCATTTGATAGTACGCGGCTTCCCAGTTCATGTCGGTGGGCGTATCCACGCCGAAGCGCGCCTGATGACGGCGCACCGCGCGATCGTTCTCCGGCGTGTCGATGCTCTGAAAATAAGGCGCCGCGGTGTAGTGTCCGGTCGCGATGCCACGCTCCATCGCATGAATTTCGGTTTCCGAAGTATTCAGGCTCCCGATCGGCACGGCGGATGGGTCGAGGTCTTCGCGCGCGTACGCTTCATACAGATAAGGCACCGTCTCGCCGATCACCGTGCAAAATATCCAGTCGGGCGACTTGCGGCGAATATCCGCGACCACCTGCGCGAACTGCTCGGGCGTGGCGTCGAGCGGTAAGTAACGCTCACCGAGAATCGCGCCTTCGGGGTGTTGCAACAGCAACTCCTGCATCGTCCGGTTGCATTCATACGGATAGACATAACGCGAGCCGACCATGTACACGCGCGCGCCGAACGTCTCCGTCATGAAGTCCGCCAGTTGCACGCCGTTCTGATTCGGCGACGCCCCGCTATAAATGATGTTGTCCGAGTATTCGAAACCCTCGTACTGCTGCGAATAGATAAGCAGCCGGTTGTGTTTCTCCACCACCGGCAACATGGCCTTGCGGCTCGACGACGTATAGCCGCCGAAGATCACATTCACGCCGTCCTTGAGAATGAGCCGTTCCGCCAGTTCCCGAAAGACGGCCGGATCGGAGCCGGGATCGTAGTGGATCGCCACGATCTCACGGCCGCCGATGCCGCCGCGCGCATTGATTTCCTCCATCGCGAGGGTCGCGCCGCGCCATTGCGATTGTTCGAGCAGCGCCGTGGAGCCGCTCGTCGAACACAACAGACCCACTCGAATGGGATCGGACAAAGCCATGGAGTGACACGCTCATTTAAAAGGTTGTTGCTATTCGTCTTACTTGAGGTAGTGCTTGGCGACCATTGCGCCGACCGTGTATTTTGGATCGACGAAATTCCCGAGGCGCACGCGGCCGACCTGACTCAGCATCATATAGGCATCCCATTTGTCGAAGCCATAGTCGGCGGCCATCCACAGCACGAGTTCACGATACGCAATGCGCGTGGCGTCTTCCAGCGGCCGCGCGCTGCCGATGCTCATGAGCGCGTCCTCGTTTTCAAGGCGCGGCCAGTCGATCTTCCATTGCTTGATGAGATCCACGCGCACCGTGGTCGTGCTGCGGTATTCGACGGCGGTGCCGCACACTTCGCCATCGCCCTGACAGGCATGGGCATCGCCGATGAAAAGCCGACCGCCCGGCGAGCGCACCGGCAAATACGTGATGCTGCCCGGCCCCATGTCGGGCACGTCCATGTTGCCGCCGTGCGCATCGGGCGTGAGTGAGTTGATCGAGTCTATCTCCGGCGACAAACTCAAGGTGCCGATATGCGGCTTGTACGGAAGCGTATTGCGCTTGCTCCAATAGACGTTTTCTTCGTCGATCTTTATTTTGCGCACGATTTCCGGCAGCGGTTCGTTGAGCAACGCGGTGTAGTCCGTGCCGGTCAATCCGCCGAAGTTTGGAATCATGCAGCAGAAGCCGTGCGGATCGTCACCGCGCGGGGCCATCTTTTCGATGTACACGGCCACCACGTCGCCCTTCTCCGCGCCTTCGATCATGATCGGCCCGTTCTGCGGATTGAGAAACGGCACGGTCAATACTTCGGATGGCTTATCGGTTTCCTCCTTGATCTTGCCTTCGAATGCATCGCGTGTGTCCACCACTACACGATCACCGGGTTTGACATGCAGCACCGGCTGCGAATACGGCCCGATGGTGTAATGAAACGTCTGCTGCAATTCCTCCGTGAGATGGTGCTCCACCGGTTCGCGGCTCGCGCCCACGCCGCGCTTCATCATGATCGAGTCTTCCAGCCATTTCATGCTCGGCTCTCCGTCACAGTGCCAGATACTGGCGAATCAATTGTTCGTCCCCGCGTTGCGCGGGGTTCAGTGTATCGACGATACGGCCTTTATCCATCACGCAGCAACGTGTCGCGATGCGTTCGACCATGCCCATGTCCTGCTCGACCAGCACCACACCGATACCGGTTTCATGCGCGATCTGCAATAGCGTTTCGCCGATCAGCGAGACGATGGAAGGTTGAATGCCTTCGGACGGTTCATCGAGTAGAAGCACTTTAGGGCCGCTGATGAGCGCGCGTGCAATGGCAAGTTGTTGCTGTTCGCCGCCGCTCATCGTGCCGGCCTTTTGCAGATAGCGTGTCTTGAGAATGGGGAAATAGCCGGCTACTTTCTCTCTCAGTTGCGCGGCCTGTGCGCGGTTCGCTTGTGCGCCGACCTGAAGGTTCTCCGCGACGGTCAGTGATCCGAATATTTCACGGCCCTGCGGCACGTAGCCCATGCCTTTTTGCGCGCGTAGATAAGGCTTTTCCTCGCCGATAGATAAGCCATCGAGCGCGATGCTCCCCGCATCCAAACGAACGAGGCCGATGAGCGCGCGCATGAGCGTGGTCTTGCCCACGCCGTTGCGTCCGATCAAGGCCAGCACTTCGCCGCGTTCGACACTGAACGAAACACCGTTGAGCACGCGGCCGCCGCCGTAGCCCGCTTCCACGCCTTTGACTTCCAATAGCGCGCTCAATGCTTTTTCCCCAGATAGACTTCGGCCACGTCGTCACGGGCGAGGATTTCATCGAGCGGGCCATCGGCGAGCAACCGGCCACCGTGCAGCACGGTCACGCGCGTGGCAATCTGCTTGACGAAAGTCATGTCGTGCTCGACGACCATCATCGTGAGGCCTTGCGCCGAGAGCCGCTTGATGAGTTCGCCGGTGGCATGCGTTTCCTCCACCGACATCCCGGCGACCGGTTCATCGAGAAACAGCAGCTTCGGGCGCAACGACACGGCCATCGCGATTTCGAGCCATTGCTTCTTGCCATGCGATAAATGACGCGCAAGAACCGGCGCTTCTGCTTCGAGCATGAACTGCCGAAGCAATTCGTCGATACGCCCCGGTTCATCATCCTTCGCGCGATGCAGCGAAAGTTGTAGATGCTGACGCACGCTCAGGTCCGCGAACACGCCGGGAATCTGAAACTTGATGCTCATGCCCATGCGTATGCGTTCGTGCGGTAACACATGATTCATGTCGCGCCCGAGAAAATGCACGCTCCCATCCGAGGGCCGATGCTCGCCCGTGATGAGCTTGAAGAACGTGCTTTTCCCTGCACCGTTCGGCCCGATTACGCAGCGAATCTCGCCTGCATCGATCTGAAAATCGATGCCGTTGATGACATGCGCGCCGCCGAAATGCTTCTTGAGGCCGCGCGTTTCGAGCAGCGTGGTCATGGTTTGCCCTCCTCACGTTCGAGGCACGCAGGCTTACGTTGAGGCTTGCTCATCCGTCTCAAATGCGCGGTCACGAATGGCAGCAAGCCTTCCGGTGCGGCAAGCACGACGATCAGCAAGATCGCGCCAAGCAAGATCAACGCGTATTGACTGCCGTACACGGCGAGCGTTTGCGAAAGCCACACGAGCAGCGCCGTGCCGATGATCGCGCCGCCGATGCTCTTTCGCCCTGACGTCGCCACCCAGATCACGGGCATGGCGGCAGCGGTCAGGCCCATTGTCGAAGGCGTGATATAGGAGCCCCAGATCGTATAGAGCGCGCCGGATAATCCGCCGAGCGTGCAGCCCAGCACGAACACGAGCAATTGATGCCGCCGGATATCGACGCCCAGCATTTCCGCGCGCTGTGGGTTCTCGCGTATCGCAATGAGCGTGAGGCCGAAGGTGCCGTCGAGGAGCCTGCGCATCAGCACATAGACCACAAGCAACAGCACGAGCACGAGATAGTAGAAGCGCGTGTTCTCGATGGTAAGCGGCCCGCCCGGCCACGGGATGGTCAGCGGCGGCATGCCGCCCATGCCGTTATAGCCGTTCAATCTCGCTTCGCCAATGGCCCATTGCGGCCCCGCCGTCTGCGCCATGAACGTTTCGAGCACGAGCGTCACCGACAGGGTGACGATACCGATGAACACGCCCTTGATGCGCCCGAAGAAGATCATATAGCCGAGCAGCGCGGCCATCGCGACGCTCACCACGAGACCCGCGCCGAGGCCCAGCCACGAATCGAACCAGTCGTCGCCGTAGTTCAGCGTGAAGATGCCGTAGCTATATCCGGCAAGCCCGAAGAACGCAGTCTGCCCGAACGAGAGGATGCCGCCAAAGCCCCACATCGCAGCGAGGCCAACCGCGCTGAAGGCCCACAAGAGGCAATAAGCGAGATTGCCGCTGGTGGTTGCATCGACGAACAAGGGCAAACATATCGCCGCGAGCCACGGCAAGCCTTTGAGCAAGTGCGATCGATTGAGATTCACTCGAACTCCTATCGCACGCGGCTAAAGAGGTTGCCGAGGCCTTGCGGCATCAACCGGATCACCACGATGACCGTGACTAGCAAACCGATCTGCCCGAATAATTGTCCATATGATGCGGTAAGCGCGGTCTGGATCACGGCGAGCACGGCGGCGGCCGGCGTGGTTCCGGCAATGACATTTGCGCCGCCCACGACCACCGATACAAACGCCTGCACGATAAAGTTGCTACCCATTGTCGGCACCGCGGTCATGGTCGGCGCATAGAGCGCGCCGGTCAGTCCGGCGAGTCCCGCGCCGAGTGCGAACGTCAGCGTATAAAGCCGGTCCGTTTGCAACCCTAAGCATTGCGCGATGTTCGGATTCTGGATCGTCGCGCGAGCGCATACGCCATAGTTGGTTTTGAAGAACAACACATAGAGCGCAAAGAGAATGGCCAGCGCAATCAGCGGCAACACCGCGCGATAAGTGGAAAACGAATAATCGCCGAGCGCAAATGCACCGAACGGCGTGCCGATGCCTTCGAGCGACGGCCCCGCGACGAGCAACATCGTCTGCTGCACGATCAGGCTGATCGCCCACGTCGCCACGACCGAATCGAACAGCCTGTCATACAGATGACGAATGACGAGCCGCTCGATCACGACGCCCGCAAGCGCCGCCGCCAGCGCGCCAAGCAGCATGGCAAGCGGTAACGGCAAGCCACGCTTGGCCGCGATGATGGTGACATACGCCCCGCACATGATGAACTCGCCATGCGCGAGGTTGATGACGCCCATCATCCCGAAGATCACGGCAAGACCGAGCGCCGCGAGCACCAGATACGCGAAGCTGTCGCCGAACTGATAGACCAGCGAATAGAGCACCGACAAGGTCGCCATGCGCGGCTCCGCGTTCAGGACTTCTTGGGCAGATTCGACGGCGTGTATTGACGATGATCCGGCTTCTTCGGCAGATCGCATCCAACCTTGCCGAGCCAGTACGGTTGCACATCGTCCCATACCTTCGGAATCTCGACCGAGTGATCCTCCTTCACATGAACGAGGTAGATGGTATGGCTCGCGTGATGACTCTTAGGATCGATGCAGACCTTGCCCTGCGCGCCTTCCGTGCAGATGCCGCCCGCTTCGAGCGCCCTGCGCACATCTTCCTGATTCGTCGATTTGGCTTTCTCAGCGGCCGCCTTGTAGAGATAGATTGCGTCGTACGCGTTGGCCGCTTCCTGATTGATATACGGTTCGTTGGGATACTTCGCGTGAAAGCGTTTCTTGAAGTCGTTGCTCGCAGGCGTATCGACTTCTTCGACGTAATTCGCCGTCACGTACATATCCTTGAGCGCGGGCGGTTTGAAACGTTTATGTTCGTAGGCCTGACCAACGTTCACCGAACTCGCCATCGGCAGATTGAGATGCGATGACGCCTGTTGCTCGTAGTAAGAAGCCTGATTCGCGCCGACCAGCAACGTCACGACGAAGTCCGGCTTGGCCTTCTGAATGTTTTGAATCGTCTGCCCGAACTGCGAGACCGATAGCGGAATGAATTCCTCGCCGACCATGGAGCCGCCGTTTTCCTTGACGATATCGCGCACCCATTCCGCCGAGATTTGGCCGAAGTTATAGTCGGCGGCGATGGTGTACACCTTCTTGCCGTACTTCTGCATCATCCACGGGATGAGCGTCGAGAACTGCTGCTCGGGCACGGCACCGGTGACGAAGGTATCGGTATCGCAGACGCCGCCTTCATACTGATTGTCATACCAGTACAACTGATGCGCGCGGTCCATGATCGGGCGAATGGCTTCGCGCGAGGCGCTGGAAAAGGCACCGAAGATGACATCGGGCTTGTCCGTTTGAATGAGGCGGCGCGCAAGCTCCTGGAACTTGGTGTTGTCCGACTGCGTATCGTAGGCGATCAGCTTGATGGGCCGGCCGAGAATGCCGCCTTTTGCGTTGATTTCATCGACGGCGAGTTCTGTCGCGTGAATCTTCGGAATGGTGGCCAGCGCGAAGTTGCCGGACGCGTCTTCCAGCAGGCCGATTTTCACGGGATCGGCGGCGCTCGCGGCTAGCGTCGTGACAGCAAATCCTGCGGTGATGGCCAGACGCATCCAGCCGGACGGCGATAGCAACATTCGGAGTCTCCAGAGGTGGGATCGATGTTCCAGAAATGCGGACAAAAAAAAGCCCCCTGACGAACGCACGGTTCGTCAGGGGGCTTCTACGCCGGGTCCTCGGGCGGACGTCTTTGTCGGGCCGCAAGGAATGAATGGAGTCTAAGGTGCGCAAATTTCGCTTGTCAATCGTGGTCAAAAAAGAGTTTTGATTTTTGCTGGCGCGAGGGGGGGGTTGGGGGTTTTGTCGGGGAAGGGGCTGCTCGTTTTTGTGCTGTTTATTCAGTAGCCGCCTCCCCGGCGGGGGGTAAAGAAAGCAGCTTTTACCCCTCCGCACGCTGGCTGGAAAGTGTGGTCTGAATTAACAATACAGTGGCCGCATTAGGATGTCCCTCGGCTGGTTAAGCGCGTGGGCAACCTAGCGATTACGCGCTCGAATTCATTAACTTTAGTGGACCGCATTCATTCTTTCGGCCATGCGCTTCGCGCGCCGAGAGCTTTAGAACGGAATCCCGCAGCCTATCAGCGCCCAGCCACATCGCGCTTCTCCGCTCTTTTGCTATTCGGCCCTACCTTGGTCAGCACTTCGAGCAAAGCCTAACGCCTTCGGTTTGCCGCTCTATGGAAGTGCTAATCAGGGTAGGGCCCAATGGGGCGGGTGCGATGTGGCTTGATGTGGCTGGGCGCTGATACGCTGCGGGATTCCCTTCTTACGTTCTCGGCGCGCGCAGCGCATGGTCGAAAGCATGAATGCGGTCCACTGAGACTCAAGGATTCGAGTGCGTAATCGCCAGGTTGCCTAAGCGACTCGTTATGCGTGGCAAGTCCTATTGCGGCCACTGTATCGTTAATCCAAACCAACCCTCTCCAGCCAGCGTGCATGGGGTAAAAAGCTGCTTTCTTTGGTGACTTTCTTTGCAGCAGCAAAGAAAGTTACCCCCCCGCCGGGGAGGCGGCTACTGCAATAAAGACACAAACAACAGCAGCCCCTTGCACGACAGAACAACAAAAATCAAAACTTCAAATCATGCAATCTCCTCACCCCATCCCAAAGCCATTGAAAAACCGACTGCTCCGACTGCGCGGCCGGTGCCGGCATACCAACCTCGTCCAACGCACGTTGACGCCGCGACAACATCCTGCACATCAGCCGCGCGACTTCAGGATTGTCCTTGAGCACGGGCGAAAGATCATCCTTATGCAGTTGATAGACGATCGAACGCGTGAGCGCCGTGACCTTCACACGTGCAGGCAGACCCGCAAGCAATCCCGCTTCGCCGAGCGCATCGCCGGGACCGAGCCGCGCCACTTCGACGGCCGCTGCGCCCTCTCCCGCCACTGCGCTCATCACGCCGGAATCGATGATGTACAAACTATCGGGAACGTTATTGGGCGCGATCAGCGCTTCATCCACCTCGTATTCCTTTCGCGTGAGATGCGATGCGAGTTGCGCGAGTTCTTCGGCTGTCAACGCGGCGAACAGATCGACGCGCCGCAGTAGACGTGCGCGCGTGTCGCCCGGTGATTCCTTCGCGGAAGGCATACCAAGCGAGCGCAGATCGACACCCGCAGCGGCCAAATGCCGATGGCACAAATCATAGAGTTCGTTGATGACGTCCGCCTTCTTGCTGCCGTCATCGACATAGGCTGTGACTTCATATTGAAACGAAAGCGGAGTGACACTCTTGACCGTGGCCGCAGGCGCAGGATCGGCGAGAATGGTACGCACACCTTTGAGTGCGCGTTCCAGCGCTTCAAGCACCATCTTGGGCCGCGCCTCCGGCGTGATCTCGAGCGTGATGCGCACGCCATGCAATGACGCGGGCCTGCTGCTGTTGACGATCTTTGCCTTCGCGGCAACAGCGTTCGGCACGATGACGACATCGCCCAGCGCAGTAAGCAGGTTCGTCGCGCGCCAGTTCATCTCCAGCACCTTGCCTTCCACGCCATCTATCGCCACCCAATTGCCTACTTGATAAGGCTCGGTGCTATTGATGACGATGCCCGCGAATACATCGCTTAACGTGCTTTGAATCGCAAGACCGAGGACGATGGCGAGCGCACCCGATGTCGCCACTAACCCGCGCACAGGCAATTCGAGCACGAACGCAAGCGATGCGACCGTCGCGGCCAAAAACGCCACCGCGCCGAATACATCCTCGAAAAGCCGCTGACGCCGCCACGTCTTCGGCAACAGCAAGGTGTCGAGCACCATGCTGAGCAGGCGCGCGCCGTTGAGCCACCAAACGATTTCAAGTGTCTGGCCGAGCACGTGCAAGGCGCGTGAATCCGCGTAAGGCGCCTGCGAGAAAGGACTCAAACCCGAACTGAACAGCACGGCGCTAAAGGCGGCATAAAGACATACGCGTACCAGCAGACGCACGACTTCATTGCGAGGCCAGGCGCAGGACCAGACAGCGACATCGATCGCGACGAGCGCGAAACCGAGAATCAGCGGATCGTTCACGCACGCGCTCCGAAGCGGAATAGGTCAGGTGACGAATGAGTATAAAAGAACTCGACCCATTCCGATGCCGCGCTGGCAAGCCTTTAGCCGTCTGTCGAAATCGTAAGCGATTCCCACATATTGAATTCTTTATCGAGTGTCTTTAACTTGGTGCGCACTAAACCGAGCGCGTCGCTGCCTAACAAGAGATGTGCAGGCGGCTTGTCCGATGAAATCGCATCGAGCATGGCACGCGCGGCCTTGCGCGGATCGCCTAACTGTTTGCCGCTTTTCTCTTCACGCGACTGACGGATCGGGTCGAATATTGCGTCGTAGTCCGGAATGGATCGCGGTGTGCGCGCCATCGAACGGCCTGCCCAGTCGGTGCGGAAGGAACCGGGCGCAACCGCCGTCACGGCAATGCCGAACGATTCGATTTCCTTGCCGAGTGCTTCGGAAATGCCCTCCAGTGCGAATTTGCTGCCGCAATAGTAGGTGATGCCCGGCATGGTGATATAGCCGCCCATCGAGGTGATATTCAGAATGTGGCCCCGGCGACGCTCGCGCATGAACGGCAACACGCCCTTCATCATGGCGACTGCGCCGAATACATTCACATCGAATTGTCTGCGCATCTCGGACAAGGGCGATTCTTCCATGATGCCTTCATGGCCGTAGCCCGCGTTGTTCACCAGAACATCGATAGCTCCGACGTTCGCTTCGATGTCTGCGATCACGCCGTCGATGGCATCGAAGTCGGTCACGTCGAGCACACGTCCAAAAGCCTTGCCTGAGGAAAGCGCCTCGAAATCATGCTTCGCTTGGGCGTTTCTCACGGTTCCGACAACTGTATGACCCGCCGCAAGCGCTTCCTGCGCGAGTGCGCGACCGAAGCCGCTGCTGACGCCGGTGATAAGAAGGACTTTTTTGGAGTTCATTTGCATTCCCCTTGAATTGATCGAAGAATGCATACTAGTCTCACCAACGAACTCCGTTAAGCCAAAATCCGCTTAATCTCTTGCACAAAACTATGAGCACGAAACGCATTTCATCCTTGCAATCGGATAAGCAGCGCATGATCGCCCTGCTTCGCGCGCTCGCGCCCGAAGAAGGCTATAACCTCACGGCCATTCCAAGCGTGCGTATCCTGCGCTCGAACCGGGCGCTTACGCGCACGCCGGTGCTTTACGATCCGGGCATCGTGATTGTTTGTCAGGGCCGCAAGCGGGGTTACTTCGGCGAACAACTCTATCTTTATGACGAGCGCCATTATCTGGCCGTATCCATACCGGTTCCGTTCAGCATGGAAACCGATGCCACGCCCGCGCGTCCGTTGCTTGCGCTGTACCTTCACCTCGACTTCACGATGGCTGCGGAACTTGCAGAGCAGATCGATCGCGAAGGCGCGGCGCCGATCGTGCAGCCACCGCAAAGCATGATGTCCACGCTAATGGACGAGGCCATGCAAACATCCGTATTGCGCTTTCTCGAAGCGATGAATCGTCCGCTCGAAGCAGCGGTGTTAGGGCCGGGCCTGCTGCGTGAGTTGTATTTTCGAGTGCTGACTGGCGCGCAAGGAAGTTCCATGCGCGAGGCTTTGGCTATGCGTGGCCAGTTCGGCAGAATAGGAAAATCGCTTCGTCTCATTCATGCCGAATACGCGCAAACGCTCGACGTCACGACGCTCGCCGACGAAGCAGGCATGAGCGTTCCGAGCTTTCACAGTCACTTCAAGGCAATCACGCAAGTCTCGCCGATGCAGTATGTAAAGTCCACGCGACTGCATCAGGCGCGTTTGTTGATGGTGCGGCAAGATTTAACAGCGGAAGCAGCGGGAAATGCAGTGGGATACACGAGCCCGTCCCAGTTCAGCAGAGAATTCAAGCGTATGTTCGGGTTGACGCCTGCTGCGGAGACGAAACGCATGCGCGAGAGCTTCGCCATCCCGGAAGCATTCACAGATGCGGTGTACGTCTCATCGCACTAACTCATTCATGCGCCGAAACCAAAGAGCTTTCGCGGCGTGTCCCACAAAATGCGTTGACGTTCGTCCTGATCCGGAACGATGCTCGCGAACAAAGTCAGCAATGGCCCGTAATCCAGCCGCGAAGTTGCTCTAAGAAACGGCCAGTCTGAACCCCATATGCAAGCGTCAGAACCGAACGTGCGCAAGAGTTCGCGCATATAGATTTGCGCGTCTTCGTAGGGATGCTCTTGTCGCGAAACCTTTTGTAGTCCGGATAGCTTGACCGTCGTGCGACCAGTATCCGCCAATCGCAATACCGCCTGAAAGCCCGGTTGATTAAGACCAGCGGTCACATCCGGCCTGCCGCAATGATCGATAAGAATACGCGTGCGCACGCTTTCGAGCAGCGGCATCATCGCGACGAGTTGATCTTCTATCACTTGAATCTGCGCGAAGAGATCGAGGTCGGCGAGTGTGTTCAACAGGCTTTGTGCGCTGGTAACAACCTCGACGCCTTCCATCGCCGGATTGAACGCCACGCCCACCACGCCAGCCGCTTTCAGGTCGAGCAGTTCCGCGCGCGTGATGTCGTTATCCACGACCGCAATGCCTTTGAAACGGCCTTCGGCGTGGAGAATGGCATCGAGCATGCAGCGATTGTCGGTGCGATAGCCGCTCGTGGGTCCGACGAGCAGCGCGTGCTGCACGCCGTGCGCATCCATCACGCGCAGGAATTGCGCGGCGGTGCCGAGTTCCTGTCCGGCGGGGCGATACGCGGTGTCGTCACGATAAGGGAAACGAGCGGGATCGAAGATATGGTTGTGGCAGTCGATGATGGACATGAGATGCGGATCGTCGAGGTTAAGGGCGATGGCTGATTATGCGCCCTTCACTCGACAATCCTGCATGCCCTACCGATGATACTTCGCATCCACCTCGTCAATCGCCTTCACAT
Organism: Caballeronia sp. A2-2; assembly: GCF_057612605.2. Taxonomy (NCBI): domain Bacteria; kingdom Pseudomonadati; phylum Pseudomonadota; class Betaproteobacteria; order Burkholderiales; family Burkholderiaceae; genus Caballeronia; species Caballeronia sp. A2-2. Next base: position 212,839 of record NZ_JBVFIR010000004.1, on the reverse strand, counting down.
TCCCCGCGCTGCGCCCATTCTCATCGAACGAATTCTTGAGGAACGAATCAGCAATCGTCTTGGCAACTTCAGGCCCAATGACGCGCGAGCCCATCGTGATGATCTGCGCGTTATTCGACAACGCCGCCCGCTCCGCCGAATAAGTATCATGACAAAGCGCCGCACGAATACCCGGCACCTTATTTGCCGAAATACTCACACCGATTCCCGTTCCGCAAACAAGAATCGCGCGATCATATTCACCGCTAATGACTTTCGACGCCACCCGATCCGACAAATTCGCATAAAACTCATTCGGATTCGCTTCGTTGTTCGAAACTTCCGATACCTCGTAACGGTCCTTGAGATAATCCGCCAGCACGCGCGCCAATCCAACTCCGGCGCTGTCACCTCCAATTGCAACCTTCATGACGATCTCCTTCAAGTGATGTGATTGCACGGCATCGGCAAGACTCAAAGCACCGCGCCGACGCGTTTCAGAATGTCCAGATAGCCGCTCACGTTCCACGCAGAACGGCCAATAAACAGGCCATCGATATTCGGGCACGCCGCCAATTCGGCGCAGTTGCCCGGATTGACCGAGCCACCGTAAAGACACGGTATGCGCCGCCCCAATATTTCCTGCGCGACGGCGATAATCTCCGCCTGCCGCGCATCCGCATAATCGGGACTCGCGGGACTGCCGTGTTCGCCGATAGCCCACACAGGCTCATAAGCCAGCAGAATCGGCGCCGTGCGCTGTTCAGCACTCAAGCGGCCCAACGCGCCACGCACTTCGGTCGCCAGCACGTCCGGCGCACGTCCGCTCTCCTTATCGACCAATGTCTCGCCGATGCAGATCAACGGCGTCAGCCCGTGACGCACCGCCGCTTCGACTTTGAGGCCCACCGTGTCATCGGTTTCGCCGAAATGTTCGCGTCGCTCGGAATGCCCGAGTTCGACCAGATTCATGCCGCAATCGACCAGCATCGGCGGAGAGATTTCTCCGGTCCACGCGCCCTGATCGGCCCAGTGCATGTTTTGCGCGCCAACCTTGACGTTGGTTTCCGCGAGAATCGACTTCACTTCGCGAATGGCCGTGAAAGGCGGAATCACGAAGCACTGGATTCGTGGATCGTCGTGGCTTGCGAGCAGACCTTCGGCGAAGGCAATCGCTTCCGCCAGCGTCTTGTTCATCTTCCAGCTCGTGCCGACCCAGAACAGGGAATCAGACATGGTTAGTTAGTCAAACGAATGATCCTGCGATTCAAACAAACCGCGCACCGAGCCAGCCAAAGGCCAACTCAGCGCGCGGATGAACATCACTTCTCCAGCACGAACGGCGCGGTGTATTTCGACACATTGGCCTTCGTGATGAGCACGCAATCGAACAATTGCTTCTCGCTCGATGCACCCGTCTTGCCGGTCTTCAGGAACTGATCGGCTTCCTGCACTGCTTTAGCTGAAAACTCCGCGACCGGTTGCAGCACGGTGTATTGCATGTCGCCGGCCTTGACCGCTTCCACCGCTGCGGGCGAGCCATCGAAGCCGCCGACCTTCACGCTCTTGAGCTTGCCGGACTGCTTCAGCGCTGCGATCGCACCGAGCGCCATTTCATCGTTGCCGCTGATGATGCCGATCACATCGGGATGCGCCTGCATCAAACTTTGCGATGCATTGAAGCCCTGCGTGCGGTCCCAGTTCGCTACTTGCGAGCCGACCATCTTCAGGTCCGGATACTGACTCAACACTGACTTGTAGCCATTCGAACGCGTGGCGGCGTTGTTGTCGGAGGGCGCACCGAGCAGTTCGACGTAATTGCCCTTCGAACCGACATCCTTCACCCATTGCTGCGCACCGAGTGCCGCGCCTTGCGCGTTGTTCGATACCAACTGCGCTTTCGCCAGACCCGGTTGATTGATTTCCGCGTTGACGAGGAACACCGGAATGTTCGCGGCCACCGCCTTCTTCACCGCGCCGACCGAACCGCTGGCGTTGGCCGGATCGAGAATGATCGCCACCGACTTGTTGGTGATGGCCGTGTCGATCTGCTGGCTCTCGGTGTTCGTGTCGCCCTTCGATGCCGATACGTTGGCGGTATAACCCAGCTTCTTCGCCTCGGCCGACGCGATGTTGCCTTCGGCGAGCCAGTACGGATTGGCGGGATCGTTGACGATAATGCTGATGAGTCCGCCCGCTGCATGTGCTTGCCCCGCAAACAAGGGCGCGGCCATGGCGACGGCAGCAAGGATCATGGTCTTTCTCTTCATAGTCATGGCGTGTCTCTTTCTTCGGTTAGTGTTGGCGCAGGACTTCGATGTTCTTCTCGCGTGCCGGACGTAGAGCTATGCCTTGCCGCCGCCTTGCGGAGAAGCCAGTTGACCACCGGGCGGCGTCGTTGCGGGACGCTTCACACGGCGGCGATATTGAATGGCGTTCAGCAACACCGCGAGCACGATGACCGCGCCGGTGAAGACCGTTTGCCAGTAGGACGAAATACCGATGATGACGAGACCATCGGACAGAAAGCCGATCACGAACGCGCCCAACAGCGTGCCGCGAATGTTGCCGGTGCCGCCCATGAGCGACGCACCGCCGATCACGACCGCCGCGATGGCAGTCAGTTCGTAGGTCGTGCCCGCGGTCGGTCCGGCAGATGTAAGCTGCGACGAAAGAATCAGCCCGGCGATGGCCGCGCACATGCCCGACAGCATGTACACGCTGATGAGCACGCGCTTGACCGGCACGCCCGACAATTCCGCCGCGCGATCGTTGCCGCCCGATGCATAGAGCCAGCGCCCGAACGCCGAACGATTCAACGCGATGCTCCCAAGAATCGCGATCACCGCAAGAATCAACACGCCAACCGGCACGTTGAACAAGCGGTCGAAGCCCAGAAAATCGAAGCCCGTGTTGCCGAGATCCGCCTGACCGCCGAGGTTGTTATACGTCAGGCCGTTGGTCATCAACAAAGCGAAGCCGCGCACCACGTACATCACGCCGAGCGTGGCGACGAATGCAGGCACCTTGAAACGTGCAATAAGAATGCCGTTGACCAATCCGATGAACGCCCCGAGCACGCAGCAAATCACCACCACGACCCAGACCGACGGATACAGCACGACGCCGAACATATTGAGCGTCACGCCCTGCATGAAAAAGCCCGCGACGACGCCCGAGAGCCCGAGCGTCGAACCCACCGACAGATCGATCCCGCCGTTGATGATGACCAGCAACATGCCGATGGCGAGAATCCCGTAGATAGCCACGTGTGAGGCCATCGTAAGGAAGTTTTCTACTGCGAAGTAATTGGGCGACAGGAAGGAAAAGATGATGATGATCGCGATCAGCGCGAAGAACGCGCGTCCTTCGAGCAGCATCTTTCCGAGGTCGAACCCTTCGCCGGATGCGCCGGACCGGGTCGATGTTTTAGCGGCGTCGTTCATGTCAATGTCTCCAGGCATTCTCTAGTTCAGGCGACCACGGCTTCGCCGGAGGCGGCCATGATGTCGTCCTTGTCGGCATCGGGGCCGAATTCCGCGGAAATCTTCCCGCGCCGCATGACGATGATGCGATGCGCCACGCTCAAACACTCGCCTACTTCGGACGTCGAATAAACGACCGCAAGGCCTTTTTTAGCGTTCTCGGCGAGCAGACGAAACACTTCCGCCTTCGCGCCGATGTCGATGCCGCGACTCGGTTCATCGAGCAAGATCACTTTCGGGCCGGTCGCGAGCATCTTGCCGATCACGACCTTCTGCTGATTGCCACCTGAAAGCGAACGAATGGATGCACTCGCCCCCGATGTCTTGACATGCACGTTGCGGATCGACTGGCCGACCAGCTCGCGTTCGGCGGGCGGCGACATCAGCAAGCCCTTCACGAAGCTGCGAATGCTCGCGAGCGACAGATTGGAGCCGACGCTCATCGTCGGCACGAGTCCATCGCGCTGTCGATCTTCCGGCACCAGAACCAGCCCTCGGCCGATGCGTCCGGCAATGCTCAGTCCCGCCATGTCCTGACCTTCGAGACGAATCGTGCCGCCGGTCACGGGCAAGCGCGTGCGTCCCGCGACGGCTTCGAGCAGTTCGGTGCGGCCCGCGCCCATCAATCCGTAGATGCAGACGATCTCGCCCGCACGCACCTTGAGCGACAAATGATCGACCACGGATGCGCCCGAACCGGATTCATCCGCGACGCTCACATCGTCGATATCGAGCGCGACTTCGCCGAACTCATAACCCGTCGGCGGCGAGCCGAGATCGAAGTTCTCGCCGACCATGTTGCGCACGATCCAGCCGAGGTCGATATCCTTGCGCTGCGCCGTCGCGGTGATGCGGCCATCGCGCAGCACCACGGCGTAATCCGTCACTTGCAGCGCTTCTTCGAGGTGATGCGAGATATAGACGATCGATACGCCACGGCTCGTCAGATCGCGGATCACCTTGAACAGCACTTCGACTTCGGATGCGCTTAGTGCGGACGTCGGTTCATCCATGATGAGAATGCGCGAATCGACCGACAACGCACGCGCGATTTCCACTACCTGTTGTTGGCCCAAGCGAAGATCGCGCACGAGCGTCATGGGATCGACGTCTTCTTCGAGTTCTTCCATGAGCGCGCGCGTTTGCCGCGCTTCTTCCGCAAAGTTCACGCCGGTCGGCGTGCGCAACTCGCGTCCCATGAAGATGTTGTCGCGCACGCTCAGGTTCGGCGCAAGACTCAATTCCTGGTGAATGATCGAGATGCCGTGATTGCGCGCATCGGTCGATGACGTGAACGCCACGCGCTCTCCATCGAGTTCGATCTCGCCCGAGGTCGGCTTTTCCACGCCTGACAGAATCTTCATGAGCGTGGACTTGCCCGCGCCGTTCTCGCCGAACAGCGTCGTGACCTTGCCGCGATGAATCTCGAAGTTCACGCCCTTGAGCGCATGCACGCCGCCATACGACTTCACGACATCGCGCGCGGACAGCAACACGCCATCCTTCGTCGTGGCCTGAGCGATGGTTTCGTTCGTCGTGCTCATTTCACATCCAGTTTCACAGGAGTCACGAGCCAGCCATTCGGATTGATGAGCTGGAACACGCCGACGACATCGATGGTCTTGCCCGTCAGCTTGGTCGTATCGATCTTCGACAGCACTTCCTTCTTCATTTCCGTATTGATCGCATAACCGGCGTTTTGGTAGTCGATCTGATTCGTGAACTGACCGAAGCTGATATCGCCCGTGGCATCGCGCAAATCGGTGCCGTTGATCGCCGGTCCCGTTTGCACGCGGATCACGAGCGAATCCGGCAGGCCGGGCACCTTGACTTCATACACGCCCGAATCTTCCTTGCCCGCGACGCCGCTGAACTTGACTGTCATCTCAGGGCCGATTCCACCGCCCGCGATGCCGTATTGCTTGCCCGCCGCATCCTGATCCTTCGCGATGGCGGCGGCCAGCGTCGCGGCATCGACTGCGCGCTTTTCGATGGCGGCCTGCGTCTTCGGAAACTGCTTCTTGCCGTAGGCTGCCGGCTCGAACTCTTTCGTCTGCGTATCCGAGCCGGAACCGATCTTCACGACCTTCGTGGAGAGCGCCATCGCGACCAGTAAAATAATAAGCAGTACGATACCGATCACCGCGCGCACACTGCGTTTCGGTTGATTCTTGATGGATGGAGTGACCGCGCTCATTGGCTCACCTCTTTAGTCCGTGCCATGTTTTCCCCAGTTTTCCGCAATGACATCGATGACCATCGCAGCGGATGCCGCGCCTGGGTCCATGTGTCCGAGACTGCGCTCGCCCAGACGCGCCGATCTTCCTTTCGTCGCCACCATCGTCTTGGTGGACTCCGCGCCCGCCGATGCTGCTTCACGAACGCGCATCATGTTTTCATTTAACGGCAAGCCTTCCGCCATGCCCTTTTCTGCCGCCGATGCAGCGGGCGCCCATACATCGACCATCGTTTTTTCGCCGACTTCCGCCTTGCCGCGCGAACGGATGCCTTCGGCCATCGCGACGATCAAACCCGGCGCTTCGGCGAACGGCATTTCGTTGCGCGCGCCTGCGGCCTTCGCGGCACGCATGAAGGCTGTCGCATACAACGGCCCCGACGATGCGCCCACCGCGTTCAAAAAGCCCTTTGCTGCGGCGTTTAGTTGATCTGCCAGCGTGGCCTGTTCCGTCAATCCATCGATCGCTTTCGATGCCGCGTTGAAGCCCTGCTCCATCGCGATGCCATGGTCCGCGTCGCCGATCACGCCATCGAGGCGGCATAGTTCGTCGCGCGCCGCCGCGATGGTGCTGGCGAGCACGCGAAACAAATCGGCCATGTCGGCGGTCGTGAACACGGACGTCATGCCGCCCTCTGCTGGAACATCGCGCATTCGCACGGGTGATCGATCAGGCGCTGAAGCTCGTCATCGAGATGCATCACGGTGATGGACGCGCCCGCCATTTCCAGCGACGTACACAGCGGCCCAACGAGCGTGCGATGTATCACGAGTCCTGCATCGTTCAAACGCTGCGACACGCGCCGGTTGAGGATATAAAGTTCCATCAATGGCGTTGACCCAAGCGAATTCACGAGCACGGCCACACGGTCGCCCTTCGCCGCGTTCATCTCGGCGAGAATCGCATCCATGATTTCGTCGCTGATGGCATCCGCCGTGCGCAACGCTTCGCGACGCATGCCCGGCTCGCCATGAATGCCCATACCGATTTCCATCTCGCCCGCCGCGATCTCGAAGTTCGGCTGACGCGTCTGCGGCAGCGAACACGGCGCGAGCGCCACGCCGAGCGTGTACGTGCGCGCATTTGCATGGCGCGCGACGCGTTCCACTTCGTCGAGCGGCATCATCAAATCTGCTGCGGCGCCCGCTGCCTTGAAGATGAATACATTGCCCGCCACGCCGCGCCGCGTATCGCGCTTTTCGCGCGGCGCGGAAGCGATATCGTCGGTCGTCAACACCGTGCGCGCCTCGATGCCTTCGAGTTCGAGCATCTCGCTCGCCATGTCGAAGTTCATGACGTCACCCGCATAATTGCCGTACATGAACAGCACGCCCGCGTTGCCATGCGCGGCGAGCGCGGCATCCACGGCGGGTTGCGGCGGCGGCGAAGCGAATACGTTGCCGATCACGGCGGCATCAGCCAGACCTTTGCCGACGAAGCCCAGAAACGTCGGCTCATGACCCGAGCCACCGCCGATGATGAGCGCCACCTTGCCGTCACGCGGACCATGCCGCGAGATGATCGCACGCGGTGCCTCGGCGCTGCGCGTGAGCAAATCGCCGTGCGCGGCCATCACACCGTCGAGCATCTCATCGACGGCGTGGTCGCCATCGTTGATGAGTTTTTGCGTCATCGTGCCTGACATTTCGGTTTCCTCAGATATTCAGGTCTGCGATACCGGAATCGAAATGCGGCGCCCAGAAAGCCACCGATTCGGCAATCTGATCGACCACTTGACGGTCGGTCGGCTCGCGTTCCTTGAACGACAATTCGAGGCAAATTTCGTTGTCGCGCCCGCCGCCTGCATGTAGCGCTTCGATCAGCGGTTCCGGCTGAATGCGGCCGCGCGCGTTGTATTCGGCCGTGAACGGACGATGCCCGCCCTTGTCCATCAACGACTGCTTGATATGGATGATCGGCGACACGCGCGGCACGGCGCGCGCCCATGCATACGGATCGAAGTCGTCGGGATTGGGACTGGTCACGTCGCCATGATCGATGTCGGCCATCATCCACATGGGAATGGCCATGTTCGCGGCGCTCAGCTTGTCCTGCAAGGCCATGCATGCGGAAATGGTTTCGCCGAACTCGCGGCCGATCGACATCGGTTCCCAGAACACGTATTTCAGGCCCGCCGCTTTCGCATGCTCGGCGACTTCGGCCCAGCAATCGATGGCGGTTTGAATCAGGGCATCGCGGCGCGCGGGGTCGTCGTAATCCTTGTACGTGAAGATGGCGAACTGCGTGCCGATGGAATCGCCGCCCAGATCGGCCGTGATATCCGCAAAGGTCTTGAACCAGTCGATGTAGTAACGCCGCACGTCCGCATCGGGATGGCCGAAATGATTCAGGCGTCCGTACGGTCCTGTCATGCCCGACGTGATGCGCACGCCGGTACGCGTCAACGCGGCGCGCATTTCGCGCGTGAGCCTACGCGTGACCGCTGCGGGCCACGACGGATTGATGAACTCGTGCGTCAGTTGCACGTCACGGATCTTCATGTCGTGCGCAATCGAATCGATCAGATCGGCCGGTTCCGCAAAGCGGTTCACCAGCGGATTCGTATTGAGTGCAAGCGTGAATGCCATGTCGTTCTCTTAACTCTTAAACGTTATGCTGATTTACGGACGAGCCCATCGAACCACGCCTCGAACGCGGCCTTTTGCGCGGCGTTCATGTGCAGGCCGTGCTTGGTGCGTCGCGTGAGCATGTCTTCCGCCGATTCGGCCCATTCGTGCGTCATCAGATAGCGCGCTTCCGCTTCATAGAAATTCGGTCCGAACTGCTGGCCCAGACCCGTGAGTGATGTCGCGCCGTTGATGACCTGCGTCGTCAACGTGCCGTAGGTCTGCGTGTAATAGCGCAGCAGATTGCGCGGCAGCCATTCGTATTGAGTCTGCAAACGCGCCATGAAACGCGGCACGTCCGCACCTTCGATATCGCCGCCTGGCAGCGTGGCGGAGGCGGTCCAGTCCGCGCCCATCTTCGGAAAGGTCCCTTGCAGCTTTTGCAGCGCGTGCTCCGCGAGCTTGCGGAAGGTCGTGATCTTGCCGCCGAACACGTTGAGCAAGGGCACGCCGCCGCTGTCGTCGAGATCGAACACGTAATCGCGCGTGACGGCGGAAGGATTGCCCTTGCCATCGTCGTAAAGCGGACGCACGCCTGAGAACGTCTGCACGATGTCCTGCTTCCTCAACGGATGCTTGAAATAGCGGTTCACCGCAGACAACAGATAGTCGATTTCCTCGTTCGATATCTGCACGGTTTCCGGTGCGCCGTCCCACGGAACATCGGTCGTGCCAATCAGCGCCTTATCGCCTTCATACGCGTTGATGAAGATCACGCGTTTGTCGTGGTTCTGCACGAGATACGAATGCGGACCATCCCAGAACTTGGGCGTGACGATATGACTGCCCTTCACGAGCCGCACCTTGCGCGTGGACTTCGCGCCCGCCCGTTCGATCACGTCCGATACCCACGGTCCTGCTGCATTGATGAGTGCACGCGCATGTACCACGCGCGTCGAACCGTTGCGCGTATCGCGCAGTTCCACGCGCCACGCGCCGCCTTCGCGCTTCGCGCCCACACATGCGGTACGCGTGAGCACTTGCGCGCCGCGTTGCGCGGCATCGACGGCATTGAGCACGACGAGACGTGCATCATCGACCCAGCAATCGGAGTATTCGAAACCGCGCCGGTATTCGTCCTTGATCGGCGCGCCTTCGGGGTTGCGCCACAGATCGAGCGTGCGCGTGCCTGGCAGTTTCTTGCGACCGCCGAGATGGTCATACAGAAAGAGTCCCGTGCGCACCAGCCACGCCGGACGATCGCCGGGGCTATGCGGCAGCACGAAACGCAGCGGCCAGATGATATGCGGCGCGGCATTGAGCAGCACTTCGCGTTCGATCAGCGCTTCACGCACCAGCCGGAATTCGTAGTACTCCAGATATCGCAATCCGCCATGCACCAGCTTGCCGGAACGCGACGACGTGCCCTGCGCGAGATCGTCCTTTTCGCACAGGATCACGGAGAGTCCGCGACCCGCCGCATCGCGCGCGATCCCGGCGCCGTTGATGCCGCCGCCGATCACGCACAAGTCCACCATGTCCTTCTCGCTCATTTCAGCGTTCCATGTTCGACGTTAGTTGAGGCCAGCGGACAGCGCGTTGGGCCGATGCCGCGATTTGAGCAGCCGCGCGGTTTCATCCCACGTCGGCACCAGTGCTTCGCGCGCCTTGCGATACGCGGGGAAAAGCTGCGCGTACATCTGCGAGAGCGCTTCGTCAGGCGTTTCCGGTTCGCCGAGCAGCGGCGTCACCCATTCGGCGATGCACGCCTCCATGTCGGCATACACGCCGAGCGCGACCGCGGCCATCATCGCCGCGCCTGCTGCGCCTGCTTCTTCGCGCAGGGAGATGCGCGTCGGTGCGCCGACCACCGCGCCGAGCACGCCGCGCACCGCGCGCGAACGCGTCGCGCCGCCGGTGAGACGCAGTTCGTCGGGCATCGGAATGCCCATCGAGGTGTAGCAATCGCGCGCGGCCATGCCAAGACCTTCGACCACCGCGCGGAACATATCGGGATAGCGGCTCTCGCTCGTCAATCCGATGAAATCTGCGCGCGCGTTCGGATCGACAAAGGGACCGCGCTCGCCGGCATCGGAGATATAGGGGTGATAGAGCAGCGCGCCCGGGCGGCCGGATTGCAGCCATCCGTCGATGCATTTCATGCGGTCGCCGTGAGACAAACTCGTGCCGAATTGCTTGAGCAAGTCGCTCGCGAAATTGAGCGCCCAGTCCACGTTGAGCGTCGCTGCCATGTTCGACTGCACTTGCGCGGACATACCCGGCAGCGGCAGCGCGATCACATAACCCGTGCCTTCCGCGTTCAGATGCACGTCGCCGTTATGCATGGCGCGCATGTGCATGCCCGTCGAGCCGACGATCGAACAACTCGCGCCCGCCGCGTTCTCCGTATGGATGCCCGCGCCCAGCGCCGTCAGCACGATATCGACGAAGCCGAGACACACGGGCGTGCCCGCGAGCAGACCGGTCGCGTCAGCCGCATCCGATGAGAGCGGATGCATGATCTCAGTCCCGTCGATGATCTCCGGCAGCAGGTTGCGCCGCCCGCTCAGGCCGAGCGCTTCGATCACGGTGTCGTCGTAACGGCGCGTGCGGAAATTGCCGTAGGTGAAGCTCGCTTCCGAAGGATCGGTCGCGCGCACGCCGGTGAGGTTCAGATAGAGCCAGTCCTTGCAATGCAGCGCGACTTCGGTACGTGCAAGCACGTCGGGCATGGTCGCGGCCATGTGCGCGATCTGCGCGCCCTGATTGCATGCGGCCAATCCCGTGCCCGTCGCTTCGAAACGCGCGCGGCTGGCCGGGCCTTCCTGAAGCAGGCGCACGGTGTTGGCGGCGCGGGCATCGAGCCAGAGCCATGCATCGCTGGCGGGGCGGTTGTCTGCGCCGACGAGCCACGTGCCATCGCCCTGGCCCGTCACCGCAAGCGCTTTCGTGCGTTGTGCAAGACGATCGACCTTCGCGCCGAGATCGCGCAGCGTTTGCGCGCAGTCGGCCCAGGTATCGTCGAGCGATTGAGTCGCCGCGCCATCCGCGCTCGTGGCGTAGCGGTTCGGCACGGAGGCCACCGCAATCTGCTTCCCCGACAGATCGAACGCCACGGCCTTGATGACCGACGTCCCGGCGTCGATACCGATAAGAAGATCGCGTGCGTCGTCGTTCATCACGCCACCTCCGTGGTGACCGGTTCGTCCTTCAGCGCGAGCGCCGAGGCTTCGTCGGTAATGAGGCCACTCAACAGGCCGCTGTTGAGCACGGCGCGGATTGCCGCGACCTTCGACACCCCGCCCGCAATCGCGATGATTCGGCGTCCTTTCAGATCGTCGAGTTCCGGCGCGACCGTGCGCGCCGCCAGCGACGTTTCGACGGATTCGCCCGCCTCGCTGAAAAAATGCCCGAGCAGTTCGCCCTGACCGCCGAGATCGCGCACTTCGTGGATTTCGTTGGGCTCGATCATTTGGGAGGCGACGAGCTGCGCATCCGCATCCACCGAACCGATGCCGACCACCATCAGATCGGAACTTGCCGCCAGATCGAACACTTCGCGCACACCGCGTTGCGAGAGCAGGACTTCGCGATCCTCGGCGGTGTTGGCGAAGAACGGCAGCGGCAGCACGTAAGAAACAGCGCCGGTTTGTTCCGCGAGGCGGTGAATGACATCGTAAGGATTGGCCGTGTATTTGCGCGTGACGCCACCGAGCAACGACACGAAGCGCACCGTGCCTGCATCCATGCGCGGCATGTTGGCGACGACCGCCGCAAGCGTGCGCCCGTGCCCGATGCCGATCACGCCCTGCTGCCGCGCCGCGATCTCACGTTGCAGGAAATGCGCGCCCGCCACGCCTAAAGCGCGCAACGGCAGATCGCCTTCGTGCAAATCCGGAACGACTTCGCAATAACTCAGACCATAACGTTGCGCCAGTTCCGCTTCGAGCAGCACGCATTCGGCGACATCGCCATCGATGGTGAACTTGACCGCGCCGCTCTGATTGGCGCGCATGATGAGCCGATGCGCCTTGACACTGCTCACGCCCAGACGTGACGCGACATCGGCCTGCGTTTGTCCGGCCGCGTAATGCAGCCACGCCGCGCGAATCGCAAGACTGTCCTCGGCATCGCGCCTGACGGCGGATTTCGTCATGTCGTCTCCATGCGCACGCTGAAGTGATATTTTTTCTGCGTGCTGAAATTTTTTTCAGTTCAACCACGATAGGCAACTCAAAGGTCGATTACCATCCGCTATAACCCTAGATAAGCATTCGGCGGCTCATTGTTTCGACAAGACTGCTGCGATGCACAAAAATAGTCAGGAGACACGATGGAGACGTATCTGCTCGGCGTCGATAGCGGCTCGACCGCGACGAAAGCCGTCATCTTCGACACGTCCGGGCGCACGGTCGCCGTGGGCAGCCGTCGCGTGGAACAGCGGCAACCGCGCGCGCGGCACGTCGAACGCGACATGCGGGAGACGTGGGAAGCGGCCTGCGGCGCGATTCGCGATGCGTTGGCGCAAGTGCCCGCCGCGTCTGGGTCGATTGCCGCAGTCGGCGTGACCGGACACGGCGACGGCCTCTATCTCGCCGATGAAACCGGCGCGCCGCTTGGCGCAGGCATCCTCTCGCTCGACAGCCGCGCGTTCGACGTGCGCGAACGATGGCGCGAGGCAGGCGTGCTGGATCGCGCGCTCGCTTTGACGGGACAACAACCCTATCCGTATGCCGCCGTCAGCTTGCTGAAATGGATTCAGACGAACGAACCGGAGCGGTTCGCCAAGATCGGCCATGTGCTGTTTTGCAAGGACTGGCTGCGGTTTTGTTTGACGGGCATGGCGGCGACCGATCCGACCGAAGCCAGTTCGTCGTTCACCGACGTGAACACGCAGGCTTACAGCGACGAAGTGTTGGCGCTCTATGGGCTCGAATCGGTCGCGCGTGCGTTGCCGCGTATCGTTGCATCGACGGCGCAGGCGGGGCGTGTCACGGCGTTGGCGGCATCGCTGACGGGGCTTGCGGAAGGCACGCCCGTCGCGTGCGGATTGCACGATGTCACATCGAGCGCGGTCGGCATGGGCAACACGGAACCGGGCGTGCTTTCGGTGACGGCGGGCACGTTCAGCATCAACGAGATTCTTTCGGACCGGCCGAAACTCGATACACGCTGGTCTTGCCGCAATGGCGTGCGTGAAGGTCAGTGGATGAACATGTCGATCTCGCCTGCATCGTCGAGCAATGTGGACTGGGCGTTGCGCGAACTTTTCGCGCACGAGACGACAGAAGCCTTGAAGCGCGGCTGCTCGCTGTTCGATTTGATCGGCGATGAAATTCAGTCGGCGTTCGCGGAACCGAGTTCGGTGATGTTCCATCCGTTCCTGTTCGGCTCGCCGTTCGAACAGCCCGCGAGCGCATCGTTTTTCGGCATACGGTCGTGGCATCGCCGGGCGCATCTGGCGCGCGCCGTGCTCGAAGGCATGGTGTTCAATCATCGTTGGCATATCGAAGCATTGACGAGCGCGTTTCCGGCGCGTCGCGTCGGACTGACGGGCGGCGGTTCGTCGAGCCCGGTGATGGCACAACTCTTTGCCGATGTACTCGGCATCGAGGTCGATATTCCCGAGAATCAGGAAGCCAGCGCGCTTGGGGCTGCGTTGTGCGCGGGCGTGAGCGTCGGCGTGTTTTCGTCGCTCAGTGATGCAGCCGCGCGCGCATGCCGAACCGCGCGCACGCATTCGCCGGATGCCGCACGTCATGCGCGGCTCGACGAAACGTATCGACTGTGGTCGCAACTCGTCGCGGCCATGCAACCTTTGTGGCCCGCGCTCGATCGTGCGGCCACCGCGCAATGACGCACACGGAGACATCGATGACCAATAAAAGCCGCGCATTCTTCCTCGACCGGCTGAAGCAAAACCCGAAGGTCAGCGTGTTGATCGTCGGCGGCGGCATCAACGGCGCGGGCGTGTTTCGCGATCTTTCCATGCAGGGCGTGGACTGTTTGTTGATCGACAAGACCGACTTCGCGGCCGGTGCGAGTTGCGCGCCTTCGCGGCTGATTCATGGCGGCGTGAAGTATCTGGAAACGGGGGAATTCCGGCTCGTCGCGGAATCCACGCTCGAACGTAACTTGCTGTTGAAGAACGCGCCGCATTACGTGCAACCGCTTGAAACCGTGCTGCCGATTCATTCGTACTTCGGCGGCACAATCGCATCCGCGAAACGCTTCTTCGGCATGAAGGCGAAGCTTGCGGATCGCGGCGCGCTTATTTCGAAGATCGGCCTTGCGCTGTATGACTTTCTCGGACGGCATGATCGCACGATGCCGCGCCATCATTTCGCATTCCGAAGGCGTTCGCTCGAAAGTCTGCCCTTGCTCGATCCGAACATCAAGGCGACCGCCACGTATTACGACGCGAAAGTGACGCAGACCGAACGGCTCAACTTCGAACTCGTCGCCGATGGTCTCGCCGCGTGCGAACAATCGGCGGCGGCAAACTACATGAGCGTGGATCGCGCTGAAAACGGCACGGTGTGGCTGCGCGATCATCTGACCGACGAACGCGTGGCGGTGCAACCGGCCATCGTCGTGAATGCGGGCGGGGCGTGGATCGATCGCGTGAATGCATCGCTTGGAATCGAGCGGAAATATATCGGTGGGACGAAAGGCTCGCATCTGATCGTTGAGCACGACGAACTTCATGCGCAGTTGCGCGGACGCATGGTGTATTACGGCTCGAAGGACGGACGCATCTCGCTGATCTATCCGTTCATGGGCAAGCTGCTGATCGGCTCGACGGATATTCGCGTGAGCGACCCCGACACCGTGCGCTGCGAGGACGATGAAGTCGCGTACATGCTAAGCGTGCTGCGCGAGATTTTCCCGCGCGTGACGCTGAAGGAATCGGACATCACGTTCCGCTATAGCGGCGTGCGCCCGCTGCCCTATTCCGATGCCGCAAATCCCGGCGACGTGAGCCGCGACCACGCGATGCATGTCGATCAACTTCCCGGCACGCAGATTCCGGTGCTTTCGCTCGTTGGCGGGAAATGGACCACGTTTCGCGGCTTCTCCGAATCCGTCACGAATGACACGCTCGTTCGTTTGCGACGCGCGCGGAAGATCAGCACGCGTCATGCGCCGATTGGCGGTGGCCGTGAATTTCCGCTCGATACGAAGGCGCGCGCGAACTGGCTTCAGGGCATGGCGAAACAGTTCGGCATCCCGATTACGCGGGCGGAAAGCCTGCTTGCACGTTACGGGACCACGGCTGCGGACATCGCAGCGTATTGCGCGCATTCGTTGGATCGACCGCTGCAAAGCTCGGGCACATTCACCGTGCGCGAGATCGACTATCTCTGCTCGCACGATATGGTGACGCGTCTGCCGGATCTCTTTTTCCGGCGCACTGCCATTGCCATCTCTGGACAACTGACGAACGCGATGCTGGCAGAAGTCGCGGCCATCGCGGCACAAACGCTTGAATGGGATTCGGCACGCACACAGCACGAAATCGACTCGACACGCGAGATCGCGCGAGAGCGGCATGGAATGGCGCTGACTGAAGTCGAAGTCACGTGAACATCCGCATAAAACAGACGAAACTTATCGCCAATTTCGGCTAATCTTCTGACTTGCCTCAGCAACATAAGCGCACGCACGGACTAAACGAACGACCGATCGAATACCGCATCACACAACCCGGCAAGCTGAAAGGTTAGACAAAATGACTTCAGTGCTTGGATGTATTGCGCTCGAACATTCTCCCTGGCTCGTCCTGCTTGCAGTGTTGATTTGCGTGGCAGGTTCGTGGATCACCATTCGCCTGTTCATGCGGTCGAACGCCGAAGAACTGCTCACGCAGCGTCTCGGCTGGCAATTCCTGACCGCCGTATGCGCCGCCGCCGACATCTGGTGTACGCACTTCATCGCGATGCTCGGTTTTCGCGCGCGCGTGCCGGTGGACTTCGATCCGGTCATGACGATCGCCTCGCTCATGATCGCCCTGCTCGGCAGTCTTGCGGCGTTTCATCTCGCTGGTCTACGCCGCTTCCGCCACGCACGCGCGATAGGCGGCGTGGCGCTCGGCCTCTCCATGTCGGTCATGCATTACACGGGCATGGTGGCGTATCAGGTGCGTGGCGTACTGTTCTGGAATGCGTTTTACGTTGCCGCGTCGGTCGTGTTCGCGGTGGCGTTATCCGTCGCGGCGTTGCATGTATCGAGCCTCAGACATCGGCATTCGACCTTTGCGGGCGCGCTGCTTTTGTGTCTGGCCATCGCGACACTTCACTTCGTCGGCATGACCGCGCTGCATATCGAACCGTTGCAGTCGGCGTTGCTTACCGTGAGCGGTTCATCGTCGAACGCGATGGCGCTGGCCGTGGGCTGCATGGCGTTCGTCATCGTCGGGACAGGTTTTGTGAGCTACATGATCGAGGATCGCGCGCGCCTCGAATCGATCGAACGTCTGCGGCAAATGGCCTTGAGCGATGTTCTCACCGGCTTGCCGAACCGGGCGAAGTTCGTCGAATATCTGCAGTCGGAAGTCGAATGGCTCAAGACCGGCAGCGAGCAACTCGCGCTGATCGCGGTGGACCTGAACCGCTTCAAGGAGATCAACGATTCGCGCGGCCACCGTGCCGGCGACGAAGTGCTGCGCATCATCGCGACGCGCATGCGCAAGGTCCTGCGGCAAGGCGAATTCGTGGCGCGCGTGGGCGGCGACGAGTTCGTGGGCGTCATCCGCTATTCGACGCCGGGAAAGCTCGGCAGTTTTCTCGCGCGAATCGAAGGCGCGACCAACCGGCCCGTGCGATACGACGATTGGGAAGTCGCGCCGGGTGCGAGTATCGGCGTGGCGGTGTATCCCGGCGCGGAATGGGACATGGATACGCTACAGAATAATGCGGACCTCGCCATGTATCGCTCGAAGGCCGACCCGCAGCATGCGACCTGCTTCTACGAACCCGCGATGGACGAGCGCGTGCGCACTCGCCGCGCGCTGGTCGCGGCTTTACGCGATGCCGTCGCGCATGAACAACTCGATGTGCACTATCAGGCGCAGACATCGCTGGTGAGCGGGGAGATCGTCGGCTTCGAGGCGCTGGTGCGTTGGCAGCATCCGGAGAATGGGTTTATCGCGCCGTCGGAATTCATTCCGCTCGCGGAGGAAAACAACCTGATTCATGTGATTGGCGAATGGGTGTTGTTCGAAGCGTGCAAACAGGCGGCGCGGTGGGACCCGCCGTATCGGATCGCGGTGAATCTATCGGCGGCGCAATTGGCGAGCGGGGATTTACCGCGCATCGTGTCGAATGTGCTGCGTGAGACGGGGCTGCCGCCTGCGCGGCTTGAGCTCGAACTGACCGAATCGATGATCTTTGCCGATCGCGAACGTGCGCTGCGCACGCTTGGTGAGGTGAAGGCGCTGGGCGTGAGCATCGCGCTGGACGATTTCGGCACGGGGTATTCGTCGTTGTGCACGCTGCAGTCTTTTGCGTTCGATCGGATCAAGCTGGATCGGAGTTTTATTGGCGAATTGCCGCGGAGTCGGCAGGCGGCGGCTATTGTTCGTGCGGTGCTTGCGTTGGGGAAAAGTTTAGGTGTGCCGGTGATTGCAGAAGGTGTTGAGACGCATGAGCAGCTTTTGCCCTTGATCGAGGAGCATTGCGATGAGGTGCAGGGGTTTCTTTTTGGCAAGCCGGCGACGCTGGGGGAGATTGTGGCTAGTGGGCGGTTGAGGATTGTTGGTTTGAATGAACGTTTGGGGTTGATTCAGGGGCGGGAGGTTATGCATTGAGGTTTGTTGTTCTGTCGTGCAAAGGGCTGCTGTTGTTTGGGCTTTTATTGCAGTAGCCGCCTCCCCGGCGGGGGGGTAACTTTCTTTGCTGCTGCAAAGAAAGTCACCAAAGAAAGCAGCTTTTTACCCCATGCACGCTGGCTGGAAAGGGTTGGTCTGGATTAACCGATGCAGTGGCCGCAATAGGACTTGCCACGCATCACGAGTCGCTTAGGCAACCTGGCGATTACATGCTCGAATCCTTTGGTGTTCGTGGCCCGCATTCATTCTTTCGGCCATGCGCTGCGCACGCCGAGAGCTTGAGAACGGAATCCCGCAGTCTATAAGCGCCCAGCCACCTCACGCTTCCCCGCAAGATTGCTATTCGGTCCTACTTTGGTTAGTGCTCCGACTAAAGGTGACTTGCGTTGATGGGTGCGCTTTGCCCAGAAGCGCTAACCAAGGTAGTGCCCAATGGGAGGGGTGCGATGTGGCTTGATGAGGCTGGGCACTCATACGCTGCGGGATTCCGTTCTTACGTTCTCGGCGCGCGCAGCGCATGGCCGAAAGAATGACTGCGGTCCACTGAGGCAAAAGGATTAGAGCCGTAATCGCCAGGTTGCCCAAGCGGCTCGTTATGAGTGGATAGTCCTATTGCGGCCACTGTATCGGTTAATCCAGACCAACCCTCTCCAGCCATCGTGCATGGGGTAAAAAGCTGCTTTCTTTGGTGACTTTCTTTGCAGCAGCAAAGAAAGTTACCCCCCCGCCGGGGAGGCGGCTACTGAATAAACAACACAAACAAGAGAAGCCCATTGCACGACATAACAGCCAAATCCACCTCACGCCACTACCTACAATTCAATCGCTTCAAAAACCACATCCTGCGCCCCTTCCCACAACACCTTCACCCCCAACGCCCGCAAATTCTCCCGCCCCTCGACAACAGTCAAAAAATGATTCCCCGCCAACTGCCCCATCTTGCTGGCAAAACAACAAGACCCATACGCGACGATAATCTCCGTCTCGCTATATCCCCCCGGATAAAAAAGAATATCCCCCACCGAAGGATGGCTCGTGTGATTTTCAAAACCCACCGGCTTGCCATCATTCTCCAGTTTGAATTCCCCAAGCGGCACCCAGCATCCTTCACCGCTCCATCGAACGTGGATCAGCTTTTGTCGATACGGCAGCAGCGCCATGAACGCGCGCACGGTCTCCGGCGCATCGGGGTTCGTTTCGGCTTCGAATACATAACCTGCTGAGGTAATGCGCAGTCGCGGCATGGCGTGAATCTCCTTGATCGATCGATGACGTATGGTGCTTTGCCACGCCTGTCAAGCGCAAGTATTTCGGGTATAAGCACGACGACGCGCGCAGGGCTACGATAGATTCACCATAAATGCACGGAGACATCCAATGAAAACGCCGCAGGCAACGATCTGCGCTCTCGCGCTCATGCTGACAGGCTGCATCGCCTATGGACCGCCGCCGCCCGGCACGCCGCATCTGAGTGCCACGCAATGCGTCGATCTCACCGCGATCAGGAACAACGCGCCGACCACCATGCATGCCAACCAGAGTGAACTGGCCGCGCTCGAAGCCGCCGGTTACGATCCCTCGCCGTTCTACGATCCTTACTATCCCGATGATCTTCAGGCAGCGCAGGCGCAAGTCGATATCTGGTATCGCATGGAATGCCCGCAAGCGCAATCGCAGCCTCGGCCGCCTTCCAGCTAATCGGCGGCCATAGAGCTAGTCGATATAATTGCCGGCCATTCAACGAGGACGACTCATGAAATCAGTCATCGCTTTGCTCGCCGCTTCCGCCATCGCCACGACCGCGTTCGCAGCCAATCCCATCGAGAAGCTGCCTTCGGGCGTGGTGGTCGAACATCTCAAGCAAGGCACCGGCGCGCAACCCACCGCCGACGACACCGTGCGCGTCAACTATCGCGGCACGCTCGCGAACGGCACCGAGTTCGACAATTCGGCGAAGCACGGCGGCCCCGCCACGTTCCCGCTCGGCCGCGTGATTCCGTGCTGGACGCAAGGTGTGCAAAAGATGAAAGTCGGCGGCAAGGCCAAGCTGACCTGCCCGGCGGCGACGGCCTACGGCGATCGCGGCGTCGGCGCGATTCCGCCCAACAGCGAGCTGACGTTCGAAGTGGAGTTGCTCGGCATCGGGCAATAAGGGCTTGGCAATACGCGCTCCGGTGAACGCCGGAGCGTGTCGAAGATAGGTGAAGTCGCTATTGTCCAAAGCGGCCGCCGCGAGTGAGGATTCAACACGACCCTCAGCCGTTCGAGTGAGCGTCGAAAGGACATCGACATGAACATGCACGCCATCGTCATCAGCACGCAGGACGGTCCGCTCGAATGGCGCTCGGTGCCGCGCCCGGTCGCGGGCGACAACGAAGTGCTCGTGCGCATCGTGGCGGCGGGGCTCAATCCGCTCGACGCGAAGATCCGCGCAGGCAAGGCGGCGCATGCGCGGCATCCGTTTCCGTGTGTGCCGGGCATCGACATGGCGGGCGTCGTGGAGGAAGTGGGCGCGAACGTCACACGCTTTCGTCGCGGCGATGAAGTCTACGGAATGACTGGCGGTGTCGGCGGATTGCAAGGCTCGCTTGCACAATTCGCTGCAGTGGATGCCGATCTCCTTGCGCTCAAGTCACGCAATCTTTCCATGCGCGAAGCCGCCGCGCTGCCGCTGGCGTTCATCACCGCGTATAGCGGGATTGTGGATCGCGTGGGCGTGGGCATGGGACAGACCGTGCTCGTGCAGGGCGGCGCGGGCGGCGTCGGGCACGCTGCCGTGCAATTGGCGAAGGCGCTGGGCGCGCGCGTGTTCGCGACCGTCAGCGAAGGCAATCGGGCACTGATGGAAGAACTGGATGTCACGCCCATCGATTACGCCGCGCAAACCGTGGAGCAATACGTCGCGGCTCATACGCAAGGCAAAGGTTTCGATGTCGTGGTCGATACCGTCGGCGGCGCGACGCTCGATGCCTCGTTCGCCGCCGTGCGTCATTCTGGCCACGTAGTCAGCGCGCTCGGCTGGGGCACGCATGCGCTGGCCCCGCTTTCGTTTCGCGAGGCCACTTATTCGGGCGTGTTCACGTTGTATCCGTTGCTAAGCGGCGAGCGCCGGCGGCATCATGGAGAAATGCTCGAAGAAGCCACGCGTCTGGCCGATGCCGGCAAGCTCAAGCCACGCCTCGACACACGCAACATCGATCAACATCAATTGGAAAGCGCATTCGAGACGCTCGAAAGCGGACGCACGAACGGCAAGCTCGTCGTGACCATCCGCTAAAGGGCGCCTCAAAAAACGGGGTAAACCCGCGTTAACGCCTGATCAGACCCATCACCAGCGTCACCAGGAAAATCACGAGGAAGACGAAGAACAGAATCTTCGCGATGCTGGCCGCCCCCGCCGCAATCCCACCGAACCCGAGCGCTGCCGCAATCAAAGCGATCACGAAAAATATCAAAGCGTAGTACAGCATGATGGTGCCTCCGTAGGTCTTCAAAAGTCGAACATGCCCTTGTCAGCAGGCAGTGCAACGACCATAGCAAGCGGCATTCCTTACCGAATGGAAACGTCATTTATCCCGTGTTATTCTTGGTCGCCCCGCAAACGCCATCCCACCACACAAAAACCCGCGCACGCGGCCGGGCCGCACTTTTCAATGTTTAGCGGCCTTTAAAGAAGGCGCGTCGTTCTGCCGTCAATAGAGTTACATGCGAACGGGTCTGCTAAAAGTTAAGCACGACCCCGCGCTCCCTATTCATAAGACGCTGGATTGAAGGTCGCTCTTTCAGCGGCCCGTAGGACTTGCTTGATGAAACGGTTAAAGAAACTGCTGCGGTCGCGTGTCGGCCGCTTCGTGGCGGGTGGCGTGACGGTGGTCGCGATCGTGGCGGCCGTGGGCTTTTCGCGTCTTCACGACGATTCCGCGCAAACGAATTCCACCACGCTCGTGGGCGTCGCCAGTCAGATGCGTCACGATGCATCGGCGTGGACGCATCGCGAGCAGGACGTCTCGCGGATGATGCGCGACATCCGCGCAGGCAATGTCGATGCCGTCGGCGTGAGCCGCGACGCGGTGCTCATCTCCACGCTCAAGGGCGAGAAGTACTTCGTCGCCGATCACAATGGCACGTTCTCCAACGCACTTTTGCTCGGCACGCTCAAGTCGGACAACTCGGTGCCCTATCAGGTCGTCTGGCTGCCGGATGCGAAAGTGCGCGCCGGTACTGCACGCTGGAGCGATCTTTTCAACGGCACGCGCGAAATCCTCACGCTGCTGCTGCCGGTCCTGATGATGGGAGGCCTGCTGTGGTTCATGCGCCGCGAGATGCGCGGTGGCGCGCAATTGCTCGGCAAGTCGCCGACCTTGCGTTTCGATGACGTGATCGGCGCAGGCGAAGCGAAAGCCGCATTAGCCGATGTGCAGGCGTGGCTTACCGAGCCGAAACAATTCACCAGCATGGGCGTGCGCGCGCCGTGCGGCATTTTGATGACGGGTGGTCCCGGCGTGGGCAAGACGCGTCTCGCGCAAGCGCTGGCAGGTGAATGCGGCGCGAACTTCATCGCGATTACCGGCAGTTATTTCAGCGCGAAGTATTACGGTGTCGGCATTCAGAAGGTGAAGAATCTGTTCGAACTGGCGCGCGAGAATGCGCCGACGGTTATTTTCATCGACGAAGCGGACGGCCTCGGCAAGCGCACGGATACCGGCGGCGGTCCGGTCGAAGCGGAGAGCAACCGCATCATCAATCAACTGCTTGCGGAGATGGACGGGTTCGAGTCGAACGAAGGCGTGATCATCGTCGCGGCGACCAATCATCCGGACAATCTCGATGAGGCGCTGCGTCGGCCGGGCCGCTTCGACCGGACCATTCAGGTTCGTCTGCCCGACCTCGACGACCGCGCGCGCATTCTGCGTTTCTATGCCGCGAATCTCGCCATGAAAGCGGACGAGATCGATTTCAACCAGCTTGCGCGGCTGACCACGGGCCTGTCGCCGGCCACGCTGTCGATGATCGTCAATCAGGCGGGACTTGTTGCGCGCAAGGCCGGTTTGCGGCAAGTGGGCGCGGAACATTTTCTCGAAGCGATCAAGATTGCGCGCATCGGCGATATCAACGGTGCGGAGCGCGCGCTGTCGGATGATGAACGCACGCGTATTGCCATTCACGAGTCGGGGCATGGGCTTGTGGCTGCTTTGCTCGGAACCGGTGTGCTCGAAGAGGTGACGATTTTGCCGCGCGGCGGCGCGTTGGGTGTGGCGCTGATCACGAAGGCGCAGGATAAGCATCTGTATCGTGAGACCGAATTGCGCAATGAGATTCAAGTCTTGCTCGGTGGGCGTAATGCGGAATTGCTCATGTTCAACGAGGCATCGAGCGGGGCGGCGCAGGATCTTCAGGAAGCCTCACGTATTAGCCTCGATATGGTTTCGAAGCACGGCTTCAATGATGAGGGCAATTTGTTCAGCTTCGCGGCGTTGCCGCAGCAGTATGCGGGTTTGCAGCTTAAGGATTCGATCACGCAGGCTAATGCGTTGTTGCATGATCTTAACGATGAATGCTTTGCGCTGTTGAAGGCGAATGAGCCGGTGCTTCGGGCGATTGCTGAGCAGTTGCTTGAGTCGGAAACCGTGGCTGGCGAGACGGTTTATCGCTTGATTCGTGAGCATGCGGAGGCTCGGGTCGGTGAGGATATGTCGATGCGGGCGCTGGCGGCGTGAGGTTTGCGTTTATTTACGCTGATGTCGTGAAAGGGGCTGCTCTTGTGTGTGCTTTTATTGCAGTAGCCGCCTCCCCGGCGGGGGGGTAACTTTCTTTGCTGCTGCAAAGAAAGTCACCAAAGAAAGCAGCTTTTACCCCCATGCACGATGGCTGGAAAGGGTGGTCTGAATTAACAATACAGTGGCCGCAATAGGACTTGCCACGCATGACAAGCCGTTTAGGCAACCTAGCGATTTCGCGCTCGAATCCTTAAGCCTTCGTGGTCCGCATTCATTCATTCGGCCATGCGCTTCGCGCGCCGAGAGCGTAAGAACGGAATCCCGCAGCGTATAAGCGCCCAGCCACATCAAACCACATCGCACCCGCCCCATTGGGCCCTACCCTGATTAGCACTTCCATAAAGCGGCACACCGAAGGCGTTAGGCTTTGCTCGAAGTGCTAACCAAGGTAGGGCCGAATAGCAATCTTGCGGGGAAGTGTGATGTGGCTGGGCGCTCATACGCTGCGGGATTCCGTTCTAAAGCTCTCGGCGCGCGCAGCGCATGGCCGAAAGAACGACTGCGGTCCACTAACACTAAGAAACTCGAGCGCGAAATCGTCAGGTTGCCCACACGCTAAACCAACCGAGGGAAGTCCCATTGCGGCCACTGCATTGTTAATTCAGACCACACTTTCCAGCCAGCGTGCGGAGGGGTAAAAGCTGCTTTCTTTGGTGACTTTCTTTGCAGCAGCAAAGAAAGTTACCCCCCCGCCGGGGAGGCGGCTACTGCAATAAAGACCCAAACAAGAGAAACCCCTTGCAAGAAAGCCTCAGCGAACATCCCCCCGCCCCGGAAAGCACAACTCCACCATAGTCCCCGTCCCGGCGCGGGATTCGCCAATAGAAATCACCCCATCATGCGCCCTCACAATCTCCCGCGCGATCGCGAGCCCTAATCCACTCCCCTCCTCCTCCGATGCCCGGAAAAACGGCTCGAACACTCGCTGCCTCAGCGCCACCGGTATCCCCGCCCCTTCATCCGTCACACTGACGATCACGCTCATCTCCCGCCGATAAACCTCCACCGTCACCCGCGTGCCCGGCGGCGAATACCTAATCGCATTGTCGATAAGATTGGAAAGCGCCGCCGCCAGCAACGGCTCACTGCCCGTCACGACAAGCGCCTCTCCGAACGACACCGCAAGCTCGATATCACGCCGCCGCGCCGCCAGCGCCAGCTTCTCAACAGCATGCGTCGCGACCTCGCGCAGATCGACAGCATCGCCCTCAAAATTGGTGTAATCAGCCGCCTCGGCCTGCGCAAGCATCAGCAATTGATTGATAAGCGCGACCATCGCGCGATTGCTGTGATGCATGGCCGCCAACGTCTCACGCACATCATCGAGACTGCGCTGGCGGCGCGCAAACTGAAGCTGCGATCCCAGCAACGTAAGCGGCGTGCGAATCTGATGCGCGGCATCGGCGATGAACCGGCGCTGCGTCGCGGTCTGCCGCTCGATGGTATCCAGCGACGCATTGAACGCCGCCACCAGCGGATGCAACTCCGCATGCAGTTCAGTCGAATCGATCCGCTCGCGGCTTTCCAGCGGATGCGCCGCCAACCCGCTCGCCAATTTGCCAAGCGGACGCAGTTCCAGCGCTAGCCCCGCGCAAATCACCACCATCGCCACCGCGATACTGCCGAGGATATACACAAGCTGCGGCTTCCACAGCGTCTCGACCAGCGCATCGCGCGCGACCAGCGTGCGCCCGAGCGACACGACCAGCTTCACGGTGCGGCCATCGTCGAACATGGGACGTTCGAGCGACACCGCGCGGATCGGCATGTCGCCGACTTTCGCGTCGTACCACTGCGGGAGATTCGCCAGTCGCGGCTGCGGGAAATCGGAAGTTCCGGCAATCACCGGCCCGCCGTCGATGGCGACGCGATAAAACACCTGATCGCCTTCGGGCGTGCCGACGATCTGTATCGTGCTCGGCGAAACGGAGGCAACGAGATCGCGGCCTTCCCAGCGCACGTCGCTGGCCATCACACGCGCCGCCGCGAGCAACGCGGCATCCTGAAGCAAATCGGCGGTGCGCCGCGCGTTGGCGTGCGTGAGCCACGCCGCGATCAGCGCGAAGGCGGTCATCGGCACGAGCAGCCAGACGAGCAGCCGCGCGCGCAGGCTACGCTTGCGGTTCTTCATGTTCGAGCAGATAGCCCAGCCCGCGCAGCGTGATGATCGTCGCCGTGCTCTTTTCGATCTTCTTCCTGAGCCGCGAGACGTAGATTTCGATGGCGTCGCCGCTCGGTGGCGTATCGCCGTCGTGCAGGGCTTCGGCCAGCACGGCTTTCGACACCGTCTTGCCCGTCTTGAGTATCAGCGCTTCGAGCACCGCATGTTCGCGCGGCGTGAGCGACAGCGCGTCATCGCCGATAAAGAACTGGCGGCGGTCCATGTCGTACAGCAAACTGCCGCAGCGGATGCGGTTCGAGCGCACCGGCGCATGCCGCCGCGCCAGCGCCTTGATGCGCGCGATCAGCTCGCGGTCGTCGAACGGCTTGACCACGTAGTCATCCGCGCCATCGCTCAGGCAAATCACCTTTTCGCCGATGTCACCGGTCGCCGTGAGCACGAGCACCGGCGTGGCATCGCCGCGCTCGCGCATGCGCCGCAGCAGCGCCTTGCCCGACATGCCGGGCAGATTCAGGTCCAGCAGCGCGACATCGAAACGCGTGAGCGCGAGCGATGCCTCGGCGGTCTCGCCATCAACCGCGTGCTCGACGAGGAAACCCTCGTCGGCCAGCGTCCGCGTGAGCCAGTGCGCGAGTTGTCGATTGTCTTCGATCAGCAGAAGTTTCATTGCTCGGGTGCGCTTTGCAACCTGTATCCGTTACGGGCCTGACGCGAGCGGTAGAGCACCAGCGTCGCAATCGCGCCGCACACCGCGGCCGCGCCCATCCATGCGCCGGGCGATGCCTTGTCGCCGGTGAAGTGAATCAGCGACGTCGAGATGGCGGGCGTGAAGCCGCCCACCAGCGTGGCGAGACTGTAGGCCATCGAAAAACCGGTCGTGCGCACGTTCGCGGGCATCAGTTCCGTGAGCGCGACCACCATCGCGCCGTTGTACCACGCATAGAGCAACGAAAGCCACAGTTCCACCATCAACAGGCGTTCGAAGGACGGCGCGGCGACGAGCCACTGCATCGCCGGATACGAAGTCAACACGGTGAGAGCGGTGAAGATCAGCAGGATCGGGCGGCGTCCCACACGGTCCGACACCGCGCCGGAAATCGGCAGCCACACGAGATTCGACACGCCCACGCACACCGTCACGATCAGCGACTCCAGCGACGTGAGATGCAGCACGCTGCGGCCGAACGTCGGCGTGTACGTGGTGATGAGATAGAACGAAACCGTGGTCATGACGACCAGGCCCATGCCCGCGACGATCAGCCCCGCGTTATTGAGCATCGACATCATGATTTCGCCCATGCGCGGATGATGCTTGCGCGCCGCGAACTCATCCGTCTCGCGCAGCGTGCGGCGAATGAGGAACAGGAACGGCACGATCAGGCAGCCGACGAGGAACGGAATGCGCCAGCCCCACGCGTTGACATCGGCGGGCGGCAGCAGTTGATTCAACAACACGCCCATCGATGCCGCGAAGATCACCGCCACTTGCTGACTGCCGGATTGCCACGAGCAGAAAAAGCCGCGCCGTCCGGGCGTGGCGATCTCGGCGAGATACACGGAGACGCCGCCCAGTTCCACGCCCGCCGAGAAGCCCTGCAACAGCCGCCCGATCAGCACGATCACCGGCGCTGCGATGCCGATGGCCGCGTATCCCGGCACGAAGGCCACGCACGCGGTGCCGACCGCCATCAGCGAAAGCGAGAGAATCAGGCCCTTGCGACGTCCGTGGCGGTCCACATACGCGCCGAGCACGAGCGCACCGACCGGACGCATGACGAAGCCCGCGCCGAACACGGACAGCGCGAGCAGCAGCGAGACGAACTCGTTGTCGGCGGGAAAGAACGAATGGGCAATCGCGCTGGCGTAATAGGCGTAGACGGTGAAGTCGTACATCTCCAGGAAATTGCCGCTGACGACGCGAAAGACCGATCGGAACGGCGATTCGGAACGAGTGTGGGAGACGGGTTGCATCGAATCCTCTTTGATTTTGAGGGATGAGTTTCGGCACCGGCGTGCTGCATGGGGCGCGCCGGACTTTGAAAACAAATGGTTATGGAAACTAGGCGATCGTCATCACGGCTTTGCCTAGCTGACGGCGTTCTTCGAGCGCGGCGTGCGCTTCTTCCACGTCGTCGAACGTGTAGCGGCCGCTGATCTCGATACGCAACGCGCCCTGAGCAATGGCCGCGAAAATATCGTCGGCGCGATGCTGCACGGTGGCGGCATCGGCGAGATGATCGGCCAGACGCGGGCGCGTGAGGAAGAGCGAACCGGCTTCGCCCAGTTCGTAGGGATCGAGATCGCGCATGGGGCCGGTGACAGAGCCGTAATTCACGACGAGCCCGCGCACCCGCGTCGCGCGGAAGCTGTCGCGCAGCGTCGTCTTGCCGACCGCATCGAACACGACATCCACGCCGCGCCCGTCCGTCATTTCGCGGATGCGGTCCGCAAACGCGCCGTTCTCGTAGAGCATGACGTGGTTCGCGCCGCGCTCCCGCGCGATGGCCGCCTTGTCCGGCGTGCTGGTCGTCGCGAACACTTCCACGCCGCGCCGCCGCGCCAGTTGCACCAGCAATTGGCCGATGCCGCCCGAGGCCGCATGCACGAGACAACTCATGCCGGGCGCCAGGCGCGCAACGTCTTCGAGCAAATAATGCGCGGTCGATCCTTGAAAGATCGCGGCAGCAGCAAGCTCGTAATCGATGCCCGCAGGCAAGCGCGCGAGCCGCGCAGCAGGCACGATGGCGTAATCCGCATACGCACCCCACGAAATGCACCACGCCACACGATCACCCGCGCGGCACGAACGCACGCCCTCGCCGGTCTCGACCACTTCGCCCGCGCCTTCCATGCCGAGCGTGCAGGGAATCCTCACGGGATAGCTGCGCGAATCGCGATACTTGCCTTGCCGCGTGTGGACATCCATGAAATTGATGCCCGCCGCGATCACCCGCACCAGCACTTCGCCCGCGCGCGGCTTCGGAATCTCGATATCGACACGGCGCAGCACTTCGGGGCCGCCGTACTCATGAATCTGGATGGCTCGCATCGGCTTGTCTCTGTGGTGGATTTTGTTCACGGGGCGTCGGTGATGAAGCGGTCGGTCCAGGTGCGCGCGAGATCGACGTGGCGCGCGGAGACATCGGCATCGACTTGCGCGAGGATGGCGAGCACGTTGGACGGCGCATCGGCGGGCATGCGGCCGGTCGCGGAAAACGCAGGCTTCATGACGGCGAGCGCCTGACGGTAGGCGGCCGCATCGCCGCCTTTGAGCGATGCGGGCACGACTGCTTCGATGTCCGCTTCGTTGTGCGTGCGGATGAAGGCCAACGCATCGCGCAATGCCTGCACGAGCCGCGCGGTTTCATCGGGATGCGCGTCGATCCAGTCGCGCCGCATGTACAGACACGCGCCCACATACGGCCCGCCGAGATGGGCGCGCGTATCGGCGGCGCTGCGCAGATCGACGAGCGGACGCGCCGTGCCGCGCGAAATCAGCCGCGTGGCGGTCGGGTCTTCGGTCATGCCGGCATCGACCGCGCCTTCGGTGAGCGCCTTCTCCAATGCCGCTTCGGTGGCGAGCGGCACGACCGTGTAGGCATCCGGCGGAATGCCTGCGCGCGTGACGAGATAGCGCGTGAGAAACCATGTCGATGAACCGAAGCCGGTGACCGCGAGGCGTTGCGTGCGGGCATCGGCCATCGAATGCATGCTGCCCGACTGACGCGCCAGCGCGATCAGCCCCGCCGATTGCCCGAGCACGATGACCGACTGCACATCCATGCCGCGGCTTTGCAGGCCGATGGTGTGATCGTAATAACCGACCGCGCCTTCGATCGCGCCCGCCACGAGTTCCGTCGAGGTATCGATTCCGGCGGGCGACGACAGCACGCGCACATCCAGCCCGGCGCGGCGAAAGTAGCCGAGCTGGTCCGCCAGCGTGACAGGCAAATAGATGAGCTTGGCGGCGCCGCCCGTCATCAGGCGAATGGGCTGGGCATGCGCGGCGCTGGCCATGAGCACGGCCATCAAAGCAATCACACTGATGAGCGCACGGCGCGGCATCGGGCGTCTCCTGAGCATCGGATATGCGCCTGTCGTCGCAGGCGTCGGGATGTCAGGCAGTATAAAAAAGCGCGCCCTTCTGAATGCTTTCCATCGCGGCGGCGTTTTCTAAGGACTTACCCCAGCGACGCTAAATTCAGAACGACGACGGCAATCTGCGCGGAAGATAGCCTTCCGGCTTGCGCGTGAGCTTGCGGGCCATCTTGAGCGCGAGCAGCACGGGCTTGCTCATGTGCGGACGAAGAATCGCGTGCTTGCGGACGTATTGCGGCACATACCATTCGGCGCGCGTGCCCGCGTAAAAGAGCGCGGCATGTCCCGCGCGCAGCGATCGCGGCGGCTGCCCTTCGGTCTTGATGATGACCTCGCCCTCGATCACATACATGGTTTCGTCCGCTTCGAAATACCAGTTGAAGCGGCCTGCCGTGCAGTCCCAGACCCACGATGTGGTGGTCGTGTCGCGGCTTTGCGACCACAGGCCCGCACGCGCCACGGGTTCGCCTTCGATGATCCACGCGGGGTCGATCGGATCGGGCTCCAGAAGGACATCGTCCAGCAGGACGGACTCGAAAACAGGAGCTGTCATGAAAGTTCGTTCCTCAAGAGAATGCCCGATTATAAAGACAGTAAGAAAAACCGACTAAGCAAGAAAAAAGCCCGACCGGTCGATTTGTCCGATCAAAAGTGCCGAATATTTCGGTGAGCCTACGTTTTTCCTTAGGGCAAATGCCGACTTCGCGCGCCTTGTGCGTCGATCTTCCGGCGTGCTACTTTGATTTGAGCGCATGGTTACCGGTAACAGACGACATTTCTACAAAAATGCAGTGAAAACGGAGACTCCCCATGACGACGCACCCGCAAACGGTGCCTTCCTCCCAGCCATTTCCCGACGATGACGCCAGCCGCGCGCCCGTCTCGCCAGCCCAACTGCGACGGGCGATTCTCACGAGTGCCGTCGGCAGCGCGCTCGAATACTACGATTTCGCCATTTTTGGGCTGGCTACCGCACTGATCTTCAGCCGCGTGTTCTTTTCCACGCTCGATGCCAGCGCCGGATTGCTGGCGAGTTTCGCCACGTATGGCGTGGGTTTTCTCGCGCGTCCGCTGGGCGGATTGTTCTTCGGCTCGCTCGGTGACCGCAAAGGGCGCAAGTTCGTATTGCTGCTGACCATCGCGATCATGGGTGTATCGACGACGCTTGTCGGCCTCTTGCCGGTCGGCCCGATGGGCGCGGTCGGGCTGGTCTTGCTACGGCTCGCGCAAGGCTTCGGCGCGGGCGCGGAACAAGCGGGTGCATCGACGTTGATGGCGGAAGTCGCGCCGGTGAAGCAACGCGGCTTCTTCGCTGCGTTGCCGTTCGTGGGCATTTTCGCGGGCTTCGGCATCGCCACCGCGACGTTCAGCGTGATGCAGGTCTTCATGGATCAATCGACCATCCTCGCATGGGGCTGGCGTGTGCCGTTTCTCGCGAGCGTCGTGCTGATTGCCGTGGCGGTGTGGATTCGTCTGCGGCTGCGCGAAAGTCCCGCCTTCGCCGCGCTGGAAAGCGGGCATGAAGTCGCGCGCTCGCCCATGCGTCTGGTCATCAAGGAAGCGCGCAGGCCGGTGACGGCGGCGGTGCTCATGCGGCTCGCGGAACAGGGCGGCTCGACTATCTATACAACCGTTGTCATCGCGTTTCTGAGCGGCACGGTCGCGGCGAAACATGGTCTGCCGCCCGGCACGCTCGCGCGCGTGGGCACGACCGGCGCGCTCATCGCCACCTTATCGAGCGTGTTCACCACGCCGTTCTTCGGCGCGTTGTCGGATCGATTCGGACGTCGAACCGTCTACCGATGCGGCGCGATCTTCATGTTGCTATGGGCCGTTCCCGCATGGTGGATGATCAACACCGGCAGCTTCGGCTGGGTCGCGCTCGCCATGTTCGGCGGCTACGCGATCGGCGCGAACAGCATGCTCGGCGCGCAGTGCTCGCACTTCGCGGAACTCTTTGGCAATCGCTATCGTTATTCGGGCGTCGCGTTGTCGCGAGAAATCGGCGCGGTGCTGTCGGGTGGAATCGCGCCGATTCTCGGCATCTATCTGACGGGGCTTTCGGGCGGTTCTTACTGGGTCATGGGCTTTTATACCGCTGTCTTGTCGGCGTTGACGCTCGTGGGCGTGGGCATGTCCACGGAAACACGCGGACGCGATCTCACCGATTTGAACGACGCGGTGCGCTGACGTTCACGCATCGCGCTCGATCACCACGAGCCGCTGCCCGGCGCGTACGGATGCGCCGGGCTTGAGCTGCATCTCCACCACGGTTCCCGCACACGGCGCGATCACCGATATCTCCATCTTCATGGATTCGATGACGAGCAGCACGTCACCTTCCGCGACCCGGGCGCCGCGCTCCACACGCACTTGCCATAGATTGCCCGCGATTTCGCATTCGACCGCTGTCTGATCGTCTGCGAGCGGTGCGCTATCTGCATCTGAATCGATGCTTGATTCGAATGACTTGTCATCATCACCCGCATCGTTCCAGCGCTGACGCTCATCCTGAAACGCTTCCCTTTGATGCGCACGAAACGCGGCAATCCCTTCCGCCTCGCGTTGAAGAAATGCTTCGTAGTCCGCGAGAGACAACTCTGTCTCCTCGATCTTCAGCGCATGACGTCCGAGCGGAAAGGCATCGCGGATGCGCAGCAATTCATCGGCGGATACTTCATGAAAGCGGATCTGATCGAAGAAGCGCAGCAGATACGGACGGCCCGCGAATTCCGCGACTTCACGATAGCGATTCCACATCTGCAAGGTACGCCCGACGAACTGATAACCGCCCGGCCCTTCCATGCCATACACGCACAGATAAGCCCCGCCGATGCCCACCGAATTCTCCGCCGTCCACGTGCGCGCCGGGTTGTATTTCGTCGTGACCAGCCTATGACACGGGTCCAGCGGCGTCGCGACGGGCGCGCCGAGATAGACATCGCCGAGACCCATCACGAGATAACTTGCATCGAACACAATGCGCTTCACATCGTCGATGGAATCCAGCCCGTTGATGCGCCGGATGAATTCGAGGTTGCTCGGGCACCACGGCGCATCGGGCCGCACCGTGGTCATGTATTTATTGATGGCGAGCCGGCACGCGGGATCGTCCCACGATAGCGGCAAATGCACGATGCGCGAAGGCACGCGCAGCTCCTTTCGCAGCAGCACGCGCTGCCAGGTCGATGCCACGTGTTCCAGCAACGTATCGAGCGGCAATGCTTCGGGATGGTAATGAATTTGCAGCGAACGAATGCCCGGCGTGAGATCGATGACGCCCGGTAATTGCAGCGCTTCGAGCGATTGCATCAGCGCGTGACCGCGAAAGCGCAGCACGAGATCGAGTTCGGGCGGGCCTATTTCGAGCAGCAGATGCGTGTCGCCGCTCAGGCGTGCGACCAGGCGTTCGTTACCCTCGCCTAGGTCCAGCATGACGGGCGTTTTCAGCACGGAACGCTCAGGCTGGGGCGTGCGCGCAGATGCAATATCCACCGGAACGAAGCGCACTTTATCGCCCGCTTTGAGCTGGCCGATCTGCCACAAGTCCGCTTCGATCACCGTGACAGGACAAACGAAGCCGCCGAGGCTCGGGCCATCCGGACCGAGTATCACGGGCATGTCGCCGGTGAAATCCACCGCGCCCACGGCATACGGATTGTCGTGAATATTCGATGGATGCAGCCCCGCCTCGCCGCCATCTTCACGCGCCCATTCGGGCTTTGGGCCGATCAGCCGCACGCCTGTGCGGCTCGAATTGAAGTGGACTTCCCATTGCGTATCGAAGAAGCGTTCTATGTAGTCCGGCGTGAAATATTCCGGCGCACCATGCGGGCCGTAGATCACGCGTAGCGTGCGCACGTCTTCCAGTCGATACGTAAGCGCTTCGGGCAACACTGCGCCTGCTTCACGATTGCGCAGCGCATGGAGATGCAGCACATCGCCCGCACGCAGCGCGCGTCCGCCGTGACCGCCGAACTGACCGAGCGTGAACGTGCTGCGGCTTCCAAGATACGTCGCCACGTCGATGCCGCCGCGAATGCACAGATACGCCCGCGCACCGGCACCGCGAATCGTGCCGAGCGCGAGCGTGGAGCCCGCTGCGATGAACAACGTCGTGTTCATCGGTTGCGCGATACCGTCGAGCATTATCGGTAATGTCGCGCCCATAACCGCGACCACCGCATCCGTGTTGAAGCGCAGCGAAGGACCGCGCATGGTGATTTCGAGCGCTGCGTCGTGCTCGTCGTTATCGATCAGGCGATTGCCTGAACGCAAGGCGCGATCGTCCACTGGTCCTGAAGGCGGCACGCCCACGGCCCAATAGCCAACTCGTCCCGGATAGTCTTGCACGGTGGTCTGCGTGCCCGCTTCGAGCACTTCGAACGTCGATGCGCGGTATCGCAAACCTTCGAGACAACGCGTCCACGGATGGCCGCTTGAGAACGGCGCATCCGCGAGAATCTGCTGCAGATAGCCGCGATTCGTTTCGACGCCGTGAATACGCGTGTCGGCGAGCGCGGCATCGAGCGCATGACGTGCTTCATCGCGCGTGGGCCGCCATGCGATGAGTTTGGCGAGCATCGGATCGAACCACGGCGGCACGTCGCAGCCCGCCTCGATCCATGTGTCGATGCGAAGCGCGCGGCCGTCTGCTGAAGGAAACGCGACATCGGTCAGCAAGCCCGGACATGGTTTGAAATCGCGGCCCGGGTCTTCTGCATAGAGACGTGCTTGAATAGCGTGCCCGCGCGGCTTCAGATCGCGCGTGAGCACATCCAAAGGCGCGAGCGTGCCCGCCGCGAGTTCGATCATCCAACGCACCAGATCGACGCTCCAAACCTGCTCCGTCACGCCATGTTCCACTTGCAAACGCGTGTTCACTTCGAGGAAGTAAAAGCGCGCGGCTTCGCTGTCGTAGACGAATTCCACCGTGCCCGCCGAGCGATACGATACGGCTTGAGCAAGCCGGATCGCTGCTTCACACAGGGCGGTTTCGATGCCTTCCGGAAGATTCGGCGCAGGCGTTTCTTCGAGCACTTTCTGATTGCGACGCTGCACCGAGCAGTCGCGCACGCCGAGCGCAATGGCTTTGCCCTTGCCATCGCCGAACACCTGCACTTCGAGATGCCGCGCACGTTCGATGTACTTCTCCAGAAACACGCCCGCATCGCTGAAATTGTTTTGTCCCAGCCGCCGCACGACATCGAACTGCGCTTCGAGTTCATCCGGATTCCTGCATACCCGCATGCCGATGCCGCCGCCGCCCGCCGTGCTTTTCAACATCACCGGATAGCCGATACGCGCCGCCGATGCGAGCGCATCATCGAGACCGTCGAGCAGGCCAGTGCCTTCGAGCATCGGCACACCTTGTTCTGCGGCGATGGCGCGTGCCGTATGCTTCAAACCAAACGCGCGCAACTGCGCAGGCGTCGGCCCGATGAACGCGATGTCCGCCGCCTCGCAAGCCTCCGCAAACGCCGCGTTCTCCGATAAAAACCCGTAGCCCGGATGAATCGCCTGCACGCCATTTGCACGCGCAATCGCGAGAATCTTGCCGACATCGAGATAGGTGACGCCTGCCGCGCCATCGCCGAGACTGAACGCGGCATCGGCAAGACTGACGTGACGGCTCGCGCGATCCGCTTCGCTATGAATGGCGATGCCTTTGACATCGAGTTCGCGCAAGGTGCGCAAAATGCGGCACGCAATGGCGCCGCGATTCGCGATAAGGACGGTATCGAACATGAGTGAGTGGACGTTCGTGCATGGGCGGGTCGTCCCGCCGCGTTGTCGTGCATGCCGGGGTCGTCCACGGCATCTTGCTTCTGCTTAGTGTTTCGTAGAGGAAGCACGCATCGGCAACAAACGTTCAGCACGTGCCTTGAAAATGCGATAAATCCATTCGCGCAAGGTCGTCAGTTCCATATCGTCATCTCCGCAGGCGTGGGGTTGTAGGCGTTGCATGGATTGTTGAGTTGCGGGCAATTCGAAATCAGCACGATCACATCCATTTCAGCGCGCAATTCCACGTATTTGCCCGGCGCGGAAATGCCGTCCTCGAATGTGAGACCGCCTTCCGGCGTCACCGGCACGTTCATGAAGAAGTTGATGTTCGCGGCGATATCGCGTTTGGAAAGACGGCCGTCATGCGCGCAGGCGCGCAAGTAGTTATCGCGGCAGCTATGCATGTAGCGCTTTTCCAGCGCATAGCGCACGGTATTGCTTTCCTGCGCGCATGCGCCGCCGAGCGTGTCGTGGCGGCCGCATGTATCGGCGACGATAGTCAGTAATGGATTGCCGAAGTTCGAATAAAGCACCGTGCCCGTCGTCAGATAAAGGCTTTGCTGACGGCGTAAAGTGCGTTGCGCGTCGTAACGTTCACGTGGGTCGGCGAGGCTATAGAACAGTGTGTCGATGGCCTGATTGCCTTCGACATCGCGAATACGCAAGGTCTGCCCTGCCTTCAGTTCCTTGAGCCACGGTTCGCCTGCGGGCAGCGTTTCGCGGGAAATGGCATTGGCGGGATCGCGCGTGCTTGTCGTCATGTCGTGTCTCCCGCTCAGAGAAAGAATCGTTCGGTATTGATGAACCCGCGCGCGTTTTCTTCACGCGATGTTCGACATATTTCGGCTACCTGAGGATCGGCGGCGCGCAACGCGAGCTTCACGCTTTTGGGCGCATAACGCGGCTGCGGGTCGAGCGGATGTTGAATGGCGGTCAGCACGACGAGCGTATTCATCGGCGCATAGAGTTCGATGTAATCGCCGGGCTTCGAATTGTTCGCGACGAAATCCAGCGCGCCCGAATCCTTCACATCCACGCGGCTA
Source organism: Caballeronia sp. A2-2 (assembly GCF_057612605.2). Lineage (NCBI taxonomy): Bacteria > Pseudomonadati > Pseudomonadota > Betaproteobacteria > Burkholderiales > Burkholderiaceae > Caballeronia > Caballeronia sp. A2-2. The sequence continues at coordinate 175,915 of NZ_JBVFIR010000004.1, read as the reverse complement.
AAGAGATTGAGGGTCATCACGAGATCGGCCATGCCGAGTCCCCACTTGCCGAGTTCGACGAGCAGGTTATCCGTGCCATTGCGATAGAACGCGTTGCGTAATTCCTGATAGCGTCCTTCGCCATATTTCTCGCGCACTTCCTCTGCATTCGATACACCCGCGATGCTGTCATGCCAGCCGCACGCATCCGCGACGATGGCAGCCAGCACGCGCCCCATGTCCGAGTACAGACAATGCCCTTGCGTGAGCTTCGCCGTGTGCTGGCATTTGAGCGTATCGGGCAAGTTGAGGCGTTCGCTCTTTTCATCGGCATTGAACATGAGCATGGCGACGTTCGCGCCGCCTTGCGTATCCGTGATGCGCAGCAGTTGCCCGCGCTTCACGATCAGCGATGCATGCCCGCCTCCGGGCACGGTTTCTTCAAGCAGGATGTTGTCCATATGCGTTCTCGTTTTGATATCAAGCAGGCACCGCGAGCAAAGGCGGAATTGCGGTATCCGTGTTTGCATCGCGCGTACCGTTGCGGTCGAGCGGAATGTCGTAGGTAATGCGCGCACCGTAAGCCTGCGGCGCGTGCGGATCGATTCGCACCTTATCGAACACCAGCACGCGGCTGCCGAGCGTGAAGCCTTCCTTCAGATCATGCGTGACCATGAACACCGTGAGCTTCGCCTCGCGCCACAGCGCAGTCAGCAGTTCGTGCATGTCGCGGCGAATGCCGGGATCGAGCGCGCCGAACGGCTCGTCGAGCAAGAGCACGCGCGGCTTCATCACCAGCGCCTGCGCAAGCGCGAGCCGCTGCTGCATGCCGCCCGATAGCTGATGCGGGTACTTGTCGAGCGAATCCGTCAAGCCGACGCGCGCAAGCATGGCCATGGCTTCATCGCGCGCCAGACGCTCGCGCGCACCGAACAACCGCCCCGTGAAACGCGCATGCGGCAGTTCGAGGCCGAGCATCACGTTGCGTAGCACGGTCAGATGCGGAAACACCGAATAGCGCTGAAACACCACGCCGCGATGCGCATTTGGTTCGGCGGGCAATGGTTCGCCATCCAAAAGAATGTGGCCGCGCGTCGGACGCTCCTGACCGAGCAGCATGCGCAGAAAGGTGGATTTGCCGCAGCCGGATGCACCGACCATCGAACAGAACTCGCCTTCCTGCACATGCAAGTTGAGCCGTTCGAGCACGACCTGATCGCCGTATTGCTTCCATAGATTGCGGATCTCGATCATGCGCGGCCTCCGTCGTACCACGGGAACGCGCGCCGCGTCAGTTGCCGCAAGCCTTCGTCGATGAGCCACGCGAGCAGCGTGATCCACGCGACGTAAGGCAGGATCACGTTCATTGCAAGATAGCGCCGCACGAGAAAGATGCGATAGCCCAATCCGTCCGTCGATGCGATCGCTTCCGCTGCGATAAGAAAGAGCCACGCGGAACACAGCGCAAGCCGCAACGCGATCAACAAACGCGGCAGCAATTGCGGCACGATCACGCGCAGAATCAGCGTCCAACTCGATGCGCCCAAGGTCTGCGCCTTCACCCACAATTCCTCGGGAATCTCGCGTGTGCGCTGCTGAAGATCGCGAATCATCATCGGCGTGATGCCGATCACGATCAGCACGACCTTCGACAGTTCATCGAGACCGAACACGATGAATAGAATCGGCAGCACGGCGAGCGGCGGAATCATCGATATCACGGTGATGAACGGCGAGAGCGTGGCCGTCACGAGCGGAATGCTGCCCGTCACGATGCCGAACAGCAACGCGAGCGCGGCGCTCACTACCAAGCCGATGACCAGACGCCTGAGGCTTGAAATGGTGTCGTCGAGCATGAGGTATTCGCCCGTGCGCTTGTCCTCGCTGAAGGCGTATTCATGCAGCGCGTCCTTCATCTGCACGGCGCCGGGCAATACCTTGTCGTCGGGATTGGCCTGCAAACGCAGCGCCGAACCGGTGAAGTACACCGCGATCAGCACGATGAACGGCAGCAGCAACAGCATGAGACTGCCCGTGCGTCCGGGATGACGGTTGATGAGCCGCATGGCGCGTTTCCTCGTTTCAGTACGTCTTGAGTGGCGCGATCACAGCTTGCCTTGCGCGGCCATGCGCACGTAGGTCGGATCGAAACGCAGCTTGAGGTTGCCCTTGCTGCCGACGACCACGTCATGATCGAACGCCATGCCGACCGCGCCCGCATCCGGCGCACCCTTGCCGAGCAAACCGTGATCGAACGAGAACTGCGCCACGCGCGTCATGATCTTCGGCATGTTCGGGCTGGTCGCGAAATCGAGTGCTTGTTGCGGCGTGTAGAACAGCGCGGTGGTCGCGAGTTGCGCGCGGTAGCCTGCGAGGTCGGTGCCGGAGGCCTTCGCCATCGAGGTAAGCGCGTCATCGCTGGCGGGTGTCGTCGCGTGCATCAGTTGCACGATTTCGAACCATGCCCCGGTGAGCGCCTTGCCGAGTGCCGGGTTGTCGTGCAGCGTCTTCGTGTTCACCACCATCATGTCCATGATTTCGCCGGGAATGCGGCTCGAATCGAAGACTTCGCTGACGTTGGGCTTGGCCTTGAGGTCGGCCAGCATCGGGTTCCATGTCACGGCGTTGTGGACATCGGCGGTGGCGAACGCGCCGGATATATCGGCATCCGAAGTATTCACGGTCTTGATGTCGCGCTCGCTCATGCCCGCGGATTCCAGCGCACGCGCCAGCAGATAGTGCGACACGGAAAGCTCCACGAGATTGACGGGCTGACCCTTCAGATCAGCCACTTTCTTGCCCGTGCCCTTGATGAGCACGCCATCGTTGCCATTGGAATAATCGCTGACGATAAGCGCCGTGCTGTCCACGCCGCCGGTGGCCGGAATGGTGAGCGCGTCCATATTGGTCATGGCGCAGCCGTCGAACTTGCCGGCCGTGTACTGGTTGATCGATTCGATGTAATCGTTGAGCTGCACGACATCGACATTGATGCCGTACTTCTTCGCCCATTTGGTCATGATGCCCTGAGTCTTGGCATAACCCCACGGCATCCAGCCCGCGTAGATGGTCCAGCAGACCTTGAAGTCCTTGCGGGCTTGAGCAAATGCAGGCGTGGAAAAGCAGAGGGAGAGAGCGACGGCAGCGGCGGCGAAGAGACGGACGCGCATGAGGGAGACCTCGCGGTTAAGGTTATCGACGGCAGGAGCGGCGCGACGCATCGCGTTCTCTCCCGGGCTTTTATCCCGCCGTGTAACCTCGTACGAGGTCGACAACTCTCGGACCAGCGTCGCGCATCGTGCGGTGTGCATCGATACGGACCGGAACCCTAGTCATCCATTTGCCAGATTGTGACCACCAAACCGGGATGCTGCACCGGCTCCTTTTCCTCTTTATGCGAATTGCATGCCAAGCCTGTTGCGCCGTGGGTTCACGCTTTTCATGCACGATGACAGCGCGTGCGACGCAAGCTGCGGGCGCATGCGCGCACCATCGAAGTGCGTTTATTTGGCTACTGCGTGGGTGCGCCAGAAACGCGTGATCGTGCGTGCGGGGTTCGGCTCGCTCAGGCGTTGCGCGAGTAATGCGACAGCGCCTTCGAGTGCTGTAGAACCCATCGCGATTTCAGGCGCACGCGCTTGCGTGTAGCGCGCGCGGATCGCTTCGAGGCCATCGATCACTGAAGATGCGTGATCCACCGGAGCCTGCCCCGCGAGCATCATCCGAACGTGATGCACGCAGCACTGCAACGCGCCCGCCACACGTTCGTAGCGCGGCTCCCACATGAACATGCGCTGCGGTCTGAGCGCGATTCTGAAGTCGTGCCATTGACGGTCGAGCGTGCGCATGGCGAGGCCCGCGTTCGCATCGGACGATGCCGCGTTCACGCCGGCGATCAATGCATCCAGCACGGCGACGAAGCGTGCTTCCACATGGCGCGTCGTATCGAGCGGACGAATGATGCACGCCGCAAGCGCCGCTGCCACGCAACCGATCGCCACTTCCTCGATACGCAGTTCCACCAGCGGCTGCACCGCATGGCCGAGCGCGCCGTACACAAGCCCCACGAGCACGGTGACGAAAAATACGCCCTGTCCGTAGGCGTTCATGACGAAGTACGCCCATCCGAACACGCACAGCAGCATCGCGATGCTGAGCACGGCGGGCGCATGCCCGAGGCCCGCCACAAGCAACGTGCTGACGAGCGCGCCTGCAAACGTCCCGCAGGTGCGCTGCAACGCGCGATACAGCGTGTCGCCCACTGAACGCGTGCCGAGAAATACCACGAAGGTCGTGATGACCGCCCAGAACCAGCGCTCCGAAGAAATGAGTTGCCCTGCGAACATGGCGAGCAATGCAGCGACAGCCACGCGTGTGGCCGGAAGCCATGTGAGGTTCTGGCGCAATGCGACTGCGCTTGCATGCGAAGGCGCATCGCCATGCAGCCCCGATGCAGCCAGCGCTTCGAGCCGCGCAATGCATTCGCGAAAGGCCGCTTCGCGTGCGGGGCGATCGGTTTCATCGAATACATATTGTCCTGCCGCGACTTCCAGTTCGATCAGCGCGGTCCGCAGTTCGGCGGCGGTTTCGGGACCGAGCAGCGCCAGACGATCCTCGAACGCCATTGCTGCTTCGTTCATGGATGACAGCGCGGCGTGCGTGTGCCGTGTCGGACGCAGCACGTCGAGCGCGCGCAGGACGACGGTGCGCGTCGCCAGTCGAAGCGCGGCGCGGCGGCGTGGCGGCACGATCCATCGTCCAACGCTTGCCACCACGCACGGCCCGATGAGCGACAGCACGAGCGTAAATGTCGCGTCGGCTTGCGTCTGATGCAGATAAAGCCCGAGATAAAACGCGACGAGCCCGACGAGCGCGCAGCCGAGCAAACGCGGCCCGCATGCCTGCACGAGCATGCCCGCGAACAGCAATGCGATGAACGCGATATCGGCAGCGAGCGGCGTGGCTTCGAGCGCGGAGGCCGCGCCGAAACTCAGCACGGCGACGAGATACATGGAGAGCAGCGAGACGCGCCAGCCGCGCGCGGTGGCATCACGCAGGAAGAGCGGTGCGATCATGCCGAACAGCACGCCAAGGCCTGCGGAAACCAGCGGTGCGCCAACAAAAGACGCGGCGTGGATGGAGAAAATCGCGGTGAGCAACGTCGCCAGCGTCGCGCGCAAGGCGGTGACGAAGCGGGTCAGTCCGGGATCAACGACGAGCAGACGGTCGGCCGCTCGCTGAAAGGCGATCGCAAACATAAGTCATCCGGTCGATGACGGAAACGGGCTTTTGGCGGGTTTCGGTCAGGGATTGAGAGACGCGCCGCTTTCGCATGCCGGGATCGCCGGTGTGCGGAAGATGCGGGTTTTCCCGGATGATAGCTGGTCAAAAATCCGTTGCGGTCCATGTGCCGTTGCACAGCAGGATCATCCTAGCCACGCGCAGCCCCACCATGCCAAAGTACCCCGGTTTCCCTCCACGGAGCCCGCCGTGCCCATTGCCTACCGCTCTTTCACCCCCGCCGACATCCCCTTCGCTCACGCGCTATCGGTCGAAGTCAAATGGCCGCATCGCGCCGACGACTGGCGTTTCGTGCTCGCCGCCGGAACAGGTTTCATCGCGCAGGATGGCGAGCGTATCGTCGGCACGGCGCTGTGCTGGAAGTACGGTGAGCGCGGCGGTTCGCTCGGCATGGTGATCGTCGCGCCGGATCGTCAGGGCTTCGGCATCGGCCGCAAGTTGATGGAGATGCTGCTGGAAGCGCTCGGCGATCGCATCACCATGCTGCACGCCACGCCCGCTGGCGAGCCGCTTTACGCCAAGCTTGGCTTCGAACGTTCGGGCACGCTGTATCAGCATCAATCGGCGGATTTCGTGGTGCCGAACATCGAACTCGCCGCCGATGAAAACATCCGCCCGATCACCCACGCCGACAAACCCGCGCTCGTCGCCCTCGCCTCACGCGCTTGCGGCTTCGACCGTGCCGCACTTTTGCCCGCGTTGATGAACGTCGCGCCGGGCGTCGTGATCGAACGCAAGGGCGAGGTGCTCGGCTTCGCGCTCATGCGCGAATTCGGACGCGGTCACGCCATCGGCCCGGTCGTCGCCTCGACCTTGAACGATCCGAACAATCACCGCGCCAAGGCTCTCGTCGCGCACTGGCTCGATGCCAACGAAGGCCGCTTCACGCGCATCGACACGCCGCACGAAAGCGGGTTGTCGCCGTGGCTCGAAGGCATCGGGCTCAGGAAGGTGGATACGTCGATCCGCATGGCGCGCAATGGCACGCCGCCGCGCGATGCCGACATCGCGCAATACGCCATCATCAATCAGGCCATGGGCTGACGTCATGACGCTCCTCTACAAAGCCGATCCCGAACGCGGCCGCCAATGGGCGCAATGGATCGCGCAAAAAGCGCCCGAACTGGACTTTCGCGTATGGCCCGATATCGGCGATGCCGCCACCGTGCGCTATCTCGCCGCCTGGCAGCCGCCCGCCGACGTCATGCAAACATTCCCGAATCTCGAAGTGATTTTCTCGGTGGGCGCGGGCATCGACCAGTTCGATTTGTCGGGCGTGCCGCCGCATGTCGCCGTGGTGCGCATGACGGAGCCGGGCATCGTCGAGGGGATGGTGGAATACGTCACGCAGGCAGTGCTCACGCTGCATCGCGACATCTTCGATTACGTCGCGCAGCAACGCGAACGCGTGTGGCGCGAAATGCCGGTGCGCGCGGCATCGACGCGGCGCGTCGGCGTGCTGGGGCTGGGCATGCTCGGCACGGCGGTGCTTAAAACACTGCGTTCGTTCGGCTTCGCGTGCGCGGGATGGAGCCGTTCGCCGCATGAACTCGAAGGCATCGCATGCTACGCAGGCGCGGATTCGCTCGATGCCTTCCTCGCGCGCACCGATATTCTCGTCTGCCTGCTGCCGCTGACGGACGCCACGCGCGGCCTGCTGAACAAACGCGTTTTCGATACATTGCCGCAGGGCGCATCGCTCATCAACGTGGGACGCGGGCCGCAACTCGTCCAGCAAGACCTGCTCGGTGCGCTCGACAGCGGCCAGCTCCACGCCGCCATTCTCGATGTGACCGACCCCGAACCGCTGCCGCCCACGCATGCGTTCTGGACGCATCCGCGGGTGCGGTTGACGCCGCATATCGCCAGCGCCACGCGCCCGGAAACCGCGGTGGACGTGGTGCTGGACAATCTGCGGCGGCATCGGGCGGGCGAGCCGATGACCGGTGTCATCGACCGGACGCGGGGTTACTGAGCACAGCACAAAATGCTGCGCGACCCCCGCAAAACGCTGTATTTTCACCTTTCAGGATTTTTGAAGGCGATGCATCGCGCGTGGCTCGACCGTAGTATGGACAGGGTCAACGCCCCCTTTCCGAACCGAGAGCCGCACCATGCCGAATCCGTCGATCCAGTCGCTCATTGAATCCGACCGCCAGCATCTGATTCACCCCGTCGTCAGCTATCGCGCGCACGAAGCGCGTGGCGTCACCGTGCTCGATTCCGCCGATGGCGTGTTCCTGCGCGATATCGAAGGCCACGAACTGCTCGACGCGTTCTCCGGCCTCTGGTGCGTGAACACCGGCTACGGTCACGCGAGCATCGTGGAGGCCGCCGCCAAGCAAATGGCGAAGCTGCCCTACGCCACCGGCTACTTCCACTTCGGCTCGGAGCCCGCCATCGAACTGGCGGCGAAGCTCGTGGAACGCGCGCCGGCATCGCTTCAGCACGTGTACTTCACGCTCGGCGGCTCGGATGCGGTCGATTCCGCGCTGCGCTTCATCACGCATTACTACAACGCCACGGGCCGTCCGTCGAAGAAGCATTTCATCGCGCTGCAACGCGGCTATCACGGCTCGTCGTCGGTCGGTGCGGGCATGACGGCGCTGCCCGCGTTTCATCGCAACTTCGATCTGCCGCTGCCGACGCAGCATCACATTCCGTCGCCTTATGCATATCGCAACACGTTCGCCGATGACGCCGCGCTGATCGCCGCGTCCGTCGCCGCGCTCAAAGCGAAGGTCGAAGAACTCGGCGCGGAAAACGTCGCCGCGTTCTTCTGCGAGCCGATTCAAGGTTCGGGCGGCGTGATCGTGCCGCCGAAAGGCTGGCTCAAGGCCATGCGCGATGCCTGCCGCGCGCTCGATATCCTGTTCGTCGCGGATGAAGTCATCACCGGTTTCGGCCGCACCGGCCCGCTGTTCGCGTGCGAAGGCGAAGGCGTGGAACCGGACCTGATGACGGTCGCCAAGGGCCTCACCGCCGGTTACGCGCCCATGGGCGCGGTGCTCATGTCCGATGCCGTTTATCAAGGCATCGCGGATGGCGGCGATGTAGCCGCGCCCATCGGTCACGGTCACACGTATTCGGCGCATCCGGTGAGCGCGGCGATCGGCCTCGAAGTCATGCGGCTCTATCACGAAGGCGGGCTGCTGGCGAACGGTCAGGCGCGCGCGCAGCAATTCGCCGATGGGCTCGATGCGCTGCTCGCGCATCCGCTCGTGGGCGATTCGCGGCATCGCGGTTTGCTGGGCGCGCTGGAACTCGTGTCGGACAAGGCGAGCAAGCAGGGCTTCGATGCATCGCTCAAACTGCCGGACCGAATTGCCACGGCGGCTTATCAGAACGGCCTCGTGTTCCGCGCGTTCGGCGACAACATTCTCGGCTTCGCGCCCGCGTTGTGCTACACGGAAGCGAACTTCGAACTCATGTTCGAGCGCCTGAAGAAAACGCTCGACGATGTGCTCGCTCAAAGCGACGTGCGCGCCGCATTGAAAGACACTCACGCATTAAGTTCACGCGCGGCTGCGTGATAACATCGATCGACCGCCGACATGGCCGACATGCGAGACCGACCCACCCGTGATGAGCACCGACGCCAAGCTGGACCGTATCGATCTGCGCATTCTCGCGCAGTTGCAAAAGCGCGGGCGGATCACCAACGTCGAGCTTGCGGATGCGGTCGGCCTGTCGCCGAGTCCTTGCCTGATCCGCGTGAAGCGTCTGGAAAAGGCGGGTTATATCGTGGGCTACGGCGCGCAGATCGCGCTGGAAAAACTCGGCGATGTGCAGGTGGTCTTCACCGAAGTCACGCTCGCGGATCATCGCCGCGAGGACTTCATCAAGTTCGTGAATGCAGTGAAGGACGTGGACGAGATCGTCGAGTGTCATCTCGCGAGCGGCGGTTACGACTATCTGCTCAAGTTCGTCACGCGCAGCGTCAGCCATTATCAAAGCATCGTCGAGGGCTTGCTCGAACAGGGCATCGGCATCGAGAAATACTTCAGCTACGTCATCATCAAGACGTCGTTCGTCAAGACGAGCTATCCGCTCGAAACGCTGTTTTCGCAGCACCATCATTGAGGCGCGCGCCTCGTTTTTTGTCGGTCATGCTCGCAGGAATGCGGGCATGCGTTCTTGCGCGCCCGTTCCTTTCGGCTCAACCATATTGGAGTGATTCATGTCTCGCACTTATCGTATCGCCGTGATTCCGGGAGATGGCATCGGCGTCGAAGTGATGCCCGAAGCCGTGCGCGCGCTCGATGCCGTCAGCAAGCGCTTTGGCATTGAACTGGAATACGAGCATATCGACTGGGCGAGCTGCGATTACTACCTGGCGCATGGGCAGATGATGCCCGACGACTGGAAAGCGCAACTCACCCGTTGCGATGCCATTCTGTTCGGCGCGGTCGGCTGGCCGGAGAAGGTGCCGGACCATATCTCGCTGTGGGGCTCGTTGCTCAAGTTCCGGCGCGAGTTCGATCAATACATCAACTTGCGTCCCGCGCGTCTGTTCGAAGGCGTGCCCTCGCCGCTCGCGAACCGAAAAGCGGGCGACATCGACTTCATGATCGTGCGCGAGAACACCGAAGGCGAATACTCCGCAATCGGCGGCGCGATGTTCGAAGGCACCGACCGCGAGTTCGTCACGCAGACTTCCATCTTCACGCGCAAGGGCGCGGAACGTGTGCTCAAGTTCGCGTTCGAACTGGCGCAACGCCGTGAGAAGAAGCTCACGGTCGCGACCAAGAGCAACGGCATTTCCATCAGCATGCCGTGGTGGGATGCACGCGCGGCGGAAATGGCGGAGCAGTATCCGGAGATCAAATGGGATAAGCAGCATATCGACATTCTGTGCGCGCGCTTCGTGCTGCGTCCCGATCTGTTCGATGTCGTCGTTGCCACCAACTTGTTCGGCGATATTCTTTCGGACCTCGGGCCTGCATGTACGGGCACGATTGGCATTGCGCCGTCAGCGAACATGAATCCTGAGTGCACGTTTCCTTCGTTGTTCGAACCGGTTCACGGTTCCGCGCCGGATATCGCGGGCAAGGGCATTGCGAATCCGATTGCGATGATCTGGTCCGCCGCGATGATGCTCGAATTCCTGGGCGAACAAGACGCGCACGACGCGATCCTCGCGGCAATCACCGACGTGCTCAAGGATGGCCCGCATACCGGCGATCTCGGCGGACGCGCGAGCACGACGGAAGTCGGCGCGGCGATTGCGCAGCGGCTTGCCTGAACATCGAAGGAGACGATCATGGCTGAAAAACACACCCTCGCCGATCTCATTCGCGCGGACAATTTCATCGACGGAAAATGGGTCGCGGCGGCGAGCGGCAAACGCTTTGCCGTGACCGATCCGGCGACCGGCGAAACCATCTCGCAAGTGGCCGACAGCGGCCCCGCCGATGCCCGCGCCGCCACCGACGCCGCCGCCCGCGCCTTCCCCGCCTGGCGCGATGCCTTGCCGAAGGATCGCGCGGCGGTGCTGCATCGCTGGCATGCGCTCATCGTCGAGAACGCGGATGCGCTCGGCAGCCTGATCTCGCTCGAACAAGGCAAGCCGCTCGCGGAAGGCCGTGGCGAAGTCATGTACGGCGCGTCCTATGTCGCGTGGTTCGCGGACGAGGCCACGCGCATCTACGGCGACATCATTCCGCAGCAGCAGCGCGGCAAGCGCATGAGCGCCGTGAAGGAGCCGATCGGCATTGTCGCGGCCATCACGCCGTGGAATTTTCCGCTGGCGATGATCGCGCGCAAGATCGCGCCCGCGCTCGCGGCGGGCTGCACGGTGGTCGGCAAGCCTGCGGAAGACACGCCGCTCACGGCGCTGGCGCTCGTCATGCTCGCGCATGAAGCGGGCGTGCCGGCGGGCGTGCTGAATCTGATCGCTGCGTCGCGCGAGAACGGCGTGAGCGCGGTGGCGGACTGGCTCGAAGATGCGCGCGTGCGCAAGATCACCTTCACCGGTTCGACGCCCGTGGGCAAGCATCTGGCGCGCGAATCGGCGCGCACGCTCAAGAAGCTCTCGCTCGAACTCGGCGGCAACGCGCCGTTCATCGTGTTCGACGACGCCGATCTCGATGCCGCCGTCGCCGGTCTGATGGCCGCGAAGTTCCGCAACGGCGGGCAGACCTGCGTGTGTCCGAATCGCGTGTTCGTGCAGTCGTCAGTCTACGAAGCGTTCGCGGACAAGCTCGCCAAGCGCGTCGCGGTTTTGAAGGTCGCACCCGCCACCGACGCCGACGCGCAGATCGGCCCCATGATCAACGCGCGCGCCGTGGAGAAGATCGAGCGCCATGTGGATGACGCCATCGCGCGCGGCGCACGGGCGCTGGCAGGCGGCAAGCGCCTGACCAACCTCGGCCCGAACTACTACGCGCCGACCGTGCTCGCCGACGCCACGCCCGAGATGCAATTGAGCTGCGAGGAAACCTTCGGCCCGGTCGTGCCGCTGTTTCGCTTCGATGACGAAGCCGAAGGCATTCGCGCAGCCAACGACACGCCGTTCGGGCTGGCGTCGTACTTCTATAGCCAGGACGTGAGGCGCATCGATCGTGTGTCGCGGGCGCTTGAGGCGGGCATCGTCGGCATCAACGAAGGCGCGCTTGCCAGCGAAGCCGCGCCGTTTGGCGGCGTGAAGGAATCGGGCTATGGCCGCGAAGGCTCGAAGTACGGCCTCGACGATTACCTGTCGATCAAATATCTCTGTCAGGGCGGTCTGGAATGAACGCGGCGGCTTATCCCATCGAGTTGGAGTTTCCCGATATCGCCGTGCATGCAAGCGGCAACGCGGGCGTTCCGTACGTGCATACGTTCGATTCGGGTATCGACGGCCCGCACGTGATGATTAATGCGCTCACGCACGGCAACGAAGTCTGCGGCGCGATTGTCGTCGATGCGTTGCTGCGCGCGAACGTGCGTCCCACGCGCGGCAAGCTCACGCTCGCCTTCGCCAACGTGGACGCCTACGCGCGCTTCGATCCCGCTAAACCCGATGCCTCGCGCTTCGTCGATCAGGACTTCAACCGCGTGTGGACCGCGCAGAAGCTCGACGATGCATCGCTCGATTCGAGCGAACTGCGCCGCGCGCGTGCCATGCGTCCTGTCATTGATACAGTGGATATGCTGCTCGATCTGCATTCGATGCATGAGAAAAGCCGGCCTTTGATCGTGGCCGGACCGCTGGACAAAGGCATCGAATTGTCGGCGCGGCTCGGCACGCCCGCCACCGTGATCTGCGACGAAGGCCATCCCGAAGGCCAGCGCATGCGCGATTACGAAGGTTTCGGCGATGCATCGAGCGCGAAGAATGCGTTGCTCATCGAATGCGGACAGCACTGGGAAGCGAGCGCCCTGAAAGTCGCGCGCGATGTGACGGCGCGCTTTCTCGTGCTCTCCGGCGTCATCGAAAAAAACGCGTTGCCCGACGACTGGTTCCAGCCCTTGCCCGAAGAAATGCTGATCGTGCGCGTGACGCAACCCGTAGTCGCGCCGAGCATGGATTTCCGTTTCACCGACGATTACACCGGCCTCGAAGTCTTTGCCAAGGCAGGCAGCACGATAGGCTGGTCGAACGGCGAGCCTGTGCGCACGCCTTACGACGATTGCATGCTCGTCATGCCCTCGCTCAGGCAATTGCGGCCGGGCGTCACGGTCGTGCGGTTGGGCAAGATCGAACGGCGCATTCCCATCGCGCAATAAAACTCTCTCTATCTGGAAACGTTTCGATGAAAGTGCAGCAGATCAAGCAAAGCATCGCGCTCGAAGGCCTCGAAGACTGGGGCACGGCAGGTCTTCCGGGCACGACGCCCATTCAGGTGTCCGGCGTGCAGCGCGTGATTCCGGGCAGCGAGAAGATCGACACGGGCGTGTTCGAATGCACGCCCGGCACCTATCGCCGTTCCGTGAAAGAAGCCGAAGTCATGCATTTTCTGGCGGGCCACGGACGCTTCACGCCCGATGGCGAGGACACCATCCACTTCACCGGCGGCGACACGCTGTTCTTCGCGGCGAACACGGAAGGCACCTGGGAAGTGATCGAGACCATGCGCAAGGTCTACGTGATCTTCTGAGGATGAAGACATAACCTCAGGTCATGGCGGCTCAAACAATTCCGGCGTTGCTCCGGGCTATTTGACTCAATATATTTTCTGACAGGCCGCGCCGTTTCGCGTCATCGTGCAATGCGTCAGAAACGGCGCGGCGAAAAGATCAGAGGTTCATTCAGCGCTTCAATCCCTGTCGAGGAAACGCCGTGATTAAATTTGCAGGATTCCGCTGTCTTGGCGCCAACATGCGCCCGCTGGCCATGACATTGATGCTCGGCGCCGCGTTCGCCGCCACCGCGCCCGCTTCCGCTTTCGCCGCTGGCAAGATCACGTTCGTGTCGCAGGGCGGCGCGTATCAGGAAGCGCAGACCAAGGCCATTCTCGATCCTGCCGCGAAGGAACTGGGCATCACCATCAATCAGGACAGCATTCCGGATGCATGGCCGCAGATCAAGGCGCAGGCCGCCACCGGCAAGCCCATCTGGGACGTGGTGGATACGCCGACTTCCAATTGTCTGCGCGGCGGACGCGAAGGCCTGCTTGAGAAGCTCGATTTCTCGAAGATCCCGAATGCCGCCGCCGTGCCGGAGAAATACCGCACGCCTTATTCCGTGGCCTATGAGTTCTATTCGACCGTCATCGGCTACAACAAGAAGACGCTCAAGAAAGTGCCGCAAAGCTGGAAAGACTTCTGGGATGTGAAGAACTTCCCCGGCACGCGCGCGCTGCGCAACGACCCGCAAACCGTGCTCGAAGCCGCGTTGCTCGCGGACGGCGTGCCGCGCGACAAACTCTATCCGCTCGATGTGGACCGCGCGTTCAAGAAGCTCGAACAGATCAAGCCGGATGTCACCGTGTGGTGGACCTCGGGCGGTCAGTCCGCGCAATTGCTGCACGACGGCGAAGTGGACATGACGATGATCTGGAACGGCCGCGCCAGCGCCGTGATGAAGGACAATCCCGATGTCGCCTTCACGTATAACGACGGCATTCTGCAGAACACGCAGTTGTGCATTCTGAAGAACGCGCCGAATCTGAGCGATGCCGTGCGCTTCCTCAACGTCGCGTTGTCGCCGGAATTGCAGGCGAATCTGCCGCTTTATATCGATTACGGTCCGGGCAATCCGGCTGCGTTCAAGACGGGCAAGATCACCGCGCAACGGGCGAGTGAGTTGCCGAGTTCGCCTGCGAACGCTGCAAAGCAAGCACTGATGGACGAGGAATGGTGGGCGTCGGAGCCGGGCATTCAGGCGAAAGCGCGCTGGCTCAAGTTCATGCAATAAGCGCTTGTCTTTGAGACGTGATCGACACTCTCATACTGGGCGGCGGCTCGGCGGGCTGCGTGCTGGCCGCGCGCCTGTCCGAAGATCCGAACGCGAACGTGTGCCTGATCGAAGCGGGCCGCGATATCTCCTCGCACTCCATGCCCGATGCTGTGCGCAGCCGTTATCCCGGCCGCGCCTATCTCGACACGCGCAATATCTGGCAGCAACTCAAAGCGCGGATGGGTGCCATTGCGCCAATGCGTCGTTATGAGCAGGCGCGCATTCTGGGCGGCGGTTCTGCGATCAATGCGCTGATGGCCAATCGCGGCGCGCCCGCGGATTACGACGAATGGGAAGCGCTGGGTGCAGAAGGATGGAACTGGCGCACGTGTCTGCCGTGGTTCATCAAGCTGGAAACCGATAGCGATTTCAGCGGGCCATTACATGGCGATGGCGGGCCTTTGCGCATTCAACGCACGCCGTGGGCGCGTGTTTCGCCGTTCGTGCGGGCGGTGCTGGGCGCCATGCGTGAGAGTGGACATGAGTTGCATGAGGATCAAAATGGTCCTTGGGAAGATGGCACGTTCATTGGTTCGCTTTCGTTGAGTGCCAAGGGTGAACGCATTCCGACATCCGTCTGTTATCTCGATGATGCGGTGCGCGCCCGGCCGAATCTTGCAATACGCACGGATGAAACCGTCGAACGTATCCTGTTCGATGGCGTGCGTGCGACTGGCGCACGTGTGCATCGCGCAGATGGTTCGCATGACGATGTAATGGCGCGGCGTGTGGTCGTTTCCGCTGGAGCGATTCATAGCGCGGCGTTGCTGCTGCGTAGCGGTATCGGGCCTGCGGATGATCTGAAGGCGCTTGGTATCGAAGTACGTGCGGATCGTGCGGGCGTGGGGCGCAATTTGATGGAACATCCGTCGATTGCCGTGTCGGCGTTTCTGCCGCCCGGTGCGCGCACGCCGTTTCGTGACGAGCATCATGAACAGGCGATCGTGCGATTTTCGTCGGGACTGCCGGGTATCGCGCCTGGCGATATGCACGGTGCGATTCTCTCGCGTTCGGGCTGGCATTCGGTGGGTTATCGGCTCGGGACCATTTTCTTTTGGGTCAACAAGTCGTATTCGCGTGGACGGGTGACGTTGGCAACGGCGCATGCATCGGATGAGCCGAACGTTGACTTCGCGATGCTCTCCGATTCGCGCGATCTCGAACGGATCAAACTTGCGTTGCGCTTCGGTGCGGCCACGCTTGCTTCGCCTTCGATGGATGCGCATCGCGGGACGATCTTTCCGTCGAGCTATTCGCCGCGTGTGGCGGCGGTGGCGGTGCCGGGTATGTGGAATGCGATGCAGCGCGGTGCGTTGAGCGGGCTTCTTGACATCGCCGGGCCGTTGCGTGCTGCCCTTGTTAAAGGCGTGGTGACGCAGGGCGTGACCATCGATGAGTTGCTCGCCGATGACCTCGCGATGACGGATTTCGTGAAGCGCTCGGTGGGCGGGACGTGGCATCCGTCGGGGACTTGCCGCATGGGTGCGGCTAACGATCCGCTCGCAGTGACGGATGCGCGTGGTGCAGTGTATGGCGTTGAAAATCTCCACGTCTGCGATGCTTCGCTGATGCCGTCGATTCCGTGCGCGAATACGAATGTGCCGACGATTATGATCGCGGAGAGGGTGGCGGATGGGTTGCGGCGGGAATAAATGCACGAAGGGCCGTGTTAACGGCCCTTCATTTTTACTTAATAAACATCTCAATGTCTTGAAGAGCGTCTTCGGCTCTTCCAGACAACGTAGGATCTTTAAGGCACTTTTCCAGAACCGGCAGCACTTTGTCCCGATTGATTTTCAAGTGCATTCTGGCCACGTGACCAAGACAAGTTATACCCAGCCCCCTCACGTCCTCATCCTTTCCGCTTTCAATTGCTTCAATACATCTGTCTTGGATCCACTTCGGATCTTCAATGTTGAAACACAAATACATCAACGCGTTGATAACGACATCCTTATCGTTAGCCTTTAACTGATCCTCAAGTTTTTGCTTACTGTATTCGCTCATTTTATTTTTCCCTTGCTCGTAACCTTTCCGACTTTCCGCAGCGCAGATTGCTGATCGTTGGCGAATCGCACTAGCAACGAACATGTCCGTGCAACTCTTCGTCGCCGTTAGGATGTGTTCTGGTTCTATCTAGCACGACGAATTCTTCGTTGTCTGCGCCGACACCCGCACGTCTAGGCGTTGTGTCTTTGACCGGCACTGAGTTATCAGGTGCAGCTTGCCCGTTACTTGGTGCTTTGCTTTCAGCGTTATCGGTTTTTCCGTGGTATGGCGCATTCGAAAAAATACGAGCCAGCCCAAGCGGATCGATCCACTGCACCGGGTTGAGGGCGTACTGGAAGAGGTTGACTCCACCAGAAAGGCCGATAGAGTCTTTGCTATTTAGCGATTCTCAGAATTGTATCTTGCTACCCTTGAAACATCCTCATCTTCATCCAGCACCAGCTTATTAATTATCGAAATTGGCGTCTTCTTGTTCGATGCAATCCCTTGTCGTACTACTGGATCCAAATCTCGGGCAAGAAGCTCAAATAACTCCACAGAGGGCTTTCGCTTAACCGCGACACTGCGTCTCACATCGGAATCAAACCGGCAAAGCTCCGTTAAGCTTTCCAAGGGGACCGTCTTGTTATGAGCCACCCATTTCCTGTAGTCTGGGAACGGTTCAATGACATCCTTCCACACTGAAACAGGCGCTTCGTCAATTGCTGCTCGGTCGTATTCTTCTTTGTTGAGACTACCTCTCAACGCGATGAATTCTTCAGCAGACTGGATCATTTTGAATCCTTGCACTTCAGTGAATCAAAGTTGACGTTCTTACCGACGTCACTCTTGTGCTTGCTCATGTAGTCACCATACACATCAGCATCTGCCACCCATGCGCCGTTTTTGTCTTACACCTTCCAGGCACTAGCTCCATGTCCGGTTTGATCTTCGGACCACCACATACCTGTAGCTGGATCGCATACATATTTAGCGTGACCAACGGCTGGCACATTGCCTGCGCACACCCGATCAAAGCGGTTCATTTGCCACTTTTTCCTGCACGGACACTTAGCATTTTGATTCGGCTTTTGGGATGTTTGCTTTCTTCCCGCAGTCGCCGAACTCTGTGATAGGCCGAAACGGTCAACCCACTCAACCGGGTTAGGCGCGTATTGATAAACGTTGATCCCACCCGCCAAACCAATCGGATATTTCGAGATGAACCGCCCCGTCTGCGGATCATAGTACCGATGCCGATTGGAATGCAGGCCCAATTCATCGTCTGCGTACTGCCCTTGGTAACGGATCGCATTGTCCGTGTCTCGTGCATCCGTCTTGCCGTAGGGCGTTGGCTTCCTTGTGCCCCACGCCCTACACCGCGCCAGCAAAACCACCTTCCCGGACTCATCCAGCAACTCCTGCGGCGTGCCCAGATGATCGTCGTGATAGAACACGGACGACTTACCGTAACCGCCAAATAAACCAAGAGGCCGCTTGCGGCCCCCTTGTTTATTACTTGTTAAGAGCCAATCCTTCTGGCCCAACTACGTCAATAATTTCAACGCCATCTGTATCAAGATTAAGGCTCGGCTCGCGCCTTGCCAGTGATACAAAGAGATCGTGAACATACCTCCGCTTATCCGTCACTTCATCTAATGGAACTTCCTGCGGGATGATTTTCGGCCAGTGTTTCAGCCAAGTATTCGAAGCGAGTACGTACTCCAATGCGTCGAGTACACGTTTTCGAGATATCGGCCCAAAGCGGTCAAATTCAGCCCTCGCCTCTTCGTAGACCTTCTTCATGGACGCGTCTGAGTCGATATAGAAGTCGTCCAACTCCTCATCCGTCATAGACAGAAGAAAGTAATACAAAGGACGAACATAATTGAAGTTAATCTGCTTAGTCATAACTGAGGATATGCCGTCACGATATTCCCATTGCGTCGAACCACGGTGACTTTTGACGTACTTGTCGGGCAGCCACCGCCCGCTTTATAGCCTTCCCCAACTATTCGACCCATATCCAACGTCTCAACATTCGTCCCACGTACGTTCATCAATGTCGTACCACGCTGGATCGCATCCAACTGATCAATGTTGCTAAGAAACCGAGTTGAATCGACCGGACGCGGACGTCTTGGGCATGCATTATCTGGCGGTATGCCTGTTTTCGCGCGATGTTCTTGCTGTGACATTGTTGTTCCTGCGCCATGGCGCGAATACGCATGGCTACCGCCAGAAGCATCCATATCGCCTAAGATACTTCCGGCTCGGCAATTCGCTCTGTTACCAGCGAGTCCGAGCGGATCGACCCACTCAATAGGGTTGGGCCCATAAGTGTAGAGGTTGATGCCGCCTCGCAACCCAATTGGATCGCGGCTAACGAACCGCCCGTCTGCGGATCATAGTACCGATGCCGGTTGTAGCGCAGCCCTGTCTCATCATCTGCGTACTGCCCTCGCAAACGGATCGCGCGGTCCGTCTCCACCGCGGTCCGTCTTGCCGTAAGGCGTGGCGTTACGTGCGCCTCACACTTTATTCGCGTCAGCCAAACGATCCTGCACTTCTCATCCAGCATCTACTGCGGCATGCCCAGAAGACGTTCAGATAGAGCACGGGCGAAATACCATTACCAAAAGTACGAAGGGCTGCGTGAGCGGCATTTCGTTCATCTGGTACCCTACTCTTCGAGGAAATTATTCTCCATCAAGATAAACTGTCGGGCCAATTAAAGAAATAAACTGACAAATAAAATGGATCTGCACCGCTTCTCCGAAAAATTGAACGTCATATCCGTCCTCTGCTTTATCAATGTGAAGACTCGCCAAATTTCGTGCATTCCAACCAGATATTTTCAATTCACTAACTACCGCACAGTGAATCCCTACGCGACACCGATTGAAATTTTTCCATTTTTCGGGAGGGCGATCAGGAAGTTGGTCAATAAGGTCGAAGTTCGCCATGAACAACTTTCCGTCCCTCTTCAAAGAGATGTCAAACAAATCGATCTTCTCTATCGTCGGGCTATAGCTAAAGACTCGACGCAATAACTCTGCACCAGAAAAATCAACGAGGTTCACTGTCACTCCTAAAACGGATAGTGGGCTTGAGTGCCAGGCACCTTACCCGTGCGAGGATTTGAGCATGGCCGAACATTGAAGTGCGGTCCTTGGTCGCCCGCCCCTCCCTCACCATAATAATGGCCAGCACCATGATCTTGAACTAAGACCACGCTCCCATCAGAGCGGGTGAATTGATATTCTTTCGTCCAGATCGGTTGATTACTCTTATCGAGCACCGGCGACCCGTCTGAACCCGTCATCATGACTTGATTGTATTGCCCCATCTGGCCAGTTTTCTCGTTAAGAACCCGGTCAGGTTGTTGACTTAATGGAATCCCCAGATCACGTTTCGCTTGGCGGAATGCCCCTTTACGACCGGGACATGGAGCGAGGCCAAACGGATCGCTCCATCGCACCGGATTTGCGTTAGCAAACTGATAGAGGTTGATCCCGCCAGCAAAGCCGATGGGATCTTTCGAAACGTAACGTCCCGTGCTCGGATCATAATACCGGTGCCGATTGTAGTGCAGCCCCGTCTCATCATCTGCGTACTGCCCTTGGAAGCGCAACGGATTGACGATCCCCGCCCGACGCGCCGCTTCGCTGATGACTTCCTTGGCCGCGCCCCACGCCCGATACTGCGCACTCCACGCCATTTCCCCACGGCTATCCGTGATCTCCTGCGGCGTGCCCAGATGATCGCACTGGTAATACCCGATCTCCGCGAACGCTTGTGGTTCAGGCACATCCACCCACAGCGGATCCCGATCGATGTCGTATCGTCCCGCGTAGTCCGACTGTGCGTGCAATGTGATCGCGCCATCGCGACTCGCCTGCGCCAGCGGCACGAAACTGCCCGGCTCATACACGTAATGCGTCGTGCGTCCTCGACCGCTTTCCCACGCGAGCGTAGCTGTCCTGCCTCGTGGCGATAGCGTGTTTCACCGCCTGCAGCATCGGTGAAACTCGTCAAACGGCCGCGTTCGTCGTAGTGCCAGCGGCTCGTTTTGCCCGAGCAGTCGGTGTAGGTGGCCAGTTGCCCGCTCGCGGTATAGACCAGCGCCTTGACGCCGCCCTTCGCATCGGTGATCTGCACCGGCAGGCCCGCTGCATCGTTCTCATACTGCGTGGTGTTGCCCAGCGGATCGGTCTCTTCGGTGAGGTATCCCTTCTGATCGTAACCGCGTGTCCACAGGCCGGCCTCGGCATCGCGGATCTTGATCAGATTGTCGCGCTCGTCGTAAGCGAAGTGCACGGTTGTGCCATCAGCGCGTGTATGTGAAACCTGATTGCTCCGATCGTCGTACGTGTAATAGTCGGAACTGCCATCGACATGCAAATGACGCGTGACGTTCTTTGCCGCATCACGGAAGAACCACTCCGACAGCCCATCGGCGTGACGGATGCGATACGTGTAGCCGAGAATGTCGTAGTAGTACCAGGTCTCATTGCCGTGGGCGTCGGTGACGTATGTCAGGCGGATGTTCGGATCCCATTCGAGCGTGGTGTCGTAGCTGCCGTCGTCGGCCCATTCGCGTACTGCCTTCGCGGTGGGCTCCGTGCCGTTCCAGCGCAGGTTCATGCCGCGTGCGGTGCGATCTGTGTAGCGCGTGACCAGGTGATGATCGTAGGCGTACGTGCGCGTCGCCCCGTTCTCGTCGATTGCCTTAATCAGATCGCCAGCATCATCGTAGGTATAAGCAGCAAGCGGGCGCACCGGCTTGCCCTCTTCGATAAGCCACAGTTCGGTGATGCGGCCTGCATCATCCGTCGCGCTTTGCACGTGCGCATTGATCGTGTCGCCGTGACAGCTCATCAAATCTGAAGGCGTGAGCGCGTTGGCCTCGCCTTCGTGTTCATACGCAAGCGCCACCATCGCGCCATTGCGCAGCGCGATGTTGATCAGCCGAAAGTGGTTGCCGTGACGCTCGTAGGTTTCCTTGACATCGAAGCCATGCGCGACCGCGACGCTGTTCTCCGCCACCCGGACGAGCGTGACGTTCTCGATGGCATCGTAGTGAAACGCACCGACCTTCGGCAACGGCCAGTCATGCGTGCGACCATCGACCGCGTGATAGCGCAACGTCTCGGGCCGCGCACCATGCCGCACGATATCGAGTCGCGTGGTAAAGGCCGAAGTCCAGCGCGCGCCCAGCGGACCTGAATCGTAAGCAGCCAGATCGGAGCGATACATACGCTCCCAGTCAAGCGCGAAGAGACCCGGCAACAAGAAGTCGCCATGCGCGATACGCTCCGCACCCCGCGCGAAGCTGATGCTGTTAGAGGTGCCGTCCGGACAGTTCTTGCACCCACCGTCACCCGCGCATTGCGCCTCAAACCGCGTAGTCTCAACCGACCCCTGATCGTGGTTTTTCTTCGCATGACCGGTCTGATCAGTCGGCACATTCGCGTGTCGGCCCTTGCCGTGTTTCTTGCGATAGGCCTTGACGACGCCAAGCAAAATCGTCAGCAACTTCGCGATGGCACCGACTTTCGGGTCCGCCAACTCGGTCATGGCCTTGCGGCAAAGCGCGCCGAGCTTCCCGATATCAGCCTTGATGGCGGCGATCAACGTCGCGCGCTGCTCATCGCTCAACTGCCGGGCGCCCGCGTTCACGGCGGCCTGCGCCGTCGCTTCGTAAGCGTGAAACAGCGAAGCAATCCCCTTGCCGATGCTCTTGCCGGGATCGTGAACGAAGATCTCTACCGCTTCCCTGCTCTCCCGCGCGGACTGCTGTGCGGTGCCTGTCGCGTCGAGCGAACCCGTGGCGGCACTTTCCAAGCCGCGGGCGAGGTGATCCAGCAACTCGTCGAGAAATACGCCGGTATCCTTAAGAATCTCTTCCAGCCGGCTTTCGGCCTCCGCGAGAAATCGTTCGAGGTCGCCAATGATCGTGTCGTTCAGGTGATTGCCGAACAGCGCTACCAGCGAGTCGCCCAGCGTCGCCCTGGCATAGTCCTTCACCAGCGCCTTGCCCTGCGACACCAACTCGCTGCGCACCTCGGCCAGCATTGGACGCAGGCTCGCGCGCATCGCGGTGAAGGCGGGCGGTACTGGAATCAAGCCGATGCCGTCGATGCCGATGAACACATAGTCCAGCACATCGATCGGGATGTTCTTCTGCTGCTTGTCGTAGAGTTCTTTGAGATCCAGCGCCACCGACACCAGCGCGATGACATTGCCCACCACGGGCAATCCGCCCGCGACACTCTCGAGGCGCTCCAGCGACACGACCCCGTTCGTGATCCTTTGCAGCCACTGATCGAAGTGCTGCGCGGCGACCTTGATGTCCTCGAGGTCGATTGTGTTGAGGGGTTTGATTGCGGACTGCGACGGACGATTTTTAGCTTCTTGTTCTGCGGGTATTGCCATTTCGGGTCAGTGCTTGATGCGGTGATTCGAGGTAACGAGTGAGGCGGTAAAAAGCCGGCCGGATTATAGGGGCCGACCGCATCGAATCGATACCGGCACTGCACAATATGACCAAATTGCGATCAAACTACTCCCCATACCCCACAATCCCCTTCACCTCCAAAAACGCATCCAACCCCCACTCCCCATACTCCCGCCCGTTCCCCGACTGTTTAAACCCACCAAACGGCGACCCCGGATCCCAAGCCGGATAATTCACATAAACACTCCCCGCGCGCATGCGAAACGCCACTTTCCGCGCCCTTTCCTGATCCTTCGATTGCACATAAGCCGCCAACCCATACGGCGTGTCATTAGCAATCGCAATGGCCTCTTCCTCATCGCGATAAGGCATGATCGCAAGAACGGGCCCGAAGATTTCCTCACGCGCAATCGTCATATCCGGCGTGACGCCCGCGAACACAGTCGGCTTGACGAAGTATCCACGCTCCAATCCATCAGGACGCCCAACACCCCCCGCCACCAACTCAGCACCTTCCTCGATCCCCACACCGATCAACCGCTGAACACGCCTGAACTGCACATCACTAACGACAGGCCCCATCGTCGTGGCCACATCATCAGCCATGCCCACACGCTGCGCCGAAGCCGCGCGCCGCGCGATCTCCACCGCTTCATCGTGACGCGATGCCGGCACCAACATGCGCGTAGGTGCATTGCACGACTGCCCGCTATTTCCAAAGCACGAGTTCACGCCAGCGGTAACCGCCGCTTCGAAATCCACATCGTCCAGCAGAATGTTGGCCGACTTCCCGCCCAACTCCTGATGCACGCGCTTGACCGTCGGCGCGGCGAGCTTGGCGATCTCCACGCCCGCACGCGTCGATCCGGTGAACGACACCATGTCCACATCAGGATGCGCACACAGCGCAGCGCCGACCGTCAGGCCATCGCCGTTGACGAGATTGAACACGCCCGCAGGCACGCCTGCCGCATCGAGTATTTCGGCGAACAGGACCGCATTCATCGGCGAAACTTCGCTGGGTTTGAGCACGACCGTGCAGCCCGCCGCGAGCGCAGGCGCGACCTTGCACACGATCTGATTGATCGGCCAGTTCCAAGGCGTGATGAGCGCGGCCACGCCGACCGGCGCGTGATCGATGAACGTCGTGCCTTTCTTGCGCTGCCACGGAAAACGCTCCATAGTCCGAAGCGTTTCTTCAAGATGTCGCTGGCCCAGTCCCGCTTGCCACGCATGCGCGAGCTTCGTCGGCGCACCGATTTCCTTGCTGATGACATCGGCCATCTCGTCATAGCGCGACATGTACGCTTCGAGAATGCGTTCGAGCAGCGCGACGCGTTCCGCCACCGTCGTTTGCGAGAACGATACGAACGCACGCTTCGCCGCCGCCACGGCACGATCGACATCGACCGCATCGCCCATGGCGACTTCGTCGATCGGTTCCTCCGTGCAAGGATCGATCACCGCGAGACGCGACTGGCCCGAAGGCTCGACCCATTGGCCATCGATATAAAACTGCTGTAGATGTCGCATTGAATACGCCAGAAGAAAGTTAAGCGCGCGCCGCCGCCGACGAACGCCGGCTCACGACGACGATCATCACGAGACATAACGTGATGGCAGTCAGCATCGTGCTGATCGCGGCGATGGTCGGATCGATCTCATCGCGCAAGGTCACGAACATGCGTCGCGTGAGCGTCTGATTGGTGCCGCCGGACACGAACAACGCGACGACCGTTTCATCGAGCGCCTGAATGAAAACGAACACCGCGCCGGAGATGACGCTCGCCTTGATCTGCGGCAGCGTCACCGTCATGAAGGCGCGAAAGCGGTTCATGCCGAGGCTGCGCGCGACCATCTCTTGCGTGCGGTCGAAGGTGCGTAAATCCGCGCCCACGGAAATGAGCACATAAGGCAATCCAAGCATGGTGTCGGCCACGATCAACCCCGTCAGCGTGTTCACATACCCCGCCTGCGTGAACACGAAAAACACGCCCACCGCCACAATGATGATGGGCACCATCAATGGCAGCATGAGCACGGTGCGCAGATAACGCATGGACCAGTGCGAACCGTATTGAATGCCATAAGCCGCCGCTATTCCAAGCGGCGTCGCGATCAATGCAGCGCAAGTAGATGCCGCGATGGTCGTTTTAGCGGCATCGATCCAGGCGGGGTTATCGAAGAACGCGTGATACCAGCGCAGCGAATACGCAGGCGGCGGGAACGTGAGAAAGCGCGCATCCGAGAAGGACAGCGGCACCACAATGATGACGGGAATCATCAAAAACGCGAGGATCAGCGCAACGGATGCACCGAGCGTGATTCGACCAAAAGAGAGCTGATTGCGCAGTTCCATTATTTCGCTCCCAAGGTCTTTTCCAGCGGAATCACGCGGCTTACGGCATAGAAGATCGCGAATACGCAGACCAGCAGCGCGACACTCACCGCACTCGCCGCGCCCCAACTGTTATAGATCTCGATGTTGCGGCTCACGATCATCGATACCATCATCGACTTGCCGCCGCCCATGAGTTCCGGCGTGATGTAGAAGCCGAGGCAAAGAATGAACACGAGCGTGACGCCCGCGAGCACGCCGCTCATCGACAAGGGGAGAAACACCCGCAAAAACACATGTACCGGCGAGCCGCCGAGACTCGCGCCCGCCTGAGAAAGATTGGACGGAATCTTCTGCATGGCAGAATAAAGCGGCAGCACCATGAACGGCAGCAGGATATGCACCATCGCGATGATGGTTCCCAACTGGTTATACGAAAGCTGCAAAGGCCGCTCGATCAGCCCCATGCCGAGCAGCGCCTTGTTGATGAGACCGGTCCGCTGCAACAGCACGAGCCACGCATACGTGCGCACGAGCACGCTGGTCCAGAACGGCAGAATGACCATGCCGAGCACGAGCGCGCTCCATCGCGGTGGAATCGACGCCGCGAAATACGCCACCGGATAACCAAGCAGCAACGTAATCGCAGTCACGATCAGCGACAGCTTGAACGTGAGCAAGAACGTATCGAGATAAGCGCCCGTGAAAATGCGCCGGTAATTCGCGAGTGTGAAGCCACCATCGTGATAGATGGATTGCCACGAGAGCCACGCGAGCGGCACCACGAGCAATACGACGATAACAAGCAGCGCAGGCGTCATGAGCAACAACATCATGCGATCTTCGCGCTGCTGATAACGCACCGACGGGTCGATGGTGGCGGCGTGCATCACGGTGTGATCCTGAAGTATCCGTTTGGCTGTCGTCATCATGCACCCACGGCGTCTAGAAACTGATACCACGCAGCGACGAGCCTCACGCCCGGCGCGCGCAACGAATGAAACGGCACGGGCCGCAAGCCGTCCTGCGCCAGCAGCGACAGTTCCGGCTTCTCGCCCAGCGCGAGCGCTGCCGCGTGCTGGCCGATCAGGCTCGCCATCGCCACGCCCGCGCCGTTATAGCCGAGGCAGAACGTGGTGGCATCGTCGGCGCGTCCGACGTGCGGCAATGCGTTGAAGGTCATCCCAACATAACCCGACCAGCGGTAATCCACCTGTACATCTTTCAATTGCGGAAAGAGCGCGACCATCGCGCGTTGCAGCGCATCGAAGCCGGTCGGCTCGCCTTCCTTGCCGAACGCATCGCGCCCGCCGAACAGCATGCGGCCATCGACCTTGCGGAACCACTTCATCATGCGCCGCGTTTCCGTGTAGCTGCGGCGATTGACCATGAGTTGCGCATCGAGTTCGGGAGATAAACGCGCGGTCGCGATCATCGCGCTGCGAAACGGCACGAGTTCGCGATGAAACGAAGCCGTTGCATCGGTTAGATTCGAATACGCATTCGTCGCGACGATCACTTGCCGCGCGCGCACCGTGCCGCCCGGTGCTTTCAATACGACGCGGCCATCGTCGGCACGCATCATGTCGATGATGGGCGTGGCCTCATAGATCGGCACACCGCGCCCGGTGAGTCCCGCTGCGATGCCGCGCACGTATTCGAGCGGCAGAATAGTGCCTGCATCCGCGCTCAACACGCCGCCGACGAAGCCCTTCGAACCGGTCTCGTGTTCAATCTCGGCGCGCGATTGTACGGACATCGAAGCATCGCCGAGCGATGTGCGCACCCAGTCCGCTTCCGCGACGATCGACGCCAACGCGCGCTCCGTATGCGCACACCGCAAACTGCCTGTGTGCTCGAAACGCGCTTGCGATATGCCGAATTCGTCGATCAGCGCTTCGACCGTGCGCACGCCATCATGCGCCAGCCGATGCATGCGCTTCGACACTTCCAGCCCATGCATGTTCGCAATCGCCGGAAACGACAGCCGGAACTTCGACGACACCACGCCGCCATTGCGCCCGCTCGCGCCCCAGCCGACCGGATTCGCATCGAGCACCGCGCATTCCACGCCGCGCTTCTGCAACGCATGAGCCGCGCTCAAACCCGAGTAACCCGCGCCGATGATCGCCACTTCCACATCGATGTCGCGTGCGAGCGGCGCGCGCGGCGTGACCGGCGCGGCCATCGCCCGCCACAGGGATTCGGGCGTGGTCGGGGCGCGCATCATCAGGCGGCGGCGCGCAGTTCGGCGTCCACGGCATCCGCGAGCGCGCCGAGCGTCGCGAACTTGAAGGTCGGCGTGGTGACGGTTTCGGGAACCGGCGTCGCGCCGAAACCCTTCATGCCCTGACGCCGTTCGATCCAGCACGTCGCGTAACCGAGCTTCGTCGCCACACCGATATCGTGATGCTGGCTCTGTGCGGTGTGCAGAATATCGCCGAACTTGTAGCCGAACGCGGATTGACGTCCACGGTTATAGGCGAAGAATTGCGGGTCGGGCTTGGCGACGCCGGTTTCATCGCAACACACGGTGTCGTCGAACGGATTGCCGAGTGTGTGCGCATAAGCCGACAGCGCGACGCGGTCTGCATTGGTCATCGCGACCAGACGGAAGTGCTTGCGCAGACGCTTGAGCGCCGCGACGGAATCGTCGAATGCGGGCCAGTCGAGCACATCGCGCTGGAAGGCGGCGGCGGTTTGCGCATCGTCGGGCAGGCCGAGTTTCTTTGCCAAATGCAGGTACACGTTGGCCATTTCATGGCTGGAGCGGCCCGGATACGTCGCGCGGCCTTCCATGTACGGCTCGAAAATTTGATCGTCGGTCAGGTCCTTCGCCTTCGCGCCGCCGAGACGGCGCACCGAATCGAGCACGCCCTTTTCGAAGTTGATCAGCGTGCCGACGACATCGAACGTCAGGACCTTGAAATCGGTGAGATTCATTGCTTCATCCTTTGGGTTTTGCATCTGCGTTTGAAGTCGAATCGCCCGTGCACAGGCGCTCGTTTTAAAAAAATCCAATGTCACGCGGGCACGACGATGGTGTCCTGCGGATCGAGTGCGACGATCATCGCCGCGCCGGGTTCGGGAATCCTGCGGCGCGCTTCGTGGCCGCCGGGTTGTCGAAGACTGATGGCCGTGCCGTCCGCCAGCGATGCGAATACGCGCAGGCTTTCGCCCTGATACAGCACTTCGGTCACGCGGCACGTGAGACGATTTGCGTTGGCGTGACGGTTCTCGGGATCGATCACGAGCTTTTCCGTTTGGACAGCCAACAAAAGTTTTTCGCCGCGCGGCAAAGGGTGTGCGGTGCGCAGGAGCGTATCGCCGAGACGCACGGCATCGTCGCCGGCGCGCGTCACGCCAAGCATCGTTGCCTCGCCGATGAAGCTCGCGACGAAGGCATCGCACGGGCGGTCGTAAAGCCGCTCGGGTGTATCGATCTGCACGAGCTTGCCGTCCTTGAGCACGGCAACGCGATCGCTCATGGTGAGCGCCTCGCGCTGATCGTGCGTGACATTGACGATGGTCGCGCCAAGCTGCCGGTGCAAGCGTCGCAATTCGATCTGCATGGTCTCGCGCAGTTGCTTGTCGAGCGCGGACAAGGGTTCGTCCATGAGAATGAGTTGCGGCTTGAACACCATGGCCCGCGCCAGCGCCACGCGCTGCTTCTGGCCACCGGAAAGCTGATGCACGCTGCGTCCTTCGTAGCCCTTGAGTTCGACCATGGCGAGCGCATCCGCCACGCGTTTGGCCCATGTCGATTTTGGCTCGCGCCGCGCACGCAGCGAGAACGCCACGTTCTCACCCACCGTCATGTGCGGAAAGAGCGCGTAGTTCTGAAACACGATGCCGATATTGCGTTTGTGAGGCGGCGCAAATGTAATGTCGCGCTCGCCCACCCAGACGCTTCCCGAACTCGGCTGAACGAAACCGCCGAGAATGCCGAGCAGCGTCGTCTTGCCCGAACCCGACGGTCCGAGCAGCGACACGAACTCGCCCGGCGCGATGTCGAGCGATACGTTGTCGAGCGCCGTGACCGCGCCGTAGCGCTTCGTCGCCGATCTGATCGACACTCCGGTTGTCGCGCGTGCGTCCATGTCGTTCGTCTCGCTTGAATGCATAGGTTAGGAAAAATATAAGGCGCGATGTTTTTGACGGCAATTCCAAAATTGTTGGATCGGGCATAACATGAAGTCATGCCAAACCTCCGCAAGAAACTGCCCAGCGCCAACGCGCTTTTTGTATTCGAGGCCGCCGCGCGCTGCGGAAACTTCACGCGCGCGGCGCAGGAGCTTTACGTGAGCCAGCCCGCCGTAAGCCGCATGCTCGCGCGCATGGAAGACCATATCGGCGTGCGCTTGTTCGAGCGCGTGCGCGGCGGCATCGAACTGACGGAAGACGGCAAGATTCTTTATCGCAAGATTTCGGAAGGCTTCAATGGCATCGAGAGTGCCATACGTGAGATCGAGGCGCGCGCCACTGGCGTTGAAAGTGTCACGTTGTCGGTGTCCACAGGGTTTACCACGCATTGGCTCATGCCGCGCATGAGTCGGCTGAATCAGGCGTTTCCTTCCATCGATCTGCGATTTCAGTTGATCTCGGGGCGTATTGGCGGGCCGCTGGTGGATGTCGATCTCGGCATGCGTTTTTTGCATGATGAAGAAATCGATGAAAACGCCGTGCTCGTCATGCCCGAACTGCTACTGCCGGTGTGCAATGCGCGCTATCACGAACAGGCGGTGACGGCAGAAGGCCGCGCGCATGGCGATACCGTGATCGTGATGGATGAAGAACAGCGCGGCTGGCTCGAACGCTTCAGTGCGTTCGCGGAGAAGGAGCGGCACACGGCGGGCACGCAGAGCTTCAACGATTACGCCATCGTCGTGCAGGCGGCGTTGCTCGGGCAAGGCGTCGCGTTGGGCTGGCTCAATGTGACATCGCACTGGCTCGCGGATGGCGCGCTCGTGCCGACCGAGCAGGAACTCTTCATGACGAGCCGGCGCTGTTGTCTGCTCACGCCGCCGAACCGGCCGTTGCGGCCCATCGTCGCCGATGTGCGCGACTGGATTCTCGATGAAGCCTTACGCGACATGCGCGTCGTCGAGCGCAAATATCCGCGCCTCGGCTTGCGCGAAACGCTCGCGACGACTGGCATCGAACTCGGCTGAACGAATCAACGCTCGCTTGCGCGCGTGGTCGATATAAGCACTCGGCGTCATGCCGCATAGCCGCTTGAAATGGCGCGCGAGATGGCTCTGATCGAAGAACCCGACTTCCGCCGCGACAACCGAACCCGGCACGCCCGCGAGCAATAAAGTCTGCGCACGCCGAACACGCAACTCACAAAGATACTTATACGGCGACGAACCGAACTGCTTGCGAAACACCGTGGCAAAACGCGACACGCTCAAATCCGCGAGGTCCGCAAGCTGCGCGAGGCTCACGGTCTTGTCGTAATTCGCTTCGATGAACGCGCGGGCATCGACGAGATTGGCTTGGCTCATCATCAGGTCTCTGATGTGACGGATTCCGCGCAGGTCGATGCGGCGCGCTGAAAGCGTCGGATGGAAAACGAATCGAGCGGAATGGGCGTGCTGCCCGTGTCGAGCAATTCGGCGAGCGTTTCGCCGACGCCCGGGCCGATTTGAAAACCGGAGCCGCTGAAACCGAACGCGTAGAACAGGCCATCTGTTGTCGAGCTTGGACCGATCACCGGTTCGTAGTCCGGCAGATAACTTTCGACGCCACTCCATACGCGAATCACATGCAGCGGGCCGAACGCGGGCACCAGACGGCGGAACTGCGCCATTTGCGCGAGGGTGTTTTCTGGCAGCACGGAGGCGCGACGCGTGGTGGCATCAGCGGGACCGGCCGGGCCGCCGCCGAGCACGATATTGCCGCGCGGAATCTGCCGGAAGTACACGCTTTCGGCTTTCACGGAGGTATAGACGCCCATCGAATGCTTGAAGACGTAGGGCACGGGTTCTGTCACCGCCATTTGCGGGCCGCGCGCTTCGAGCGGCACGGGTTCGCCGAATTGCGTGGAGAGCGTATCGGCCCAGGCGCCCGCGCAAATCAGCACTTGTTCCGCGCGATAGACATCGCCCGTCGCGCTTTCCACGCGAAAACCGCCCGCTTCCTTTTCCACGCGCACCACTTCCGTATTCTCGACGATGCGCGCACCCAGCCGCGCCGCCGCACGCCCGAACGCAGGCGCGGCCAGACGCGGATTCGCATGACCATCGAGCGGGGAAATGGATGCGGCCAGCACATCGCGGCCAAGGAACGGAAAGCGTTCGAACATGGCGCGGCCTTCGAGCACATCGAGACTCAAACCATAAGCGCGCGCTTCTTCTGCATAGCGATGAAAGTAAGCCACGTCATGCGCGTGATACGCCACACGCGTGTGTCCCGATGCGAGAAACTCGACGTCCTCGCCCAGCAGTTCGCGTGAATTGCGCCACGTTTCGAGCGCACGATTGGACATCGCGAGTTGCGACAACGCGCGCCCTTGACGACGCACGCCGCCGAAGTTCACGCCGGATGCCTGCTGCCCGGTCAAGCCGCGTTCGAGCACGATCACCGAACGCTTGCGGCGCGCGAGAAAAAACGCGGTCGTCGTGCCGACGATGCCGCCGCCGATCACGATCACATCGGCGCGTTCGGTCATTCGCTCAACTCCTTTTGTGCGTCTGTGGTGCGTGGTGAGAGCGTCATCGGCAAAGGTTTGACGGGGGCTTGTCCGCGCAACCGCCCGACCGCTTCGAGCGGCACGCGTGCTTCGGCGGCGATTACTTCAGCGCCCGCGTGCGCGCAGAAACGCCCCTGACATCGGCCCATGCCGACGCGCGAAAACGCCTTCGCGCGATTCGCTTCCCGCGCGCCCATCTCGTTGACGACGCGCCTGAGTTCGCCTGCGGTGATGGCTTCGCATCGGCAGACGATGGTTTCGTTGGGCAAGGTGGCGGCGAACTTCGCGGGCCACGGGAACGCGGTGCGCAAGCCAGCGGCGAATCGCGTGAAACGGGCGAGTTGGGCGCGCAATGTCGCGATTTCGTTTGCGTTGTCCGTGACCTTTTGGTCTTTCAGCACCGCGAGCGCAGCAAGACGTCCCGAACGTTCGGCGGCATCCGCGCCGCGCACGCGTGCGCCGTCGCCTGCGAGATAGACGTTTTGCACGCTGCTGCGGCCGTCTTCATCGGCGCGGGGAAGCCATTGCTGCAAGGCCTGATCGAAGTGGAACTCGCAGCCTGCCAAATCGGCGAGCTGCGTTTCCGAGCGCAGGTGATAGCCGAGCGCGACGGCATCGCACTTGACTTCCAGCGTCGTGCCATTCGCCTGCTTCACGCGAACGCCCGTGACGCCGTGTTCCGCCGCGCCATCAATTGCCACAGGCGTGATGCCAAGATGCACCGGCACACGCTTCAAAACACGCATCAACGCGATGCCTTTCCATAACGTCGAAGGAATCGCCAGCAATTGCGGCAACGCGCGCACTCGCTGCGCGAACGTGGATGTATCGAGTACCGCAGCGACCGTCGCGCCCGCTTTCACATACTGCGCGGCGACGAGGTAAAGCAACGGCCCGCTGCCCATCATCGTCACGCGCGAGCCGATTGCGCAGCCCTGCGATTTAAGCGCGACCTGCGCGCCGCCCAGACTGTACGCGCCCGCGTGATGCCATCCCGGCACGGGCATCACACGATCGGTCGCGCCGCTGCACACGATCAGCGCATCGAACGCGATCTCGCGATGCCGCGTGCCCGTCGCCACATGCACCGCGTTCGGCGCGATGTTCCACACGAGCGTATCCGGCAGATATTCGATCTGCGCACGCAACGCATCGAAGTCTTCGTGCAAGGCGCGCGCACGCTGCGCCTCGGTTCCGTACAAGGTTTCATAAGTGCGCGTGAAACCCTCCGGCTGACGACGATAAATCTGCCCGCCATCGCGCCGCCCTTCATCGATCACGATGGGACGCAAGCCCGCCTGCACCAACGCCTGCGCCGCGCGCACGCCCGCCGGTCCCGCACCGATGACGATCACGCGTGCGGCCATGTGCCCTCCCCGAGCGACGCGATACGCGTGACGATGGACATGCCCGCAACCGCCTGCGTCGTGCACGCTCGCACGCGCTCGCCGCTCGCGGTCCACACCCAGCAGTCCTGACATGCGCCCATCGCGCAGAAACCGGCGCGGCGGCCATCGCCGAATTCGGAATCACGCAGCGTGTCCTGCGCGGTGAGCAAGGCGACCATCAGCGTGTCGCCTTTGGCCGCGAGCGTCCGGCGTCCGTCGATCACGATCTCGAAGGTCTCGCGGTTTTTCTCCGCGACTCTCACGAAACGTCCGTTCATGCCGCCACCGTGTCCGTCGATTGCATGCGCATGAGATCCGCCGCCGAGTGATGGCACAAAATTTCCGCGCCGCCCGGCAGCTTCTTCTTCGATGGCGGCGTGACATTGCACTTGCCGTCGATGCGCGCCGCGCAACGCGAACGGAAGCTGCACAACTCCGGCGTGCCGCTTTCCGCGCCGAGCACGGGCAACGCGCTCACCGCTGTGGCGCATCGCGAATCGAGCCAGCCTTGACGAAGTTCGGGTACCGAATCCACGAGCAAACCGGTGTACGGGTGATACGGCGGATGCGTGAGCGCATCGCGCTGGCCGGCTTCCACGCACTGACCCGCATACAACACGATGACTTCATCGCAGATGGCGCGCACCGTCGAAATGTCATGGCTGATGAACATGTACGACACGTTCAGTTCGCGCCGCAATTCCGCGAGCAGATCGAGAATGGCCGCGCCGACGACCGTATCGAGCGCGGAAGTGACTTCATCGCAGAGAATGAGATCGGGCTGGGCCGCGAGCGCGCGCGCCAGATTCACGCGCTGCTTCTGTCCGCCCGACAAACCGCCCGGCTGACGCTTCGCAATCGAGGCAGGCAGCTTCACGAGATCGAGCAGTTCCAGCATGCGCTTTTGCGCCGCCGCGCCGCGCAGGCCGTGATAGAAATTCATCGGCCGCGCGAGAATATCGGCGATGGTGCGGCTCGGGTTCAGCGCGGTATCCGCGTTCTGGAACACGATCTGCACGCGGCGGTATTGATCGAGCGTGCGTTCGGAGAGCTTCGCGGGCAGCGGCTTGCCGTCGAGCAACACGTCGCCGCGCGCACGGTCCACGAGGCCCGCGACCACGCGCGCCAGCGTCGTCTTCCCCGAACCGGATTCGCCGATCACACCGAGCGTCGCGCCGCGCGCGATCTTCAGGCTCACGTCATCGAGCACACGCACGGCAGGCACGCCGTTGGCGTCGATGCGTCCATAGCCCGCGCTCAGATTGCGGATTTCGAGCAGCGGCGTGTCGTGCTGGCCGTCGGGCGTGGCGAGTTCCACGTCAGGGCGGCGTGTGGCCGCGAGCAGTTGACGCGTGTAGTCATCGGCAGGGGCATCCAGCACTTGCGCGGTCGCGCCGTTCTCGCGCACGCGTCCGCCATTGAGCACGACGATGCGGTCCGCCATCTGCGCGACCACGGCCAGATCGTGCGACACATACACGGCAGTCGTGCCGAGTTCGCGTATCACGCGCTTGAACGCGGCGAGCACTTCGATTTGCGTGGTCACGTCGAGCGCGGTCGTGGGTTCGTCGAACACGACGACGGCGGGATCGGTGATGAGCGCCATCGCCGCCATGAGCCGTTGCAATTGCCCGCCCGACACCTGATGCGGATACCGCTCGCCGATGCTTTCCGCCGACGGCAACGCCAGCGCACGAAACAAACCGATGGCTTTCTCACGCGCGGCAGCGGGCGTCATGAGCTTGTGCAACAACGCGGGCTCGGTCACCTGATCCATGATCGTGCGCGCCGGATTGAAGCCTGCGGATGCGCTCTGCGCGACATAAGCCACTGTGCGCGCCCGCAACGCGCGACGGCCTTTTTCATCGAGGGAAAGCACATCGACATCGCCGATCATCACCGAACCGCCCGCGATCGAACAGCCGCCGCGCGCATGCCCCAGCAAGGACAGCGCGATCGTCGTCTTGCCCGACCCCGATTCGCCGATGAGCGCGAGCACTTCGCCCTTCTTCACCGAGAAATCGACGCCCTTCACGATCTCGATCACCGGATCGGGCGCGCGTCCCGCGACCACGCGCAGGCCCTTCACTTCGATCATGTTCGCCGTGGTGTTCATGTCAGCCTCCGTGCGAGCGCGCACCGTGGCGGCGCAGGCTGTCGATCAAGAGATTCACGCCAACCGTCAGCGTGGCGATGGCGACCGCTGGCATCAGCACGGCAGGCGCGCCTTCCGCCAACCCGCCGATGTTCTCGCGCACGAGCGATCCCCAGTCCGCGTTCGGCGGCTGCACGCCCAGCCCCAGAAAGCTCAGGCCGCTCAGCAACAGCACGATATAGACGAAGCGCAGGCCGAAGTCCGCGAGCATCGGATGAATCATGTTGGGTAGCACTTCCACGCGTGCGATGTAGAACAGCTTTTCGCCGCGTGCGCGGGCCACCTGCACGTATTCGAGCGTCATCAGATTGACGGCAAGCGAACGTGAGATGCGGAACGCGCCGGGAATGTAGGCGAGCGCGGCGACCATCATCAGCATGGGAATGGACGAGCCGAACGCGGCGATCACCACCAGCGCGAGAATCTTGCTCGGAATGGAGATGAGCGCATCGAACAGGCGGCTCAGGACTTCATCGACCCAGCGGTTCGAGACGGCTGCGAGCAACCCGAAGAACGTGCCGATGACGCTCGCCAGCACCGTCGCGGCGAGCGCGAGGCCGACCGTGTACTGCGTGCCGTAGAGAATGCGGCTCAGCATGTCGCGGCCGAGATAATCGGTGCCGAGCAAATGCGCCGGGCTGTACGAGCCGAACACTTCCGTCGAGGTGAACGCGCCGCCTTTATACGGCGCGACGACCGGCCCGACGAAGGCCACCAGCACCCAGAACACGACAAGGAAAAGACCGATCAGCCCGAGCACGGAAAAGCGGCGCAGAAAGCGCCTGACCGGGCCGCGTTTCAGTTCGGCTGCGGGCGCTTGTGCCAGTTCTTCCTGCGGCATGTCGGAGCAGGGCTTCTTGTCCTCGTCGGTCGCGTAGAACACGGTCGAGGCGTGAGTAACGTTGTCGTTCATCGTTGACGCAGCCTCGGGTTGGATACGATCTGACACAGGTCGGCAATCAGCACGAGCACGAGATACGCCACGCAGAACACCATCACGCAGCCCTGCACGAGCGGCATGTCGCGGTTGGTGACGGCATCGACCATGAGGCTCGCGAGACCGGGATAATTGAAGATCGATTCGACGATCACCACGCCGCCGAACAGATACGACAAGCTCAATGCGACCGCATTCGCAATCGGACCGATGGTGTTCGGCAACACATGCCGCATGACCACGCGCACCGGCGACGCGCCCTTCAGCAAGGCCATTTCCACATACGACGAACCGAGCTGATCGAGCACCGCCGCCCGCGTCATGCGCGCCATCTGCGCGACGATCACGCAGCACAGCGTCATCACCGGCATGGCGTAGATGCGCAGCAGCGCGCCGAACGACGACACATCCGAGAGATAAGACAGCGCGGGCAGCCAGCGCAGCTTCACCGCGAAAATCAGCACCGCGATGGTGGCGACGAGAAACTCGGGCACGGCCACCGTCGAGAGCGTGAGCACGTTGAGCGTGCGGTCGAGCAGCGAGCCGCGATACATCGCCGAGACGATGCCGATCACCAGCGCCAACGGCACGGACACGATGGTCGTGAGACCGGCCAGCACCAGCGAGTTCGGCAGACGCGTCGCGATCAGATCGCTCACCGGCAGGTTGTTCGACAGCGACGTGCCGAAGTTGCCGCTCACCACATGCACCAGCCAGTGGACGTAGCGCGTGACGGCCGGTTGATCGAGACCGTACTGATGACGCAGCGCGGTCACCTGTTCGGGCGTGGCCGCCTGGCCCAGCGCCTGTTGCGCGGCGTCTCCGGGCAAGAGACCAGTGATCAGGAACACCACCGCCGACACGATCAGCAAAGTCAGCAGCGTGAGTCCCAGTCGCGCGAGGATGAGTCTTTGCGCGTGTGCTTTCATGGGGAATCGCCTCCTTCGTGGGAGGTTTCGACATCGCGCGCGGCACGAATCACACATCGCACCGCGCGCGTCTTTTCATGCGATCAGGCTTCCAGCCACACGTTCTCCGCGAACATGAAGCCCATCAGACCGGCGAGCGGAATGGAGCCGAGGCCCTTGAGCTTGCTGGTGTAGGCATCGAGCGAACTCTGGAACATGGGGATGCCCACGCCGCCGTCTTCGTGCACGAGTTGCTGCATGTCGCCGTAGATCTTCTTGCGCTTCGCGTCGTCCGGTTCGCCGCGCGCGGTGACGAGCATCTGATCGAACTGCGTGTTCTTCCAGTTGGCTTCGTTCCACGGGGCATCGGACTTGAAAAACTGCGTGAAGATGACGTCCGCGCTCGGGCGCGCATTGATGTTGCCGAAGCCCAGCGGATGCTTCATCCAGTGGTTCGACCAGTAGCCATCGGCGGGCACGCGCGTGACCTGAAGATTCAGGCCCGCTTGCGGCGCGACTTGCTGGAGCAGCATCGCCATTTCGACCGAACCTTCGGCGGCGGGCGAGGCGAACAACTGCACCGGCGCGCTGCCGATCTTCGCCTTCTGGAAGTACGACTTCGCCTTGTCGGGATCGAAGGCGCGCTGCGGCAGGCCCGCCATGAAGTACTTGTTGGTCGGATCGATCGGCTGATCGTTGCCGATCGCGCCATAGCCACGGAAGATGGTCTTGCGCATCTGCTCGCGGTCCATGAGGTACATCATGCCGCGACGGAAATCCGTGGTGCCGGTAATGCCGCCTTCATCGCGCATGATGAGGTCGGTGTACTGACCGGTCTTCGTTTCCAGCACGGCAAAACCTTGCGTGCCCTTGATGCGGTCGGTCGAACGCGCGCTCACCGCGTTGATGAGTTGCACGTCGCCGGAGAGCAGCGCATTCACGCGCGCCGGTTCGTCGCCGATACCGATCAGTTCCACTTCGTCCAGATGCGGCATGCCCGGCTTCCAGTACTTCTCGTTGCGCACGCCGACCGTGCGCACGCCCGGCGTGAATTCCTTGACCTTGAACGGACCCGTGCCGACCGCCGTCTTGAAGTCGGT
Organism: Caballeronia sp. A2-2; assembly: GCF_057612605.2. NCBI lineage: Bacteria > Pseudomonadati > Pseudomonadota > Betaproteobacteria > Burkholderiales > Burkholderiaceae > Caballeronia > Caballeronia sp. A2-2. Next base: position 137,284 of record NZ_JBVFIR010000004.1, on the reverse strand, counting down.
CGTGCCGTCCTTGATGATGAGGAAGTGCGAATCCGCGAGAATCACCGGCAAGTCGGCGTTCGCACCTGTCAGCGTGATGGTGACTTCGTTCGGGCCGGTGGCCTTGATTTCCTTGAATTGGTCGGCGAGCGTTTTGGCTTTCGAGCCAATCGCCGGGTCTTTATGGCGCATCAGCGAGAAGATCACGTCGTTGGGCGTGAGCGCCTTGCCGTCGTGGAACTGCACGCCGCTCTTGAGCTTGACCACCCACACGGTGGCATCTTTCGTGTCGAGCGAATCGGCCAGTGCCATCTTCGCGCCGAGGTGCGAATCCAGTTCCGTCAAGCCGCTGTAGAACATGAAGCCGCGCACGTAGTCGGTGCCGAGCGCGCCCTTGGCCGGGTCGAGCGTATCGGCGGCGGATGACGATTGCGTCGCCACGCGAATGCGGCCGCCCTGCTTCGGCTTGGCTTGCGCGAGCGCCGCGCCGCTCGCCGACAGCAGGCCCGCGCCCGTCACCGACATGAGGCCGCCCGCGGCCATCGCACGCAGCACACTGCGACGCGACGCACCGCGCCGCGTCAGTTCTTCGAGCCGTGTGCCGGCATCGGCGTGGGCCACTGCTTCAGTCGATCGATCGATGCTCATGGACTTCTCCGCTTCAAAGGGGCTGATTCGTTAGGACAGCTCGGGCTTTCCGGCTGCCTCTCTTTTGCTTCGATATTCAATAGAAAACGTCTTTGATCGAGTAATACGCGCCGACCAGCGGCAGAAACCATGGCTTGCCCGTATGGCCCGGAATGGCGGGCCAGTCGAAATCGCGCCACGGGTTCGCGGCTTCGTTGCCGTCCATCACGTCGGCCATGACCTGGCCCATGTGCGTGGACATCTGCGTGCCGTGGCCGCTGTAGCCCATCGAGTAATAGATGCCGTCGTGCTGGCCCGCGCGTGGCAAGCGGTCTGCGGTGATATCCACCAGACCACCCCAGCAATAGTCGATGCGCGCATCCGCAAGACTCGGGAAAATCGCCGCGAGATTGGCTTGCAGGATGCGGCCGCTTTTCGCATCCGACGGGCGCTCGGAGGCGGTGAAGCGTGCGCGGCCGCCCATCAGCAAGCGCGAGTCGGGCGTCACGCGGAAGTAGTTGTGCATCAGGCGGCTCGTGGTGTACGAGCGGCGGTTCGGCACGAGTTGCGCGAGCGTCGCTTCGGGCAAGGGCTGCGTCACCACGATGAACGACCCGACCGGCGCCAGCCTGCGCCGATACCACGCGAACGGGCCGTGTTTCGACGGACCGGTCGCGATCAACACCTGCTTCGCGCGCACGCTGCCGCGCTTCGTGTCGATACGATACCCGCCGCCTTCCTTCGCGATGCCCGTGACTTCCGCATGCTCGTACAGCCGCGCGCCCTTGCTCGCCGCCGCCTTCGCCAGACCCACGGCGAACTTGCCCATGTGCATCTGACCGCCGTGACGTTGCAGCAGGCCGCCGTGAAAGACATCGCTATGCACTTCGCTGCGGACCTGTTCGCGGTCGAGCAGCGCGACATCCGGATCGACTTCACGCCGGATCAGTTCGGCAGTCTTCGCGATATGTTCGAGGTGATGCGCCTTCGCCGCGAGCTTGAGCTTGCCTGACGCGAGGTAATCGCAATCGATGCCCTCCTCGCGAATCAACCGCTCGACGGTATCCACCGCCGCCGCATACGCGCGATAACAGCCTTGCGCGCGCTGAACGCCGAGCTGCGCGCGCAGCGCCGCGTAATCCTGCGCGACGCCGGTATTGCACTGGCCGCCGTTGCGCCCGGATGCACCGCCGCCGATGCGGCCCGCATCGAGCACAACCACCGACGCGCCACGTCTTCCCAGCGCGAGCGCCGCCGACAGGCCCGTGAAGCCGCCGCCGATCACGGCGACATCGGCTTGTCCTTCCACCGGGCCTTCGCACGCCGAGGTCATGGCGGGCGCGGTATCGAGCCAGTAGGAATCGAGTTTCATCGGCGTCGCTCGCGTGGGGAAGGAGAATCAAAGACCGAGTTGCGTGGCGAGATCGCCGATGGTGTCCACTTCCACGTAGTCGTAATACGGCGTGCTCGGCTCGTGGCCGCGCTTGACGAACGCCTTGTGCTTGATGCCCATGTCGTGCGCGGTCATCAGGTCATAACGCAGGCTCGACGACACGTGCAGCACGTCTTCCGGTTTGCAGCCGAGTTCGTTGAACATGTACTCGAAGCCTTGCATGCGCGGCTTGTACGACTGCGCCTGCTGCGCCGTGAACACGCGATGGAACGGCGCACCGAGCTTATCGACGTTGCTTTGAATCTGATCGTTCGATGCGTTCGAGAGAATCACCAGCTTGTACTTCTTCGCCAGACGCGACAGACCTTCCGGCACGTCCGGATGCGGCCCCCACGTCGGCACGGCGAGGTAATACTGTTCCGCTTCGGATTCCTTGAATTCGATGTTCATGCGCGCACACGCACGGCGCACCGAATTGACGATCACGTCGCGATACGGCTTCCACGCGCCAAGCACTTCATCGCGGCGATAACCCGCGAAGAACGCGACGAACTGCTCCAGTTCCGCGCCGTGCAGACGGTCGCCGTACATCTCGCGCGCCATGTCCGCCATGCGGAATTTCGTCAGCGTGCCGTAGCAGTCGAACGTGATGTACTTCGGCTCGAAATCGATCATGGTGTCTATCCTGTCGTTGAATGAACCCGCATTGGAGTTCGTTGGCTGAAAGAGAAAAACGCGTTGCGTTAAGAGAATTTGAACAGGGCAAAAATACCGGCTTGCGTCGAATCCATGCGGGCGGGCGACATATCCGATGCGTTTTCACGGCCGCCCGCAGCACAAAATGCGGTGTCAGCTTTCTGTATCGATGAGCACGCTCTTGAAGCGCAGATTGGCCTCGTACGCTTGCTTGCCGAGATCCTTGCCGATGCCCGAGCGCTTGTAGCCGCCCGTGGGAATCACGAAATCGCTGGTGCGGCCGTAGCGGTTCACCCAGACGGTGCCCGCCTCGATGCCGCGTACCAGGCGCAGGGCGCGTCCGATGTCGGCTGTGTGGACGCCCGCCGCCAGACCGTATTCGGCGTGCGCGGCCAAAGCGAGCGCTTCTTCTTCCGTGTCGAAGGTCTGCACGGTGAGGACCGGGCCGAAGATTTCCTGACGCACGGCGTCTGTCTCGGGCGTGACGTCGCATAAGAGCGTGGGCGCATAGAACGCGCCGGGCGTCGCGGCATCGGCGCGGCGGCCGCCGGTGCGCAACGTCGCGCCGCCTGCGACGCTCCGCTGCACGATGGCGTCGATGCGTTGCGCCTGCGTCTCCGAGATGATCGGCGGGAGCGTCGTGCCTTCGGTCCATGTCGGTCCGGCCTTGAGTTCGGCGAATGCATGCGCGATGCGATCCGTCAGCGCATCCGCGACCGAACGTTCGACCAGAAGCCGCGAGCCCGCCACGCACACTTGCCCCGCGTTGCCCGTGATCGCGCCCGCGATGCGGCGTGCCACTTCGTCGATACGCGGGGCATCGGCGAAAACGATTTGCGGACTTTTCCCGCCGAGTTCGAGCGTGACGGGCTTGGTGCCCGTTTCCGCGCACGCCGCCATGATCGCCGCGCCGGTGCGCGTGGAGCCGGTGAACGTCACCTTGGCGATGCGCGGATGCCGCACGAGCGCGTCACCGGTGATGCGGCCATCGCCCTGAACGACGTTGAAGATGCCCGGCGGCACGCCTGCGTCGATGGCGAGTTGCGCGAGGCGCAGCACGGAAAACGGCGTCATCTCCGAAGGCTTGAGCACGACCGCGTTGCCAGCGGCAAGCGCGGGCGCGATCTTCCACGACGCCATCACCAGCGGAAAATTCCACGGAGCAATGGCGCCGATCACGCCATACGGCTCGGCAATCGTCATTCCCAGATGCCGGTGATCCGTCGCCGCCACTTCGCCGCCGATCTTGTCCGCGAATTCCGCATAGAAGCGGATGCCTTCGGCGGTGAACGGCACGTCCCAGTTGAACGCGTCGCGAATCGGGCGCGTGGAGCCGAGCGCTTCGAGCGGCGCGAGCGTGGCGGCGTCCTGCTCAACGAGATCGGCCCATTTGCGCAATACGCGGGCGCGTTCGCGCGGGGCGCGGCGTGCCCAGTCGCTCTTTTTAAAGGCGTTCCACGCGTTCTGCACGGCGTAATCGATCATCGCTTCGTCGGCGACGGGAACGGAGGCGTACACCACGCCATCCGATGGGCGCGTGACTTCGATACGCGACGCGCCTGCATCGATCAGTTCGCCGCCGATGAAATGCCCGCTCTTGACGACGATGCTCGCGGGATCGAACTTGTTCATGTGCGTGAGTCTCCAGAATGCGATGTCATGGTGAAATCGTAGGTCCGAAGGCGCGGCATATTGCGCCGACAAAATTGCCGGGACAGCAGAATGTGCGCGTTCTGCACGCGCTTACGCCTGCTTTTGCGTTGCACCACGAAACAGGAGGATCGTCCTAGCCACGCGGCGCGGGCGATGTCAGAGTCACGATAACTGTCGAAACCCGAGGAGGCCGGCGTGCCCGACTCAAGCAAGACCGGCGTGAACCCCGCTGCGGTGACCTACCGCGCCTTCACGCCCGACGACATTCCCGCGGCGCACGCGTTATCGGCGTCGGTGAAATGGCGGCATCGCGCGGACGACTGGCGTTTCGCGGCGCGGCTGGGCAAGGGCTTCGCCGCCGTCGATGCAAACGGCGCGCTGATCGGCACGGCGCTCGCGTTTTCTTTCGGTGCGCAGGCGGCGACGTTCGGCATGTTCATCGTGTCGCCGGAGTATCAGCGGCGCGGCATCGGACGGGCGCTTTTGGAGCGGTTGACGGAGCAATGCGGTTCGCGTTTGCTGCTGATTCACGCATCCGACGATGGCCGCGCGATGTGCCAGAAGGCCGGGTTCGACGCCATCGGCACGATCAACCAGCATCAGGGCGCGGCGTTTCAGCCGCCGCTCGTTTCTCTGCCGCCGGGAGAGCGGCTGCGGCCCATCGGCGCGAAAGATACGCCGCGTCTGGTCGATCTGGCATCGCGGGCGAGCGGGTTGGATCGCGGGGAATTGATTCCGAAGCTGCTGGAAGTGTCGAGCGGGATTGCGCTGGATCGCGAAGGCGAGTTGCTCGGGTTTGCGCTGTTTCGCCGGTTTGGCGACGGGCATGTAATTGGCCCCGTGATCGCGCCGGATGCGCCCGATCAAAGTCGCGCGAAGGCGTTGATCAGCTATTGGCTGGCATCGAATGCGGGCATGTTCGTGCGCGTGGATACGCCTGTGGAATACGGCTTGTCCGCGTGGCTCGAAGGACTGGGATTGCCGATGGTCGATAGCATCGGGCAGATGGCGCGCAACGGGCGGCCTGAACGCGGGAAAGAGTTGACGCAATTTGCGCTGACGAGTCAGGCGGTTTGGTAGAAAGGTCCGCATAAACGAAAGGCCCCGTCATCACCGATGCACGGGGCCTTTCTGTATCGCCAACCCGCTTAATGGCAGCGCTTTTCCCAATGATGATGCACCTTCACCTTGTGGCAAACCGGGTGGTGATGATGCGGTGCTGCGAATGCCGAAGCGGCGGCGAACAACGTGGAACCAGCAACCAGAGCTGCGAGGACGACCTTTTTCATGAGTTCGGTAACTATGAGGATGAACGAGCCGGTATCGTAACAGTCCGACTTTACGGGCACGTTAATGTCGTCTGACGGATGCATCAATCGCGCGGTTCGTGTCGCTTTCCGTCCACAATCACTTGCAAAGCGTCCGGGCCGCGTTATGCGCATTCCTTTCGCGGCCTTTCCCCACGCGCGCGGCGCGAGAGCACGGTGATAACCTGCGCAGGCCTTTGGCAGCGTCCTCGTTTTCGGCTCGCTACGAGTGTCGTGGCGAGCCGTTTTTTACGATGCTAATTTCGCCCGCAACATGCCGATATCCTCCGGTCCCAGCCCGAGGCCTTGCGTCAGATAGTCGTTCAGGGTGCCGAAGCGCTTTTGCATCTCGTCGAAGGCAGCTTCGATGGTCGCGCTCTGCGCCTGATGCAACGGTGTCACCGTCTGCCGCGAGACACCGAGCAGCGCCGCATGCGCCGTGATGCGCGCATCGATCTGCGTCTGCGCGACGACGTTCGTCAGCAAGTAATCCTGGATGATGACATCGAGCGGCACTTGCGCAATCGCCAGAATCAACGCCGCCGCCCAGCCGGTGCGGTCCTTCCCCGTCGATCCATGCACGACCTGCCGCCCCGCCGTCTGCGCGAGCCGCGACAGCAGCGCGCCGAACTGCGCACGCGCGGCCGGATCGCCGATCAGGTGGCGTTGCTGATCGATCATCCACGCGCTGGCGTCGAAGGTATCGGCGGGCGTGGCGGCGGTTGCATCGATGGGCGCGATGGGATGCGTCTCGCGCATGACGCCCGCCAGCACGCGATCCGGCGCGAGCGTGACCTCGCTTGCCGTGCGCAGATCGTGGACGGTGCGAAGCGAGAGCGCGGAGAGCGCGATGGCATCCGCATCGTCAGCGATCAGTGCGCCGGAACGATAGAACACGCCGCGCTTGACGCGACGGCCATCGGCGGTCGGGTAGCCGTCGCCCGTGCCCGCCATGTCGCGAAAGTTTTCGACCGAGTGAAGCGTTGGCGTCGCGGATGTATCGTCGTTGTCGGATGCGCCGCCGCATGCGGACACGAGACCCGCGCATAGAATCGTGCTCAGAAACGTCCGGCGCGATAACGAGGTGAGGGCCATGTCTCGTCGCTCACGCGGCATCGATGTAAGAGATTGGCCGGTTCGACACGCGCGCATGCCGGTCGAAAACCGGCACATAGATGCGCACGATCAGCCCGCCATCCGGCGCATTGCCGATCTCGCAGCGCCCGTTGCGCTCGCGCGCCAGCCGCGCGACGATCGCGAGTCCCAGCCCGCAATGTCCGTCGCCGTTGCGCGCGGGATCGAGCCGCACGAAGGGCCGCAGCGCGTCCTCGATCCGCTCGTCGGGAATGCCCGGACCGTGGTCGCGCACCTCGATCAGCCATTCGTCGTCGATGCGCGCCGTGCGTATCTCCACCGGCGGCTCACCGTGTTCGAGCGCGTTGTCCACCAAGTTCGTCATCAGCCGGTCGATGAACGTGCGCGGCAAACGGAAGGCATCGCCCGCGCCGCGCGACAGCAGAAAGAGCGCGTCGCCGCCCTCGTCCGGCGCGGGAAACTGTTCGGCGATGAAATCATCCACGCCGCTGTCCGTGCTGTCGCCCGGCGTGCGCGCCGCGAATTCCAGAAATTGCTGGACGATGCGGGTAAGCGAATCGATATCGCGCAACGTGTCCGCGCGGGTCGCGGCGCCCTCGCCGTGCGACACGCTCGCCCGCAGCCGCATACGCGTGAGCGGCGCCTTCAGATCGTGCGCGACGCCCGCGAGCATGACGGTGCGCTCGTCCTCGGCATCCGACACGCGGCGCATCATGCGGTTGAACGCGCCGATGAGTTCACGCAACTCGCGCGGCCCGCGTTCGATCACGGCGGTGGGCCGCTCGCCATCGCCGAAACGCTGCGCCGCCTGCGCCACGCGCGCGAGCGGGCGCTGCAATTGCCATGTCGCGATTAACGAAAGCAGCACCGCGCCGAGCAACATGAGCACGGATTCCGGCACGAAGGGCGCGGGATGCGGCACATCGATAGGCGCGACGATCCACAGATCGCTTGCCGGATAGCGCACCCAGATGCGCGACGTGCGCTGCGCATCCGTATCGAAGGCGATACGCGTGCCCGCGGGCAAACCATCCGCAAGCTGACGCGCAAGATGCGCGTGACGCGACCCGCTCGGCGGATTCAGCACGATGGACTTCGGCATGTTCCATTCCGGCACGATATGCACATGCATGGCGCGCGCAAGACGCCCATCCAGCGCGATATCGCTGTGCGCGGCTTCGAGCACGAGCAACAGGCCGCGTGCGTAACCATCGGCTTCGTTGCGGCGGCCCTGACTCATCAGGATGGCGAACCATCCGAGTTGCAGGATCAGCAGCACGAGGATGGAAATGAGCGCCGTGCGCCCGAACAACGTGTTGAAGAACCGTGAGGGACGACGTTTAAGCGACCTCAAAAACGCGGTCATGGCATTCACGCGACGCGCGGATCGGACACGGCGTCATCTCCATCCGGCACGAACACGTAGCCCTGCCCGCGCACGGTCTGAACATGGCGCGGATTCGAAGGATCGTCCTCGATGAGACGGCGCAGACGCCAGATCGGCACATCCAGCCCGCGATCGCGGAATTCGATATCGCCGCCACGCAGCAAATCGTGAATGAGCACGCGCGACAGCACCTTGTACGGATGCTTGATGAAAATCTTCAGCAGCGCGAATTCACTGTCGCGCAACGGAATGCGCTCGTCTCCATCCACGAGCGAACGCGTCATGAAATCCAGTTCGAAACGCCCGATACGTTCGCGCGCGACGCGCTCCGGCCTGCTTGGTACGACCGCGCGCCGCCGCAGCACCGTCTCGATGCGCGCAAGCAATTCACGTGGATCGAAAGGTTTGGCGAGGTAATCGTCCGCGCCGAGCGACAGACCGGCGATTTTGTCGTTCACGCTGCCGAGCGCCGTCAGAAAGATGACAGGAATATCGTCGCCGCTTGCGCGCAGTTCGCGCAAGGCACGCAGGCCGTCCGTGTTCGGCATCATGATATCCAGCACGACGATGGACGGCCGCTCCAGTTCGAGCCGCCGCATGAGCCCGCTGCCGTCGTGCAACACGGACACCTGCATGTCATGTTCATGCAGGAAGCCGCGCAGCAGATCGCGCACCACGGGATCGTCATCGACGATAAGGACGGAGATAGCCATCTTGAAATTGTAAGGGCGTGCGCGGGTATCACGCACGTCTAATGAAATGCCGGGCGATTACCGTTTCTTACGAGGCGTCACGATGCGTTAAGTAGAAAGATTCGGGAAGCCTCGACGTATCGCGCAAGTAAGGCGAAGCGCCCTAGAATGCGCCGCATGAACCAACATGTGCTCATGGTCGATGACGACCCCGTGGTGCGCGACCACGTTCGCGAATATCTTCAGGAACACGGTTACGCCGTGTCGGTGCTGCACGATGGTGCGGGAATCAAGAGCCGTATCGAAACCGAGCGGCCTTCGATGATCGTGCTCGACGTGATGATGCCCGGCAAGGACGGCATTACCGCGCTGCGCGAATTACGCGCGGCGGGCGAGGATATTCCGGTGATTCTTCTGACCGCTCGTTCGGATGTGATCGACCGCGTGATTGGCCTCGAACTCGGCGCGGACGATTACCTGCCGAAACCTTTCGATCCGCGCGAACTGCATGCGCGCATCCGCTCGATTTTGCGTCGGCGCCGGCCGGATGCGCTCGCTGCGCCGGAGTTGCGTCCGGCTTATCGTTTCGGTCCGTTCGAGGTGGATTTCAGCGCGCGGGAAATGCGTCGCGATGGCGCGCGCGTGCCGCTGCGTTCGGCGGAATTCGCGCTGCTCAAGTTGCTCATCAATCACGAAATGACGGTGCTCACGCGTGCGCAACTCAACGAGCGCATGCGTGGCAGCCATTCATATCGTGACCGGAGTCTGGATGTGTCCATCTGGCGGCTGCGTCGCTTGCTGGAAACCGATCCGTCGCAGCCGCGTTATGTTCAGACGGTGTGGGGACAAGGGTATATCTTCGTGCCGCTAGGCGACACGGGACATTAAGCGCGTTTGACCTGCTTCCATTGCCCGTACTTCGACACTTGTTTTTCATCGAAGGAGAAGCCGAGTCCCGGCGCATCGTGCAACGTGATGCGTCCATTCTTGTGCGATAGCTGCCGGTCCACGAGCTTGCGGAAGTTGAGCACCTGATCGTCCCAGAAGAACTCGACGTAACGCGCATTCGGCGTTGCGGCAACGAGCGGCGCGTGAAGATCGTGGAACCAGTGCGGGCACATCACGACACCGTAACTCGCCGCCGTCGCCGCAATCCTGCGCCATTCGGTGATGCCGCCGCACACGGCCGCATCGGTTTGAAGAATGGCTGCTGCGCTCTTGTCCAGCAATTCCTTGTGATACCAGCGCCCGTAACCAATCTCGCCTGTCGCCACCGGAATGCGCGTGGCTTTGGCGAGGCGCGCGTGATTATCGATATCGTCGGGTGAAAACGGTTCCTCGATGAAATACGGATCGTATTGCTCGAAGCGGCGCACGTGCTGCAAGGCCTGCGTTAAATCGGTCCAGCCGTTGTTCATGTCGATCATCAGTTCTACATCGGGACCGACGGCTTCGCGCGCGGCTTTCACGCGGCGTTCTTCTTCCTGCGGCGAGAGGCGTCCGCCTTTCATCTTCACTGCACGAAAGCCCTTTTCGACGTAACCCGCCATTTCCTCGCCGAGCTTTTCAGGCGTCTTGCCATCGAGGTAATAACCGCCACTTGCATAGCCGGGCACGCTTTCGAGTTCGTTCGCGCCGAGGTATTTATGCAGCGCCACGTTATGCGTGCGCGCGTTCAAATCCCACAGCGCGATGTCGAGAATCGAAAGCGCGCGCATGACCGTACCCGCTCGACCTTGCAGCAAGGCTTCGTTGTACATCGCCTGCCAGAGCGCTTCGACGGCATACGAGTCCTTGCCGATCAACACGGGCGCAAGCAATTGTTCGACGGCAATCGTCAGCAACTCGCCCGCTGCGCTGCCGACATAACAAAACCCGATGCCTTCCACGCCATCCGTCGAACGCACTTTCACTAAGCCGTAGTGACGCTCGGACACGGTGCGCGTGGAAAACGACGTGACGCGATCCAGCGGCACGGCGGCCGTGCATACAGCAATCGATTCGATGATGGGCATGACGTTCGTCTCCTTCGTCTTATGGATGTCCCTAGTGTGCAGGCATGAAGGCCTTGGAAGAAGTATCCTTTGGCTTCTTCAAACCCAACTTTTTTTATCGATGGACTCGCGCTATCTGCAGAGTTTCGTGTTCGTCGTCGAACTCGGTTCCATCGCGGAGGCCGCGCGCCGGCTCGATCTGACGCCCGCCGCTGTCGCGCAGCGCGTCAAGATGCTCGAAGCCGAACTCGGCACCACGCTCGTGCGCCGCTCGGGCCGCACGGTCGGCGCGACCGAAGCGGGCGAGCGTATTCTGGCGCGTGCGCGCGCCGTGCTTCACGATATACGCGATCTGCGCTCGGATATCGAAGATACGGGTCAGCTTGCCGGGCAACTGCGCCTGGGCGGCATGGCGACGATGATGGGCAGCCTCATTCCCGATGCGCTTTCCGTGCTGCTGGACCGTCATCCGCAGATGGATTTCTATCTGGAGCCGGGCACATCGCTCGATCTTTATCGCAAGGTGACGACCGGCGATCTCGATGCTGCGGTCATCGCGCAACCGTTGTTCAACATGCCCAAGAGTTGCGACTGGCACACGTTCCGCTCGGAACCGCTCGTGCTGCTCACGCCTGCATCCATGCATGTCACCGATGTTCATGCCACGCTGCTGTCAGAACCTTTTATTCGTTACGATCGTAATGTCGTGGGCGGGCAGCTTGCGGATGCGTATTTGCGTCAGCACGGCATCAAGCCGCATCAGCGATGCGAACTCGACGGGCTGGCCGCCATCGCCACGCTGGTGGATCGCGGGCTCGGCGTATCGCTCGTGCCGGACTGGGCGCCGAACGAATATGTGGGCATTTCCGTGCGCAAATGGAGCTTGCCGCATATCGCGCCGAGACGCCTCGTTGGCTTGTTATGGGGACGGTCGTGCGCGCGTATTCGGCTCGTGCAGGCGTTTCTGGGCGCGGCGGAATCCATCGAACATGCGCGTCAAGGTCAACCGAGACTCAAGCGATCGTGACGTTGGGACAATAAAACTTCTATGCTTTGAAGCAAGCGCGAGCGGGTCGCGAGAGCACGCGCCAGCCGCGATAATGCGCTCAACCCCACAGGAGACGGCGGCATCATGACCGACACATTCAAGAAGAAGCCCGACGATGAACAAGCCGCGCAACCCGGCGGTTTGCGCAAATCGTTGACGAGCTATGGAGACAACGGCTTCTCGCTTTTTTTGCGCAAGGCGTTCATCAAAGGCGCGGGCTATACGGACAGCGCGCTGGACAGGTCGGTGATCGGCATCGTCAATACGGGCAGCGCGTACAACCCGTGTCATGGCAACGCGCCACAGCTTATTGAAGCCGTCAAACGCGGCGTGATGCTCGCAGGCGGCCTGCCGATGGACTTCCCTACCATCTCGATTGCGGAATCGTTCTCGCAGCCCACCAGCATGTATTTGCGCAACCTCATGTCGATCGATACCGAGGAGATGATCCGCGCGCAGCCGATGGACGCGGTCGTGCTGATCGGCGGTTGCGACAAGACTGTGCCCGCGCAATTGATGGGCGCGGCTTCCGCAGGCATTCCGGCCATTCAACTCATAACGGGGTCGATGCTGACGGGCGCGCATCGCGGTGAAAGAGTCGGCGCATGCACGGATTGCCGCCGCTACTGGGGACGTTTTCGCGCGGAAGAGATCGACGAGACGGAGATCGCCGCCGTCAACAATCAGCTCGTGGCGAGCGTGGGCACATGTTCGGTGATGGGCACGGCCAGCACGATGGCCTGCATAGCGGAAGCACTCGGCATGACGATGCCGGGCGGTGCATCGCCGCCGGCGGTGACATCGGACCGCATGCGCATTGCGGAAATGAGCGGCACGCAGGCCGTGCAGATGGCGCGCGACGGCTTGAGCATCGACAAGATTTTGACTGCGGAAGCGTTTGAAAATGCCATGCGCGTATTGCTTGCCATTGGCGGGTCGACGAACGGCATCGTACATCTGACGGCGATTGCGGGGCGCATGGGTTATGACGTCGATCTGAAGGCGCTGGACCGCATGGGACGCGAGACGCCCGTGCTCGTCGATCTGAAGCCTTCGGGCGCGCATTACATGGAGGATTTTCATAAGGCGGGTGGCATGACCACGTTGCTACGTGAGCTCAAGCCCCTGCTGAATCTGGATGCTTTGACGATCACGGGCCGCACGCTCGGCGAGGAAATCGAAGCGGCCGGGCCTGCGTTCAAACAGGACGTGGTGCGTCCTTTCGATAATCCGATCTTTCCGCAAGGCGGCATTGCGGTGCTGCAAGGCAATCTTGCGCCGGGTGGTGCGATCATCAAACAGTCTGCGGCCGATGCGAAACTCATGGAGCACGAAGGCCGTGCGGTTGTGTTCGAGAATGCGGCGGACCTTGCTGCGCGCATCGATTCCGACGAGTTGGACGTGACCGCCGATGATGTTCTCGTGCTCAAGAATATCGGCCCCAAAGGTGCGCCCGGCATGCCTGAGGCGGGCTACATTCCCATTCCACGCAAGCTCGCAACCGCAGGCGTTAAAGACATGGTGCGTATTTCCGATGGCCGCATGAGCGGGACCGCGTTCGGCACGATCGTGCTGCATGTGACGCCGGAATCGGCCATAGGCGGGCCGCTTGCTTATGTGCAGAGTGGTGATCGTGTTCGTTTAAGCGTGGCTAAGCGGGACATTAGTCTTTTAGTTAGCGATGAAGAACTCGCAGCGCGGGCGGCACAGGGTCCGGTTTCTGTTCCGACAGCGGAGCGTGGGTATCGCAAGCTCTTTCTTGATACGGTTACTCAAGCGGATAAAGGCGTCGATTTTGATTTTTTGCGTGCGGTGGAGATGCGTGGGGTTACGCCTAAGCGTTGAGTTTTTCTTTTGGCGATTTGGTCTTGGTTGTGCTTTTTTGCAAGGGGCTGCTGGTTTTTGTGCTGTTTATTCAGTAGCCGCCTCCCCGGCGGGGGGGTAACTTTCTTTGCTGCTGCAAAGAAAGTCACCAAAGAAAGCAGCTTTTTACACCATGCACGATGGCTGGAAAGTGTGGTCTGAATTAACCATGCGGTGGCCGCGATAGAACCTCTCGCGCATAACTCGCCGCTTAGGCAACCTAGCGATCACGCGCTCAAATAACCAACGCTCAGTGGTCCGCGCTCATGCTTTCGGCCATGCGCTGCGCGCGCCGAGAACGTAAGAACGGAACCCCGCAGCGTATGAGCGCCCAGCTACATCAAACTACATCGCCCCCATCCCATCGGGCACTACCTTGGTTAGCACTTCCGTAAAGCGGCACACCGAAAGCGTTAGGTTTTGCTCGAAGTGCTGACTAAGGTAGGGCCGAATAGCAAAAGAGCGGAGAAGCGTGATGTGGCTGGGCGCTGATACGCTGCGGGATTCCGTTCTAAAGCTCTCGGCGCGCGCAGCGCATGGCCGATTGAATGAATGCGGTCCACTTAGACTAGAGAGTTGGAGCGCGTAATCGCGAGGTTGCCTAAGCGGCTTGTCATGCGTGGCAGGTCCTATTGCGGCCAATGTATGGGTTAATCCAGACCAACACTTTCCAGCCATCGTGCATGGGTTGAAAAGCTGCTTTCTTTGGTGACTTTCTTTGCAGCAGCAAAGAAAGTTACCCCCCCGCCGGGGAGGCGGCTACTGAACAAAAAGCACAAAAAACAGAAGCCCTTTCCATAACAAGTCAACAACACCTCACCCAACGCGATCCGATAAGGCCAAGCATCGACTAACACCCCCAAACCCACCTCCAAGACATAAAAATTTTTTGCCTTTGAAGCAAGCCCCCCTCGATTCATCTCCATTCAACCCAAAGCGATACTGAGCGCGATCATCCACAAATCAAGGGAGACGCCCTCATGTCCGCCACCTTTCATGGCGCTTTATCGCCCGTTCTCACGCCCTTCGAGCATGACGGCACGCCATCGGCGCAGCGTTTCATTCGCCATTGCCGCGCCTTGCTCGACGACGATGTGGGTCTCGCGGTCTTCGGCACGAATTCGGAAGCCAACTCATTGTCCGTCGCAGAGAAGCGCGGCTTGCTCGATGCGTTGATCGGCGCAGGCTTGCCCGCCACACGCATGATGCCCGGCACCGGTGCATGCGCATTGCCGGACACGATCGAACTCACGCGCCATGCAGTCGCAAACGGATGCGGCGGCGTGCTCATGCTGCCGCCGTTCTACTACAAGGGCGTCAGCGACGAAGGCCTGTATCGCGCATTCTCAACCGTGATCGATGCCGTCGGCGATGCCCGTCTCAGGATCTATCTCTATCACATTCCGCCCGTCGCACAGGTGCCCTTGAGTCTTTCGCTCATCGAACGATTGTTGAAGGCTTATCCGGGAACCATTGCAGGCATCAAGGACAGTTCGGGCGACTGGAACAACACGTCCGCCATGATCGATGCATTCGCGCAAGCGGGCTTCGAAGTCTTCGCGGGCAGCGAGACATTCTTGCTGCGCACGCTCGAAGCGGGCGGCGCAGGTTGCATTACCGCGACGGGCAACGTGAATGCAGCGGCCATCGCGAAGCTCGCGCGTGAGTGGCAAGCCGTCGATGCACCCGCGCAACAACGCCGTCTCGACGAAACGCGCGCCGTGTTCCAGCGCTTTCCGATGATCGCCGCGATGAAAGCGGCCATTGCATGGCAATCGGGCGACGAAGCGTGGGCGAACCTACGCGCGCCGCTGGTCGAACTCGATGCCACGCAGCGCGCTCAACTCGAAAGCGCGCTGGAAGCGATCGGCTTTCGCATTCCACATGCAGACAGGCTTGCGTTGCACGCGGAAACGTCGCACTGAGCAGCACCCCATATAAAAACATAAACACGGAGACAACCTTGTCCGACAGTTCCTCACTGCCTGTTTCCATCGAATCGAGCGAGGCCGATTCACTCTTTCGCCGTGTCGCATGGCGCTTCATGCCGCTGCTGTTCGTGGGTTATGTGGTCGCGTATCTGGATCGCGTGAATGTCGGCTTCGCCAAGTTGCAGATGCTCAATGCATTGCATTTGAGCGAAGCGGTTTATGGTTTGGGCGCGGGGCTTTTCTTTGTCGGCTATTTCTTCTTCGAAGTACCAAGTAATTTGTTGTTGCATAAGATCGGTGCGCGGCGTTGGATTGCGCGCATCATGATTACGTGGGCGCTCTTGTCGATGGCTACCGCCTGGGTTTCCACGCCCATGGAGTTTTACGCCGTGCGCTTCATGCTCGGCGTGGCGGAAGCGGGCTTCTTTCCGGGCATGGTGCTGTATCTCACGTACTGGTTTCCGTCGCACCGGCGCGGGAAAATGGTGGCGCTGCTTATGGCGGGCAATCCCGTGTCGGGGCTGATCGGCGGTCCCGCATCGGGCTGGATCATGCATTCCATGCACAATGCAGGCGGGCTCGCCGGCTGGCAATGGCTGTTCATCATCGAGGCGGTGCCGTCGATCGTGCTCGGCATTCTGATCCTGCGTCATCTCGATGACCGCGTGGCCGATGCAACATGGCTTTCCGAGCCGGAAAAGCGCGTGATTCTCGATGAAATCGCCGCCGATACGGCCACGCAAACGCACGGCTCCGTGCGCGCCGTGTTCACCTCGGCGCGCGTCTATCTCATGTGCCTGATCCTCTTTGGCATCGTGATGGGTTCGTACGCCATCGGCTTCTGGCAGCCGACGATTCTTCGCTCGACGGGTATCGAGGACGCGTTCATCATCGGACTCCTGACGATGATTCCCTACTCCGTGGCACTCGTCGCCATGATCGTCACCGGCAAACACGCCGACCAGACACGCGAACGGCGCTGGCATGTCGCTGCACCTGCATTGCTCGCCGGTTGCGGGTTCGTGATCTGCGCGATGTTCGGGTCGTCCTCCGCGATGTCGGTCGCGGGACTGACGTTGGCAACCGCAGGTGTCATCACCGCGCTGCCGATGTTCTGGGCGCTGCCTACCGCGTTTCTCGGCGGCACGGGCGCGGCTGCGGGCATCGCGCTCATCAATTGCACGGGTAATCTGGCGGGCTTCATCAGTCCCGCCGTGATCGGCTGGCTCAAGACGATGACGCATTCACTGTCGTCGGGGCTTTTCGTGGTGGCGGCTTCTCTTGCGTTGTCGGCGCTGCTCATACTCGTGTTCGTGCCGGCACGGCTCGTCAATAAATAATCATGCACAACGACGATTTCATCTTGCCGCCTGTATTGCGGATCGGCGAATTTCCTTCCATTGCGCATGCATTGATCGAAGAACGCTTGAATCTTTTCAAGCTGGAAGATATCGATGCCGACGATGCGTTGCGTCAACGCATAGGCGCGATCGTCACGCGCTCGAACTACGACATCGATCACGCGTTGATCGAGCGCTTGCCATCGCTCAGGATCATCGCGACGAGCGGTGTCGGCTTCGATCGCATTCCCGTGGGCTTTGCGCGTGAGCGTGGTATCGAAGTGACGAATACGCCGGACTTGCTCAATGCGGCCGTTGCCGAATTGACTATCGGTCTGCTGCTGGCGTTGCTGCGGCAACTGCCACGCGCGGATCGATTCGTCCGTGACCGCGCATGGGAACGCGGCGCGTTCGCGCTCGGATCGAGTCTTGCGGGCAAGCGGGTGGGCATCGTGGGGATGGGCCGCATCGGTCGGGAAATCGCACGGCGCCTTTTGCCCTTCGATGTCGAGATCGCGTATTTCGGCCGCACGCGACAGGCGCTTTCTCACGAGTGGTTCGCGCAAGTCGTGGAGCTTGCGCGCTGGTCCGATGTGTTGATCGCAAGCTGTCCGGGCGGAAGCGAGACGCGGCATCTCATCGATGCGACCGTGCTCGATGCGCTCGGGCCCAAGGGATTTCTCGTCAACATCGCGCGCGGCTCGGTAGTGGACGAGAACGCGCTCGTCGATGCATTGAAACGTCACGCCATCGCAGGCGCCGCGCTCGATGTGTTCGAACACGAACCGCTCGGCATGTCGGCCTTGCGTGAGTTGGAAAACGTCGTGATGAGTCCGCATATCGGCAGCGCCACGCATGAAACGCGAATAGCGATGGCGCGGCTGACGGTGGATAACGTGGTGGCGTTCTTCGCAAGCGGGAAGGCGCTTACGCCGGTGACAGGCTGACGCGCATCCAAGTACTGAAACAACCGCCTATAATTCCGCTGGATCGGGCACGCAGTTGATTTTCATCGACTCCAAGACAATTCAACGCGCTGAAACAGTTGCGTTGAAAACGTCCGGTAAACGTAATGTCATTGCAGCACCCATGCTCCGGTGATTTCCGGAACAATTTATAGCAACGGTTAGCAAGTGTATGAATGGTTTTAATTGTTCCAGCCATAGTGAGAATTGCCACTACAGTTCGGCCGTCGATGCGTATCAGAAGGGTTCGTGGGATTCTGCGTGGACACATATAGACGCGTGCCTTTCGACATGCAGCGAAGTCCAACAGCGCATTCAGTCGCTATACCTCAAAGGAACGCTCGCGTTGATCTTGGAGCGTGGTCAGGAAGCCAAGGTTTGCCTTGAGCAGGTCGCGCAACACTTTCCCAGTGCCGATGCCCTTTTAGCCTTGTCTTTGGCGCTGGTGAAATGTGGCGAGTTCGAACGCGCAGCAACAGTGGCACGCAGCGGACTTGCCATTCCTCACGAACAAATTTCGGATCAAGGCAGATCGGAACTTTTCGTTAGCCTGGGAGATGCGCTACGCCTTGCCGAACAATACGAAGAAGCCGCAGATGCCTACAGACAGGCGTTGCATCTGACGCCGAAACACGCCGATGCGCATCGACATCTGGGCTTTTATCTGCATCAACAAGGCGAGATTCAGGCCGCCATCGAACACTATCTACAGGCAGTCGAGATCGATCCGAGCCGACTCGTCACGCGCACGAACCTGGCCTATGCCTTACTGGCCACGGGACGGTTCAAGGAAGCGTGGCCTCACTTCGAACATCGCTGGGTCAGCGTTGTTTCGCCATCCGGGGAGCGCGTGGGTACGGCACACACCTTTCCCATACAAAGATGGGAGGGCGCGCTTGAGGGTTGCGGTAGCCAACGCTTGCTCGTATTGCCCGAGCAGGGATTGGGCGACACGATTCAGTTTTGCCGCTATCTGTTGACGGCATCGGCATTATTTGAGGAAGTGGGCTTCGTATGTCCCAAACCGTTGAAACGCGTGCTCGCCGACTCGTTCAGCAAGCATTGCCCGAATCTCATTCTTCTGGATGATATACCCACGGAATGCTGGGCCTGGGACCGCACCATCTCGCTCCTTTCGATGCCGATGGCGTTCGACACCGATGTGGAAAGCGTACCGGCCGCCATTCCCTATCTATTCGCCGAGCCTCGCGCGGTCAAGAGATTCGCATCCCGGCTTGCAAAGATCGGGATACCGAAACACCCAAAAATCGGCCTCGTGTGGGCAGGCGGACGCGGAGGCCTGAATGCAGACCAATGGCGAAGCATTGCTACCGATCAGATTGGCAAGCTGCTCGAATGGCCTGGCGCTTGCTGGGTGAGCCTGCAGAAGCCAGATAGCGGTGAGAAGGCACTCAAACCCCAACAGCGCGAAAATATCATCGACTGGATGGACGAGATGAAGGATTTCGCGGACACCGCGGCGCTCATTGCTTGCCTTGATCTCGTCATCTCAGTCGACACGTCCGTTGCTCATCTGGCAGCCGCAATGGGCAAACCAGTGTGGCTATTAAATAGGTTTGCCGGCTGCTGGCGATGGTTACATAACCGCGACGACAGTCCCTGGTATCCGGGCATGCGTATCTTCACGCAGAAAGAACGCGGCAACTGGGATGAGGTTTTTGCTCGCGTTTTGAATGAGTTGGAGCATACCGAATTCAATCGGAGTTCGAACTGAAACGACGCCCTATGATTGCGTCTGGTCGAGCGCGAATGCCGAGTCGCCACTCAACTGCGTTTCATCGAATACGATACTGACCGAGGCCCAGATCTCTGAATTAAATAGTCGCGTCGAATAGAAACATTGCTGCAGCTACATTCAATAAGCGCAATTTCGTTGGGGCACCCATGCTCCAGTGACTTTTGGAACAATCCATAGTACGAGTGGTGTGTGTATGAATGTTTTGAAATTCTCTAGTGATAGTGGTCATTGCCACTACCGCCTGTCGGTCGAGGCATATCAAAAGGGCTTGTCGGATTCTGCCTCAACGCATCTGGAAGCGTGCCTTGCAAAGTGCAGCGAAATCGAGCAACGCATGCAGGCGTTATATCTCAAGGGAATGATCGCGCTGTCGACTGAGCGTCCACGGGATGCAAAAGTATGCTTCGAGGAAGTCGCTCAGGGTATTCCAGGCGCCGACGCTCTTTTGGCCCTGTCGGTGGCGCTCGTGCAATGCGGAGAGTTCGAGCGCGCAGCGACCGTCGCGCGCAGCGGACTCGCCATCCCGATCGAACACACTTCGCCGCAGAGCAGATCGGGTTTGTTCTCCAGCTTGGGCGACGCCCTTCGCCTCGATGAGCGAAACGACGAGGCAGCAGAAGCCTACAGACAGGCACTGCGTCTGACACCGGAACACGCCGATGCGCATCGCCATCTGGGCTTTTATCTGTCTCAGAAGGATGAAGTCGAAGCGGCAATCGCACACTATGAACAGGCGGTCGCAATCGATCCGAGCCAAGGCAAAACGCGCTTGAATTTCGCCCGCGCCCTGCTTTCCTTGGGCCGATTCAAGCAAGCATGGCCGCATTTCGAACATCGCTGGGCCGGCATGCTTTCGGAATCCGGGAAGGAGCAGAATGTGACGCCAGCGTTCCCAATACGACCGTGGGACGGCACGCGCGCCGATTGCAGTAGCCAACGCTTGCTCGTCGTGGCCGAGCAAGGGTATGGCGACGCACTTCAATTTTGTCGCTATTTGCCGAAGGTGTCGGCGTTGTTCGCGGAGGTAGGATTCGTATGTCCCAAACCGTTGAGACGCTTACTTGTCGACTCATTCAGCAAGCACTGGCCCAATCTGGTTTTTCTCGGCGATATGCCCAGCGACTTCTGGGCGTGGAATCGATACATCTCACTTATGTCATTGCCGAGGGCATTCGAAACCGATCTGGAAAGCATACCGGCCGCGGTACCCTATTTATTCGCGGAGCGTCGCACCGTCAAGAAATTTTCATCGCGCCTCGAAAAGATCTGCAATTCAAAGCAACCACGAATCGGACTCGCGTGGGCGGGCGGGCATGGAAGCCACGAGGCGGACAGATGGAGAAGCATTTTTCTCGACCAGATAGGCGTGCTGCTCGAATGGCCTGGCGCTTGCTGGGTGAGCTTGCAGAAAGCAGAGAGCCCTGAGAAGGCACTCAAGCCCCACCAGCGCGCAAACATCATCGACTGGATGGACGAGATGAAGGATTTCGCCGACACTGCGGCACTTATCGAATGTCTGGATCTCGTCATCTCAGTCGACACGTCCGTTGCTCATCTTGCAGCCGCAATGGGCAAACCGATCTGGCTATTGAATCGGTTTGCCGGCTGCTGGCGATGGCTTCGCAATCGCGACGACAGTCCGTGGTATCCCGGCATGTGTATCTTCACGCAGAAAGAACGCGGCAACTGGGATGAGGTTCTTGCACGCGTCTTGAATGAGTTGGAGCATACCGAATTCAATCAAGCTCGAGTTCTTGATAGAAACTAGAATTGATAGAGTTTCGCCGGCGTATCCACCAGAATCATTTTCCGCGTCGCTTCGTCGCTCACCACCTGCGCGAAGAGATCGGTGAGCAATGCATCGTCGGGAATCCTATTGAGCGGCTGTTCAGTCGGATGCGGCCAGTCGCTTCCCCACAGCATGCGATCCGGTGCGACCTTCGCAAATGCCGAGGCAAGCGCCACGCTGTCCGCATACGTCGGCGGCCCCACGCGTGTTTCGTTATAGAAGCCGATGAGCTTCACATACGCCTTGCCACTCGTCAGCAAGTCGGCCACCATCTGAAAGCCCGGTTGATGTACCGCATCCGGCTCCGGCACATGCGCGAGGTGATCGAACACGACAGGGCACGGCAAGTCGTACCACGTGCTGCGCGCCTGAAGCAAAAACGCCGACGGCGCATTCACCTGAACATGCCAACCCATCGGCGCGATACGCGCGGCAAGCGGCTTCACCATGTCGAGCGTGGTCGTGCCCGGCGGCGCGAGATTGAAGCGAATGCCTCGCACGCCACCTCGATGCAACGCGATCAATTCTTCCTGCGTGACACTCGTATTGACGACCGCAATGCCTCGAGCACGCCCGTCGAAGCGCGCAATCGATTCGATCAACAAACGATTATCGACGCCATAACTCGAAGGCTGAACGATCACATTGCGCGTCGTGCCGATGCGCGCCTGAAGCTGTCGATAATCGTCGACGGTCGCATCGCCCGGCTTGAGCGTGGCTTCCGGCGCCCACGGATAGCGATGATCGTAAATATGATGATGACTGTCGGTTGCGTTGACCGGCATCTTGAGCGTGGCGCGTTCGGTGCCAGTGGACCATTTAACAGCCGGTGTCTGCGCGCATCCGCTCAAAGCGATGAGCGCACCCATTGCCTTGAGCGTTTTACGACGCTTCTCGTCGAACATCGTCATGTCGTCTCCTTGTTTTTATGCCTTCAACTGATGCGCGAAGGATCTCCGTCGAATTCCACCAGACAACCGAAACCGCCATGAAAAAGCGCTTCGGTTTCATCTTCTTTCTCGCCCGACGCCATGATCCGAGCCTCATGGGTTTGCGCATCGTCTTGCGGACGATAGCCCAAGGCACGCGCATTCGCATTGCTCCAACGATTGCGCGCATTGTCTGACACGCCATATACGATCACGAAGTGATAATCCGGCGCATCCAGACAGCAACGCGTTAGCTGCACCATGTCGCGATGGCTGATCCACGAATAGAGATGACGCGGCGCGCTCGGCATATCGTCCGGACGAAACGAACCGATCCGCATGCACGCCACGGACATGCCATGCTTGTCCGCATAAAGACGTCCCAACGCTTCACCGAAAACTTTCGACACGCCATAGCGGCTATCCGGCCTGAGCGGAACGTTATCGTCGATCATGCGGTCCCGGCGATGAAACCCCACCGCATGATTCGAGCTCGCGAACACGACGCGCTTCACGCCTGCCTGCCGCGCCGCTTCGAATACGTTGTAGCAGCCGTCGATATTCATGTCGCGGATCTTCTCCCATGTGTCTTCGTCGGGAATGCCCGCGAGATGCACCACGGCATCGACACCTTGCATGATGTCGCGAAGTTCGTCGGGTCGCGTGATATCCGCGTGCACGATTTCCTCGTTCTTGCCCGCGGGCGCTTGCGGCGCGATATCCGCGAGACGCAGGACATAGTGCGATTGAAGACCCGCGCGCAACGCGCGTCCGATATGCCCCGCCGCACCCGTGATTAAAACCCGTTTCATGCGTGTTCTCCTCAACGCAAAGGCTGGCTCGCGACGCCGAGTTGCGACGCGCGCCGGTTATGCACGAACAGCACCATTGCGATGACGCCGGTGAAATCGATCAGCGCTCCGAACAAAAACGCGCTGTGATAGCCACCGAAGTATTGAATGAGAAAGCCCGTCAACGCCGGCCCGATGATGCCGGACAGATTACTCAAAAAGTGAATGAAACCGCCCACGCCCCCTTGCCGGTGCAGCGGCAAGATCTCATGCTGAATCGCCCAGATGGCCTGGCACGATCCCGTGAGAAACAGCAGCGCCGCCGCGATCAACCCGACCGCTGCGGCAAGCGAAGTCGCGGACGTGATGCTCAACACGGCCACGCCCGACAACGCGAGCGGAATGGTCGCGACCAGCTTGCGCGCCTTCACGGGATCGTCCATGCGACGATAAATCCAGTCGCCAACCAGCCCGCCGCCGAAATAGCCGATTGCGCCGCATATCCACGGAATCGACGTGATGATGCTCATCTGCTTCAACTCCAGATGCATCACGTTCGTGAGATAGCTCGGCAGCCAAGAAATAAATACGTACTGCGTGTAATTCACGGCGAACAAGCCCGCACCGAGCGCCAGCGTGCTCGGACGACGAAGATATGCGCCTAGCGTCATGCCGTCGTCCTCGACATTGGCCGCTTCGGCCACCGCGCGGCTTTCGTCGATCAGGCGGCGTTCATCGTCATTCACGCGCGCGTTTTGCGAGGGCTTGTCCGTCACGAAGATGCGCCACAATCCGAGCCACAGAAAGCCGAGCACCGCGATCACGATAAACGACGTGCGCCAATCGAAGGCATACGCGATGAGCCCGACGACCGGCCCAGCGATCGCATTGCCAAGCGTTTGACCGGAGAACGTGAAGCCGATCATCGTCGAGGTTTCGTGACGCGGAAACCAGTTCGATATCGTGCGATTGGTATTCGAACTCATCGGACCTTCGCCGATGCCGAAAAACACGCGGCACAGCAACAGTGAGACGAAGCCCGTCGCTGCCGCGGTCAGTCCGCAGAAGATCGACCACAGTCCCATTGCGTACGTGAACACGCGCACGGTGCCCCATTTGTCCGCGAAATAACCGCCGAGAAACGAGAAGATCGAATAGCCGACGAAGAAGCTGCTGAAGATAATGCCGAGTTGCGACGGTGAGAGCTCAAGCGACTTGCCCACGATAGGCGCGACGATGCCGAGCGCCGCGCGGTCCATGTAGTTGATCGCGCCGGCCGTGAATAGCAGGCCCGCGACCACATAGCGGTATTTGCCGTGCTTCATACGTCTCCTTGAGTCTTGTTTTATGAAGCGGCCTGCATCCTTCGGCCGCCGAAGGTCATGCTGTTTTAGTGCTAAGAAATCAACTCATGATGCCAATTTGCCAAGGCACGAATTCATGATCGCCCAGCCCGAGCAATTCACTTTTCGAGCGCTTGCCGGATGCGGTCGCGAGCAGTACATCGAAGATCGCCTGCCCCATGCTCTCGATGGTCGCTTCGCCGTCGAGAATCGCGCCACAATTCAAATCCATGTCTTCGGTGAGACGTCGATACATCGGCGTGTTGGTGGCGAGCTTGATCGAGGGCACGGGTTTCGCACCGAACATGGAGCCGCGTCCTGTCGTGAAGGCGATCAGGTTCGCGCCGCCTGCGATCTGCCCTGTTGCAGATACGGGATCGAAGCCGGGCGTATCCATGAAGACGAGGCCATGTTGCGTGACCGGTTCCGCGTAACGATAGACCTCCATCAGCGGCGTGGTGCCGCCTTTCATCGACGAGCCGATGGACTTCTCGAAGATGTTCGCGAGGCCGCCCACCTGATTGCCGGGACTGACCTTTCCGTTGATCTGCACGTCGCGGCCCACCGAATACGCGTCCTTCCACCAGCGAATGCGTTCGACGAGTTTCTCGCCGACTTCCCGCGTCACGGCGCGGCAGGTGAGCGTGTGTTCGACGCCGTAGACCTCGGGCGTTTCCGACAGAATGGCCGTGCCGCCATGCCGCACGAGCATGTCCATTGCGGCGCCGAGCGCGGGATTCGCGCTGATCGACGAGAAGCCGTCCGAGCCGCCGCATTGCAGGCCGATTTTCAGATGGCTTGCATCGACGGTACTGCGTTTTATGTCGTTAGCCTTTGGCAGCAGCGCCTTGACGGCCTCGATGCCCGCCTCGATCGTCTTGCGCGTGCCACCGGTCTCCTGCATGGTGAACGTATGCAGACGAGCGTTCGGAGACAAGCCTTCCTGATCGAGCAGACCTTGCAGCTGATTGCGTTCGCAACCCAGCCCGACGATCAATGCCGCCGCGAGATTCGCGTGTCGCGCGTAGCCGGCCATGGTTCGGCGCAGAAGCGCCATGGGCTCGCCGCTCATCTCCATGCCGCAGCCGATCGAATGACTGAAGGCCACGACGCCGTCTACGTTGGGATAATCCGCGAGCCGTTCCGGCGTGAACCATTCCGCGATTTTATGCACGACCGTGGCCGAGC
Organism: Caballeronia sp. A2-2; assembly: GCF_057612605.2. NCBI lineage: Bacteria > Pseudomonadati > Pseudomonadota > Betaproteobacteria > Burkholderiales > Burkholderiaceae > Caballeronia > Caballeronia sp. A2-2. The sequence goes on along the minus strand of NZ_JBVFIR010000004.1, from coordinate 111,515 downwards.
AATTCACTGTCGCCAGAATGCCGATGTAGTTGCGCGTGGCCACGTTGCCGTCTGCGCGCACGATGCCTTCGAATGTGGCGCGGCGTTCTTTGGGGAGCATTTCGACTGCTTGGTAATCGCGGCTGTAGGCGTAGTCGCGGTCGAAATCGCGAAATTCCACGTTGTGGCTGTGGACGAGCGTGCCCGCCGGAATTTCTGCTGCTGCAAAGCCAATTACCACGTTGTATTTGCGGATGGGTTCGCCTTTTTGTATTTGCCTCGTGGCGATTTTGTAGCCTGCGGTGATCTGGCTTCGGCTCTTTATGTCTTGCGTTGCATCGATGAGGGTTCCGAATGGCACGTCGGTGCGGGCTATGACGATGTTGTCGTTGGGGTGGAGGCGGATCGTCGGACCCGTTGTGGTCTTTTCGTTCTGCTCGATCATGGGGTTGTTTTTGGCTGGTTTGCACGCTCCGGTTATGGTACGAGGTGGGGAATTGGAATGGTTTGCTTGAGAAGCAAGAAATTTTTATGTTTCCTTGGGCGTTGGTTTGTTGTGGAAGGGGCTTCTGTTGGTTGTGTCTTTATTGCAGTAGCCGCCTCCCCGGCGGGGGGGTAACTTTCTTTGCTGCTGCAAAGAAAGTCACCAAAGAAAGCAGCTTTTCAACCCATGCACGATGGCTGGAGAGGGTTGGTCTCGATTACCCGATGCAGTGGCCGCAATAGGGCTTGCCACGCATAACAAGCCGCTTAGGCAACCTAGCGATTACGCGCCCGAATCCTTTGGTCTTAGTGGACCGCATTCATTCTTTCGGCCATGCGCTGCGCGCGCCGAGAACGTAAGAACGGAATCCCGCAGCGTATCAGCGCCCAGCCACCTCACGCTTCTCCGCTCTTTTGCTATTCGGCCCTACCTTAGTCAGCACTTCGAGCAAAGCCTAACGCTTTCGGTGTGTCGCTTTATGGAAGTGCTAACCAAGGTAGTGCCCAATGGGATGGGTGCGATGTAGTTTGATGTGGCTGGGCGCTCATACGCTGCGGGGTTCCGTTCTTACGTTCTCGGCGCGCGAAGCGCATGGCCGAAAGAATGAGCGCGATCCACTAAGACTCAAGGATTCGAGCGCGCAATCGCCAGGTTGCCTAAGCGACTCGTTATGCGTGGCAAGTCCTATTGCGGCCACTGCATTGTTAATCCAGACCAACCCTCTCCAGCCAGCGTGCATGGTGTAAAAAGCTGCTTTCTTTGGTGACTTTCTTTGCAGCAGCAAAGAAAGTTACCCCCCGCCGGGGAGGCGGCTACTGAATAAACACCACAACCAACAGAAGCCCCTTCCACGAAAAACCACCAGCCCACAACCAAAATGCAGCGCATAATAAGCCCCGCCTCGGCATAACCACCACAGCAAAAAATCCCCCTCCGCATGAACACCCGCCTCCTCACCCTCACCAAAATCCCGTTCTTCGTTCCCTTATCCGCCGCAACCTTGATGCTCGGCGTAGCCATGTCCTTCACCGCGCCGTATCTATCGCTATTCAGCGTGGAACAAGCCGACATGACGCCACTTCAACTCGGCATCTTCATGACGCTGATCGCGGCCAGCGGCGTGGTCGCCAGCGCGCTCGCAGGTAAATGGTCCGATAGCCGCGGACATCACCGCGAATTGCTGTTGTCGGCATTAATCGCTTCAGCGTTAGGTTTCATCCTGCTGTGCCTGGTGCGCAACTATTCCGCATTGGTGGCAATCGGCGTTGCATTTCTAGGCGCCGGCGGCGCCGCCATGTCGCTTGTGTTCTCCTTCGCGCGCACAGCCCTACCCGTCGATGACGCAAGCGAACGCGCCTTCGCGCTCGCCACACTGCGCACGGTGCTCTCAATGGCGTGGGTATTCGGGCCGTCCGTGGGCGCGCTCGTGCTTGCAGGCGTCGGTTTTCATGGACTGTTCCTGTTCGCGGCAGCATGCTTCGCGGCGTGCGGTGCAATCGTCTGGCGCATGCACGATTCGCCGAAAGGCGATCCGCACAGCGCGCCCGCACACTACGCTGGCGACCCGTCCACACTGCTCGAAGTCACCGCGCCCGAGTCCGATGAAACCCCGCCACCGCACGAAGGCGTGCAAGGATCGCGCGCGGAGATCTGGCGTTCGGTAGTGGCGCTCACGCTCATCGGACTCGCCGCGAATGCAACGATGATCGTGCTGCCGCTCTACGTCGTACACGGCATGCATGGCTCGCGCATAGACGTATCCATCATGCTTGGCCTGGGCGCACTGCTCGAAATCCCGATGATGCTCTGGCTCGGCGCACGGGGCGCGCGTCTGTCCAAGCAAAAGTGGCTCGCATCGTGCGCGGCAGTGCACATGGTCTATTTCGTGGCGGTGGCATCGTCGCAAAGCATCACCTTTCTCATTCCGATGCAGGCATTCAACGCCTTCGTGGTGGCCGTCACGTCGTGTCTCGGCATGACCTACATGCAAGACCTCATGCCCCGTACGCCCGGCGCCGCGACTGCGCTGTTCTTCAATTCATCGCGCGTCGGCTCGATTCTCTCGGGTGTCCTGTCCGGCGTGCTCGTGGCCGCGCTCGGTTATCGCGGCACGTTCCTCGTTTGCGGATGCCTCACGCTAGGCTCGCTGCTCCTGTTCGCCAATCCGCCTTACAGGTTGATCGCGGCGCGCGTGTGGGGATGGCTCAAGACGCGGCGGCAAGCATTTCGATAAGCACTACGGCTTAACTTCCCGCCCGGGTCACGCGCCATACTGTGTTGCCTACATCGTCCGCGATCACGAGCGCGCCGTCGCGGTCCTGCGCAACGCCCACGGGCGCGCCATAGAGTTCCTTTTCATCGCTCGATGCAAAGCCGGTCACGACATGCTTCGGCGCGCCCACGGGCTTGCCGTGATCGAACGTGACGAAGTCCACCGAATAGCCCGAAAGCGGCGAGCGATCCCAACTTCCATGCTCGCCGATGAACGCACCCCCGCGATACTGCGCAGGCAAATTGCTCCCCGTATAGAAGGTCAGGCCAAGCGGCGCGACGTGGGATCCAATCGCGTAATCCGGCGCGATCGCCTTGGCGACAAGATCGGGACGCTGCGGCTGCGCGCGCGGATCGACATGCTGACCGTAGTAGCTATAGGGCCACCCATAGAACGCGCCTTCATGCACCGAGGTCAGATAATCGGGCACGAGGTCCGCGCCTATTTCGTCGCGCTCGTTGGCGACGGCCCAAAGCTGTCCGGTTTGCGGTTCCCATTGCAGACCCGTTGGATTGCGAATACCCGCCGCGTAAATGCGGCTGCCGCCCGTTGCCACATCGATTTCAAGAACGTTCGCGCGCCGGTACTCGACATCCAGACCGTTCTCGCCCACGTTGCTGTTAGACCCCACGCCTACATAGAGTTTCTTCCCATCGGGACTTGCAAGCAGCGCTTTGGTCCAGTGATGGTTCACCGTGTCCGGCAAATCGGTGAGTTCCACTCCCTTTTCCGCGATGTTCGTTTCACCAGTCTTGTAGGGGAACTTAAGAATCGCATCCGTATCCGCGACGTAAAGCGTATCGCCCACCAGTTGCATGCCAAAAGGCGAATGCAGATGATCGATGAATACATGTTTGTCCCATTCCCCGCTTCCATCGCCTCGCTTGCGCAATAACGTAATGCGATTCGCACCCTTCGCCTTCTTGCCTGAGCGGCCCGAAATCAATCCGGCAATGAGTTGCTTGGGCGTGGTGACGGCCTCCTTGTCCGGGCTATTGGATTCGGCCACCAGAATATCGCCATTGGGCAGCGAATAGACTTGGCGCGGATGCACCAGTCCGGAAGCAATCCTCTCGATCTTCAAACCATCCGCGACCTTCGGCATTTCGCCGTTGCGCCATCCCACGTATTCGGGCACTTGCATCGGCGGTGCGAGGAAATTGCGTGCGGCCGGCATGGGCGGGTTCGCGCCGGCCTGATGTTCCGCGTCGTACACAGCGTGTTCGTTGCATCCGCTAATGAAGACTGCGATCACAAGCCCTGAGATAAGCTTATTCATGGCGGTTCTCCCCGTGACCGAACTTGTCGAACGCAAGCACGAGTTGACCGAGACTCAGGAAGAACACCGTCACCACGGAAAGAATCACATTGAGCGGCACCATGCCATACGCGTCGCGGCTATGCACGAATGCATTGATGATGGCCGCAACGATACCAACGAGGTTCAGCCAGAAGTCGAGCTTCTCGCGTCTGCTGACCACGCGCTGTCGCCCAATCCATACATGCCCGAGATTGATGAAGCGCGGAACGATCGCAAACAGAAGCGCCGCTGTCACGAGCCATGCCGCGCCTTTGCCCCAGAACACGTTACGCGTGATCGCATAGACAATGTCGAAGATCAGCGTGCCGACAAAGAGGCCGTACGGAATAGGATTCAGCCAGTCGAAAATGGCGGTGGCGAATCGGGAGCGATAACGATAGGCGGGAGAGACGGTAGACATGGCGAAACCCTCTGCAAACGACTGCGAATGCAGAGGCTTTCGCACAACTCATGCCTGCGGCATGCCTCGATTATTCGTGCTTACTCGTGAGTTTCACGCGACAGCCGTCGCTCAGAGGCATCCGGCGTGAAAGAGAAGCTGACACCGGCGACATCATCGTTCGATGCCTGCTTATGCTGACGATGCCGCAAGCGCTGATTTATCCACCGTCGCGCAGGCGTTTCGATGAGGTGATGAACCAGCATCCCGCCACCTGTCAGCGCCGCCATGTACACGACGAACTGAACCGCTTGTGGCAGATGCCCGATGGCCGTGACGTTCTTTCTCGCGAAGGACAGGATATCCAGCGGGAAGCGCTGGATCATGTACATGCAGTACGACACCTCGCCGAGATAAACCACCCAGCTTAAAGAGAGGGGACGTGTCAGCAGATCCGCGCGCGAGGACAGCGCAAAGACGAGTGCGCCCAGCCCGACCACGCTCAACGCATCGCTGTTCACCACCACGCCTACGTTGATCAGCACAAGCGCCACGAGGCCCGAGATGATCGGCAAATTAGCGAAGTTCATGAGCTTTCTGATGCGGCACAGCAGCACGCCCGCATAGAATTCCGGCACGAGCCGGCTAAGGCCGCCCGGCAGCGAAAGATGATCGGGCGAGCGCCATTCGAGCCACACCAATGCGGCAATGGGCAACAGTAACGCGATCAGCGCAAGCACGCGATTGCGCGCGGGCACGAGCAGCACGAATATCGGAAAGAACACATAAGCAAACCATTCGGCGCTGACCGACCACGCTACATCGTTCCAACCGGTGATGGTGTTCATCGACCACGCGTTAAGCAGGACGATGTTCTGCGCAAGACCCGTCCACGTGTTTTGATCCGTGCCGATGATATGTTTGTGAAGATGATGTTCCTTGAAAAAAATGACGGCCGCCGCGCCCACCAGACAGACGATATGCACCGGATAAACACGTGCAAAACGCGCGCTGATGAAGTCACGGTAACTGAACGCACGTCCGCTGGCATAGTTGTAAGCCAGAATGAAGCCGCTCAGAATAAAAAAACCGTCCACGCCCATATAGCCTTTATCGAAAAGCGCCACGGATGCGCCCAGATCGAAAAATGCGGGATCGCCGAAAGAATGGAACAGATGCCGGGTGACAACCCACAAGGCAAGAAAGATTCTGAGTCCGGTCAGGGCCTCGATGGGCCGGTCCGCTGTCAGAGAGGTGGTCGTGCTGGCGCTCGAATTTGACATGGATTGCGTGTCCGTTGCGTTGACAGGTGGATGTCGGCAGCGCAAATGCCCGGTGAACTCAAGGACATGGCGCGCAGCAATGGATAGAAGGAAAGCCGGCGAGTGGGCAAGGCCACTGCGCCACGATAAGTGCCTAGAGTGTCAGAGAAAAGTATTCTTGACCAGCATCAATTGTCTTACAAAAAAAATGCAAAATAAATGCGATTGCTCTGGATATCGTTATTTTTAGCGCTTAAGCGCGCAATTTTCAGCGCATGCAGATTCTTGAATTCAGGGGCTTTCAGAACGTATCGTCCGCTTCCAGCATGCGCATGGCGGCTTTTTCCGCATTCGCCACGTGCAGCCGCGCAATGGCTTGTGCCTGTTCCGCGTCGCGCGATTTGATCGCTTTATAGAGTTTGTCGATTTCCTTCAAGCTGGCGGGCAATCGGTCGGGATGCATCAAGGAAGTGGCGCGAAGCAAATTAATGCGCAAATACAGGCTATGCAATATTTCCTTGACCAGCGTATTGCCGCAACTGTCGAGCAGGATATCGTATAGCGCGGTTTTAGCATCGAGTACGCCGTCGCGATTCTGCGCGGTGGCCTGCGCGCGCAGTTCCTTCGCCGCTTCGCCGAAACGAGAAATGGCTTCATCGCTCGCATTCGTGGCGAATTCATGCGCGGCGAAGCCTTCCAGCAAGCCACGCAACGCATACAGCTCGTGCGCTTCGTCGCGCGACATCACCGCGACCACCGGCCCCTTGTGCGGCACGTTGCGCACGAGTTTTTCCGCTTCCAGCTTGCGCAACGCTTCACGCACGGACGTGCGGCTCACGCCGAGCGTCTCGCAAAGCTCGCGCTCGACCAGCCGCGCGCCCGGTGCAAAACGCCCCGTCATGATGGCCTTGCGCAGCGCGTTTTCAACCTGATGCCGCAGCGTTTCCGGCCGCACCAAACCCAAATCAGTCGACATTATTGTCTTCCCGTCCGACAAACATACCCGTCATCATAGCGGACCGCTAACGCGCGCCGGCGTGCTTTTCCAGCGCGGCCTCGAGCATGGGCGCGCCGAGCTCCGCGCCGTGAATGCCTGTCGTGCTCACCACTTCCAGCAATTCCATTAATTCTTCCGCAGTCGCGCCGTAGCGCAGGGCATTGCGCATGTGCAGCTTGAGACCCGGCACATAGAGATGCGTGGCCGATGCATCGAACGCGCAATAGATAAACTCTTTGATCTTTGGTGCGAGCACGCCGGTGCGCCACGGCACCGATGAAAAATTCACATAGGCTTCGAAAAGATCGGGATCGAGTTCGAGCAGGCCTTCCCAGGTCGGATGCCAATAACCACGGTTCTTTTCGAATGCGGCCTTGAGCATGCCTTGCCGTTCGTCGAGCGGCTTCGGGCCATCGCGCAAGCCTTCTTCCTCCAGCACTTCAAGCAATACCGGCACGCCGACATTACTCGTGTGAATGCCGATGGTGCTCACTAGTTCGAGCACTTCCATCAACTCCTCACGACTCGCGCCGAATTCAAGCGCCCGCGCAATATGCCGCTCCACGCCCGGTTTCCACAACTGCGTGGCGCAGGCATCGGCGGCGAGTGCGATGAACGCGCGCGTCTTGTCATCGAGACGATTGCGGCGCGCGGGCACACCGCAGAACTCCACATAAGCCGCGACGAAGCCCGCGTCCAGCCTCAACATACTTTCCCACGCGGCATTCCACACGCCATGCACGCGCACGAATTCTTCCTTGATGCGAGCGCTCTCGCTATTCATCGACAGACTCCAATCCACGCGGATAGTCCTGCTCCGCCACTTCTTCGAGCCATACGGCCTTGCCGAGCGATGTCGCGATATGCACCATGTAACTGCTGTCGCTCGCCCCGTGCCAATGCCGCTCGTTCGGCCCGATGAACACGATATCGCCCTGCCGGATCTCTCGCGGCGGCTCCCCGTCGAGACAGACCCAGCCGCGTCCCGCGGTGACCTGTAGGATTTGCCCGCGTTCATGCGTATGCCAGTAGGTGCGTCCGCCCGGCGTGAACATCACCGTGTTGATGGTGACGCCATCGGTCGGCGGCATCACCGGGTCGGCCCACACTTCGCCCGTGAAGGTCTCGCCGCGACGCTCCGACTTGCCGCCTTCCGCCCTGCCGTGAAAAACCTTCATGCTTCGTTCTCCTTGTTTGCGGATCGATCGAAAAGACGCACGCCGCCCGATACGTCGCCGATGGCGTCGACTACGCGGTTGCTGATGGCATCGCCATAACCGAGCGCGGTGCCGAGACCAAAGCTCGCAAGCGGACCCGCCGCATTGAGCGATGCCACGCCGAGTTCGCGCGCGCGCACGACGTAGAGCATGACGTCCTTCGTCATCAGCTTGCCCGTCAGGCCGCCTTCGAGATAGTCGCCATCGACAATCTTTGGAAAGCGGTTGAGCGTGGCGAAGTTCACGCCCGTGCTGCTGTTGAGGACATCGAGCAGAACGTGCAGGTCGAGACCGGCTTTCTTGCCTGCGACCATCACCTCGGCGCTCGCGGCGAGGCTCACCGCATTGAGAAAGTTATTCAGCAATTTCGTGGTATGCCCCGCACCGCTTTCGCCCATGTACGCGACCTTCGCGCTGATCGGCGCAAAGGCCCACGCTATTGCATCGACGGTCGCGCGATCGCCGCCCACCATCAGCGTGAGCGTGCCCTTGTCGGCCGCCGCCGCGCCGCCGGAGATGCCGGCATCGATGTATTGCACGCCACGTTCGGCGAAGCACTTGGCCAGCCGCATGGTCGAACTTGCCGCCGCCGTGCTCAGATCGACGATGACCTGTCCCTCGCGGCAATGCGCGAGCAAGCCGTCTTCGCCTTCTATCACCGCTTCGACCACGTGGCTGTCCGGTAGCGACATCATCACGACATCGGCGAACTTCGCCACCTCCGCGAGCGATGCGGCCGCTTGCGCGCCCACTGCTTCCGCGCGGTCTTTCGCCGTGTCGTAACCGCACACGGAAATGCCTGCTGCGACCAGGCGCTTCGTCATCCGGCCACCCATGTTGCCGAGGCCGACAAACCCGATTCGCTCCTTGTTCATGTCAGTCATCCTTATCGATCAGAAGTCCACATCTTTTGTTTCCGGTCCCATCGCCGCGCCGACCGCACCGATGATGCCGCCCAGCACGAGCAGCGCCACCGAGGTCATGCGCAAGGGCATCAGCGCACTCAGCCAGTTCATGTAGAAGGCATAAAACGATGGGATGATGACCGAAAGACTGAAGCCCACGCCGAAACCCGTTGCGCGAACATCGGTGACGAAGCGCTCGTTGATGTATGTGACGATCACGCCCCACGGCGAAGTGACCAGCACCGCGAGCACACACGTCAGCGTGATGATCGTCGTGAGCGAAAGACCATCGTTGTTCGCGAGCACGTAGAGCAGCGCCGCGCCCACGGTTGCAATGAGTGGACCCACCACGATGAAAAATCGCCGCCGCCCCGTGCGCTGCGCGATCATGCCCGACGCGATATAGCTGAAGAACAGCACGAAGTACGTGACCATCAGCGTGAGGGTCATTTGAAAGCCGGTGAGATGCAGCGTTTTCACGAGCAAACCGGTTGGCAGATAGATGGTGATGATGTTCTGCGTGAGCCAGAAGCCCGTCATCATCACGAGAACCTGAAGCAAGTTGCGTCCGCTCTTGCCGCGCAGCAGATCGGTCAGCGGCAGCTTTTCCGCCTTGTCGCTCTTGTCCGCGGCTTCGCTCTCCCAGATCTGCGATTCGGATACCTTATGAACATAGTAAAGCGCGAGCACGCCCGCGAGCACCGCACCGATCACGAATGGAATGCGCCAGCCCCACTGCGCATACGGCGAACTCATGCCATGCAGCGGAAACAGCAAAAACATGAGCATGGCGACCAGATTGATGGTCACATAAGCCGCCGGAAATCCCGCGATGATGAACCCGCCCACGAAGCCGCGCTGCGCCTTCTTCGAATACTCGATGGCAAGCGGCATCGCACCCGTATAGCCGCCGCCGAGAAAAATGCCATCGACGAAACGCAGCAGCACCAGCAGCCAGTACGACAGAATGCCGATGCTTTCATAGCCCGGCAACAGTGCGATCAACAGCGTGACCACGCCGAACCCCGACACCGACCAGATCGACGCCGTGCGACGCCCGACACGGTCCGCGATCATGCCGAACAGCAGCGCACCCACCGGCCGCCCGAGCAGCGTCGTGATGAACACGAGCGATGCAAGTATCGTCTCCATGCCGCTGGACAGATGCGGCGGCTGAAAATACGCGAGCACCGGCGAGAGCACCACCACCGGCAGATAGATATCGAACATATCGATGAACTCGGAGAAGAACGCGCCCTTGATCGCGTTGCGCCTTCTCTGTTCGATCGACTGCACGTTATCGGACGCCATCACGTCCGATGCGGTGAGGGTTTTCATCGTCGTCTCCGTGTTTTTATGCGGTATGCCACTTAACTAGTCTTTCGCGTTCTCCGCTTCGTATGCCTTGATTGCCTCGCTTGCCACGCGAAACGCCGCGAGTGCGAGCGGCATGCCGCAATAGATGCCCGCCTGCATGAGCACGGCGCGAATCTCGTCCTGCGTCACGCCGTTACGCAATGCGCCCTTCACATGCACGGCCAGTTCGTGATGCTGGCTCATGGCGGTCAGCATGCCGAGGTTCAGCATGCTGCGCGTCTTGAACGAAAGCGTGCGATCGCCCCAGATATCGCCCCAGCACGCTTCCGTGACGAACTTCTGCATGGGCCGGTTGAATTCGTCGGCATTGGCCCATGACTTCTCGACGTGCGCCGCGCCCAGTACTTCCTTGCGATTGTCGAAACCCTTGTCGAAGCGTTCGTTGGTGTCCATGTTCGCGTCCTCTCCTTTGCATTACGTTTCGATTGGCTTCGATCAGACGCCGTAGCCCACCATCGCCTTCGTTTCCAGATATTCGCGCAAGCCTGCCTCGCCCCATTCGCGGCCATTGCCCGAGCGTTTATAGCCACCGAACGGCGCATGAAAATCAGGCGACGGATAGTTCAGATGCACGCCGCCCGCACGCAATGCACGGCCGACTTCCCGTGCGCGCGCGAGGTCTGCGGATTGAACGTAAGCAGCCAATCCGTAGTCCGTATCATTGGCGATGTCGATGGCTTCATCCACGCTGTCATACGGCATGATCGACAGCACGGGTCCGAAGATTTCCTCGCGCGCGATGCTCATGTCCCGCGTCACGTTCACGAAAACGGTAGGCTTGATGTAGTAACCGCGCGTCAATCCTTCGGGACGTCCCGCACCGCCCGTCACGAGCCGCGCGCCTTCATCGATGCCCTTTTCGATCAACCGCTGCACGCGCTCGAATTGCGCCGCGTTGACGAGCGGCCCGAGCTGCGTGTGCTCGTCGTTCGGGTCGCCGGTGCGAAAGCCTTCGGCGGCTTGCTTCGCTATTTGCGCGGCATCGTTCATCAAGGCACGCGGCACCAGCATGCGCGTGGGAATCGAGCACGATTGACCGGAATTCGTGAAACACGCGGCCACGCCGCGCGTGACGGCAGCCTGAAGGTCCACATCGTCGAGCAGGATGTTGGCCGACTTGCCGCCCAACTCCTGCGCCACGCGTTTGACGGTCTCCGCTGCCGCTTGCGCAACCAGTACGCCCGCCCGCGTCGAACCGGTGAACGACACCATGTCGATATCGCGATGGCGCGCGATGGCATCGCCCACGCCGCGACCATCGCCGTTGACGAGATTGAAGACGCCGGGCGGCGTGCCGGCTTCATCGAGCACTTCAGCGAACAACAGCGCGCTCAGCGGCGAATACTCGCTGGGCTTGAGCACCATCGTGCAACCCGCCGCCAGCGCGGGCGCGATCTTCACTACAATCTGATTGATCGGCCAGTTCCACGGCGTGATGAGTCCGCACACGCCGATGGGTTCATGCACGATGCGCGTGCTGCCCTGCTGCGTTTCGAACTCGAAGCCTTCGAGCACTTCGATGAGCGCCTTGAGATGCGCGGGCCCACGCGCTGTCTGCCCGCTGCGCGAAAATGCAATCGGCGCGCCCATTTCACGCGACATCGCCACGGCGAACTCATCTTGACGTCGCTCGTAGATGCGCAGCACACGTTCGAGCAATGCTCGTCGCTCGGGCGCACTCGTGCGCGACCATGACGGAAGCGCGCGGCGTGCGGCCTGCACGGCATGATCGACATCGTGTGCATCGCCGAGCGCGAGCCGTCCATGCGGCGCTTCCGTGGCAGGATCGATCATGTCGAACCAACGCGGCGCATGCGGTTCGACCCATTGTCCATCGATAAAGAACTGGCTTTCGCGGGCCATGTTCGTTTCTCCGTTAGTCAGCGACCGACAGCGGAGAACGCCGTGGGCGTGAGAATATGACTTTCGATGCGCTCGACGATGGGCCGCTCCGCCTCCGTCGCGGCGCGCTTCGCGATCCATTCGGGATCGGCCTGAAACGCGTTCCACTTCTGCTCGCGCTCGGCCAGATCTTTCCACTTCAGCAGATACGTGAGCGAGTGATTGCTCGCGCCGATATACGTCGTGAAGAATCCGGCCTGCTCGATACCGTACTTCTCGAAGAAGCCCAGCGTGATGTTGCTGAAACGGTCGAGCAAGGCGGGCAGGCGCGTCGGCGCGCAGTGATAGATGCGCATTTCGTAGAGCATGACGTTCTCCTTAGTATCGTGTTTCAATCATCAAGACCCTCGCGCGACGACCAGCGCTCCACATAACGCACGATCTCCGTCATGTCGCGCGCGGTGCCGTCCTGCATCAAGGCGTTGTTCCATACCTGACGCGCGACATTGCCCACCCACATCTGCACGCCCAGCGCCTGACATTCCTCCACTGCAAGGCCAATGTCCTTGCACACACTGGAGATAGGAAAGCCGAAATCGAAAGTGCGTGGCAAAACGTGCTTGGGAAACTTGTCGAGCGTCGCGCCGTTCTTGCCGCTGCCTGCATTGAAGACCGACATCATCGTTTCAGGATCGAGTCCGCCGCGCACGCCCGCAACGAATGCTTCAGACGTGATGGCGAGCGCCGTCGACGAAAGCATGTTGTTGAGTAATTTGATCAGTTGTCCTTGCCCCGGTGTATCGCCCACGACGAACACACGGCCGAGCACTTCGAAAAGCGCGCGCACTTCGTCGAGCGCGGTCTCCTTGCCTGCTGCCATGATCGCGAGCGTGCCCTTCTTCGCACCCGCCGCGCCGCCGCTCACCGGTGCATCGACCGTTTCGATGCCCTTGGCGAGGAGTCCATCCGCAACTTCCTTCTCCGTGCGCGATCCGACCGTGGACAGATCGACGAGTATCTTCACGCTCTCGCCTTCCACGATGCCGCCTGCGCCCAACGCGACTTGCTTGAAGACGGCGGGCGTCGGCAGGCTTGTGAACACGATGCGCGCGCGGTCTGCCACTTCGCGCACGGAAGCGGCGACCTGTGCCCCGCTTTGCGCGAGTGCTTCGGCGGCGATGCGGTCTGCGTCGAATATGACGAGCGGGTGGCCGGCTTCCATCAAACGCTGCGCCATGGGGTGGCCCATCGTGCCGACGCCGACGAAGCCCAGCGGCGTTTTGCTTTTATCGCTTGCTGCAAGAGACATGATCGATCCTCGATGCGAGTGTTGAAGATGAGTCAGAGGCGCGCGAGCTTCATGGGCGCGGTGGCGTCCGGTTCAGCGTCGAGCCGCCACAAGACTTCCGCGAGCGGACGCGGTGCGATTCCCGTGCCGCCGAATTCGGCCAGACGGGCGAGCTTGTCGGCGAGTTCGGCGTCCGTGAGCGGCGCGCCAAGGCTGCCGCGCGCGGCCTCGATGTGCTGCGTGAAATGTTCGCCCGAGCGCAGTCGCACGGATACCCGCGCGGCTTCGACAGGCATGTCTGCATCGTCGATGAAATGCAATCGCGTGGACAATGCACCCAGCGTGGGATCGGCAACGGCGGCATCGCTGAACTCCGGCAAGCCAGCTTCGCCACGCGCGAGCACGACGGCCACCGCATGCTGCGCGCTCACTTGCGATGCCCGCCCCGTGCGCACGCCGGGACGATCCGTGCGTTCTCGCAGCAGCGGATGCCCGGTCAGCTCCACACCTTCGATGTCCGCGAGCGTGAAGCGTGTATTACGCCTTAGCGCAAGGCACGCGTCGATAACGGGATTGAGCACGACGCCGCACGGATAGGGCTTATACGTATTCGCACGCAACGCCCACGCGTGACCTAGTTCATCGGTCAATTCATTTAGTTCGACATGCGAAGCACTCACACGCAGATAGCCCCGCTCGCCTTCGAGCGGCGCTTTCGGCCCGTTGCACCCAGCTTGCGCAAGCAACGCCGCAACAATGCCATTGCGCGCCGCGTTGCCCACGCTTACGCTCTTGGCCATCGTGCCCAACGTTTCCACGAGTCCACCCGCCTGCGCCGCCGCATGTCCGAAAGCCCATACGATCTGCTCCTGCGAAAGCCCGAGCACCTTTGCAACGGCGGCGGCCGCACCGAATACGCCACATGTCGATGTGATGTGCCAGCCACGCTGATAATGTTCCGGCGAAACCGCCATGCCGATGCGGCATTCCACTTCCACGCCCAACACGAACGCATGCAGCAAGCTTTCGCCTGACATCGCCTTGTCTTCAGCGAGCGCGAAAAGCGCTGCGGCCACAGGCGCGGCAGGATGGATGATGGTCGGAATATGCGTGTCGTCGAAATCGAACACGTTCGCGCTCACGGCGTTGAGCGCGGCGGCATTGAGCATGTCCGTTCGCGTTGCGCGGCCCACGAGGCTCGCCGAGCGGTTCGCACTGAAACGTTCATGCACGGCGATGGCCGCATCGATGGTCGGTTCGTTCGCGGCTGCCAGCGCCACCGCGAAGTAATTGACGAGCGCGCGTTTCGCTTCATGCCGCACATCGCCGGGCACGTCTTGCCATTGCGATCGCGCGACGAAACGCGCAAGCACGTGCGACGGAAGATCGTGTTCAGCTTGCAAGCCAGCCTCCTTCTATGGGCATCGTCGTGCCCGTGATCTGGCTCGCGGATGGGCTGCACAGATACACCACCATGTCCGCCACGTGCGACGCTTCCACGAGTTCTCCAGTGGGCTGCTTGCCCGCGAGAAACGCGCGTTCGGCCTCCGCGCGCGTGAGCTTGCGCTCGTTCATCAGCGCTTCGATGCGGCCATCGATATTCGGCGTGAGCACCGAGCCCGGACAGATCGCGTTGCAGGTGATGCCCGCATCGAGCGTTTCCATCGCCACGGCACGCGTGAGACCGACGAGCGCCGTCTTGGTTGTTACGTAGTCCACGCGATTGGCGACACCGCGCGCGCCGTACACCGAGGTCATGTTGAAGATGCGTCCCCAGCGGCGCTCCCGCATGCCGGGCAAGACCCGTTGTATCGCGCGCAACGCAGCCGTTAGATTGACCGCGAGCGCCGCGTTCCAGTGTTCGAGCGGAAATGTGTCGATGCTCGCGAAATGGCGCACCACCGCATTGTTCACGAGCACGTCGAGCGTGCCGAGCCGATTCGTCGCCTCATCGATGAGTTCGTCCACGCCCGCCACGGTCGAGAGATCCGCGCGGATATAGCTTGCGGATGGAATGCCTTGCAGCGCGGGCGTGACATGTTCGGGCGCGTCCAGCCCATGCAGCACGACAGCGCAGCCCGCGTGTGCGAGCGCGGTCGCCATCGCGAGACCAAGTCCCGCCGACGATCCGGTGACGAGCGCGCCTTTGCCCTTGAGCGTCATCATCGTGCGGCGGCGTCGAGACGCACGATCCAGCCCTGCGTGTCGCGATCATGCGACGGATAGCGTTCGAGCACGGCGGGATCGTGACCCGGCACCACATGCGTGGGCGATTCCGCAAGCCGATGCGCGGTCTCATAACCCGCGAGCATGTCGCCGACGTTATAGACCACCGGAAATGGCCGATGCTCCTGCATGTTTGCATAGAAATGCGAAGCATCGGATGCCAGCACCACCCAGCCGCGTTCCGTCTGCACGCGCACGATCTGCAGGCCGTTCGTATGACCGCCTACCCAATGCACGGTGATGCCCGGCGCGACTTCCGATGCGCCCTCATGAAAGCGCACGCGGCCATCGAACAGACGACCGACCATCGCCTTCACGTCGTCCGGTTCGAAGGGATGACTCAACGCGTGATGACACATGCAGCGCCCGGTGCAATACGCCATCTCGCGGTCCTGCACGTGATAGGTCGCGCGCGGAAACAAAGACGCATTGCCCGCGTGGTCGTAATGCATGTGTGTGACGATCACATCCTGCACCGCATCCGGTTCGATGCCGATGCGCTTCAAGCCTACATCGACAGGATTCGTGATGGTGCGCCCGCGCTTGCCCGCCATGGCCTGATCGAAGCCTGTATCCACGATGAAAGTCCGCTCGCGCCCGACGATGGCCCAGACGAAATAGTCCAGCGGCATCGGCACATCATGCGAATCGCCGCCGAGAAAGTTGTCGCCTGAACGCCGTTCGAAATGCGCGTATTTGACGGCGTAGATTCGATAGTTCTCCGTGGTCATGTGTCTTGTCTCCAGGCTTATTTGACGGCGTGCGCGGGTTCATTCTCGATTGCTTCGGCAATCGGACTGCCCGCGTCTTGCGCGATATCTTCAAGCGAACGGCTCTTGGTCTCGGCACCGAGAATGCCGACCACGAGCGCTTGCATCAAGAGCGTTCCGACAATCAACGCCAGCACGCCGCCAATGCCAAAGCGCGTATAAGCGCTCGCCACCGCATACGGCACCCCGATACTCACGCCACGTCCCACGGCATTCGCGAGCCCCGAACCGCGCATGCGCAACGGCGTCGGAAAGAGTTCGGGCACGTAACTCGCCACGCTCAGCGAAGAAAGCACATAGATGCAGCACGTAATGAAGAAACCGATCGCGCTGATGGCGACCGCCGTTTGCGCGAACGGATAAGCCACGCCGAAACCCGCGCAAACAAGCGAGAAAATCACGATGCCCCACTTGCGCCCGATACGCTCGGCAAGCAGGAACGCGATGAACGAACCGAGCGGCCCGCCCGCGAACATCAGCGCCGTGATGCCGAGCGAGTTGGACATGCTATGGCCTTGCTTCACGAGAAAGGTCGGTATCCAGCTCACAAAGGCAAAGTTGACGATGAACAGCGCGACCAGCACTACGATGGCCGTGATCGTGCGCGTGAGCAATCGGCGGTCGAAGAGATCGGCAAGCCTCGATTCGGAGCCTTGCGGCATGCGTGTTTCTTCGAGCGCGGCAGTCGTTCCCGGCGCCACGCCGCAATCCTCCTCGATACGTTCGACGAGCGCACGTGCTTCCTCTGTGCGCCCCTGGCTTGCGAGCCAGCGCGGCGACTCCGGCATCGACTTGCGCAGGAACCACACGAACAGCGCGCCACATCCCGCGATCACGAACATGGGCCGCCAGCCGAAATGCGGCACGATCAGCCAGCCGAGAAACGTCGAAAGAAACAGCGACGTATTGATGATGAGATTGAGGATGGTGCCGAAGCGTCCGCGCCACGTCGCGGGAATGAACTCGCTCAGCGTGCCGTACCCCACGACAATCTCCGCACCCATGCCGATACCCATCATGAAGCGAAAGGCAATGAGCCAGTAGATCGACGGCGCGAGCGCGGCGGCGATCGACATCGACCCGTATATGGCGAGATTGAATTGATAGCAGAAGCGCCGACCGAAGCGGTCGCCGAGAATGCCGGAAAGCCATGCGCCGATCATCATGCCGACGAAGGTGACCGCGACGAACGATGCGTTGAGGCTCAACGTGGACTCGCCGCTGTGAATCAGCGCGGCAAGCACGGTGCCTGCGATATAGATGTCGAAAGAATCGAAATACATGCCCGCGGCGATGAGGCCGAGGATGCGCCAGTGAAACCGGGATAACGGCAACCCGTCCAGGCGTGCGCCTACGTTCGCTGTTGCTTGCATCTTGATGTGTCTCCGGGATTCTTCTGCTTTTATGAAAGCGGTTGTCCTTACAAAACGCTTCGAATCTCACCATCATCAGACGGCCTGATTATATTCCTGTCATACAATCCGTCAAGACGCTCGTTCTTGTGGCAATGGTAGGCTGGCTGCTGACTCTTACTTCCAATCGATCATGAATTCAGGCAGACAGTGGACACCGGGCAACATTGCCTCGCAGACGCAACGGCGTGTGGTTATCACGGGCGCGAACAGTGGCATTGGTTATCACGCGGCGGCGGTGTTGGCCATGCATGGCGCGCAGATCGTGCTTGCATGCCGCGATGAACGTCGCGGTGCCGATGCGTTGAATCGGATGCAACGCGAGGTGCCGGGCGCACGTGCACAACTGGCTTTGCTCGACCTTTCGAGTCTTGCATCCGTGCGTGCGTTCGCCGAGAAAGAACTCGCGCAACGTCGGCCGCTCGATCTGCTCATCAACAACGCAGGCGTGATGGCGCCGCCGCAACGGCTCGAAAGCGCCGATGGTTTCGAGTTGCAGTTCGGCACCAACGTGCTCGGTCATTTCGCGTTGACGGCGTTACTGATGCCTGCGTTGGAGATGGCGGCCGACACTTCATCCGAAGCGCCGCGCGTGGTGACCATTGCATCACTTGCACACAAGCATGGCGCGATCGAATTCGACGATCTTCAGTCCACGCGCAGTTATGGGCCGATGCGCGCTTACCGCCAATCGAAGCTCGCGGATCTCATGTTCGCGTTCGAACTGGACCGGCGTTTGCGTTCGGCGCATTCGCGCGTGATGTCGGTTGCCGCGCACCCGGGCGTCGCCAGCACGAATCTGTTCGGCAGCGACCAGACCGCATTCAGTCGTGCGGTGCGTGCCGCGTTGCGCGGGTTCATCGGCACCGTGCTGAATAGCGATTTCGAAGGCGCGTTGCCCACGCTCCATGCGGCCACCGCGCCGGATGCCGTAAGCGGAGGCTATTACGGTCCGCTCGGTCTTTTCGAAGCACGTGGCGAACGCGTGGGACCGGCGAAAATCGCACCGCAGGCGCGCAACGAAGCCGATGCCGCGCGCCTCTGGCAAACTTGCGAAGCGCTGACATCCCTACCCTTCCTGTCCTGATCCTGTTAGTCCGTTTACTACGATAACGTCACTACTTCAACAGGGCCGTATTCGAAGCCATAGTGTCCCGGTGACGTTCAAAGGACAGGAGGCTTCCTATGCGTATCTTCGTGACAGGTGCAACGGGTTTCATCGGCTCGGCGGTCGTGCCTGAGCTTATCGAAGCGGGTCATCATGTGATCGGCATGACGCGTTCGGATGCGGGCGCGCACGCGTTGGAGCAGGCAGGCGCGGAAGTGCATCGCGGCACGCTGGAGGACACGGAAAGTTTGCGCAGCGGCGCGGCCAAGGCGGATGGCGTGATCCACGTCGCGTTCGATCATGACTTCTCGCGCTTTATCGAAAACTGCGAGAAAGACAAGCGCGCGATTGCGGCGCTCGGCGAGGCACTCGCGGGCTCGGATCGTCCGCTCGTGATTACTTCGGGGACCGGAATAGGCAGCGGCGAGCATGGCGAACCTGCATCGGAAGATGTGTTCAATCCGCACCATCCGAACCCGCGTATCGCGTCTGAACTCGCGGGGCAGGCGTTGCTCGAACGCGGCATCAATGTGTCGGTGATGCGTCTGCCGCAAGTGCATGACCCCTTGAAACAAGGGCTCATCACGCCGCTCGTCGCCATCGCGCGCGAAAAAGGCGTATGCGCTTATGTTGGCGATGGCGGCAATCGCTGGCCCGCAGGCCATCTCAGCGATGCGGCGCGTCTCTATCGTCTGGCGCTCGAAAAGGCGCTGCCCGGCGCGCGTTATCACGCGGTCGGCGAGGAAGGCGTGCGCAGCCGGGACATCATGGAAGCGTTGGGGCGTGGCCTGAAGCTGCCTGTCGTTTCCCTGAGCGCGGAAGAAGCACAGGCTCACTTCGGCTGGATGTCGATGTTCGTCGGCCTCGACATGCCCGCATCGAGCGCGTTGACGCAAGCGCGGCTAGGTTGGCGGCCGACCGGTCCGACTTTGCTTGAAGACTTGGCGCAAGGGCGTTTTGCCTGACGCACTCAAGCCATAAGTGCGACGAGTGCGTTAGTATGCGGTGATTCAACAGGAGAAACCGCCTTGCGCATCGCGCTCGTCCTGCTTTTCATATGGTTCATGGGATGCGCGCCCGCGCAAGCGCAGACGTGCGGCGTGACCATCTCCAGCATCAACTTCGGGTCCATCTCTCCCGCCACCACTTCCGCCGCCACGGCCACGGGCACCGTCGCGGTGACGTGTACCGGCCTTATCAATCTGCCGATGCGTGTATGCGTGAATATCGGCACCGGAAGCGCGGGGTCGTCGTATGCGCCGCGCGTGCTTGCGAGCGGCACCAATACGTTGCAGTACAACCTCTTTTCCGATTCGGCGGGCACCAACATCTGGGGCACGCGCACCGCGGCGTATGCACCGATCAACATCGACATACCGCTCACCGCGCTTACGACCTATACGACGAACGTGACGTTATACGGGCGCATTCCTGCGGGGCAGACGTCCCTTGTTGCAGGGACTTATCTCTCGACCTTTACAGGCAGCGCGCAGGCGCAGGTGACCTATCAGGCGTATCTGCTGTCCAGTCCGCCTTCGTGTACATCGTTGACCGCGAATCCGGCAGCGCTTTCGTTCACCGTTCAGGCGAGCGTCATCAACGATTGCACTATCAGCGCGACCAATATCAACTTCGGCACGGCGGGGTTGCTGACATCCACCATCACCGCGAATGGTCAATTGAGCGTGGCTTGCACTAATACTGCGCCGTATTCGATCACGCTTTCGGCTGGTAGTGGCACGAGCGCGACTGTCGCCAAGCGGTTCATGACGCGGAGCGGTGGAAGTAATCAGGTGAGCTATCAGCTCTATCAGGATACGGGGTTTACCAAAGCCTGGGGTGATGGGAGCGCAGGCACTGCGGCGTATGCGGGCGTGGGTAATGGGAACACGCAGAATATTCCTGTTTATGGACGTATTGTGCCGCAGGTTAGTCAGCCAGCGGGGAGTTATATCGATACGGTGATTGCGACGATTACGTATTAGCTGTGGTTTGATTTTTTTTCTTTCGCGCAAAGGGCTTCTCTTTTTTGTGCTTTTTATTCAGTAGCCGCCTCCCCGGCGGGGGGTAACTTTCTTTGCTGCTGCAAAGAAAGTCACCAAGGAAAGCAGCTTTTTACCCCATGCACGATGGCTGGAAAGGGTGGTCTGGATTAACGATACAGTGGCCGCAATAGGATGTCCCACGTTCGGTTAAGCGCGTGGGCAACCTAACGATTACGCGCTCAAACCCTTTTGTCTTAGTGGACCGCATTCATTCTTTCGGCCATGCGCTTCGCGCGCCGAGAATGTACGAACGGAACCCCGCAGCGTATGAGCGCCCAGCCACATCACACGTCACCGCTATGTCGTTATTCGGCCCAACCTTGGAAAGCGCTTTTGGGCAAAGCGCGCACACCAACGCCAGTTACCTTTTAGTCGGAGCACTAACCAAGGTAGGACCGAATAGCAATCTTGCGGGGAAGCGTGAGGTGGCTGGGCGCTGATAGGCTGCGGGATTCCGTTCTTACTTTCTCGGCGCGCGCAGCGCATGGCCGATTGAATGAATGCGGTCCACTGAGCGTTGATTCTTCGAGCGCGCAATCGCTAGTTTGCCTAGGTGGCTCGTTATGCGTGGACAGTCCTATTGTGGCCACTGCATCGGTTAATCCAGACCAACCCTCTCCAGCCATCGTGCATGGGGTAAAAAGCTTTCTTTGGTGACTTTCTTTGCAGCAGCAAAGAAAGTTACCCCCCCGCCGGGGAGGCGGCTACTGCAATAAAGACACAAACACCAACAGCCAATTGCACGACAAAAACACAGCAGCCCCTACCCCGGCCCCCTCCCCACAGTCATCAACGCGCCATCCGTAACATACGGCACAATGCCATCTTTCTGAATGCGCGCAACCGTATCCGCAGCACAAGCCCTATCCGCAGGATCGCAATAATCGATCGCCAACACCGGAAGCCTGTATCGATCGCGGATAATAGAAACCTGCATCATCAACCAGTCGCGATCGCTTTGCGGCACCTCGGCATAGCGTTGCTTACTCGCATCCCATCCGCGATACAGCGACTCAAACGCCACCATGTAAGCAAGATCATGCACTTGGGGCAAGACCTCAAAACCACGATTGAAGATAAGCCTCGCTTGCGGATAACGCGCCTTGATCAACCGTATGACCTTCACAAGCCCCGCTTCCTGCGCAGCACGTGCCGCATCCGTCTTTGCGATCAGTTGATAGGAATCGAGCGTATCGAGAAAGAAGCCGCGATAACCCTGCTTCCACAACGGCGCAATGACCTTGCTAACAAAGAACTCGGGCCAACCCGCAGCAGTCTGATCGACGACATGCGATGCCCACGCCCCATTCCTACCCGGCATCCACGCGGACGGCATAGCCTTGAAATACGGCCGCTCAGGATTGACCTCACCCACGCTCACATACGCGAACCAGAACGCATGCGCTTGCGCATGAGCACGCGGCGCGAAGCCCGAATCCGGTTCGATGACGGCGACATCGAACGCGGCCAGTTCATCGACTGGCGGATTCGCGCCGTAATAAAGCACCACGGACGGCGCCGCCGCATTCTGCGCCTGCGCGAGCGTGGCGAACATGGAGAGCACCGCCAACCGCATGAAACGGCTGACATGGCGCATGAGCATGGGGAGTGTCGAGCGTTTCATCAACCGCGCAGCATGTAGGTTTCGTATTCGAGCGAAAGGAACTTGCGATCCAGCACCTTCACGGCACCGACCGTCACCACCAGCAACGCAAGCGCGAAGCCATAGCCGTAAAAGTCCGGCCCGAGCCTTAGCGTGATGCCCGTGAACACGCCGTTCAATACCACGAACGCACCGGTCAGTCTCAACACGACTCGCCTTCCATCGAGATAGAAGAACACGTTGAGCAGCCCCAGCAACAACACCTGAAGACTCGCCGAGACCACATCGACGATAAGAAGCGGCATGTAAAGCGGCGAAATGCCCAGCAATTCCAACACGCGCTCACCGAACGCGACGATGAAAAGCAGCACCACCGTCTGCACCTTGATGATTTCATAGAGACCCGCGCGTACGCTGCCCACCATCATGTCGCGCATCTCGTTGATATGACGCAGCGTCGCGCCATTGCGCACGGCATCGTAGAAGGCATCGTAGTACTCGACGAAATCCGCCTCGATGCGCACGAGAAACGTGGCCATGCCCGGCATCACGCAGACATACGCAATGAAAATGGGAATGTCGTAGATCACCGATGCATGCAGCGGCCCGATCACACGCGTGCCCGTGCCCGGCGAATACCAGAACATGAACTTGTCGAGCCACACGCCGATGTTGAAGAACAGCCCGACAAGCGCCAGACTCGGATACGCATAACGCCGCTCGAACACTTCGAAGGACACGAAACGTTCGCTGCGGTAGTTGCGATAGATCAGCCCCGACAATCCCGCCAGCAACACGATATGCCCCGCGACAAAGCCGCCGAGCAAGCCGACGAGTCCATACCCGTTCAGCGCCAGCGCAAGGCAGACCGTGCACGCATAGCCCACCGCGAACACCATCAAAATCTGCCGGTATTGCTTCACGCTCGACAGGAAGATCACCGCAATCCAGATATTGCTCACGACGACGAAGCCCGTCACCATCAACAGGCGATATAAGAGCGGTTCATCACGGAAGCCGACGAGCATCGCGACGACCGCCACCACGCTCGCGAGCACCGACGACACCAGCACCACGCCGTTATAGTTCGACAACACGAGGTCGTCTCGCTTCTCGAACAGGCGGTCGGAGATAAAGCGCGTGAACGAGAGTTGCAGCGGACCCGTCAATATCAGACTCAGCGCGATGAGGTAAGTCACCGATACCTGAAACTGCACGATGGCGAATGTCGGTATGACGGAAGTCAAGCTGATCAGGCCGATAATCAGGATGCCGAATATCGACAGAATAAGCGGCCCCGAGCTGATCAATCCCGCATACGCATAAGCGCGCGCCACGCCCGCGAGCGTGTCGCGGCGCATGATCTTGCGCAGTTCGAATCCGATTCCGGCCATTAGCGTGTCTCCTGCAATTCACGACGCTTTTGATGCATCGGGCAACGCGCGGCGCCGGCGGTCACATCGTTGCGGGCGCGATCCGGCATGGCGGACAAACGCTCGTACAGCGTGCGATAACGGTCGATCATCTGCTTCTTCGTGTAATAGCGGCGCACACGGGCGAGGCCCGCCTGTTGCGCGGCGTGCCAGCGCTCGTCGTCGGCAAGCAAGGCGAGGACCGCTTGCGCGAATGCCGCAGGGTCGGCAATCTGCACCACCGCACCTGCGGACCCCAACGCGCGGTCTTCCGCGTCCACGCCTTCGATCAACTGACGGCACGAGCCCACATCCGTCGTGATGGAGGGCACGCCCGCCGCGAAGCCTTCGAGCACGACGAGCGGCAACGCTTCGCTGATCGACGTGAGCGCGATCACATCTACTTGCGGCAACATCTCGTCGATACGCTGAAAGCCCAGGAACTTGAGGTTGCGCGACAGGCCGAGACTTTCCACCAGCGCGCGGCATTCGAGCGCATAAGCTGGATCTTCCTCTTCCGGCCCGATGATCCAGCCTTCGAGATCCGGCATGCTGCGCGACGCGATAAAGATCGCGCGAATGAACGTCTTGATGTCCTTGATCGGCACCACGCGGCCGATGAGGGCGACCACCTTGTTCGCACGCGGCTTGCGCTCGGCGACCAGCGGCGCGAGTGCATCGACATCGATGCCATTGGGAATGCATTGCGTGCGTTCGGCGCGCGCGCCATCGGTGATTTGCCGCTGACGGTTCGCCTCATACAGCGCGATGATGTCGTCCGATGCGTCATACGCGAGCTTGCCGATAGCCTCGAAGAAGCGCACCCACAATTCGCGGAAGTAACTCACACGCGAGATATCGCGCTCGAACACGCCGCGATTGTCGCGAATCCATTGGCTCTGCAAAAGATCGATCTTGCGTTCTTTCGTATAGATGCCATGCTCGGAGATCAGCAGCGGACGTCCCGTGCGATAGTGCATCAATGCGCCGAGGAAGCCGCCATAACCGGTCGATACCGTGTGATAAACCCGCGCAGGCAAGAGGTTTTCCGCCACGCGCGCAAGTTGCCACAACGGCTTGTGCATGATGCGCACGGTCCAGAAATAGTCCGTGAACGAAGGGTCCGTGCAGTACTTTTCGTATTGATCGGCAATCTGATGCCACGCGGCGCGGCTCGTCAGGAAGTGCTCTTCGTTGAGCGCGCCATCGCTGCCGAGCATGGGAATCATGTCCGCGAGCAACGCGCCCGCATCGCGGCCATTGCGTGGATCGCGCAGTGCATCGTGCAACTGTTGCGAGCGCACGAATGCCGCGGCATCGCCTTCGACCGAACGCGGCCGGGCATCTGCCACGACGGGTTCGTACAGGTAATGCGTTTCGATATGCACCACGTTGTCGGGCAACGCATACGCCACGCCAGCGTAATCCTGCTTCTGGCTACCGATGAAAACAATGGCGAAGCGCGTCTGCGGATACGAGCGGATCATTTCATTGACCCAACTCGATACGCCGCCACGCACGAACGGGAACGTGCCTTCGAGCAGGAGGCAGACATCGGCATCGGCGGCGCGGAGGTTCGGGAGTTCTTTCATCATGACCAATACTTCACGACCGGGTTGAGCGTGGGCAGCGTCGCCGCGTTGTTCAGCGATGCAAGCAGTTTCTTGACGAGCGGAAAATCGCCGCGCAGGAAGGCGGCTTCGGCGAGCCACGGCACCAGACGGTCGCGCGGGAAGCCGTATTCAAGCGCGCGTTGGATGCGCTCCTGCGCGTCATCGGGCAAGCCGTTCGCCAATGCAAGACGGCCGCGCGTGAGCCACATCGCGGCATCGTTGGGCATGGCGTCCAGCGCGATACGTGCGTAACGGTCGGCTTGTTCGATGGTGTGCTTGCGAACTTCGCCCTGCACGAGATTTTGATAAACCAGCTCCGAATACAGTTCGGCCAGCATGCGGTTGAGCGCGGCGCGTTCGCTCTCGTTACCGGTGGCTTCCAGCGTTTTGCTCGTCTGGAAGATCTTCTGCATGATTTCGTTCTCCGCATGATCCAGCGTGCCATATGCGATCAGACGAATATCTTCGAGCGGATCGGCGAGCAACTCGCGCAGTAGCGTGCCGGTGGTTCGAATCGGCATGTTCTGGATGGCAACGAGCGCGGACAAACGATCGGCGGGCGCGACCTGCGTATTGGCAAGACGCGCCTGCAAGCGCGCACCGCCACCATGCTGCACGCGCGACACGAGATAGGTCACGAACTGCGGACGCGGTACATCATCGAGATCGCGGCCTTTCTCGCCACCGGGAAACACCGCCGCCCAGATGCAACTTACAAGCACGACCACGCCACCGAGCAGCGGCACGAACGTGCAGGCGAGCCATACGAAAAGCAGCGCCACGCGACGCGGTTCGCGATAGCGCACCGGCAACCAGCCACGCAGCGCGACCGCTTCCGCCAACGCCGCCAACGCCTGAATGGCGAAGAAGCGCAGCAACGGATCGCCCGTGCCCGTGTACTCGAACAGGCTCACGAGCGCCACGTATTGCACGACAACCGCGACGATGGCCGCGATGCCGCTGACGAGAATGGAACGGATCTTAGACATCGAGGCCGCTTCGCTTGAGTAGACGTTCGAGCGCCGCGCCCGGTTCATCGCCTTCGAGATGCAGCGTATGCACACCGATGCGCGCGCTTTCCAGATCGATATTGAACTGCGCCAGCAGACTCGCTTCGATACGCGCGAGATAGCCATCGATACCGGTCGAATCTGTCGCGGGCATGAGGTTCAGCAGTACGGATTGTTTCGCGGTCTGCACGGGCCACATGACATCGAGCGAACGACGGCGGCGTATGACATGCTCGAATAGCGAATCGCCCGCTTCATCGCGCGGAAACACCAGTGCGACGAGCGACGATGCCACACCCGCCTTGCGCTGAAGACGCGTGAGCCGTCCAAGATCGAGCGCGAATTCGGAAGGACAATCCGGCACATGATCCAGCACGCCTTGCACGAACGACGAATGTTCGACGCCATCCGCGTAGTAGCACAGCAGCACGAGCAGGAGTTGCAGGTTGTCGAAGTTGAGCGACAGGAACGGCATGCGCTTGATGACGAGCATGCCGCGCGTTTCGCCATCGGCGGACACGAGCGGCGCGCATACGAGATATTGGCTCGATGGCGCGATGCTGTCGGCATCCTTCAGGTGTGCGACGCTTTGCCTTTCGAGCGCGTGCGTCACCATTTCATCGCGCGGGTCGAGTGTGAAGGCATCGCCGATATGCGCGACGGCTTCAGCGCCGAGCTTGCCGTTGTGCACCGGATAAAGCGCCGCCACTTCGATCTGACATGCTTGCGCGACGAATTCGAGCAGGCCGCCTGCGCTTGCCGTCGCATCGCTATCCACCGCGAGTCTTCGCAGTTCGGTGATCGAATCGCGCAACGTGGCAGGACGCGACAGCAAATCCTTCTCAAGCCGCTCATGCGACAAGCGCAGCAGATAGTGACTGTTGGTAAGCGCGACGAGCCGGTCATTCAGGTAATCGTTCAATGCAGACGAACGCTCGGCGCGGCTTCCCCATGTATCGCCGAAATGGCCGCCGAGAATGGTCTGGCAGAAACCGCCCGCGAAATACAGCGCGGGAAACACAGCGTGCGGATAAGCCAGCGACCACGCGCCCAGCATGATGCCGCCCGCCAACAGCCCGAGTAGCGTGCCGTAGCGCAGGGCCACAAGCAAGGGCACGAGCCACAGCCACGGAAAGCCGCCACGCAGCAGCAAGGGATCGTCTGCATCGATCCAATGCGCGATCATCAGCGTGACCAGCACGAGCACGACACTTTCGACGATGGCATAAGGCCGCGCCACCGCGGGCGCGAGCAAGCGGCGCAAACGTCCGAGATTCCCGAACGGCTGCGCCTGGCGTTTCGACACGCCCGGATTGTTTTCCACGGCTGCGGTGCTCACGGCCTGTTCCTTTTTTATAGTGTTGCGTGATTACTGACGCGCCTGCAAGGGCGAAAGCACGCTGGCGATCAACGTGGTCGCGACGCTCGACAAACCCGAACGGCTCCAGCCGGTGCGCGTGCCCGTTGCGCTCCAGACCACCGCGCCATTCGATACATCGATCAGTTCGAAGGTGACGCCGACCACCGGCTCGCCGTCGACGCCCGTCTTGTAGCGCCACTCTTCCACCGCGCCGGTCAGCACGTAGCGCGCATTCTGCGCACGCGCCCATTCGAGCGATTTGCCGCTGTCGGCGCGCTGGGCCGTATCGAACAACGCATTGCGATTTGTCTCCGACGGCGCGATGCGCACGTCCGCGATACCGCCCGCGCGCAGCGTGTTGGCCGCGATGGATTCCGCGCTATGCCCCGCATCCGGCGTTTCCGTGTAATTGGCGATGGACAACACCGCGAGCTTGTCGCCATTCGAAAGCGAAGGCGCGGTAGCGGTCTGCCGAACCGTGCCGCATGCGCTCAATGCCATGGCAAGAGCCGTTACCGCCGCCGTGCAGGCAATCTTCTTGATGTGTTTCATGAGTCTAACTCCCCGACGATTCGCTATCCGAATCAAAAATACCATTTATAATGCGCGCCGATCTGGGTCACAGGCGTGCCCACACGCGAGACGCGTTGATGCGAGAAATAAAGCGCTGCGTGATCGCCGCCGAACACGCTGCCAGCAAGACCCAAACTGATTTCCGGACCCCAGCCCTGATTCGAGTCGTGCATCACGCCTGCGTCGAGAAACGGCCGCCATGCGCGCGTGTATTGTTCGATCAGATCGTTACCGAAGCCGAAGAACAAACCGTATTGCGAGTACGACTTCGGAATGAACGTGCCCGAATCGGCCGGACCTGCACTCAAGGGAATGAGCCGCGAGATGAGCGCATCCGCACTGCCGCTTGCGCCATAGGCACCATGCGCGCCGATCAGTCGAAGCGTGTAGTCCGGATAGTTCGTGCGCAGCTTGTAGCCGATCTCGCCGCTCGACAGAATGCCGCTGCCGAGATAGTTGCGGGCCTGACTGTAGAAGCGGTCCGCTTCCACGCTGCCCATCGCATAGAGATTCTGCGTCAGGCGATACGTCAAAACACCGACCACGTTGTCCTTCACGCCCCCGACGAGCAGCGCCTGCGACTCGCGCGCGGTCTGATTGCGGCCTGCCCTGATCGACGCCGACAACGACGAATTTCGTCCCCACTCGGCATCGAGCGCGAGGCTCGTGAAGCTGTCCAATGCTTCGCGGCGGCCTGCGGTGACCATGAATGCAGTGTCGTAGGTCTGGCGGCGAGCGAACACATCGACCGAACGATCCACCGAAGGCACGTTGACAAGCTGCGTCGAATCGGTCGAATGCTGAAAGCGCTGCACGCCATTCACGCCGACCATGTAGTGATCCGCGAATTTGATGCTGCCTGCAAGCGTCTGCTCGATGTAATCGAGCGGATGTTCGACGTAGCTCGTCACGCTCGCATCGAGCGATTGCGGCCACAGCATGGCGCTCTCGACCAGACGTGCGTGGAGTTCCGCATCGTCGGGCGCGCCTTCTAAGCCCTGAAATGCGATGTTTTCTGCAGCACCCGGACGATCCACCGCCATCGATGCATCGATCCGGTTATAGATTGGCAGACGCACGTCCTGCTTATCGAGCAGACGTTCCATTTCCGGCTTGTCGTTGTCCGCAAGTGCGATCGCGATCATTTGCTCCGAAGGCTCGACGAGCGTTTCAGCGTATTGACGCGCAAGCCAGCGCTTCGCCAGCGGGTTCGCCTCGCGCGATACGGTCCAGGCGAGCGCCACATCTCGCGCAACGGCCGAAGTCAATTGCGTCTGCTGCGAAGAGACCTTCGTCATCTGAACGGGCGGCAGCCCTGCCGTATCGCCCAATAGCGTGCGACTGACTTGCACGTTGTCCTTTCGTCCCGCATCGCTGTCGAGCAAATCGATCAGGAATGCTTTGGACACGTCCGCGTTCTCGAAGATGGATGCCAAGGTCACGCGTCGCGCCAGCATTTGCTCGCGCGTGTCGCTGTCCTGCATCGAGCGGGCGCGCAGCACGAGCGTCGCGTTCTTGCCGTTCGCGCGAATATCCGCTTCGTCCTGCTGCAACTGACGCCACACGTTGCGGCGAATCCAGCGCGCACGTTCGACGTGGCCCGCCATCTCCTGAGCTTCGGCATAGGTCAGCAGCCAGAGCGGGTCGCGCGACATCGACGCAGCCTGCAAGCGCAGATACTTGAGCGCGGCTTCCGGCTTGTTTTGACGCATCAGAGCGGCGGCGAGCGGTCCCCACATGATGGGTTCCGTCGCGGCGTCGTCGCGCCACGGGGCCATTGCTTCGTTTAGCTGAGCATCTGTGCCGTAATCGACGAGCGTCCACAACAACGCGGCGCGCAAGTCGAGCGTCGCGCCGCGCATGGCGACTGCGCGTTGCAGGTCGGCGAGTGCATCGAGCGGACGGTTGATCTGCCGATAGTATTCCGCGCGCACGCGCAGAAAGTCGGGATCGTTCTCGGCGGCGGCGGTTTCGTCGGGCGTGAGACTGGCGAGCAAGGTGCCTGCGCGATCGTATTGCTCCGCATCGGTGTAATAGTGGATGGCGCTCGACAACGCGCGCTGCGAACGATCACTCTTGAATTGCAGCTCGGCGGTGCGCGCGGCATCGACCGGATAGCTGTTATAGAAATACGTCATGCCTGCGAGGTCTTCAGGCGTCGTGTGACGGCTCGCCAGCATGTGCTTGTACGCATCGTTCGAAAGATCGTCGCGCTGAAGCAGGCGCGCAAGTTGCGCGACGTTGCGCCAATACACCGTGTCGTCGGTCTTCGCGCCCTTGCGCGCCACGAGCAGCGCATCGAGCGCGTGCTGATAGTCGCCGTGACGATACAGCAGGCTCGACGTCAGCAGCGCATACAGCACGTTGTTCGGGTCGCGCTGGCTCAGTTTGCGATAGGCTGCGAGCGCATCGTCATCGTGGCCGGCACGCTCGGAAAGCTGCGCGATGCGCCAGTCCACCGCTTCATCCGATGCACCGCGATCACGGTTGCGCAGGAACGCGAGGGCATCGTCGGGACGGCCGAGACGCTCGTAGGCGGCGACGGCCGAGTCGATCAATTTTAGATCGTTTGGTGAGGCATCCGAAGCATGGACCAATGACTTCACATATGCGTCGTCGTCATTCAGCATGGGCGCGAGGCGCATGACGTTGCGCCAGCCTTCTACATCGCCGGTCGCTTCGGCGTAGGCCAGCCACATCTTGAGCGCAAGCGCCGGCGCATGGTTCCATTCGGCGATCTGCGCGAGGCGGCGCGTCCATGTTCCGGAACGCGGGTTCTTTTCTACTTGCTCTGATGCAACGCGCTGCGCGTTCGGTAAATCGCCCGATTCGAGGAAGGATTGATAGACGAGGTTCGCGGTGTCGTCATCTGAATTGAGCGCAACGCGGAGCACGTGTCTGTGTGAAACGGCGACCGGACCATCCATGTACATGTACTGCGTTTGCCGCGCGCTTACCAGACGTACATTGCCGCCACCCTGAGGCTGCGCCTGCGCATAGCCTGCCAACGCCTTCGCATATCGATCGACCAATTCCGGCCGATGCGCCGCACGCGCCAGATTCAGCAACACGACAAGCGTCTGCCGGTCGCGTGTGAATGCATCGCCATGCTGTTTCGCAGCGGCGAGTGCTTCGTCCAGCAGATTGCCCGACTGCAACGCGCGGATGCCGGAGATGAAGCACTGACGTTGCGCATCGAACGTATCGGCGCTTGCCTGCAGGCGGAACCAACCACTCGCCGCGCCACGATAGTCGCCGCCATACATGGCGAAGCGCACCACTTCACGATTCCATCGCGAGGCCTGTGTCTGATCCTGCGCGGCCAGACGCGTGTAAAGCTGTCCCGCGAGTTGCTGCGCGTTCACGGCAGCCGCCGATTCAGCGAGCATTTGCAGATCGGCATTCGACCATTGCAGCGCCGCTGCATCGGCAAGTTGAGCGCGAAGGCGAGCAAGCGCGGCTTCGCGGCGCGGATCGCCCTCGTTGAACGCGAAGGCCGCGCGCGTCTGCACCTTGATACGCAACAACATGGCAGTCCGATGCGTCTGTTCGCCCGGCATGGCGTCCATGCGCGCGGCGATGCGGCTTGCATCGTCATCGCGTCCAAGGCGTTCGTATTGCGTGCCGAGCACCGCGAGCAATTCGGGATTATCGGGCTGCACACGCAGCCATGCTTCGAGATAAGCGATGCTCAGTTCGCTCGGTGCATCGGTCGATGTCATGCGGCTTTTCAGGCCGTCGCGCGGATGCATGAACCACAACGCGGCGAGCACCACGCCCGCAAGCAGGAGGACCAGCCACGAAGGCGCGATGCGAGGACGATTAGCGACCACAATCGACCTCCACCGGCTTGTAGTTCATTGTCGGGCCGACATCGGCTGTTGTATCGATACGAAGCAACGCGCCGTCCGCATGCGCATTCGACGCGCGGCCATCCACCGTGACCTTGCACTGGCGCGCGTTCGCCAGTTTGACGAACGGTTGATAGTGACCCGCGAACTCGAAACTTATGCCGTGCGGTGTGCGTTTGAAATTGCGCACGAAGCCATTTGCTTCGCCGATGAACGGTAAGGATGACGATGCATCGCCAATTGAGAATCGTGCGTTGCCGTCATTGATATGGATATAGGTGCCATCCGGGCCACCCGCGAAACCGGTCACGCCATCGGCATGATCGAGCGAGGGCTTCGTTGTCTGCGGCCAGTGCAACTCACGCACTTCGCCATTGCCGCGCACGATCCATTCATCCGATTGCGCGCCGATAGATTTCGCCACCGCGAAGCTGCGCCAATCCAGCACCTTGCGGATGTACTCCGTAACATACACCGGCAACACCGGCTGCTTCAGCGTCGTCGTGAACACCTGATCGAGCGCGCGCAGCGAAGCCACTTTGGTGCCGCTATACATGTGGTAATAGATATCGATGGGCTTGAAGCGATACGGCCGCTCGGTCATGTCAAACGTTTCGAGCACGCGCGTGAAGCCATAAAACGGCCCTTTCCAGTCGTTCGTATAGACGTTCTCGTCCTGATTCGGCGCATAGACCTGATAGGCGTCTTTACCCTTGTCGACACCCATCGGCGCAATCACGGTCCAGCTATTGTTTGTCTTCGTGATGACCGTATCGCCACCATTGAAGTCATACACGCCCGCTTCGTGAACCTTGCGCACGACGAAGCCCGGCGGCTGACAATCGCCCGACCATTGCAGCAGCACGGTATTCTTTCCGGCCGGCGCAAGACGCGTGTTGATGTAATCGATCGACCCGGTTATCTCGCGATCGATATTGAAGTGATAGCCCGGAATGTCGAGCGAGAAAGCCGCATCGCCGCCGCCCCGATCCAGTTGCGCGCCGGTCTTGCCATCGACCTGTTCCCACTGAAACGGATGCGAATACGTGTGCGTGCCGATCTCCACATACGGCAGCGCGAACATCTTGCGCGCGATGGTCTCCAGACGCGGCGAGATGTCCTTGTGCAGTCCCGCCGGACCCACTTCACCTTCGATGACGGATAAGGTCATCGGCACCTTGTAGCGCGTGAAAATCTGCTGATAGAGCGCTTCGCCGGAGTAATCCGGGCCGGGAAATTCGGCGCGCGAAGCGAAGCCGTCGCCATCGACGTGCGACATCAGCAGGCGTCGTCCGTTCTCTGTCGTGACGCTCGGCGAAGGCATGTCCTGAAGGCGCAATGCGGCCTTCAGGAAGGACATCGGCTGAATGGCCCAGCGTTGCTGTTCGATGCTGTCGAGCGAAACGACCGTGTATGGACTCAACGCATAACCGCCCCACGGCGTGAGCGCGACCTGATCGACTTGCTCTCCGTTCGCGGACAGCCGTAGCAACGATTGTCCATGCGCACCCACGCGCACGCCGAGCAAATCGCGCGGTTCGGGCTTCGGGTTGATCTCGAAGCCGATCATCGGATCGCGCTTCACAACGGTGACCGGCGCGGACAACGTGGCGCTGACCGCTTGCAGATCGAGCGTGGACGATGCGTTGGCCGCATCGAAACCGAACTCGCCGAGAAACGCGACCGGCACATGGTCGGCCATGCGCGCGGTGATCCAGCGCTGCCACGCGGGCGCATCGGGAATCACGCCGCGCTGCATCCACGCGACGATCCCTGCATAGCGGTCGGGCGTCACGTTATCGGGCAGCGGCGAGGACAGGTCCGCATATTCGACGTCGTAGCCGAGATAATTGAGCGGCGTGGCGAGATCGCGCACGCCGACGCTCGCATCGAGCGGGTCTTTCGTATTGCGATCCTGTACGACGAGAATCCTGCGCGGCAGCACTTCTATCGCCCCTATGCCGACGATGTCGCGCGCCTTGTCCGTCACATACGGGACTACGCCTGAGGCCACGACACGCTTCGCCGTGTCACGCGCGCACTGACGGTCGCTGCGCGTGCAATACTCGATGGAGACGACCGGCACGCCGCTTTGATGCATGAAAGCCTGCGCCGCCGCGATTCGTTGCGTACGTAATGATTCGGAGACTTCGGCTTCATCGGCACCGCGAACCAGCGAATCGCTTACGAATGCATAGAGCGATTTCGCTATAGGTAATGCATCCTGTGTGACGCTCGCGATCAAACGCGCATTCGGATGCATCTCGCGGATACGCGTGGCGGCGGCAAGCGCGATCGGTGTGTCGAGCAGAAAACCACGATAGCCGCGACGCCACAAAGGATCGATTTGACTTGCGATGAACGCGTCGGCGGAGGCGCTAGCGGTGCTGTCGGTGCGCGCGATCCACGTCGTATGCGCGAGCGGATGCATCAAGGGATCGAAGCCTTGCGCCGGGTCGATCACCACCGCATCGAAGGCCTGCAATTGATCGACGGGCACGTTGGCCGCATAAAAGAAAGCCACGTTGGGCCGGATCGTCTGCGCGTGCACGGACGTAAGCGCGGCCATGCCGAGCAAGCCTGCCATCCATGCGCGTGTGATGAGTCGGTTGCCCGCGCGTCGAGCATGCGCGCAAGCGTTCGAAGCGACGCCCGCACGGTCCCACGTCTTCAGATGCACAGCCTTAGATCCCCGTCTTTCCAGATGCCGCATTTTTTTGTTGGCTTGCTCTGCGCGATCAAGACGGCGATTGCCTTCCGTTCGTCAGGGCCAGCGTGTCCGCAATCGCGGATTTGTTAGCCCCACTTTCGGCAAAAAGGCACAATAACTTTAGGGAGTTTGTTCTTGCGATGCGGCCATCGGCATTGGCGGCATTTCTTTAGGGCGAAATTCTTCCGCTTTAGTATTTTATTTTTTGGGAATGGGCTAAAGAATTCGCTTGAGATTCCGTTAGCCCTTTAGCGGGCGCGATGTTCGCGCTTGAGCGCAATCCCTTCTATTTCAACCAGCAGATCCGCGCGGCAGATATCGACATTCAGATAGCGGATGTTCGCTTCATCATGAAACGCGGCGCGGGCGAATTCCATCACGCGTGGCAAATCTTCGGCGTGGCGGACATACACTTTGATGTAGTCGAGATCGTGCAGCGTGTAAGCCTCTGCGCCGATGAGATGCGCGATGTTATCGACCGCGACTTGCCATTGTTTGTCGAGGCTGCCCGCGTGCACGGTTTCGTGTCCAAGAATGCTCGCCGTGCCTGATACGAACAGCAATGAATTCGCGAGCAGCGTTGCACGTGCGAAGCTCGGCGGTTTTGGCCCGTAGCGCGCGGGATATTCATATGCAGGCATCTGCCGCGTGTTCTCTATGTGCTTCACTTCGCTGTCGCGGCATGCGAGAAAGCAGAAACCCACACCCTCGCCCCATGTACCGATGCCGGTCGCGGCAGGCATCTTCGCACCGTGCTTTTCGAAGGCCAACGCGCGGCCCCGGCAGAAGTCGCGATACACCTCCAACCCGTCGCGGTTCGCATCGTTGATATGCGGGATGAAGTTCCACATGCGGAAGATGCTTGCAAACTTCAACTTTGCAACGAGCGCGAAGGCGTTCGAATATGCATCGTAAGTCGCTGCGTCGTAGCGGTCTGACAGTGGGATGAAGCCTGCGCAGAAGAGGAATTCGTCGTTGTGGGCGTAGACGAGTTCATCGGATGCGCCTGACTGGATATCGCTGGTCGAAAGCCATGCTTCCGAGAACATGTTGCCGCGCATTTTCAATGGCAAGGTCGGCACGCCGTTTTTTATGAGCGGACGTCCGCTCTCTGCGCCTAATACGACGCGGCCTAGAATGCCGGAACTGGTTTTGTCGGGGCCGTCGAAATAGGCTTTTAAGAGATGCAATCGATTGCTCCAATGCGTGGGCGAGTGAGGATTATCCTAACATTTAGGCTGCTGCACTAGACGTACGAGATAGTGTTTGTTTTTGCTGTCGTATTTGGGTTTGTTGTTCTTTCGTGCAAGGGGCTGCTGTTGTTTGTTTTGTTTATTCAGTAGCCGCCTCCCCGGCGGGGGGGTAACTTTCTTTGCTGCTGCAAAGAAAGTCACCAAAGAAAGCAGCTTTTACCCCATGCACGATGGCTGGAAAGTGTGGCCTGAATTAACGATGCAGTGGCCGCAATAGGATGTCCCGCGTTTCGTTAAGCGTGTGGGCAACCTAACGATATCGCACTCGAATCCTTTGGTCTTCGTGGACCGCATTCATGCTTTCGGCCATGCGCTGCGCGCGCCGAGAGCTTTAGTACGGAACCCCGCAGCGTATCAGCGCCCAGCGACCTCACACCGCGCCGTTATGTCGTCATTCGGCCCTACCTTGATAAGCGCTTCTGGGCACAGCGCGCACACCAACGCAAGTCACGTTTTAATCGGAGCACTAACCGAGGTAGGACCGAATAGCAAACTAGCGGGGACGTGTGATGTGGCTGGGCGCTTATAGGCTGCGGGATTCCGTTCTTACGTTCTCGGCGCGCACAGCGCATGGCCGAAAGCATGAATGCGGACCACGAAGATCAAAGGATTCGATCACGCAATCGCGAGGTTGCCTAAGCGGCTCGTTATGCGTGGAACATCCTATTGCGGCCACTGCATCGTTAATCCAGACCAACATTTTCCAGCCATCGTGCATGGGGGTAAAAGCTGCTTTCTTTGGTGACTTTCTTTGCAGCAGCAAAGAAAGTTACCCCCCCGCCGGGGAGGCGGCTACTGCAATAAAGACACAAACAAGAGAAGCCCCTTGCACGACATGTAGACAGCACTCAAACCGCAACAAACCCGCACACAACCTACCGAAATAAGCCCAAAACGACCACTTGATCGTGGGATTGAACTGCCCAAGGTCCCCGTACACTGCACGACACAGCATCGACCCCGCATACCCATTCAGCCTGAAAGCAGGAGATGACTTGAACAACTTCGACACTTGGCACGCGGCGCCATTGCCAATCGACGAAGCGAAGCGCGTGCGCCTCCTGCGCAGTCTCGCCGTGCTCGACACGCCGCCCGAGGAAGTGTTCGACCGCATCACGCGCGTGGTCGCGCAAATGTTGCAAGTGCCCATTGCGCTCGTTTCGCTCGTGGACGAACACCGTCAATGGTTCAAGTCGCGCGTGGGTCTGGACGTGTGCGAAACCGCGCGCGATATCTCATTCTGCACGCACGCGGTGCATTCGGAGCGCTTGCTCGTCGTCGAAGACACGCATGACGACGCACGTTTCAAGAGCAATCCGTTGGTGACAGGCGCACCGCATATCCGCTTCTATGCAGGCGCGCCGCTGCGCTCGTGCGATGGTCTCGTGCTCGGTACGCTGTGCGCGATCGATACGAAACCACGCACGCTCACGCCCGGCGAGCAAGCCGCACTGTGCGATCTCGCCGCCACAGTCGAGCGCGAACTCATGCAGCGCGAAGCCGCGCGCAACACGCGCGAAGTGCAGGAAGCCGACCGCCGCAAGCTGCGGCTCTCCGAATCGCGCTTTCACACCATCTTTCAGCAGACGCCGACGGGCAAGGCCATCGTCGAACTGAGCGGACGCTTCATCGAGGTGAATCCGAAGCTGTGCGAAATAACCGGCTATAGCGCCGATGAACTCGTCACGATGACCTTTCAGGAGATCACCGTCGCGGCGGATCTTCCTACCGATCTCAAGCTCGTGGCGGAACTCATCGCCGGACGTCGCAAGACTTATACGCTGGAAAAGCGTTACCGCCGTCGCGATGGCGGCACGGTGTGGATCGATCTGAGCGTGGCGCTCATTCGGGACGAAACCGGCGCGCCGCTGCACTTCGTCGCGGTGATGCAAGACATCACCAGCCGCAAGAACAGCGAGCAAGTGCTGCACGATTATCAGCAGGAACTCGAACGCCGCGTGCTGGAACGCACGTGCGAACTCACCAGCAGCCGCACCGCCTTGCAGACCATCACGGACAATCTGCCGGTATTGATCGCGCATGTCGATGCGGATCAGCGCTATCGTTTCAACAACGAGGTGTATCGCGAAGTATTTGGTAAGGATCCCAATGCATTGCGCGGATGCACCGTGCGGGAGATCATCGGCGCGGTGTCGCACGATCGTTGTCAGCCCTATCTGCAACGCGTGATGCGTGGCGAGCGCGTGACGCACGAGGACGTAATCTACGACCACGCGCCGGGCCGCGTGTGGAACGCGACGTACATTCCCGAATTCAGTCGCGGTGAAGTCGTGGGCTTTTATGTGATGTCGCAGGACATCACCGAACGCAAGCAGTTCGAAGATCAGATGCGCTCCGAAGTCCTGCTCGATGCATTGACCGGCCTTCCCAACCGCCGCGCGCTTCAGGAACAGCTTGCCATCGCGGTCGATGCATCGCGTACGGACAACGTGCCGTTCGCACTGTTCTTTCTTGATCTCGACGGCTTCAAGAACATCAACGACCAGCACGGTCACGATGTCGGCGACGAACTGCTTCGGCAAGTCGCGCAACGTCTGCGCAAGACCACGCGCGCAAGCGATCTGCTGTGCCGCCTCGCCGGCGACGAGTTCGTGTTGCTGGCGCGCGGCATTCCTTCGGCGAGCGCGTGCAGCCGCATCGCGCAGGATATTTGCCGTACCGTCGGGCGCACGTTCGATCTGGGCGCAGTGAAGGCGCGGATCGGCGCGAGCGTGGGCATTGCCATGCGGGAATCGGGATGCGTGGCATCGGCGGAAGCGGTGCTCGGAGAAGCCGACCGCGCGATGTATGAGGCCAAGCGCATGGGACGCAACGGCTTCCGGTTCGCGTCGCTCGTGAAGGAGGCAACGGCGGCGTAGGCTGATCGCCCCACTATTTGGTCACCGCACGGAATCGGCGCGTCATGTGCGCCTTCATGAGACGATTTACCATGCGTTTCATGAAAACCAAAAGCGGAGACACGATGGACGACAAGCTGACGAACGCCTTCCCTCACGCCGCCGCCGGTGTCGGCATGAACGTGCGCTGGCGCGTGCTGATCTGGCTGGTGATCGGCGGCATCATCAACTATCTGGATCGCGCGAGTTTGTCGATTGCCGCGCCCGGCATGATTCACGACCTGGGCCTCACGCGCACGCAAATCGGCCTGCTGGGCACCGTGTTTTCGTGGACGTACGCGGTCATGCAATTGCCTGCGGGATGGATCATCGATCGTTTCGGCGTGAAGAAGGCGTATGCCATCGGCATGATCTGGTGGAGCGTGGCGACGTGGCTCACGGGCATCGTCGGTTCCGTTTCCGGGCTGATCGTGATGCGCATGCTGCTCGCGGTCGGCGAAGCGCCGTGCTGGCCGACTTCCGCGAAAATCACCGCCGCCTGGTTTCCCGCGAAGGAACGCGGCTTTGCCACGGGCATCTGGGATTCGTCATCGAAATGGGGACCGGCGCTCGCGCCCGCGCTGCTCGTCGCGCTGATGATCGCGTTCGGATGGCGCTCGCTGTTTCATGTCACGGGCGCGGTGGGCATTGCGTTCGCGTTCCTTTTTCTCTTTCTGTATCGCAATCCGGCTTCGAGCAAACGGCTTTCGCGCGCCGAGTTCGACTATATCGAAGCGGGCGGCGGCGGGCATGAACGTTCGCTCACGGCGACCTCGCTCAAATGGGGCTCGTTGTTCCGGCATCGAAGCGTGTGGGGCATGATTCTCGGCTATTTCTGCGCGATCTGGCTGTGGAATCTGTTCCTCGTGTTTCTGCCGCTTTATCTGCTGGACCGCTTTCATATCAGCTTCGCGCAGATGGGTTTCTATGCGAGCGTGCCGTGGTTCGGCGGCGCGCTCGGCGAGATCATCGCGGGATGGATTGCGCAGAAACTCGTGGATGGCGGCAGGGCGTCGCCCATTGGCGCGAAGCGCTTGCTGATCGTATGCGGCTCCATCGGCGCGGCGGTCTGCGCCATTGCGCTGCCGTTCACGGAATCGATCACGACGACGCTCGTGCTCATGACGCTCGGGCTTGCGTTTATCGCGGCGACTATCGGCAACGCGTGGGCGCTCGCGGGCGATATCGCGCCGCCGTCGATGGTTGGCTCGGTCAGCGCGATTCAGAACTTTGGTGGATATTTCGGCGGCGCGTTTTCGCCGGTGGTGGCGGGGTTCATCGTGGATCGGACGGGGTCTTATTCGCTGGCGTTCGTGATCGGTGGCGCGATTGCGGGGTGTGCGGCGTTGTTTTACTGGTTTATGGCGCGGAAACGGGTGGAGGAGCCTGCGGCGATTGATTAGTAGATGGCGGCATTTGTCGTGCAATGGGCTTTTGTTGGTTGGGCTTTTATTGCAGTAGCCGCCTCCCCGGCGGGGGGGTAACTTTCTTTGCTGCTGCAAAGAAAGTCACCAAAGAAAGCAGCTTTTTACCCCAGGCTCGATGGCTGGAAAGTGTTGCCTGAATTAACGATACAGTGGCCGCGTTAGGATGTCCCTCGTTGAGTTGAGCGTGTGGGCAACCTGGCGAATTCGCACTCGAATCCTTTGGACTAAGTGGACCGCATTCATGCTTTCGGCCATGCGCTGCGCGCGCCGAGAGCTTTAGTACGGAATCCCGCAGCGTATGAGCGCCCAGCCATCGCCCGCCTTGCCGTTATGTCGTTATTCGGCCCTACCTTGGTAAGCGCTTCTGGGCAAAGCGCGCACCCCAACGCCAGTCACCTCTTAGTCGGAGCGCTAACCAAGGTAGGGCCGGATAGCAATCTTGCGGAGAAGTTTGATGTGGCTGGGCGCTAATAGGCTGCGGGATTCCGTTCTTATGTTCTCGGCGCGCGAAGCGCATGGCCGAATGAATGAATGCGGTCCACTAAGACTTGCATATTCGAGCCCGAAATCGCAAGGTTGCCTAAGCGCTTGTTATGCGTGGAACGTCCTATTGCGGCCACTGCATTGTTAATCCAGATCAACACTTTCCAGCCATCGTGCATGGGGGTAAAAGCTGCTTTCTTTGGTGACTTTCTTTGCAGCAGCAAAGAAAGTTACCCCCCCGCCGGGGAGGCGGCTACTGCAATAAAGACACAAACAGCAGCAGCCCATTGCACAACAAAAAGAACAGAACCATCCCGCTAAATCAAGCATCAACCCAATACACTCGATTAGTCTTCAGCAAACGCAAACTCAAACTCCGCCCGCGCGCCGACACGAAGCTCGCCGCCCACACCCGAAATACAGATCGCGTTCAGCCCGAACGTCACCCCCCCATCCACGCGTGGATTCGCGCGAAAGCCAAGCATAGTGTCGAGCGGCTCGTTCGGCCAGCGTTCGTCGCGCACGCCGTGCGTTTGATCGATCGTCGTGATCGGGCACCGCGCGCAAGGTTTGACCATGCGCAGCACGATGCCATCGAACGTGAGCGTATCGACGAAATCTTCCTCGAACGCGCCCAGTCCCGAGAACACGATGTTGGGTCGGAAACGGTCCATCGGAATGACGGGCGCGCCCTTTTGCGCGAGACGCGCGTTGAGGTCGTCAAGCGACGCAGTGTTCGTGACGAGCAGCGGGAAGCCATCGGAGAAATGCGTGGGTGCGTCGGTGTCGAGCGTCCAATTCTTGCTGGACAGGCGCGTGACGTCATCGGCGAAACGCACGAGGCGCGCGTTCACGCCGAGGATGGCGGAGAACCAATAGGCGGCGGCATCGCCTTCGTCGAGCGCGGGGAATTCGTCGCGCCAGACGCGCACGTCGATGCGTCCGCGTGTTTCGGAACGCGTGAGCGGAACGACGAGCGGCGTGGCGGCATCGGGCGAATTCAACACGAGTTCGGTTTCCGTCACGCGCGGACGAATGCGCGCCATCGCCAGAAATTCGCGCTGCGACAGGAACGTGCCGTCGTGGTCGATCACCATCCAGTGGCGATCCCACGGCAAGCCGAACGGCGTGAGACGCGCACTCGGCAATGCGATCCCACCGCATGATTTCACGGGATAAACGTTCAGCGCGCTGATTGTCGGCATGGTGAGAAGGCTTGTCGTAGCTAGGTTGGATGCAATTTTCGCGCACCGAAAAGTCCACCGCAAGCTGGCCGAATGGCATAAGCCAAACGCACGGATTCAAAGAACACGAAACCTCGCAAATGCGAATGATTTGCAATTGGAGCCGATTTCGCCGATCATCTGTGTCCTGATGAACACGATGAGTCCCGGCATGCTTCAACTACGCGGTCCCGCCCTTTCCGACGCCGGCGATCAATTGGTTACCGACGCGGTGCGCGCGTGGTTTTCCACGCATGAAATCGTGCGGCTATCGCATATCGCACACGGGTTCGCGGCGACGCTCTCCGACGCAGGCGTGTCGGTGCACAACCGCGAACGCCGCGTCACCTATCTGCAATGAGCGCGATGATCGAAGGGACAACGCTTCTTCAACGCACGCTCGCGCCGCGCTTCATCGCGCATGCGCTGGATTTTCGCGTGGAGACGAAACATCTTCTGGCCGAGGAAGGATCGGTTTGCCTCTGGCGTTTTCGTCCCGAATGGAAGGGGCTGGCGAAAACCGATGGGATGGCAAGTCTTTCGAAGAACGAAGCATCGCGCGTGGCGCGCTTCGCGAAATCGCCGGCGAGCAAGCGCTTCGCGGTGCAGCGTGCGGTGCTTAGAACGCTTCTGGCAAGCGTGACCGGCATCGACGCTCGCGGCATTGAAATCGTGGAAGACGTGGACGGTGGCATGAGCGTCGCGTCGCATGAAGCGAAGCTGCATATCGGCATTGCGCATGCGGGGCTGTGGATCATCATCGGGTTGTCGCGTGCGCCGCTTGGGCTGGGCGCGGCCATCGAAACGTTCCTCAGCGTGGACGCGGAACAAAGCCCGCACGCGTGGCCTGCGCTGCGTGCGCAGGTGCGGCGTGCGAGCTTGCTTCATGTGGGCATCGAAACAAACGACGACATGCTGTTCGATGCCGCCAATGCCTCATTCTGCTTCCACGAACTGAGTCACACCTGGCACATCGCCGACATTCCGATGATGGAATCCACCTTGCTAACGCTCGCCGCGCCCTATCCGCTAGGCTGCGTTCACGGCTTCGGCTGGGCCAGCAACGTCACACGCCGCCTTAAACCACCTTCCCCGGATTGAGCAGACCGAGCGGATCGAGCGCGGCCTTGATCGCACGCATCGCGGCGATATCCGATTCGCGCCTGCTTTGCGGCAAAAACTCGCGCTTCTTCGTGCCGATACCATGTTCCGCCGAGATCGACCCCTGAAACTCGCGCGTCACGTCGTACACCACACGGTCGATATCCGCGTGATCGTGCTTCGCGCGGCCCGGCACGTTCACGACGATATGGATATTGCCATCGCCGAGATGGCCGTATGTCATCACGAGCGCAT
The DNA here is from genome assembly GCF_057612605.2 of Caballeronia sp. A2-2. Lineage (NCBI taxonomy): Bacteria > Pseudomonadati > Pseudomonadota > Betaproteobacteria > Burkholderiales > Burkholderiaceae > Caballeronia > Caballeronia sp. A2-2. The sequence goes on along the minus strand of NZ_JBVFIR010000004.1, from coordinate 67,860 downwards.
CGGGCCATTGTTCGCGCAGCCGCGCTTCGCAACGTTGCGCGGCATCGCCCACTTGCGCGATGGAAAAGCTCACGTCGTATTCCGCGCGATCGGGGATGAAGCGCTGATACTCGCCGGGCGCATCGCGAATGGACCAGAAATCGCGCGCGTGGCTTTCGGATGATGCAATGGCCGCATCGCTAACGATGCCTTGTTCCAGCATCGCGCCGAGAAATTCCTCGAATGCTTCGTTATGCCGAAGCGGGTCTGTGCCGACGCTTTCCAGCAGCACGTAGAACGGATAACGCTCGTTCAATGGCGCGCGCAGTTGCCTGAGATTGGCGATGACCGCATCGTGATAACCGGCCCACATTACTTCGAACGCCGAAACACCCGCCGCCAGCGATGCCTGCGCGTGTCTGAGCAACGTGGTGACTGCATCGAAATTTGGTAGTCCGCACCATGCGGTAGCGGTCGCGGTAGGTTTGGGCCGAAGACGCAGCACCACGCGCGTGATGATGGCGAGCGTGCCTTCGCTGCCGATCAACAGATGCCGAAGATCGTAGCCGCTGTTGTTCTTGATCATCTTGGTGAGCCCGCCAATGACCTCGCCGCTCGCGAGCACCGCTTCCACGCCAAGCACCTGATCGCGCATCATTCCGTATTTGATGACGCGATTGCCGCCTGCATTGGTCGCCAGATTGCCGCCGATGGAACAACTGCCGCGTGCACCGAGATCGAGCGGAAAATAGAAGCCCGCTGCACTCGCCGCTTCCTGCACGACTTGCAGCGGCGTGCCCGCTTCCACCGTCATCGTGCCCGAGACTTCATCGATTTCGACGATGCGGTTCATGCGCTCAAGGCTTAACGCCACTTCACCGCCACGCGCATTCGCACCGCCGACAAGGCCTGTGAGTCCGCCTTGCGCGACCACCGGTTGCCGATGACGCGTGCATAGCGCCAGCGCTTTCGCCACGTCTTCCGTGGTGCGCGGACGGATCACCGCAAGCGGCGTCGCGCCCGGCATTCCGCTCCAATCGACTACGCGCCGCTCGCCGAATTCATCGGGCAAGGCCACGATGTCCGCACCGAGCGCCTCACGCAATGCGCTCACAGATTCGCTTGCCGACATGTGCTTTCGTCTCCATGGTCGTTATCGTTCGAGCGGACAGTTTAGCCGCTAACCATGGAGACGCGTATAACGCTTTCGTGCTGCTTAACGCATGCCGCCTGCTGCATTGATTTGCTCACCGGTCACCCAGCGCGAATCATCCGATGCGAGGAATGCCGCGATGGTCGCGATATCTTCCGGTTCGCCCAGACGGCCGAGCGGCGTTTGCGCGAGCGCACCGTTCGCCAGATCCGATCCGACGATGCCCGCCGTATGCGTGCCTTCGGTAATGACCACGCCCGGATTGATCGAGTTCACGCGAATCTTGCGCGGGCCGAGTTCGCGTGCGAGCACGCCGGTGATGGCATCGACCGCGCCCTTCGTGCCGCTATAGACCGCGCTCGTGGCAGGCGTGATCGTCGTCACGAGCGAACTCACGTTGATGATGCTCGCGCCTTCCTTCAGATGCTTGACCGCAGCTTGCGTCGTCAGCAAAAGGCCCAGCACGTTGATGTTGAACTGCTTGTGGAAGTGCTCTTCGGTGATGTCTTCGATCGCGCCGAACTCATAGACGCCCGAGTTGTTCACGAGCACATCGAGGCGTCCATACGTTTCCACAGCGGCGTTGATGATGCCTTGCGCATCCGCTGCCTTCGACACATCGCCGCCTACCGCAATCGCGCGGCCATTCGCCTTCGTGATCTCCGCGACGACCTTGTCCGCGCCTTCCTTGCTGCTCGCATAATTGACGACGACAGCCGCGCCTTCCGCTGCAAGCGCCTTGGCAATCGCCGCGCCGATACCCTTCGATGCGCCCGTGACGACGGCGACTTTGTTCGCGAGTTTGCTCATGATGTGATCCTTGAAAGTTGAATTCGGTCGTGATGCCGGTCTCATCGAAACCAGCGCCTTCAGGGATCAAAATGTAGCCATCGCGCCCGTTGCGATAAAGAGGCGTCACACGAATTGACTGGCGGGATTTGACGAACAATCGCCCGGACCGCTGCGCAACGCGGCTGTCCGGGCGATGTTCAAAGAATGGGATGCGCGAAAAGATGCTTCGCGGCGGGGATTTAAGCGTTCCTTAACAAGTGGATCACGCGCACTACATCGGTTGTGGCCAACGCCCCTTCCGGCTCCTTCCGCGCGAGCAGCAGGTCCATCAGTTCGTTGTCGCTCAACTCCAGCAATTGCGTGAGCGCGCCGACATCGGCATCGCTCAGATCGTGTTCGTGGCGCGCGAAGAACCGCTCGAAGATCAGATCGTTTTCGAGCAGTCCGCGCCGCGCCCGCCAGCGCAATCGCGCGCGACGCGCCGGGTCGGACTGATGTGATGGTTCAGGCGAATCGTTCATCGTCAGACCGCGCGACGCACCATCAATTCCTTGATCTTGCCGATCGCCTTCGTCGGGTTCAGCCCCTTCGGGCAGACATCGACGCAGTTCATGATCGTGTGGCAACGGAACAGACGGTACGGATCTTCCAAGTTGTCCAGACGCTCACCCGTGGCTTCATCGCGACTATCGGCGATGAACCGATACGCCTGCAACAAGCCCGCCGGACCCACGAACTTGTCCGGGTTCCACCAGAAGCTCGGGCACGACGTCGAGCAACTCGCGCACAGAATGCACTCGTACAGACCGTCGAGTTCATCACGTTCTTCCGGCGTCTGCAGCCGTTCCTTCTCCGGCGGCGGCGTGTCGTTGATCAGATACGGCTTGATCGAATGATACTGATTAAAAAATTGCGTGAAGTCGCAGATCAAATCGCGCACGACTGGAAGACCCGGCAGCGGACGCAGCACGATCTTTTGCGGCAGATCGTTCATGTTCTGCAGGCACGCGAGCCCATTCTTGCCGTTGATGTTCATCGCGTCCGACCCGCACACGCCTTCACGGCACGAGCGGCGAAACGACAGCGTTTCATCGACCGACTTCAGCTTGAGCAATGCATCGAGCAGCATGCGTTCGTGCGAATCGATCTCGATCTCATACGTCTGCATGCGGGGCGCTGCGTCCTTGTCCGGATCGTAGCGATAGATTTCAAAGGTTCTCTTAGCCATTTCGTATTCCTCTCGCGCCTTAGAACGTGCGTGCCTTGGGCGGCACCGATTCGACCGTCAGCGGTTTCATCTGCACCGGCTTGTAGTCGAGGCGGTCGCCCTCGCTGAACCACAGCGTATGGCGCATCCAGTTCTCGTCATCGCGATGCTCGTAATCACTGTGCGCATGCGCACCCCGGCTTTCCTTGCGCGCTTCGGCGGAAATCATCGTCGCGCGCGCGACTTCGATCAGGTTCGCCAACTCCAGCGCTTCGACCTTCGCGGTGTTGAACACCTTCGATTTGTCTTTCAGATGCACGTGCTTCACGCGCTCGCTGAGTTCCTTGACCTTATCGACGCCTTCTTCCAGCAGCTTCGACGTACGGAACACGCCCGCATGCGCCTGCATCGTCGCGCGGATGTCGTTGGCAATGTTCTGCGTGTATTCGCCTGACGTGGAGCGTTCAAGCATCGCGAGGCGTTCGAGCGCGAAGTCGGCGGCATCGGCCGGCAGCGGCTTGTGCTCCTTCAGTTCCTTCGCATGCTTGATGATGTGATTGCCCGCCGCGCGCCCGAACACGACCAGATCAAGCAGCGAGTTCGTACCCAGACGATTCGCACCATGCACCGAGACGCACGAGCATTCGCCGACCGCATAGAAGCCGTTCACCGGATCGCTGTAACCGTTGGCCGTACCGACCACCTGACCGTGCATATTCGTCGGTATGCCACCCATCTGATAGTGGATGGTCGGCACGACCGGAATCGGCTCCTTGATGCAATCGACATTCGCGAATTTAAGCGCAATCTCGCGAATCGACGGCAGGCGCTTCATGATCGTCTCCGCACCGATGTGCGACAGATCGAGCAAGACATGGTCCTTGTTCGGACCGACGCCGCGTCCTTCCTTGATTTCCTGATCCATCGAACGCGAGACGAAATCGCGCGGCGCCAAATCTTTGAGCGTCGGCGCGTAGCGCTCCATGAAGCGATCGCCATTCGAATTGCGCAGAATGCCGCCTTCACCGCGCACGCCTTCGGTAATCAGCACGCCTGCACCGGCGACACCCGTCGGGTGGAATTGCCAGAACTCCATGTCCTGCAACGCGATGCCGGAGCGCGCCGCCATGCCCAGCCCATCGCCCGTATTGATAAACGCATTCGTCGATGCCGCGAAGATACGTCCTGCACCGCCGGTGGCGAACAACGTCGTCTTGCCTTCGAGGATATGGACTTCGCCCGTTTCCATTTCGAGCGCGGTCACGCCCAGCACATCGCCTTCGGCGTCGCGGATCAGATCGAGCGCCATCCATTCGACGAAGAAATGCGTTTTAGCGGCCACGTTCTGCTGATACAGCGTGTGCAGCAAGGCGTGACCCGTACGGTCAGCCGCAGCACACGCGCGCTGCACCGGCTTCTCACCGTAATTCGCCGTATGCCCGCCGAACGGACGCTGATAGATCGTGCCATCGGGATTACGGTCGAACGGCATGCCCATGTGTTCGAGCTCATACACCGCGTTCGGCGCTTCGCGACACATGAATTCGATCGCATCCTGGTCACCGAGCCAGTCGGAGCCCTTGATCGTGTCGTAAAAATGGTAGTGCCAGTTGTCCTCGCTCATGTTGCCCAGCGACGCACCGATGCCGCCTTGCGCGGCCACCGTGTGCGAGCGCGTCGGAAACACCTTCGACAAAACCGCGACGGACAGGCCCGCGCGCGCCAGTTGCAGCGAGGCGCGCATGCCCGAGCCGCCCGCACCCACGATCACCACGTCGAAACGACGACGCGGCAAGGAAGTCTTGATTGCAGCCATGTTCTTACACTCTCCAGAGAATCTGTGCGGCGTAGCCGGCGCATCCCACGAGCCACAGGATGGTCAGCACTTGCAGGAAGAGGCGCACGCCCATGGGTTTCACGTAATCCATCCAGATATCGCGAATGCCTACCCACGCGTGATAGAACAGGCACAGCAAGGCTACGAAGGTGGCGAGCTTCATCCACTGCATCGAGAAGATGCCCGCCCAGCCTTCGTAGGAGAAAGCATGTGCGGCGAAGAACCAGAACAGCAGCACGAGCGTATAGACGGCCATGACCACGGCCGTGATGCGTTGCGCGAGCCAGTCGCGCAAACCATAGTGCGCGCCGACCACCAGGCGCTTGGGGCCGACTCTGTTGGGGGATGTCATGTTTTTAAAAGAGTCCAAAGAGTTTGAGGGCCATCGCAAGCGTCAATAGCAGCGACACGACGAGCACGATCAACGCGGTCTGCTTGCCGCCTTCCTTGTTCACCGCGACGTGCGTATCGAGCAAAAGAAAGCGAATGCCCGCGCAGAAGTGGTGCAGATAGGCCCACGACAACACCAGCGTCACGATCTTGATGAAGGGATTGGCCAGGAAGCCCTTGAACGCGTCGAAGCTCAGTTCGGACGTCAGGCTCTGATCGAGCAGATACAGAATGAAGGGCAGCGAGACGAACAACAACAAGCCACTCACCCGATGCAGGATCGAGACCTTGCCCGCGAGCGGCAGACGGTACTTCGATAATTGACCGATCCCGATGTTCCGGAATTCGGGCCGTGGTTTTTTTACGGCTTCAGCCATTGAGCAGACCCCTTCGTTTAAAGGACGTGTACGCGTTCCGAGGGGCTGCCTTGATTAGGCTCTGAAAGCCTTGAAAGCTTCGGGCAGCGATGTATTGTGGGCGCCCGGACTGCGCGATGGCGCTATTTTGTCGCGCCTTCGATATACTGTCCAATATCTATCACGTCTTTCTGAAATACGTTTTATAGATATCGCATGGAACTGCGCCATATTCGTTACTTTCTCGCTGTCGCCGATGAGCGCAATGTCACGCGCGCGGCGGAAAGGCTGGGCATCGGCCAGCCGCCGCTCAGTCAGCAGATTCACGCGCTGGAAGACGAACTCGGCGTGCGGTTGTTTCGGCGCACGGGTCATGGCGTCGTATTGACGGAAGCGGGCGAGGCTTTCGCCGTGGATGCCAAGCGCATTCTTGCCGACACGCGTCTCGCCGTGGAAAAGGCGCAGAGCGCGGGGCGTGGTGAGATCGGACAACTGAATATCGGTTTTACCGGATCGGCGGCGTTCAATCCGGTCGTGTCCAAGCTGATTCGCTCTTACAGGCAGGCTTATCCGAACGTCACGCTCACGCTGGCGGAAGGCAATACGGCACAACTGCTGGCTTATCTCGATGACAATCGCGTCGATGTCGCATTCGTGCGGCTGGGCAGTCAGTCGCCGGTGGGCGTGCAGGTTCACTACATCGCCACGGAGCCGATGCGCGTCGTGCTGCCGGGCACGCATCGGCTGGCGAAGAAACGCAGGATCAATCTCGCGGATTTGGCGGAAGATCCTTTTGTTATGCTGCCGCGTGAAGCGAGTCCTACGCTGCATGATGTGATCGTCGGTGCTTGCCGGGATGCCGGTTTCGAGCCGGTGGCCGGGCAGCAGGCGCCGCAGTTATCGTCAGTGGTGAATCTGGTCGCGGCGGAATTTGGGGTTTCGCTGGTGCCTGCCTCGGTGTGTCAGATTCAGGTCGAAGGCGTGGTGTATCACGATGTATCGAGCAAGCCGATTTCGATTCGGCTTGCGTTGGCTTCGCGTATCGAGACTACTTCGGCTAAGGCCGCGAATTTTCTTGATGCTGCGAGGCCTTTTATTTCTTCGATGCAATAGGAAGCTTGCGTTTTTAGGGTGGGCAGTAGCAGTTGATCTGTTTGGTTTTGTTGTTTTTTCGTGGAAGGGGCTGCTCTTGGTTGTGTCTTTATTGCAGTAGCCGCCTCCCCGGCGGGGGGGTAACTTTCTTTGCTGCTGCAAAGAAAGTCACCAAAGAAAGCAGCTTTTTACCCCATGCACGATGGCGGGAGAGGGTGGTCTGGATTAACGATACAGTGGCCGCAATAGGACTATCCACGCATCACAAGCCGCTTAGGCAACCTGGCGATTGCGCGCTCGATTTCTATTAGCTTAGTGGCCCGCATTCATGCTTTCGGCCATGCGCTTCGCGCGCCGAGAATGTAAGAACGGAATCCCGCAGCGTATCAGCGCCCAGCCACATCACACCGCATCGCACCTCTCCCATTCGGCCCAACCTTGGTAAGCGCTTCTGGGCAAAGCTCGCACACCAACGCAAGTCACCTTTTGTCGGAGCACTAACCAAGGTAGGACCGAATAGCAATCTTGCGGAGAGGTGTGAGGTGGCTGGGCTCTTATAGGCTGCGGGATTCCGTTCTTACGCTCTCGGCGCGCGTAGCGCATGGCCGAAACAATGAATGCGGTCCACTAAGCGTTAGTGATTCGAGCGCGTAATCGCTAGGTTGCCAATGCACCGAACCAACCGAGGGAAGTCCGATTGCGGCCACTGCATCCGTTAATCCAGACCAACCCTCTCCAGCCATCGTGCATGGGGTAAAAAGCTGCTTTCTTTGGTGACTTTCTTTGCAGCAGCAAAGAAAGTTACCCCCCCGCCGGGGAGGCGGCTACTGAATAAACAGCACAAAAACGAGAGACGCTTCGCACGACAAAAGACAAAAAAGCCAAAAAAATCTAAAGCACCGCAAGCCACCCCCCATCGACATAAATAATCTGCCCATTCACATAACTCGACGCATCCGATGCAAGAAACACCGCCGCGCCCACGAGTTCCTCAGGCTTCCCCCAACGCTTCGAAGGATTGCTGCTCTTGACCCACGCATCGAAGCTCTCGTTCTCGACAAGCGGTTTGTTCATATCCGTGAGAATGTACCCAGGCCCGATTGCATTCGCCTGAATATCAAACGCGCCCCACTCGGCGCTCATAGCACGCGTGAGCATCTTGATTCCGCCCTTCGCAGCCGTATAAGGCGCAACAGTCGCGCGCGCCCCTTCGCTGGTGAGCGAACCGATGTTGATGATCTTGCCTCCCCGCCCGCGGGCAATCATGCGCCGCGCCGCCTCTTTCGCCACGATGAACGCGCTCGTGAGGTTCGTATCGATCACGCGCTGCCAGTCTTCCAGCGCCAGTTCGACGAGCGGCTTGCGAAACTGGATGCCCGCATTGTTCACGAGAATGTCGATCTGCACGCCTTCCGCATCCCAAGCTTCGAACGCAGCGGCAACGGCGGCTTCATCGGTGACATCGAAGGCGCGTCCGCGCACATCGAAGCCATGCGATTGCAGACTCAGCACGGCGACATCGACGGTATCCGCGCGCGTGCCGTTCACGATCACGCGCGCGCCCGCTTGTGCGAGTCCACGCGCGAGCGCAAGTCCGATGCTGCGTGCCGAACCGGTGACGAGCGCCGTGCGGCCGCTCAGATCGAACAACGTGGTCATGCGTGATTCCTCATGGGAGAAACTCGGTATGTTCGATGATGATACGTGGGATGGGTGACGATTCAACGCGATCAAAATTGCGTCTGAAGCAGCGCCTTGGCGAGTACATCGAAGGCTTGTGCGGGGAGTTCATGGAGCGCGCGCACGACGATACTCGTCGGATAAAACTGCTCCACCGCATCGTCGAGAATGCCCACGCCGATCAGTTCGATGCCCGCCTGCGTGATCTCGCGCACGCGTTCGTGCAGATCGTTGCGCAACACGACGGGATGACCGTCGCCGGTAGCGGGAAAGCCATCGGACAACACCATCAGGATGCGTCGTGCCGCGCGTTGGCGCATGAGGCGGTCAGCCGCCCATGCGAGCGCTTCGCCATCGGGGTTTTCGTGACCACATTGGATCGCGGCCAAGCCTTCCAGCGCCGCCGAATCGAAGCGTTTATACACGACAAAATCCAGCCGTTCGACAAAGCGATTGAAGCGATGCAGCGCGGTCTGATCCGCGAGCGCAGCATCGTAAAGCGCGCGCATTTCAGGCGATTCGACCGAGCTATAGCCCAGCACTTCGCAAGGAAAGGATAACTGAGCAAGCGCATCCGCTAGCGCGGTCGCGCACAGTCGTGCCAGTTCGATCTTCTTGCCCGCCATCGACCCGCTGCGATCGATCAAGATCGTCACCGCCGTGTCGCGTCCCTTCGCGGTGCGCTTCACGCGAAACGGCGTGCGATAACCGGGCGAAATCGCGAGCCGCACGAGCGCCTGACGGTCCAGCGTGCCGCGTTCCTGTTCGCGTAGCCAGTGCGTTTGTTCATCCGCGCGCAGCGCGCGTTCGAGGCGCGTTTTCAGCGGCGCGGTTTCGTCGCGGGCGAGTGCGCGCAGATTGCGCCAGACAATGGCATCGCCCTTCGCGGTCATGTCGGTGACGAGATCGAACGCGGTGGTGAACGGCTCGGAGCGCAGCGGACGGCCCGCCTCATCGGTGGCGAACGCGCCTGCGTCAGTGGCATCGGCATTTGCTTCGGACTCCGACGATGAATGATCGTGCGCCGCGGTGACGTCTTCATCGAAATCACTGGTGACGGTTTCCGCGTCGAGCGCTTCATCGGCGTCGGCGGTGAACATCATCGTGTTGGCACCATCCGATGCCAGCGCGCGCACATGCGCGATCAAAGCACGCGATGCCGCCACGCTTTCTGCCGTGCTGCGCGAACGCCGCGCCGCGTCGATCAGCGTCTCACATGCATGCAAGGTAGCAACAAGCGATTCATGAAGCTCGATACGCGAAGGCGCTTCATCCCATAACGCGCGTTCGATCAGCCACAGCAGCTTGTCGCGCCATGCAAGCCCTTGCCAGCGATGCGCGATGTCATCGCTCGCATCTTCACGCCATCGCGCGATATAGCGGCGTGCACCGGCATAACGCGCGATAAGCAAACCGCATGTGCGACGATCATCGATGGCCTGCGCGAGTCGCCGTTCGATAGGCGCGGCGATATGCTCGATCATGCTTGAATCGCCATGTTTCGCGCGTGCTGCAAGTAAGTCGAGATGACCGGTGAGCAAATCATCATCAGCATGATCGAGTTCGGGCAACACGATACGATGCGGCTCGATACGCGGACCGTCCGCGCTCATCGTCACTTCCATGCGCGGCTCGCCGGTCAGCACGCGCGCGAGCCGCGTGAGCATCAGGTCGGAGCGTGGCGCGTTCATGCGTCGAGTTCGATGTGATGACGGATGATGCTGCGGATCAACGCGGCATCGTCGGCGCTGACTTTGGCGTAGATCGCGGGACCGGCGGCGCGTTCGGGATCGCCATGACGCAGCATGAGTTCGGTCCAGTCGATCAGGCGGCGCGTGGAAAATGCACTGGCAAGATCCTCGCGAATGAACGCGGCGCGGCATTCCGCAGCGATGGCCGCGAGCGTATGCGCGAGTGCTTCGTCGAGGCGCGGCGCGAAGGTTCGCATCAACACTTCGGCTTCCTCGGCGGGCGGCAGATAGTCCATCAGATACACGCGCCAGCGGTCTAGAAACGCTTCGTTCAGCAGATTTGCGCCTTGATACAGATGCCGATAGACGCTCATCGCGCCCGCCGCGTTTGCCGTTGCGAACAAACGGAACGCGGGATGCGGCGTCACCACTTCATCGCCCTTTTCCTTTAACAGCAAACGCCCTTGCGGTTCGAGCACGGCCGTTAGTACCGCGAGAATGGCCGGCTCCGCGAAGTCGATTTCGTCGATGACGAGCCAATGCCCCGCGCGCATCGCGATGGGCAACACGCCATCGACCCATTTCGTTTCGCCGCCCTGCACGGTCCAGAAGCCGACGAAATCGCCGACGGTCGTCTGACCGTTCATGTTCGAGCGCAACACGCCATGCTCCGCGCGTGCGGCGATCTGCTCGATGAGACTCGTCTTGCCCGCGCCCGTGTGGCCGATCAACATCACGCGCTTGTTTTCGGCGATGTCGTGCAGCACGTCGCTGGCGCGCGCGGTGAAAAGATACGCAGGGTTGATCGTGGGCACGAGCGGGCCGCCTGCGCCGCGTGGAATCGCCACATCGGCGAGCGTGACCGAGGTTTCATCCACGTTGCGCGAAGGTTGCGCGTTGACCGCATCACGCAGACGCGCCATGAAATCCGCGCGATGCGGCGGCGTGTGCGAAGGTGTTTCGTCACACCGCACGAAGCCTTCGCGATGCCACTTCTGCAACTTCGCGCGCAGGTTGTCGAGATCGACCACGGTGTCGATATTCACACGCCCTTGCGCGCCACGATGCTCGATGCGATACATGCGCTCACGCTCGGACGCACTCACGCGCCACCATTCCGTGGCCGCGCCCGGCGGGCGTTCGTAGGTGCCGAGAAGCGGGTCGGGCGTTGTTTGAAACTCGATCGAGGATGCGCTCATGTTCGCGGGCCGAAAACGTGCAAGGACGTCGAAAGCTGAAACTGATACTGATGGTGAAGACTCGATGTTAGCCGAATGGAGGTTACGCCCATGACCAATGCTGCCCAACGCCACCGCGTGAACCCCGACGCGCTGCGCTCGTTTATCGCTTCGGTGTACGTCACCGCAGGCGCGAACAACGAAAACGCCAACATCGCCGCCGACGCGATGGTCCAGGCCGACCTCTGGGGTCATCAATCGCACGGCGTGCTGCGTCTGAACTGGTACTACGCGCGCTTACGTTCCGGCGCAATGCAGGCGCAAGCCGAGCCCACTTTTCCCGTCGATGCAGGCGCGATCGCCGTGATGGACGGCCACGACGGCATCGGTCCCGTGATCGCGAAACATGCCGCGCTCGATGCGATCCGCCGCGCGAAGGCACATGGCATCGGCGCGGTGTCGGTGCGCAATTCGAATCACTTCGGCACCTGCATGTACTTCACGCGCATGGCGGCGGAGCGCGGCTGCATCATGTTGTGCATGACGAATGGCGGACCGAACATGGCGCCTTATGGCGGTCTCAGGAAAATGATCGGCACGAATCCGTGGTCGGTCGCCGCGCCCGCCGGACGTCATGCGCCGATGATCATGGATGTTGCGAATTCCGGCGTCGCACGTGGCAAGATTTTTCTCGCGCAAATGCGCCGCGAGCCGATTCCGTCGAACTGGGCCATCGATTCGCAAGGCCGGCCAACGACCGATCCCGTCGAAGCGCTCAAGGGTTTCATCTTGCCGATGGCGGAACACAAAGGCTATGCCATCGGCACGATGGTCGATGTGCTCTCGGGCGTGCTGTCGGGCAGCGGCTTTCTTGAAGACGTCCACGGTCCCTACGATCCGGTGAACCGCAGCCGCGCGGGGCATCTCATGATCGCGCTGAATATCGAAGCGTTTCAGCCGCTCGATGCCTTCAACGCGCGCATGGAGCGCTATGTCGAAGCGTTGAAATCCGCGCCGCGCGCGCAGGGCGTCGAGGAAATTTTCTATCCCGGCGAGAAAGAAGCGCGCGCTCACGAACAACAAACGAAGGACGGCTTGCTGCTGCCTGCGGACACCATCGCCGGTCTCGACGATGTCGCCGCGCAAGCCGGCGTCGCACAAGTTGCGCGCGACGCCGAATGAGCCTCAGTGGAACACCACCGGCACAGGAGCCGTGAGCAACCCAACATACAACTGAAAAAAGCGCGCATTGTCGAACGCCGTGACATAAGTGATCTTCTGCGGCGACGCTCCCACTTGCGGCATGTCCGGATACACGCGTACATGCCCCTGATCCTCGCCCGGCGTCGTGTCGATGTCGAGATACGCGCTTTGCGTCGCGGTCGCGAAGGTCGGATCGATGAAGGTCGCGATGGTCAGCGTATCGAACAAATAGGTGTTCGATGCAAACGCGCCCGCATTCGCAATGGCATACGCGCGCGTCACGGCCGTCTGCCCGGTCGGCGGATTGACGATCTGGTTATAAACGGTCTCGGTGAGCGGCACGGTGTTCGTCACATCGAGCGGAATCACCTTCTGCGGAATCGTCGTTTGCAGGAGCGTGCGCACAGCGGTCGGATCGAACCACCAGTTCAGTTCGCCCACGGCGTTGGCATTGCCGGGCACGTTCATCGCGCCGCCCATGTAGATGATCTGCTTGATGAGCGGCACGATTTCCGGCGCCATCCGCACGGCTGTCGCGAGGTTCGTCGGCGGCCCGACTTCGAGAATGGTCACCTCGTGCGGATAGCGCTTCACACTGTCGATGATGAAGTTCGCCGCGCTTTCCGCCTGAAGCTGCGTCGATGTCGCGAAGCCATCGGACGGCGGCGTGAGTTGCGACTGGCTGGTCGGCTCGGGCCGCATCCACGCGCCGAAGTAGCCGTTCGGATTAGCCGCCATTTGCTCGCGGATGCTGGTGAGATCGAATTGCAGCGGCAGATTCGCGCCGCCGTACACGCCGACCTTGTTCTGCACGCCCATGCGCTCGACGGCCTTGAGCGCTTCCGCTTCTTCCTGAAGCAGCCAGTCGTTGCCGGTCACCACGCACAGCCCGAGCAGATCGACGATACCGTGACCCATCAGTTGCGTGGTCATGGCGAAAAGCTGGCCGTCGTCGCCCATCGTGTTGAAGTCCGAATCGATGATGACTTTCGGGCCGTTGCCGGTCACGTGCGGATCGTCCGAGGAGCCGCAACCCGCGACGGCCATCGCCGCCAATAGGAACAGCATTGCTCGCATACGCATGACGTGTCTCCTGATTCGGTTTTGTAATGAATGCGCCCGCGTGGCAAGGCGCTTTTCATTTTAGGACGTGTTTCAGAAGTCAGCGGAATGCACGAAATCGGCAACGGACGGTAAATCTGTTGCTTGGTTACATCAGTCAAAAGAAATTTTTGCGGTAATTGTTGCTGAAACGACGTTCTGGCAAGGATTTCGATCCGTTCCCTAATTTCTCAAAGCGTCAGGAAAATTTACATCGTTGCGCGCGGAGCAGCCTGCGATAAGCCCCTCATCCGGTGTCATGAGGTAACTTCATTTCGTATGAGCACGTTTTCGCGTGATTCATTCTTTCTCGCGCAGTGGATTGCGCAGACAAAAGAGCACGACCGCAAAGGTTTGCCTCTGTAACATTGTGTTGCACGCGGGTCGGTTCTTCAGCACAATCAGGCTGTGTTCGGAAACGGCGACGTTGTTTCGGGACACCACCCGGTCAATGTTACCTTTTTCGGTATTTCACCATGACGCGCGACATCCAGACTCTCGATTCGATCCGTGAATTGAACCTGTCGTACCTGCTGCTGGCGCAGCGTCTTCTGACCGAAGAAGGCGAAGCGGCACAAGCCCGTCTCGGTCTTTCCGCCGAAACCGCGCAAACGTTGGCCGCGCTCTCGCCCGCCCAGACGGTCAAGCTGGCGTCCGGCTCGCAAGTATTGTGCTTCTTCCGCCTCGGCGGCGATGCCCTGCTCCAAGGTCTGGCCGCGCTCACGCAACGCGCGCCGGTTGTTGCGAACGAATCCCTTCTGGTGGCCTGACCGACATGACGACGACCACGACCGCCACGAAAAGCCTGGCCGACGACGCGAATCAAGTGCTGCGCGCCGTCACGCTGATTCGCCTCGGCGCGCGCATGCAGGTGCTCGAATCCGAATTTCCGAAGCTCTCGCGCGACCGACTCATCCGTTTGTATCGTGAAGTGAAGGGTGCATCGCCGCCCAAGGGCATGCTGCCGTTCTCGGCGGACTGGTATCTGACGTGGGCGCCGAATATCCATGCATCGATGTTCGCCAATGTGTATGCGTTTCTCGAAGCCAACAGCCGTGAGCTGGATCGCGTCGATTTGCTGAGCCGTGCTTATGGGCTTTATGCCGAGCACTTCGAGATGCAAGGCGAAGCGCTGCAAATGGACCTGACGCGCGCCTGGACGATGGTTCGCTTCAAGGAAGCGGGCATGTTGCATCTCGTCGGTTGCAAGCGTTGCCGCGGGAAGTTCGTGGCGCATGCGCAGGACAACAACCATGGCATGGTTTGCGGTATTTGCCAGCCGCCGTCGCGGGCTGGTAAGACTAAGGCTGCTAAGGCTGCGCAGCAGGATGCGTTGGCGTTGGCGTTGCAGGCGCAAGCTGCCTGAGGTTTTTCTGCTTACGAAGCATCCCCGTTGCCGCCGTTCTGGCGGCTTTCTTTTTTCTATTCGATGGTGGTGTGGGAGATTGACAGTTAGTCGCTTATTTGTAGGCTGCTTTTAACTGTTGTTGGGTGGGATCTTGTTGTTCTGTCGTGCAAGGGGCTTCTCGTTTTTGGGCTGTTTATTCAGTAGCCGCCTCCCCGGCGGGGGGGTAACTTTCTTTGCTGCTGTGTATAGACGGGAGACATCGCTGACAAACGTACGAGGACATGGTTGACACTTTCGGGTACTGAAACCCCGGTGCCGACCATGACTTGGAACATAAAAGACACGATGAGCCTGCGACAAGAATTCGTTCATTTGGCCACTCAACACACCCTCACGATGACGGAGTTGTGCGAGCGCTTCAACATCAGCCGGCAGACCGGCTACAAATGGCTCAAGCGGGGCGAACAGGCGCTGGCCGATCGCTCGCGCCGTCCCGCCAGCAGTCCTTCGAAGAGTTCTGAGGCTATCGAGCAGGAAGTGGTTCGACTGCGTCTGGCCCATCCGTGCTGGGGCGGACGCAAAATCAGCCGACGCCTTCAGGATCTGGGCTTTGAAGGGGTGCCGCACCCCAGCACCGTGACTTCGATCCTGCATCGGCACCAACTCATCCTGCCGGCCGAGTCGGCGCGGAGCGAGCCCTGGAAGCGCTTTGAGCACGCGCAGCCCAACGCGCTCTGGCAGATGGATTTCAAGGGACACTTCGAGACGCTGGACAAGCAGCGCTGCAGTCCGCTGACCGTGCTCGATGACCATTCGCGCTTCAATATCCTGCTGCGTGCCTGTGGCCCGACCGACACCGCAGCCGTGCAGGCGGGGCTGTGCGAGGCGTTCGCACGGTATGGCTTGCCTGCGCGCATCAACACCGACAATGGTGCGCCGTGGGGCTCGCCCAGCAGTCCGGGGCAACTCACCGAACTGGCGGTGTGGCTGATCCGGCTGGACATCGGCATCAGCTACAGCCGGCCCTATCACCCGCAGACCAATGGCAAGGAGGAACGGTTTCACCGCACCCTGAAGGCCGAAGTCCTGAACGGGCGATGCTATGAGAACCTGGAGCGCGTGCAGACGGTGTTTGAGCGCTGGCGCATCGTCTATAACTGCGAGCGGCCGCACGAGGCAATCGGCATGGCCACCCCCGAGAGCCGTTATCGGGCAAGCTCGCGCGCGTATCCCTCCGTCCTGCCGGAGATCGAGTACAGCCCGGACGACGTGGTGATGAAGGTCAGATCGGGTGGGCGCGTGGACTTCGAAGGACGACGCATCAAGCTATCCAACGCGCTTTATGGGCTGCCGGTTGCGGCTCGTGCAAAGCCGGGTGAAGACGGGGTATTTGACGTCTGGTTTGCCCATCATCGGATCATGACACTTGACCTGAGGAGCGAAAAAGCCTGACCATAAAACTGTCAACGATGTCCTCGTACATCTGTCAACCATGTCTCCGGTCTATACACTGCTGCAAAGAAAGTCACCAAAGAAAGCAGCTTTTTACCCCATGCTCGATGGCTGGAGAGGGTTGGTCTGGATTAACGATACAGTGGCCGCAATAGGACTTTCCGCGCGTAACGAGCCGCTTAGGCAACCTGGCGATTGCGCGCTCGAATCCTTTAGCTCTAGTGGTCCGCATTCATTCCTTCGGCCATGCGCTTCGCGCGCCGAGAACTTTAGAACGGAACCCCGCAGCGTATCAGCGCCCAGTCACATCACACCGCATCGCACCTCTCCCATTGGGCCCTACCTTGATAAGCGCTTCTGGGCAAAGCGCGCACACCAACGCAAGTCATCTTTTAGTCGGAGCACTAACCAAGGTAGGGCCGAATAGCAATCTTGCGGAGAAGTTTGATGTGGCTGGGCGCTGATAGGCTGCGGGATTCCGTTCTTAAGCTCTCGGCGCGCAAAGCGCATGGCCGAATGAATGAGCCCGGTCCACTAAGCGTTGTTTATTTGAGCGCGCAATCGCGAGGTTGCCTAAGCGGCTTGTTAGACGTGGAAGGCCCTATTGCGGCCACTGTATCGTTAATCCAGACCAACCCTCTCCAGCCATCGTGCATGGGGTAAAAAGCTGCTTTCTTTGGTGACTTTCTTTGCAGCAGCAAAGAAAGTTACCCCCCCGCCGGGGAGGCGGCTACTGCAATAAAGACACAACCAAGAGCAGCCCCTTCCACGACAAATACAACCTATCTAACCCACCTCACGATCCCCCAATCCCTCAAGCAACTCCGCCGAAGGCACAAAAAACAACCCCCCCGTCACCGCCCGGCTATAGTCCAACAGCCGATCGTAATTCCCCGGCGGCCGCCCAATAAACATGTTATCCATCATCTGCTCGATGGGCTTCGGCGCACGCGCATAGCCGATAAAATACGTCCCGAACTCACTCGACCCCGGCCGCCCGAACGCCATGTTGTGACGCAGTATCTTCACCTCCTCGCCGTTTTCATCGAGCGTGGTGAGCGAACTGTGCGAGCGCGACGGCTTGACCGATGCATCAAGCTCGATATCCGTCAGCTTCTTGCGCCCGATGATCAACTCCTGCTGTTCGACCGGCAGCGCATTCCACGCCTTCAGGTCATGCAGATACTTCTGCACGACCACATAACTGCCGCCTGCGAAGTCCTTATCCTCGTCGCCGATCATGGTGAACGAAACCGCCTCGCGCCCCGCCGGATTCTCCGTGCCATCGACGAAACCCACCATGTCGCGCAGATCGAAGTAACGGAAGCCGTGCACTTCATCGACAACCGTCACCGCGCCGCCGAGGCGCTCCAACATCTGCGAGGCAAGCTCGAAACACAGGTCCATGTGATCCGCACGGATATGCATGAGGATATCGCCCGGCGTGCGCACGGCGTGCCGCGTCTCCGCCTTGACTTCCTTGAACGGATGCAGCGACGCCGGACGCGGCGCGCCGAACAACCGGTCCCAGACATCCGAGCCGAAACCGCACACGCACGAAAGATTGGCGGCAGGCGCGCGCGTGCCGACCGCGCGCACGTAGGCGGCGATGTCGCCGCACCAGTCGCGCACGGCATCGGCGTGCGCTTTGTCCGGTCCGACCGTGGCGACGAGAAAGATCGCGCTGCGCGTGATGCCGCGGCAGACGCCTTGCGAGTCCGGCAGTTCTTCTGACATGGTGGGAAATGGCGCGTCGTTGTGAGTCACATCAGAATACCTTCGACGCGCCGATTTCGCCGACAGGCTGCAACGCTCAGAAGATCGCGATCAACAGGACGCCTGCAATCGCCAGCGTCGCGCCGAGCAATCGCAGCGGGCTCGCCGTGCGCACTTCGAAGCCCAGCCAGCCGAAATGATCGAGCATCACCGAAGTCACGACCGCCGAGATCACGACGATGGTCGTGAACGTCGCCGAGCCGAGCTTGCGTGTGACGAGCAACGAGCACATCAAAAAGATCGCATTGCAGATGCCGCCCGCATACGCCCACCACGGCACCTGCCCGAGCCGCGAAATCGCAGGCTTGAGTCCGAAGCCGAGAAACGGCACGCACAGCAAGAGGCACACGGAACCGATCAGATACACGATGAACGCCGCGACGATCGGCTCTTGCAACGGCTTGAGCATCGCCGAGTTGCCGGCCGACTGAATCGGATTGGAAATGCCCGCGAGAATCGCGAAGCCCGCTAAGAGCCAATGCATGATTCGCCGCCCTCCAATGTTCCCCGCGCTTCCGGCCCAACCTGACCGGACGATGGCACGCCTGACATGTTGCCGCTCCCTTGCGTTCACGCATCGCTTAAAACTCAGCATGCGTCATTCCCAATCCATCGACGCATTGCCTTACATGAAATTGCCTTGAAGCATTACGCGCGTTAAGACACTGCAAAAACTGAAAGCGTCGCGCGGACAAACCGTCAATTTCGAGTAAGAACCACGCAAGCAGAGTGTCTTGGTAACGCAATGCGCCGGTGATGAAATCCCGCCCGAGGCTGAACACGCCCCACGCCGGGCCCGACCGTTCGCCACGAGGCGGCGGGACCGCATCAACACTTAAAACGACATCCGGAGTTTCATCCATGTTTCGTCGAGCCCTCATGATTGGCGCCGCGTCCGCGGCCGCAATTGGCCTGTACGCCTGCGGCAGCGATCACGACAACAATCAAAGCGCGCAGGACAAGCTCACCACGGCAACGCCGATCAAGCATCTGGTCGTGATCTTCAACGAGAACGTCTCGTTCGATCACTACTTCGCCACTTACCCGAACGCGGGTAATCCGGCGGGCGAACCGTCCTTCACGCCGGCAGCGGGCACGCCGACGGTCAACGGCCTTTCGGGCTCGCTGCTCACGGCGAATCCGAACTTCGTGAATCCGCTGAACGGCGCGGGCGCCGCCAACCCGTTCCGTCTGGACCGCACGCAAGCCGCGACCGCCGATCAGAATCACGCCTACACGGCCGAGCAACAGGCCTACAACAACGGCGCGGCCGACCTGTTCCCGAAGTACACGGGTAAAGGTTCGAGCGGCGGCGCGGGCGCATTCGGCACCGCTGGTCAGGTCATGGGCTACTTCGACGGCAACACGGTCGGCGCGCTCTGGAACTACGCGCAGAAGTTCGCCATGAGCGACAACGCGTTCACCGACACCTACGGCCCGTCAACGCCCGGCGCGATCGAAGTCGTTTCCGGACAGAACAACGGGCTGCAACTCGTCAAGACGAGCCACAAGCCTTTCAACCTGACGTCGGATTCGGGTTCGTATTACGTCGCGGACGGACAAGGCGGCTTCTCGCTCATCAACGACGTCGATCCGGCCAACGATATCTGCTCCAGTGCCACCGATGTCGCGCTGCTGACCTCGAAGAACATCGGCGATCTGCTGAACGCCAAGGGCATTTCGTGGGGCGGCTTCATGGGCGGCTTCAATCTCTCGACGACCAACGCGAACGGCACCACGGCCTGCAAGCGCAGCACTGTGTCGCCGGTGGTCGGTCAGGCGACGGCTGACTACATTCCGCATCACAACTGGTTCCAGTACTACGCGTCCACGGCGAATCCGCAGCATTTGCGCCCGAGTGCGACGTCGGCCATCGGTTCGTCGGTGGAAGCGGACGGCAAGACGCCGGAGCCGGCGAATCACGAGTACGACACGGATGATTTCTTCGCTTCCGTGAAGGCGGGCAATTTCCCGTCGGTGAGCTTCCTGAAAGCACCCGCTTTCCAGGACGGTCACGCAGGCTATTCCGATCCGCTCGACGAACAAGCGTTCACCGCCAAGGTCGTCAACTTCCTTCAGCAGCAGTCCGAATGGAATAACACGGCTGTGATCGTCGCGTGGGATGACTCGGACGGCTGGTACGACCATCAGTTCGCCACGACGACGTCCGCCTCGTTCGACCCGCAAGCCGACCAGTTGAACGGCGCGGGCAAGTGCGGCACGGGCGCGCAGCCGCTCGGCGTGAACGGCGGTGCAGTGAATGGCCGATGCGGTCCCGGCACGCGCATTCCGTTCCTCGTGATTTCGCCGTGGGCCAAGGTGAATTTCGTCGATCACACGGCGATTTCGCAGGCTTCCGTGGTGCGCTTCATCGAGGACAACTGGCTGGGCGGCGCGCGTCTGGGCGGCGGTTCGTTCGATGCAACCGCAGGCAGCATCATGACGATGTTCAACTTCAGCGGTCAGGGCAACAACCCGACGCTGTTCGTCGACCCGAACCTGGGAACGCCGGTGGCATCGGTTCCCGCGATCTAAAGTAATCCGAAGCATCAAGAACGCGTTGTCGCCGTATTTCGGCGGCAACGCTTTTTCCTTTCACGCTGTTGCATTTGCATTCGGTTCCCGTCATGTCCGCTACCGTTGATCCCGCTCAAGCCTTGCCTCCCCGTCATTCCGCGTTCAGGTTGCGCCCGCTTAACGGGGTGATCGCGCTCGTCGTGGCGGCGGCTGCATTCGGTGCATTCGCGCTTGCCTTTCCGTCTCATGTGCCTGATGTCATTGGCGATGCTGTCGAGAATCTGACGGGCGCAAATGCGCATCCCACGCCCTTGCAACGGCCACCGGTCGAGCCGTTGAGCGCGGTCGCGGTGCTTGGCAAGAACATCTTCTTCGATAAAACGCTGTCGGCTTCGGGCCAGCAGTCGTGTGCATCGTGTCACGATCCGGCGCACGCGTTCGGGCCACCCAATAATCTCTCCGTGCAGCCGGGCGGACCGCATCTGACCTTGCAGGGTTATCGTCCGCCGCCTTCGCTGATGTATCTCTATCGTCAGCCCAACTTCAGCATCGGTCCCGATGCAGGCGATGCCGACAACGCGCCCGACCTCGCGGCACTCGCGACGCAGGCGCAGGGCACGGAACGCGCGCAAAAGAACGCAGGCGTCGCACCCGCCGCGCCCGCGATGGTTCCGCAAGGCGGCTTGTTCTGGGACGGCCGCGCCGATACGCTTCAAATGCAGGCGAGCGGCCCCATGCTGAACCCCGTCGAGATGGCGAACACGAGTCTCGATCAGGTCGCCGACAAGCTGGCGCACGCTTCCTACAAGGGCGATTTCGAAAAACTGTTCGGCCCGAATATCTTCAAGACGCAAGGCCTCGCGATTTCCGAGGCCATGTTCGCCATCGCGCGTTATCAGGTGGAGGAACAGGCGTTCCATCCATATACGTCGAAGTACGATTACTGGCTCGAAGGCAAGACGCGCCTCACGCAAGCCGAGTTGCACGGCCTGCATCTCTTTAACGATCCCGACAAAGCCAATTGCGCGGGATGTCACTTGTCGAAAGCCGGTTCCGATGGCCTGCCGCCGATGTTCACCGACTATCAATACGAATCGCTCGGCGTGCCGCGCAACGACAAGCTCGCGCTCAATCGTGATCCTAAGTTTTTTGACATGGGCGTGTGCGGCCCCTTCCGCGACGATCTGCGCACGCAGACGCAATACTGCGGCATGTTCCTCACGCCAACGCTGCGCAATGTGGACACGCGCCATGCGTTCTTCCACAACGGCATCTACCATTCGCTCGATGATGTGATGGCCTTCTACAACGAGCGCAATACCGCGCCGCAGAAGTTCTATTCGAAGGATGCGAACGGCCACGTGCGTCAGTACGACGATCTGCCGGCGCAATATCAAGCCAATGTCGATGTGAAGGATGCGCCATTCGACCGCAAGTTCGGCGACAAGCCCGCGATGACGGATGCGGATATAAAAGACATCATCGCGTTTCTGAAGACGCTGGATGACGGTTATAAGCCCTGATTCACGACTCAGCGCACGAAGCGGTAGCCCAGCCGAATAAAGCCGCCTTCGTGCAGCAATCCCATGCTCAACATCATCCCGCCGATGACGAAGGTCGCGAGTTGATCGAGGTGCGCAAAGCCCGCCAGCGTGCCGAGCGCACCGAGTGCGGCAGCGCCTGCCGATATTGCATCGATTCGCGCATGCCATGCGCCTGCCGCGAGCACATCGGCGGCGTGGGCATGCGTCGCTTCCATTTCACCCGATACGCACGCGAGATGACGCGCCACGCAGGCGCGCGTGACGATCGCGAGCATCGCGATAAAGAGTGCGCAGAGTTGCATGGATGTGTCGGAGTTCGAAGCATCGGCGCGCACGGATGCGGCTTGCCATAGCAGTTCGGCGCCGGTGAGCGTGAGCAGCATCGCGACGATTGCCGATGGAAGCCATGTGTTGCGATGCGCTTGCGTACGCAGCGACGCGAAGAGGATCGCATCGATCACCAGATCGACGCTCGTATGCACGCCGTCCGCCACGATCGCGTTCGAGCCGGTGAGCCAGCCTGCGCCGATTTGCGTCGTCATCAATGCGACGTTGACCATTAGCACGAATCGGGATACGCGCACGGGCGATGCATCGGAAAGCGCTTCGGCAGGGACCATTCTTGGTGTTTTCTTTGTTCGTCGATCGGCTTCGGCAAGGTACGCGTTATCAATGGCATGACCATGACAAGCACGCGCGCCGAAATACCGTCAAACTTGTTACTCCCGAACCGCACGCTTTCAGGCTCACACTTTCTCACGGCACTTAAGGAGGAGGACACGCCATGAGCACATCCGAGGAGAAGGGAAGCAAGGGACGCAGCACGCCGCCGGTGGTATCGCCGGAACAATGGGAAGCGGCGCGCGAGCAATTGCTCGTCAAGGAGAAGGAGCACACGCGCGCACGCGATGCGCTCGCCGCCGAACGTCGCCGCATGCCGTGGATGGCGGTGGATTCGTCATACACGTTCGAAGGGCCCGAAGGCCGCGTCACGCTGGCCGAGCTTTTCGGCGGGCGGCATCAGTTGATTGTTTATCGTGCGTTCTACGAGCCAGGCGTGTTTGGATGGCCGGAACATGCGTGCCGTGGCTGTTCGATGGTGGCCGATCAGGTTGCGCATGTCGCGCATCTGAATGCACGCGATACCACGCTCGTGTTTGCATCGCGGGCGCCGCAAGCCGATATCGCGAAGCTCAAGCAAAGCATGGGTTGGGAAGACATTCCGTGGGTCACCATCACGGATGACTTCGATAAAGATTTCGGCGTGAACGAATGGCACGGCACGAATGTGTTTTTCCGCGATGGCGAGCGCATCTATAGAACGTATTTCATCAACAATCGCGGCGATGAGCAGATGGGCGGCACGTGGAATTATCTCGACATCACGCCATTGGGACGACAAGAGCTTTGGGAAGACTCGCCCGAAGGATATCCGCAAACGCAGACCTATAAATGGTGGAACTGGCACGACAGCTACGTGGATGGCGCCGCGCCGGATAAGCGATGGGTCGAGATATCCGACGCGGGCGAAAAGGCCTTTCGCGAGGAGAGCGCGAGCAAGAAGACTTAGCGTGCTTTCCTTTACGTCGTGCTCTGCAATATCGGGTGCGACACGTTCGGAATGGGCCGGCCGCGATTATCGGTCGGCACCAGTTGCGTCTGGAACGCGACGAACAACGCCTGATACTTGCCGTCTATTTCTATGATGACCGCGCCATCCTGATACGCGCCGTTTTCATTTGAATGGTCTTTTTCCTTGCTGCCTTTCGGTGGCTTGGGATTGCCCTGATTCATGTGCGTTTCGTGCAGGCCGTCTTTTTCCGGTTCGAACAGAAAGCCAAAGCCATAGACGGTGACGTCTTTTGTCGGCTTCCAGCCTTTGCGGTTGTCTTTGTAGCTTGGCGTCGGATAGACATACGGAACCGGCTCGGTTGATGTATCGACCGTCAGCATGTCGTTGAGCAACGCGTTGATGTCGTTGTGTTCGTTCTCTGTGTCGAGGGGGATTGGGCGCATGACGCTGAGATCGACCAGACGCGGATCATGAATGTAGTCGAGCTTCGGGAAGTTGCTCATGGCGACGCCGGGGGCGA
Source organism: Caballeronia sp. A2-2 (assembly GCF_057612605.2). NCBI lineage: Bacteria > Pseudomonadati > Pseudomonadota > Betaproteobacteria > Burkholderiales > Burkholderiaceae > Caballeronia > Caballeronia sp. A2-2. Next base: position 43,471 of record NZ_JBVFIR010000004.1, on the reverse strand, counting down.
GCTTTTCAAGGTCCGCGATCATCGGGTGCTCGAAATACTGATTCCATTGATATAGCACCAGATAGCCTGATGGTCCGGTCAGCGAGCTATCTGATTTCACATTCGTAACGATGCGGAATTCGTTACCGTTGGCGTCGTCGCTGCTGATGACGTAGTGGGGATCGCCTTTGTAGCCGTTTAGAAAGGGCACGCCCAGTTTTACCGTTCCCTTGAACATCACGTATTCGTTGTTTGCCATTTTGTGCCTCTTGGGTTGGGAGAATGGGTGGTTCATCATCATGCGCTATTGTCGCTTGCAGGCGTATGACGTGTTGCCCTTTTTGTCGTGCAAGGGGCTGCTGTTGGTTGTGTCTTTATTGCAGTAGCCGCCTCCCCGGCGGGGGGGTAACTTTCTTTGCTGCTGCAAAGAAAGTCACCAAAGAAAGCAGCTTTTTACCCCATGCACGATGGCTGAAGAGGGTTGGTCTGGATTAATCGATGCAGTGGCCGCAATAGGATGTCCCTCGGTTAGTTAAGCGCGTGGGCAACCTCGCGATTTCGCGCTCGAATCCTTTGGTCTTAGTGGTCCGCATTCATTCTTTCGGCCATGCGCTACGCGCGCCGAGAGCTTTAGAACGGAACCCCGCAGCGTATCAGCGCCCGGCCACCTCACACCTCGCCGTTATGTCGTCATTCGGCCCTACCTCGATAAGCGCTTCTGGGCAAAACGCGCACACCAACGCAAGTCACCTTTTGTCGGAGCACTAACCAAGGTAGGGCCGAATAGCAATCTTGCGGGGAAGTGAGAGGTGGCTGGGCGCTTATAGGCTGCGGGGTTCCGTTCTTAAGTTCTCGGCGCGCGCGGCGCATGGCCGATTGAATGAATGCGGTCCACTAAGTGTTGATTATTTGAGCGCGCAGTCGCAAGGTTGCCTAAGCGGCTCGTTATGCGTGGAACGTCCTATTGCGGCCACTGCATCCGTTAATCCAGACCAACCCTTTCCAGCCATCGTGCATGGGGTAAAAAGCTGCTTTCTTTGGTGACTTTCTTTGCAGCAGCAAAGAAAGTTACCCCCCCGCCGGGGAGGCGGCTACTGAATAAACAACACAAACAACAGCAGCCCCTTCCACGACAAGACGACAAGACGACAAGACAACACCACATCCCCCACCCGATACCTCAACATTCCACAAACCAAATAGCCCACTGTCATCCCTCAGTCACACCATTGGCAATAATTGTCAGCAGGCGCCGCATGCAATGCGCCAAAACCGCAACCCCACAAGAGACACCTTCATGGTCACGAAGAACCCGCACGACACTGCATCGATTGCTTCTCGCCGTGGTTTTCTCAAGCTCGCGGGTGCATCGGGCATTGCCGGCGCCGCGAATGTGATGAGCCTGTCCGCGAACGCTCAATCCGCGAACCCCGATGGCACGCCCGAACAAGTGCATCTGACATGGGGTGAAGATCCCACGAGCGAAGTAATCGTAAGCTGGGCATCGCTTGCGCAAGCCACGCAACCGCGCGTAAGACTCACCACGCACGAAGGCCATGCGCGCACGGTCCACGGCGTGCAACGCACATACACGGACGGCTTGAATGGCGAGATTGTCTGCACGTATCACGCGCGGCTTCGCGAACTTCATCCCGACACGACGTATCAATACGAAGTCACCGCCGACAACGACAGCAACACAGGCCAGCCCTTCAGCGGCAGCTTCCGCACCGCGCCGCGCGGACGTCACGCGTTTCGCTTCACGAGCTATGGCGATCTGGCAACGCCGAACACGAACTGGGTGCTGTCATCGCCGCAAAGCCGTTTCGCCGTGCAGGCAGTCGAGCGCTTCGCGCCGCTGTTTCACTTGCTCAACGGCGACCTCTGCTATGCAAACCTGAACCCGACGCATCAGCCCGATGTATGGCGCGACTTCGGCAACAACGCGCAAGTGTCGGCCGCGAATCGTCCGTGGATGCCCTGCCCCGGCAATCACGAAATCGAATTCAACAACGGCAAACAGGGCTTCGAATCGTATCTCACGCGTTATACGTTGCCCGATAACGGCACGCATTTTCCGGGGCGCTGGTACAGCTTCCGTGTGAGTTCGGTGCTCTTTATCTCACTCGATGCGGACGATGTCGTCTATCAGGACGCCGCCGCCTTCGTCGCAGGCCCGGCGCCGCTCGTGCCTGCCGCGAGCACGGGCAATCCGTCTATTGCGCCGGGCACGTCGTTCTATGTGCGCGGATACAGTCAGGGCGAACAAACGCGCTGGCTTGAAAAGACCTTGCACGATGCCTCGCGCAACGACGACATCGACTGGATCGTCGTGCAGATGCATCAGGACGCGCTCAGTTCATCGAAGACGGGCAACGGGTCGGACAAGGGCATTCGCGAGGCATGGCTGCCGCTTTTCGACCGCTATGGCGTGGACCTCGTGGTGTGCGGGCACGATCACGATTACGAGCGTAGCCATCCGGTGCGCGGCTGCAATCATCACGCGGGACGTGATGCGAAAACCGGTGAGCGTGTGGATACCTTGCAGCCGAGACCGGTGCAGACATCACAGCGTGCGAACGATCCGATCGATACCACGCACGGCACGGTGCATTTGATTTTGGGCGGCGGCGGCACAAGCGCGCCGCTCGATGTGTACGGCACCGATACGGGAACAGGTCTTCCGCAAGCGCAGATTTTCACGAAGCCGAATCGTCCGGTTCCGGGCGCGACGGCGGGCACGTTCGTGCGTCCGACCGCCGATGCCGTGGAAGATGCGATCTGGTCCGCGCAGCGCGATACGGGCACGGGCTACGGCATCGCCGTGTTCGATGTCGATCCCGGCGAGCATGGCGGCAAGAGCACGATCACGATGAACTATTATCACGCGCCCGGTGCGGACCAAACGCCGACCGGCGATTATGAGTTGTTCGAAACGATCGTGCTGGAAAAGCGCTGCCGTCGATGATCTATTGAGGAGGGGCTTCGGCGAGCGTTTGAAAGTGGTCGCCGGAGCAGACGGTCGAGAAAAAGCCCGCCTGCGCGTAGAGCGAAATATGTTCGAGCCGCTCAGCGCGCGACGGGCCGACCGCTTCGGCAGCGGCCGAAGCACGTGCAGCACTGGAACGCGCGCATTCACACTTCATCTTATGAAACGACCGCACAATGCGACGCTCACGCGCCTCTTTCGTGCGAATCGACCAGGCTTGCCAGTAACGAAGCAGAATGGGCGGCATGATGTCGCTCCAATGCGAACGCGATGACTTGAATGTAGTCATCGCCGCTGAAAGCGTCAAACAAGAATAAATTCGATGCTTAAGCGTTTTCGCGCATGCGTGCATCCGATGCAATCTTCAGGCGAGATGACCACGCACGAATTGCAAAGAACGGCGTGCGCGTTCGTCCATTTGTTCGTCCGTTGCGCCGTTCGACATATCGCGCCATACGCCCACCGCGCGGCTTACCGTGCCGCCCTTGCGCATGAACGGCTCCATCACGATGGTGCCGTCGTATTCAATTTCCTTGAGCGCGCCGAAAATCTCGTCCCACGGCAAACGCCCTTCTCCCGGCGGCAAACGGTTCGCTTCGCCTAAATGAAAATGCCCCATCTTGCCGCGGCACGCGAGAATGGCTTCGCGGAATGAGTTTTCCTCGATATTCATATGGAACGTATCGAGTTGAACCTTGCATGCGGGGCTATCTACCGCATCCGCGAATGCGATGGCCTCCTTATGATCGTTCACGAGATATTGCTCGAAGCGGTTCACGACTTCGAGCGCGTAAATGATTCCATAATCCTCGGCCACTTTGATGACCCGCCGCACGCTGTCCACCGCGCGGTCCACATAAGGCCGCTTGTCCTTCATGTCGAGCGGCGGCGATTGCGGCCACGCGCAGAACGTAAGACCCGCGAATACCGGTGCGCCGAGCATGTGGCAATCGTCGAGCAGACGCTTCACGTATTCCGTGCCTGCATCGCGCACGCTTTGATCGGGCGATGCGAAATCGTATTCATGTTTAAGGCCGATGCAGCACATCACGGTCAGCCCGAGATCATCGGCGACGGTCTTCAGTTCGCGCTTTTTCACTTCGGGCAGCGTGTGAAATTCGGCCAGCGATATTTCCATCATGTCGAAGCCGAGCCCGGAAATGCGCTTCGCCACGGCGGGAAAATCGACGAGCCATTCCGTCGACCAGTACGTGAAGAACATGCCAACCTTATTCATCTAACCGCTTCTCCAATTTTTTATAAGGATACGAAACTAAGAGACAAAACCGGTCGGCTTGACTTCGGGATGCGACGGGTCCGCATGCTCCAGCGCCGCGAGCGACATGATGCGCTCCTCGGATGCATCGTCGAAACTGACTTCGCCTGCGAGGAAGCCCGCGCGCATCACGAGAATGCGGTCCGAGATGGTCAATATCTCGGGCAAATCGCTGGATATGACGAGAATCGCCAGGCCATCGCGCGCGAGTTCGCGCATCAATGCATAGATTTCGGCTTTCGTGCCGACATCGACGCCGCGCGTGGGTTCATCGACGATCAGCACGCGTGGCTTCGATGCAAGCCACTTCGCCAGCACCACTTTCTGTTGATTGCCGCCGCTAAGCAGGCCCACGAGTTGATCGACGGTCGGCGTCTTGATCTTGAAGCGGCCGACGTAACTATCGATCATGCGCGATTCCTGCAATGGCCGAATCATATTGGCCTTCGAAAGCCGGCCCAAACCCAATGCCGCGAGCGAAAGATTGCTTCCCACGGACATGCCAAGCACCAAGCCCTGATCCTTGCGATCCTCCGGCACTAATCCAATGCCGAGCTTCATGGCATCGCGCGGTCGTGCGATCTTCACCGGCTTGCCTTCGATGGTGACCGTGCCGTTACGCGCAGGCGGCGCACCGAAGATGCCCATCGCCATTTCCGAGCGGCCCGCGCCGATGAGGCCAGCCAGTCCCACGATTTCACCGCGTCGCAATTTGAAGGACACGTCGCGATAACGTTCGTCGTCGCCGAGCCCGTTGACTTCGAGCACGACCGGCGAACCTTCGTGTTCAGGCCTTATACGCTTCACTTCCGCGAGATCGCGGCCCACCATCAGGCGCACGACTTCATCGGGCGATGTATCCGTAAGACGCGCAGTGCGAACATGCTTGCCGTCGCGTAATACGGTAACGGCATCGCAGTTATCGAACACTTCGCGCATGCGGTGCGAGATATAAAGAATGGTCACGCCACGCGCGCGCAGTTCGTGAACGACCTTGAACAGCGTGAGTGAGTCCGCTTCGGACAAGCTCGAAGTCGGTTCATCGAGAATCAACAAACGCGGCTCGTGAATGAGCGCCTTGCTGATTTCCACCAATTGCTGCTGCGCGATGGTGAGATCGCCCAGACGCGTGTCCGGGTCGATCGAAATGCCCAGCCGGTGCATGGCCTCGCGCGCACGCCTGAGCAGCGTGCCGCGATCGACGAACACGCCCGCCGCGCGCGGTTCCGCGCCGAGAAAAATGTTCTCGGCAATCGTCATGTTCGGCGCGAGCATCAACTCCTGAAAAACGATGGAAATACCCTTTTTTGCAGCATCTTTCGTGCTGGAAAATTCGACTTCCTGACCATCGAAAACGAGCTTTCCGGAAGTAGGCGAATGCGCGCCCGCGATGGTCTGCATGAGCGTGGACTTGCCCGCGCCGTTTTCGCCCATGACCGCGTGCACGGTGCCCGCCTCGACACTGAAGGTCACTTCCTGCAAGGCCTTCACGCCGGGATAGGTTTTCGTGATCTTTTCGACGCTCAGCAACGCGGTCATGGTGCAGCCTCTTTTAACGAGGGTTATTTGCCGCCGACGAACTTGTCGACGTTCGATGCATTGACGATATCAACGCCCGTATCCGTGATCGGCGGAACTTTCTCGCCCTTCGTCAACTGGTCGAGTTGCTTGACCGATTCGATACCCATGGCAAGCGGACGCTGACCGATCAAGGTCGTCGCATAACCTTCCTTCAGCAGCTTGATCTGCGAAGGCAGCGTATCGAACGAAACGATCACGAACTTGCCGGACTTGATATCGGCCGCCTTGTTTTTCACCGCGCGAATATAGGCTTCCGGTGCGAACATCGGCCAGCCGCCCGCGAAGAAAATGCCATCGAGATTCGGGTTCTTCGCCAGCATGTCCTGAATCAATTGCACGCCGGTGCTCGAATCGTCATTGCACGCGAAAGGCGAGCCGGACACTTCCTTGAAGTCGCCGTTCAGTTTCGACTTGAAGCCCTTGATGCGTTCGTTCAGGTTCGCCGCCGACAAGCCACCCGTCAGCACCGCATACGTGCCGCCCTTGGGCAGCGCCTTCGCGAATGCTTCGCCTGCCGCCTCGCCGCCCGCTTCGTTGTTCGTGCCGATGAACGCAATACGCTTGGATTTGGGCGAATCCGAATCGAACGTCACCACCGGAATGTTCTTTGCGAGCGCCGCGCTGATCACGCCGCTGATCGATTCCGCATTGTTCGGTGCGATGGCGATGCCCGCCACTTTCTTCGTCACCAAATCGCGCACGATGCGGCCTTGTTCGGCGTCATCGAGTTGCGCGGGGCCTGTAAACAAACAGTCCGCGCCGATCTTGGCCGCTTCTTCCTTGCAGCCTTTTTCCGCATCGGCATAGAAGGCCACGCCTAGCGCCTTCGGCACGACGGCGAATACTTTCTTGTCCGCCGCGTGCGATTGAGCGATTCCAAGCCCGAGCAGAACGGTGGCGGCCACGGCTGCGGCACTGAGCTTCATGCGTGTCATGTGTGTCTCCTGAGTCGTTTTATGAATGCAGCGTGATGCACGTTACAAGCCTAGCGGCGTCGCCAGACGCCCTTTCTGAGTTGATCGATAAAGACCGCGAGAACGATGACCGAACCGACGAAAACACCTTGCCAATAGGCGTCCGTGCCAAGCAGCACGAGTCCGTTACGCAGCACTTCGAGTATCACCGTGCCGACGAACACGCCGATCACCGTGCCCTCGCCGCCCGAAAGCGCCGTGCCGCCGATCACCGCCGCCGCGATCACGCTCAGTTCCTTGCCCAAACCTTGATTGGAAATAGCCGACGACAGATAGCTCACCTCGATGATGCCCGCCAGTCCCGCGAGCAGCGAAGACATGACGTACACGCTCATCTTGAGGCGATCGACATTGAGACCGGTCAGCATGGCCGCACGCTCGTTGCCGCCGACCGCGTACAACTGACGGCCATAGACTGTCCGCTTGAGCACGATGGCCGAGATAATCGCGAGCGCCACGAAGATGACGAACGGCACCGGAATATCGAAGATATCGCCGCCGCCGAGCGCGAAGAAGGCATCGCCATCCGGACGAAAACCGTCGATGGCCTTGCCGCGCGTGATGATGAGCGCCAGCGCCCGCGCGATACTCATGGTGGCCAGCGTCGGCACGAATGGCAGCATGCGCAGCTTGGTCACGCAAAAGCCGTTGAAGAAGCCGACCACCGCGCAGATCAGGAGCGTCAGCACGCAGGCGGGGAACACGCCCATGCCGGATTGCATCATCGCGGCGGAAGCGACGGCGGCAAGACCCCATACGCTGCCTACAGAGAGATCGATACCGCCTGTAATCATGACAGCGGCCTGCCCGATTGCCACGATGCCGATGAACGAGAGATTGCGCGCGTCGTTGAGCAAGTTGCCCTTGCTCGCGAAGTCGGGCGCGAAGATCGACAGAAGCACGATCATCAGCACCAGCGCGCCGACAATGCCGGTCTCGCGTGAATGAATCAACTGTCCCGCGAAACCCAGACGCGGTTTTGCCCGCTCTTCGGTGGCCAAGGTCGGCTTGCTCATGTGTCGCCTCCGGTGCTTCCTGTGCGCGCGTCTGCGGAAAGCGACGCGCTGCTTTTGTCGTGAAAGAGTCTAGTTTCGGGTCGAAAGCCGGTCAAAGCGGGTTTTCCCTGTCGGCGTGTCTCACCGGAAAAACGAAAGACCTTTGGAACGAACGCTTAATGCAAATTCAAAATCTTGGAATCCTTACGATTGCTTGCGGCAAGCCTGCGCGTATAAGTCAATCACTTCCCGGATCTTGCTGTGAACGAGACTCATGGGCGAGCCATCGATGTCGCCGCGTCTCAGTTGCCAGTATTGTTCGGGTAGAAAGCGGCTGACGAGATTTTCGCGAACCTCGATGCGCGATAGATTCGCGATGAGTTTGCGCGCTGCATCATCCACTTCGCGATCGGCCCAGTAATAGCGAATGCGATCGCTATAACTATACGTGCGCAGCAGGCGTTTTTCTTGATCGCTGCCGTGGTAGTACTTCTCCCAATTGGCCGGCTTCGCGAGCATGACACGTTCGACCACTTCGCGCAGGTCGGATCGTTCATTCTTCTCGATGACTTCATTCTCGATATCGGCCAGCGAAAAGAGCGCTTCGCGTAGCGCGAAAGTAACGCCCGGCCCGACCTTGAGAATAGCGAAGCCGTCATCCACCAGCGACGCCAACGCCTCAGGCTTTTGATAGTCGGTCGAATGCGCTTCGAAAACCATTCCGGGCAAGCGTTCGAGCACCTTCGACAAATCTTTTGCAAGCGCAGGATCGTAATCCACTACTTTCGTATGATCGAATTCCACGCCGGGCTGAACCACGAGCGCGATGACGCGCGGCCATGCGGCATCGAGTCCATGCAGATGCCATGCATTGCGATGCACAGCGACCGTTTCGTACGCGCCGCCAGCATGCGTGACCTCGACGGTCTTGAGTTCGTCCGCCGCGCCGCCCGGCACCGGCACTTCGGTCCCGATGATGTACACCGGCAATTGCGCGTGCCCTGCGCGTTTGGCAGCGGCTTCGGCGACCGCGCACAGACGCGCGGCGCGTTCGGCGACTACATCGTCGGAGAGATGCGACGGATCGCCGGCGCATGCCATGCTCGTGTCGAGATGAATCTTTCTGAAGCCGGCGGCGGCGTAAGCATCGATCAGCACGTCGGCGCGCTGCATGGCTTCGTCGGCAGGAAGATGGCGCCATGCGTTCGGGCCGAGATGATCGCCGCCGAGGATCAACCGTCCGCGCGCGAAGCCGCTGCGGTCCGCTATTTCATGCACGAAGTTCACGAAATCGGCAGGCTTCATGCCGGTGTAGCCGCCGTATTGATCGACCTGATTCGAAGTGGATTCGATCAGCAAGGGCGTGTCGTCCGCAAGCGCCTGCTGCATCGCCGCTTCGATCACCCACGGATGCGCCGAGCAAATCGAGTAGATGCCCTTGAGGCGTTGCGCAGCGGCCGAATCGCCGGTGAGGCGCGCGACGAGTTCAGTCATGACTTTTCTCCGACTTCTCAGCGATGAAGGCATCCAGTTCGGCGAGCGTCGCGGTGCCTTCCATCGGTCCGCGACAGGTCACGGCGCGCGCGCCTGCTGCACCCGCATAAGTCATCGCGCGTTCGAGCGACATGCCTTGCGCGCGGCACGCGATATAGGTGCCGCCGAAGCAATCGCCCGCGCCGGTCGGGTCCACTTCCGTCACGTTTAATGCCGCGAAATGTTGCTCCTTCTTGCCGTCGTAATAGCTGCTGCCGTCCTTGCCGCGCTTGACCACGACTTCGCGCACGCCGCGTTTAAGAAGTTCTTCGATAGCGCCTTGCTCGGTGCTCGCACCCGCAAGCAGCATGACTTCATGATCGCTCGGCAGAAATACATCCGTATAGTCGAGAATGAAATCGAGCGCTTCACGCATCTCTGGAATCCGAAGCATTTCCTTTCTGATGTTCGGATCGAAGCTCACCGTGCCGCCGTTTTCCTTAACGGTTTCGATGACCTTCTTCATTGCCTCGATGATGCGAAACGAGAACAGCGACGAACCCATCACGTGGAAATGCCTGCATTCCTTGAGCAAATGATCGCGAATCTCACTCACGGACAGATGCCCCGACGCGCTGTTCGCGATGTTGTAGATGAAATCGCGGTCGCCGTCCTCGCGATACGTGACGAACGCGCTGCCCGTGGTCGCTGTCTTGATGACGGAAATGCCCGACACGTCCACGCCATCCGTGCGCAGTCGTTCCACGTTCAGCGCGCCGAAATCGTCGTCGCCCACGCAGCCGATGATCGCGCACGCGCTGCCCGACTTCGCCACCTGATCGATGAAGATCGCGGGTGCGCCGCTGGCATACGGGCCCATCAGCGTGCCCGGTTTGCGAAAGGATTGTCCTATCTGCGTCGCCAGTATTTCGACGAGGATCTCGCCCATCGTGACGATGTATCCGGCTGACTTGGTTTCGGTGTTCGGCATGGCGCTATTCGTCAAAACATTCGTTAGGATGTCGATTCAATCAGACCGTCACGGCGAAATTCGAAGATTCCGCTGTCCCTGCGCCGCAGTTCGAGACCGTGCTTCGATACTGTATCCAGCGTGTACGGGTCGATGCCATCGTCGATCAGCAGCGTATCGACCTCGGACACGTTCGCGAAGATCACGCCGCTGCGTTCGTCGAGCATCGGCTGATAAGCGACGATGATGGTCCGCCGCGCCGCCCGCACCGCCGCCTGCGCCACGCGCGCGAGTGCGGGCGTGGCGGCCAGCAATCCGCCCTCACGATCGATGCCCGATGCTTCGAGAAAGCACAGATCGATCGGACGCCTTGCAATCGCCGCTTCTGCGTCCGGGCCAGTCAACGCGGTTGCGCCCGCTTCAAGCTGCCCGCCGGTCAATAGCAATTCGCCGTGCACGAAGCGTTGTATCGTCTGCGCGAACGCGACGTCTTGCACCAGCAGCGACAAGTTCTGCCGATCCGACAGGAACGGCGCCATCTTGTGGACGATCTCGCCTGCGCCCATCATCAGCGCTTCGTGGTCGCCCACCGCTTCCGCTGCGATACGCGCGAGCAGCGTTTCCGCAGCCTTGCGCGTGACGCCATCGGATGCGGGAACGAGCACGTCCTCGCCCGCTTTCTGCGCCAGATAGCGCGCCTTTCCAAACGAGCGCAACAGATATCGCTGCTGTTCGAGATAAGTCAGATCGCTGCGAATCGTGACGCTCGATACATCGAATGCCTGACTGAGTTCCTCGACCGACACCTCCCCGCGCTTGCGCACGAGTTCGACGATCTGCAAGCGCCGCTTGAGTGAACTCTTGTTGGTCAGCATCGGATTGGATCTCGAAGCACTTTCCATTCGCAAGAGTCTAGTTTCATTTCGAAAGTCGGACCAAGAGATTTCGACTCGTGGTTTTCCCGCATCTCACGTATGCTTTCCAGCGATAAAACTCACGCGAGCGATGCCTACGATGTCCATTCAACGTCTTGAACAAGCGCGTCGGCTTCTTGCATTGGCGCAAACCGGATTGCATTACACGACGGCGGCTTTCGACCGCGAGCGTTATGAGGAGATCGAACAGATCGCGCATAAACAGATCGCGGAGATTGCTTCGCTCGATGCTGAGAAAGTGGCTGAGATGTTCTCGTTCGAGACCGGCTATGCGAATCCGAAGCTCGATGTTCGCTGCGCGGTGTTTGATGAACAAGGGCGCGTGCTTCTCGTGCGTGAAGCGATTGATGGGTGTTGGTCGATGCCGGGGGGTTGGGCCGATGTGGGTTTGTCGCCTGCGGAGAATGCGGCTAAGGAAGTGCGTGAGGAGAGTGGATATACGGTTTCGATCGAGCGATTACTTGCGGCTTGGGATACTGCAAAGCACCCGCATCCGCCGTCGGTTTTTCATATATGGAAGTTGGTTTTTTTAGGGCGGATCTTGAGTGCGGGGGAGGTTATAGGCGTGGAGACTACCGATGTTGGTTTCTTTGCTCTTGATGCGTTGCCGCCGTTGTCGCTGGGGCGTGTGTTGCCTGAACAACTGAGTAAGTTGGATGAGTTGAGGCGGAGTGGGGGGGTGGAGTTTGATTGAGGGGGGCTGCTTTTGGTTTTGGCGTGCAATGGGCTTCTCTTGTCTGGGATTTTATTGCAGTAGCCGCCTCCCCGGCGGGGGGGTAACTTTCTTTGCTGCTGCAAAGAAAGTCACCAAAGAAAGCAGCTTTTACCCCCATGCTCGCTGGCTGGAGAGGGTGGTCTGGATTAACCGGTACAGTGGCCGCAATAGGACCTTCCACGCTTGACCCGCTGCTTAGGCAACCTCGCGATTTCGCGCTCGAATGCTTTTGCCTTAGTGGACCGCATTCATTCATTCGGCCATGCGCTACGCGCGCCGAGAGCTTTAGAACGGAATCCCGCAGTTTATCAGCGCCCAGCTACATCATGCTTCCCCGCTAGATTGCTATTCGGCCCTACCTTGGTCAGCACTTCGAGCAAAGCCTAACGCTTTCGGTTTGCCATTCATGGAAGTGCTAACCGAGGTAATGCCCAATGGGAGGGGTGCGATGTGGTTTGATGTGGCTGGGCGCTTATACGCTGCGGGATTCCGTTCTTACGTTCTCGGCGCGCGTAGCGCATGGCCGAACGAATGAGCGCGGTCCACTAAGCGTTGATTATTCGAGCGCGTGATCGCCAGGTTGCCTAAGTGGCTCGTTATGCGTGGCACGTCCTATTGCGGTCACTGCATCAGTTAATCCAGACCAACCCTCTCCAGCCAGCGTGCATGGGGTAAAAAGCTGCTTTCTTTGGTGACTTTCTTTGCAGCAGCAAAGAAAGTTACCCCCCCGCCGGGGAGGCGGCTACTGCAATAAAGACACAAACAGAAGAAGCCCCTTCCACGAAAATACCCCCAAAAATTTAAGGCGCACTTTCTGCTAACCCCACACCACCACCCGCCATAGAAGACCCCCCATGAAACAAGCCCTCATCAAAACCGCCCTCGCCGCCTGCGTAACATTAACCATGCTATCAACCCCAAGCGCCGCGACAATCGACGATTACCGCTGGCAAAAGCGCCTGCTAATCGTCTTCGCAGCCGACACCTCCTCCGAAAAACTAGCACAACAACGCACGTTAATCGCCCAAGAAAAAACCCAATTTGCCGACCGCGACCTCATCCCCATCGAAGTGATCGGCAACACCGTGCAAGGCACAAGCGAGACTGCCGACACGCTACGTCGCCGCTACAAAACGCCAGCAGACACATTCCGCGTTCTATTGATCGGCAAAGACGGCGGCATAAGAATACAATCCGAACAGCCTGTCACGCCGAAAGAACTCTTCGGCACCATCGACGCCATGCCCATGCGCCAGCAGGAAATGCAACGCCCGCCTCGGTCGTAACAAGCACGTTTCGCAACGCCCTGCTAACCTCCGCTAAATTTGCTAAAGGAGCGTAAAGCATGAGCAATACCCCGGAATACGTCCCGCCGACCGTATGGACATGGAACAAGGAAAACGGCGGCCAGTTCGCCAACATCAATCGCCCGATTTCAGGGCCGACGCATGACAAGCCCTTACCCGTCGGCGCTCATCCCTTGCAGCTATATTCGCTGGCGACGCCAAACGGCGTGAAAGTCACGATCATGCTCGAAGAACTGCTCGCACTCGGCCATCACGGCGCGGAATACGATGCATGGCTCATTCGCATCGGCGAAGGCGATCAGTTCGGTAGCGGCTTTGTCGAAGCGAATCCGAATTCGAAGATTCCCGCGCTCATCGACCGCAGCGGTCCCGAGCCGGTACGCGTATTCGAATCGGGCGCCATCCTGCTGTATCTCGCGGAAAAATTCGGCGCACTTATTCCCGCAGATTTCAGCGCGCGCGCCGAATGCCTCTCATGGCTGTTCTGGCAAATGGGCAGCGCACCGTATCTCGGCGGCGGCTTCGGGCATTTCTATGCCTATGCGCCGAGCAAGATGGAATATCCGATCAACCGCTTCGCCATGGAAACGAAGCGTCAACTCGATGTGCTGGACAAGCGCCTCGCGCAAAGCGAATACATTGCGGGTCCGGACTATACGATCGCGGATATCGCCATTTTCCCGTGGTACGGCGGGCTGGTGAACGGCTGGCTCTATGGCGCGGCCGAATTCCTCGACGTGCAGTCCTACACGCACGTACAGCGTTGGGCGCAGACCATCGGCGCGCGCGCCGCGGTGCAGCGTGGACGCATGGTCAACCGCACGTTCGGCGACCCGTCAATGCAACTCCACGAACGCCACGATGCCTCCGACTTCGAGACGCGCACGCAGGACAAGCTCGCTTAATTACGCTGCGCGACGCCTTCGACATCGGCGTCGCGCGTCGAGCCTTTGGCGGGACGTCCGGCCCAATAACCCGCGAGCATCGAGCCGGACAGGTTGTGCCATACCGAGAACAACGCACCGGGCAATGCCGCAATGGGCGTGAAATACAGCTTGCCGAGCGTGGCCGCGAGTCCCGAGTTCTGCATGCCGACCTCGATGGCGAGCGTGCGGCACACGGCCTCGTCGAAGCCGAGCAGACGGCCGCCCCAATAGCCGCCGAGTAGGCCGATGCCGTTATGCAACACCACGCCCACCGCCACCACCAATCCCACCGACGCAATGCTCTTTTGCGTGCCGCCCACCACCGCCGCGATGATAAGCAGAATGCACACCATCGATACGAGCGGCAGCATCCATTCGATTCTGCGCACGAACTTGCCGAACAGATGATTCACGATCAGCCCGACGACGATCGGCAACGCGACGATCTGCAGAATGCTCATGAGCATGCCGTGGACATCGACCGCGATCGAAGCATCGACGTAAAGACGCGTGAGCAAAGGCGTCGCGAACACGCCCACTAGCGTGGACAGCGCGCTGATGGTGACCGACAACGCGACGTCGCCGCGCGCAAGGTAGATCATCACGTTGGACGCGGTGCCGCTCGCCACGCTGCCGACCAGCACCATGCCCGCCGTCAGATCGGGCGGCATGCGCAGCACGCGGGCGATGGCCCACGCGGCGAGCGGCATCACGAGGTAATGCAACACGATGCCCGCGACAACCGGCGCCGGGCGCGTGAAAACGCGGCGGAAGTCATCCACGGACAGCGTGACGCCCATCGACAACATGATGAGCGTGAGCAGCGCCGTGACGTGCGGCGCGATGCCGGTAACGGCAGCGGGCGCGCTGTAGGCGGCGACGGAAACGAGCACGGCCCAAATGGGAAACAAGCGGGTGATGCGGGCAAGCATGGCGAGGCGATCCTTGAATTAACGTGGCGTCGTGCATTTTACCGGCTGTTTTTCTAATTAACAGCCAATTGCTTGTATTTCGACAAAACAGCATATAGACTGTAATATATATTTACAGCCCATAGCCTGTGGGAGTACCAACCTTGGGATTTCCCGTCAAAACTTTGAGCCAACTGCGGCCCATCCTGCAAGGCTTCCGCAAATCCGCCGGTCTTACGCAGGCCGCCGTGGCGGCGCAACTCGGCGTGACACAGCAAACCTATGCGCAACTGGAAGCCAACCCCGCCGCCGTCAGCGTGGAGCGGCTTTTCAAGGTGCTGCGCGTGCTCGGCGTCGATCTTATGCTTGATGCCGACGACAAAACCCCTGTAAAAAAGGCCTCGACGAAGAAAAGGGAGCAGTGGTAAGCCATGCCGCCGCCGCTCAAAACGCGCCGCCTCGATCTGTGGATGAACGGGCTTGCTGTCGGTTACTGGGAACGCACGCCGGGCGGTGAGCGTCTCGTCTATCACGATGAATGGATCGCCGATCCTCAAGGCCGTCCGCTCTCGCTATTGCTGCCGTTTACGCCGGGCAATCAGCCGTGGCGCGGTCAGCCGGTCGCCGATTTCTTCGATAACCTCCTGCCGGACAGCGAGCCTATTCGCCGACGCATCGCGGCGCGCTTTCAGACGGGCGGCACTGCGCCGTTTCGTCTGCTCGCGGCGCTCGGGCGCGATTGCGTCGGCGCTTTGCAGATGCTTCCGCCCGATGAAGAACCCACCGGACTCCAAAGCATTTCCGGACGCGTGCTGAAAGAAGCGCAAATAGCCGCGTTATTGCGCGACACCACTGCATCGCCGCAACCGGGACGTCATGAACCGGTCGATGACCTGCGTCTGTCCATCGCAGGTGCGCAGGAAAAAACCGCGCTTCTGCGACGCGGCCGGCAATGGCTTTTGCCCGATGGCAGCACGCCGACCACGCACATCTTCAAGCTGCCGCTTGGACTCGTCGGCAACATGCGCGCGGACATGCGCACCTCGGTCGAGAACGAATGGCTGTGCTCGAAGATCGTCGCGGCGTATGGCCTGCCGGCTGCGCGCTGCCAGATCGATCTGTTCGAGGATCAGAAGGTGCTCGTCGTCGAGCGCTTCGACCGTCGCCTGTCGGCCGATAAATCGTGGATTTTGCGTCTACCGCAAGAGGACATGTGTCAGGCCACGGCCACGCCCGCGCTGCAAAAGTATGAAGCGGATGGTGGTCCCGGCATCGAACGCATTATGGAAATACTCGCGGGCTCGGAACACGCCGCGCAGGACCGGCGCGATTTTTTCACCGCGCAAATGGTCTTCTGGCTGCTCGCCGCGACCGATGGCCACGCGAAGAACTTCAGCATCGCGCATCTGCCGGGTAATGCGTATCGGGCGACGCCGCTTTACGACATGCTTTCCGCGCATCCGATCATCGGTGCAGGGCGCAATCGCATCGCGGCGCAGCGTGTGCGGTTGGCCATGGCGGTACGCGGCAAGAACGTGCATTACCTCATCGACGAGATTCGGAGACGCCACTGGATCGCGCAAGGCAAACGCGTCGGTCTGCCCGAAGCGGACGTCGAAGCCCTAATCGATTCACTCGCCGCCCGCACCGAAAGCGTCATCGACAAAACCGCCGCTCAGTTGCCGCGCGATTTCCCCATGGACGTAGCCGATGCCATTTTCGACGGCATGCGCCGCATGAATCGCAAACTTACTGCGTGAATCAACGCGCGTTTGTCAGATGATCGGCAAGCCTAAGCATCATCGCATCGCAGGCGTTCAGTTGCGCGACGCTTACGTATTCGTCCGGCTTATGGCCCTGATCCATACTGCCCGGACCGCACACCACGGTCGGAATGCCAACACGATTGAACAAACCGCCTTCGGTGCCGAACGCGACCGTGCCGAAGTCATCGGAACCGCTCAGCATGGCGAGCAAACGCGCCGCCTCGCTTTGCGGCGGCGTGGCAAGTCCGGGATATTCCGACAACGCCTCGAAGCGAATGCCCGTAGCGGGCTTTACCGCGCGCATCTTAGGCAGTAAGGCGGACTCCGCATACGCGTGCAATTTCTCCGCGACGTGATTCGCATCGAAACCCGGCAACGCGCGCACTTCGAAATCGAACTCGCATTCGGCGGGCACAATATTCAACGCGCGTCCACCTTTGATGACGCCCGCCTGCACCGTCGAATACGGCGGATCGAAACGTTCGTCGTGATGTTCAGGCTGCGCGAGTTCTTCGCCGATCTCATCGAGATGATTGATGAGACGCGCCGCGTATTGAATGGCATTGACGCCATAAGGCGCATACGCCGAATGACACGCCGCGCCCTTCACCATGCAGCGCATCGCGAGCTTGCCCTTGTGACCGAGCACGGGCTTGAGTTCGGTCGGCTCGCCGATGAGACACAAAGCGGGCTTATGCGCACGCTTCTCCAGTTCGGCAAGCATGGAGCGTACACCTAAGCAACCGACTTCCTCATCGTAGGAAAAAGCCAGATGCACCGGCAGCTTCAGATCACGCTCGATGAACACCGGCACCGCCGCCAGCACGCAAGCGAGATACCCCTTCATATCCGCCGTGCCACGGCCATACAACCGGCCATCGCGTTCGGTGAGCGTGAACGGATCGACGGTCCATGCCTGACCATCGACGGGCACGACATCCGTATGCCCCGATAGCACGATGCCGCCGCTCATCTCGCGCGGCCCGATGGTCGCGTAAAGATTCGCCTTGGTGCGCTCCGCGTTGAAGAACAGTTCGCTCTCCACACCAAGATCGGCCAGATAATCCCGCACGAATTCGATCAGCGCGAGATTGGAGTCGCGGCTCACCGTGGCGAATCCGATCAGTCGTTCGAGCAACGCGCGGCTCGAACGATCGTGGCGCTCATTCATCGCCGGGCACTCCGTAGCTCGGCGCGGCGGTCGGGTTGAGCGCGCGCGTCACATAGTCCTGCATTTGCGGTTTATAGGCTTGCCACAGGCCGCTCAACTGGCCGATGGGGTCATCGTCCGTCCAATCCACGCGCAGGTCCACCAGCGGCCAGCTAAGGTCTCCAAACACGCGCAAGACTGCGGAATGCACCGGACCTGCTTCACCGCCTGCGTCCATCGCGGCCTGCATCGCGGCGAGCAGCCGGTCGGCCAGCATGCCGGTGGTGTTTTCGAAAGCGGGAATCATCGCTTCGATCACATGCACGCCGGTCAGCATGTTGCCCGCGGCCACGCACTGATCGCCCGCGACCGCGTGATGCGTGCCCAACGCTTCCTTGCCGCTGAAGAACGCCGTGCGGCCCTGTGCGTCGATCACCGTGACCTGGCGGTACTCACTCCATGCATCCGCACCGAGCGCGCTGTCCAGCGCCTTCGCGGGCGCGACCTTGATGCTTTCCAGATGATCGAGAATGCGCGGCCCGAGCGCGGGCAGCGTGACGTTCTGCGTCGCGACCGCGCCGACGCCCGCGCGCACCCACGGACAACGCGCGCCCACCGCGATGCTCGATGAACTCACCGCGACACCGAGTTGCCCGGTCTGCGCGCATCGTCCGACGATGGAAAAGGTCATGAAAACTCCTTAAGCGGTGGCCGGCTGCCAGCCGTCGGGAATCACGGCGATCACGTCGATTTCCATCAGCCATTCGGGTTGTCCGAGTGCGACGACGGTAAGCCCCGTCGAAATCGGAAACACGCCCTTGAGCCACTTGCCGACTTCGCGATACACCGGCTCGCGATGCCGCACATCCGTGAGATACGTCACCGTCTTGACGATATGCGAAAGGTCGCTGCCCGCTTCTTCGAGCAACTGCTTCACGTTCTTCATGGCCTGCTCGGCCTGCGCGCGTGGATCGCCGAGACCCACGAGCGCGCCATCGAACGTCGTGCCGATCTGACCGCGCACATACACGGTATTGCCCGCACGCACGGCCTGACAGAGATCGTTGTCGAGCGTCTGATTCGGGTACGTATCCTTCGTGTTGAACATGCGGATACGGGTATGAGTCGGTTGCGTCATCGATGCACCTTCTTGCTAAGTTGAATTTAGTTCACGCCCATTTCACTGACCTTGTGCACGCGCGCATCGGTCTCAATGCTTTCTGTGCGATGCGTGTCTTCATGGCTTGGCGAGGCATCGTAATAAGCCAGGTATTTGCGCTGCGTCGCGATGTGATCGGCGACATGCTTGGCGTCGTGCCACACGCCCCAGATGAATGCCGAGCCACGGCGCGAAAGCCACGGCAGGCCCAGAAAATAGACGCCGGGTTCTTTCGATACGCCACGTTGATGCTTAGGCTTGCCGTTCTCGTCGAAGGCATCGACATCGAGCCAGCGGAAATCCACTGCATAGCCCGTCGCCCAGATGATCGACGTCACGTTGGCTTGCTTGAGATCGAGTTCGAGCAACGGATTCGTCATGCAAGCCGGATCGGACGGAATGGTGCGCGCTTCCGGTTCTTCGGGAAGATCGAGTCCGTTGCGGGCCGCATAAGCATCGGCGGCGTCGAGCAGCGAGAGATAGTTTTCATCGCCGCGACGAATGTTGTCCGCGAGATCCGGCTGGAACGTGGCGATGTCATTGTGGAACGCTTTCGTCAGACCGACGAGCGTCACGCCCTGATGCGCGAGCCTACGAAAATCCACCGTATGGCCGCCGCGCGCGCCGCTTACTGCAATGGTCACATGCTCGCGGCCCGGCTTCATCACTTCGGCGTCCCACTCGCCGAGCACGCCGAGCCACCAGCAGAAGTCGCGTCCGCGATAGCCGCGCGGCGGACGATCGTGCGCGCCCACGGACAAATAAACCTCACGTCCCGAACGTTGCAATTCATCGGCAATCTGCACCCCTGACGAACCCGCGCCCACCACCAGCACCGCGCCTTCGGGCAATTGCTGCGGGTTACGATAATCGGCGGAATGAATTTGCGTGATGCCTTCGGTTTTAGGCGCAATCGCCGGAATGACCGGACGCTGAAACGGCCCTGTCGCCACGACCACGCGATTGGCCTCGATGGTTCCCTCCGACGTTTCCACCGTGAAGCCCGGACGCCCGACATTGCGCACGACCTTCTTTACTTCCACGCCGGTGCGAATGGGTGCATCGAACTTTTTAGCGTAATCGACGAAGTAGTCCGCGACTTCTTCCTTGCCTGCGAAGCCATCGGCTGCCGTGTGCGTGAATTCCAGATTGGGGAAGCGATCGTGCCACGCCGGACCGTTGGCGACCAGCGAATCCCAGCGTCCCGTGCGCCAGCGCTCCGCAATGCGCGCGCGTTCCAGCACGAGATGCGGCACGCCGATCCGGCTCAAATGCTCGCTCATGGCAATACCGGCCTGGCCGGCGCCGACCACGAGCGTATCGGTTGACGTTACTTCCACTGTCATGGCTAAGTCCTTCCAAGGCCGTTTGTCTTCGTGGAAATCTACGCGCGCTAAAAGAATCCGAAAAATATATTTAAAAAATGCACAGCATCGGATTTGGCTATGCAGACTTTTTTGACCAAGCCAAAATACAATACATTGAGGCTCAATATTACGGACGCTCGCGCATGGAAAGTCACCCGTTGCGCTATTCGCTGCGGCAGTTGCGCTATTTCGTCGTCACGGCGGAAGCGCTCTCCTTTACGGCGGCGGCCAAGCGCCTGCATATCTCGCAGCCGTCCATTTCCACGGCGCTGGCGGACCTTGAAGTGTCCTTCGGCGTGCAGCTTTTCATTCGCCACCACGCAAGCGGTTTGTCGCTCACGCAAGCCGGGCGCGATCTTTTGGGGCAAGCGCGCAATCTCCTCAAGATAGCTGAAGAATTGCAAATGGCGGCTAAAGAAATGGATGGCGGCATGACGGGCGCCATCGCGCTCGGTTGCCTCGTCTCACTCGCGCCGCCCTTGATGCCCGGCCTCATCAGCCGTTTTACGGACGAACATTCGGGTATTTCCTTTCGCACGGTGGAAGCGCATCAGGATAGTCTGCTGCGTGGTCTGCACGATGGCTCGCTGGATATAGCACTCACTTATAGCCTCGATCTGACCGAGGACATTGAATTCAAGCCGCTGCTTTCCTTGCCGCCTTATGCGCTTTTGCCTAGAACGCATCGGCTGGCGCGCGCACGCAAAGTCTCGCTTGCCGATCTCTTGCCCGAACCTTATGTCATGCTCGATCTACCGCATAGCCGCGAATATTTCGCCGCTCTTTTCGATGCAGTCGGCAGCCGACCGGTGCCCGCATTTCGTTCGTCGCAACCGGAAGTCGTACGCGGCATGGTGGCTAACGGCTTAGGCTATAGCTTGCTCAATTTCCCGCTCAAATCCACGCGTACCGTGGATGGCGAGGAATTCGTCATTAAGCGCTTCAAAGACAATGTGAACGCCACGACGCTAGGTATCGCGCAATCGCGCACGATGAAGCCGCGTCAGGTGGTGCATCGGTTTGCGTCGTTCTGCGAGACGTATATTAGGAGATTAGAGATCGAACATTAAACCGAAGGCAAGAAAGCTTCCTGCATAGGGAAAAACTTTGCCTTGTATCCAAAAACAATATTTTGGCTGGCAATTTGGCTTGATAGATTGATGTCCATGTCGAGCGCCGTGCAATGCATAGAGTTTGCCGCGCTCTTTAGGCAATTGATCGAGGAGGGGTTTCATGGCCGACCCGGCAGGAACGAATTCGGTGCGAGAAGTGCTCGGCGCGTTGCAGGCCGGCTGCGAGCGCCCATTCAGCGATGCACACGCGATGCCGCCGGGCGTCTATACGTCACCCGAGTTTCTCGCACTTGAGCAGCGCGATATCTTCTCGCGCGAATGGCAATGCGTGGGCCGCGCAAGCGCACTCAAGGCACCGGGCGATTACCTCACGGCACAACTCGGCGAACAGCCTGTAGTCGTCGTGCGCGACGAACAGATGCAACTCAAGGCCATGTCCAACGTGTGCCTGCATCGCATGTCGATTCTGCTCGAAGGACGCGGCAATACGCGCCGCATTGTGTGTCCTTATCACGCGTGGAATTACTCGCTGGATGGCGAGCTCAAAGGCGCGCCCTTGATGGACCGTCAGGAAGGCTTCTGCAAAGAGAGCTACAAGCTGCCCGCCATTCGTTGCGAGGAATGGCAAGGCTGGATTTACGTGACGCTCGATGAAAACGCCACGCCCGTGCATGAAAAGCTCGCTGATCTGAGCAAGCTGATCGATGCTTACGGCATGACGGATTACATCGAAACCTTCTATGAAGAACATGTGTGGGATACCAACTGGAAGATCCTCGCTGAAAACTTCATGGAGAGTTATCACTTGCCGATGCTGCATCGTGCAACGGTAGGCCCGCATTCGAAGCTCGAAGAAATGGAATGCCCGCCGGGGCTTCCGGCCTTCAACTATCACTGGATCACGAAGGAAGCGTCGTTGCCCATCGGACAGGCGCACCCGGACAACACGCGGCTCAAGGATCATTGGCGCAAGACGACCGCATTGCTTGCGGTCTACCCGACGCATCTCATCACGCTGACGCCCGGTTATTTCTGGTATCTCGTGCTGCAACCGCGCGGCGTGGGGCAAGTGCATATTCGCTTCGGTGGCGGGCTTGCACCGGAATTCATTGCGGACCCCGAAGCAAACGCGCACATGGCCACGCTTAAAAAGCTGCTCGACGATGTGAACGCCGAAGACAAGCGCGGCGTGGAAGCCGTGTTTCACGGCGTGCATGCGCCGCTCGCGAAGCCGGGCAATCTGAGTCATCTGGAGCGGCCGAACTTCGACTTCGCGCGCTATCTCGCCTCGATGCTCGGCGCGCACTGAGAACACGCAATCAAGAGACAGGACGCAATCACGATGTCGAACCCTTCCTTCATCTCGTTCTCGGGCGTGAGCAAGTCGTACGACGGCGCGCATTACGTCGTGGACGATCTGAACCTCGACGTGCGCAAGGGAGAATTCCTCTCGCTGCTCGGGCCGAGCGGCTCGGGCAAGACGACCACGCTCATGATGCTCGCGGGTTTCGAGTCGCCCACGCGCGGCGAGATTCGGCTCGACGGCAGACGGCTCGATGACAAGCCGCCGCATCAACGCGACATCGGCATGGTGTTTCAGAACTATGCGCTGTTTCCGCATCTGACGATTGCAGAGAACGTTGCGTTTCCGCTGTCGGTGCGGCGCGTGAGCCGCATCGAACAAAAGGCACGCGTGAAGCGCGCGTTGGAAATGATCGAGTTGCCGCATCTGGCGAATCGTCGTCCTTCGCAATTGTCGGGCGGTCAGCAGCAGCGCGTGGCATTGGCGCGCGCGCTCGTCTTCGAACCTTCCGTCGTCCTGATGGATGAACCGCTTGGCGCGCTCGACAAGCGTCTGCGCGAAACCATGCAATACGAAATCATGCGGCTGCATCGTGAGTTGTCGCTGACCATCGTGTATGTGACGCACGATCAGGCCGAAGCGCTCACCATGTCGGACCGCGTCGCTGTGTTTTCCGATGGACGCATTCAGCAAGCCGCCACGCCCAGCGAGTTATACGAGAACGCGCAGAACGCGTTCGTCGCGAACTTCGTCGGCGAGAACAACGGACTCACCGGACGCGTGACGACTGCCGACGAAGAATGGGCCACGCTCGCCTTGTCCGATGGCAGCGTCATTCGCGGCCGCTGCGAACACGGCCTGCGCGCCGGTGACGAAGCCATGCTCGCGCTGCGCCCCGAACGCGCGCACATTCCAAGCGCGGACGGCACCACCGCCGACGAACACAGCAACGTGGTGCGCGCGCTCGTCGAAGAACTCGTTTATTGCGGCGATCATCATCGCGTGCATGTGAAGCTGGGCACGCGCGATCATCTCGTCGTGAAAGTACCCAACACGCAGCGCCATGCGTTGCCGACATCCGGCAGCAGCATCGACGTCGCGTGGCGTCACGACGACTGCAAGATTCTTGCGATGAGCGTGCCGCGCAGCGCCCCTGTCATCGCCTCAGACACCCCGCCCTCACCCTCACTCATCCCGACCGCACCCGCAGGAGCCAACTGAAATGCGCACTCATATCAAAGCACAATGCGCCGCACTCGCCGTCTTCGCGTTCGCCAGCGTCGCGACACAGGCAGCGGAAACGCTCAATGTCGTGACCTTCGGCGGCGCGTACGAAGCGGCTGCAAAAAAGGCCTATTTCGATCCGTTCACCGCGAAGACCGGCACCAACTTCGCGACCGAATCGTATGACGGCGGCCTCGCCAAACTCTCCGCGATGGAGCAGGCAAAGAACACGACGTGGGATCTGATCGACCTCGAAACGAACGATGCGATCACCGCCTGCGACGAAGGACTGCTGATGAAGTTCGACAAGAAGTCGATCGGCAAGACGAGCGACTTCCTGCCCGGTTCGATCAGCGATTGCGCTGTCGCGGCGATGGTCTGGTCAACGGTCTTCGCGTATGACGCGAGCAAGATGAAGACCGCGCCGTCCAGCGTGAACGACTTCTTCGATCTGGAAAAATTCCCCGGCAAGCGCGGCCTGCGCAAGTCGCCGAAGGTGACGATGGAATGGGCGCTGATTGCCGATGGCGTCGATCCTAAGGATGTCTACAAAGTGCTTGGCACGCCCGCTGGTGTGGATCGCGCGTTCAAGAAGCTCGACACCATCAAGAAGAATATCGTGTGGTGGGAGTCGGGCGCGCAGGCGCCGCAGTTGCTCGCCGATGGCGCGGTGGCGATGACGCAGGTCTATAACGGCCGTATCGCGGATGCCGCGCAGAAGGATAACAAGCCCTTCAAGCCGGTGTGGGATGCGCAGGTGTACGACTACGAATGGTGGGCCATTCCGACGGGCGCGAAGCATGCGGATACTGCGGCGAAGTTCATCGTGTCGGCTTCGCAGCCACAATCGTACGCTGACCTGACGAAGTACATCGCCTATGCGCCGCCGCGCAAGGACGCGATTGCGCTCGTCGACAAGGCGCGTCTGAACGATCTGCCGACCGCGCCCGCCAACTTCACGCGCGCCGTGCAGATCAACGCGAACTTCTGGGCCGATAACGCCGACGCCATCAACAAGCGTTTTCAGGTGTGGCTGACGCAATAACAGCTTGATATTCGATGAGCGAGAGCAAGTCTTGACTACGACCAACATGAACGCATCGTCGGCGCACGGCTCGGCTACACGAGCCGATGGCCGCGCGTCCTACCGAAAGGCGCAACGCCGCGCGTCGATGCGGGCCTTGTTGCTCGCGCTCCCGCTCATCGTGTTCTTGCTGTCGACGTTCATCGTGCCCATTGCGTTGCTCTTGGCGCGTAGCGTGCAGAACCATGAAGTGCCCGACAGCATGCCCGCGCTGTCCCGCGCGCTCGTTGCGTGGGACGGTCACGGCGTGCCCGGCGAGCCGATCTTCGCGGCGCTCGCCGAAGGTCTCAAACAAGCGCGCGAAACCGGCGATCTCGGCACGGTTGCGCGCCGCCTCAACTTCGCGCAGCCCGAGTTCAGAAGCCTGTTGATGCGCAGCGCACGGCAGTTGCCGACCGACGCCCCGCCCGCATGGAAGCCCTTATTTATAGAGGCCGATGAACGCTGGAACTCGCCGGAAACGTGGCGTCTGCTCAAGCGCGCGGCCACTTCGCCCACGCCCGACTATTTGCTCGGCGCAGCGGACGCGCAGGTCACGCCGCAAGGGAACATCGCGTTCGTGGCGGATAACTCGTCGATCTATCGGGCTGCGTTTCTGCGCACGATCACGATCAGCGCATCCGTGACCGTGCTGTGTCTCATCCTCGGTTATCCCGTTGCATGGTTGCTTGCGAATCTGCCCGCCAAAAGCAGTAACCGGCTCATGCTGTTCGTCATCGTGCCGTTCTGGACGTCGCTGCTCGTGCGTACGACCGCATGGTATGTGCTGCTGCAACCGGGCGGCGTCATCAACAGTCTCTTGATGGGTCTCGGACTCGCGACGCATCCCGTACCGCTTATTTTCAATCGCACGGGCGTGTTGATCGGCATGACGCATGTGCTGCTGCCGTACATGATCCTCGCCATCTATTCGGTCATGAAAAGCGTCTCGCCCGTTTATCTGCGCGCGGCGCAATCGCTCGGCGCGCATCCGTTCACCGCGTTCATGCGCGTGTATGTGCCGCAGACATTGCCGGGCGTCGGCGCGGGATGCTTCCTCGTGTTCGTGCTTGCGCTCGGTTACTACATCACGCCCGCGCTGCTCGGCGGTGCGGGCGACGAGATGATCTCGCAGCTCATCGCCATTCAAACCAACACGCAACTCAACTGGGGACTCGCCGGTGCGCTGTCCGCTTATCTCGTGATCTTCACCGCGATCTTCTATTTCCTGTTCAATCGCATTGTCGGCATCGACCGGCTGCGCTTCGGTTGAACCCGCACGACGAGGAACGAACATGCAGGACCAACGCAACAAGGTGCTGACCGAGCGGGTCGCCGCGCGCTGGGTGCGCCTGCATACCGCGCTCGTGCTGTTCTTTCTGGTCGCGCCGATTCTCGCGATCATCCCGTTGTCGTTTAATTCGGGTTCCTTCTTTTCTTACCCGTTGCAGGGTTTTTCGATGCAATGGTATGAGAAGGCGCTCACCAGTCCCGACTGGCAGCGGGCATTGCTGAACAGTATCGGCATTGGCGCGGCATCGACCTTGATTGCGACGTGTCTCGGCACGCTCGCGGCGCTCGGGTTGTCACGCTCGCAGTTTCCGCTGCGATCAATCATTATGCCCGTCATCATTTCGCCGATGATCGTGCCGATTGTCGTGGTGGCGGCGGGCTTCTATCTGATTTTCGCGCCGCTTGGGCTGGTGAATTCGTATCCCGGCGTGGTGCTCGCGCATGCGGCGCTCGGCACGCCGTTCGTGGTCATCACCGTGACGGCTTCGTTGCTGTCGTTCGATCAAAGCCTGCTTCGCGCGGCGTCGGGTCTTGGCGCGCCGCCGTGGATCGCATTTCGACGCGTGACCTTGCCGCTCATCACGCCCGCCGTGGCGACGGGCGCGGTGTTCGCCTTCGCGACTTCGTTCGATGAAGTCATCGTTATTTTGTTTATCGGTGGGCCGGAGCAGAAGACTGTGCCGCGGCAGATGTGGAGCGGTATTCGCGATTCGATCGATCCTTCTATTCTGGCCGTGGCGACTATGCTGATTGTGTTTGCGGTGTTGCTGTTCGCGAGTATGAATTGGTTGCGTGGGCGGGCGGCGGCGGCAAGTCAGGCTTCGGCTTGAACAAGTTCGTTTTCGATGGTGTAGGCAACTGCGGTCGAGCTGACAGACAGGGTTTGTTTTTGCTGTCGTTTTCCGAGTTGGCTTTGTTGTTTTGTCGTGCAAGGGGCTTCTCTTGTTTGTGCTGTTTATTCAGTAGCCGCCTCCCCGGCGGGGGGGTAACTTTCTTTGCTGCTGCAAAGAAAGTCACCAAAGAAAGCAGCTTTTTAACCCATGCACGATGGCTGGAAAGTGTTGATCTGGATTAACCGATACAGTGGCCGCAATAGGACTTGCCACGCATAACTTGCCGCTTAGGCAACCTTGCGATTTCGCGCTCAAAGCCCGAACTCTCAGTGGCCCGCAATCATGCTTTCGGCCATGCGCTACGCGCGCCGAGAGCGTAATAACGGAACCCCGCAGCCTATCAGCGCCCAGCCAGCTCAAACCTCCCCGCAAGATTGCTATCTGGCCCTACCTTGGTTAGTGCTTCCGCGAAAAGCGCTTTTGCCACGCAAGCTCAACCGCGTGGGCGGTGGTGTCATGTTGGCGTATGCCTTTTAGTCGGAGCACTAACGAACGTAGGGCCGAATAGCAATATAGTGATGGCGCGTGGGGAGGCTGGGCATGCGCACGCTGCGGGATTCCGTTCTAAAGTTCTCGGCGCGCGCAGCGCATGGCCGAAAGAATGAATGCGGTCCACTTAGACTAGTGAGTTGGAGCGCGCAATCGCCAGGTTGCCAAAGCGGCTTGTTATGCGTGGAAAGTCCTATTGCGGCCACCACATCGTTAATCCAGACCAACCCTCTCCAGCCATCGTGCATGGTGTAAAAGCTGCTTTCTTTGGTGACTTTCTTTGCAGCAGCAAAGAAAGTTACCCCCCCGCCGGGGAGGCGGCTACTGAAAAAGCAGCACAAACAGAAGAAGCCCCTTGCACGATACAGAAAACAGCGTCAGCAAACCCAACTTTAATCCTCCGCCAAAAAATCCGGATGATTCGCCCTAATCTCCTCCACCTGACTCAACGTGCCCGACAAATGCTTGCGCACCGCCTCCTGCGCAGCGTGAATATCCCCTCGCGCAATCGCATCGACAATCTCAGCATGATCGCGCACGACAGCCATAGTCTTACCTTCCACCGGCAAATGCAGCCGACGCAACCGATCGATATGCCCGCTCAACCGCCGCACTAAATCCCAAAGCTGCGGCACGCGCGCCGCCTCATACATCTGCTGATGAAACGCCTGATCGAGCAGCGAGAATTGTTCGTAATCCTTGAGTTCACGCCGCGCCGTCTGTTCCGCGATAGTCGCACGCAAGCGCTCGATCAACCCCGCATCGGGCAACAACGCCAGCGTGCGCGCAATTTCCAGTTCGATCGACTGGCGAAGAAAGTGCGCCTGCAAAGCCGAACTCACGCTGATCTTGCTGACCACAGTAGCGTGCTGCGGAAAAATATCGACAAGACCTTCCTCGCCGAGCTTCATGAGTGCATCGCGCACAGGCGTTTGGCTCAGACCGTATTGCGCGGCAAGATCGGCACGCGAAAGCACTGTGCCGGGCGCGAGATCCATCGAGACGATCATCTCGCGCAAACGTTCGAAGACCTGCGGCGCGGCATGGCGGCGGCGGTCGAGGCGGGCCACGTAGGCCGGGGCGTCGTTGAGTTTCATGATGAAAATTAAGACAAGGACAAGGGCAGAACAACGCACGTTCGATACTAATACGATAGTTCGCTTCCGCCGATGTCATAAAAACAGTCTAGGTATTTCCCCGTATAAAACACTAATACATTAGTGTTTTAACATGCGTTATTGTTCCACGAAACGCGCTTTCGGACCATCCGGGCTCTCATATGACACGCGACATCACCATCACTCAGGTCAGAATCACGCCGATCGCCTTTCGCGACGGCCCGTTGCTCAATGCTGCGGGCATCCACGAACCTTGGGCGTTGCGTTCGATCGTCGAACTGGAAACGAGCGATGGACGTGTGGGCATCTCCGAGACTTATGGCGATGAACCCATGCTGCGCGTACTCGAACAGGCAAAGGACATCGTGATCGGTCTTTCGCCGTTCGAACTGAACAAGATGGAAGAACGCGTGCGCGCTTCGATCAAGGCGACGCCCGGCGCGGTGGAGTTCGAACTCGCGCCGGGATCGCATTCGGCGAAGAACGCGCCGAAGGTCATCAGCACGCTTGAAGTGGCCATGCTCGATCTGCAAGGGCAAATAGTCGGTGCGCCGGTGGTCGATCTGCTCGGAGGCCGTGTGCGTGATGCCGTGCCCTACAGCGCGTACCTTTTCTTCAAATACGCGGAACACGTGGACCAGCCTTATGCACCGGATGCTTGGGGCGAAGGCATTAGCCCGGCGCAGATCGTGAAGCAGGCCGAGCGCATGATCGATCTATACGGATTCCAAAGTATCAAGTTGAAGGGCGGCGTGTTCGAGCCTTCGCATGAAATCGCATGCATGAAAGCGCTAGCCGAAGCGTTTCCCGGCGTGCCGCTGCGTCTCGATCCGAATGCGAACTGGACGCTGGAAACGAGCATCGCGGCTGCGCCCGAACTCGACGAAATTCTCGAATACTACGAAGACCCGTGCCCCAGTCTCGAAGGCATGGCGGAGTTGCAGAAGCACACGCGCCTGCCGCTCGCGACCAACATGGTCATCACGACCATGAACGACTTCCGTCGCGGCTGCCAAATGGGTTCGGTCAAGGTGCTGCTGTCGGATCATCACTACTGGGGCGGCCTGCGTGCGACGCAAACCCTCGCGCGCATGTGCCGGTTGTGGGATCTCGGCATGTCGATGCATTCGAACTCGCATCTGGGAATCAGCCTGATGGCGATGACACACGTAGCCGCCAGCATCCCCAATCTCACGTACGCATGCGACACGCATTATCCGTGGCAGGAAGAGGAAGTCATCAAAGGCGGACGCGTGAAGTTCGATAACGGCGCGGTGCGCGTGCCGAATGCGCCGGGTCTCGGTGTGGAACTGGATCGCGAAAAATTGGCGGAACTGCATGCGCAATATCTCTCGTGCGGTGTGCGCAATCGCGACGACCTCTCGCAAATGCGCAAATACGACCCGAGCTTCACGGGCAAGAATCCGCGCTTTTAAAGACGCGTCCACAGCGTCGCTTCAGGAGACATTCTCATGAGCAGTTCCCCGCCCGTGACGGCGCGCGCCGATACGTTGGCCAGCGCCGTGCACAAGATCAAGTGGCACGTCCTGCCGTTATTCGTCGTGATGTTCATCGTCAATTACATCGACCGCGTGAATATCGGTTTCGTGCGGCAGCATTTGAGCGCGGATATCGGCATTGGTGCTTCGGCTTATGGGCTTGGTGCGGGGCTGTTCTTCGTGAGCTATGCGATCTTCGAAGTGCCGTCGAACATGCTGCTTCAGCGTTTCGGCGCGAAGGCATGGCTTACGCGCATCATGATTACGTGGGGGCTGGCGGCAGTCGGCATGGCCTTCGTGAAGGGCGAAGTCTCGTTCTATGCCATGCGTCTCGTGCTCGGCGCGGCGGAAGCGGGCTTCTTTCCCGGCGTGGTGTTCTACTTCACGCAATGGCTGCCGCGCGATCAACGCGGCAAGGCCATGGCGGTTTTCCTGAGCGGCTCCGCGCTGGCCTCCGTCTTCTCGGGCCCAATATCAGGAGGCCTGATGATGATCGAAGGCCTCGGTCTGCACGGCTGGCAGTGGATGTTCTTCATCGAAGGCATGGCCTCGGTGGCGCTCGCGGCGGTGGTGTGGTTCTGGCTCGACTCGAAGCCGCACGATGCAAAGTGGCTCACGCGCGCCGAACAGGATGCCATCGTCGACGAAATCGCGGAGGAACAACGCAAGCGCGATGCCGCGCACACGGTCAAGCCTTCGGCGCTTTCGCTGCTGCGCGATCCGCAGATCATCGTGTTCTGCCTGATCTATTTCTCCGTTTCGCTCACCATCTATGGCGCGACATTCTGGTTGCCGAGCATCATCCGCAAGATGGGGCATCTGAACGACTTTCAGGTCGGATTGTTCAACTCGGTGCCGTGGCTCATTTCCATCGTGGCGATGTACGCCTTCGCCGCGCTTGCCGCGCGCTTCAAGTTTCAACAGGCGTGGGTGTCGTGCGTGCTGTTGATCGCGGCGCTCGGCATGTATGCGGCGGGCCAGGGCGGGCCGTTGTTTTCGTTCGTTGCCATTTGCTTCGCGGCCATCGGTTTCAAGGCGGCTTCGTCGCTGTTCTGGCCGATTCCGCAAGGCTATCTGGATGCGCGCATCGCCGCACCCGTGCTCGCGTTGATCAATTCGATCGGCAACCTCGGCGGCTTCGTCGCGCCTGCAACCTTCGGCTTCCTCGAACAAAAGTTCGGCTCGATTCAAGCGGGCATGACGGGTCTCGCGGCGATGTCCATCGCCGCCGCCATCATCGTGTTCTTCGCGCGCATGACGCCGCGCGAAGGTCACGGCACGCTGGTGTCGAAGGCCAAGCGCGCCGCCTAGCCCTTCCGATGTTCCAGCGATTCCGATGAGCGCGGCTTGCCGCGCAGCGTCGCCACCACGTCCTGCATTGCCCGCACGACGCGATAGCCGACGAGTCCCCATATCGTGTTGGCGATCTGCATGGTCCAGGCATCGCTGCGGTTATTACGGCTCCAAAACGATTTGAAGCGTTCGGAGCCGACGCCGAAATCGACATCGAAGCGTTGCTCGAAAGCCCAACGCACCGCATTTTCCCATGCGATCACGCCCGCGCCGAAGCGGCCATACGCGGGGTCGAAACTCGCGATCACCGCATTCGCGACCGGATTGCCATAACTCATGGTCGATACTGCGATGGGCGTGCCATCCAGCGTCACGGCAAACAGTCGCGCAAGCGGGCGAGGCGCGTTCGCGGCGTCATGGTAAGTGAGCGTGGCGATCAAAAATCGTTCGTAGTACGGCGAAAACAGCCAGATTCCCTTCTTGCCCACGCGGTCACTCCAATGGCGCTTCCATTCGAGCATGGCGCGCACGCATGAAGTAATTCCTTCGGTGTCCGTTGCATCGAGCACGCGCACTTGCAGATCGCCCTCTTTCGCGAGGCGGCGTTCGAATTGCCCCGGCTTTTTGCCGGACATCGTTCCGAGCGAACGGCAGAAGGTGTTCCAATCGCTGTCCCCGCGCATGAGCGCGGTCCACGATTCATGCCGCGTGCGCCCGAGAATATGCGGCGAACGCAGCGCCACGCGATGCAACTCCGATCCTTCGTACATGTACGGAAGATGGACGAAGTCCGCGTCGCACAGCTTGCGTGCAGCGTTCCATGCTTGCTCGACGAGTTCGGCGGCGCGTGGACCGTCTTCGACGAGCATGCTGGTGTAATCGGCGGCATCGGGACTGAGCGGCAGAAGATACTTCCACAATACGCGTCGATAAGTGACAAGCGGCCACACGAGAACGAGTTCGCCATCTTCACGAATCACAATGCAGCGCAGCTTGCGGCCGCGCGGCTGTCCCACGTGCTGCCATGCAAGCAGACAAAGGTCGAAGCGCTGGTAATAGCGGCCGTGCGCCTTGAGCCAAAGCGCATGCCACTGCGCTTCGAGCGCGCGAAAACCTGCCTCCTCGCCCACGACTTCTAAACGAGTCTGGGGTTTATTCATGGTCTTCCTATGTTGGGCGAGCGTCTATGCTTTTTTTGTATGACGACATGCCGTGAGATACCGTTGGTCAAGTAACCATCTTCCCTTTTGTAAACTTCCTGTATGTGCGGGATGCATCGCTTCCATGCTAGTGTTGGAACGATATTCAGGACTGTTTCGCGTATGCAGCATCGCGAGCGAGCAAAAGGGGATCGAGTCGATGAGTGAAGCAGGTCAGGTGCGCTGCACCATTGAAGGCGCGGCGGCGCATGTCGTGTTCGATCGTCCCGACGCGCATAACGCCATGACCTGGCGCATGTATGAGCAACTCGAAGCGTTGTGCGAACGCTTTGCCGGTGAACCTGCGGTGCGCGTGGTCACGTTTCGCGGGGCGGGCGGACGCGCGTTCGTCGCCGGTACGGACATCGAACAGTTTCTGTCGTTCACCACGCCCGATGAAGGCGTGCAATACGAAGCGCGCATCGAGGCCGTGCTCGGCAAGCTCGACACGCTCGCGCTGCCGACCGTCGCTATCGTCGATGGATGGTGCGTCGGCGGCGGCCTGCTTATCGCGGCGAATTGCGATTACCGCATTGCTGTGCCGGGCGCGAAGTTCGGCGTGCCCATTGCGCGCACGCTCGGCAATTGCCTGTCCATTCGCAATGCCGCGCGGCTCGTCGCGGAGTTCGGCATCGGACGCGCTAAACGCATGCTGATGTTCGGCGACATGGTGAACGCGGCGCAGGCGCACGCGGCGGGCTTCGTCAGCGAGATCGTCGAGGCGGACGAAATCGATGCGCGCGCCGCAGCCATCGCCGAACGCTTTGCGCAAAACGCGCCGCTTACCATGCGCGCGGCAAAGGAATCGATCGCGCGCGTGCTGGCGTCCGCCGTGCTCGAAGGCGAGGATCTCGTGAAGATGTGCTATGGCAGCGCGGATTTTCATGAAGGCGTGCGCGCTTTCGTCGATAAACGTCCCGCGCGATGGTCGGGAGAATGACGCATTCGTTCAATCAACAAACTGAGGAATGAATTTGAAGCTGACCGACTTCGACACGCTCACCTTCGATTGCTACGGAACCCTGATCGATTGGGAAACGGGCATTTTCAATGGACTTTCTGCGCTGCTATCTCGTGCGAAAACTCCGCTCACACGCGATCAGATACTCGAAGCGCACGCACGGCACGAGTCATCGCAACAAAAGTACACGCCCGGCATGCGCTATCGAGATTTACTTCCGATCGTGTACAAGCGGCTTGCGGAAGAATGGCGCTTGCCGTACACGCATGAGGAATGCATCGCGTATGGTCGATCCATTCGCGACTGGCCCGCATTTCCGGATTCCGCCGATGCGCTGCGTTATCTGAAGCAGCATTATCGGCTCGTCATTCTCTCCAATGTCGATAACGAGAGCTTCACGTACAGCAACGCCAAACTCGACGTGACGTTCGATTCAATCATCACCGCCGAGGATGTCGGTTCGTACAAGCCGTCGCCGCGCAATTTCGACTATCTGTTGGAAGTGCTTACGAGTCAGGGCATCCGCAAAGAGCGCATTCTTCACACGGCCGAGAGTTTGTTCCACGATCACCGGCCGGCTAATGTATGTGGCCTTGCTTCGTGCTGGATCTATCGGCGGCATGCGCAGGAAGGCTTCGGCGCCACGATGGACCCCGGCGAGCGGCCGCGCATCGACTTCACGTTCCATAGCATGGCTGAACTCGCAAACGCGCATCGCGCATTGGGTTGAGCGTTAACCCGGGTTGCCGGTGGCGGATGATTGCGCAATCATGATCAAAGGATGATAGCGCAATCATAGGAGTCGTCATGAAGGATACAGCGGTGGCGTCACCCGGACTCGCGGCCGGCGTTCATGCGAGCGCGGGACGGGAACGCGTGGCCGTGAAGCCGATCATTCAGGTCGTTGCGGGCAACGCTCTGGAAATCTACGACTTCATGATCTACGGCTACTACGCACGCTATATCGCGCAGACGTACTTCCCGAGCGACAACGAATACGTGTCCTTGATGATGTCGCTCATGACGTTCGCGTTCGGCTTTCTCGCGCGCCCGGTCGGTGCCATCGTGCTCGGTGCATACACGGACCGTCACGGGCGGCGTAAGGGCCTCATTCTCGCGCTGGCGTTGATGTCGCTTGGCATCATCTCGGTGGCGTGCACGCCTTCGTATGCGAGCATTGGCATGGCGGCGCCGATCATCGTGCTGATCGGGCGGCTGATGCAGGGCTTCTCGGCGGGTGCGGAACTGGGTGGCGTCGTCGTGTATCTGGCGGAGATCGCACCGCCCGGCAAACGCGCGTTCTATACGTGCTGGCAGGCCGGCAGTCAGCAAATCTCGGTGATGGCCGCTTCGCTCATCGGCCTCGTCTTGTTGTTCACGTTGGCACCCGAAGAACTGCATACATGGGGGTGGCGCATTCCGTTGTTGCTCGGCTGTCTCGTCATTCCGGTGATGTTTTGGCTGCGTTCGAGTCTGGAAGAAACGTCCGTGTTCGCCTCGCGCAAGCGTGCGCCGAAGGTATCGGAAATCTGCACGAGTCTGGTCAAGGACTGGCGTTTGATCGTGCTGTGCATGGGTATGGTTTCAATGGCGACCGTGACCTCGCAGACCATCACCACCTATGCGCCGACCTTCATAAAGAGCCTTAATTTAGGGGCTTCCGCTGGATTCGTCATTCTGTTCTTCGGCGGATTGTCGGTGCTGGTTGGGTTGCCGATCATGGCGAAGATCGCGGACCGCGTGAACCGTCGTAGCATGTTGATCGTGGTGACCTTGCTGGCGGCGGTGACGGCTTATCCGCTGTTGTCATGGCTTGCTGCGGATGCCACTGTGTTCAAGTTCGCGGTGGTGGAGTTGTGGTTCTCGTTTATCTATGCGGCGTATAGCGCGGTGCAAGTCGCGACGATGGTCGAGCTTGTGCCGCCGAGTGCGCGTACTTCAGGTTATGCCTTTGCGCAGGCTGTTGCGGCGGCGGTGATGGGTGGGTTTACGCCGGCGATTCTGACTTGGCTTACGCATGTGTTTCATAGTAGCGCGATGGTTGGGGTTTGGCTTGGCATTAATGCTGTGATTAGTTTTGTTGCGGCGCTGGCGTTGAATGGGAAGAAGACGGCGGAGCGGCAGGTGGTGGAGTTGCGTTGAGGGTATTGTTGTTGGGTGAGTGTATGTCGTGGAAGGGGCTGCTGGTTTTTGTGCTTTTATTGCAGTAGCCCCTTGCAAGACTCAAGCACTACCGTCTAAAGCAATCACAACCCATCCAACGACCCCTTAATCTTCTTAGCCTGCTTAGCGATGGCATCGCGCTCCTCCTCCGACATCCTACTCAATTGCTTATACATCATAGTAACCCGATGATTACGCCCAAGCGTCCCTTCATTGCGCGCAAAAAAATCCCAGTAAAGCGCGTTAAACGGGCACGCATCATCCCCAATCCGCGCTTTACGATCATACGCACATCCCTTGCAGTAATCGCTCATCCGGTCGATATACGCCGCGCTCGAAACATAAGGCTTGCTCGCCATCAACCCGCCATCCGCAAACTGACTCATGCCGAGCGTATTCGGCAATTCAACCCATTCGAATGCATCGACATACACCCCGAGATACCACGCGCACGTTTCCTCGACCGATAACCCCGCAAGCAACGCGAAATTGCCAATGACCATCAAACGCTGAATATGATGCGCGTGCGCCTCGTCCAGCGATTGCCCGACCGCATGAGCGAGGCATCGCATGCGCGTCTCGCCGGTCCAGAACCATTGCGGCAAAGGCCGCTTGTGACGAAAAACATTCTTGCGCGCATAGCCCGGCATATTGGCCCAATACACACCGCGCACATACTCACGCCATCCGATGATCTGCCGAATAAAGCCCTCCACCGCAGGCAAATCCGCCTTGTGCGCGCGATACGCTTCTTCCGCGGCCTCGACCACTTCACGCGGATTCAACATCTTCGTGTTCAGCGCAAACGACAGCAATGAATGAAACAGACGCGGTTCCTGCGCACTCATCGCGTCCTGCCAAGCGCCGAAATGCGGAAGCGAATGCTCCATGAAATGCGCGAGTTGTTCGAGCGCTTCATCGCGATCGAGCGGCCACGGTATGCGCTTTTCATGCGGTGCGCCGAAACTCTCAACGCCTGCATCGACGATATGTTTCCATAGCGCCGAATGATCGTGATGACTGCGCGTATCTTTCGGCGCAGGTGGTTCGCCATGCCACGGCTTGCGATTGTCGTGGTCGAAATTCCATTGGCCACCCGCTGGCCGATGTTCGGTTTCCATCAACACGCCATGCAACGTGCGCATATGGCGATAGAAGTTCTCCATCAGCCATTGCTTGTGGCCGTGCTCGTTGAAAAAGCGCGCGGTTTCATCGCGTGCGGCGTAGAAGTGCTCGGAATCGACCATTGCCGTTTCGATGCCCAGCGCCTTCGCGTATTGCGCCAGTTGATGATCGAGCCGCCATTCGTCCGGCGCCTGATATTCGAAGCGATCGATTCTATGCGCGGCAATAAGCGCATCGAGATTCGCAGGTATGGAATGCTCGTTGGCGGCATCGTCGATGGACAGATAGTGAACGTGGTGGCCTGCTTTCTTTAACGTACTTGCAAAGCGTCGCATCGCTGCAAAAATGGCGATGATCTTCTGCGCGTGATGCAATACGTAGTCCGTCTCCTGACGCACTTCCATCATGACGTAATGCACGTTCTTATCGCGCTGGCTGAACCAGCTATGGTTCGGATTGAGTTGATCGCCGAGGATCAGGCGCAGGGTCGGCATGGCTTTATCGTTCAATGAGTTTGTGCACTAACAGGCCGTTGAAATATCCCTAAATGAACGCGCGCTCGTTTATCCGTAAGAGCTAGCACGATGCGTTGTTCCAAATGAATTGACGCCAACTTTTCCTTGATTCAGTGCTGCCAATGCCGCTTTGCTTCTCGCTTACGCTTTCAAGCTGCCCGAGCAGCAAGCGTTCGCATGCGGGTCAAGTTGTACGCCACCTGAGTCAGCAGAAAGAGCTGGTCGACTCGCTTCAGACCTCGATACATCGCCTGCCGAATCCGCCCGACGGTCTTGCCCCATCCGAACACCTGCTCGATGCATTTGCGTTTGCACTGACTCATTGCATAGCCGGGCCATCGCGTGGTTCGAGCGTCAATCGCGGAACCGCCCGCGCGGGCATCGTTTTGCGCCACGTGCGGTGTCACGTTGTTCGCGCGACACGTCGCCACGAAGCCAGCCGTATCGTAGTTCTTGTCGGCACCGACCGTTATGGTCGTACCGGCAAATTGCGCAGCATCGGCAAGCATCTGCGCGGCTGCGTCGCGTTCGGCCGTGCCGTTGGCCTGCGTGACCTGAGCGTTGACCACGAGACCATGCCGGTTATCGGTCAGCACGTGACCCATGTAGCAAAGCACCGCGCCCGTGCCACGACTCTTGCGGAACAGTCGTGCCTGATTGTCCGTGCTGGATTCGTGTGTGTCGTTGCTGCGTTTCTCGCCGCGCCAGTTCTCCTGCGGGCCGCCTCCGCCCTCAGGCGGCGAATCGTCATCCGGTTTCGTCTTGGGCACGAAACTCTTGTGCCCCGCCCACGCCTGAATGAGCGTGCCGTCGACGCTGAAGTGCTCGCCCGACAGGTGACCTCGCACGCGCGCCGTCTCGACAGTCTCGTTGAACAGGCTGACCATGACATCGTGGACCATCAGCCGGTCGCGGTTCTTGCTGAAGGTGGAGTGGTCCCAGACCGTATCGTCCATCGCCAGTCCGACGAACCATCGAAACAGCATGTTGTAAGAGATTTGCTCCATCAGCATGCGCTCGCTGCGAATCGAATACAGCACCTGCAACAACAGCGCGCGTATCAGTTTCTCCGGCGCGATGCTCGGGCGACCGCCCTTGGCCTCGCTCTCGTACATGCGCGAAAACACCTCGTCCATGCGCGTGAGCGCCTCGTTCAGCCACAGGCGAATGGGTCGCAGCGGATGATTGGCCGGAACGAAATCGTCCAGTCTGGACATCGTGAACATCGATTCGGTATAGCCGTCGGGGCCGCGCATCGCTTTTGGTCTCAGTGTCGTTCGATTCTTTGGATCAACGTTTCTCCCTTGCGCACGGATGACTCGGGAAGAGGATATTTCAACAGGCTGCTAGATAGCAAGCATAAAGCCCGACCTATCTGACATCGATCGACTGCTTCAAAAGTTCGACGAACGCCGCAACCGATTGCGGCAAGGTGCGGCCCGCCATCGTCTGAATCTGCAAACTGCGTTGATGCAACTCGGGATTGGTCAGCGCAATGGCGGCGAGTCCATCGGTTTCCAAACGTCCGCACACGGTGATGTAGCCGGTCAAGGTGATCGCATCCGTACGTCGCACGAAGCTTTGCAGGGCAACGTGGTAATTGCTCACGAAGACAGGCTCGAAGACAAGTCCCTCGAGGCTGCACGCAATGTCGAACAACTGCCTGAGCGTCACGCCCTGACTGTGCATGGCAAGCGGATATTTCAGCAAATCTGCCAGCGATAGCGACTCATGCAATGCCAGCGGATGACCGCGCCGCATCAACGCAAAGACGGGCGCGCGCTGCGTGTATTGCACATGCACGTTTTCTTCGGGCGCCATGCTGAAGCACACGGCGATATCGTGCGTGCCATCGCGCACGCGTTGCGTCGCAAGCGATGGCGCGGAGACATCGAGCTGAAAGTGCGCACGTGGATGCGTTTTTTGAAAATCCGCGAACATCTGCGGCAAGAAATCCGGCGCGACGCCTTCGGATGCCGCAATGCGAATCGTCGCGCGTCCGCTCGCATTCAATCCCAGTATTTCGTCGATGATTCGCTCTTCTTCCAACTGACTGCGTCGCGCATGACTCGCAAGCAGTCTGCCCGCTTCCGTCAGCACCATTCCGCGCGGACGCCGCTCGAACAGCGGCGTGCCCATCTGTTCTTCGAGCTTGCCGATCTGTCTGCTCAACGCCGATACCGCAACGAACAGGCGTTCGCTTGCCCGGCTTAACGAGCCGCTTTTCGCGACTTCGAGGAAATAGCGCAGTGCGGTCTGGTCCATGGCATCCAATTCACTCGGCGCTTCGTTTGCGCTTTGCCGAAATGGCAAAGGTCCGTGAGAAATATTGTAATTGTCCAGAAATATCGGCGAGGTCAGCATGATTCATCGGCTTCCTCTGACGGAGAATCCTGTGACCCGCGACACCGCCATTCAGATTGCCAGCCGCTATTTCGATTCCGGCGCGTTCCTAGAAGATTTGCAGCGACGTATCGCACTGCGCACGGAAAGTCAGGAGGCCGAAAGTGGTGCGTTGCTTCGCGCGTATCTCACCGACGAACTCATGCCGACGCTTAAAGCGTGGGGCTTTGAATGCCGCATCGTCGACAATCCAATTGAGGGCATGGGACCGTTTCTGATCGCACATCGTCATGAAAGCAACGATCTTCCGACCGTGCTCGGTTACGGTCACGGCGACGTGGTGCGCGGCTACGACGCGCAATGGAGCGAAGGCCGCTCGCCGTGGCGCGTGACGGTGGATGGCGAGCGTTGGTACGGACGCGGCACGGCGGATAACAAAGGTCAGCACAGCATCAATCTTGCGGCGCTGAAGGCTGTTCTGGAGGCCCGCGAAGGCCGGCTAGGGTTCAATCTGAAGCTACTGTTCGAAACCGGCGAGGAAGTCGGCTCGCCGGGTCTCTGGAAGGTCTGCGAGCAGTTGCGCGATGAACTCGCGGCGGACGTGCTGATCGCCTCCGATGGCCCACGTCTCGCGGCCAATCGTCCGACGCTTTTTCTCGGCTCGCGTGGCGTTATCAATTTCAAGCTCGATGTGAAACTGCGCGACGGTGCGCATCATTCGGGCAATTGGGGCGGGCTGTTGAGCAATCCGGGCATCGTGCTGGCGAATGCCATTGCCACAATGGTCGATGCGCACGGCAAGATTCTTATCGAAGGATTGCGTCCACCACCGATACCGGATTCGGTTGTTCGCGCGCTAAAAGGCATCACCGTTGGCGGCAATCCCGGCGAACCTGAAGTTGATAAGGACTACGGCGAACCCGGACTCACGCCCGCCGAGCGCGTGTTCGGATGGAACAATCTCGAAGTGCTGGCGTATCGCACAGGAAACCCGGAAAAGCCTGTCAACGCCATTCCGCCGA
Source organism: Caballeronia sp. A2-2 (assembly GCF_057612605.2). Lineage (NCBI taxonomy): Bacteria > Pseudomonadati > Pseudomonadota > Betaproteobacteria > Burkholderiales > Burkholderiaceae > Caballeronia > Caballeronia sp. A2-2. The sequence goes on along the minus strand of NZ_JBVFIR010000004.1, from coordinate 2,422 downwards.
GTGCGTTCGCGCATATGCAATTGCGCTTCGTCGTCGGCACGCCGTGGCTCGAATTGCAGCAGATCGTGCGGCGTCATCTCGACGAACACGGCTTTCCCATGATCGAAGTCGAACTGGAACGCGGCATGCCCGCGACACGCGTCGATCCCGAGAATCCCTGGGTGCAATGGGCGATTCGCTCACTCACGCGAACCACGGGCGATGCGCCCGTGCTGCTGCCCAATCTCGGCGGCACGCTTCCCAACGATGTATTCGCCGATGTACTCGGCATGCCCACGCTCTGGGTTCCGCATTCGTATCCGGGCTGCTCGCAGCACGCGCCCGATGAGCATTTGCTCGGGCCCGTTGCAGCAGAAGGGCTGCGCATCATGGCCGGTTTGTATTGGGATTTAGGCGCGAAAGAAGGCGAAGCCAACCCCGCCGATCATCTGCCGCGCAAGCACGCAGGAGGCCATTGAATGAGCACCGATTCCTCCGCCATCACGCCTACGCGCGACACGCCGGCCGATCAGAGCAAGATCGTTCGCCTTATCGTTGCGACGTCGATCGGGAATGCTTTGGAGTTCTACGATCTGGTCGTCTACGGTTATTTCGCGGGCGTGTTGTCGAAGCTGTTCTTTCCTTCCGATGACCACACGGTGTCGCTGCTGCTCACGCTCGGCACCTTCGCGCTCTCTTATCTCGCGCGTCCGGTCGGCGCGCTGGTGCTCGGCTCGTACGGCGACCGGCATGGCCGCAAGGCTGCGCTCACGCTCTCCATCACCATGATGACAATCGGCACCGGCATGGTCGCGCTGATGCCGCCGTATGCGTCCATCGGGCTTGCCGCGCCGGTGCTCATCTTCGTTTCACGCTTGCTGCAAGGCTTTTCCGCAGGCGGCGAGTTCGGCAGTTCCACGGCATTCCTCGTCGAACATAACCCCGCGCGCAGCGGCTTCATGTCAAGCTGGCAATTCTCGAGTCAAGGCGCGAGCACGCTGCTGGCATCGCTGTTCGGTGCGGTATTGACGAGCACGTTGACTTCCGCGCAACTCGAAAACTGGGGCTGGCGTATTCCGTTTTTGTTCGGCATGCTGATCGGTCCTATCGGACTCTATATCCGGCGACGCATGGATGAAACGCCCGAGTTCGAGCATGCAGAGAAAGTGGAATCACCCGTGCGCGAAATGCTCGCTACACAAAAGGAACGCTTGCTCGTTTCAATCGGATCGCTCGTGCTCACGACGACCGCGAATTACATGCTGCTCTACATGCCGACCTACGCCGCACGGCAACTCGGCCTTTCGCCTTCGTCGGGCTTCATCGCGACACTCGTCGCAGGCTTCATCATGATGATGCTCGTGCCGGTGGTCGGGCATCTGTCGGACAAGATCGGACGCATCCGCATCATGCTGGTGACGGGCGTGATTTTCTTTCTCACGGTGTATCCCGCTTTCATGTTCATGAATGCGCATCCGTCGCTGCCGACGCTGCTTGCCGCCGTCATCTGGGTCGCACTTCTCAAAGCTACCTATTTCGCGCCGATTCCCGCATTGATGGCCGGACTCTTTCCCACGGCCACCCGCACGACCGGCATGGCGTTCGGCTATAACATCGGCACCACGATATTCGGCGGCTTCACACCGCTTGCGGTGGCATCGCTCATCGCGGTGACGCACAACAATCTCGCGCCGGGCCTGTATTTGATGATGGCCGCCGTCGTGAGCCTGTTCACATTGGTGTGGGCCAAGCGCCGGTTAAATGTACGTTGAAGGAGACAACACGCATATGAACGAAGCACTGCAACGGGCGATTCAATTTTCGATCGATCACGAATCGAAGTGGGACCGCGAAGTGCACGGCAACTGGGGCGTGCATGTCAACGATCCGCCGCCGTGGAATAAGCTGCTCGGCCCGGTGCACGATCGCGGCCCGGTGTCAGGCGCATTGTCAGTGGATGGCCGCATCGTGACGACATGGGGCGAGCCGGATCGCGCAGACCTTACGTTCAGCATCGCGAAGACGTATCTTGCGCTTCTGGCGGGCGTTGCATTCGATCGCGGTTTGCTGCCCGATCCCGATGAACCCGTGCGCAAACGCGTGAGCGGCATTGGCTTTGAAAGCCCGCACAACGCGCCCATCACGTGGACGCAATTGCTTCAGCAAACGAGCGAATGGCAAGGCGAATGCTTCGGCTTATCCGATCAGGCCGATCATTATCGCGCCGTGACTTTCGGCGATCCACCGAACGGCAAGAAAGGCGATCTACGTCCGTTGAAATCGCCCGGCACGTATTGGGAATACAACGATGTGCGTATCAATCAGTTGTCCCTTGCATTGCTCCATCTATTCCGCGAACCGTTGCCTGACGTGTTCCGCGAACATATCGCGCGTCCTTGCGGCTTGAGCGAAAACTGGAATTGGGCTGGCTACGATCACGCAT